>JAHJTN010000006.1 GCA_018829465.1 Bacteroidota bacterium | reverse complement strand
TGCTAACCCCCGCTACCGTACGATTGCATCGTGTGGTAATAATAAAAAGAAAAGCTTATTGTAGGCAAAAACTTATTTTGTTAAATTTGGATTATGAGCAGAAATTAAAACCGGATGGGCATCGCACGGACTACAAGTCCGCGCTATCGGACTTTTTTATACCGCCGAGCAATATTACGATGCGGTAATATTTGGCAGAAAATATAACGCCGAAGCACTTAGGAGCCATCAAAGTGTTGATCAAAACGGCAACATAAAAATGGCTCGGCAAACATTATCAAACGAGAGTATAGAATTTTTTTTAGCAGGAGATGGATTTTAAAATTTCAAAAGACTCAATAAAAAAATATTTAATTAGACCGCTGATTATAGCTATACTCATTGATTTAATTTTAGTAGCTGGGTTTACTGTTTATTTAGATGAAAATATCTTATTCTTTTTTAAATGGCTTGTGATAATCATATTCATTCAATCGTTTACTTTTTACTTACCATTATTCATCTTTTTTTCTAACTATTATAAAATCAACAAAGACGTGCTACTTACTTTGACGCCTGAGAAAAAAGAATTTGTTTACACAAAAGGTTTTAAAAGTGTATTTTTCAAAGAAGAAGATATTGAAAGTTTAACATTTTATACTTCAATACCAGTTCACAAAAATAAACAAGTTTACTCGTTTTGGCTAGACTATTATTATTGCATATTGAAGACTTCTAAGGGCTCATTTGTTGTCACTTGCTTATTGTGCGACGAACTTGATAAGTTTGTGCCAGAAGAAAAAATTATTAGAAAAGGTTTTGTTATTGCACAAGGTTTTCCGTCCAAAGCATTAAAAAAAAGTGGTAAGATCTCTGGTTCTTCAAAGTCTCCCGACTTAGGAGCAAACTAAAAGATTTTTTACTATTTTTGAAAGAAAGCGAAGGTGCGTAGAAATTATAAATGTCAATATCCGGATGGGCATCGCACGGACTACAAGTCCGCGCTATCGGGTTGAGTAATTTTTTTAACAATGGATTTATTGCCCGTTTTTACCCAAAAATCTAAATCCCTTTTGGCATCGGGTAAAAATACTATTTCCATAAACCATTGAGGTCATCCATAGTCATCACGGTTCCTTTACCATCTTTGTAATCCTGCCTACTTTTTTCGATTTTCTCCACAAACGCTGAGTTATAAGGCTTATCTTCCTTAGAAACCTCAAACTTGATTTTGAGAGCCTGCATAAAGGCTTTTAAAGCCGAAACTTGTTCACTTGTCTGCGGATGGACTATGAATATATTTTTTGCCTTCATAAATACAAAAGTACGAAAAAAGATCATATACACCGCACCCCGAGATCAACTGATTTTATAGCCAACCAAAAGATTTTTTACTATTTTTGAAAGAAAGCAAAGGTGCGTAGAAATTAAAAATGTCATGATCCGGATGTGCTAGTCCGAACTTCCAAACCGGTTTTTGAACTTTATTTTAGCACGGTTAACCAAATAATACATCACCGGAACAATCACTAGGGTAAGGAATGTTGCAAAAGTGAGCCCAAAAATAACCGTCCACGCCAACGGTCCCCAAAAAATGACGTTATCACCACCTATGTAAATCCGAGGATCATAATTGATAAAAAGGGAGAAAAAATCGATGTTCAGCCCTATGGCAAGGGGAATTAATCCCAAAACCGTAGTAATGGCAGTCAAAAGCACCGGCCGCAACCTCGATTTGCCACCGGCCACAATAATATCAAAATACTGCTCCCTACTCAACAAGCAATTTGCCGGCATGTGCAGCGTCTTCCTTTTCCTCTCCGCCAATAAATTGGTATAATCTATCAGCACTATGGCGTTGTTCACCACAATACCGGCCAGCGAAATAATACCCATCATCGTCATGATGATGATAAAATCCATTTGAAAGACAATCAATCCCATAAAAACTCCGATAAAACTCAGTATAACCGCTGTCAAAATAATTAATGGATTACTGATAGAATTAAATTGACCCACCAAAATAAGCAAAATACCGCCCACAGCCAGCAACAATGCTTTGATGAGAAAGTTTAGGTTTTTGGCTTGTTCTTCCTGTTCGCCCGTGAAACTCAAAGTCATATTGGCCGGAATTTTATATTCTTTCAATTCGGTTTTTAAGCGCCCTACAATTTCATTGGCATTGTAACCTTCCAACACGTTTGAATACACCGTGATGATGCGCTTTAGGTTTTTGCGTTTGATGGCGTTGAAAGTAGTGGACGATTCTTTGTCCACCAACACGGATATAGGAATTTGTTTGAGCTGCCCCGAAGCCTGGTCTCTGAAAGTAACAGGTTGGTTAAAAATCAGATTTTCGTTGTATCGTTGGTCTTCACGCACCCGAACGTTAATTTCGTAATCGTCTTCCAAATCTTTAAAAGTGGAAGCTTTTTCGCCAAAAACGGCCCTGCGGAGCGTACTGCCCAACTGTCCTGTGGTAACCCCGAGTTCTCCGGCTTTTTTTCTGTCCACAATCACGTTTAGGCTTGGTTTGGCCCGGTTGATGTCAATTTTAATTTCTTCTAGTCCGCTTACATTTTTCGTATTGATAAAGTCTTTGAGCAAAACGGCTTCTCTTAAAACCTTTTCGTAGTCTTCGCCGGCCAATTCAATATTGACAGGATAACCCGCCGGAGGCCCAACAGGGTCTTTTTCAACAATAATAGACACCCCGGGCGAACCCTTGACGGCTTCTCGTATTTCGGACAGCAGTTGGCTACTGCTTTTGCCGCGTCTAAACTTAAATTCCCGCATGCTGAGCGTGATTTTGGCGCGGTGCGGCATTTCTGCCTGCGAGCCACCGTCTGTTTGCGGGTTGCCGGAACCTTCGCCCACTTGCGCAACGGCTGATTCTACCATATAGTTGTAACCATCTGCATCTTCATATTTTTGGATGGTTTGAAACACCTTTTCTTCAACTTCTTGGGTGAAACTATTCGTCTTTCCGATGTCTGTGCCTTCCGGAAATTCGATATACACAATAACCTGATTGGGTTCGTTGTCGGGAAAAAAATCAACTTTGGGCTGTACGATGCCCAAAAGGGCAAAACTCAACACGAGCATACCGAGCGTACCGAAGAAAAAATAATAGGCGTTGCGCTTGCGAAGGGCAAAACGCAAGCCCCTTTCGTACATATTTTCCAGTTTGACCAGGATGATATTTTGAAAATATTTTTGCGCTGGCGACAAACCGTATTTATACACCCACATCATCAGTGAAAAAAAGATCAGCAAATTAGAAATACCACGGACAAAGGGAATGTCTTTGATCCAGCCCACTGCGCAAAACAACAAACCGGTGATAAAAAGAAACAGGCTGTTACGAATGAGTCTTTTTCGGGTGATATGCGATTCTTCCAGCTTCATAAAAGTGGAGGTGAGCATCGCGTTGATAATTAGGGCTACAAAAAGCGATGAAAACAAGACCACCGACAGCGTCATCGGGAAATAGATCATAAATTTGCCCATAGTGCCCGGCCAAAGTCCCAAGGGAAAAAACGCAGCCAAGGTTGTCGCCGTAGAAGCGATAATGGGCCAAGCAATCTCGCCAACGCCCTGTTTGGCAGCTTCTATTCTAGACATGCCTTGGTCCATCAGCGAATACACATTTTCGACGACCACTATGCCGTTGTCCACCAGCATGCCGAGTCCCATCACAAGCGCAAAAAGTACCATGGTGTTGAGCGTGATGCCAAAGGAAGCCAAAATCATATAAGACATAAACATGGAAAGCGGAATGGCAATGCCCACAAAAAGCGCATTTCGAAGACCTAAGAAAAACATCAAAACACCCACCACAAGGATGACCCCGAAGATGATGTTGTTGACCAAATCATCTACTTGGTTGATGGTTTTTACAGATTGATCGTTGGAATAAGAGATGTTTAAGGTGGGAGGCAAATAATTTTTTTGAGCCTCGGCGACAATTTTTCTCACTCCCGAAATAGCTTCTATCATGTTTTGGCCGCCTCTTTTTTTGACATCCAACATCACTACAGGATGTCCAAATTCGCGTGAAAAGGTGGTTTTTTCTTTTTCCTGAAATTTGATGTCTGCAATGTCTTTTAAATATACGACCCCGTCATTTTTTTTGACAACCACATTTTCCAAATCGGAAGCTTTGTCAATTTCACCCTGTACACGAATGGTTTTCCGGATGCCGTTTGACAGCAAGTTTCCGCCCGATATGGTTCTGTTTTCGCGGTTTACAGCATTGATTACATCGTCAAAACTCACCTGCGCAGCCGTCATTTTGTAGAGGTCTATGGCTACTTCAATTTCCAAATCTTGTGCGCCACGTATGGCAATTTCTTTAATTTGCGGAAGCCTTTCCAATTCGTCTTGCAGGTATTCGGCGTAATTTTTTAATTCAGAAATGGGGAAGTCACCAGACAGGTTTACGTTTAAAATAGGTTGCTCTTCAGAGATATTCAGATCAAAAATAGTCGGTTCCACTTTGGCGCCGCCGTCCATAGTAGGCCATTCAGATTCGGCTTTGACCAAATCTACCTTGTCTTTTATTTTTTGTTTGGCGTCCTCAACGGAGATGTTTTCATCAAACTCTGCGATAATCAACGAGTAATCTTGAAAAGTGGAAGAGGTGATTTTGTTGACACCACTAACGTTGTTAAACTCTTCTTCGAGGGGTTTTGTGATAAATTTTTCAACATCTTCTGCGGCATTGCCCGGGTTGATGGAGCTCACATAAATTTTGGTCTCGATAATCTCCGGAAAAGCTTCGCGGGGCATGTTGTAATAGGAAATCAATCCACCCAAAAATATGATCGCAATGATGACATAGACCGTCATCCGATTGTCTATGGCCCAACTCGAAATGCCAAATTTCTTATCTTGTAAAGATTCCATACGCAGGTTTTAAGCTTAAATAGGTTGAGTGATTCCTCTTATTTGATTTCTACTTGCTGTCCGTCCCTCAGCGCTTTTGAGCCTTCGGCAACAATAATTTGTCCGGTGGTCAATCCTTCTAGCACTTCTACAAATGCACCGGAAGTTTTGCCCAAAGTCAGTTTCTTTTCTTCAACAGTAGTCTTGTTGCCGGCCGTTCCGGATTTGGTTACAAAAACAACTTTTTCGCCCAAAGCGGTCTCTTTAATCAAGTTTTCGGGAATCAACAAAGCGTGCGGGTTGGTGTAGTCGTTGATGAGCAGTTTTGCAATTTGATTGGGTTTCAAATCGCTATCGTTGCTGTTGATGGTTATTTCAACGGTAAAACTTCGGTTATTTGGGTTGATGAAATTGCCCACTTGCCTGATGGTTCCGTCAAAATTTTTGCCCAAAGAAGGAATGTTTAATTTGACGGCATTGCCCAATTTGATACCGACGAGATAGTTTTCAGGAATTTCTGCTTTCACATACATGTCGTTCATATTCACCAAGCGAATTAACGGGCTCTGTCCGTTCATGACCACTTGTCCTTGGTCGGTAATCACATCATCAATCACACCCGAAAAAGGGGCTTTTACTTGCGTTTTGGCAAGTTGTGCCGCGAGTTGGTTTACCAATTCTTGCTGTGCTTCCATATTGGTTTTGGCTTGCAGAAACTGAATTTCTGAGCCTATTTTTTGGTCCCACAGGCGCTTTTGTCTTTCAAAAGTAGTTTGCGACAAAGCTGCCTGTGTTTTGGCTTGTTGCAACTGTTGCGCCAAGCCTCCGTCATCAATGACCGCCAAGAGTTGCCCTTTAGAAACTTGTTGCCCTTCTTTGACCCAAGTTTTTTTCAACACACCGGTATATTCCGGGTAAATAATGATGTTCTGTTTGGTTTCAACGTTACCTTGTATGTCTATAAAGTGATTGAAAACGGTATCCACTACGGTAAAAGTGGTCACCAAAGGCACGCGGGTAGTTGAATCTAATTGGCTTATCGCTTCATCCAGCTTTTTGAGAGACTCGCCCAGCGCATCATATTGCAGCAAAATTTGTTGGCGCGCCGACCTTATTTTTGTGAGGTCTTCGCTTTGAATGACACCCTGCACATCGGGCGTTGGCGAACCACAACCGGCAATAATAATCAAAATCAAAATATATTGGAGAAAGGTTTTCATGGTCTTTTTATTTGGTGTTTAATATGTTTTCTAGTGTAGCTTTGTTGTTGATGACATCTATTATTGATTGCAGATAGTTTTGTTGGGCAGTGTAGAGTTGTCTTTGCGCTTCTGCAAGCTCAAAACTACTGCCCACACCTTCCGAAAATTTAACCTGATTTTTTCTTTCAATTCTTTCAGCCAGAGAAAGGTTTTGCTTGTTGGCTTGATAGGTCTCTACACTGAATTCGTAATCCGTTTTAGCCGATTCGTAAGCCAGCCTGATTCGTTGTTCAGCTTCTTTTTGTTGGGTTTGTGCCTGCATTAAAGCAATGCGCGCTTGCTGTGTTTTGGCGCTTCGTTCCAAACTGCTAAACAGCGGTATTTGCAGATTTAATGCGAACAAAGAAGAGGCAAACCACCGCTGTCCGTTGCCCGAACTCAAAAAGGTAAAGCTGTCGTTGTTGGCAGTTGTACCGCCGTTAAGGGAGGCATTCAGGGTGGGAAGCGCACGCGATTTTTCCAGTTTTAAAAGGAGTTCTTGCGAACGGGTATTGGTCTCAGCAATTTGAAAGTCAATGTTTTCGCCTATTTGAAAAGGTGTTTCCGAAATGCTTTCCACCAAATTTTGAGCGACAAGGTTATCCAGTGAATCTGTCAAAAGCAAAGGGGTGTTCAAATCGATACCCAAGGTGATGTTGAGCAATTTGTAGGCCACATCTTTTAACCGGCGCGACCGGTTCAGGCTGTTTTCAATGTTGAGTTGCGTAATCTGTAATTGTTCTACACTTTCCTCTTCTGCCAGTCCGGCTTCGAACATAGCACGGGTTTCGTCGAGGGTTTTTTGCAAACTGGCCCGGTTGCTTTCCAAAATCCGAATGTTTTCATCGGTGAGTAGTGCGTTGCTGTAAGCCTCGATGATATCTTTGCGAACTTCTAAATCTGTCTTGATCTTGTTTTGCTCAGAAATGTTTAAAAAAGTTTTAGCCGATTGTAAACCGACCAAATAGGAGCCGTCAAAGATGATTTGATTGAGCGTTGCAAAAACCTGCATATTTTGCTTGGTACCAAAGGTAAACTCATCATCTCGGCCATCGCCGTTTGCATCAAAAAGTGTCACTTGTTGTTTGAGAAAATTTTGATAATCCACCCGAGCGCTAATTTGTGGCAGTCCGGTGGCTGTGGCTTCCCATTTTCGCTTAACGGCAGCATCAACGTCCATAGCAGCACCCATAGCAGCATAGCTGTTTTCAAGCCCAAAAGCGATGGCTTCTTCCAAAGATAAAGATTTCAATTCCTGTTGCGCCCGAACAGTCAGACAGAGCAACAGGCTTAGTATGAATAAAAAGCGAGATAAGTTCATTTTTGTAAATAGTTAGTCAGGAGTTGTAAACCTTTTTCGGTGACAATCGCACGCAAGTGATACTCTAAGTAATCTGTGACCAACGCATTCATCTGATCTGTTGCGCGCGGAAACAGTTCCGGATTTTTAATGCCTACCATCCCCAAAAAGTATAAGCGTCCGATGAATTGGGTGTCTATTTCGGGACGGTAAAGTCCTTGAGAAATGCCCTTTTCAAGGTTTTCTGTTACGGAAGTCTGCATGTATTCAAATTGCTTGGCAATAAGAATTTTATATAATTTGGGATAGTATTTTTGAAGTTGGTATTGTGGTGAAGACTTTTCATCTTTTAAATTTTTGATGGCGTATGACTTGATTTCAAAAAGCTCTTCTATTGGATTAAATTGCGCCGCTGTAATGTCTTCGATACCACTGCATATTTTGTCGAATAGATAAAAAGTAGCCGATTCTACAAGTATTGTTTTATTGGAATAGTGCGCGTAGATCGTTTTTTTTGAAATACCCAATTCTGAAGCAATGTCATCCATAGTAACGCTTTTGAACCCTAAGTTCAAAAACATATCTGAGGCTTTTTCTAAAATGGTGTCTTTCAAAATTTTGAATTTAAAGAGGCGCAAATGTACTAAGGAAACTTTAAAAACAAAAAAAGTTTCCTTAGTTTCAAGTAAAATTAACATTCTTTTAAAATGCAAACGTTTTCGTGGATATTGCTTATTTTCGCCAAGAAGTAATCGTTGTATTGTTCATCGAAAATCACAGTTGTTTTATGCAAATTATAAACAGTTTAGGAGCTGATTTCCAAGAATACTTAAGTCAATATCGGTGGAAAAAAAAGCCGCAAAACTTATACGAACCATCTGAATACATATTGCAATTGGGTGGCAAAAGGATGCGTCCTATATTAGTGTTAATGGCAACAGAAGCCTTGGGAGGCAATCGCAGCATGGCGATGCATGCAGCCTTGGCGGTTGAGTTTTTTCATAATTTCACCCTTGTACACGACGACATTATGGATGCCGCACCGCTGCGTAGAAAATCGCCCACCGTGCACAGCCGTTGGGGAAACAACGTGGCTATATTGTCTGGTGATGTGCTGTTTGCCAAGAGTTTAGCCTGTTTAGAAGCCTATCCGCCCCACAGCTATAAAAGTTTGACCAAACTGCTCATTCAAACCGCTATTGAAGTGTGCGAAGGCCAACAAATGGATATGGATTTTGAGCAGCAAAAAGAAGTGTTAATGGCGGATTATATTGAAATGATTCGTTTAAAAACTGCTGTTTTAGTGGGTGCAGCCATGCAAATGGGCGCTTTGGTGGCCGAAAAAAATGAAAGCGTTCAAAAGCAACTCTACGATTTTGGCATACAGTTGGGGATTGCTTTTCAGTTGCAGGATGATTACTTGGATACCTTTGGCGATGCCAAAACTTTTGGAAAACAGATTGGCGGGGATATTCTGGAAAACAAAAAGACGTATTTGTTTATCAAGGCACTTGAAAATGCAGTGCCAGAACAAAGAGCGGCACTGTTGGCACTCTACGCAGATAACGGCTTGTTTCCTGACAAAAAAATCAGAGAAGTACAAGAAATTTTTGTAGAAACGCAGGCAGAACAATTTCTGTTGGAAGAGATAAAACAATACACCCAAAGAGCCTTACGCGCGTTGAAAGAAGCAGATTTGCCTTCGGGGAGTAAAGAAATATTTGAACACTTTGCCTTCGAATTGATGCATCGCCGCACCTAATTGCTATCACTGTCAAGCGTATCCACTTTTTGGATAACTTGATTTTTTGGGTTTTTCAGTTTAGAGATAGAATCTTGTTTTCTACGCGCTGCAGTAGCCAGCGAATCTTGGATTTTTTTCTGCACATCGAGGGAGTCTTTCCAAATCCTTTTTTGCGCCAGTAGTTTGTTTTCAACAGCGTTGTAAATAGAAATGTAGGTATCTAAGTGATGACTGTAATAGTTGCTGCTTCTGGCAAATTGCAGGCTGTCTATACCATGCCGTTCGTACACATATTTTTGATAGTCAATGTCGCTGTTTTCTATCATTTTCGGACTGTAAGATTTGGCAGCATTAAGCAATACAATATCGTACATCACGTCTGCCATTTGGTCTCTTGGAATAAGATCTTTGGGTTTTTTCTCTTTCTCAATCTCCTGACAGGAAAAAACCAAAATCACCAAAACAATCAGATATATATTTTTCATACGAGAAGATGCCGTTTATCTGTTAAATGCCAAGGGCATGGCCGCTTTGGCGTCGGTAAATTTAAAGTTTTTATAAACCAATTGTCCATTTACAAAGGTATGCATCACCCGCGATTTAAAATTGACCCCTTCAAAAGGAGACCAACCACAGTGGTAAAAAATATTATCTTTGTTAACTGTCCAAGGTAAAGAGGGATTCACCACGACCAAATCGGCATAATAGCCGGGTTTGATAAAACCTCTTTTTTCGATCTGAAAGAGCTTGGCCGGGTTGTGACACATTTTTTCTACGAGTTTTTCCAAACCTATTTTTCCCTTTAGCGCCATTTCAAACATAGCCGCGAGTGCGTGTTGTACCAAAGGGCCACCGGCGGGGGCTTCTAAGTATTTGTTTTGCTTTTCGGCTAAGGTATGTGGGGCGTGGTCTGTGGCGATGACGTCAATGCGATCGTCTAGCAAAGCCTTCCAAAGACCTTCCCTGTCTGAGGCTTTTTTGATGGCGGGATTCCATTTGATTAGCGCCCCTTTATTGTTGTAGTCATCATCGGAAAACCAAAGGTGGTGTATGCATACCTCTGCGGTAATTTTTTTGTCTTCGAGCGGAATTTTATTCGTAAAAAGATGGGTTTCTTTTTCTGTTGAAAGGTGAAAAACATGTAGGCGTGCATCTGTTTTTTTGGCTAATTCAATGGCCATTGAAGAAGACTTATAGCAGGCTTCTTCACTTCTTATCAACGGATGTGCTTCGAACGGAATAAACTCGCCATACTGATTTTTGAACAATTTTGTGTTTTCTCTGATCGTTTGTTCATCCTCGCAGTGAACGGCAATCAGCATGTTGGCATGTTTAAAAATTTCTTCTAAAATTTTTGGATTGTCCACCAACATATTTCCGGTCGATGAACCCAAAAATAACTTGATGGCGGCTGCCTGATTGGGTTGTAGTCTTTTGATTTCTTCCAAATTATCATTAGTGCCACCAAACATAAAGGAATAATTTGCGGCACTAGATTTTTCGGCTATAGCAAACTTTTCGGCTAACTTTTGGTGCGTAGTAGTCTGCGGATGGGTGTTGGGCATCTCGATAAAAGATGTGATGCCACCGGAAACGGCAGCTCTAGATTCGCTTTCTATATTGCCTTTGTGTGTCAACCCGGGTTCTCTAAAATGCACTTGGTCATCTATAACTCCCGGCATCAGATAATTACCTTCTATGTCTATGATTTGCGTATGGGGTTTGGCACTGATGCTTTCGGCAATATCTTCAATAAAAGGCCCGTCAATAAGGACATCGCCTTCGCGAATGTTACCTTCATTGATAATTCGGGCATTTTTAATCAGTGTTTTTTTCATCTGTTTATTTTTATTGTTTTTCAAAGGTCAGATGGAACTCGCTAATAATCATTCTCTTGTGTGTTAAACTTTTTAGCATGGCTCGTTTCATCTGTTTATATTATTTATTTCGACTGCGCTCCATACAAGTGTTTTTAGTGTTTATGCTTTCTCAGCGTTTCGTAAAGATAGTAATGCACTATTTATCACTTCGATTTTTTTGACTGTTTCTTAAAATGGACTGATCATCATTAAGCAATTTAAAAATTACAGTTTGCCAAGAAGGCTCATGATTTTTAACCAAATCACGCCAAATACGGCTTCCCGCACGATGGCATTTGACATTTTTGACACCCCGTTGCTGCGGTCTGTAAAAATAACCGGAACTTCTTCTATGATGTACTTTTTAAGGTAGCATTTGAATTTCATTTCAATTTGGAAGGCATAGCCTACAAACCGGATTTTGTCTAAGTCCAAGGCATGTAGTACTTGCCGTTTGTAGCACACAAAACCGGCAGTGGTGTCGTGTATTTTCATGCCGGTAATCAGCCGAACGTATTTTGAAGCAAAGTAGGAAAGCAGCACACGCTTCATGGGCCAGTTGACCACGTTGACACCCGACACGTATCTCGATCCGATAGCGACATCAGCGCCCGTTTGGCAGGCTTTTAATAGTCGGGGCAGATCTTTCGGATTGTGCGAAAAATCGGCGTCCATCTCAAAAATATAATCATAAGATTTTTGTAGTGCCCATTTGAAACCGTGGATATAGGCCGTGCCGAGTCCGGATTTTTCTTGGCGTACTTCTAAAAAAATGTTCTCGGGATATTTTGTTTGCAAACTGCGCACCAAATCTGCAGTGCCGTCCGGCGAATTGTCATCAACAACCAATACATCAAACGCAGTTTTTAGAGACATAACGGCCTCTAAAATCTTTTCTATGTTTTCCTTTTCGTTATAAGTGGGAATGATGACGAGGTTGGGTGTCATATAAATATTTTAGGCAAAAATAAGCAATTGTTACTTGTTATGCTCATTTGAGTGCATCACCTCTTTTGTTTATAAACAAGAATTTTAACCCAAAGACATCAAAAAAACATTCAAAAAAGGGATGTAAGCCACGCTATTTGATTCTAAAAATCAAAATATTTGGGAATTCGGGTTTGGCTGCTTCAAAAAGCGTTTCGGCCTCCAACTTGTTCCTGAAATTGGGAATCCAAACCTTGTAGTTTGGCGTTTGAAATTTGATCACAGCCTTGTAGTCCGGAAACAAATTGCCAAACTTTTCCAGTTGCTTCTGCGCTTCTTCATAGTTGCCGGAATAGAGTTGAACCGTATATCTGTTCAATACATTTTCGCTTTGGTTGAAAGCTATTTTCTTGGCAACCAATTTTTCTATGGTAATGTTTTCTTTTTCGGGAACGACTTCGGTTTTTTCTTGCCCAAAGGTAGATTGAAGACCAAAAAATAAAACTGCAAAGACGAGCAGCAAGTTTAATTTTGAACCAATTTGTGTATGCATAATGTATTCAGATTTGAAAGGCAAATGTAAATCTTAGATATTAGAACTAAAAAGTGTAGATTTGAATCCTGAAAAAAAACGACATCAATTTGTAGCGAAACTTAGCAAAAAGTAAGCCAAAACAGCTATTTAGAAATAATATAAATTATGATAATAGTCAAAGTTAAAATTTTCAAAATCGAGTCTATGTACTAATTTTGCATCCATTAATTTATGACCAAAGTCATAGTTTATCGTAAAATGTTCTTTAAATAAAATTTGATTTTTATTTGCCATCGATTGATAAAGGTTTGAAATAAATTGCACAACAAAACACAAATGAAACATCCACTTCTTGGAATCTCCATACAAAAGGAAACGATTGCAAGGATTTGCGGCTTGATCATTGAAAAACAAATATTATAGACAGATGAAACGCCCATGTAAAAATATTGACATACGGGAGAATGATAATCCTAGGGCGTTCCATGTGACCATTAAAAAACAATAAAAATAAACACATGAAAAAGGTGTTACCTCGTCCTACCATTTTTACTGCTTTTTTTGCAACACTAGTGTTGTTTATGAGTCCGGATTTTCTGCAAGCGCAAGAGGGAGATCCCGCAGCCGGAAAAGCACTTTTCAATGCACAATGTGCAGCTTGTCATAGGCTAGATCAAAGATTAGTGGGCCCGCCGCTCCGGGGTGTTTCTGAGAAATACGACCGTTCGTGGATTTACAATTGGGTGCGCAACAGCGCTGGGCTCATCGCCTCGGGAGATGCCCAAGCCATTGCCATCTATGAAGAGTACAACAAAGTCCCGATGACAGCATTTCCCTTGTTGTCTGACGCGGATATCGATAACATACTGGCTTACATAGACGCGCCACCGGCTCAACCAAAAGCAGTTGAGGCAACCCCGGTTGTAGCGCCACCTGCCGAATCCGGTGGAAATGTCAATCAAATTGTCATTGCAGCTTTGGTTTTGGTGCTTTTGGTATTGGTGGTGATGTTGATCCTGGTTCGAAACATCCTAACCCGTATTGCTGCTGCAAATGGTATAGAAGTGCCCGTAACCCAAAGCAAACCCATTTGGAAAGCCTTTGCTGAAAATCAGTTTTTGATTTTAGTGACTGTCATTTTTTCTCTGTTGGGGAGTGCCTATTTCGCATACGGATACTTTATGCAAGTGGGAGTAGACCAAGGCTACCAGCCTGTGCAGCCGATTCATTACTCACACAAAATTCACGCAGGTGCCAATCAGATTGACTGTAAATACTGTCACTCTTCGGCAAGAACCAGCAAACATTCGGGTATTCCTTCGCTCAATGTTTGTATGAATTGTCACAAAAACATTCAAGAATACAACGGAGAAACCACCCCCGAATATTCCAAAGCATTCTACGATGGAGAAATTCAAAAGCTCTACAAAGCAGTGGGTTGGGATCCGGATTTGCAACAATACACCGGTGAGACGCAGCCTGTAGAATGGGTTCGTATTCATAACCTGCCCGATTTTGCCTATTTCAACCACTCCCAACACGTAACGGTTGGTGGTGTAGCTTGTGAAACCTGTCACGGTCCTGTTCAGGAAATGGAAATCATGTATCAGTATTCGCCACTTACCATGGGATGGTGTATCAACTGCCATAGAACAACCAACGTAAACGTCAAAGACAACGAATACTACAATAAAATTCACGACGCGCTTTCTCAAAAATACGGCGTAGAAGAATTTACCGTATCGCAAATGGGCGGACTCGAATGTGGAAAATGTCACTATTAATTAAAAAATAAGTTGCTAAAACAATCCTGATCAGATGGCTTCAAGCAAAAAATATTGGAAAAGTGTCGAAGAACTAGACAGCAACAACCCGATTGTGGCTCAATTGAGTCAGAACGAATTTGTTGAAGAAATTCCAACCGCCGATTTTCTCGGTGATGAAAAAAATTTACAAAACAGTTCAACAAATAGACGCGATTTTTTGAAATATGTCGGGTTTAGTACAGCTGCGGCTACTTTGGCTGCTTGTGAAGGACCTATCATCAAGTCGGTTCCCTATGTCATCAAACCTGAAGAAATCACTCCGGGCGTGGCAAATTATTACGCTTCTACCTATGTAGATGGTTTTGATTTTGCCAATGTATTGGTGAAAACCCGCGAAGGCCGCCCTATTAAAATTGAAAACAACACCCTCCCGGGCACGCAAATCACTGCCAATGCGCGCGTACAAGCCGCTGTATTGTCATTATACGACAGCGGAAGACTTAAACAACCGACCAAAGATGGCGAGGCATATCCGTGGGAAGATTTTCACTTAGATGCAGCTATCAAGTTTAGCGAAATCACAGAAGGAGATGTGGTTTTTTTAACGCCTACCTTGGCCAGTCCATCAACAAATCAAATTTTAGCAGACTTCAAAACGGCTTATCCGGATTTGAATGTAAAGCACATTATATACGATGCCGTATCAGAAACGGCTGCGACAGAGGCCTTCCAAAAAGTTTACGGAATTCGCGCTTTAGCAGATTATGATTTTTCGAAAGCTGACTATATTGTTTCTGTAGATGCCGATTTTCTCGGTGATTGGCAAGGCGGCGGATTTGCCAAAACCTATGCCCAAGGACGTGTGCCCAAAAACGGCAAAATGTCCAGACACATCCAGTTTGAATCTAACCTTAGTTTAACAGGCGCCAGCGCAGACCACCGTTTTCCGTTAAACCCTTCCGAACTCAATCAAGTTTTGGTGAAAATCTTCAGCCAAGTAACTGGCACTGCAGTTTCTAGTGGGAGTACTACTGCCGATGACAAGTTGGCTACAGTTATTTCAGACTTAAAGAAGCACGGAAGCAAAGCAGTGGTAGTCAGTGGCATCCAAGATGTAAACGCACAATTGTTGGTTTTGGCCATCAATCAAGCCCTTCAAAGCGAGGCATTTGATAACACAAATCCGCGATTGATTCGTCAAGGACACCACGCAGCAGCCATAGACCAATTGATAAAAGACATGGCTTCTGGAACTGTAAAAGCCCTGATTTTAAACGATGTCAATCCGGTATATTCTTTGCCAAACGGCGATGCGTTTGCAGAAGCCATCAAAAATGTAGAATATACGGTTGCCTTTGCAAACCGCCCCGATGAAACTACAGCACTGGTACAATATTTGGCACCGCTATCACACAATTTAGAATCATGGGGCGATGTGGAGATAAAGAAAGGACAGTTTGCACTGATTCAACCGACCATCGATCCACTGTTTGATTCAACCACCTTTCAACAAGCGCTGATGAATTGGAGTGGTAACGAAACCCCTTATTACGACTATCTCAAAAAATATTGGGAAGAAAATATTCTCAATGGCACATCCTGGAACCAAGCGCTGCACGATGGCGTGTTCGTGAGCGGTTCAGTTGTTGAGCTTTCTGCCGCTGTAGAAGAAAACACAGTAGAGACAACAGTGACTGATTTTAGCGCGGCAGCATCAGCATTGGCCAAGAAATCATACAACGGCGACACACTCAAACTTTATACCAAAACAGCTTTGGGAGATGGGCGCCAAGCAAACAACCCTTGGTTGCAAGAAATGCCGGATCCCATTACACGAGCTGCGTGGGACAACTACTTGACCGTATCTAAAGCAGATGCAGACAGGTTGGGCTTTACTAATGAGCACGTTGCCAATGGCGGTCTAAACGGAAGCTATGCAAAAGTAACGGTTGGCGACAGCACTTTGGAAAAAGTTCCGGTAATTATACAGCCCGGACAAGCAAAAGGCGTATTTGGTTTGGCATTAGGTTATGGTCGCCAAGCCGGATTAAAATCAGAAATGCAAGTCGGTGTCAATACCTACAAACTCTATAAAAACTTTGATACGGTACAGGCCGTAACTGTAGAAAAGGTTTCAGGCACGCACGAGTTTGCCTGTTTGCAGTTGCAAAACACCCTTATGGGGCGTGGCAGTATCATTAAAGAAACCACTTTAGATATTTTCAATTCCGAAGACAAAGATGTGTGGAATGAAAAACCGCATGTTTCGTTGAATCACCAAGAAGTACCGGCTACTTCGGTAGATTTGTGGACTTCTTTTGACAGATCTATCGGGCATCACTTTAATTTGTCAATCGATTTGAATGCTTGTACAGGTTGTGGTGCTTGTGTTATTGCTTGTCAGGCAGAGAATAACGTGCCGGTTGTGGGTAAAGTTGAAATCCGGAAGAGCAGAGACATGCATTGGTTGCGTATAGACAGGTATTACTCATCAGAGGAAACTTTTGCAGCAGATACAGAGAAAAAAGAAAACATATCGGGTGTGTCACAATCAGTGTCACAGTTTGGCGAGTTGGAGATAGCTTCCGAAAACCCGCAAGTAGCTTTTCAACCCATCATGTGTCAGCATTGTAACCACGCTCCTTGTGAAACCGTTTGCCCGGTTGCGGCTACTTCACACGGACAGCAAGGTCAAAACCAAATGGCATACAACCGTTGTGTGGGGACCAGGTATTGTGCAAACAACTGTCCTTATAAAGTTCGTAGATTCAACTGGTTCTTGTATAACAACAACGACGAGTTCGATTATAATATGAACGATGATTTGGGCAAAATGGTATTGAATCCGGATGTTGTGGTTCGCTCGCGCGGTGTCATGGAAAAATGCTCTATGTGTATCCAAAAAACGCAAAAAACAATTTTGGACGCCAAACGAGATGGACGTGTCGTCAAGGACGGCGAATTCCAAACGGCTTGTTCCAGTGCCTGTGCTACCGGTGCTATTGCCTTTGGTGATGTTAACGATGAAACAAGTCAAATCGCAACGCTCAAACAGAGCGACCGCGTATATCACTTACTGGAAGAAGTAGGTACAAAACCCAATGTATTCTATCATGTAAAGGTGAGAAATACGGTTGAATCATAAGTTTATTAAGAAATTTATATCAAGATACTATGTCGTCGCATTACGAAGCACCCATCAGAAAACCACTAGTCCTCGGAGATAAATCTTATCACGACGTCTCTGTTGACGTAGCCGCGCCGGTAGAAGGCAGAGCCAACAAACAGTGGTGGATTGTATTCTCTATAGCCCTCGCAGCTTTTCTATACGGTTTGGGTTGTATTATTTACACCATATCTACCGGGATTGGCGTTTGGGGTCTCAACAAGACAGTAGGTTGGGCCTGGGATATTACCAACTTTGTTTGGTGGGTAGGTATCGGTCATGCCGGAACTTTAATCTCAGCGGTTTTATTGCTATTCAGGCAAAAATGGAGAATGGCCATCAACAGATCTGCAGAAGCGATGACTATTTTCTCAGTTGTTCAGGCCGGTTTATTTCCCATCATCCACATGGGTCGTCCGTGGTTGGGATATTGGGTGTTGCCCATTCCAAACCAGTTTGGCTCACTTTGGGTAAACTTTAACTCACCGCTCCTTTGGGACGTGTTTGCCATCTCTACGTATCTCTCTGTTTCGCTTGTTTTTTGGTGGACGGGTTTACTGCCGGATTTTGCCATGATTAGAGACCGTGCGGTAAAACCTTTTCAAAAAAGAATTTACAGCATCGTGAGTTTTGGTTGGAGTGGACGTGCAAAAGACTGGCAGCGATTCGAAGAAGTTTCCCTAGTCTTGGCCGGTTTGGCCACACCACTCGTACTTTCTGTACATACCATCGTATCATTTGACTTTGCCACTTCGGTGATTCCCGGTTGGCACACAACCATTTTTCCACCTTATTTTGTGGCGGGTGCAGTCTTTTCCGGTTTTGCTATGGTAAACACCTTGCTCATCATCATGCGGAAGGTGTCTCACTTAGAAGAATATATTACGGTTCAACACATCGAATTGATGAATATCATTATCATGATTACGGGTTCCATCGTAGGTGTGGCATACATTACAGAGCTTTTTATCGCTTGGTACTCGGGTGTGGAATACGAACAATACGCTTTTCTAAACAGAGCTACAGGACCTTATTGGTGGGCTTATTGGTCAATGATGACTTGTAATGTGTTTTCACCCCAGTTTATGTGGTTTAAGAAGTTGCGCACAAGCATCATGTTCTCGTTTATCATCTCTATTGTGGTAAACATCGGTATGTGGTTCGAACGATTTGTCATTATAGTCACCTCATTGCACAGAGATTATTTGCCCTCATCCTGGACTATGTTTTCGCCCAGTTTTGTGGACATCGGTATTTTTATCGGCACCATCGGGTTCTTCTTTGTGTTGTTCTTGTTGTATTCCAGAACTTTCCCTGTCATTGCACAGGCAGAAGTCAAGACTATTTTGAAATCTTCCGGAGAAAAATATAAAAAACTAAGAGACAAAGATCATGAGTAACAAAGTCATTCATGCGCTGTACAACGACGACGACATTTTATTGGACGCCGTCAAAGAACTCAAGAACGCGCACTATCATATCGATGAAATTTACACGCCTTTTCCTGTTCACGGATTAGACAAAGCGATGGGTTTAGCACCAACCAGAATTGCTATCACTTCTTTTATGTACGGGTGTTTGGGTTTGACGGTAGCCATCGTGATGATGAATTTTATTATGATTACAGATTGGCCCCAAGACATCGGCGGCAAGCCTAGTTTTAGTTACATAGAAAACATGCCGGCGTTTGTGCCCATCATGTTCGAACTGACGGTGTTTTTTGCAGCGCATTTGATGGTCATTACTTTCTATATGAGAAGTAAATTATGGCCGTTTAAAAAAGCAGAAAACCCCGATCCGAGAACAACAGATGACCATTTTCTGGTAGCTTTGGAGGCAACAGGCGACGATGAAGCGTTGACAAAACTGCTTCAAAAAACCGGTGCCATTGAAATCAAAACAGTTGAAAAGCATTAAGAAAGGACTATGAACCAATTTTTTAAATTACTTTTAGCGGTACTTGTTATGGTAGCCACACAGGCCTGCCAAGACACCTCAAGACCCAACTACCAGTTTATGCCCAATATGTACGAACCGGTAGGATATGAAACTTATGGTAAATCAGATGCTTTTACCAACGGCATTGAAGCGCAGCTTCCTGTTCCCAACACCATTAGCAGAGGCTTTGTACCTTACGAATACGAAAATTCACCCGAAGGCTATAATGCGGCTCGCGACAGTCTTTTTTCACCATTAGAAAAGAATGAAGATAATCTTGCCAAAGGCAAAGCGTTGTTTACCATTTACTGTGCTGTTTGCCACGGCGATAAAGGAGATGGTCAAGGAATTTTGGTAAAGAATGAAAAGTTTTTGGGCGTACCCAGCTATGCCGACAGACCTATTACGGAAGGCAGTATTTATCACGTGTTGATGTACGGAATCAATTCTATGGGATCGCACGCCTCGCAAATAAACAGAACGGAGCGTTGGCAAGTGGTGCAATATGTGCAAAAGCTAAAAGCAGATTTGACCAATTAAATAGACCTAAAAGCATAACTGACTATGTTTACTTTTTCAAATAAACTCAAACTTTTTTCCCTCATCTTTATAGTGGTGGGTGCGCTGGGCATAGCCGCAGGATTTTTTACGGCTCCAAAAACTTTGGATGATGTGAGGGCATTAAATGCCGGACACGAAACAGAACACTTAGTCGTACCGTCAGAAGAAGGCGGACATGCAACAGAGGGTTCGCATGCAGAGGCAGCACACGATGATGCGCATTTGGAGCATCAATTGCACCAGCTTCAAAACAGACCTTGGGCAGCTGTTTACGTAGCTGCCATTTTCTTTGCGCTATTGTCTTTGGGTGTTTTGGCTTTTTATGCGGTTCAGCACGCGTCTCAAGCCGGTTGGTCTCCAGTTTTGTTCAGGGTTATGGAAGGATTGTCCAGCTATGTACTTCCGGGTGCTATTATTGTCTTTTTGATTGCGCTAGCTTCCGGCCATCACTTGTTTATTTGGCGCGATGCGGAAGTGGTTGCGCATGATGAGATTATCCAAAATAAATCAGGCTTTTTAAACTTGACTACTTTCATCATCATGAGTGTAGTGTTCATTGCCGGTTGGGCAGGATATCAATACATATCCAGACGCCTTGGCATACAACAAGACCAGGCAAGTGACAATTCATATTTTAAGAAAAATTTTAAATGGTCGGCTGGCTTTTTGGTTTTCTTTATCGTGACGGAGTCTATGATGTCTTGGCTTTGGATTATGTCAGTAGATCCACACTGGTTTAGCACCTTGTTTGGATGGTATGTGTTTGCGAGTTTCTTTGTTTCCGGTATCACTTCCATCGCTTTGCTGACAATTTTTCTCAAATCAATGGGATATCTGGAAATTGTTTCCGACAGTCACCTACACGATTTGGCTAAATTTATGTTTGGTATTTCTATCTTCTGGACCTATTTGTGGTTTTCTCAATTCATGCTGATTTGGTACTCAAATATACCGGAAGAAGTCACATACTTCGTCACCCGCATAGAGGACTATAACCTACCGTTTTTTGGTATGGTAGTCATGAACTTTGTTTTTCCGTTGCTGATACTGATGAACAGCGACTTTAAACGATATACTTGGATTATTGTCATGGCCGGTGTCGTAATCCTCTTCGGACATTACATCGATTTTTTCAATATGATTATGCCGGCAACCGTGGGAGACCAATGGTTTATAGGTGTGCCTGAAATTGGCGCGCTTATGTTTTTCTTTGGCTTGTTTTTGTTTGTGGTCTTCAACACCCTTTCAAAAGCGCCGTTGTTGGTCAAAAGAAATCCTTTTATTCATGAAAGTGAACATTTTCACTACTAATACTAACCTTCAAGCAGCTATTTGACGATGACAGGTCTTTTAACGATTTTCGCGGTAATACTTTTAGGAATAGCCATTTGGCAATTGGTCAAGATTTACGATTTGTCGCATGCGAAAGCAGACAATACACAAGTGGCCACAGAAAAAGACAACCACATCAACGGCTTGTTGATGATGGCTTTTCTGGTTTTCCTTCACGGATTTACAATTTATTCCATGTTCAAATGGGGCGATGTACTCTTGCCTGAATCTGCATCAGTACACGGGAAAGATGTGGATCAACTCATGCTCATCACTTTTGTGGTGATTTTTATTGTGCAAGCCATCACACAAGCACTCTTGCATTACTTTGCCTATAAATACAAAGGAGAAGAAGGCAAAAAAGCACTCTTCTATGCAGATAACGACAAGCTCGAATTTATCTGGACGATTATACCCGTAATCACTTTGGCCGGTCTGATTATATACGGACTTTGGACGTGGACTAACATCATGAAGATTAACGAAAATGACGATCCAATTTTTGTAGAGATTTACGCACAGCAATTTAACTGGAAAGTTCGATATGCAGGAGCAGATAACACCTTAGGCCTAGCCAATGTTCGCTATGTAGAAGGCGCTAATGTTATGGGAGCAGACATGTCTGACCCCAACGCCCACGATGATATTGTAAGCACACAAGAACTACGCCTACCCAAAGGCAGAAAAATTATATTCAAAATGCGTTCTCAAGACGTATTACATTCCGCTTTTATGCCTTTCTTTAGAGCGCAGATGAACACTGTACCCGGTATGGTCACGCAGTTTTCTTTTACACCTGATAAAACGACAGAAGAGGCCAGACAAAGTCTTGAAATCATAGAAAAGGTAGCTACCATCAACAAAATTAGAACCGAAAAGAACATACAATTGCAAGCCGAAGGCAAGGAAACCTTAGATCCTTATGAATTCGACTATTTGTTGTTGTGTAACAAAATTTGTGGCGCTTCTCACTACAATATGCAATTAAAAATTGTTGTGGACACCGAGGAAGGGTTTAACCAATGGTTGTCTGAACAAAAAACCTTAGCCGAAGTGCTTCAATAAATGACTCACCAAAAACGATACTAAAGAGAAAGATATGTCAGCAAGTACACAAGCCTTAGATCACACACACGATCACGGTCATCACCATAAAGAGACTTTCATCACCAAATATATTTTCAGTCAGGATCACAAGATGATTTCTAAACAATATCTCATTACAGGGATATTTATGGGAATCATAGGCGTGGCTATGTCAATGCTATTTAGAATGCAACTCGCTTGGCCTGAAGAAAAATTTAAAGTTTTCGAAATATTTTTGGGTAAATGGGCGCCCGAGGGTGTGATGGATCCCAATATATATTTGGCTTTGGTGACGATTCACGGTACCATCATGGTGTTTTTTGTACTCACCGCAGGATTGAGTGGTACGTTTAGCAACTTGCTTATTCCGCTGCAAATTGGTGCTAGAGATATGGCCTCAGGCTTTTTGAACATGATTTCCTACTGGCTGTTTTTTCTATCCAGTGTTATCATGGTTCTTTCTCTTTTTGTAGAGGCAGGTCCTGCCGCCGCCGGTTGGACAATTTACCCACCATTGAGTGCCCTACCGCAAGCCATGCCGGGATCTGGTGCGGGTATGACACTTTGGTTGGTTTCTATGGCCATCTTTATTGCATCTTCTTTGTTAGGTTCGCTAAACTACATCGCTACTGTTTTGAATCTCAGAACCAAAGGCATGTCCATGACGCGTTTGCCCTTGACCATTTGGGCATTTTTTATTACAGCCATCATCGGTGTTGTTTCTTTTCCAGTGCTTTTGTCCGCAGCACTCATGTTGATTATGGATAGAAGTTTTGGCACTTCATTTTTCTTGTCAGATATTTTTATACAGGGCGAAGTGCTTCACTATCAAGGAGGTTCGCCTGTTTTGTTTGAGCACCTGTTTTGGTTTTTGGGTCATCCGGAGGTATATATCGTAATCCTGCCTGCTATGGGGATCGTTTCCGAAGTTTTGGCAACGGGAGCACGCAAACCCATCTTTGGTTATAGGGCTATGATTGCTTCCATCTTAGCCATTGCGTTTTTATCCACCATTGTTTGGGGTCACCATATGTTTGTGTCCGGGATGAATCCGTTCTTGGGTTCTGTATTTACCTTTACGACACTTCTTATCGCAATACCTTCAGCCATCAAAGCCTTTAACTGGATTACCACACTTTGGAAAGGAAATCTACAGCTCAACCCGGCCATGTTATTCTCCATAGGTTTTGTATCAACTTTTATTTCCGGTGGATTAACCGGAATCATCCTAGGTGATAGTACGCTCGATATCAATGTGCACGACACCTATTTTGTGGTAGCGCACTTCCACTTGGTGATGGGTGTTTCTGCTATCTACGGTATGTTTGCCGGGGTGTATCATTGGTTTCCAAAAATGTTTGGACGTATGATGAATAAAAACTTAGGATATATTCACTTTTGGGTGACAGCCGTTTGTGCTTATGGCGTCTTCTTGCCCATGCACTTTATCGGCATGGCCGGTTTGCCAAGGCGATATTACACCAATACAGCCTTCCCGTATTTCGATGATTTGGCAAACATCAATGTGATTATTACGGTTTTTGCCCTCATAGGAGGTGCTGTTCAACTCGTTTTTATTTACAACTTTTTCAGCAGTATTTTTTACGGAAAAAAAGCAGTACAAAATCCGTGGCGTTCCAATACTATGGAATGGACGACACCGGTTGAACACATGCACGGAAATTGGCCAGGTGAAATTCCACACGTACACAGATGGGCATACGATTACAGCAAGCCCGGTGCAGACGACGATTTTATCCCACAGACAGTTCCGATGAAAAAAGGAGAGACAGAACACTAAAGTCTTCCTGCAATACATAATAATTGAGTCTTTTTGATTGGTTTCAAAAAGACTCTTTTTTTGTAATATCTTTGCGTTCATGAATCCCAATCTAGATCCATCAGACGATAGTTTCAGTCCTGAAGAACTCGAAAACGAAAAGCAACTCAGACCTTTGCGCTTCGAAGAGTTTCAAGGTCAAGAGCAAATCATGTCTAATCTCAAGGTTTTTGTCAAGGCTTCCAACCTCAGAAACGATGCGCTGGACCATTTATTATTTCACGGGCCTCCGGGTCTTGGTAAAACCACCCTCGCACACATCATTGCAAACGAATTGGGTGTGGGAATTAAAATCACTTCGGGGCCTGTGCTAGACAAACCCGGTGATTTGGCGGGTCTTTTAACCAATTTGGAAACGCGCGATGTGCTTTTTATTGACGAAATACACCGACTGAGTCCGATTGTAGAAGAATATCTGTATTCGGCTATGGAAGACTTTAAAATTGATATCATGATTGAATCCGGACCCAATGCACGTTCCGTTCAATTGTCGCTCAATCCTTTCACTTTGGTGGGAGCTACCACACGTTCCGGTTTGCTTACAGCACCCATGCGCGCCCGTTTTGGCATCCAAAGCCGTTTGGAATATTACAACCGAGAATACCTGGCAAGTATCATAGAACGCAGTGCCATGATACTCAAAATTCCTATCAGCATGGAAGCAGCCATCGAAATAGCCGGCCGAAGCCGCGGCACACCCAGAATTGCCAATGCCTTGCTTAGACGTGTACGCGATTTTGCACAAATTGAGGGCAACGGAAAAATAGACATCAAAATAGCCAAATACGCACTGCAAGCATTAAAAGTTGATACTTACGGACTGGACGAAATGGATAACAAAATACTCCTGACCATGATAGAAAAATTTAAAGGCGGCCCCGTCGGGATAACCACCCTAGCGACAGCCGTATCGGAGAATGCTGAAACCATAGAAGAAGTTTACGAGCCATTTTTGATACAGCAAGGCTTTTTGGTACGCACACCCAGAGGTAGAGAAGTTACAGATTTGGCTTACAAACATCTCGGAAAAATAAAACATAACACACAAGGCGGCTTATTTGGCGCCCAATGAAAGCAAACATGGACAATAAGAAGAAAAAAGATTCGGCTAAACCCGTTCGAAAACTGACCTACAAGCCCACTTCGGAAATACCGTTTAAGAAGAAACCGGCGGCAACAAGCAAACCGAAAGTAGATGACGGAACGCTGCGACTCAATAAATACATAGCAAATTCGGGTAAGTGCTCACGTCGCGAAGCAGATTTGTATATTTCTTCCGGTAATGTGACCGTCAACGGACAGGTCGTAAACGAACTAGGCTATAAGGTAAAAAGAACAGACGAGGTACGGTTTGACGGCTCTTTAATTATACCCGAAAAGAAAGTGTACGTATTGCTCAATAAACCCGTTGATTTTGTTACCGACCCCAGAGGAGATGAAAAATCTGTTTTTGATTTGACCCGGACGGCTTCCAAGTCGTTTTTAAAACCCGTAGGGCGCTTGCACAAAAAAGCCTCCGGACTTATACTGCTGACCAATGATATAGAAATGCAAGTCAAATTGACCAATCATTTGACGCGTGTTAAAAAAGTGTATCATGTGGTTTTAGACAAGAAACTGAAAGCAGCCGATTTTGAAAAAATTGCGGAAGGCGTCAAATTGGAAGACGGATTTATAAAACCCGAAGCCATCAACTATGTAGAAAACGCATCCGCCAACGAAATTGGAATACAAATACCAACCTCGAAAAACACGGCTATTCAAAGGTTATTTGAGCATTTTCAATATAAGGTTTTGAAGTTGGATCGGGTAATTTTTGCGGATCTGACCAAGAAAGACTTAGACAGAGGCCGATGGCGTTTTTTGAATGAAAAGGAGATTATCAATCTAAAAAATCTCAAATAAAATTTAATCTTTAGGCATTACTTTTAGGTCCACCAAATTTATTTTGGTGTTGGAAACTTCCAATATGGTGAACTGAAAACCTTCTATTTCAACCAATTCGTTGGGTTTAGGAATTTCTTCCGTATAGTTGACGATGAGGCCGCCCAAAGTTTCGTAGTTGTCATTTTCAGGCAGGTTGAGCTTGTAGGTTTCATTGATATAATCTACTTCCAGCCTAGCTGAAAACCTGTATAAATTGCTGTTGATTTGTTCCTCAATCAGTTCGTCCACATCGTGCTCGTCTTCTATTTCGCCAAAGAGTTCTTCTACGATGTCTTCAATGGTAATCAGACCCGAAGTGCCGCCGTATTCATCCAAAACCACCGCAATACTCTTGCGTTTTTTGATGAGCAAGTCCAGCAAATCTTTGGTGAGCATGGTTTCCGGGACAAACTCAATGGGCTTGATGATGTCGCTTATTTTTTTAGGCTTTTTAAACAAATCAAAAGAGTGGATGTAACCGATGATATCGTCTATATTGTCTTTAAAAATCAGGAGTTTAGAATAACCTGTTTCGATGAGAATTTTGCGTATTTCCGAAATTTCAGTTTGGGCGTCAACCGCTTCAATTTCTGTTCTCGGCACCATGATTTCACGCGCTTTTATTTCAGAAAATTCGAGTGCATTTTGAAAAATTTGTATTTCAGAATCAATATGTTCTTGTTGTTCTTCTTTTTCCATCTGCTCGTTGATGTAATGACCCAGTTCCAGCTTCGTAAAAGTTTGCTGTATGGCATCACCTTGGGTGTTAAAAAATACTTTGAGCAGTTTGTCGGTGAAGGCAATAATAAGGTTCGATGGAATTGAGAACAGTTTGAGGAAGAAAAAACCGACAGGAGACAGCCATTTTAGCATAGAATTGGCGTAGATCTGAAAGAAAACTTTGGGCAGAAATTCGGCCGTAATCAGGATGACAATTGTAGAAATAACGGTTTGAGAAAGCAGGTCGAAGTCTGTTAAAAGCCGATTGATTACATCAAAGCGCGTAGGGTTCAGTTTTTTGAAAAGCGACATGAGCAGCTCTCCCATGAAGTATCCATAAACCACCAATGCAATGTTGTTGCCCACCAACATGGCTGTAATGAATTTGGAAGGCTTTTCAGAAATGGGTGTCAGAAATCGGGAGAAGATATTTTGTTGTTTTTTCTCTATTTCGACTTGAATTTTATTGGCAGAAACAAAAGCGATTTCCATACCTGAAAAAAAGGCAGACAACAGTAGCGAAATCAGTATTACGATGATTTCCGAACTCATTGGTCGGGTTTGTTTTGTCTTTCAAATTTTTTTCTAAAATTTCTTTTAAAAAGATAGAGCAACAAAGCCAACACTACAAAAAAGAGATACAAGTAGGCTTTTTGCCGATTCTCGTTCCAAATAGAGAAAGTGTTGAAGAGAAAAAATGCAGCGATACCGAGATAGCCGTATTCGAAAATTTTATAAATGGTACTGTTCATAAGGGTTCGTTTTCTTCTTTGACGAGGCTTTCTGCACTCATTTTGGTAATGTTGATGATGGTGAGATCCATATTAAAATCAATTCCCACACCTTCAACTATAGAGCCGTCCACATCTGTAAATATAAATTTTTTTTCCGTAAAAAGCCACTCGTTTTTTTGATCCCAGAAGAGTTGTTCCGTTTTCAGATTGGCGCCATCGTGTTTTATAATTTTCACATTGCCTATCAGTTCAATGATTTGTGTGTCTGAATAATTTACAGCCTTGTCTGCAATCACGGTTGTTTTTTGTGCTTGTTTGTCAAAGAAATAAACGGTCATGCCTTCCGGAAATCGCGAAAAATCAAATTCTCTGTTGGAGTAATCTAGCATTTTGGGGCTGATTAAATTTGAGGTAACTTTTCCCGAATCTGTGTAGATGAGATTAAAGTTTTCGGCAATGCCAACCGGGTCTCGCGATGACATATTCATCTTCTGTATGTCACTGAGCTTGTCTTCGCAAGAAAAAAGCATTGCCACAACTAAGGTCATGACAATGCTTTTTAAGATTTTACAAGTAGGTATCGACATATAAAATGTCTTGTGGCACATTAAAGGTTAGGCACCTTAACACTTCCGCCAATCCAACAAGGGAATTGGATGACTTGTCCTGCTTTACCGGATTGGAAAATATCTGCTTTTGAAGGGGCTTTCGCCATAAAGTTGTCCACAAATTTTTGTGCGCTACTTCGGATAGTTGCATCTACTTCACCTGCTCTTCGAGCCAATTCAGCAGATTTCCAGTACACGGCCCTTTTGTCAAAAACAGTTTCGCCACAATTGTTGGCACTGCTTGCATACATATTGGCAATCAGTAAATAGGCCCTACCCATAGATCGATTGAACTCAAGCGCTTTGTTTGCATAGGTGCGTGCAGATGAAACTTGACCTCTCTTCTCTTGCATACGCGCAATTCTATAATAAATATCGGCTTTTTTGAAATTATCTGCTTGCAATTCGGCAGACTGGTTGTAATATTCAATTGCCTTGTCGTAATCTTTACCGGTTTCTGCCAAATTTCCGAGGTAAAAAGCAGAATTTGCAGAGGGTTCTATGGCGTGATATGCCTCAACCAATTTGAAAAACAGCGGATCTTCTGTACATTCTTTAGAAGACATTCTGGAGGCTGCGCGGTTGAGCCAATCGGCGTCGGTTTTTCTTTCTTCAAAATCTTTATTGTAGAGCGGAATCAAATTGTCACAATCGGCCAAGATACCCAATTTAGCATCAATGCTTTCAGAAACAGTTCCGAACGAGCCTAGGTTTACATCGGCTATTTTTAGTGAACGCTCTTCTTTTGGCGAAAGTGTGCCTGCTTCTTGCTTGGGTAAAAGTTCGTTTAATACTGCAGACAATTTGTTTGACTCAGTCTCAATTTTGGCTTTTACATCGTCGTATTTTTTAAATACATCTCTGACATCTGCTTTGCCTTCGTTGTATAAATCTACCAGCAAAGAAAAATAGGCATACAAACCACGGGGGTTGGTAAAATTATCTATATCTGTCGTAAATGCTTTGTCAAAAACATTGTACACATCCTCTTTGCTTCCTACTTTTTGTTCCATCATCAGCAAAGCTTTGTCAGACAAGACTTTTCCTTGTTTATCCGGGAAATACTGTAGGCGATCATCAAGAAGTTTGAGAAGGTCGTTTACAAACTGTGTTTTTTCTGCTCCGGAAGTGGTCTCAATTTTGTGTTCTAAAATTTGCTCGCCTCGGATATAGGTAGCTACATGATAATCAGGACAGTTTTTCCATACGCGCATAAATGGTTCGTAAGCGCTGTCGTAATTTTTGACTTTAGCGGCTTCGTTCATGATGGATAAATCTGTAGGACATTCGGCAGATTGCCCAAAACTTACAAAGCTGACCAGCAAGGAGCACGCAAATAAAATTAGGTTTTTCGTTTTCATTTTTTTGACGTTTATTCGATAGTTACTAATTAAATTTTCTTCTGACAAACCAACGGTCGTTGAGTGATAATGCGACCCTAAAGTTAAAATAATTTTCTTTAACGAGCCCGGCAGAGGTGGTACCTTTTTGTCCAATCTCAAATCCGACTGTTGCGTTGGAAAAATTTCCATTGGCATTGATGGGTAAACCAAAACCAAAACTTATGCCAAAGTCGTCTATAGATTCTCCGTTGACTATAATTCCGGTTTCTTCATACCTGATTCCTGCCATATATTGTATGCGACTCAAGTAGTTAGAAAAGCTAATATAATTGGGGATATAGTATCCGCCTAAAGATATTCGACTGCTGTTCTCAAAACTCACGTCGCCTGCGTTTACAAATCTATTGGTAAAATTGCTACTTTGCAAATGTGTAAATTGGACGCCTGCAAACCACTTCTTTGGCACGCCAATTCCGGTACCTAGCGAAATTTGCTGCGGGATGACCAAGTCTGTGTCGGGCACATCTACCTTTAGCGAATCGACGTCAAAACCTACACCTGTAGCACTAAAAATAACCGTTGAGAGCATCCGGGTGTTGTCTGAGGTCAAATTGACTTCCGGAGAATAGGTGGCCGATGATTGCATGACCAGCTTTTTATCTTTAAACAGTTTTTTCTGATGATGCACGCCTAAAGTAAATGAAAATCCGTTGACGTCAGATTCGTTTCGCTCCCTGCTGCCAAATTGTACGTCTTCAAACTGTATGGTTGAAGTTGTTTTGATGTTGCCAAAATTAAAATTGGCTTCTACACCCAAGCTCCATGCTTCGTTGAGTGCATATCCGGCAGCGAGGAAAACCCTGTTTATACCGCCATCACCTTCAAAACGCGACACCCTTCCGGCTATGGAATCTGTGTTTTGCAACTCGAATCCCACGGAGCTGAAGGGCAAAAATCCAAAACCTGCCGATAGTTTTTTGGTAACAGGAAAAGCCAAGGTCAAATAATCAACGGTAGAGTTGTCTGTATTGGCCGTCGTTTCATCAGATTCAAAACTAATGGAATTATACGTGAGACCAAGGGTGTAATTGGTAAGCTTGAGCTTGGCCAAAGCAGCGGGGTTTAACAAGCTTGTATGTATGCTGTCTGCCAACATGCCAATGCTGCCCATAGTGCGTTCGTAATTGGTGCCTTTGGATCTCAATTCGCCAATTCCAAAAAAGGAAAAAGGTGATTTGCTTCCTTCCTGCGCCGATGCCGTAACCGTTATAAGCAGAAATATTATGAGTAAATTTTTTCTAATCATTTATCAGATTGTAGTCTAGCAGCCCGTTGAGGCATTCGAGCAAAAAATTTGGATTGGCAAATATGCGGTTTTTTATATCGTTGCGCAAATAATCTAAATCGCCCCCTGTTAAAATTATTGTTAAATTCTCATTTTCAGATAGATATTCGTCTATAAATCCCTGTATTTCGTATCGGAGTCCCGCCAAAATACCTTTATGAATAGCATTTTCTGTACTGTTTCCCATTTGTGTTTCCGGGATGATTGGCGACAACAGTGGCAACTTGCCCGTAAAGTGATGCACGGCTTTGTACCGCATCTGTAAACCGGGCGAAATGGCTCCTCCAAAGTAGTCTTCGTTTTCGTTTTTATAATCATAGGTTATGCAGCTTCCGGCATCTATGACCAGAACGGCTTTTCCGGGAAACATCAATGCAGCACCGCTCATCAAAGCAATCCTGTCTGCCCCCAAGGTTTTGGGAGTTTTGTAGTGATTTTTAAAAGGGAGTTTCATGTTGTGTTGCACTTCCAGCACGCGGTACATGCGTTTTAAGCTGTTTAAATCATTTTCAGCCAAACCTCGCACTCGCGATATAATAACATTTTCTATGGCAAATTTGTCAAAATCGCCGGTAATCTTTTGAAACCAATTTTCGTGATAGGCAACAGACTGGTAGGCCATTTTTCCTTTCTCGAAAACGGCCAATTTCACACTCGAATTTCCAACATCTATAACTAAATTCACGCCTATTTGAATTGCATACAAAAATAGGGTAGCTATTTTTAAAAAAATAATTTGGGAGGAATAAAAATTGAAACTATATTTGCACCCGCTATATAGCAACGGGTACCTTAGCTCAGTTGGTAGAGCAAAGGACTGAAAATCCTTGTGTCCCTGGTTCGATTCCTGGAGGTACCACCTTGAAAGCCGCATCTTTAATGTTGCGGCTTTTTTGTTTAGCTATTTGCGTTGTCAAAAATCCTATGGCGAACGTTGATTTCAATTATCCACACCCGATGCAGTCTTTTTCTGTGTTTGTATCACTTATTTATGGTGCCAAAAAGCATCTTTAAAAAAAGCAAGGAATAATTTGATGAGATACATTGCGAGATAATTATAAAAATATTACATTTGCAACCATTTTTTAATTATTCATTTAACAAATAACCGCTATGTACGCAATTGTAGAGATAGCAGGGCAACAGTTTAAAGTTACCAAAGACCAAAAGGTATTTGTACACAGATTGGCCGAAGAAGCAGGAGCAAAAGTTACTTTTGACGATGTACTTCTTCTAGACCAAGAAGGTGCTGTTACCGTTGGCGCCCCGGCTATAGAAGGTGCTTCTGTGGAAGCCCAAGTGCTCAAGCACTTAAAAGGCGATAAAGTAATCGTCTTCAAAAAGAAAAGAAGAAAAGGCTATAAAGTCAAAAATGGCCACAGACAAGCCCTTACCGAATTGTTGATTGAAAACATATTGGTTTCTGGAGCTAAGAAAAGTAAGCCTGCTGAGAAAGAAACGGCTAAGCCTGTTGCTACAAAAGAAACAGCAAAGCCTGCACCCAAAAATGAAACAGACGCTCCGAAAAAGAAAGCAACTGCTGACGATTTGAGAAAAGTAGAAGGCATCGGGCCAAAAATTGCTTCCATTTTGCAAGAAAACGGCATCGATAGTTTTAAAGCCTTATCAAAAACATCGGTTGAAAAACTCAGCGAAATACTTACGGCTGCCGGAGGTACTTACGCTTCCAAAAAACCGGACACCTGGCCACAACAAGCCGCTTTGGCAGCAGCCGGCGATTGGGATGCTTTGAAAACTTTGCAAGACGAACTCAACGGCGGTATCAAAAAATAAATTTAAACATTAAATCTATACACCATGGCACATAAGAAAGGCGTTGGTAGTTCCAAAAACGGAAGAGAATCCGAATCAAAACGACTCGGCGTTAAAATATTTGGCGGACAAGCCGCTGCTGCAGGCAACATCATTGTCAGGCAAAGAGGCACACAACACAACCCGGGTGAAAATGTATATTTAGGTAAAGACCATACATTGCACGCTAAAGTGGACGGTGTTGTGAAATTCGAAAAGAAAAGAGACAACAAATCTTACGTTTCAGTGCTTCCTTTCGAAGCATAAGGAATTTATTTCTTCCTTTTTGAAGGAACTCAAAAGTTATAAGCCTCACTTTTTGTGGGGCTTTTTCTGTTTTATAAGGCTAACCAAAAGCCATCCCCAAGCCAGAATAAGCAACGTACCGCCCAGAGGCGTAATCAGGGCAATTTTCTTAAAATCAAAAGCAGTAAGTTCGTTGGTGGCCAAGCCGTAAATTGAGCCGGAAAACAACACAACACCAAGCGTCACTAGGCTAAAAATAATATTATTGGTTTTAGACGTAAAGAGGTCTTTAGAAATACCCAAGAACAAAAGGAACAAAGCGTGATACATTTGAAACCTAATCCCGGTTTCAAATGTGGCAATTTGTTCCGGAGACACCAATTCTTTTAAACCATGTGCACCAAAAGCACCTAAAACAATAGCCGTAAAACCCAAAAACGCAGCAGTAATCAAAATTTTTTTATTCATAATAATGTAACATTTATCCTTATCTAAGTTATATTTTTATACATTCGTGCAAGAAAAGTACCTTTCTTATTCAATAAAATTGAGCGTAAATACAATGAAAAACATATTGATTATCGGTGCCGGGAAATCTACCTCACAGCTATTTGATTATCTGTACAAAGCTACTCAAAAGTTTGATTTTAAAATAAAATTAGGCGATTTGAATGTTGAGGCGGCCAAGGCTCAGGTTCTACATATGCCCGAGATAGAGGTGGTTTCTTTTGATTGTCACAGCCCTAAAGACAGAGCGGCGCATATTCCCGAGGCAGATTTGGTCATTTCGATGTTGCCCGCGCACCTGCACATCGATGTGGCACGTGACTGTATCACGTACAAAAAACATTTGGTAACAGCATCCTACGTGAGCGATGAAATGAAAGCCCTCCATGCCGAAGTTAAAGCCAACAACTTGGTTTTTATGAACGAAATAGGCGTAGATCCGGGTATCGATCACATGAGCGCGATGCGCGTCATAGACCGAATCCGTAACAAAGGAGGCAAAATGCTGCTTTTTGAGTCTTTTGCCGGCGGATTGGTGGCTCCGGAGTCAGACGACAACCTGTGGAATTATAAATTTTCGTGGAATCCTAGAAATGTAGTACTTGCCGGACAAGGTGGCGCAGCAAAATTTATCCAAGAAGGCACCTACAAATACATTCCTTATCACCAGCTTTTTAGACGGACAGAGTTTTTGGAAATTCAAGGATACGGAAGATTTGAAGCCTATGCCAATCGAGACTCACTCAAATACAGAAAAGCCTATCAACTCGAAGACGCACTGACCCTCTATCGAGGCACCATCAGGCGTGTAGGTTTTTCCAGAGCCTGGCAGATATTTGTCTTATTGGGAATGACAGACGATTCTTACATCATGGAGGGCACAAAAAACATGACTTACAGAGAATTTACAAATGCATTTTTACCCTATCACGCTACCGATTCTGTGGAAATTAAATTGAGGCACTTACTCAAAATAGATCAAGACGACATTGTGTGGGACAAATTGTTGGAGCTCGATTTGTTTGACAACCACAAAATAATAGGCCTTGAAAATGCAAGCCCGGCAAAAATTCTTCAAAAGATATTAGAAGAAAAGTGGACACTCACTTCGCAAGATAAAGATATGTTGGTCATGTATCACAAGTTTGGTTATGAAATAAACGGGCAAAAAAAGCAAATAGATGCCTACATGGTGACCAAGGGCGAAGACAAAAAATTTACGGCCATGTCCAAAACAGTAGGTTTGCCTGTGGGCATAGCAGCGGTCAAAATTTTAACCGGAGAGATTTCAAAACCCGGCGTACAAATTCCGATCAGTCCGGAAGTTTACGAACCTATTTTGGACGAACTCGAAGAAAACGGCATCGTTTTTACAGAAAGAGAAACAGACTATTTAGGTTATAATCCTGATAGTATAATTGCTGTTTAGTTTTAAAATTTTATACTTTTGAAGAAAATTCTTAAAATTTAAAAGTATCAGAAAGATGTGTCATTTTAAATCATAACAAAAACCAAGTATTCTAACTATTTTGATCATAACTTAATAGCAGTTTAAATACAAACCGTCTTTGCTCATCAAATGACGTGCAGTTAGTGTTTGTTGATTTCAGATTAGCTTTTTGCAAATGAAACGCCCATGTAAAAAGAGTGACATACAGGAGTATGATTATCCTAGGGCGTTCCGCGCCTGTGCTGAGCGGAGTCAAAGCATGACAGATAAAAACAAATAATATAAACAGATGAAAAAAGAGAACCAGCAACTCATTTTAGATGGAATAGATAAGGAAATCCTAAGGCAACTCACGGCAGATGCACGCAAGCCCATACTCGAAATCGCCCGAAAAGTGGGTGTGTCGGGTGCAGCCATCCACCAGCGAATTCGGAAGCTGGAAGAAAACGGTCTCATACAAGGATCCAAGTTGGTGCTAAACGCTAAAGTGTTGGGCTATACCACCATGGCATTTATTGGCATTTATTTAGACAAAGCCATTCGAAATCCGGATGCCGTCCGCCAACTCAAAAACATTCCCGAAGTGTTGGAATGCCACTACACCACAGGCAATTGGTCTATATTGATTAAACTTCTATGTAAAGACAATGCGCATCTGATGCAATTGCTCAACCACCAAATTCAATCTATAGAAGGCGTATCAAGAACGGAAACGTATATTTCACTTGATCAACAAATAGATCGGCAAATCGGTTTTTGAGGCTATTTTCCGTTCACTTCAATCCAATATCCGTCCGGATCTTGTAAATATACTTGACGGATTGCATCCGGGCGGCTGTTTGTAGTTGCAGCCTCACCTGTCCAGTTTTCAAAATAGATGTTTCGGTTTTTCAGATGGATAACAAAAGCATCTAAGTCGTTTACAGCCAAAGCAAAATGTACCCCTTTCTGTTGTGTCAATTTCACATTTTTGTCTTCAATCAGATGAAGTTCTGCGCCGTTTTGTAAAGAAAACCAACGAATATGCGGTTGTTCTGTACCGTCGTACATTTCGTCGAGTAATAAAACCTGCTGATAAAAATCGACACTCTTGTCGAGGTCTCTCACCAGCAACGCTATGTGATTCATCTGCAATTGGATATCTTGTGAATATCCGGAATTACTCATAACGATAAAGCAAATAAACAAGGTGAAATGTTTCATAAAAAAGATTTTGAAACCGAAAGATACTAAAGATAATCGCTATAAAAACTTAAATCTTGCCTAATCCTTTCGGTAGTTTGAGGCCACCTCTTCCAGTTTAGCATACCAGCCCGCACCAAATTTACGAATCAGCGCATCTTTTACAAATTTATAAATGGGAACACCCAAAGATGCACCGAGCTTGCAGGCATCATCGCAAATCTGCCAACGGTGATAGTTAACCGCGGTAAAGCTGCTATATTGCTGTAATCGAACCGGATACAGATGGCAAGAAATAGGTTTTGGCCAATCAATGACACCATCCCGATACGCTCTTTCAATGCCGCAAAAAGCAGTTTGTTTCTCATCAAAAACCACATAGGCACATTCTTTTCCAGCCACCAAGGGCGTTTCCAAATATCCTTGGCGGGTTTTGATGTGCGTACCTTGTTTTTCTATAGCGGCAATTCCCTCGGGTCTCAGAAAAGTTTTCACTTTCGGATAGATGCTTTTAAGGATGCCTATTTCTTCCTCGTCAAGTGGCGCACCGGCTTCGCCTTCAACGCAACAAGCACCTTTACAGGCATTTAGATCGCACACAAAAGCTTTTTCGAGTAATTCCTCCGAAAGGATGGTTTTGTCTATCTGAAACATGCCGGCAAAGGTAGGTATTTGACCAAGGGGAAACTTAAAAAATTAAGACTTTTCTATTCAAAAATGTTAAGCCTTTGAAAGGATTGGTACCAAATTTGTTCAAACTTAATACCTTTGTAAAAAAGAAAAAAATGAACGTTGCTGAACAAATTCAAAAAAAAGGATACATCTCAGAACCGATAGATTCATCCCTCGATTTGTCGGCTGAAATTTTAAAGCTGAAAAAAGAAAAGAATGCGGTTATTTTGGCGCATTATTATCAAGAGCCTGCCATACAAGAAATTGCTGATTATGTAGGCGATAGCTTAGGCCTTTCACAAGAAGCCGCTCGTGTAGATTGTGATATTATTCTCTTTGCCGGGGTGCATTTTATGGCCGAAACAGCCAAGATACTAAATCCACATAGAAAAGTTATTTTACCGGATCTCAACGCAGGTTGCTCGCTTGCGGAATCTTGCAATCCTGATGATTTGCGCAAACTCAAAGAAAAACACCCCGACCATGTCGTGATTACTTATGTAAATGCTTCCGCCGAGGTGAAAGCCCTCAGCGATATTGTTTGCACTTCTTCAAATGCTAAAAAAATTGTGGATTCGGTGCCCGAAAACCAACCGATTATTTTTGCCCCCGATAAGAATTTGGGTCGTTACATCAATAAAATTACAGGCAGAAATATGCTACTATGGGACGGAGCCTGTATTGTGCATGAAGCTTTCTCTATTGAAAAATTACTAAAAGTAGCGCAAGAACACCCCGATGCCAAAATAATTGCCCACCCGGAGTCGGAAGAACACATTCTCAAAACTGCAGATTACATTGGCTCTACCGCCGGCATGATTCATTTTGTGGAGACAGATGAATCCCAAAAATACATCGTAGCCACAGAAGCGGGCATCTTGCACGAAATGCAAAAAAAAGTGCCACACAAAGTGCTGATTCCGGCACCGTCACACGAAGATAATACCTGTGCATGCTCAGAATGTGCTTTTATGAAAATGAACACGCTCCAAAAACTTTATCTTTGTCTCAAGTACGAACAACCGGAAGTTACGGTTCCCGAAGACATTCGGCTAAAGGCACTCAAATCTGTCAACCGCATGTTGGAAATCAGTGCGCGCAAATAAAATTTTAAAACCCGCTCATCCCATCTTCTTTAGTGAAAATCCCTAACAAAACAGATTTTTTGGTCATTGGATCCGGCATTGCCGGATTGAGCTACGCATACAAAGTGGCCACACATTTTGAAACCTACCACAGAAAGGTAAGCATTACCCTTATCACCAAAGCATCAGAAGACGAGAGCAACACCAAATACGCACAAGGCGGTATTGCTTCTGTGACCAAAACCAGCGATACTTTTGAGAGCCATATCCAAGATACCTTAGTTGCCGGAGACGGCCTTTGCGACCGGGAAATCGTACGCATGGTGGTTACCGCTGCGCCCGAGCGCATACAGGAACTCATTGCTTGGGGTTCGCGCTTCGACAAAAACGAACAAGGGGAGTACGATTTGGCAAAAGAAGGAGGGCATTCCGACCATCGCATCTTGCACCACAAGGATGCCACCGGTAACGAAATAGAAAGAGCACTACTCGAAAAAGTGATGCATCATCCCCTGATACATGTGCTCAACCATTGCTTTGCCGTTGATCTTATCACCCAACACCATTTGGGCCAAAAAGTAGACAGGCGCACCCCCGATAAAAAATGTTTTGGCGTGTATTTGATGGATCGTAGGACACATAAAATACACACGCTGTTGTCTAAAATAACCCTTTTGGCAACAGGCGGTGGCGGACAAGTCTATGCAAGCACAACCAATCCCGTTATTGCCACCGGCGATGGCATCGCTATGGCCTACAGGGCGAAAGCTACAGTAGAAAACGTAGAATTTATACAGTTTCATCCTACAGCACTTTTTAACCCCGACGAGAGCCCTGCCTTTTTGATCTCGGAAGCAGTTAGAGGTGCGGGTGCTATTTTGAAAAATCACAGAGGCGAAGCCTTTATGAAAAAATACGATGCCCGCTTAGATTTGGCTCCACGAGACATCGTGGCGCGTGCTATAGATGCTGAAATGAAAAAACGCGGACGGGCACATGTTTTTTTGGATACAACACCTATAGAAGAATCCTTTTTTAAAAGTCATTTTCCCAACATATACGAAAAATGTCAGTCTTTGGGCATCAATCCCGCAAAAGAGATGATACCCGTGGTTCCGGCAGCACATTATTTGTGTGGAGGCATCAAAGTGGATAGAAACGGGAAAACCAGTATTCACAACCTATACGCGTCCGGAGAATGTAGTTGCACCGGGCTGCACGGTGCCAACAGATTGGCTTCTAATTCCCTGTCAGAAGCTTTGGTTTTTTCACACAACGCATTTCTTGAAAGCATTAAAGAAATAGAAAATATTGATTATAATGAACAGATTCCGGATTGGAACGACGAAGGAACCGAAATCCCAAATGAGCATATACTTGTGATACATGCCAAAAAAGAAGTACAAGAACTCATGAGTGCTTATGTAGGCATTGTTCGCTCGGACGAGCGATTGGGCAGGGCTTTGGCTCGCTTAAAATTGATACATGAGGAAACCGAAGTGCTTTATGAAAAATCCAAATTGAGTGTGGCCATTTGCCAATTGCGAAACCTCGTAAATATGGGTTATCTTATTATTTCTGCGGCCCAAGCACGCAGAGAAAACATCGGACTACACTACAACATCGATAATATCAAATCTTAAATTCAAAGAGTCAATATGAATTACCTCATGCTTTTGAGCGGACTTTTTTTACTGGTTATTGGGGGCGATTTTCTGGTTAGGGCTGCCGTGGCCATCTCTTTAAAACTCAACATTTCAAAAGCCATAGTTGGGTTAACCATCGTGTCTTTTGCAACTTCCGCACCCGAACTTATTGTCAGCCTCAAAGCAGCTTTGGACGGCCACCCCGATATTTCTATCGGTAATGTCATGGGTTCAAATATCGCAAACATCGGCTTGGTACTAGGGGTTACGGCTATTATTTTTCCAATCACAGTTGGCAAGCAATTCGGCAGATTACATTGGCCGGCCATGATGATTTTAAGCATATTGCTCTATTTGTTTATGTCTTCTCATCTTCTGATTGAAGTTTACGAAGGGATTGTTTTACAGTTGATGCTTTTTGGTTTTATTTATCTCTTGCTCCGTTTCCGAAAAAAAGAAGAACTTGAGGAGGAAGTAGATGAAGTGCTCAGAGATATTTCGGGGGTTAAAACGTTTTTGTGGCTGTTAATTAGTGCGTTAGGCCTATATTTTGGTTCGGAATTGTTGGTGAAAGGCGCTGTAAACATAGCCGTTGGCTTGGGCGTGAGCGAGCGTATCATCGCCGTGACGGTTATTGCTTTGGGCACCAGCCTACCCGAGCTCTCGGCGTCTGTTGTAGCCGCATTGCGACAAGAAAAGGCCATATCGTTGGGTAATTTAATAGGCTCAAACATCTTTAACATTGGTTCTGTCATCGGGATTTCAGCCATCATTCATCCTATTGAAGTAAAAAGTCCGGAGTTGCTACAAGCAGATATGTGGTGGATGCTTGGCTTGGCATTTGTTTTACTGCCTATGACATGGATGTCGAATAAACGACAAATCAGCCGACTGGGCGGATTCGTATTGGTTTTTTGTTATTCTTTTTACATAATTTCCACTTTTATACAAAAATAAGAGGGTTAAATTATTTTTTTTGTAATTTTTATAAGTTTATACCCCTTAAAATCAAGGGGTATAATTTTTTATGTAAATTTGTGCCGAATTTTAGAAAATATTTAAAACCTTAAATAAGATTATTATGGGTACAATCAGGACTCAAGCATTGTTGGCTAGCCAGCAAAAGCCCCAAGTAAAAATAGACGAATCTGTCAGACGTTCAGACTTGTTTGGTAAAAACGTCTTTAACGACCAGGCCATGCGCCAATATCTTTCCAAAGAGGCTTACAAAAGTGTCTTGGATGCCACAGAAAACGGATCAAAAATTGATCGTAAATTGGCAGAGCACATTGCAGCCGGTATGAAACTTTGGGCTTTGAGCAAAGGTGCCACACATTATACGCACTGGTTTCAGCCTTTGACGGGCTCCAGCGCCGAAAAACACGATGCTTTCTTCGAACCCGTGGGAGGAGGTTTGGCCATAGAAAAGTTTGATGGCGGCCAGTTGGTGCAGCAAGAGCCCGATGCTTCCAGCTTTCCGAGTGGTGGCATTCGAAACACTTTTGAAGCGAGAGGTTATACCGCTTGGGACCCAACATCTCCGGCATTTGTATATGGCACCACGCTTTGTATTCCTACCGTTTTTGTTTCCTATACAGGTGAAGCCCTAGATTACAAAACACCCCTTTTGCGTTCCCTTCAGGCACTTGACGGAGCCGCAACGGCAGTTGCTAAATATTTTGACAAAAACGTGAAGAAAGTGATTGCCACTTTAGGATGGGAACAAGAATATTTTCTTATAGACAAATCGTTAGCCACAGCCAGGCCCGATATCGTGCTGACAGGGAGAGCACTTTTGGGCCATTCACCTGCCAAAGGACAACAGTTGGAAGACCATTATTTTGGGTCAATTCCGATTCGCGCCCTCAACTTTATGAGAGATTTGGAGCAAGAATGTATGCTTTTAGGCATTCCTGTTAAAACCAGACACAACGAAGTGGCTCCCAATCAGTTTGAGTTGGCACCCATTTTTGAAGAAGCCAACTTGGCCGTTGACCACAATACATTACTCATGGACATCATGGGAAAAGTAGCCGACAGACACGGACTTAAAGTATTGCTGCACGAAAAACCTTTTTCAGGCATTAACGGTTCCGGTAAACACAACAATTTTTCGATGGCTACCGATACAGGCGTCAACTTGTTGGGCCCGGGCAAAACACCCATGAGTAATTTACAATTTCTTACTTTTTTCATCAATACCATCAAGGCGGTAAATGAAAATGAAGAATTGCTAAGGGCCTCTATTGCCTCTGCCAGCAACGACCATCGCCTAGGTGCCAACGAAGCACCACCGGCTATTATTTCTGTTTTTATAGGCGATCAACTCTCCAAAGTTTTGGACGATTTAGAAAACGTATCCGACGGAAAGCTATCGCCCGAAGAAAAAACAGAGTTGAAGCTTAATGTTGTAGGCAAAATACCTGAAATATTGTTAGACAACACAGACCGAAACAGAACTTCTCCTTTTGCTTTCACGGGCAATAAATTCGAATTTAGGGCTGTGGGGTCTTCGGCAAACTGCGCCAATCCGATGACGGTATTGTCTGCCATCGTAGCCAAGCAGTTGACGGTATTTAAAGCTGAGGTAGATGATCTTGTTACGCGTAAGGACATGAAGAAAGACGACGCTATTTTCAACATACTTCGCGAATACATCAAACAGTCTAAACGCATTATTTTTGAAGGAGATGGATACAGTGATGCTTGGGAAAAAGAAGCTGCCAAACGAGGGCTGTCAAACAACAAAACTACACCCAAAGCACTGAAAGCGAATATATCTAAAAAAAGCATTTCACTTTTTGAAGAACTCGGCATTCTAAATCCAATTGAGATACACGCCAGATACGAGATAGAATTGGAAGCCTACACCAAAAAAATACAAATTGAAGGTCGTGTTATAGGTGACATTGCCAGAAACCATGTGATTCCTACGGCAATAAACTATCAAAACAAATTGATTTCAAACGTACAAGGACTCAAGGATATTTTTGCTAAAGATTTTGAAAAGTATGCTCAGGAGCAAATTAACCTGATTAAGGAGATTTCGGAACACATAGAGGCAATCAACTCCAATGTCACCAACATGACAGAAGCACGAAAAGCAGCCAACAATATTGAAGATACTGAGGCGAAAGCGTATGCCTACTGCGATGAGGTAAGGCCTTACTTTGAAGTCATTAGATATCACTGCGACAAACTCGAAATTCTGATTGACGACGAGTTGTGGACATTGGTCAAATACCGCGAATTGCTCTTTACGCGATAAACAAACAGCGACCCTTAAAAAGCCCTCAATTCTTCAATTGGGGGTTTTTTTATGGAATTCGCAAACTAGTCGAAAAGGCTTACAAATGCTCAAAACGATAGCCTACCTTGCTGAAATGGTCAAGCATTTTAGGAAGGGTAAAAGACAGATTTGGAAAGGCTTTTTCACTGTCGTGAAAGACTACAATACTCCCATTTTGGGTGTGTTTTAAAACATTGGCGAGGCATTTTTTGGGTAGAATACTCGGGTCAAAATCACCGCTGATGACATCCCACATCACTATTTCTACGCCTAGTTTTATCAGTTCTTTTGCTTGTCTGTTCTTAATGCGTCCGTAGGGCGGTCTGAACAAATTGGAAGGAATAAATTTTTGAGTTTCCGAATAAGACTTTAGGTAGGTGTGGGTGTCAACATCCCAACCGTTTTCGTGCCGCATGCCGTGGTTGCCAATCCGATGGCCTTTAAACGCTATGGTCTTGAAAATTGCTTGGTGTTTTTCAACGTTTTCACCCACACAAAAAAACGTGGCTTTGGCATTGTATTTATCGAGTTGTTGTAGCACCCAATCGGTAACTTTTGGTGTAGGTCCGTCGTCAAAAGTTAGATAGATTACTTTTTCACCAAGTGATTTTCTCCAAAGGTATTTTGGAAAGAGAAGCCGAAGCCAAAATGGCGTTTTGACGAGTATTTTGTGCAAGATTATTCCTGATAAAAATGGCTGAAATAGGCTTCGTGTCTGTCAAAAATGTCCTGTTGAAGCTCGGCAAAGGGTTCGTCTCTGTTTTTTTCCAACACTTGCGTCAGGCTTCTATATCTTTCTATATTGGTGATGATTTGGTCTATAAATGCATACTGCAAATCAATATTCATTTGGTTGAAGTATTCCGCATATTGCTGAAAGTTTTTGGCCACTTCCAAATACAATTTTTGAGCCTTTTCTTTTTTGCCGATTTTGTAATATCCATCTACAAAAGGTTCTAAGAGTGAAAAGAAACCGTATTTGTCAACGGGGGTTTGTTCCAACACCAAATCCATAACTTTTTCGGCTTTGTCGAATTGATTTTCTTTGATCAGTTGGTCGGCAAGCCGCCATATATTTCCTCTAAATGAAATACTGTTTTTGCGGGTTTCAGGATCGTGATAGATGTCTCCGTTCATATTGCCCCATTCCCATTTCATGACGTTTTTATACATGGTTTCGGTGTCCACCCTTCCCATCTCGTAGGGGTTGTTGGGCGATACTGGCGTTTTGATGGGTACCAATTTATAGGTCAGACCTTCCAGTTGTAGGTAATCTTTCATCCAAATATACTCTTCTTTGTTGTAGCTGCCACCGGTGAAATAAATAGGTCTTTTCCAGTCGTTGTTCGCAATAATATCCAGCATCATCAACCTGTTTTTAGGAAGTTGGTTGCCAATTTCTATATCGATATAAGGTACAATCAATGCAGAATCTTTTTCCTTGACTATGCCATTTTTTAAGACGGCTTCCTTGTCAACAGGAATCCGAATTTTTTTAGTCGGATAAAACACAATTTCTTCTCCATTAGAGAGTTGCACCTTAGTTTGCGGAGCATCTGAGGCCACCCAACGCATAAAATCATCAATATCCCAAGTGTTGTCGGTGAGCTCCTGATAAATCAAAACATCTCGTGTTCCGTAGCGATATTGCTCGTGTTTGAGTTGCGATGGTATGGGACTGCTCTTGTAAGCTTGACGCTTCATTTGATCGATATACCAATCGGTTGCCACCAATGATGTGTTGATGACACGAACATCAGTTCGTTTGCCTTCAATTTCTTGTGCATACCACAGCGCAAAAGTGTCGTTGTCGCCGATACTAAAAATAATCGGTTCGCCTTCTTCTTGTATAGATTGTAAATATGCATTGGCGATGGATTGTGCGGTGTATTTATCAGATCGGTCATGGTCGTCCCAATTTTGCTGTGCCATCAAAACAGGCACGGCCATTAAGGTGACAACAGTAGAACACACCGCAGCCAATTTGCCATTTAATTTGCTTTGAAGCCAATCAAAAACGGCATAAGCACCCATGCCTATCCAGATAGAAAACACATAGAATGAACCTACCAAAGCATAGTCGCGTTCCCGAGGTTCGAAGGCGCGTTCGTTGAGATATATTTTGAGCGCGATCCCTGTAAAAAGGAAAAAAACCAAGAGTATCCAGAAAAAGTTGAGGTGCTTTCTGAAGTGAAATAGCAACCCGAGCACGCCGAGCAAAAATGGCAAAAAGAAATAGGTATTTCTGCCTTTGTTTTTGGCAATTTCATCGGGCAATTGGGTTTGCGGATAGCCTAAGAAAAACTCATCAACTGCTCGAATGCCGCTAATCCAATTGCCATTGTTGTCTTGTCTTCCTTGTTCGTCATTTTCCCGACCTACGAAGTTCCACATAAAATAGCGCCAGTACATATAGCTAAACTGAAATTCGAATAAAAACTTCATATTTTGCAGGAAAGACGGCTTTTTTATGTCGAGATAATCGCTGTAATCTACCAAAAATTTATGGTATTGCGGCATTTCAACACGCCCGTTTTTGACGCCCGATTTGATTTCACTCACCAACCTCCGAAGTTCTTCATTGCCGCGATACTCGGGTTTGATGGTAAAATCTACCGGTGCTGTGAAACGCATATAGTTGGCTATGTTTTCGGCTTCCGTGCTCCACATTCGGGGTAAAAATCCTTTTTGGCTGTCGTCAGAATTTTGTTTGACATTCTGCCATTTGTTCACGATGATATATGTTCCCGTCTTTTCATCCCTTTCGTAGTTGGGTTTGTCGTCTGTATATGGATTTTTGGGATCCAAACCTACGTAGGTCTCCGTAAAAAGCGGCCCGTAGAATAGTTTGGTTTCCGGATATTGTTCCCGGTTATAGTAGGCGAGGAGTTCCCTGGCATCTGCAGGTTTATTTTCATTGATAACTACATTGGCGTTTGCCCGAATAGGGAGCATAATCCAACAAGAAAAACCAATAAAAATAAACAGTACGCAGTGGAGCAGCGTATGAAAATGTACCCATTTTCGCTTTTTGGAAAACTTGATAAAATAGACAAAAAAGGCTATAAAAAGAATACCCGCAATGATGGTTCCCGAATTAAAAGGCAGTCCTATCGAATTTACAAAAAACACTTCGGCGCCACCAAAAAACTTTAAAGTGTAAGGCAATAAAAATTTGAAAATAACCATCAATATACCCACAACCACAATATTTGCAGCGATAAAATTTTTGACAGTAATGGTTTTCCAATGTTTAAAGTAGTACAAAAACCCAATGGCGGGAATGGTGAGCAAAGCCATAAAATGCACGCCGAAAGAAAGACCAATCACAAACGAAATCAAAATTAACCACCGATGGCCTCGTGGCTCCAACATTTCAGACTCCCAGCGGAGGCCCAACCAAAACATCAGCGACATCAGCAATGCAGCCATGGCGTACACTTCGGCTTCCACTGCATTAAACCAAAAACTGTCCGAATACGTAAAGGCCAAAGCACCGACAAGCGCGCTTCCGAGAACAGCCGCGGCTTTTGCGTCAGTCAAGTCCTCACCATTTCTAGTGAGGATTCTTCTAAGTAGGATGGTTGTTGACCAAAAAAGAAAAAGAATGGTAAAAGCGCTCGAAAACACAGAAAGATAGTTTACGAGCAGTGCAACATGCGAAGCATCTGTGGCAAACATGGCAAAAAAAGCACCCAACATCTGGTAGAGTGGTGCACCGGGCGGGTGGCCTACTTGCAATTTTGCTGCTGTAGAAATATATTCGCCGGCATCCCAAAAACTGGCGGTAGGCTCTACGGTGAGGCTATAAGTGATAAGGGCTGCAATAAAAACTGCCCATCCCAATAAGTTGTTCCAACGTTCAAAATTTGCACTCATATTTGATAGTTACGATTGACCGGACGAATTTAAGAATAAATTTAGGATGCTTTTCGTTAAATAGTACTTAATACAGAAACTGCGTTGTATCTCGTTTTTGTTCAAACAAAATGCACACACAAATTCAGAAAAAAGTTTGTGCAACCAAAAGTTTATATTAAATTTGCAACCTGATTTTTGGTCTATGGTGTAACTGGCAACACGTCTGGTTTTGGTCCAGAAGAGTCTAGGTTCGAGCCCTAGTAGACCAACAGAAATAGAAACCTCTGACTAACCTTGTCGGAGGTTTTTTTATTTTGACAGTTTTGGACGGGCATTTTGTCCCAATTTTTGTTCGGCTATTTTCTGCGGGGCGGGTATTTAGACAAAATTTTCCCAATGAGATTGGCGTAGTAAACTTCGCGTTCTTCCGGATTGGCACGTGCTTTTACTTTGCTGGCCACCTGCCCTTGCCAAACTTGGCTGCCGGTGGCAACATCTACAAAATCGACCGTGATTCTCTGGTTGAGTACGTTGCCGCCTACTGGGAAACCCGTGGAGACTGTGCCGCCGGATCTCCTGCCAAAAGTGCCAAAACCGATACCCACACTTTGTTGTGATGGCGTTTCAAATTGGCTTGTGTAAAAATTGACAAAGAAATCAGGATTGTCGCCCCGTCGAATGCCTTTTACCGATAATTGCCTTTCCAGCTGGTCGATGACTCTTTTTTCATCGAGTTCGCTCAGGCCGGATTTCAGTTCCGGATAGAAGTTGAAAGTGCGATACTTAGAAAAGTCTGCCCGGTTGTCAAAATCATAACTCACCTTGGGGCCACATGCCAATAGGAAAGAGAGAGCGAAAAGGAATAAAATTTTTTTCATCTGTTTATATTTATTGTTTTTAAGTGGTCAGATGGAACAACCTAATTAATCATGCTCCTGTGTGCAAAATTTTTACATGGTTGTTTCATGTGTTTATTTTTCAATCAGTTCTACAAAAATTAAACCAATCAATGCGTAAGTTCCTTAAAGAGTGCTTCAAGTTTGGTGTGTTTGGCGCGGAGCTGTACGATGGATAGTTGGTTGTCGTGCGCAAAATCAAAAACCGCCGGGCGCATATCTTGGGTGGTTTCAAATGTAATTTCCCAAGCCAAACCGTCAGGGTTTTCTACCTTTTTTACATGGGGTAAACGCCTGAGCAGGACGTCTTCCACACGGTAGTCAAACTCGACAACCAAGGTGTTTTCGTCAGATTTTGACAGGGTTTCTACTTTCTGTTTTCCAACCAATTTTCCTTCGTGTAAAATGAGCACTTCTTCGCAAACCGCTTCTACTTCTTGTAAAATATGAGAAGAGAAGAAAACGGTTTTTTCTTTTCCCAATTCTTTGATGAGTTTTCGAATGTCGCCCAACTGGTTTGGATCGAGGCCTGTAGTGGGTTCGTCGAGCAGCAAAACTTCGGGGTCGTGTATCAGTGCAGCTGCTAAACCTACACGTTGTTTGTAGCCCTTAGAAAGGGTTTCAATTTTTTGTTTGCCAACCTCAGACAAACCTGTTTTTAACATGACCGCTTCGATGTTCGATTTGGAAACCCCGTGTAGCCGGGCACAAAATGATAAATATTCGGAAACATACAGATTGTCATACAGCGCATTTTGTTCGGCCAAATAGCCTATCGATTTTTTGACGGGCAGAGATGCTTTGGAAATGTCGAACCCGTTTACCATTGCCCTACCGCTATCTGCGCAGAGTTGCCCTGTCAAGATTTTCATCAGGGTAGATTTTCCGGCACCGTTAGGACCTAAAAAGCCCGTTATGCTAGCTTTATTTAAAGAAAAGCTTACGTTATCTAAGGCTTTTTTAGATCCAAATTGCTTTGATATATTCTCAACTTGCAGACTCATCGCATAGGATTATTAGCAAAAATATACATTCCGTAAACGATATTTCACAAAAAAAATAAAAAACAATTGATTTTTTTCAAACAGAATTTTTACTTTAGCACCCGAAATGAAAACAACAAACAACTTTTTCGGTTTTTACTATTTCTACTTCTATTTTGGAAGCAGGAAGGGACATGCCATGAGTTGTTGATAATATATCACATCACCATTAAAGTCCCGACAGTAAATCGGGGCTTTTTTTTTAGAGAAAATATGCAAAAACCGGTAGCCATACAAGGCGTTTTAGGATCTTTTCACCACATTGTGGCCCAACATTTTTTTAACCCGGAAGTGCCCGTCAGCGAATGTATGACGTTTAACGAATTGGTTAAAAATTTGGTTAAAGGCAAAACAGATGTGGCAGTCATGGCCATTGAAAATTCCATTGCGGGCTCTATTATACCCAACTACGCGTTGATAGACGAGTACGACCTGCAAATCATAGGTGAATATTACATACCGGTACATCACAACCTGATGATGTTGGCCGGACAAAAGCTACAGGCAGTTGCCGAAGTGTGGTCGCACCCAATGGCACTGTTGCAATGCCGCGTTTTCTTTGACAAACATCCGTACATAAAATTGGTTGAAGACAAAGACACTGCCGAGGTTGCCAGACGCATTGCGCGAGATAACCTCAAAGGCATCGCTGCCATTGCGAGCAAACAAGCTGCCGAACTGTACGGCTTGGAAATTGTAGCACCCGAAATACAAACCATCAACAACAATAGCACGCGTTTTGTGATTGTGTCTCGCCAAGGCGAAAATCCTGTGGGCAATGGCTTCAACAAAGCGTCTATCAAGTTTATCGTCAACCACCACCCCGGCAGCTTGGCCGCCTTGCTCAATGTAATGAACGATTGTCGCCTCAACCTCACAAAAATCCAGTCTCTTCCCATTATAAATGAGCCTTGGAAATATGCTTTTTTTGCCGATTTCACCTTTGAAGACAAAGCGCATTACGAAAAAGCAGTAGCATTGGTCAATATCATGGCAGCCGAGTTTAAAATATTAGGAGAATACCAAACATTTGAAAAATGACAGCACCCGCAGCGCATTTAACCCATATTCAGGAATATTATTTTTCGCAAAAACTGCGAGAGGTGAACCAACGCATTGCCTCCGGAAAACCGGTAATCAATTTGGGTATTGGCAGTCCCGATTTGTCACCTCCGGCTGAGGTTGGTATAGCCCTCACGGCATCGCTTTCGCACCCCAAAGCACATATGTATCAAAGCTATCAAGGTTTGCCCGAGTTGCGCCAGGCCATGGCATCATTCTACCAAACACATTTCAACACCACGCTAGATCCGCAGACGGAAATTTTACCCCTGATGGGATCTAAGGAAGGTATTTTTCACATATCCAAAGCTTTTTTAAATCCGGGCGATGCCGTTTTGATTCCCAATCCGGGCTATCCAACTTATACATCGGTCGCTTACCTGAATCACGCCAAGCCTATTTACTACGATTTGCGGGCCGATAAGGGTTGGTTACCCGATTTTGACGCGCTCGAAAAAACAGATCTTACCAATGTGAAGCTCATGTGGGTAAGCTATCCGCATATGCCAACCGGTGCAAATGCGACCAAAAAGGACATCGAAAAAATGGTGGCTTTTGCCAAAAAACATCAGATTTTGATGGTCAACGACAATCCGTACAGTTTTATATTGAATGCAAATCCGACTAGCATTTTAGAAATAGCAGATGCACGCGAACATGCGTTGGAACTCAACTCGCTCAGCAAAACTTTTAATATGGCGGGCTGGCGCGTTGGGATGGTTTTGGGTAGCCAAGCACATCTCCAAGAAGTGTTGAAAGTAAAAAGCAATATGGATTCCGGGATGTTTTACGGGATTCAGCAAGGTGCTATTGCGGCACTTAAAACCTCAAAAAAATGGTTGGAGAATCAAAATGAAACCTACCGCAGGCGGCGGGAAAAGGTTTGGGAAATTGCTCGTGTTTTAGGTTGTACGTATGACGAAGATGCCTCCGGACTTTTTGTATGGGCAAAACATCCGGATAAGTACGATACATTGGCACTGGTAGATACCTTGCTGTATAAAGCAGATGTTTTTGTGGCTCCGGGAACTATTTTTGGCAGCAACGGGAATGGTTATATTCGCTTTTCGTTGTGTGTAGATATTGAGCAGCTTCAAGCGGTGAATGATAGATTTTTAAATTTATCCTTATGAAACGCTCGTATAAAATATTGACTAACAGTAATATAATTGTCCTCCATGCAAGATCTTATTACGGTGCTGACCGCAGCAGAAGCATGACCTACAAAAACACTTGTATAGAGCGAAGTGAACATAAATGAAATAAACAGAAGAGATGAAGAAACTGGCAATTATAGGATTGGGATTGATAGGCGGCTCTTTGTCATTAGACATGAAAAGACTGTTCCCGGAATTGGTGCGGGTTGGGTTTGACGCCAATCCGGATCACCTCCGTTTGGCACAAGAAAACGGTTTGATAGAGAGTGCCGCTACCGAATCTGATTTGATGGATGCAGATTGGGTGGTGGTTTCAGTTCCGGTGAATGTGGCCTGCGGTTTGTTAGAATCCTTATTGCATCGTGTAGGAGAGAACACTTTGGTGCTGGATGTGGGTTCCACCAAAGCAGATGTTTGCCGGATGGTAAAGCACCATCCTAGGAGGGCTCAATTTTTGGCCACGCATCCTATTGCCGGTACTGAATTTTCGGGCCCAACAGCGGCCATACATTCTTTGTTTCAAGGAAAAACACAGATGATTTGTGAGGCAGATCATACCCGCGATGATTTGCGCACCGCTGCCTTGCAAGTTTTTGCCCTGTTGGGCATGCGTGTTGCCTATATGACTCCTGAAGAGCACGACAAACACATTGCCTATGTGTCGCACCTCTCGCACATCAGCTCGTTTATGCTAGGCAAAACGGTGTTGGAAATAGAAAAAAGCGAGAAAAACATTTTTGATATGGCGGGCAGCGGCTTTGGTTCTACCGTGCGCTTGGCCAAAAGTTCGCCTGCAATGTGGACGCCTATTTTTATACAAAACAAAACCAATGTACTCACGGCTTTGGATGAATACATAGACAACCTAAAAACGTTTAGGAATAAAATTGAAACCGAAAACTATGAAGCATTGTATAAGGACATGGAAGATACCAATCACATCAAGCAAATATTAAAAGGAATTTATAACGAAGAATAGCAATTAATTATCATTATGGAAAACAAGAAAGAACTCAGAAACTGGCTCGACAAGATGAACCTTACACACCCGTTGCTCATCGCCGGACCTTGTAGTGCCGAAACCGAAGAACAGGTGCTTAAGACAGCCCACCAACTCAAAAACACAGATACCAATGTGTTTCGTGCCGGCATTTGGAAACCGCGTACACGTCCGGGTATGTTTGAAGGTGTAGGCGCAATCGGCCTAAAGTGGATGCAACGCGCCAAAGAAGAAACAGGCCTGTTGTTGACCACCGAAGTTGCCAACGCTGCGCATGTAGAATTGGCCTTAGAGCACGATATTGATATTTTTTGGATTGGCGCCCGAACCACGGTGAGCCCTTTTAACATTCAAGAGATAGCCGATGCTTTGAGAGGCACAGACAAAATAGTGTTGATTAAAAATCCGGTCAATCCGGACTTGTCGCTTTGGTTGGGTGCGGTAGAACGCATCTACAAGGCAGATATCAAAAATATTGGGGTCATCCACCGAGGATTTTCGACCTACCAAAAAAGCAAATACCGCAACAATCCGGAATGGCAATTGGCTATTGAGTTGCAAAACAAATTTCCCGATTTGCCTATGATTTGCGATCCATCTCACATAGCCGGCAAGCGCGATATGATTTTTGATGTAAGCCAGATAGCACTCGATCTGAATTTTGACGGATTGATGATTGAAACCCACCCGGATCCGGACAATGCTTGGAGTGATGCCGCCCAGCAAGTGACACCCAACATGCTTGAGAAAATTACTCAGGAATTGAAGGTGAGAAAAGAAGCCGGAGAAGGGGACGAATTTAAGAGTTCACTACAAAAGTTGCGAACTAAAATTGATGAAATAGACGACAGATTGCTGCATTTGCTTTCAGACAGAATGCGTATTTCTGAAGATATCGGGCGGGTCAAAAAATCGCAAAATGTTGCCGTGTTGCAGACTACCCGTTGGAACGAAATCTTAGGTAAAATGATATTGGATGGCGAAAAACTCGGATTGAGCGAGGAATTTGTCTTGCGGATGTTTAAAGCCATACACCAAGAATCGATCAACAAGCAAGCCAAAATTTTGGACAGTTAACACTTTCAGAGGTGTCCAAAAGCTAAGCCCGCAGTCAAAACTGCGGGCTTTTTTGTGATGTATTCAAAACACACGCTCCCGTGTGAATGCTCCGAGGCTTCGGGAGCGCGGGAGTGGGGCGGGGGGAATTTAATGTTCGTAATGTATCAGAGTAAGTTCTTCTACCTTTTTAAATTCAACATCAGAAGTAATTAACGGCAGGTCTAAATACAATGCGGTTGCTATAATTATACTATCCGGCAGTTTTGTATGGTATGTTTTTCGGATTCTTATAGTTTCTCGTTTTACTTCGCCGGATATAGCTATGACCTTACATTATGACACAAACTCATGAATAACTTTTTCTTCTTTTTTGGTTATACCTTTGTAGGCCAACAGTTCTAATTCTGTAATAACGGAAATGTAAATTTGTTTGCCGTTCAATAATTCGGCCAATGTTTCATCTCCATTTAATAAATACAGAATAATATTGGTATCTAAAAAAAGTTTATTTCCATTCATCACGAAGTTCTCTCTGTATGTTTAAGGCATCGGTGTTTAAGCTGATTTTTCCAACGTATTTATAAACGTCAACACCCTTCTTGGGCTTAAGTTCTTTAGTTAGATTTTCCAATATGCTTCGAATGCTTTTTTTTGTAGCACCTTGTTTTATTGTCATTACCATAATTTTAGGTTTAATATTACAAAGATAATGTTTGCAGTGTTCTATTCCTAAGTGCGACAAACTTAGTATTTGAAGCTTCAAAAGTAACTAAATATTTGGCCACTAAGGGCAGAATCCGATAGCACTAACCTGCAATCCGTGTAATGCCCATCCGGGTCATGACATTTATAGTTTCTACGCACCTTTGCTTTCTTTCAAAAATAGTAAAAATCTTTTAGTTTGCTATGAGGCCGTGAGACTTCAAAGGGCGGGCTTATTTGCGTAGTATTCAAAACACCATAGTATGGTTTCAATTTTTAAAGATGCACCAATAGGCCTAACCAATCAAGTTGCTTGAAATGCTGTGCCAATTCAAAAAGCATTCACTACAGAATCTTACTTATCTTTACATCGGTTAAAAAAATTCATGCAACAAGCTTATGACAGGAACGGTTTACAAATCTACCGGCAGCCAATACAACGTAAAGACTACAGCAGACACTTTCTACAATTGCCGTATTAAGGGGAAATTTCGGCTTCAAGGCATCAAAAGTACCAATCCGGTAGCCGTGGGCGATGTGGTAGATTTTGAATTGCAACAAATTTCGGATGAGACGATTGGCATCATACACCACATCCAAGAAAGACGCAATTATTTGGTTAGAAAATCGGTAAATCTCTCCAAGCAGTTACACATTTTAGCCGCAAATATAGACCAAGCTTTTTTGATGATAACCCTGCAAAATCCGCCCACGCTCAGTGTGTTTGTAGATCGGTTTTTGGCCAGTTGCGAAGCTTTTGACATCAAAGTAATCTTGCTGTTTAACAAGGTGGATTTGCACGATGAAACATTGAAATTGGAAACCGCTTTTCTCAAATATACCTACGAACAAATAGGCTATGAGTGTTATGAGATATCGGCTTTAAAAGGAACGCACAAAGATGTTTTGATAGAAAAAATGAAAGGGAAATCGACCCTGTTGGCCGGCCATAGCGGTGTGGGAAAATCTACTTTGGTGAATACCATTGACCCCAAACTCAACCTAAAAACCGCCCAAGTCTCCGAGACGCATCAGCAAGGGCAGCACACCACCACTTTCGCCGAAATGTACGACTTGGATTTTGGCGGACGTATCATCGATTCGCCCGGAATTCGCGGTTTTGGCTTGTTCGATTTTCAGAAAGAAGAAATCGGCGATTGTTTTCCGGAGTTTTTTGCACTAAAAAGCGATTGTAAGTTTCACAACTGTCTTCATATCAACGAGCCCGGATGTGCTGTCAAAGCCGCTTTGGATGAAGACCGCGTCAGTTGGAGCCGTTACCAAAGCTATGTGCAAATGCTCGATGATGACGAAGGCAACTACCGAGAAGATATTTACAAACAAGAATAGATATGCGGGCCGTAATTCAGAGGGTCACAAAAGCAAAAGTGACCGTAAATGACGAAGTGACCGGCGAAATTCAGAAAGGCCTTCTCGTGTTGTTGGGTATCGAAGATGCCGATGGCGAAGAAGACATTCAGTGGTTGGTCAGAAAAATCGTGCAAATGCGTATTTTTAACGATGAACAACAAGTGATGAATCTGTCCTTGTTGGACGTTGACGGCGCCATTTTATTGATCAGTCAATTTACACTCCACGCCGCAACCAAAAAGGGCAACAGGCCTTCCTATATTCGTGCAGCAAAGCCCGGTGTGGCCATACCGCTCTATGAAAAATTTAAAATAAACCTCGCAAATGAGCTGGGCAAAAACATACAAAGCGGAATTTTCGGGGCTGATATGAAAGTGGAATTGTTAAATGACGGCCCCGTCACCATCCTTTTGGATTCAAAAAACAAGGAATAATTGTTAAAGTTTTCTAAATTTCATTGAAGTTCCTTAATTTTGATACCCATTCATCTTTGAATTTCTTTTCCAATGACCCCTTTAAAAAACACACTATCGGCTTTGCTACTCTTATTGGTAGCCACAAATGCGAGTGCGCAGAAATCGATTTCCTACACCCGTCAAAACATCCCCGAGGCACTTATTGTGAACGCAAATGCGGTGGTTCGCTTGAGCGAAACGAACATCACCATGCATTCTTACAAAGACATGACGGTAAAATCTAAACGCATCGTGACCATTCTGAATGACCAAGGCGACCGCTACCAAGAGGCTTATATTGGCTATGATCCGTATGTGGACATAGAATTTTTGGAAGCATCTATTTACGATAAGAACGGTCAGTTCGTGAAGAAAATAAAGCGTAAAGAATTCAGAGATCAAAGTTATGGCGATGGTGTCAGTATTTATAACGACGACCGAATTTTGTTTTTGTCCTACACACCAACGGCCTATCCCTATACCTTAGTTTTTGACAGCGAATACAGAACTTCCACCACTGCTTTTATTGAGGCTTGGTATCCTTTGGGCGGGATGTATGTGAGCACACAAAAGAGTTCGTACAGCATCAATTTTGAACAACCGCTGCCCCACAGAATTAAAAAATCAAACCTTGAAAACAACCCTATTAAAGATTTGAGTACACCGCAGTCGGTTCAATTTGAAGCCGAAAACATAGCTGCCGTAAAACCGGAAGGTTTTGCACCTACTTTTACCGAGATGGCACCTATGGTGCGTGTGGCACTCAATAAGTTTCACCTGAAAGGCGTGGATGGACAAGGCGATACCTGGGAAGACTTTGGCAAGTGGATGTATGATGATTTGTTGATGGCATCAAACGACTTGCCGGAAGCTTCCAAAGTAAAAATAAAAACCTTGGTTGCCGGAAAATCTAAAATGGAAGCCGCCAAATTGGTTTACGAATACGTACAGGAAAACACCCGCTATGTAAGTGTACAAATTGGCGTGGGTGGTTGGAAACCCATGAAAGCTTCCGAAGTAGATCGGTTGGGATACGGCGATTGCAAGGCACTGACCAATTATACCAAATCCTTAATGGATGCCGCAGGTGTGGCCTCGTACTATTCGGTGGTTTATGCCGGAGCGAACAGCAAAAAAGATATAGACGAAGATTTTGTTGCCATGCAAGGGAATCATGTAATTTTAGCCATTCCGGACGAAGACGATAAAATGGTTTGGATAGATTGCACCAGCCAAGTGCATCCTTTCGGATTTGTAGGCGATTTTACAGATGACAGAAAAGTGCTGCTCGTGAAACCCGAAGGCGGTGAAATTGTAAAAACCGTGCGTTACGACCCGAAAGATAATTACCAAAAAACGGAAGCCGAATACAGACTCAATCCGGATGGCAGCATGACAGGTCTTGTTGAAATTCAAACGCGTGGCACGCAATACAACGACAGATTTACGCTCACACAGCGCACCGAGCTCGAAAAAGAATCGCATTATAAAGAATTTTGGAATTACTTGAACGGATTGCAAATCAATTCGATAGCGCTTGAAAACAACAAAGAGTCGGTCGTTTTTACCGAAAAAGTAGATGTGGGTTGCGACAGTTATGCCACAAACGTAAACGGCGAACTCATTTTTTGTCCCAACGGATTTAATCAAATCACTTCTATACCCAACCGATATAGAGACAGAACCATGCCACTAAAACTTCGAAGAGGTTACCACGATGAAGATGTTTTTCGCATCCACCTGCCCGAAGGTTATGAAATTGGCAGTTTGCCCGAAGGGGTATCGCTCATCAATCCGTTTGGCAAATACGAATTTGAATTAACCCAAAACCCAGATGGCACCCTAACGTATCGACGGGAAATCCTCCGAAAAGAAGGTGTATTTCCCAAGGAAGATTACGAGGCGTATCGCAATTTTATGAAAGATGTGAGCCGATACGACGCTGCCAAAATTGTTTTGAAAAAGAAACGCAGTTGAGATTCAGTCTTGTCATAGGTGCTTTTTGTTTGGCCTTTAGCTTGGCCGCCCAAACCGAGAAAATACAGTTTGGGGTTGTCACTAAAGAACAATTGCTTGAAAAACAGCATCCCAAAGATCCGGAGGCGGAGGCCGCCATATTGTATAAATATCAAAAAACGTATTTTGAAGGCTCGACCCTGACGAATTTGATAATCAAAACGGAATATTTTTTTCGTTACAAAATTTACAACAAAAAAGGATTTGATTGGGGCAATCACGTCATTCCGCTCGTGCGGAGAAGTAACAACAATGGCGATTACGTCAAAACCCTAACAGGGACGACCCTCACACTCGAAAACGATACCATCTATGCAGATTTGGTCGGCAGAGACAATGTTTTTAACCAAGCCGTCAACAGTTATATCCGAACAGAAACGGTCACATTTCCGAACCTTAAAGAAGGTGCCATTCTGGATTTGTCCTATACCATTATCAATCCTTATCCCGTATCACTTCGGGATGTGGTGCATCAATTTCCCATTCCTGTAGATAGGTCAGAAGCAGATATTTTTATTCCGAATTACTTAGTGTTTAAGGCTTATACCAAAGGTTTTGAAGACATTCACTACAATGTGTACAACAAAGACATCAATCAAATCTACGAAATTACAGCCACCGATATACCGGCACTTAAAGAAGAAGAATACATCAACAACATAGAAAATTATCGCGCCAGCACGGTATTTGAACTCATGCAAACGCGTTATCCTTTTCCGACCAAAAAATTAGGATACAATTGGGAAGAGGTCACAAGAACCATCTATAAAAGTGACTACTTTGGCGATGAGCTTAAAAAATCGAGATACTTTTCGAAAGACCTCCAAAAAATATTAGCAAACAACTACAGCGATTCGCTTCAATTGGCAGAAGCCATATTTGAATTTGTCAAAGAAAAAATGACTTGGAATGGCAATGCTTCTTTTGCTACCTTTCAAGGACTTTCTGATGCATACGATGCCAACAAAGGCAATTCCGGAGAAATCAATATGATTTTGACTGCCATGTTCAGAGAAGCCGGCTTTGAGGCCAATCCTGTATTGTCCAGCACACGCGATTATGGCATACCGGTGTTCCCCAGCATGCAGGGTTTTAACTACGTCATTGCTTCCATCTTTTTAAATGGACAAGACATCCTCTTTGATGCAACCGAAAAGTACAGTCTTAAAAATGTTTTGCCGTTGCGCGCCATCAATTGGAACGGCAAACTGATGCGAAAAAATAACACTTACAAAGAAATCAACCTTTTTCCGGAAGATTTGTCCGTCAGTAGAAGCCTGCTAAAAGCGGAAGTAGATGAAAATGGTGACATAAGGGGAAGCATTGAAAACGAGATGAGTAGGCAGTTTATGTTACTTTACTTAGCCGTCAAAAAGATGGATTATCAGAACGACTATGCCAAGTCGTTAGAAGATTTTTATAATATTGAGCTAAGTGAACTGACCGACAATCACGAAGATAAAACCGCAACAAATTTTCGCGAAAATTACCAATTCCTTTCAGAGAATCAGGCTGATATCATTGACGGAAAGATATACTTTTCGCCCACCATGTTTTTAAAGATGAACGAAAACCCATTTAAAGCAACCAAACGCGAATATCCCATAGATTTTGTCTTTCCCAAATCTGAAATTTTGGAAGCAGAATTCAGCATACCCGAGGATTATAAAGTAACCTACCTGCCCAAATCTTTGCATTTAAAATTTGTAGATGATTTGGCTTCGTATGACTACGAAATAAAACAAATAGACGACAAGATTTTTTTAAAATATGAACTTACCACGAAGCGATCTGTGGTTGCACCCACCTATTATTCGCTTTTTAAAGCATTTTTTGAGAAAATCGTCAACAAACAAAACGATAAAATTATTATTGAAAAAATTAAATCCTAACAGCCATGAAAAATAACACTTTTCTCTTGTTTCTATGCATTTGCATCACTGCCGTTCAGGCTCAAGAAGTAAAATTCGGCAAGGTAGATCGCGCGCTACTTTTACAAGATCAGCACACCGCCGAACCGGATGCCGCGGCGGCCATTATTTATAAAAAAAAGAACGTATTTTTTGACTATCAAGACAATATTGGTTGGAGCCTTAATTCAACTACTTTTATGCGGGTCAAAATTTATTCGGAAACCGGATTGGATCACGGAAATTTTGAAATTTATTTATACAAAGATGGCAGCGATAGAGAGCGGATTATGCGTTCAAAAGGCTATACTTACAACTTGGAAAATGATAAAATAGAAGAGATTAAGTTGAAAAATGACGGCATCTATGAAGAAAACCTAAACGACTATCTCAACAAGGTCGTAATTACCATGCCGGGGGTCAAAAAAGGAAGTGTAATTGATATAGAATATACCGTGGTTTCGCCCTTTATTTTCAATGTGGACGAATTTCAATTTCAACACGACATACCGCTTGATTATGTCGAAGCAAAATTCAGGGTTCCGGAATACTTTATTTTTAACAAACAAGGTAAGGGTTATTTTCCGTTTGACGTAAAAAATTCATCCGAACAAAAAACAATTCAACTAAAATATAAAACTGAAGGCACAGGCTATGTTAATACTGCCCCAAGAACGCAAACGACCGATATCACGTATCGAGAAGATGTTTTTGAGATGACCGCAAAGCAAGTGCCGGCATTGATAGACGAGAGCTATGTCAACAACATCGACAACTACCGCACCGCTATAAAATTTGAGCTGAATGCCGTCAATATGCCCGGTGAACCCATAAAGTACTACACCAAATCATGGGAACAAGTAGCCGAAACCATCTATAAATCTGCCAGCTTTGGGGGCGCCCTTTCCAAGAAAAGTTACTTCAAAGATGATTTGCCTGCTTTGGTAGGCGCTAGTACAGATCCTATGGAAAAGGCGGCTAAAATCTTCAATTTTGTCCAGAACAAAATGAATTGGGACGGCTATCAAGGGCTCTATACGCGCCAGGGACTTTCTGAGGCATATGAAGAAGCAACGGGCAATGTGGCAGAGATAAATTTAATTTTGACAGCCATGCTCAGGGCAGCAGACGTCAATGCCCATCCGGTTTTGGTCAGTACGCGCGACCACGGCATCAGGCTCTTTCCTACCAGAGAAGGCTTTAACTATGTGATTGCAGCCATAGAGACAGATCAGGGTTATATTTTGTTGGATGCATCAGACAAATTTTCAACACCAAACACATTGCCCGACAGAACCCTCAACTGGTTTGGTATGCTGGTTAGAGATGACTATTCTGTTCGAAGAATTGACATGACGCCCAATAAAAATTCCAACAAAACCTATATGATTATGGGAGAGGTGAACGCAGATGGAACAGTGTCCGGGAAAATGCGAATTTCCCAATCCGATCACCATGCGCTCAATCACCGCCGGCAATATTTTAAAACCGACGAAACCCAATATCTTACAAAACTGGAAAATAAGTTCAACGGAATTGAAATTGTGGACTACAAAGTTGATCATATGACAGATAGAAGCAAACCCATCATTGAGACGATTTCTTTTTCAGCAGAAGACCAATGTGAGCAAATTGGCAATAAAATATATTTTTCGCCGCTTCTTTTTCTAACGGCAACCGAAAATCCTTTCAAATTAGAATCTCGCCAATACCCTGTCGATTTCACCTATCCGCAAACTGAAAAATACACGGTAATCCTTAAATTACCCGAAGGCTATCAAGTAGAAAGTTTGCCGGAAGGTGTGTCTATGGCAATGCCTAATAATTTCGGAAGCTTTAGACTCAATGTTTCGGAAATTCAAAACAGTCTTCAAATTATGGCGACTTTCGACATCAACCAAAGTGTGATACCGGCTTCTGAATATCCAAATTTGAAGGCCTACTACAACCAAATCATACAGAAAGAAACAGAAAAAATTGTACTAGTGAAAATATAAGCCGGTTTTAACCAAGTTTTAGCGAATTGGTACCCAAAAACTAAATTTTTAAAGAACTATAAGATGAAACCCTCATTGAAGGATTTACTAAAGCCTAAGAAGGCGCCTCCACAGAAGGAGATGAATAAATCATGGGCTTTTTGGGTGGGTCAATTTTTGCTTAAAGACGTAAATTTTAATATTTAATCTAAATGTATTCGTGTGAAAAAAACAATCATAATCTTACTGATGTTAGTATCCGTTTTAGGAAGAGCCCAGGACGTGAAATTCGGTAAAATTGACGCACAAACCCTGAGTCAAACCCAACATCCAACAGACCCCGAAGCTGCTGCTGCGGTTTTGTACAGAGAATACAAAACAGAATATGTATATAGCAAAAGCACCGATTGGTTTATCCTCGTCACAGAAGTTTTTGAACGTATCAAAATCTACAACAAGAACGGTTTGGACGCAGCCAACAAATTGGTTTTTTTATATGTGGACAACAAAGACAAAGAAAAAATAGGCTCTATAAAGGGGTTTACCTATAATTTGGTGGGCGGTAAGGAAGAGAAAACCAAGTTAAATGACGAAAATATTTTTCAGGAAAAAGTTTCAGATTTTTATAACAAAGCTTCCATCACGCCGCCCAATGTAAAAGAAGGTTCGGTTGTTGACATCAGCTACAAAGTATCTTCGCCTTTTTTGTGGAACATACCCGAATTGCGGTTTCAAGAAGACATCCCGGTTGACAAAGTAGTATCGGAAGTGGTCGTACCCGAATATTACATATTCAAGCAACACGTCAAAGGAATGTATCCGTTGACGTTTAACGAAAAAAAGAGTTTGCGTCTGGTGCAGCTCACAGGCAAGGTTTCCGGAGATGCGGGTTTAGAAACCGGCGTCCAACAGACGAAAATGGTTTCGGAGAAAGTTAGTGTAAACGAAACCACCTACTACGTTAGCGGAGAAAACATTCCGGCCATGCGAGACGAGTCTTTTGTCAGCAATATAGACAACTACCGTACAGCTGTTCGATATGAACTGACGGGCACCAAATTCTTCAACAGCCCATACAAAATGCTGTCGCAAACTTGGAATGACGTGGCCAAAAACATGAACGAATACGAAAACTTTGGAAAGCAATTGAGCAAAACGGGCTACTTCAAATCCGATTTGGCTTCCGCTACAGCCGGCATACAAGACACGCTGCAAAAAGCCGTGGCTATTTTTTCGCATGTGAAGCAAAAAATGAATTGGAATCAGGAAAAACGATTATACACAGAAGATGGTTTGGAAAAAGCTTATGAAAAAGGCTCGGGAAATTCCGGTGAAATCAATTTAATACTCACCGCCATGTTGCGCGAAGCCGGTTTGCAGGCCAACCCCGTTTTGGTCAGCACACGCAGCCACGGTATTCCCATTTTTCCAACCCAACAAGGATTTAACTATGTGGTTGTTAACGTGATTACAAACCAGGGCAGCTTCTTGCTCGATGCAACCGAAAAATTTGCCGTTCCCAATATTTTGCCCGAACGCGCCATCAATTGGATTGGCTATATGGTGAAGCCGGACGGTACCTCCGAATCGGTCAATTTGACACCAAAAACCCCATCTAAAAAGGTTGTTTACGTGTCTGCCAATTTAAGTTCCGATGGCAGTGCTTCCGGTAAAGTAAGGATACAGCACTTTGACCAGTATGCTTTCAACTTTCGCGAAAATCACAGCAGGCAGAACCGCGAACAATATCTCGATTATTTAGAAAACAAGGTTTTTACTTCCGATATCGTTGTGGACAACTACAATTTGCAAAACGAGACAGATTTGTCTAAACCCATCATCGAAAATTTTGAGTTTTCCAAAGAAGACCAATGCGAAATCATCGGCGATAAAATCTATGTAAGTCCGCTGTTGTTTTCATCCCGACAAGAAAATCCTTTTAAACTCGAAAAACGCGATTATCCGATAGATTTTAGTTTTCCTGCCGAATCACAATATCTCATTACCATCAATATCCCCGAAGATTACACACTAGAGTCCGTACCCGAAAGTGTGGCATTTGAACTTCCGGAAGGCATTGGAAGCTATCAGTACAACATCACATCTAGGGGAAACCAGGTTCAGATTAAACTGACTTCCAACATCCACGCACCTTTGATTTCCTCGGAAGGATATGTGATGATTAAAAACTATTACGAGCAAATTGTACTCAAAAACAAAGAACCCATCGTGATCAAAAAAATATAAAACCACAATTTCATGGATATTCAAAATGCCCAAAAACAAGTTGATAGTTGGATTAAAAACCACGGCGTTCGGTACTTTAACGAACTCACCAACATGGCACAACTCACAGAAGAAGTAGGCGAAGTGGCGAGAATCATTGCCCGCAGATATGGCGAACAAAGCGAGAAAGAATCGGACAAGAGCAAAGATTTGGGTGAAGAATTGGCTGATGTGGTTTTTGTGGTTTTGTGTTTGGCCAACCAAACCGGCGTGGATTTGCAGTCTGCCTTCGACAAAAAACTCGAATTAAAAACCCAACGCGACCACGACCGGCACCACCAAAATGATAAGTTGAAAGACTGAGAGACGGAGTTGTCACTTACTTAAATCTATTTTTCAAGCTACAGCCGCATTCATCTTTTCAAAGAGATTCTTAATTTTCAATTAACAAATATTCAAAAAATACAAGAAAGGTGTTATCTTTGTTAGATTAAATAAAAATAAGAATTTTTTAGTTTCGCGGCCATGATTAGCAAGAAAGAAGTTTCCGAGGCACTCGCAAAAATCAGTTTACCCGGACAAGGAAGTAACATAATAGATGACAAAACGGTAACCAATTTGGTTTGTTTTGGAGATGAGGTTGTAGTAGATCTCAAACTCAACACACCTTCACACCACATCAGACACCGTTTGGAGACCGATATAAAAAAAACACTTGAAGCGCAGTTCGGTTCCTCACTTTCCCTGCAAATCAATGCCAAGGTAGAAGTTCCGGACAAACCGGAAATCAAAGGAAAAGCAATACCCGGAATTCAAAACATCATTGCGGTTGCTTCCGGAAAAGGTGGCGTAGGTAAATCAACAGTGACGGCAAATTTGGCAGTTTCGCTAGCAAAAATGGGATTTTCCGTAGGCGTTTTAGATGCAGATATTTACGGGCCGTCTATTCCCATTATGTTTGACGTGGCTTTGGAACGCCCTTTGGCGGTAGATATTAACGGCCGTTCGCTGATGAAACCGGTTGAAAACTACGGTGTAAAAATACTTTCTATCGGATTTTTTACACAACCCAACCAAGCTGTGATTTGGCGTGGTCCTATGGCCGCAAAGGCATTAAACCAAATGATATTTGACGCCCATTGGGGTGCTTTAGATTTTTTATTGATTGATTTGCCACCCGGCACCGGCGACATTCACCTCTCCATTATGCAGTCGTTGCCGGTTACAGGTGCGGTGGTAGTCAGCACACCCCAGAATGTAGCATTGGCCGATGCCAGAAAAGGCGTTGCCATGTTTCAGCAGGAGAGTATCAATGTACCCGTTTTGGGCATTGTTGAGAATATGTCCTATTTTACACCGGCAGAATTGCCCGACAACAAATATTATATTTTTGGTCAATCCGGCGCTAAAAATTTGGCCGATGATTTGGAAATTCCTTTTTTGGGCGAGCTTCCGCTAGTGCAAAGCGTCAGAGAGGCTGGCGATGCCGGACGACCGGCGGCACTGCAAACAGATACAGCAGTGTCAAAATCATTTGAAAACCTTACGAAAAACATCGTACAAGAACTCGTCATCAGAAACAAAGAATTGCCACCATCCGAGGCAGTAAAGATTACGACCATGGCAGGTTGCGCTGCCGTAAAAAAATAAGCTTATGGAAAATGAAGAGTTGAAACAGAAAGTGGAAACGGCCCTCGATGAAATTCGTCCCTATCTTTTAAACGACGGTGGCAACATCTCTTTGGTCAGTATTGATTCAGACAAAGTGGTGAAAGTGCGTTTGGAAGGAAATTGCGTCGGTTGCCGAATCAACCAAATGACCATGAAACTCGGCGTGGAAGAAACCATCAAAAAGCACGTACCTGAGATTAAGGAAGTGCTCAATGTGGCCTAATCCCGAAAAAACTTCTCAATAACAGACTGTATTTGAGTGATATCTGTCTGAAAATCGATCAATTAATGATTTTTAAAAGCTTCCACAGCTTTGCGAACACTGCCGTGTTTTTTTAGAAGTGCATCGGCTGTATGCGCATCCACACCAATACTTTTTACAATCATCCGCACACCCCGATTGACCAACTTTTTGTTTGATAGCTGCATGTCCACCATTTTGTTTCCCTCCACACGGCCAAGTTTGATCATGACTGAAGTAGAAATCATGTTCAAAATGAGTTTTTGGGCGGTTCCGGCTTTCATGCGGGTGCTGCCGGTGACAAATTCCGGCCCAACCACCACTTCAATAGGAAAATCGGCTTCGGCAGCGAGCGGACTCTTATCGTTACAAGTGATACAACCGGTAATGACCCCGTTTTTTCGCGCATCTTTCAGTCCGCCTATCACATAAGGCGTCGTACCCGAGGCGGCAATCCCAACCAACACATCATCTGGGTTAATCATGTGCGTTTGTAGATCTTTCCAGGCTTGTCTCCAGTCGTCTTCCGCGTTTTCAACCGCTTTTCGGACAGCTTGGTCGCCACCGGCAATCAATGCGATAACCCAGTCATGTGGCACGCCATAGGTGGGCGGACATTCGGAAGCATCGAGTATGCCAAGTCGGCCACTTGTTCCTGCACCAATATAAAAAAGACGACCGCCCAACTGCATTTTTTCGACTATGGCATCGACCAAATTTTCTATTTGCGGGATTACTTTTTTCACCGCTTTGGGAACGGTATCATCTTCTTGGTTTATGTTGGTCAACAACTCTCGCGTGCTCATTTTTTCCAAATGATCGTAACGGGAGGTTTTTTCGGTGGTTGGTTCGACAACTTTCATGTTAATTCTTTTTTAGCATCAGTAAACCTAAAACGGTTAGAAGTGCATTGACAAAAATATTCATAAAACCAAAATCAAAATTAAAAGTAGATATAGCGTATTCATTGAGTATATAAGTCGAAACAGCTGCGGTGATACATACAAAAGGCACCCATTTATCTTTGAGTTGTACACGCGAAAACATACCTAGCAGATAAAGGCCTAACAACGGCCCATAGGTGTAACCGGCTACTTTAAAAATCAGAGAAATAATGGCGCCTTGGCTACCCGAAAAGCCCATGACAATGAGAAAAAGAACCACATTAAATCCGATCAAAACCCTGTTTTTGATACGTTTTCTTGTTTCCTTGGGTTTCTGATCAATACGTAATAAATCATAACAAAAAGAAGTAGTGAGCGCGGTTAGGGCAGAATCTGCACTTGAAAACGAAGCCGCTACTATGCCCAATAAAAAAGCAATGCCGGCCAAAATGCCAAAATATTCCATAGACAACATGGGGAACAACTTGTCAGTATCTAAAAACACGCCGTTTTCACTGACGAGTGAAATGCCTTTTGCTTCTGCATACACATAGAGTAAAACGCCCAAACAAAGAAAGAGAAACTGCGCAAAAGCCAAGAAGAGGCTGAATGTGAGTACATTTTTTCGGGCTTCCTTTACGTTGCGGCAGGTGAGGGTTTTCTGCATCATGTTTTGGTCGAGTCCCATCATAGCAACGGCAATGAGCGCACCGGAGATAAACTGTTTAAAAAAATTGGATCCCGAATGGCTGTCCCAGTCAAAAATTTTGAAATATTGGTGCGTAGTAATGGTAGAAACTAAGGATGAGCCGGACAGATTCAGCGCATTTTTGATGGTAAAAATAGCGATAACAGCTGCTGTGAGCAGAAAAAAGGTCTGAAGGGTATCTGTCCAAACGATGGTTTTTATACCCGATTGGTGGGTATATAGCCAAATGAGGATCAATACAATAACCGTTGTGACATAGATGGGTATTTCAAAAGCGTCAAAAAAGGCATATTGCAAAATCTTGACGGCAAGCAGTAAGCGCAAGGCCGCGCCAAAAGATTGGGAAACGGTAAAAAACAAAGAACCAGTTTTGTAAGTTGTATCGCCAAAGCGGCTGTCAAGAAAGCTGTATATGGAGACGAGCTTGAGTTTATAATAAAGCGGCACTAGAACAAAAGCAATAAACAAATACCCCACTATATTACCCATTACAAACTGAAAGTAGTGGAAAGCATCGTTGCCTACCAAACCGGGAATGGATACAAAAGTGACACCCGAAATGACAGCACCAACCATTCCAAAAGCCACCAAAAACCAAGGTGATTTTCGGTCGCCGTCAAAAAATGCGTTTTCTCCGGAGTTTTTACCGGCAAAACGAGAAATCACCATCAACGTGATGAAATAGGAGGCAATAACGGTGATTACTAATATTGGATTCAAAATAGACAGGTTTTGTGACGCTTTAAAAACTTTTAAAAATAAGTCAAAAATTTAAAAGTAACAGAAAATTGAAAGCACGCAAATGTAATTATATTTTAAATCGAGGATGCTTTTTAGCATCCTCGAAATAAAAATACAACAAAAATCAAAAAATAGCCGCCATTAAATCGCCGGATCCGGAGGCGTGTTTGGGTTATTGTTTCGCTCCGTATTGGCGTATGGATAGAAATTGCGGTTGCGCTCATCCGTAAAAGTTCTTGGCGTAGGATTGGGTTGAGGTCGGTTGAACCTTCTGCTGTCTTCCAAACTGTTACCTGTTAGGAAAAGTTCTGCACGGCGGTTTTTGTAGATTTCCAGCAAGACATCATTGACGGTCAAAGGCCCTGAGTAAGCAGCCACATTGGCGTTGATTCCGAGCGGGTCGTCATTGTCGGTCAGTACTTCGTCTAAGGCCCCTACTGCCGCATTGATATCCGGTGAAGACTTTCTCAGATGTGCCTCGGCCAAAATAAGTTTGGCTTCATCAGGTATGTAAACAGGAATGGGTGTGGATTGAGTTTGAAAAAAGCCCTCTAAATTTTCTATCGCATATCCATTCGGATTAATTTCCGCCGAGGCGGATGTGTAAAAATCAAATCTGCCATCATTTGTATCAAATGTAAAAATAGCAGTAGGCAAACCAAAATTATCTTGTGGTTTAAAATTGGGCACATTGTTCTGAATCACGCGCGCCCAAATAGGATTAGGGTTTAAGTTGTCGTAGTTGAAGAAAGACAACGAAGATTCCGATACGAGATTCGCACTGTTAATAGCGGCTTCAAAGTTGCCAGCATAGAGATTGAATCTGGCTAAAAATAAATTGGCAATATTAACTAAATCCAGATTTCCACCTAAAACAACATTTTCAAATTCTGGGGATGGGGGTGTGCTGCCGAGCAACGTTTTTGCTTCTTCCAGTAACCGTATAGCTTCTAAAAGCCCTTGCTGTCTGGGTACGAACACAGCGTCATTATTTGGACTTGTTTCTAAGATCACTTGCTCAAAACTCAAAGCCAGGTGTCCTATGCTAAGTGCCTTAAAAATATTGGCATAAGCCTTCAATCCGCTGATGGATCCAGCCTGCAAATCTACAGTTTCGGCACCGTCAGACAGGTCTTCAGTCATGCCTATGAGTCTCGTCAAAGTTACCCAAAGTCCCTGGGTATTGGTGTTGAAATTTGGAATAGATGTACCGCCCTCTTCCAATTCAATCATGTTGAGGAAAGTGGTGGTTATGCCGCCTTCTCTAGTGGTGACGGCCGGTGTTTCTATGATAAATCTCAGTCCCGAGGTGGAATAGAGTTGTCTGATACCAACCGCTAGAGAAAACAAACCATCTCTAGAATTTAAGATTTGTTGGTTGGTTGGCGAATTGGGGTTTTCAAATTCTGTGTTGCAAGAACTTGCCGATAGTATGATGATACCCGATAGGACAACATACTTCAATTGAGTTATGAATATATTTTTCATCTGTTTATTTTTATTGTTTTTAAGTGGTCATGCTTCGACCGCGCTCAGCACAGGAATGGAACACCCTAACTCATCATGCCTTTGTGTGCAAAATTTTTATATGGGTGTTTCATGAGGTTACTTTTTTTAAATTAAAATGTAGCGTTTACACCAATTTGGAAAGTTCTGGGAATTGGTACCGCGGCAAAATCGAATCCGCGAACGCCATTACTTTGTCCGGTAGTGTTGATTTCAGGATCCAAACCAGAATAATCATCCCATGAAATGAGATTTCTACCCACTAAACTGAGCTTTAGGCTCTGAAGTCCCAATTTTTCAGGTCGGAAAGTATAGCTCACAGATAATTCTCTCAATTTGACAAAAGATCCGTCTTCCACAAATTCCTCAAAAATGTTTGCTTGCACAGAGCCGGTGCCTTTTAGTTTATTACCCAAAAGTTCTTCACCCACACCGGCACCACCACCAAAAATAACATTGTCCAACAGGCGTCTGTTCCAGTTGAATACATCAAAACCTTGTACAGCGTCTAATTGCACTTTAAGCGCAAAGTTTTTATAGGTGAATTCATTGATCAACGAACCGAACCAGTCCGGATTGGGATCGCCAATGACCTTGGAGGTACTGCCGTCAGGATTTCTGCCACTTACAGGAAACCCATTGGCATCCAAAGCAATATCACCATTGGCGTCTCTCGCATAGAAAGACCTGAAGAAAACACCAAGCGGTTGCCCTTCTATGACAAAACTGGTAGAGAAGCTACCCGGAAGTGTGATGTTGTTTCCGGCTACTTTAGTGACAGTATTGTTGTTGCGCGAATAAGTTGTTGTCAGATTCCAATTAAAGTCTTTGGTTTTGATAGGATTGGCTCTCAACAATATTTCGATACCTTCGTTTTCCAGTTCACCCACGTTTTCAAATCGCGTAGCAAAACCTGTCGATGGTGCCAATTCTCTTTGCAGAAGCAAATCGTCCACGTTCTGTTTGTAATAAGTAAACTCGATTCCGATTCTATTGTTCCAGAACCCGGCATCAACACCAAATTCGTACTCTTCTTGTCGTTCGGGTTTCAGGCCCTCGTTTCCGAGCAGTGAAGATGGGATGACAGCGCTAGACCCGCCAATGGAGAGTGGATTGAAGTTAAAAAACCTATCGAATGCACCAATTGCGGTGAGGTTTCCGGCTTGTCCCCATGAGGCCCTTACTTTGAAAGAATTGATGACATTTCCAAAAGTTTCGCTCCAAAAATCTTCTGCGGAAACTACATAAGAACCACTGGCTTTTCCGTAAAATTGCTCTCTTTCATCTTCTCCAAAAACGGAAGCCCCATCTAGCCTGATGGCACCGGTTATGTACAGTTTGTCTTTGTAGCCAAAAGTTTGTTGTAAAAATCCACCCCAAAATGATTTTTTGCTTCTGGAATCAATTTGTCCGATGATTGTACCACCCGAGGCTACTTTTACCCCCGGGGGCAATCTGTCTGAAGTAAGCCCAATTCTATCAAAACGTTCAAATTGCCAAGTACCTCCCAATACAGTAGTGGATTCTATATCTTCTGTGATGTCAAATTTATAACTCAGGTTTAAATCTGTATTATACTGAAAGTTGTTCGCATCTGACCGGGTTGCAAACCCATTTTGTTGGGTTGAAGTGTTACCAGGAGGGATGAATCCTGTAGCAGATTGATTAAAATAATCAAACCCGGCTCTAAAATTGGCTGTAAAACCATCAAAAGGTGTAGCTATAAGACCTATGTTGGTGATGGTTCTGTTGGTTCTTTGTTGAAATTCGAAACGCTCAACGGCTTCCGCAGGATTGGTTCTTGGCACGAGTAACGAAGTAACAGGAAAAACCCCAGACGCATCCGGAGCCGGATTTATAGAGTTGTCACTAAATAGAAATCCGGTGATGGCCCCATCTGCCGCATTGATACCACCATTTGGTATATCTTCACTTTCACTTTGCGTATAGGTCAATCCCATGCTCAGATTTAACCAAGAATATAACTTTTGGTCAATATTTGAATTGAAGGAGAAACGCTGAAAGTTTGTGTTTTTAACGATGCCTTCATTGTGGAGAAAAGAACCCGACACATAGTACTTCGTATTTTCGTTACCGCCCGATACAGACAGGTAATTTTCTGTACCAACACCCGTGTCAAAAATTTCATCTTGAAGATTAAACCTTTCCGTTGGTACTGTGGCCAAGTTGTTTCTGTCAAAAGGATCTACCCAAGCCAAAGGCACTTTGTTGTATTCCATTTCATCTCTCAACTCATTAATTTTAAAGTTTGAAGTAAATGAAAAGGACGGTTTGCCGCTTTTTCCTCTCTTTGTGAAAATTTGAACAACGCCATTACTGGCTCTTGAACCGTAAATGGCTGCAGCGGCTGCACCCTTGATAATTTCTATTCTGTCAATATCACTCGGATTGATGTCAACCAGTCTGTTTTGAGTATTTCCTCCTAAGTCAACCAACTCTGTACTGGAGTTGCTCACTATCAATCCATCGATGACATACAAAGGATCGGAACTGCCTGCAATTGTACTAGGACCTCTCAACCTTACGCTGATACCACCGGCAGGATCTCCAGAGTTTTGTTGCACCAAAGCACCTGCAATTTTTCCGGATAAACCTTGGTCTATGGCAGTCGCGCCACCATCTTCAAATGCTTTTGCACTGATGGTTGATATGGCATTTCCGAGTTGCCTTCGGCTAGTACCTACGGAGGTACCCGTCACAATCACTTCGTCCAAATTCATCAAATCGGGTGAAAGCGATACGTTGGTTTGAATGTTTGTATCGTTGCCAAGTGTCACATTGATGGTTTGCGAACTAAAACCCAGATAACTAAATACCAATCTATAATTTCCGGGCTGAAGCGAAGCTGAGACGTTGTAGTTTCCGTCAAAATCGGTAGTTGTTCCGATAGATGTTCCACCGATGATGATGGTCGCCCCGATAATCGGTTGGTTCACACTTGCATCGGTCACTGTGCCCGAAAAAGTGTAGGTCTGTTGGGCATGCGTAGCAGCCCCGGTCAGCAGTAGCATCAGGCACATCAAAAACGACCCGGTTGCAAACTTGAAAATAGAATCTTTCTTCTTCATTTGAATGGTTTGTGAGTTAATAAATTATTTTTAAGCATGATGAACTAAGTTGGAAAACTAATTTTACCCATTCGTATGTCGGGTGTGTGGCCTCTTTTGACTTCGTTGCCGGGATTGCAAATACACTCATTAGCCAGAACCGCAAAAAGTACCGCTTCCTTGGCGTCGGGATGAATACCCAGCGCGGCTGTGGTTTGCAGGTTTCTCTTTGCAAAAATGTCTTGAAGATGTTTTAAGAGTAACGGATTGTAGATGCCTCCACCACTCACATACATCTCAAAATTTGTATCGTTCATGCTTTGCGATATGGCCTCAGCCAAAGTCTCGGCAGAAAACCTATTAAGGGTAGCCAACACATCCGCTATTGGCAATTTGGAAGTTCCGGACTGTGCCTGCGCCTTTTCTAAATAGGCAAGGTTAAAGAGTTCGGGGCCAATGGTTTTAGGAAAATTCTGTCTGAAAAATGGATTTTTTTTAAGGGCTTGCAAAAGTAGCGGATTAATCTTACCCGTAGCAGCGATAGCTGCGTCTTTGTCGCAGGAAAGGTTGGGGACATGCTTTTGCACGTAGGCATCCATAAGCGTGTTGCCCGGTCCGGTGTCTGTACAAAACACATCTTGAAAACTTGCATTTTTGGGCAAAAAAGTAAAATTGGCAATACCGCCAATATTGATAAGAATACGCGATACATTTGGGTCAGAAAAAATAAGGTAATCGCCATAAGCGGCTAAAGGAGCACCTTCGCCACCGGCTGCCAAATGTTTTTGACGAAAGTCGCTCAATGTGGTAATGCCTGTTTTCACAGCCAAATGATCGCCGTCGCCAATCTGCAAAGTGGCATTGGGAAAATCAATTTGCTGGTGCAAACGCTTGGGTGCATGGTAAACCGTTTGCCCGTGGCTGGCAATTAAATCAACGGCATCAGAGGGTATTTGCCATTTTTTAAGGCAATAAAGTACCATTTCTGCATGTTTTTCTCCTATCCAAGGATGTAGTAAGCATAGTCTTTCCAAATCAATATTCTTTTTGGAAAATACCTCCCTGACGGCATTTTTAAACGGGTCGTCATAAGGAACCGTTTCAAAATGTTTTAAGACTACCTGCGTTTGTTTACCAAACGATTTTATTTCACAAAATGCTATATCTAAGCCATCTAGAGAAGTTCCACTCATCAGTCCGATGATGTTTCTAGTAGGTTTTTCGGCTGTTTGTACTAACTTTTTTAGCGCAGCGTGCATGGTGTAGTTGTTTAGTTAGATCCTTTCAAAATGAAGCATAAACAGTTTGTAAGGATTTTCAAATGTATAAAAATAATTTTATGATGCAAGATATTGTGCAAGTTTTTATGGCATATTGACCGATTTTGTTTTTATTTTGCTGTTTTTATCGGAATTAATGTTGATTTTTTGCGCAAAATTTTCTACAAAACTTTTTTTTTCTACATTTGATTGCAACATTTTGTATATCATCCAAACCTTTTAATCTTGGAAAAGTCATTAAGACAGGAGATTATTCTCAACGAAATACACATCCACAATAGGGTGTTGCTCTCAGATTTGGCCAATATTTTGCAGGTCTCTATTGATACGGTTCGGCGCGACCTCAAAGAAATGGACGAGGCCAAAAAAATCAAACGCGTACACGGAGGTGCAGTTTCTATGGGTTTCAACATCTACAACGAGCAACGAAGCCATATTTACGCCTACGAAAATAAAGCCATTATTGCACAGAAAGGCATCTCGCTTCTCAAAAAAGGCGATGTGGTGCTTATTAGTGGAGGTACAACCAACTTAGAATTGGCCAAATTGCTGCCACAAAAACTTGACCTCACCTTCTTTACGCCAAGTCTGCCCATGGCTATCGAATTGCTCAACAGTCCGGCTAAAAATGAAGTGATTTTTATCGGAGGAAAATTGTCTAAAAACTCTCAACTCTCCACGGGTGGCAGTGCCATCAACCTGTTATCTGAAATCAAGGCAGATATTTGCTTTCTCGGCACCGGTTATCTCGATCCGCTAAATGGCATCACAGAGATTGATTGGGAAATTGCCCAGCTCAAAAAAGCGATGATAGCCGCTTCTAAAAAAGTGGTGTCGTTGACCATCAGCGAAAAATTGAATACCATCAATAGATACAAAATTTGCGACATCAATACTTTGGATGTCTTGGTTACAGAAATGGATCCGAACACACCCAAACTACAAGCATACCGAAACCAAGGCCTGACAATTTTGTAGTTTTTTTCAACAGCTATTTGCCCGACCAACAACGCTGTTTTTGCCACCAACCGTGTGGAACGACCTACAAACGCATAGTAGGCTGTGTTTTTTAGCACTGTCTTTTGATAAAAATCAAAGACAACTGATAAATAATTACTAATTTTCAACCGCTTAATCGCAGACCAAACAGACCATGATCCGACAATTTGCCAAACAAAATCCGATACCACTGCGATACCATGTGATTTTTTGGACGGTCTATTTTACCTTTAATGTATTTAGATGGGGTAGTTTTTTTGACGACTATCTCTACGCTTTCAAATCGAATTTGGTCGAATTTTCCATGCATCTTTTTAGCTGTTACACCACGGTTTTTTACCTGATTCCAAAATTTGTGCTCACCAAAAAATACCTGCAATTTGTCTTGGCACTTTTTATGGTACTCGTCGTTGTCTATTTTGGGATTGTCGGGCTCAATTATCTTTTTGTGACACATGAAATATGGCCGGAAGCCAACGGCATTAGAAATCCGCTCAGTATATATCACTTTGCTGCCGTTGCCATCGGTGAAATTTATGTAATTGCCTTTGTCTCTGCAATTAAAATTTCTATCGATTGGATTAATGAAAAACGCAAAAACGACCGATTGAGCAAAATGCAATTACACACCGAACTCAATTTTTTAAAATCGCAAATCCAACCGCATTTCTATTTTAATACGCTCAATAGCCTTTACGCTTTGACCTTAGAAAAATCTGACGCTGCGCCAAATTTGGTGTTAAAGTTATCAGACATTATGCAATATGTTTTGTACGATGTTCGCACCACAAACATCAAACTTTTCGATGAAATTAAATACATTCAAAACTACATAGATTTGGAACGCATTCGTTTTGGTGAACGCGTCAAAGCAGATTCTTTTATTTCAGGAGATATTGAAGAAGTCACCGTGCCACCGCTGCTATTTTTACCCTTTATAGAAAACTGCTTCAAACACGGGGCGCGGCATCAGCGCGATATAGACATCAGTATTTTTTTTAAAAATGAAAACAACCACACCCTCTATTTTTCCGTGGTGAACACCTATGTAGAAAGCGAAGCCGAAACCTTTGATTTGCGAGGCGGAATCGGCATCAGCAATGTGCGGCGTAGGTTGGACTTGCTCTTTCAAGATCGGTATTCTTTGGATATCTTTAAGAAAAAAAGTAAGTTTAAAGTGCGTTTAAGAATACCTTTACAAAACAAAGTAGCTGAAGCATGAAACTCAATTGTCTCATTATCGACGACGAACCTATGGCTGTAAAAGTGATTCAAAATCACTTAAAAGAATTTCCGGATATCACTGTAGTGAATACTTTTCAGCATCCTTTGGAGGCACTTTCTGTAATTGAAAGCAACTCAATTGACCTGATTTTTCTCGACATCAATATGCCAAAGATTACCGGACTCGATTTTTTAAAGAGCATCTCGATAAAACCACACGTCATCATCACAACGGCCTACAGAGAATTTGCAGTAGAAAGCTTTGAACTTGATGTGGCGGATTATCTCATCAAACCCATTCCTTTTGCCCGATTTTTAAAGGCAATTGATAAAGTGAGACATTTAATTCAATTGGAAAAAGGCCTTTCCGAACCTATTGTCAACAAACCACATATTTTTATCAAGTCGGATAAAAAACTAATCAAAGTATATCTTTCAGAAATTCTCTTTGTGGAGAGCTTGAAAGATTACATAAAAATTTCAACTACAGCAGGCGATTTTTTGGTACTGAGAAGCATCACATCCATAGAAGAAGAGCTTCCTAATGAATACTTTTTGAGAATTCACCGCTCTTTTATCGTCTCTGTTGAAAAGGTAAAAGCCGTAGAAGGCAATACGGTAGAAGTGTCAAACCGAAAAATTCCCATCGGGCGGAATTATCTCAAAGATGCCAAACGCATTATACTCCACATAACCGAAGACAACGAAAAACCTTAACTATGATTGCACTCTCCAACCTGGATTACATCATTATCGTTTTATTTTTTTCCATCACTTTGTTCATAGGACTCAGTGTTTCTAAAAAATCCGGCAGCGATGCCACCCAATTTTTTCTATCCGGACGCAACATGCCTTGGTGGTTGTTGGGCTTATCAATGGTAGCCACCACTTTTTCTACAGATACACCGAATTTGGTGACCGACATAGTCCGCAAAGATGGCGTTGCCGGAAACTGGGTTTGGTGGGCTTTTTTGCTCACCGGTATGCTCACGGTTTTCGTCTATGCCAAATTGTGGCGTCGGTCAAATGTCAGTACAGATTTGGAATTTTACGAATTGCGCTATGGTGGCGCACCGGCCAAATTCCTGAGGCGGTTTAGAGCAGTCTATTTGGGCATTGCCTTCAACATTCTCGCCATGTCGGGCGTGACTTTGGCGGCAATTAAGATTGGTCAAATTATGTTGGGACTTCAGCCCTTGGAAACCGTTCTGTATGCGGGTGTGGTCACGGTTATTTTTAGTGCTGTAGGCGGTTTTAAGGGCGTGGTTTACACCGATTTTTTGCTGTTTTTTGTGGCCATGGCAGGTTCTATTGGTGCCGCATGGTATTGTGTAAACCTTCCGGAAGTGGGAGGTTTAGATGCTTTGATGCAACATAACAATGTAGCCGATAAATTAGCATTACTTCCTGATTTTTCTGAGAAAGAGGCACTCATCACCTTGCTAGTGATTCCCCTCGCTGTTCAGTGGTGGAGTTCTTGGTATCCGGGAGCCGAACCCGGCGGTGGTGGTTACATTGCCCAACGTATGTTGGCAGCAAAAGATGAAAATCACGCCATAGGCGCTACTTTTTTCTTCAACATTATGCACTACGCCTTACGTCCGTGGCCGTGGATATTGGTCGCATTGGCGTCATTGGTTGTGTTTCCGGACATACAAAGCATTCAAACAGCTTTTCCTGATATTTCCGCAGACAAACTCGGGCATGACCTTGCCTACAGTGCCATGCTTACCAAGTTGCCGGCCGGTCTTATCGGCTTGGTGTTGGCGTCATTGGTAGCCGCTTATATGTCAACCATTTCTACGCACCTCAATTGGGGTTCTTCTTATATAGTGAATGATTTGTACAAACAACAAATAAACCCCGAGGCTTCAGAAAAAAAATTGGTTGCTGTGGGCAGAATTTCCACTGTCGTTTTAATGGTGGTGAGTGCCCTAGTGGCTTTGTCCCTACAAAACGCCAAACAACTTTTTGATATCATCATCATGTTTGGTGCCGGCACCGGACTTATCTTTATCCTGCGTTGGTTTTGGTGGCGTATCAACGCTTGGAGCGAAATCTCAGCCATGATTATATCGGGCGTTGTCTCTCTCATTTTTTCATTTACAGATTTTGGAAAATCACTGTTTGACCATACTGATATAGAAACCGGCACAACAGTCCCGGGCGTTTTTGAAGATTGGGCAAAATTTCCTTTGGTGGTTTTGATAACCACCGTGGTTTGGCTATTCACTACCTTCTTTACCAAAGCCGAAGACGAAAATGTGCTGCGCAATTTCTATATAAAAATTAAACCGGGCGGTCCCGGTTGGGCAAAAGTTGTGAAGAAAGCTGCTTCAGAAGGCATGCAAATCAACAAAGGCGAAACGGGATGGAGCGTGCCATCCGGAATACTGGCCATGTTGGTAGGTTGCGCCATGGTGTACAGTGCCTTATTTACTACGGGTAACCTTATATACGGAAACACCACAGAAGCAAGCATCGCCTTTGTGCTAACTATCGTTTTTGCCATTGCGCTGAAAAAAGTGTGGGCAAAAGTGCGTACGAAGGTACTTTGATTAAACTACCCAATGGCCTGCTTCAAATCTGCCAATAAATCGTCAATATCTTCGATGCCGACACTAAGCCGAATCAAAGCATCGACTACTCCTGATTTTTCGCGTTCTGCTATGGGGATTGAGGCATGCGTCATGCTGGCAGGGTGGCCGGCCAACGATTCTACGCCTCCCAAAGATTCTGCCAAGGTGAAAACTTTGAGGCGTTCTACGATACGAATGGCCTCTTCGTAGTTGTTGCCCTTGGTCACAAAGGATAGCATACCGCCAAAGTCTTTCATTTGTTTTTGAGCGATGTCGTGGTTGCGGTGGTCTTTAAGTCCGGGCCAATATACTTTTTCTATTTTGGGGTGGTTGACTAAAAATTCGGCTATGGCACGTGCGTTTTCGCAATGGCGTTGCATCCGAACATGCAGGGTTTTGATACCGCGCAAAACCAAAAAACTATCCATAGGGCCACAAATGCCACCACTTGCATTTTGAATAAAATACAGACGCTCTGCTAATGCTTTGTCATTTACAACCAGTGCGCCCATCACCACATCACTGTGTCCGCCCAAATATTTGGTAGCAGAGTGCATTACGATGTCTGCCCCCATTTCTAAAGGGCGTTGCAGGTAGGGCGTGGCAAAAGTATTGTCCACAGCCAATAACACATCATGTTTTTTGGCTACTTTAGAAACGGCCTCAAGATCCACGATATTCATCATGGGGTTGGTGGGTGTTTCTACCCAAATCATACGCGTGTGGGCATTGAGTTTTTCTTCAATGGCTTGCACATCCTGCATACCTACAAAGTGAAATTTGATGCCGAAGGGTTCAAAAATTTGTTTAAACAAACGGTAAGATCCGCCGTATAAATCATTTGTAGAAACCACCTCATCGCCTGGTTTTAGGAGTTTCATCACTGCGTCTATAGCAGCCAAGCCCGAACCAAAGGCCAAGCCATATGCGCCACTTTCTATACTAGCCAAATTGTCTTCCAGCGCTTTGCGGGTTGGGTTGTGCGTGCGAGAATATTCAAAACCTTTGTGGCCGCCGGGAGTGGTTTGTGCGTAGGTAGAAGTTTGATAGATGGGCGGCATGACTGCGCCGTAGGCAGGATCGTGGTGTTGTCCGCCGTGTATGGTCTTGGTGTTAAATTTCATGTATAATTTTTTTAAAAGGTTAGTGATGATGCCTGCCAAAAACAACCTGATGGTTAGAAAAATGTAAAAGCTGGCGTTGCAGGAGTTTGAATGGGTCTATTTTTGAATTTTGAGGCAAAATAAAGTCAATGTTATTTTGAGGGTTTCAGAAAAAATTGCAGGCAAGTTTAATTTGCTTTTCAAGGTTTTTAGAAAAGATTTTCAAAAGTATAGAAATAAACATACATCCTAAAATCTATGCAAAAATGTTAACGTTCTTTTTTAAGAACTCATAGGAATAAATCTTATTGGATGGTAGGCGTAGGTGTTTGGGATATTTGGTTTTTTATAGCAACTCGTCAAAAAGTTATACAAACTTCTTCAAGCACAACACATAGCCCAAGTGGATACCTTCGTGGTAATTGTTGAAAAGAACTGCTTTTTCGAGCGTATCAATTTCAAACCCACTCCGCGCCGTAAACGTTTCATATCTTTCAAATTTGCCGACCTCAAAGTCGGGTTGAACTTGCTGTACGCCTTTGTACAAATAAGATTTCAACGATTCAATCAATGTGGTGTCAACTTCTACAGGTGGCTGTGTACCCGGTGCAAAGCGCGATACAAATCCATCGGGCAATACTGTTGGCAAATACGACCTTTTGTACACAAGCAATTGCTGAACTGACACTACATGAGCCATATTCCAAATAAGGTTGTTGCCGAAACCTTCCGGAATTTTGAAGAGCCTCTCGGGTTCAAAAGAGGACAGAAAAGTTTCAAATATTTTGTGATTTTGCAAACTAATATCAAAGTTATGCTTCATAGTAATTGAATTTTGATGATAAAAATACGTCTATAAAAGTACAGAATTTATAGGTAAATGGCGTTACTTTGTGTCTGGAAAAAATCTCTGAAACCACTTGGGCATGAAACGCACATTTAAAAAAAGTGACACACAGGAGCATGATTATCCTAGGGCGTTCCATGCCTGTGCTGAGCGCAGTCGAAGCATGACCGATAAAAACACTTGTATTGAGCGAAGTCGAAATAAATAATATAAACAGATGAAAAAAATATTTTACCTGAAAGCCTGTAACACTTGTACGCGGTTTATAGATGCCATAAAAACTGTAGATAAATTTGATTTTCAAGAAATCAAATCGCGACCCATCACGGTGGCGCAAATAGAACAACTTTGCAAACTTGCAGGGAGCTACGAAGCACTTTTTAGCAGACGCGCCAAGCTATATACCGAAATGGGACTCAACCGGCAGCCGCTCACCGAAGCAGATTTCAAACACTATTTGCTACATCATTACACTTTTCTCAAAAGACCGGTTGTGGTGTTGGAAGACAAGATTTTCATTGGGTCTTCTAAGCGTACACTAGAGGCCATAAACCAATCGCTTTGATGTCTAAAAGAACGGTTGCTATTTTGGCGGCACTTGCCGCTGCTGTTATTTACGGAATGAACTACACCATTGCCAAGGCAGCCATGCCGGTTTATGTGCAGCCTTATGGTTTTATAGTGTTGCGAGTTGTTTTTGCGACAGCCTTCTTTTGGCTGTTATCAATTTGGGCACCTAAAGAAAAAATAGACAGAAAAGACTATTTAAAATTTATGCTGGCTGCTGTTTTTGGTGTAGCGGTGAATATGTTGGCTTTTTTCAAAGGGCTCAATTACACCACGCCTATCAGCGCGTCTATCATTATGGTGACAAGTCCGATTATGGTGTTGTTGTTTTCGAGAATTTTGCTCAAGGAACATTTGAGTTTGCAAAAGATAGTGGGTATTTTCTTGGGTTTGATAGGTACACTCATCGTTATTTTCAGTGGCGCAACAGATCTTTCTTTGGGTGGCGAACACGCCATGCTGGGCAATCTTTTGGTTTATACAAATGCCTCGTCTTATGCACTTTATTTAGTTATTGTGAGTAAAATAGTAAAAAAATACCACCCACTTACCTTCGTCAAATGGATATACACCTTTGGTTTGTTGATGGTCTTGCCTTTTGGTTTGGGAGAAGTTTTGGCCATGAAACCCGCTGAAATACCGGATCTTATTTGGTTAAACATTGGTTATGTGTTGCTTTTTGCCACCTGCGGCACCTATTTGTTTAACCTCTTTGCGGTGCGCACCCTCAAAGCATCAACCGTTGGGGTTTTTATTTACCTGCAACCGCTTGTGGCGGGTGTATTTGCTGTAGCTGTGGGAGCAGACAAGCTGAGTATCATCAAGATAGGTGCGGCTATAGTCATTTTTATCGGCGTTTATCTGGTGACAAAAAAACCGAAAGAAACGCCCATGTAAAAATTTTGCACACAGAAGTATGATTATTCTAGGGCGTTCCATCTGACCGATAAAAACAAATAATATAAACAGATGAAACGAGCCATGCTAAAAAGTTTAACACACAAGAGAATGATTATTAGCGAGTTCCATTCCTGTGCTGAGCGCAGTCGAAGCATGACCACTTAAAAACAATAAAAATAAACAGATGAAAATCGGGTGAATACCTCGAACTCTAAGTTTTTAAATCGACGGGTTTGCGGTTGTAAGCGCGTGTATCTTCTTTGGTTAAAATTTTGAAATCAGCTGTTTTTGGTGCATTGTCAAAAGATTTTAGCATATCTGCAGGCGGGGCAGTTAGGGTTCTTTTGTCTGTGTCTATCCAAGCACCCATCAATTCGCAGAAGGCGTTGTTGGTTCCGTCTGCACTAAAAATGCGGTGTTCAAAAGCAAAAAACCGACCGTCTTCGGAAAGGCCTTTCAGTTCTAAAGAAACTTGTACGGGTTTTCCCGGAAATATTTCCTTGAAATAGTGAATGTGTTCGTGAAAAACTACCGGCCCCAAATGGGCTTGCTTCAATTCACGTAAACCCAAACCGATGCTTTGCAAAAAAGCCATGCGGGTGTGGCTCATCAAATTCATATAAGCCGAATTGGCCAAGTGGCTGTTTGCATCCAAATCGGACCATCTAATTTCAAAAGATTTTAAAAACATAATTTGTTTTTTTGATTATTTTCGTCCAAAAATAAGATGCCTGTTTCATATCCCGAGTATATTCCTCCTTTTATTTTCAGAAACGGTCATATTTCCACCATTTACAGTGCGCTAGCCAGAAAAGTAAGAGGCGTGGTGTATCAAAGACAAAGAATAGAACTGCCCGATGGCGATTTTCTGGACTTGGATTGGTCGTTGGCAAAAGCGTCAAACCGTATATTGGCCTTGGTGCTTCACGGATTGGAAGGCGATTCGCACAGACCCTATGTTTTGGGAGCTGTAAAAAAACTCAATGTGCATGGTTTCGATGCCTTGGCGGTGAATTTTAGGGGATGCAGTGGCGAACCCAACCAACTTTTTAGGGGTTACCATGGAGGCAACACCGAAGACCTTAGCGCCGTAATAGATGCAGCCAAAGCGAAGGGCTATAGAAAAATGGTTTTGATTGGATTTAGCCTTGGGGGCAATATTTTGCTGAAATATTTGGGAACCTCGGGTATGTCAGACCATCAGGTTGTTGGGGGAATTGCCATTTCTACACCTTGCGCCTTACGCGCTTCGTTGGAGCAGCTCAACCTGCCGATAAATTTTGTGTACCGTCAAAAATTTCTAAGACAATTGAGCAGAAAATTAGCAGTGAAATTCAGGCAATTTCCGGAAGCTTTCCCCAATAAGCTGCCCAAAATCTATTCTTTGTTGGATTTTGACAACTTTTACACAGGACCGGCGCACGGTTTTAAAGATGCTTTTGATTATTATGAAAAATGCAGTTCGATCCAATTTCTGAAACACATTCAAAAACCTGTGTTGATTCTGAATGCACAAAACGACAGTTTTTTGAAAGACAAATGTTATCCGGTTGCAGCAGCGCAGACCAATCCGTACATACACTTGTCAATGCCCAAATACGGTGGCCACGTTGGATTTTATCAAGCGTCAGAATTTTATTTTCATGAAAATGAAATGATAGCTTTTTTACATAAAATAACATCTGACATCGATTTGTGAGTATAGCATTCTTGCTGAAAATTTCTTTTTGAAACCAAATCTTTATGCGTTAAATTAGCAAAACCAAAACAAGTAGAAACCTAAAACCCTAAGAGATGAAGAAATACTTAATTGCCCTAGCTATCATGGGATGGCTCTCGGCTTGCAATGATGCCAAGAAAAGCGATGCGCAAACACAACAGCCTAAGGCGGACAAACCTGCTGCGGAAACCATAAAAAAAGGCAGTGGTATTGGCCCTGTCAAAGCCTTTCGGTTGCCCGAAACTATAGATGCTGCCTTAGCCGAAGAAGGGAAGGCTATTTTTAGTAAAAAATGTGTGGCTTGCCACATGGCCGAACAAAAGTTAATTGGTCCGGCTATGAAAGGAGTGACCGAGCGCCGGCGTCCGGAGTGGATTATGAACATGATTATGAATCCTATAGAAATGTTGTCAAAAGACCCCGAAGCCAAAGCTCTTTTGGCAGAGCACAACAACGTGCCTATGACCAATCAAAACATACCCGAAGAAGAAGCGCGCGCCTTGCTCGAGTATTTTAGAACCCTCAAATAAGGTGTTTATAGTAACATTTTCTGCTGCATCCGCAAATGGGTTGTAAAAAACTGATAAACTTTTCTTATAATTCAAGGGAAGAATTAAGTTTTTTTATCTTTACGCTTTAAAAATTCAAAGTGAAGGTTCACAAGATAAAGCTAGATGCTTTCCTCGAAGACGAGCCTTCGGTGTTTGCCATACATACAGATGCCGAAGATTACAGGTTGGCTTTTGATCTCAACAGAAATTTAAAAATCAAACTGACGCGCTGCAAGAAAGATTTAGATTTTAATTATATAGACGCCTCATTTGCTTGGTTTGTATGGGAAGATGTAAAGCATTACACCGATTGGAGTCTAATCACCAACAAATGCCTTACAGAAGTGCCTCACAAATTTAGTTCCGGGACGTTGTTTGAAGAAGCAACCGATAAACAAGCAGTTTTGCGCTATTTAATACCCGAACTTAAAAATGTTGATTACATACTGAAAATAAACGGCTTAGAAGACGAAAATGCCGCAACACATATCGTAAAAAATTTGCAGAAAATTTCAACGATAAAGACGGCATATATAATAGAAAAACAACTAAAATCAATTCAAAACCTAATTACCTAAATAATGCCAATCAGAAAAAAGACCAAAATTGTAGCCACGCTGGGCCCGGCTACTTCCACCAAAGAAGTTTTGTTGGAGATGATGCAAAACGGCGCCGATGTTTTTAGAATTAATTTCTCACATGCCGATTATGAAGATGTAAAAGCCCGTATCAAAATGATTCGTGAACTCAACGAAACCCACGGATTCAACGTCTCTATTTTGGGCGATTTACAAGGTCCCAAACTTCGGGTAGGCGTGATGGAAGAAGGAATTGAAGTGTTTCCTGGGGATGAAATTACTTTTTCTACCAAAGAAAAATTCGTAGGAACCAAATCGCGCGCTTACATGGACTACGAAACCTTTCCGCAGGATGTCAATCCCGGGGAGCGCATTTTGCTCGACGACGGAAAGCTCATTTTTGAAGTGGTTAGTACAGACAGGGCGCATGAAGTTGTTACAAAAGTCATCCAAGGCGGACCACTAAAATCAAAAAAAGGCGTCAACTTACCCAATACCAAAGTTTCTTTGCCGGCACTGACAGAAAAAGACGTTAAAGATGCCATTTTTGCCATCGAGCAACAAATAGATTGGATTGCACTCTCTTTTGTGCGTACACCTGAAGACCTGATGGAGTTAAAAGAGCTAATCGACGCCCATTCCAAACACAAAATTCCGGTTATTGCCAAGATTGAAAAGCCCGAGGCAATTGTCAATATCAATAAAATTGTAGCCTATTGTGACGGCTTGATGGTAGCCCGTGGCGATTTGGGTGTTGAAATACCCGCGCATGAAGTGCCACTCATTCAAAAGCAATTGGTACTTACAGCCAAAAAAGCACGCATTCCGGTCATCATAGCCACCCAAATGATGGAAACCATGATTAATAGCCTGACGCCCACCCGAGCCGAAGTCAACGACGTGGCCAATTCTGTGATGGATGGTGCCGATGCGGTCATGCTTTCCGGCGAAACATCCGTAGGGCAATATCCAGTTCAAGTCATACAAAAAATGGCACAAATTATCCATAGTGTAGAACATTCAGATTTAATTAAAGTACCGCTTTCACCACCGCACATCCGCACCAAGCGCTACATCACCAAGTCCGTTTGTTACCACGCTGCACTTATGGCCAACGAAATTGAAGCCAAAGCCATCACGACACTTACGAATAGTGGCTATACGGCCTTTCAAATATCTGCTTGGAGACCCAAAGCCCATATTTTAGTATTCACGTCAAACAAACGAATTCTTACTCAAGTGAGCCTTTTGTGGGGCGTAAGAGCGTTTTATTACGATAAATTCGTCAGTACAGACGAGACCATAGATGACGTAAACCAAATTTGTTGTGAAAAAGGCTATGCCTGCAAGGGCGATTTGGTAATCAGCCTCGCAGCAATGCCGGTTTTTGAAAAAGGGATGGTCAATACACTTCGGATTACCGAAATAGCTAAGTGAGGCGATTTTTTGGATATTGATCAAGGTAACTAAACAAAACAAAGTCATGAATATCCATTTCAATACGATGATTGCCAAAGCAGTTTGGAAGTCGATAGATAAAAACCAAGCAAAGAGCGTCAGCGATTACCAAAGGGCAAAGGCGTTCAAAAGGTTTCGCATTACACTCCGCAGGTTTTTGTTAGACATGCTCTTTATTGTACTGGGTTTTACGGCTGCCGGTTTTGGCTTGAAAGGCTTCCTATTGCCCAACAATTTTATAGACGGTGGCGTTACCGGTATATCTTTGTTGACCTCCTTTATGACAGGTATGCCACTATCCTTGTTGATTATTGTCATCAATGCCCCTTTTATATACATGGCCTACAAACAAATAGGAAGAAACTTTGCCCTAAAGAGTATTCTTGCTATCACAGGTTTGGCTTTGGCCATTACCTTTATTCCTTATCCGCTCATTACATCAGACAAGCTATTAATTTCTGTTTTTGGTGGATTTTTTCTCGGTTTGGGCATCGGGTTTTCAATCAGGGGCGGAAGCGTGTTGGACGGCACAGAAGTATTAGCGGTCTATTTGAATCGAAAAACAGGTCTTACCATAGGCGATACCATTCTAATTTTCAATATTGTTATCTTCTCAGTTGCGGCGTATTTACTAAACGTAGAAGTGGCACTCTATTCCATACTAACCTATTTGTCTGCTTCCAAAACAGTTGATTTTGTTGTGGAAGGCGTAGAAGAATATGTGGGTGTAACCGTTGTTTCCCTGCATAGCGATGAAATCAGACAGATGATTATTGAAAAAATGCGAAGAGGGGTGACTATCTACAACGGAAAAAGAGGCTATGGAAAAAAGGGCGAAGTTCGTCAAGAAACCGAAATCATTTACTCTGTGATTACTCGTTTGGAAATCAGTAAACTAAAAACAGAAATAGCCAAAATAGATCCCAATGCCTTTTTGGTAATGAGCAGCGTAAAAGACACCGTGGGAGGAATGGTGAAAAGGCGACCGCTGGAACATTAAGTTAATTTTCAGTTTAACAATAGTTTAATTTTGAAAGGGCACAATATTTTTATAAATTGCTTGTCCTATCCAAAAAACCTTAAACTGTGAAACCTCCTTTCATTGTAGCGCTCGATCAAGGTACTTCTAGCTCGAGGGCCGTGTTGGTTGACGCAACCGGAAAACTTGTCGCAATAGCCCAAGAAGAATTTAGCCAAATTTACCCCCAACCGGGTTGGGTAGAGCACGATCCAATGGAAATATTGGAAAGCCAGCTAACAGTTTTTAAAGAACTGATTGGCAAAGCACAAATATCGCTTCAAGATGTCAAAGCCATTGGCATCACCAACCAAAGAGAAACTACCGTTGTTTGGAACAAGCACACAGGCAAACCCGTTTACAATGCCATTGTTTGGCAAGATAAGCGAACTTCGGCATTTTGTGATGTACTCAAAAAAGAAGGTCTCGAGGCGCACATCAAAGAAAGAACGGGATTGGTGATTGATGCTTATTTTTCGGGTACCAAAATACATTGGATACTCGAAAATGTTGCCGGCGCAAAAGAAGCCGCAGAAAAAGGCGATTTACTGTTTGGTACTATTGACACTTGGCTTATTTGGAATCTTACCGGCGGCAGTGTACACGTTACAGATTATACCAACGCCTCTCGCACCATGCTCTACAACATTGTAAAGCTCAAATGGGATCGAAAAATATTAGACAGGCTGGGCATTTATACCAGCATGCTGCCCGATGTAAAACCCAGTTCTTACCACTATAGTGATTTTGTCTATCACGGAACGGCTATACCCATTTGCGGTGTTGCCGGAGACCAGCAAGCCGCACTATTCGGACAAACTTGTTTTGAGCCCGGCATGGCTAAAAACACCTACGGAACGGGTTGTTTTATGTTGATGAACACAGGTCAAAACCTTCAGTATTCTCACAATGGCTTACTAACAACCATTGCTTGGGGTTTGGATGGTGAAGTACATTACGCCTTAGAAGGCAGTGTTTTTATAGCCGGCGCAGCGGTTCAATGGCTTAGAGATGGATTGAAAGTAATAGAAAATGCATATGACACTCAGGGTATTGCAGAAAGTGTGGTTGGAGAAAATCCGGTGTATTTTGTGCCGGCTTTCTCCGGTTTGGGTGCACCTTATTGGGATCAAGATGCCCGAGGTGCTATTTTTGGACTTACCCGCGATACCGGACTTGCACACATCGTAAGAGCGACGCTTGAATCTATAGCTTACCAAACGGTAGATTTGATGCGTGCGATGCAAAAAGATTCCGGAATTGCGCTAAAAGCACTCAAGGTAGATGGCGGCGCTTGCGCAAACGATTATCTTATGCAATTTCAAGCCGATATTTTAGGTGTTCCTGTTGAGCGTCCGGACTGCGTAGAATCTACGGCTTTGGGTGCTGCTTATTTGGCTGGGCTGCAAGTTGGACTGTGGACTAAAGAACAAATTTTGAAGACCAAACAAATCGAAAAGTCATTTACGGCCAAGTCTGACGATCACACTCGAAAAAAACGATATGAAGGCTGGCTACGAGCAGTAGAACGAACCAAAAATTGGAAACATGATGAAACACCCATGTAAAAATTTTGCACGCAGGAGCATGATGAGTTAAGGTGTTCCATTCCTGTGCTGAGCGCAGTCGAAGCATGACCGATTAAAATAAATAATATAAACAGATGAAAAATAGTTTTTCCCTAAAAAACAGAGACACACTTTTGGCAAAATTGTCTCAAACAAAATATGACCTTTTAGTCATTGGCGGTGGCATAACCGGAGCAGGTATTGCTTTAGATGCTGCCCTTCGCGGCATGAAGGTAGCCTTGGTAGAGAAAAAAGACTTTGCCTCGGGCACGAGTAGTAAATCTACCAAACTGATACACGGAGGTTTGCGCTACCTTAAACAATTCGATTTTTGGCTCGTCAAAGAAGTGGGTTCCGAACGCGCCATTGTGCATCAACTCGCACCACATTTGGTGGTTCCTGAAAAAATGCTGTTGCCTATCATCGAGAATGGCACTTACGGCACTTGGCTGACGTCTATCGGACTCAAAGTATATGATATTTTAGCAAGCGTTGAAGGTGACGACCGCCGCCTGATGCTCGACAAAAAAGAGGCATTAGAAAAAGAACCGCTATTGCCCAAGAAAATTTTGAAAGGTGCGGGTTATTATGCAGAATACCGAACCGATGATGCCAGATTGACTATTGAAAACATCAAAACCGCTGTGCAAAAAGGAGCAGATTGCATCAACTATACTGCGGTGACAGAATTTCTCTATGAAAACGGTATGGTCACCGGAGTGAAGGTAGAAGACCAACGCAGCAAACAATCCATACAAATTGCTGCCAAAGTTGTCGTCAATGCCACAGGACCTTGGGTGGACGAACTCAGGGTGCTCAATCAGTCAAAAAAAGGCAAGCAACTCCACCTGACAAAGGGCGTGCATTTGGTGGTGCCCTACGAAAAATTTCCGGTGAAACAATCGGTTTATTTTGATGTGCCGGACGGCCGCATGATGTTTGCCATCCCCAGAGGGAAAATCACCTATTTTGGTACCACAGACACCAATTATCAAGACAACAAAGACGATGTCATAACAGATGCGGCAGATGCCATCTACCTGATTAGTGCTGTCAACAATATGTTTCCTAAAATTCATCTGGATATGAAAGACATCATCTCTACTTGGGCCGGCCTTCGCCCGTTAATCCACGAAGAGGGAAAATCGGCATCGGAACTCTCCAGAAAAGACGAAATATTTGTGTCCGATTCGCAACTCATCTCTATTGCGGGTGGCAAACTCACCGGATACAGAAAAATGGCAGAACGCGTGCTCGATAAAGTTTGCGAAAAGCTGAAAGAGGAAGAAGACAAGAACTTTAAGAAGTGTAAAACCGAAAAAACACCTTTGGCGGGTGGTGTTTTCAAAAATTTTAAAGAGGTACAGAAATACATAAAAACCATTGCAGAAAAAATTGCACCGCACGGTTTCGATCAGGTATATGCGCAATATTTGGTGACAACTTTTGGCCGCCAGACAGAAGACATTCTAAAAACTTTTGAAAGCCTGAAGCCCACACAAAAAACAGCCGAAAAATTGATGGGAAAGGCCGAGTATTTATTTTGTGCAGAAAATGAAATGGTCACAAATCCGCTCGATTTTTTTATTCGCAGAACCGGACGTTTATACTTTGACATCTACAGCATAGAGACCTTGCGCGATATTGTTTTCGAAACGCATCAGGCACTTTTTGATGAACCTCAGGAAAAAATGGCTGCTTACAAGGAAAAGCTCGATATAGAAATAGACAAGCACACACAGGTAGCCACCATCATGTAATTACAACCAAGAGCAAGCGCATTCTTTTTTGTTGTCTCTCTTCATTCCAGATTAGACAGGCATCGTTAAAGACCAATTGCTTTAGTTTCTAAACTGAAAAGACATCGGATTTCTTCACGCGACTTATTCAGAAAATCAATTCCATTTTGTTTTAAAACGCCTTCAATTCAGAGTTTCAATTCCCATCTTTTTGCAAAAGGTGTTGATAACATGATAAATATCATGTGTAAATAAAAAAAACACGCTTAAATTGCTTTGGTACAAAAAGCACCATCATGGGGGTTCAAGAGGTTAGAAGCATAAGCTCCGGTCATCATAAACTTAAATACATCAGTCATTTGCTTGATGACGTAGAAGCGTTTGACCAGTTGTTGCATGAAGAAGGTTTCGAAAACAAAGAGATGCACATAGGTGCAGAGCAAGAATTTTGCTTGGTTGATTCATCGTGGCGCCCAGTCAACAAGGCGATGGATTTGCTAGCCGCCATCAATCAACCTGATTTTACAACCGAATTGGCCCTGTACAATTTGGAATTGAACACCAGAGCACATAAACTTCAATCAGATTGTTTTAAAAAGCTCGAAACCGAAGTGAAAGAAAAATTGGCATTAGCCGCAGAAAAAGCACGTCTGTTGGATGTCAATATTATTTTAACGGGCATATTGCCCACCATCAATTTCAACCACATCAATCTGTCATCAATGACACCTTTAGTTAGGTACAATGTATTAAACGAGTCAATGCGGAAAATTAGAAAGCAAGATTTTGAGATTCATATACAAGGCTTGGATGAACTGCACATTAGGCATAATTCTATTATTTATGAAGGTTGCAACACCAGTTTTCAGGCACATTTGCAAATTACACCAGCACATTTTAGATCGGCGTATAATTGGGCGCAATACATATCCGGTCCTGTTTTGGCAGTAGCTACCAATTCACCACTCTTGCTTCGAAGGCAATTGTGGCATGAAACACGTATAGCGCTTTTTAGCCAAAGTGTAGATACTAGATCTACATCCTATTTGCTAAATGACAAAGAACCTCGAGTGGGTTTTGGCAGAGATTGGCAAAGAGGAAACGCAGGTGATTATTATAAAGATTCCATTACTCGTTTTAAAAGCATTTTGACCGGCGATTTTAAAGAAAAAAGCACGGTGCAAATAAAGGCAGGTAAGCCGCCCAAGCTTTCGGCTTTGCTACTGCACAATGGAACAGACTACCGTTGGAACAGGCTTTGCTATGGTACCCAACAACAAAAGCCCCATCTCCGTATAGAAAACCGTTATTTGCCTTCAGGACCTTCTCCCAAAGACGAGATAGCCAATTTTTGTTTTTGGGTGGGTTTGATGTATAACCAACCCGAAAACCTCAAAAATTTACACAGCAAAGTACCTTTTTATGTGGCTAAAATGAATTTTCTAAATGCTGCCCGATTGGGATTAGAGTCACCCTTATTTTGGGAAGGAAAATTTCAAAACGCCCGCAAGCTGATTGGAGATAAACTACTTCCACTGGCGTATGATGGACTGCTAAAAGCCGGAATTGATTCGCAAATCGCTTCGCATTACTTAAATGTAATTCAAAAAAGACTTTTCAAACATACGGGTTCGGAGTGGATCATTAATAACTATCGAAAAATCACTGAAAAACACAGTGCTTCTATTGCTACCAAATTGCTCACACGAAGCATGTACGAAAACAATTTGGCCTACGATTGCGTAGCCGATTGGCAGTCAATATGCATTAAAAAATATTATCAAGTCCGCAACCATCCCACAGTATCTGCCTACATGAAAACCAACGTGTTCACAGCCATGCCCGATGACACACTTTTGATGGTCAAAAAAATCATGGAATGGAAAAATATTCACCACCTACCGGTAGTTAAAAATCAATATGAACTCGTGGGAATTATCAGCTCAACTGATGTACTTCAAGCATATAAAAATAAAATAAACCTCAATAAAAGCATTCGAAAAATCTTTCGACAACCGGTGCGGAGTATTCACAGGCATCAAACCATGCAAGAGGCCGAAAAAATGATGTTAGAACATAAGATTAAATGCCTACCGGTAACACACGAAAATATACTTATAGGTATTATCACCTCTAAAGACATAGATGCATGGAAGCGATAGTAAGAAACGAAAAAATTAAGTTACCCGATAGGATTATTGGACATATAAAGGGAATAAACCCTGGGGCAACTGTCGTTTTTTTTGGAGGTATCCACGGCAATGAGCCTGCGGGAATTAAAGCTTTGGAGCAGGTATTTGCGCAATTGAAAAGTTGGAATATTAAAATGAATGGAACCCTCTATGGTTTCAGAGGCAATGTGAAAGCCCTAGAACTGGAGAAACGTTTTTTGGAAAGCGATCTTAACCGAATTTGGCAGCGCCATCACATTACCAGCATTTTGAGAAGAGATAAAGAATTCTTAAGACCCGATGAGCAAGAGCTGCTACACATTTATAATAGCTTGTCAAAGATTCTTTTAGCAGAGCAACCCCCTTATTATTTTCTTGATTTACACACCACATCATCTCACTCTAAACCCTTTATCACCATTAGCGATGCCATGATTAATCGAAAATTTGCAACATTGTTCAACGTGCCAATAGTATTGGGCTTGGAAGAGTATTTGCAAGGAACATTGCTCAATTATATCAATGAAAGGGGATATGTTTCACTTGGTTTTGAAGCCGGACAGCATCAAGATGAATCTGCCGTTCAAAATTGTGTTGAATTTATTTGGAAAACACTTCTTCACACCGAATTAATCTCAAGAAAAGACTTTGAAATTTTTCAAAATTTCAAGCATAATTTTAATGAATGCTCAAAACCTTGTTTTTATGAAGTCACCCAACGTTTTAAAATCGAAGATCACGACAACTTTAGCATGAAAAAAGGCTTTCTTAATTTTTCAAAAATACAAAAGGGTGAACATTTGGCCTCTTACAATCAAACAGATGTGATATCCAAAAAGCGTTCGATACTTTTTATGCCGCTGTACCAAAAACAGGGTAACGACGGATTTTTTATCATTAGAAGAATTCCGATGTTGGCACTTAAAATTTCAGCTTTTCTAAGGCAATTTAAACTCTATCAGCTTCTTATTCTTTTTCCGGGTATCAGTTGGACTAACAAAGAAAAAGAAACGTTGATGGTCAATAAAAAAATAGCGCGTTTTTACATTAAATCCATCTTCCATTTAATGGGATATAGAAAATATTTTATGAGCAACACCTACTTCTTCATGAGCAATCGTGAAAAAAGAGCTAAAAACCATCTCTATAAAAAATGCAAATGGTATTAGCTTCTGAAAAAATTCTTGGCTGTGTGGAGAAGTAATAAACTAAAACCTAAGTGGATTTTTTTGACCGCGTTAACTTTTTGAGAAGGGTAAGAATCAAATAATCTATATAAATTACAGAAAAGAAAAACTGAAGACCTCTTTGGAGTTTATTTTCTATTTAAAATGTTTAAATTTTAAATATTTATTGATAAAAATATGAAAATGCAAATATAAGTGCATGTAATTTCTTAAAGTATGACAAATGTCATGATGTGTAGCTATGGCGAGTGTTAATTTTGCTAAACATTTTAGTCCCAATACAATGCATCATGAAACTTTACACTTCCGTTTTTTTGTTCGTGGCATTCATGAACCAAAATATTTACGCACAGATTTATAATGCCGGTGTTTTCAAAGTAGAAAACGGTACGGACTTATACACTTCCGGAACTTTTACAAACACAGGAGCACTTTCTGCCGATGGTAACCTCTATCTGAAAGCTGACTTTGTCAACCACAATACAGTCACATCTTCCTCCGGTACGGCTTATTTCACAGGAAGCTCAACGCAAAACATCACCGGGTCGGCCAAACAGCTGGCTTTTTACAACCTGAACATCAACAATTCCGGTCTCGGCGTGCAAGTGGCAGACAGCCTAAATTTGATTGTTGCAAATTCCGTGGCACTCACAAGTGGCATACTCAGCCTGACCGGAGAGGCACAATTGATACAAACCCACAACGGCACTTCTGCAAATAGTGCTGTGTCGGGTAAATTATTTATCAGCCAGCAAGGAACGTCAGACAAGTACAAGTTTAATTATTGGTCGTCACCGGTTAATGTTGGCGGACAATATAGTTTAAGCAGTAGTCTATATGACGGTACTTATTTTTCGGAAAGCCCGTTTACACCGCCACCTGTTGTTTACACTTCCGGTTACAACGGCAGCCTCTCCAACCCAATCACAATCAGCAGTTATTGGATTTATAAATTCATCAACAATACAGGTGCCAACGGTTGGAGGCAAATCGGATCTGCGGGCTTGCTCAATATTGGTGAAGGATTTACGATGAAGGGAACAGGTAATGCTGGCGGGACACAAAATTACGTGTTTGGCGGAACACCAAACGATGGAGCTTATACACATACAGTTGACGCAGATAAAATGTCTATTTTGGGCAATCCGTATCCATCTGCCATAGATGCCAATCAGTTTATCGCGGACAACTTGGCTGCTTTTGCTACCGGTACAGTTTTGTACTTTTGGGAGCATTGGGGAGGAGGCTCTCACTACTCTACAGACTACCAAGGCGGTTATGCTACTTATAGTATAGGTGGCGGTGTTTCTGCCACTGCGCATCCAAGTTTGGTACAGACCGGTGCAGGAAACATAGAGCCACAGCGATACATCCCAGTCGGTCAAGGCTTTTTTGTGCAAGCAGCATCAACTACAGGGGGTAGTTTTGTTTTCAACAATGGACAAAGAAAATTTGAAGTAAAAGGCACCAATTCAGTCTTTACACGTGCCAATCAGGGCAGAACAGCGGATGCACTTAACGTCAGAATCCGCTTGGGACACGAGGACGCTTTGGGCTATCACCGTCAGATATTAGTTTCCTTTATAGATGGCACCACACCCGGGATAGACATCGGTTATGACGCCAAAATGATAGATGTGAGTGCAAATGATATGTATTGGTATTTGAACAACGAAGCTTATGTAATCCAGGCACAACCTTATTACGATATCATAGAATTGCCTTTGGGCATCACCTCGTCTAGCGAACAAGTCCACAAAATAATGATTGACCAACTCGAAAATTTTGCAGATCCTGTAATTCTTGTGGACACAGAAACGGGTCTTACTTATGACCTAAAGGATGGTGCTGCAAACATCTCTATACCTGCCGGTACTTTTAATGACCGATTTAAAATTACTTTCACGCCATCGACGATGTCTAACCCCGAGGTTGGGTTGAGTTCACTTAGGATACTTTATGACCAAAGAGGGAAAAATATCCAAATTTTCAATCCAAACCAAGAAGAAATCAGCCAAATCGATGTGTATAATATCTCAGGTCAACGCATCAAGCAGTTGGAACTTAACCAAAAATCGTTTCAAGAAAAAATGACAATTCCATTCAACCAAAGTACAGGTGTTTACATCATCAAAATCAATAAATCTTCCCAAGTACAAAGTTTCAAATTAGCTGTTTATTAAACTATAAAACCATAAATTATGAAAACAAATACCTCATATTTTACCGTAGAACACTACAAGTTGCTGCCCCTAGTATTAATTGCCCTTTCAATTTTTACCACCTCAAATATAACAGCCCAAGTGGGCATAGGCACGATTTCGCCAGATGCATCTTCCATGCTCGATGTGTCTTCGACTACCAAAGGACTTCTGATTCCACGGATGACCACAGCCCAACGCGATGCCATTGCCGACCCCGCTGCCGGGCTTATGGTCTTTGACAACGAAACAAACAGTTTTTGGTATTTCAATACTGTTTGGACCGAAATTTCCCCAAACCAAAGTTTATTGGTTGATTCTGACGGAGACACCAAAATTGAAGTAGAGCAAACTGCGGATGAGGACAAAATACGGTTCACAACTTTAGGTACGGAAAAAATGTACATTGACAACGCAGGCATAACCAAAATAGGAGATATTGCCAATGGGAATGACACTAAAATAGAAGCCGACGGCTCGTTGAGCTACGAAGGTACGGCAACCCGGTTTGACGATTTAAAAGTGCCTGTAAGCTCAACAACCAAAGGCGGCACGCGCGACCCGGATTGGAAAGTTTTAAAAAAAACCGGTACCAGCCAAGGTGTTTTCTTACAATGGTTTGACGATGATGTAGAAGAAGAACTCTACTTCACCGTTCAGCTGCCTCACAGTTGGAAAGAAGGATCTCCCATCATGCCACATGTGCATTGGACAGCAGAAAGTAACGTGGGCAGCAACAAGGTTGTTTGGGGATTGGAATATACCTGGACCAACGTAGGCGATTTGTTTGGAAGCACTACCATCATCACTGGAAGCAACCCTATTGCGCCCGTTGGCACGGTCGATGCCTATGAACACGCCATCACGGCCTTGGGCAGTATAGATGCCACCGGGAAGACGCTCTCAAGCATGTTGGTCTGCAGGATATTCAGGCAAGCCACCAACGGCACTGACAGTTTTGTCGGGGATGCCGGATTGCTCGAAATCGACTTTCACTTTCAGATCGATAGCGACGGAAGTAAGGGAGAATTTACTAAATAACAATGCCCGCCCTTAATAAACAAAAACCGTTTACCATGAAAATTAAACCCTTAACGAAAAACATTTTACAATTATCACTCTTGATTTTGTTGATGCTGCCTTTTCAAACACATGCCCAAGTCGGCATAGGCAACAACAGTCCCGACACGTCTTCCATGCTGGATGTGGCTTCGACTACCAAAGGACTTCTGATTCCACGGATGACCACGGCCCAACGCGATGCCATCGCAAGCCCCGCTGCCGGCTTGTTGATTTTTAATACTTCTACCAACCTTTTTAACTATTTCAATGGTACATGGGTTGCCCTGTCAAGCAGCGGTAGTTTTGTGGATACAACCAGCAACCAAACCATCGGAGGCAGCAAAACCTTTACCGGAACTACAATCCCTCAAGGTCGTCTGATGCTTCCAATGGGAGAATTGAGTTATTTTAACTACACTACGGGTTTTACGGTTGCTGTCGGATCTCAATCCGCAGGTATTGCTGGGAATGATAACATGGTTAAAATAAATCCAACTTCAGGTGTCAACTTTGTGAATGATCAATTTGGCACCGGTACAAATAACAGACTGACCTATACCGGCGCAACCACTAGATTTTTTCATATTGCATTGAGCTATAGCTTCACGCCGTCCACCAATGGACAAACCTATGTTTTTGGTGTCGCTAAAAACGGAGTGATTCAAGATTCATCTAAGTTATTGATAAGAACAGGCACATCTGCAGATCACCAAAGTTCTGCAATGCATGTTTTTTTGTCACTTGCACAAAATGACTATTTGGAATTTTATGTTGGAAACATCGATGGAACGGCTTCTTTAACGATTAAGTCTTTCAATTTTTTTGCCATGGGAATGTAGCTTAAACCACATCATCATGAACATGACGATGCATGCAATATAGTGAGCACACCTTAAAGTTTAGGTAAAGATTTCCTGACCCGCAAGTTCCTTTATCCAAATAGTTTGGATAAGTATCTATGCCATAAAATGCCCATTATTGCCAAAAAACGTACAGTGCCAAGTGCGTGGCCAAAGGCAAAACAAACCCCCAAACAATTTCGTCAAACCGATGCGCTTTCAGATACATTCGGCAGCTGCCTACAAGACCCATAACTAAGAGTGACAGCACGAGCCAAATTCTTGACTCTGCTTGGGTAAAGATGCTGAAGCTAAGCAAATAGAAAAAAACATTGGACAAGTAAAGCGTGTGCAAACTCACCTTGGTTTTTAAATACAAAAAGATAAAGGCCAAAAGGTTAGAAATCAGCAGACCGTAAAAAAACATGCGAAGTTCAATGAGTTCGGGAAAGATATAGAGCCGAAAAATGAGAAGACTCAGCAAGGCAAGGTTAAACAAGAGCGGAATTTTTCGTTGCTCGGTCTTGGCTAAAAAAACATCGTCTGCCAGTTTCCTGTTTTTGATAAAGAGAAACAAAACAACCGGAAACAAAACGGTCAGCATCAGTACCAATTTGCCAATTTGATATTGTAGGCCAAAATCCAACAAAAAGGTTGTTGTTTTCAGAAAAATCAATAAACCGTAGAAGGGCACAAACAGTGGATGAAAAACATACGAAATCAATAAGGCAATATTCTTTTGCATCTTTTAAAGTTTTTTGCGCAAACGCGCTACGGGTATATCGAGTTGCTCGCGATATTTGGCCACGGTCCTGCGCGCAATAGGATAGCCTTTTTCCAATAATATTTTAGTCAGTTTGTCATCGGTCATTGGTTTTTTCTTATCCTCTTTTTCGATGACGGTTTCCAGTATTTTTTTAATCTCCAAGGTGGACACATCTTCTCCCTGATCGTTTTTCATGGATTCAGAAAAAAGTTCCTTGATGAGCTTGGTGCCGTAGGGCGTATCTACATATTTGCTATTGGCAACTCTGGAAATGGTGGATACATCCATGCCAATTTCGTCTGCAATGTCTTTTAAAATCATGGGCTTCAACTGGCGCTCATCACCGGTCAAAAAATATTCTTTTTGGAATTGCATGATGGCCTGCATGGTTACAAAAAGGGTTTGCTGCCGCTGTTTGATGGCGTCGATAAACCATTTGGCCGCATCTAGTTTCTGTTTGATAAACTGAACAGCTTCTTTTTGTTGACTCGATTTTTCTTTGGCTTCTTTGTAGCCTTTCAGCATGTCTGAGTAGTCACGCGAAACGTGCAACTCGGGGGCGTTTCTGCCATTGAGCGTCAGCACGAGCTCGCCATCTACAATCCGAATCATAAAGTCGGGCACCACGTGTGCGGTGGGTTTGTTGTTGCCGGCAAAGGCATTGCCCGGTTTTGGGTTGAGTTTTTCAATTTCTTCGAGTGCTTCGCGCAAGGTTTGCTCGTCTATGTCAAACTTGTGTAGCATTTGGTCGTAGTGCCGTTTGCTCAAAGATTCAAAAGCGTGTTCAATGATTTTTTTGGCCAGCACGGTGGTTTTGGTTTCTTGTTTTTGGCGAATCTGTATCAGCAAACATTCTCTCAAATCACGCGCACCCACGCCGGCCGGCTCAAGCTGTTGCACGATTTTCAGGGCGTTTTCGGCAACTTCCTCTGTCACAAATACATTTTGCGTGAACGCCAAATCATCTACCAAATCCTGAAGATTTCGCCTGAGAAAACCGTCTTCTTCCAACGAACCGATGATGAATTCTGCGGTTTGCATGGCATGCTCATCTAACCGATAGGTGTGCAGCTGCGACAACAAATATTGATAGAAACTTGTGCCTGAAGAAAGTGGCGTTTCTTTTTCTTCGTCATCTGCGCTGTAGTTGTTTGAACTCAACCGATAATCCGGTATTTCGTCATCACTCAGGTATTCGTCTATGTTGATGTCTTCAGCCTCTATAGTGTCAGATTCGTTATCAAAATCCGAATCCATTTCTGTGTCAAAATCTTCAACTTCAGATTCTGTTTGGTGCTCATCGCCTTCCAAAGCCGGATTTTCTTCCAATTCTTGTTTGAGACGCTGCTCAAATTCCTGCAAAGGCAATTGTATCAACTTCATCAATTGAATCTGCTGAGGGGAAAGTTTCTGCGAGAGTTTAAGTTGTAATCCTTGTTTGAGCATATTCCAAATTTACGTTATAAAAGTAAGATAACAGCCCTATTTGTACAACAATGAACAATGAATTTAGATGATTTTAATAGCGAACGGCAAATTCGCCTTCGGTTACTTCAACCGGATTGCCTTGTTGCGCCACGCGAAAGTTGAATCTTCCGCGCACTTCCCTGCCGGCAGTGTCGTGGCTGTCAATGATGAGTGTGCCGCTCGTGGCGTTTAGATCGATGCCCCCCGGCGTGTAAAAAGCCGCGTTGTTGCCCGAAGCGCCTATGCCAAAACTACCCGGACCTATGGTTTCTGAAAAACGAATTGTCATGGCCGGTGCCATAGATGGCGGCACCGCATTGGTGACACTGATGATGCCATTGTTGACTGCCACAGTGATGATTTGAGGAGGAAAAGGATTTCCGTTTACACGGGCAAAAAAATGATTTTCAAAGGCCGCGCCGTCATCGTCGGGGTCGTCATCATCATCCGGGGGAATGTCGGGTTCTATAGGATTAAGAAGCCCCGGATCAAAATTCACAATAGGGATTTCGTAAAAAATACCTTCTCTGATAAAAAAATCATCACCGGAAAAGGTTTCCCGAGTCTGGTAGTGAAAAGTCCCGGTTATACTGCCTTTGTCCGGATTCACTTTTTCGATAAAGATTTCACCGGCAGATTGAAAAGGTCGTGTAGTTGCCTGCGTATTACCGGAGAAAGTTTCAAAAGTTGCATTGTTGGAAAGGGAAGATGAAAATAGATAACGATTGGGTAAAAAAGATTGGGTGCGAAGTATAAGACGTTGGTCGTTGTCGGCACCGATTAAGATAAGCGAGCCGTCATCGAGCACACTGGCTGTAGCTTGATTGGCTTTCCAAAAAACACCTTGCACCGTAGCCTGAAATGCACCGCTGTTGTCTTCTATATCATCCTCACAAGCGGAGAAAAATATAAAAGTCAGCAAGTATAAAAGTACAGATTTGTGCAAAAACTTTGTCATCCGGGTGTAAAAGTAATCACTATCTGTTATTTCTTCTAAGATTTAACAGAAACGACACACTTTTTGTGGTGACTCTCCCTGGCGAGTTCAATAATTTTAATGGTTTGCAAAGCTTCTGTGGCAGTCACCAAGAGCGGTGTATTTGAGATTAAGTAATCTGCCACATTTTGATAGAAGTTGGTGTAATTACCACCCCGAAGGGTTTCTGGATTTTCTGCAATGCCCGCTTCGGTATCTTGGTATAAAACACTTTCTTGGAGTTTCAAGGCTTTTGCAAAAGCATCGGTTTGTGCTGGAAAAATGTTTTGCCGCATGGCGGCTTCTTGTCCGTCTGTGCCAAAAACATCAAGAGTTCCTTGTGTCCCAACAACGCGATAGCGCAACAGTTGGGTGCGTACGAGCATACCGGCGGTCAATGTGGCGGTAAACCCAGACGGATAGAGCAGTTTTATTTCAAAAAAATCGGTTGTTTGTGCCCCCGGACGCTGTTGTTGTAAATCTGCAAACACCCACTTCGGAAGTCCAAAAAGTTGCAAGCATTGATCTATCAAATGACTCCCGAGGTCATACAAAATGCTACTGCCGCTTTGATCGGTTTCTTTCCACCAATTGGGTTTCAATTCTTTGCGAAAACGGTCGAAATGAGATGTAAAAGAGACTAATTTCCCCAAAGTTTGCTCGGCAATTTTTTCTTTGATAAAATGATAGTCGCCGTCCCAACGCCGGTTGTGAAAAACCGTCAGCAGTTTGCCGGTTTTTTGAGCGAGTGCTATGAGGGTGCTGCCTTCGTTTGTGGTGACGGTAAAAGGCTTGTCGAGCACCACGTGTTTTCCAAACTTCAGTGCTTGTTCTGCCATAGTGAAATGGAGGTTGTTGGGCGTGGCAATGGCGATGATGTCTATTTCAGGATTTGAAAGCAGATTGCCGTAATCCGAAACTGGGATTGCATTTGGAAAAAAAGTTTGTGCGTGTTGCCTATTTTCCGCTGAGTTGGTTAATATATGTGTTAAAAGCAGCTCTTTGGTAGCCGAAATAAGCGGCGCGTGAAAAAATTTACCGCCCGTGCCAAAGCCTGCTAAAGCAATTTTTAATTTTTTTTTCGTCATTTTTTTTGCAGTTTGGGCGTGCCGGACTTACAGTCGAAAAAACGGCTGCTGATGGCGTTTCGCCGGTTGATGTATGTAGCGTATAAATCTGAATAGGCCACTCTTTCCTCCACAACCTTGTCAAACATACCAAGCAATGACAGCGACAACTCACAAGCTTCCCGAAGCGCATGTTGGTGTCCTTCTGCTGCTGTAAAATAATCATAGTATTTGTGCTGCGTTGCATATTGTTTAAATGCAACACTTGCATTTCGGTTAACCATCACCCGAAAACCCACCTGGGTAGCTACACTCAAATCGAGGATGTCGTCATAGGCAAACCAAACTTTGTTCGGGGCGATTTGATCGTTTTGCTCAAGTGCGGCCAACACAATGGCTTTGTCTTTGGCGCCGAGATAAACGGCGTTTAGATGTTCTCGTTCTGCAAAATAAGCGGCAGTTGGATTGTTTTCTCCACTGATAATCGCCGTAAAAGGGATTTGGCCGTGCTGCAAAAAGTATGCAAAGCGCAGCATATTGATGCCCATCGAATCTGCTTCGGAGAACGAACTCGCCTTGTTCTCAGATTTATGTCCGGAATGAAAAACGCCGTCCCAATCAAAAACCAATGCATGGATGTGGTGAAGCTTTTCGGTCAATTTAAAGGCCGAGCAACCAAATTTTCCACCGTTTTTTTCGAACAATTCCTGAATCTCGTGCGGTATCGACATATCATTCTTTTGACCAAATCTACACAAATTTTTTAGACAATTTTAGAATTTTCAGGTTTAAGCCTACGAAACTAGAGCAGTATCTTTCATTTCTTTAAAAACTTCAACAGACTTTGGTGAAGCCGTTCCAAGTCTTTAAAATCGTTATAAAAATGAAAGCCTAGCCGCACACCTTCGCCACGTTGTGCTGTTAGTATGTCATCCGATTGCAAAAAAGCCATCAAAGAAGCGGGTGCTTTGAGTGTAAAAATGGTGTCGTGTTTTGGGTTTTGGGCAATTTCATCAGGCAGTAAATTCAATTCAGAAAACATTTTATGGGCTTTGGCAGATAGCAACTGTATGTGATTTTCGATATTTTCCAGTCCGATTTCTTTGAGGTATTGAAGCGCAAATTGCAGGCTGGTATAGTTGAAAGTATCCTGATGCCCCAGTTCAAATGCGTTTAAAAAATCGAGATGTGATGAAAATAGTTGCGTTTTAAAATCGCTCTTCATCATCAAAAAACCATTGCCATAGCCTGCTAGCAACCATTTGTATCCGCTACCGGCCAAGGCATCTAGCGGCGACGATTGAAAGCTAAAAGGGCGCGTTCCCAATAATTGTGTGCCGTCGGCGATGAGAAGCATATTGGGAAAATCATTCTTGAGTTTTTGCAGAAATGATATAGATATTTTTCGCCCATCCAAGTACTGCGTCAGGCTAAAGACCAACACATCGGGCTTGTTTTTGCTTACAAATTCAAAAATATTAGATTCTAAATTTCCCTGAGAGGAAATCATCTTCACCGCGTAAGCTCTTTTTTGCAAGGGAATCAACAAAGACGGATAATCGGCTTCTAACATGGCAAATTGCAGGTTTCTTGGCAAAGCCAAAACCAGATTTTCATATCCAAAAGTAAAGTTGGGCACCAATGCTGTAGTGGCAATATCTGCATCAAAAAAACGAGCTACGGTTTTACGCACTTGTTCTAGCAAGGCCTTGTGGCGGTCTCTAAACAAGCTACCGCCAATCAAAAAATCGATGTCGTGTTCTTGTCTGAACTCCATCAGGGGCTCAGAAAGTAAGCCAGAAGCGGGTGTGTTTAGATAGGTATAAGTTTGTAGAACAGGAAAAGCGTCGCGTCTGATGGCTTTCATTTTTTTGATGTAAAAATAAGATTTTATGACATTCGTGTTCAGAATATTGTTAAAACTTTACATACTTCTTTATATCTTTACCTACGATTTGATTTTGAAAGTTTTAAAATCATGACCCATCTTAAAACCACATCTCAAATGAGCCCGGAAATACAACGCGATTTGTTTTTATACGCCCAGAAGCGCATCAAGCAAAAAAAATGGCTTTACTACCATTTGGTGGTCATGATTTTGGGGATTATTTGCTGTTTTGTGTTCAATAAATTTCTGAATTATGCACCCCAGTATAATTGGTATGCCTGGGTAGCCACCATCTGGATTTTATTGTGGTTGTTCCATGCCTTCAACGTATTTGTCACCCATCGGTTTATGGGGCCCGAATGGGAAAAAAGACAAATGGATAGCTTGGTTGCTAAGCAACAAGCCCGTGTTGAAGCTCTACAACAAAAAATAGATGACAAAGTTGATGGCACATCAACAGAAAACACGAACGAATGAAACATCGGTCTCAAAAAAATTAAGCTCATGAAATTTACGATTATCGCTGCTGTAGGAAAAAATGGTGCGTTGGGCAAAGACAACAAGTTGCTTTGGCATTTGCCCGACGACTTGAAGCGTTTTAAAAAGCTCACCATGGATCAGACCGTCATCATGGGACGTAAAACCTTCGAATCGTTGCCTTTTGTTTTGCCCCATCGCGAACACATTGTCTTGTCTCGTTCCTTTAAGACAGAAGATCCGAAAGTTTATGTAGCGCATACTGTTGAGGACGTGCTTGAAGTTGCACAAAATGTGGGTAAAGTCAATTTTGTAATCGGCGGTGGCGAAGTTTACAAATTGTTTCTGCCGTTTTCCGACAGGATAGAACTCACCAAGGTAGATGCCAGTCCGGAGGCTGATACCTTTTTTCCTGAAATTGACAGCGCCGAGTGGCAGGTAGTTAATTACCAAAAACACGCTGCAGACGAAAAACACGCCCACGGTTTTTCGTTTATAACCTATACGCGAAAATAATCCAAACCATTGACGCTTCATCACCGATATGCATGGTTTAAAATGACCCGATACAATGTCTTATCAATCATACAGGTGGGTTTGATAAAACCTAAAATAGGCTTTTCAGAATTTTAAAATTAACCCTACCTTTGCCGCCGAACTATGAAAGTTTTAGGAATCATTCCGGCGCGATATGCATCCACCCGTTTGGCTGGCAAACCCCTAGTGGATCTTTGTGGCAAATCTATGATTCAAAGGGTTTACGAAAGAGCATCTGCAGTTTTAGAGGATGTTGTGGTGGCTACGGATGATGAACGTATTTTTACAGCAGTCAAAAATTTTGGCGGACAGGTTGTAATGACGGCAGCTTCCCACAGTACCGGTACCAACCGATGTTTGGAAGCTTATAACAAGTATGCATCATCCGCAAAAGAATACGATGTTATTATCAATATACAGGGCGACGAACCTTTGTTGGAGCCGGAGCAAATCCAAACGCTAATCGGCTGTTTTGAAGATCCCAACACCGAAATGGGCACTTTGGTAATTCCTACAAAATCGGGTGATTTGCTAGAGGGAACAGGCGTTTTTGTGGTTTTTGATCAGCACCAAAACGCACTCTATTTCAGCCGTTCTGTCATACCTTTTATCAGGGATTATCCTGCTGAAGATTGGTCAATTCGTCATACTTTTTACAAACATGTAGGCATGTATGGGTTTCGTCCGCATGCACTCAAGCTTTTTGCCGAACTCCATCAAACCTCATTAGAAATAGCCGAATCTTTGGAGCAAAACAGGTGGCTTCAAAATGGCAAAAAACTCAAAGTAGGCATCACACAAAACGAAACCATACCCGTTGATACGCCCCAAGATGTTGAAAAAGTCATAAAAATTTTACAAAAAACAGAAGCATAACTGCTTTCAAAAATGATATTTAATTATCTTTAAACACCTTTAAAAAACAAAAATGAGTGTAAAAAAAGTTCAGGTCGGAAATGTCAATTGCGGCGACGACCGATTGTTTTTAATTTCCGGTCCATGTGTGATAGAAACAGAATCTATCATGATGCGCACAGCAGAAACCATCAAGCGCGTGAGTGAAAAACTCAATGTTCCCGTGATTTACAAGTCTTCTTTTATGAAAGACAACCGCAGTTCGGCAGATTATTATTCAGGCCCGGGCGTAGAAGCAGGTTTGCGAATCTTGGAAAAAGTCAGAAATGATTTTGGTTTCCCGGTTTTGACAGATGTGCATTATCCGTCACATGTCAATGAAGTGGCCGATGTGGTAGATGTGGTTCAAATACCGGCTTATCTGTTGATGCAAACATCTCTGATTTTGGAAGTTGCCAAAACCCAAAAAACAGTTAACCTGAAACACGCACAGTTTTTGGCACCCGAAAACATGAGCAAGCCCGTTGAAAAAGTAGAATCTGTTGGCAATCACAACATTTTGCTTACAGAAAGAGGCTACGTGTTTGGCTATAACGATTTGATAGTAGATCCGCGCAGTTTTTATCATATGAATGAAATAGGCTATCCGGTGATTTTTGACGTGACACACTCCATCCGGAAATACGGCACGCCAAGTGCAGATCCCAATGGCGGCGCCAGACAATATCTGAAAACACTTGCCAGGGCGGGGGTTGCTTCCGGTGTTGATGGCTTGTTTATCGAAACACATCCTTGTCCGTCTGAAGCGCTTTGCGATGCTGCCAGCCAACTCGATATGACCGAACTCGAAGCCTTTTTGTTGCCTTTGTTAGAAATTCACGAGACCGAAGTCAAATACAGAAATCAATAACCAAACCTTAAAAAACACAATTATGGAATTATACTTAGATTCAGCCGATATTCAAGAAATCAAGCGTGTTGCCGAATACGGTCTTATAGCCGGCGTGACCACAACGCCAACGTTTATGCACCGACACGGCATCACAGATGTAGATGCTGCCATTGTAGAATTGGCACAAATTGTAGATGTATTGCAAATAGAAGCCCTTGGCTCCAACGCAGATGAAATTGTGGCAGAAGCCTATCGCCAAGAAGCTTTGGGGCTCGACAGGGAGAAAACGGTTTACAAAATTCCGGTTTCCCTTGAAGGTGTGAAAGCTTGTAAAATTTTGACATCACAGGGTTTTAAAGTTAATGTGCATTTGGTTTATACCTTGCAACAAGCCTATATGGCCATGAATGCCGGAGCTACCTATGTGTGTCCGCTTGTGGGACGTTTGCAAGACCAAGGGCATGACGCTTTGGCTTTGGTGGCGCAGTGTGTAGATGCTGTAAACTATTACGGTTACAACACCAAAATCATGTTTTCTTCTGTGCGCAACAGTGAACACGTGCGCAACGCCATCAATTTGGGCGTGCATACGGTGACCGTGCCGTGGAAAATCATGAAAGAGCTTACCGAAAACAACTTTACAACCGTCGGTACTAAAGAGTTTGAAGCCCACACGCGTTTAATGACCGTCAAAGTTTCGCAAGCCCTCAACGGCAAAAACCCTATTGCCAAAGCCGGAGAAACCATAGCCGATTGCCTTGTGAAAATGACAGCCGGCGGATTTGGCGCGGTGACCATTGTAGATGATGCACAACACGCCATAGGCATCTTTACAGATGGCGATTTGCGCCGACTCATAGCATCGGGTGGCTCTATCGGCGATACTTTGAGTTCGTTAGACCTGAAAAAACCATTATCAATCGATTCAGACGCTTTGCTCTTTGATGCGCAAAAAATATTTAGCGATAAAAAAGTAGATGAATTGGTGGTAACACAAAACGATAAAGTAATAGGTATGTTAGACATACAACAACTCATCGGATAAAATCAATTTTATAATTATTACAGAAAGAAGCCGTCTCACAACTTGGGACGGTTTTTTTTGAATTTTTTCTAAATCAATCTTTCCACTCAAAACTTTCCATGAGTTTGATAACATCTTTGCGGAGGTAGTCCGAAGCCGGTAAGATAGAGTCGTAGTTGGGCTTTGCACGAAAATACACCGAGCCGGTAAAAAAATGATGCAAGCTGTCTGTAAGATAGAATTGTGTTTGAGAGGCCGCTTCTCCGGTGACTTGATAGAGCATGCCATATACATTTTTTTCAGGATTTATATAAGGCTGTTCGGATATTGACTCGGCCTTAACTACGTGTTTTTGGGTGAGGTTTTGTGCATCGCGCAGCAGCTCATTCAAGTTTTGATCCACATTTTTGTAGGTGGTAAACAGGGTAGCTTTCTGCAAGGCGTAGGCAATTTGCAAGTTACATCCACTCACAGTCACAGCAGTCGATACATTTCTCTGGAAAGCAAACGGACATTTTTCGGGGTCAAAATATTGATAAGTAGCCGTGGGATACTCCAAACTCAACAAAGCTTTGGGTTTGGGCAAAACCGTGTCTTTGCAACCCATTGGTAGTAGTGCCAAAAACACCACATAGCACAATCTTTTCACGAGTTTCTTTTTATGGTTACTTTCACTTGTTTGATGCGTTTTTTGTCGAGCGACTCCACTACGAATTCGTAATTTTCAAAAGAAATCATTTCGTGTTTTTTGGGGAATTTCCCCGAAATTTCCAACAAAAATCCCGCTAAAGTTTCAGCTTCGCCTTTGGTATCTTCAAAAACGCTTTCGTCTTCGAGTTCAATGGCGCGGTAGAATTCCTTCAAGTTTGTTTTGCCTTCAAATATATAATTGTCCTGATCCAGCTTGGAAAAAACAAGGTCGTCGTCGTCAAATTCATCGCTGATGTCGCCAACAATCTGTTCGATAATGTCTTCTAAGGAAATGATACCGGATGTGCCGCCGTATTCATCTACCACAACGGCCAGGTGTATTTTTTTCTCTTGAAATTCTTTGAGCAAATCATCCAGTTTTTTGTTCTCCGGAACAAAATAAGGCTGTCTTAAAAGCTGAGTCCAATCAAAATTTTTCTTGTCGAGATGCGGCAACAAGTCTTTGGCATATAAAACGCCTAGGACGGTGTCCAAATTTTCTTTATAAACCGGAATTCTAGAGTATCCGTTTTCGACAATCAAACCGACAATTTCTGCGAAATCCAGCGTTTCGCTAAGGGCAAATACGTCTATACGCGGTTTCATGATTTGCCGCGTTTCGGTATTGCCAAAATTGACGATGCCTTCCAAAATTTTTTGTTCGTCGTGTGTGGTATCATCATCAGAGGTGAGTTCTAAAGCTTGTGACAAGTGGTCCACAGAAAGTTGTGAAGACTGGTTGGCAAGACGCCTTTCTACCATACGAGAAAAACTGCGCATGGGCAAACTAAAAGGCGAAAGCAGAAACATAAACACGCGAATGGTATCGGCCACTTTAGCCGAAAAAGCAACAGCATTGCGAGAGGCATATACTTTGGGAAGAATTTCACCAAACAGGAGTATGGTAAATGATACGAGGGCAATTTCAAGAGATATTCGCACCCACTCTATCATACCTGCGAAGAGCACATTGGTGATTTGAACCGAAATGACTACAATAGCAATATTGATAAAGTTATTGAGAATTAGTATTGTAGCTAAAAGTTTTTTGGGCCTTTCCAGCAAAAATTCTAAAACTTTTTTGATGCGGTCTTGGCCAACTTCTTCAATGTCTTTTTTAGAGAGTGAAAAAAGCGCAATTTCCGACCCGGAGATGATGGCTGAACCCATTAGCAACAAAGCCAAAATTAGACCGCTTACAAGCAAGCCGTTATCTAGAAAGCTAAAAAATTCGGTAATAAGATTCGAAGAATCGGGGTCCAAAGTCGTGGGATTGGTTAAACTTAGAAGGGCAAATCATCTTCTTGTTCTGCCGATGGCAGATTTGTATTGGATGGTGTAGCCGGAGCGGTTTGATTGTCAATTTTGGGCTTGGGCGTTTCAGCGGTTTTGTTGTCTTCTTTTTTATTGCTCAAAAAAGTGAAATCATTTACGTGGATTTCGGTACTGTAGCGGGTTTGCCCGTCTTCGCCTTTCCATTGACGGTTTTTCAGCCGGCCTTCTACATAAATCAAATCGCCTTTAGTCAAATATTTACTACAAATTTCAGCCGCTTTGTTGCGCACCACTATGTTGTGCCAATCTGTGTTGGTAATGCGATCGCCTTCCTTATTGGTGTAAGATTCATCGGTTGCCAAGGGAAAACGCCCAACGCAGTTGGCATCGTCGAAATAATGCATTTTTACTTCGTCGCCAAGCCGGCCAATCAACATAACTTTGTTTAAGGTACCACTCATAACAGTTTGTTTTCTCAAATTTATAAAAAGAATTACGAAAAACGGAAAGCGTCGAAAAAATTTTCAACCACAACGGGTTTGGGCAACAGTTTTATTTGGTCCAAAGATAGTGCGTTTTCGACTATTTTATCCATATATATAAGCCAGTAGTGAATGTGCAAATGCTGATGGGTCAACTTGTGAATTTTTGGTACTTTGTTGAAGAGTTCAACCCTTGCGGCATCAAAAAAAGGCAAGGAAGGATGTTGTTCTATGCTTGACCGAGACAGGGCGTCACCCGATTCGATGAGCGGAAAATCATACAAGTGTTTCCAAATATCATGTTGCTCTCGTTTCTTCATCACTATTTTTTGGTCTTTGTCTATATAAATAAGATAGTTAAAAAAACGGAGTTTTTCTTTTTTCTTTTTGAGTTTGATGGGGAGTTGCCCCACTTGCCCATGTTTTAAAGCGGTACAATGAACAGCAATCGGACAAAGGCTACAATTGGGATTTTTGGGTTTACATTGCAAGGCACCAAACTCCATAATGGCTTGGTTGAAAATGCCCGGTTGATCTTTAGGAATGAGCTTTTGTGCGAGGGTGTTAAACTCTTTTTTGGCAATGGTGCTGTTAACCGGTGTCTGAATGCCAAAATACCTCGACAAAACCCTGTAAACATTGCCGTCTAGCACAGCTACAGGCTCATCAAAGCAAAACGAGGCAATGGCCGCAGCCGTATAGTCGCCAACTCCTTTTAATTTTTTTAAATCTGTAAAAGTTTGAGGAAAAACACCATTAAAGTTTGAAACGACTTGCTTGGCAGCTTGGTGTAAATTTCGTGCCCTTGAATAGTAACCCAAACCTTGCCAGTCTTTTAGCACTTGCTGTTCTGATGCGTGTGCCAAATCAAAAACCGTAGGGTAGTGTCTGCAAAATTTTTCATAGTAGGGCAGTCCTTGCGCCACTCTTGTTTGCTGGAGCATGATTTCCGACAGCCATACAAGATAAGGATTTTGAGTGTCGCGCCAAGGCAAACTGCGCTTGTAGATTTGATACCACTCAATAATATGATCTGTAAAAAAGCTTTGCATAGGGCTGGCAAAAGTACAAACTTTAGAACGATCTACTGAAGACAATCGCATCTGATATGTTGCGTTAGGCGGGTTAGAATTGTGTTAAAAGCTAAATGATTAGAATTTAGTGATTAACATTTTTCTATTTCTTATTTATTATCATATATTTGCAAGCCAAAATTTTAAATAACACAATTAAATATTTATAAGAAATGACAAAAGCAGATATCGTTGCGAAAATTTCCGAAAAGCTTGGCCTCGAGAAAAATGATGTACAAGCGACAGTAGAATCCTTCATGGAAGAAGTTAAAGTATCTTTGGAAGAAGGAAACAATGTGTACTTGAGAGGTTTCGGAAGTTTTATCATCAAAACCAGAGCTGAAAAATTAGGGAGAAATATTTCTAAAAACACAACTGTAAAAATTCCGGCACACAACATCCCATCTTTTAAGCCTGCCAAAATTTTTGTTGAAGGCGTAAAAGCCAATGTGGCTGTAAAATAATTAATAGATTTATAAACTCCTCATAACTTCGTAACAATGCCAAGTGGTAAAAAAAGAAAGAGACATAAGGTAGCAACGCATAAGCGTAAAAAGCGCAGCAGAGCTAACCGTCACAAAAAGAAAAAGTAGCCCCGCTACTTTTTCTTGTTTTTTAAAACATTAAAACGTTCTTTGAAAATGAGTATGAATGCCAAAACATTCACGCTCAACAGGTAAAAATCCTGTGTAAAATTTTGTTTAATCCATCTGTATAAGAAATTGTATAGATGTAAAATTATTTTAGAGTGAACAAAGAGTTAATTATTCGAACAGGTTCCTCTGAAGTTGATTTTGCCTTGTTAAAAGATGGAAAACTAACGGAGTTATACAAAGAATCGGATGACAACAAGTTTTCGGTAGGCGACATTATGTTGGCCAAAATCCGCAAACCTGTATCCGGGCTCAATGCTGCCTTCGTCAACGTAGGCTACGAGAAAGATGCTTTTTTGCACTATCACGATTTGGGACCGAAAATCCTTACTTTGATTAAGTTCGTAAAACGTGTAAGCACAGGAAAACTGAGAGATTTTACTTTTAAAAACTTCGAGTTTGAACCGGAAATAGACAAAAACGGAGCCATCACAGACGTGTTGCATCCCAATCAGTCACTGCTGGTTCAGATTGTCAAAGAGCCCATCTCTACCAAAGGGCCACGAATAAGTTCCGAACTTTCGCTGGCCGGTAGATTCATTGTTTTGGTGCCTTTCTCAGACCGAATATCGGTGTCCCAGAAAATTGTGGAAAAAGCCGAAAAAAGTCGTTTAAAAAAATTGATTTCTGCGCTTAAGCCTCAGGGCTTTGGAGTAATCATCAGAACGGTTGCCGAAGGTAAAAAAACATCAGAGCTCGAACAAGACATGAAAATGCTACTCAATCGCTGGGTAGCCATGTGTAAAAAAATCAGAAACGCGCCGCAGCCCTCCAAAGTCCTCAGCGAAATGAACCGTTCTTCATCTATCCTTAGGGATTTATTTGACGATTCGTTTTCGGGAATTTTTGTAGATGACGTAGCGTTGTTTGACGAAATTAAAGATTATGTGGGACAAATTGCCCCACAAAAAAAATCCATTGTAAAATTGTATCAGTCCAACCAACAACCCATATTTGAACACTTCGGTGTCGAACGACAAATCAAAACTTCGTTTGGCAAGACGGTTTCCATGAGCAAAGGTGCTTATCTGGTTATCGAACACACCGAAGCACTTCACGTCATCGACGTCAACAGCGGAAACCGATCCAACAAGGCTAAAAGCCAGGAAGACACCGCCTTAGAAGTAAACATGATAGCCGCTACCGAAATTGCACGCCAACTCCGGTTGCGCGATATGGGAGGCATTATCGTAATCGATTTTATCGATATGGGCAAAGCCGAGCATCGAAAAATACTCTTTGACCAACTCCGAGAGGAAATGAAAGATGACAAGGCCAAGCACAAAATTTTGCCACCTAGCAAGTTTGGATTGATTCAAATTACAAGACAAAGAGTCCGGCCGGAAATGAATATCGAAACCCTGGAAGAAACACCCAATCAAAACGGATTGGTCGAACCTCCCATCGTATTGATAGACAAAATCACCGATCAACTCGAAAAATTACTCAAAACCAACAAGAAAGTCACATTAACGGCACATCCGTTTATCGTGGCCTACCTGACTAAGGGGTTTCCATCTCCCCGAGCCAAATGGTTTTTGGAACACAAAAAATGGATAAAAGTAATACCCAGAGATGCTTACACGTATTTAGAATACCGTTTTCAAGATCAAGACGGAAACAACATTCAGTAACTAAAAGCTGCCTCAAAAAGGCGGCTTTTTTTATGCAATAATTTTATTACATTTGTGTATTATGATGTCTAAAAAATGCAAGTACGCCATCAAGGCACTCATAGCGCTCGGCGAGCATTATGAGCAAGGAAATATGTTTACGGCAGACATTAGTAAGTCCCAAAATATCCCCAAGAAATTTCTCGAACAAATATTATTGGAACTAAAACACGCCGGCTATTTGGGTAGCAAACAAGGTTACGGCGGTGGCTATTATCTCAAAAAACACCCATCAGAAGTGACCGTTGCAGACGTGTACAGACTTTTCGACGGTAACATTGCCTTGGTGCCTTGCGTGTCCTTGCTTCGCTATGAAAAATGTGACGATTGCGAAGATGAAGCCACTTGTAAAGTCAAGCGAGAATTTGTTAAAATTCGTGAACAAACACGAATTGTGATGACAAATACGACAATTGCTTCTTTTCTCTCCTAAGATTTTTTTATCTTTACCAAACACTCTAATTTTAAAATCTAAAACTTATGTCACAACTAAGATTAGGTGACATCGCGCCCGATTTCACAGCTGTCACCACCTCCGGAAGCATCCATTTTCACCAATGGTTAGGCGATTCTTGGGGCGTCCTGTTTTCGCATCCTGCTGATTTTACACCGGTTTGCACTACCGAATTGGGAACCGTTGCCAAGTTTAAAGCCGAATTCGACAAGCGAAATGTAAAAGTCATCGCCTTGAGTGTTGACCCTATCGATTCTCACCACGAATGGGTAAAAGATATAGAAGAAACCCAGCAGACAACGGTCAACTTTCCCATTATAGCCGATGCAGACAAAAAAGTGTCTTCGCTTTACGATATGATTCACCCCAATGCGTCTGATAAACTGACGGTTCGATCGGTTTTTATCATCGGTCCGGACAAAAAAATTAAATTGATACTGACCTATCCCGCATCTACCGGACGCAATTTCTACGAATTGCTACGCGTTATAGACAGTTTACAGCTCACCGCCTATCAACAATTGGCGACTCCGGCCAACTGGAATGAAGGCGAAGACGTGGTCATTGCACCCGCTGTCAGCAATGAAGAAGCCGAAAAACGCTTCCCGGGCTTCAAAACCGTAAAACCTTATCTGAGATATACACAAGCACCTAAAAAATAATTCCTTTTTTTGGGATGTTTTTTGGGAAATAATAAAATCTGAAATGGGTGCTATTTCGTAAGTTTGTGTCCAAAGAAAAAGTATGGACATTTATCTTTCGAGCGCACCGCGTGTTTTTGATGCGAACTTGCAAATCACCGGCTCCAAAAGCGAAACCAACCGCTTGTTGTTGTTGGCTGCCTTGTATCCGAATTTGCGCATTCAAAACACATCCAACGCTGACGATGCTACCGCTATGCAAAAAGGTTTGCTGGTTGAATCAGGTTTGGTAGATGTGCATCACGCCGGAACGGCCATGCGATTCCTGACTGCTTTTTTTGCTTCACAACCCGGCAGAGAAATCACCCTGACCGGATCTAAAAGAATGACAGAAAGACCCATCAAGATTTTGGTGGACGCACTCAGGCAACTCGATGCAGACATTTCTTATTTAGGCGAAGAAGGTTTTCCGCCTCTAAAAATAAAAGGAAAGACACTCCACCGAAATTATGTAAAAATGCAAGCAGATGTCAGCAGCCAGTACATTTCGGCCTTGCTTTTAAACGCCCCACAGTTCGAAAACGGTATTCAGATGGAATTGGAAGGACAAATCACCTCTGTACCTTATATCAATATGACGTTGCAGTTGTTGCATCAACTAGGCATTGAGGCACACTTTCAAGGAAACAGTATTCGCGTGATGCCCGAAGCAAACGTGCAGCCACAAACCCTTACCGTAGAGTCTGATTGGAGTTCGGCTTCGTATTTTTACAGTATTGCTGCCTTGGCAGAGGTAGGTTCGAAGATTCAAATTTCCGCCTATAAAAAAGACAGTTTGCAAGGCGACAGCGTTTTGCAAGCCTTATACACCTTTTTTGGAGTGCATTCCACCTTTGCGCAAAATACGCTGACGATTCACAAGAAGGAAGAAACCAAAAAAAGAATTTTTTCTGCCGATTTGGTCCACGCACCCGATATTGCACAAACCATTGTTGTCACCTGTTTTGGTTTGGGTTTGGGCTGTGATTTATCGGGCTTGCACACGCTAAAAATTAAAGAAACAGACCGCTTGAAAGCCTTGAAGACCGAACTTTCAAAGTTGGGTGCAGCCATTCATGTCACCGACAAAAGTTTACACCTAAAGCCACATCAAGGCATCAAACAAGGCGTTTCAATTGACACCTACAACGACCACCGCATGGCGATGAGTTTTGCGCCTTTGGCCATCAAAGTGCCAATCATTGTAAAAGATGCTGAAGTGGTTTCAAAATCCTATCCCGATTTTTGGAAAGACCTTTCAACACTCGGTTTTGTCATAAAAGAAAAATAATTCTGTAGTCACACCCTCGCAAACCGTAAAAATTTTATAATTTCGTAGTGATAATAAAACATAAATCAAACCCTTTGCCATGCTATTGTTTATAAGCGGACCGGAAATTATGCTGATTGTTTTTGTGGTTTTGATGGTATTCGGAGCAGACAAAATTCCGGAAATTGCCAGAGGTTTGGGAAAAGGGATGGCACAGATTAAAAATGCCACCAACGATATCAAAAGCGAGATACAAAAGAGCGCCGATAAAAACGAAATCACCAAGGATATCGTCAAAGAAATTGGCGAAGCCAAAAAAGAGATAGAAGATATTGGCGGTACTATCAAACGCAATTTGTGATGTGGGAAAGCATCCATGAATTCGATGTTCGTTGGCTGACCTATCTAAACAACTTAGGCACAGCCACTTTTGATGGTTTTTGGCTTTTTACCACCAACGAAGTCAGTTGGATTCCACTATTTGTTGTGATTATTTTGGGTGTGTACAGAAAATTTAATGCAGATGTTGCGCTCAAAATATTGGTTTATACTTTGCTTTTACTCGCCGTAGATTTGATTGTTACCGAGTTGATCAAGGAATTTGTATCAAGGATTCGCCCCAACAACAACCGAGTCCTGATACATCAGCTTCGAATCTTAACCACACCGTCCAATTACAGTTTTTTTTCCGGTCATGCCTCCACGTCTTTCGCGATTACCTATTTTTTATTATTGACACTCAGAGGTCATTTTAGGTGGGTAAAATGGCTTTGGGTTTGGCCGTTTCTTTTTACCTACAGCCGAATTTATGTGGGTGTTCACTATCCGTCAGATTTAATTATCGGGTCTTTATTTGGCGTTTTGATCGCTTATGTTTTTTATACACTCTATCAGCGGAATACCCTTAAAAGATTGTTTAAAGTACCCGACAAACTGTCAATCCATCCCGAATCGGCAAGAGAATAGTTTCTACGCGTGGGTCAGCGGCCAATTTTTTATTATAATCTATAATGGCTTGGGTAGTCTTATCTGTTTTCTGCTCAGTCGTAAATAAAACTTTTCCGCTCCACAACACGTTATCGCTGAGTATAACGCCCCCTTTTTGCATCTTTGGTACTATGGCATCAAAGTACCGAGAGTAGTTGAGTTTGTCGGCATCTATAAAAGCCAAATCAAATGAAGCCTCTATATTTGGGATGATATCTAAGGCATTTCCTAAATGTGCCACAATCTGATGTTCGTAGCCGGATGCTTTGAAATATTTTTGTTGCAAGGCCACCAACTCCGGGTTCACGTCAATGGTGTGAAGTTGGCCTTCCTTCTGAAGACCCTCTGCCAAACAAAGTGCGGAATAGCCCGTATAGGTGCCAATTTCTATAATATTTTTAGGCTGTATGAGTTTGGAAATTAGACTTAGAACCCTGCCTTGAAAATGGCCGCTGATCATACGGGGTTGCAACACCTTTAGCAAGGTTTCTCTGTGCAATTGGCGAAGCAACTCAGGTTCTTTTTCGGAGTGTTTGGCTACGTAGTCTTCAAGTTGAGGTGATAAAAAATGCATAAATATGTATTAAGGCCTAGCAACTTACACCAAATTTTAACCAATACCAAAAAGAATTATTCCGGAGCCAATTCAAAATACATACCGTTCATTTCCGGAGAAATGGGAATTTGACAGCCCAATCGGCTGATTGGTTTTACGTGAAATGCATCAGCAAGCATGGCTTCTTCGGCATCGGATATTTCAGGCAGCGCCTGTTGCATTTCTATGTAAACTTGACAGGATGCACACATGGCCATACCGCCACAAGTGCCATCTACGGGCAATTCGTATGCTTTGCAAAGCTCCATCAAGTTCATGGCCATATCTGTAGGCGCCGACAACTCATGGATGTTTCCTTCGCGGTCTTTGACCGTTACTGTAATATCAGGCATGTTTAGGTAAATTAACGGCGATTCATATAAATGCTCACGTAGTAAAGCAGTGTAGCAATAGATCCGATAGCAGCCACCACATAGGTTCTGGCAGCCCATTTTAAAGCGTCTTTAGAGCCGGAAAGCTCCTCGCGCGTCACCATGCGTTTGTTTTCCAACCAAGCCAAGGCCCGATTGCTGGCATCGTACTCAACGGGTAGGGTGACTATCGTGAATAGGGTAGTCAAAGAGAAAATGACAATACCCACCAACAGTAAAGATGGAAATGTATTGATCATCAGAATCCCTGCCAGCAAAATCCATTGTACAAAGTTGGATGCCACACTCACTACCGGAACCAATTTTGAACGCAATTGCAGCCATTCGTATCCAATGGCATGTTGAACGGCATGCCCACATTCGTGAGCAGCAACTGCTGCGGCTGCGGCATTTCGCTGGTTGTACACCGCTTCGCTCAGGTTGACGGTTTTGTTGACCGGATTGTAATGATCTGTCAATTGACCGGGTGTTGAAATGACTTTTACATTCCGAATACCGTGGTCGGCCAACATTTTTTCGGCAATTTCGGCACCGCTAAGACCGTTTTGCAAATGTACTTTTGAATATTTTTTAAACTTGCTTTTGAGTTGTGCAGACACACCCCAACTCAACAACATTATAAAGCCAATTAGAATCATATATCCCATTCCCATAGCGTAAAATTTTATTTTTTTATAATTTTTTTTGATGTTGCAAAATACAGCAAAAATCCTGAAAAAACCGTTAACAAACCCAAAACAGAAAAAATGCGCAGCACCCAATTGGTGATGACATCGCGGGTTTGGTAATCCATGGTGTGCATCATCCAAAGAAAATCAAACCGGCGCCAGTTGTTGTTCCGAAAACTGGTCACTTCTCCAAGCTCCGGAGCCACGTAGGCTGTGAGACCGGATGCGTGATCAAAATCTATCGCAAAAACAGGTAGCACACCACCTCGGTATTCATGTGTCTGATGAACGTCATTTTCGGATAGAAGCTTAACATTTTTTATGCCAACTTTTCCCCGAAAACTTTCTTGTGCCAACTTGACACTTTCCGCTTCTGACAATGGCGGACGAAGGGATTTTTTTTCAAGATCAATCAATTGATGGTGAAGTTTTCCTGCGTGAAAAAAACTGAAGCGCGCCATAGGGAGAACGTCATTTTTGACAATGCCGATGCTCTTTATAGAATCAATTTTGATGGTTTTTTCAACTTCATCAAAAAGCGAATCCATCAATGCAAAATTTGGGTTTCCTACAAAATTATTTGGAAAAATCCGAAAGGTATCGCCATGTACATCATCCATATTATTCCAACTAAAATACATGCCGCTGACTGTCCAAAAGAGGAGTTGTATGCCTACAAAAACTGCAATGTAACGGTGAAATTTCCGAATTTTTCTTTGAGATTTGTAAGAGAATTTAGGCATAAATCGGCTGTTTTACAAGAGGTAAATGTATCAAAATCAGACTACCAGGTTCACGATTTTCCCGGGCACCACAATTACCTTTTTGGGTGTTTGTCCTTCCAGCTGTTTTTGGGTGCGTTCGTCTGCCAAAACCGCTTTTTCGATATTTTCTTTAGTCATATCTAAAGGAAGCGTCAGGCTAAACCGCATTTTTCCGTTGAAAGAAACCGGGTATTCTTTTTCTGCTTCTATCAAAAATTTGGGATCATAAATTGGATAAGCTGCCGTGGAAATGGACTCCCTTTTTCCCAATTGATACCAAAGTTCTTCTGCTATATGCGGGGCATAGGGCGAAATTAGGATGGCTAAGGGTTCTAAAACGGCTCTCTCGTGACAGTTTTGAGAAGTGAGCTCGTTTACGGCAATCATAAAAGAGGAAACGGAGGTGTTGAACGAGAAATTTTCAATGTCTTCCGTCACTTTTTTGACAGTTTTGTGCAGCGTTTTGAGCGATGATTTGTCAGGAGCTTCGTCGGTGACTATACAACCATTGTCGTCAAAGTACAAACGCCACAGTTTTTTGAGGAAACCAAAAACACCGGTGATGCCTGCTGTATTCCAAGGTTTGGCTTGTTCGAGCGGTCCTAAAAACATTTCGTACATACGAAGTGTGTCCGCGCCAAATTGCTCGCAAATATCATCGGGGTTGACCACATTGTATTTGGATTTGGACATTTTTTCGACTTCGCGACTGACAACAAAACTTCCGTCTGCCTCTGTTTTAAACTGTGCGTCAGCAAATTCAGGTCTCGAATTTTTAAAAGCTTCAATATTCAAATGATCAGAAGCGTCAACTAGCGACACATCAACATGAATAAACTGACCTTTTTTACCTTCTATGATGTTTTTTGACACATAGGAATTTGTGCCTTCTAGTCTGAAAACAAACGCGCTCATTCCCAATATCATTCCTTGGTTAATCAGTTTTTTGGCATATTCATCTGTGGGCACCAGACCCAAATCGAACAAGAATTTTTGCCAAAAACGGCTGTAGAGCAAGTGTCCGGTTGCGTGTTCGCTACCGCCTATATACAAATCGACCTCGCGCCAGTAGTCAAGTGCTCGGTTCCCGGCAAAAGCTGCTGTATTTTGGGCATCCATATACCGGTTGAAATACCAAGAACTACCCGCCCAGCCCGGCATAGTGTTGAGTTCGAGCGGTCCGCCGGGTCTGTTGGTGTCGGCGGTGACTTGCTGTTTTTCCTCGTCCCAAAACCAAGCTGTCGCATTGCCCAACGGCGGATCGCCATCTTCCGTGGGCAGGTATTTTTCTACTTCGGGCAACCTAAGTGGCAAACAAGCTTCCGGAATGGGATGCGGAATACCGTTTTTATAATACATCGGGATGGGTTCGCCCCAATAGCGTTGTCTGCTGAAAACAGCATCTCGGAGGCGGTAGTTGGTCCGTGCACTTCCGGCTCCTGTTTTTTCGAGCGCTGTTATCACTTTCTCGGTGGCTTCTTTGAAGGAAAGTCCGTTCAGAAAATCTGAATTGGCAATGATGCTTTTTTCTTTGTCTGTAAATGCAGCTTCAGAAATATCCACGCCGTCGAATATGTTGGGAATTTCTATATCAAAATGTTTGGCAAAATCGTAGTCGCGCTGGTCGCCACAAGGCACAGCCATCACGGCACCTGTACCATAACCGGCCAAAACGTAATCGCCTATCCAAATGGGAATTCGTTTTTTGGAAAAGGGATGGATGGCATAGGCACCGGTGAAGGCGCCACTCACCGTTTTTACATCTGCCATGCGCTCTCTTTCGCTTTTGCGTGAGGCGGCCTCAACATAGGCGTTTATTTCATTTCGTTGTTCGCTTGTGGTGATTTGTGCTACCAACTCGTGCTCGGGGGCTAATACCATAAAGCTCACGCCGAAGATGGTGTCGGGTCTGGTAGAAAACACACCAATTTTATTCTTGCTGTTTTCGATGTCAAACACGATGTGCGCACCTACCGATTTTCCAATCCAGTTGCGCTGCATCTCTTTGAGCGGCTCGGGCCAGTCTATACGGTTGAGTCCGTTGAGCAGTCGCTCTGCATAGGCAGAAATACGCATGCTCCATTGCGTCATTTTTTTTCGCACCACCGGATGTCCGCCGCGTTCCGAAAGACCGTTGACAACTTCGTCATTTGCCAACACGGTGCCCAGTGCCGCGCACCAGTTTACTTCACTTTCGGCCAAATATGTCAATCGGTATTTTAATAAGATTTGTTGTTTTTCGTCTTCACTGAAATTTTCCCAGTCGGTAGCAGAGAAAGGTTTGGTGTCTTCATCACAGGCCGCTTTTATGCGATGATTTCCTTGTTTTTTAAAAACAGCTACAAGGCTGTCTATATGCTCAGCCCGATCGGTCTCTTGGTTATACCAAGCATTGAACAATTGAAGAAAAATCCATTGTGTCCAGCTGTAATAATCGGGTTCGGAAGTGCGCACTTCTCGACTCCAATCAAAAGAAAAACCGATTTTATCGAGCTGTTCGCGATAGCGTTTGATGTTGGTTTCTGTGGTGATGGCCGGGTGTTGCCCGGTTTGAATGGCATACTGCTCGGCCGGCAATCCGAAAGAGTCGTATCCCATGGGATGCAAGACGTTAAAACCTTGGTGTCTTTTGAAGCGGGCATAAATATCGGAAGCGATGTAACCCAACGGATGCCCTACGTGTAGCCCGGCTCCTGATGGATACGGGAACATGTCTAATACATAGTATTTGGGTTTATCCGATTGGTTATCTGCTAAAAAAGTTTGATTTGCTTTCCAATATTTTTGCCACTTGGCTTCAATTTCGTTGGGATGGTACTTCATCTTGTATTGTATCACTATGTTTTTGAGGCGCAAAGGTACAATTCCGCTGCGAATTTTTTGAAATATTGACGGGCTTTCACAATTTTATAAAACGAACAGAACTATCAAATAACCCGCTCCAGTTTTCGTCCGAGCAACACTTTTAGTTTGTTGTAGTTGTTGATTTCTTCCAATATTTCTGTATGTGATTCGGTTTTGGAAGTGATTTGCTGCATGAGTTCCACTTTTTTTTGCTCTATGAGGTAGCTTCTGAGGTTAAGAATAATCTCACTGACAAATTGGGCGATGCTTTTATCTTTTACCTTGACGAAAATATTTTTTCGTTCCCAGTTGTGCAGTTGGTATTGCTCTTCATTCATCAAGATGTCGGAGACAATTTCGTTAGCGGTTTTGTCTAAAGCGTGAGACAGGTTTTTGAGGTCTATGCCTTCATCACTTTGAAACTTTTGCACCAACAAATGGTAGAGTGCTTTAAAATCGGGGTGCGAAAAATCAATTTCGTCTTGTTGCAAATCCAAAAATATTTTTTCAAAGACTTTACAGCTGTATTTTTCGGCAACCAATTCCAACTGGTTTTGATTGTTCTGTTTGAGGATAAGGTCTTCAAACTCGGCTTCTTTATCGCCAAACAGTAGTAATGCACGAATGATGTCGGTCTCCAACTCGTGCAGTTGGTTTACTTTTTCTTGTACGGTTTGTACGGCAGTTAAACCTGTGGTGGCACGTTGTTGTTTTTCTTGTTTGTTTGCCTGCCTAATTTTGCCTTTGGTTAATTGGTAGAGCGAAGAAAACAAGGCTTCTTCAGAAATGTCCATGATTTTGGAGCATTCCTTCACGTAAATTTCCTGACTGATTTTGTCCGGAATTTTAGAAATACTCTCAATCATATCACGCACACATTCCGCCTTTTTGATAGGATCGTTCTTGGCGTCTTTGGCCAGTAATTCGGCTTTGAATTGAATAAAATCTTTGGCGTTTTCTTCTAAAAATGACACGATTTCTTCGTATTCATGTGTGCGGGCAAAGCTGTCCGGATCGTCCCCTTCCGGGAAACTGCAGACTTTGACGTTCATGTTTTCTTCCAAAATGAGGTCGATGCCGCGAAGTGAGGCGCGTAGTCCGGCCGCATCACCGTCAAACAACACTGTGATGTTGTTTGTCAACCTTCGGATAAGCCTGATTTGGTCGGGCGTGAGTGCCGTCCCGCTCGATGCCACCACGTTTTGCACACCCCGTTGGTGGAGTTGAATGACATCGGTGTAGCCTTCCACCAAATAGCAACTGTTTTCTTTGGCGATGCTTTGTTTGGCGTAGTAAAGTCCGTAGAGTACTTTGCTTTTGTGGTAGATGTCGCTTTCGGGCGAGTTCAGGTATTTGGCGGCTTTTTTATCGTTGGTGAGTATGCGTCCGCCAAAGCCGAGCACACGACCGCTCATAGAGTGAATCGGGAACATGACGCGGCCTTTAAAGCGGTCAAAACTCTTGGTTTCTTTAACGATACTCAAACCCGTTTTGTCCAGAAAATCTAACAAATAGCCGTCTGCCAATGCTTGTTTGGTGAAAGCGTCCCAACTGTCGGGTGAATAGCCGAGTCCGAAGCTGCGAATGGTTTCGTCTGTAAATCCCCGCTCTTTAAAATAGCTCAGACCAATCGCTTTTCCTTCTTCGTCTTCCCAAAGGGTTTTGGCAAAATATTTTTGAGCGTATTCTGAAACCAAATACAAACTTTCGCGTTCGCCCGCCGCTTCTTTTTCTTCGGGAGACGGCAAGGTTTCTTCAATTTCTATGTTGTATTTTTTAGCGAGGTATTTGATGGCTTCCGGATAGGTAAAATGTTCGTGCTCCATCAAAAAAGCGACTACGTTGCCACCTTTTCCGCTGCTGAAATCTTTCCAGATTTGCTTGACGGGCGAAACCATGAAACTCGGTGAGCGCTCATCGGTAAACGGGCTGAGGCCTTTATAGTTTGATCCTGATTTTTTGAGTTGAACAAAATCACCGATAACCTCCTCAACACGGGCGGTTTCAAATACTTTGTCTATGGATGCTCTGTCTATCAAAAGGGTGCTTTTTTCTGTGGTCTAAGTTAAAAAAATAACCGAAGCGGAGAAATCGGATTTGGGGATACTTTGGAAGCAGTATTTAGAAAGCATCGCAGATAGAGATTTGCCGTTCGGATGAATAATTTATAAAAAACGGATTCTGTCTTATTCAAATTTAGAAGTTTTTTTGCGCACAAATTTATATTTTCAGATAAAGGGTTTATGAATCCGCTACACAGGATTCTGCTAAACCCACTTCACCTGTCATACCGAACTCCATAATCTTTGATGCTGAACTCCACATGCTGTCATGCTGAACTCGTTTCAGCATCTTAACCCTACACGAGTAAGACCCTGAAACAAGTTCAGGGTGACAATTCAGCGGGTAGTAGGGTGCGTGTAGTAGGTGATATCTGCTTTTGAAAGCTACTCCCTAGTTCTTCAATATTTTTCGCGTTGGGCAAATTCGAATACACAGGCTTTTAATATTTCATTTCGCCTTATAAAAATTTTGGCAAACTTGTATTCATCAAAACGATTTGGACACGACTTGTAGAAAATCTATTTTTAAGCTGAGTCTGTTTTTATATCACTTTTGTAGATGTCTCTATGCACCCGGCATCAAATCGTCCCCAAGGTTTGAAATGTCTTTGCCCTCTTGTAGTTTTTGTTCCAATTCCCGTTGAAATTCTTCCATCACGGGTTTCATGGTTTCCTCGGGCAAATCTGATATTCGGATATACATTAAACCGTCAACAGCATCATTAAACAAAGGATCGACATTGAAAGCAATCAGCCGCGCATTTTGTTTGATGTATTTTTTCAGCAAAACGGGTAATCGCAACGCGCCCGGTTCCAATTCATCTATAAAACGATCAAATTTGTTCAAATCGGCTTCTGTGGCGTCCAACACAAAGTCTTTGTCCTCATCGGCCAGTTTTACTTTAAACTCTTTTTTGGGATGCACATACTGTGCAATATAAGGATCGTAGTAATGCGATTTCATGAATTGAATCATCAGCGATTTTGAAAAATTGGAAAATTGGTTGCTGATGCTTACTCCGCCCATCAAATATTTGTGTTCCGGATGTCTGAGTGCTGTGTGAATGATACCCCGCCAAAGCAGAAACAGCGGCATGGGTTTTTGCTGGTATTCCGACACGATAAAAGCCCGACCCATTTCTATGGTTTGGCTCATCATCTGATAGAGTTCGGGCTCGTAGCGAAACAAATCTTGCGTATAAAACCCGTTGATGCCGTATTTGGCAAAAATTTCGCTGCCGAGCCCCATGCGGTATGCACCCACAATTTTTTGTGCGTCGTTGTCCCACAGAAACATATGGTAGTAGTAGGTGTCAAATGCATCCAAATCTATAGATTGGTTGGTGCCTTCTCCAATTTCCCGAAAGGTGATTTCACGTAGGCGACCAATTTCCCGCAAGCAGTTGGGTATTTGATAAGACTCTGCCAGAAAAACTTCAAAATTCCTGCTTACCAACAAACGTGTACCCAAGGCGCGTATGACTTCCACCTCTTTGACGATGTCCGACGGATTGATGGGTTTGATGATTTTTTTGGGTGGTTTGGGGATTTTAAGTTTGTTTTTAAGGTTAAACCGATTTTTTTCAAAGGGTTTGGCCAACAAATAGGTTTTTCTTCTCAAAAAACCCGAATATGCGGCAAGCGATTCCACTTCATCCTGACTTTTAACTGAAATGGGTTTGCCGATGCGCACACTGATGGTTCTGCGTTTTTGTTGGAAAAGCTCGGACGGAAGCAAAGCCGTTCGCAAGGTATCGCTCAGTTGAGAAAGCAGGTAAAAAGTGCGGCTGTTTTTGGCGTGAAAATAAATAGGAACGACCGGAACACCGGCTTTTTTGGTCAGTTTTATAGCGGCTTCTTCCCAAGGTTTATCCACTATAAGTTTACCTTCGCGGTAGGTTGAAACCTCACCGGCCGGAAAAATTCCCAAGGGGCAACCCGCATGTAAATGCGACAAGGCATTTTTAAACCCGACAATACTTGAGTGTGCATTTTTGTGACTTTCAAAAGGGTTTACAGGAAGCACTTTAGACTCGAGCGGTTTTAATTTTTGTAGCAAAAAGTTGGCTATAATTTTAAAATCCTTGCGCTGATTGAGCATCAGATGCAACAACAACAAGCCATCTACACCGCCCAGCGGATGGTTGGAAACCGTGATGAAAGCACCTTCTTTTGGAATGCGTTTGAGGTCTTCCTCGGGGATGTCAAACTTGATTTCTAACTCGTCTAAAACCGATTTCACAAAGTTTTCGGCATCGAGGTGTTGATACTTTTTATAGACGGCATTCAGTTTGGAAATACGCAAGATTTTCATCAATATCCAACCGATAAAAGTGCCGATAAACCTGTATTTATCAACTTTGATAACTTTGGCTACTTCTTTCGCTGAGATTAATGACATAGTATTTGGCTAACATACAAAGATAGCAAAAGAAGTTTTAGCCGGGCAACAAAATTAGGCTTGCGCTTTTACCACCATTTGCATGGTTTCTGCTGTCAACTGTTTTAACAAGATGTCCCGCCCCTTGTCGAGGCTCTTCACGGTTTTCTGGTCGTAGTGCCTTATGGTGTAAAGTGAAACCTGTTCGTAACAAGTGACTTTGAATTTTGCGCGGAGTTTGTTGAGCGTTTCTTCCAAGTGGTTAAATTTGTTATCAACACAAACAGAAAAACTGATGGCGGAGTTTTGAATTACATCTACTTTCATTTTTGCCTGTGAGAGCAGGTTAAAAATTTCGCTGATGTTTTCTTCTACGATGAAAGAAAAATCTAACGAAGAAAGTGAAATCAACACTTGGTTTTTTTTGACAATAAAGCAGGGGACTTGAGGCTCCAGGGGTTGTCCTTTTTTAACAGACGTGCCTTCTGCAAGCGGGTTTACAAAAGATTTTACATAGAGCGGAATCTCTTTTCTTTGTAAGGGTTGTAGTGTTTTTGGATGGATGACGGATGCGCCGTAAAAAGCCAGTTCTATGGCTTCTTGATAAGAAATATGATGGAGCAAGGTAGCGTTTTCAAAATAGCGCGGGTCGGCATTGAGCACACCGGGCACGTCTTTCCAGATGGTGACGCTTTCGGCATTTAGGCAGTAGGCAAAGATGGCGGCGGTATAGTCTGAGCCTTCGCGTCCCAAACTCGTGGTAAACGAATTGGCATCGGAGCCTAAAAAGCCTTGTGTGATGTACATTTTTCCCCTTTCAACTTTAGTCGAAATGCGCTGTTGGGTTTGTTCCCAATCTACATTGGCATCTCTGTAGTTGCTGTCGGTTTTGATGCATTCGCGAACGTCGCGCCATTCGTTTTCGATGCTTTCATGGTTGAGATAGGCGCTCACAATTTTGGTGGACAACAACTCGCCGTAGCCAATCACTTGGTCATATACAAATGGATGCTTGGTCGATTTGTTACGTTCAAAAAAAGTCTTTAGCTCGGCCACTAAAAAACGGATTTCCTTGAATATGGGATGTTGTTCGTTCTCAAATAAATCTAAAGCGATTTGGTTGTGAAATTTTGCCACTTCTTGTATTGATTCTTGAAGGTCGTCGGGTTGATGAAAATAGTTGTGAATAACCTCCTCCAAAGCATTGGTGGTTTTTCCCATGGCCGAAATGACGAGCAGGGTGTCTTGATGGCCTACTTTTTTTAACACATTAAATACATTTCTCACGCTTTCGGCGTCCTTTACGGAAGCCCCACCAAATTTGAATATTCGCATATTTAAGAGTTAAATTTACGTTGCACTGCTTTTTGATCTATTTGTACAAGATGCCAGTCTTTTAGAATGTTTGCACCGTTTTTTTCGTAAAAGTCGATGGCGTTTTGGTTCCAGTCCAACACCACCCACTCTGCGCGGCGCACTTTTTCATCTCTGACGATTTTTAGAAAAGCGTCGAACAATTGCGACCCGATGCCTTGTGACCTGAATTTGTTTTTGACAATTAAGTCTTCCAAATGCAGCGTTTTGCCTTTCCAGGTAGAATACCTCACGTAGTACAAAGCCATACCGGCAATTTCGCCCGACGGCATTTCGGCAATAAGCACGTGAAACAGTGGTTGCTCGCCAAAACCATCTCGAATCAGTTCGTCAATACTGACTTCAACCGCATCCGGTTCACGCTCGAAGGCGGCCAGCTCGCGGATGAGATTCAAAATATCCGACACATCTTTGGAAGATGCCTTTCTAATTTTTACTAACATTTTGTTATATATTCTGCGCAAAGTTAAATCTAAGTCGTTTTTATCCAATAGATTTGTATAAATGTAACAATTTTGTCGATATTTGTATGCAAAACCGCCATATGCCACATGAAAATCAAACTTTAGGTGAGTTTATCATAGAAAACCAAGCTGCTTTTAGTTATTCAACCGGCGAACTGTCACGACTTATCAATTCGATTCGGTTGGCTGCAAAAGTGGTCAATCACGAGGTTAACAAAGCCGGTCTGGTTGATATATTGGGCAACGCGGGCAGCGAAAACATACAAGGCGAAGATCAGAAAAAATTGGATGTATTTGCCAATGAGGCTTTTATCAAGGCCTTGTCTAACCGTGAAATTGTATGTGGTATTGCCTCAGAAGAAAATGAAGACTTCATCAGTATTTCGGGCAAAAGCAATACAAATACCAATCATTATGTGCTGCTAATCGATCCGCTCGACGGTTCGTCGAACATAGATGTGAATGTGTCTGTGGGCACTATTTTTTCAATCTACAGGCGCGTGACACCTATAGGAACACCGGTTACCTTGTCCGATTTTCTACAACCCGGACACAGGCAAGTGGCCTCGGGTTATGTAATTTACGGTTCGAGTACCATGTTGGTTTACACCACAGGACACGGCGTAAATGGTTTTACGCTCAATCCGGCTATTGGCACTTTTTACCTGTCCCATCCCCAAATCCAATTTCCCAAAAACGGCGCTATTTACTCTGTCAATGAGGGCAATTATGTCCATTTTCCGCAAGGTGTCAAAAATTACATAAAATATTGCCAGCAGGAAGTTGAAGACAGGCCATACACTTCCAGATATATAGGTTCGTTGGTGTCAGACATTCACCGCAACATGATCAAAGGCGGCATTTATTTGTATCCGCAGACGGCTGTTTCGCCACAGGGAAAACTCCGTTTGCTCTACGAGTGCAATCCCATGGCTTTTATCATTGAACAAGCCGGTGGTTTGGCTACCAACGGGCAGCAACGCATACTCGATATAGAACCTACTGCGCTTCATCAACGCACCCCTTTTTATGCCGGCAGTCAAAAAATGGTGGCAGACCTGATGCAGTTTTTGGGTTAGACAACCGTGCTGGGTACAAACTCGGCTATCTTGAGCACGTCTCTCAACAATCCGTTTGAGGTGACATCGAGTCCGGCGCCACTGCCCTTGATGACCAGCGGTTCTGGTTGGTAGGATTTGGTATATATCTCAAACACGTTTTCTGTGCCACTGATATAGCCCAAAGTGTGTTCCTTCGGAAAGGTTTGCAAACGCACTTTAAGGGTTTTACTTTTTAAATCCCATTCGCCTACATACCGAAACACTTCGTCTTTTTTGAGTTCTCTTTTACGCGATTGGTATAGGCTGTCGAGTTCTTTTATACGGCTTTTAAACTGATGCAGCGTGGTATGTCCGTTGAGTTTTTTGGGCAATAGTGACTCCACTTCTACGGCATTGAGTTCTTTATGAATACCGAGTTCTCGGGCAATGATAAGCAGTTTTCTGGCCACGTCTATTCCGCTGAGATCTGTGCGCGGATCGGGTTCGGTGAGGCCTAGTTTTTCGGCTTCATCGAGCACCTGCGAGAAACTTTTGTTTTCTTCGGAGAAGGTGTTAAAGATATAGCTCAAAGAACCCGAAAACACTCCCCTGACGCGTGTGACTTCATCGCCGGATTGATACAGCCTGCGAAGGGTTTCGAGCACGGGCAGTCCGGCACCTACGTGGGTTTCGTAGAAAAATTTTTTTTGGTTTTCTTTGAGTAGGTTACGCAGGCCGATGTGAAAATCTATGGGTTGAACGTTTGCGGTTTTGTTGGCTGAGACAATGTGAAACCCGCTTTCAATCAAAAACGGATAGTGCTGTGCCAAATGCTCGTCTGCTGTTGCATCTACTGCCACTAGATTTTCGCCGTAAAGCGATTGAAACTTGTGGACCACATTTTCTAATTTGTAAGGTTTTTGATAGTTTTCCAGATCGGCAATCCACTGTTTGTTTGGGCTTTCTGAGGCTGCCCAAAAGACAAACTTGGAATTGGCAATAGCACCTAAATGGAGTTTGATGCCTTTCTGCGCGGCAATTTCTTCTTGCCTTTCTATGTATTTGTTGACGAATGTACTCCCTATTTTTCCGATGCCGAAAAGGAGGATGTTGAGTTGGGCCATAATTTATTTTTTTAGGTTTATATGTATTTTGAAGTGTTGAATTGTGTGAGGGATGGTAGCGGTTAGCACCCGATTCGGTTTTCCGAATCGGGTCTATGAGCGGACAGCCCGGTTTTCTGAAATCGGGCGGAAGCCGTTTCAGAAAACACACCCAAATGATTTTGAAAGCAGTTACATTTCTGAGAGCAATACCTCGTTTTTGACAAAAATACCTGCAAGTATGCGGCTCAGTTGGTCGTACTCAATCAAAAAAGCGTCGTGCCCGTGTATGGATTGGATTTGATGGTAGTGCACTTTTTTGCCCAATTTGATGAGGCAAGTGTAGGTTCTTCGGCTTTCTTCGGGTACGAAAAACAGGTCGGTATCCACGGCTACGATGTGTATTGTGGAACTGATTTCCCGCACTGCCGTGGCAAAATCTCCGCGTCCGCGACTGATGTCTATGCTTGCCAACAGGTGGTTGAGCGTTTTGTAGGCAGATAGCGTAAAGCGCTCGCGCAGTTTGGTGCCGTGGTGCGCCAGCCAGGTTTGCACGTTAAAGATGCCAACTTCTGTGTTTAGGGTTCGGTTGAATTTATTTCTAAACGATTGGGCTGTGCGGTAAAAAGTCATGGCGTGCATACGTGCATCTTCCAAGGGGTGGGAAGAATGGCTGAGAATACGGTCTTGGATAAAGGTGTTGGCCAACAACCAGTCTGATGCTTTCCAGTCTGATGCCACCGGAATCAAATGCTCGATAAAATGGGGTTTGGCAGCGGCTAACTCCCAAACAATCCCACCGCCGATAGAGCCACCAATGGCTGCATAAACTTTAGAGATACCGAGTTTTTGAAGTCCCAAATGAATGATTTGAGCGATGTCGCGAGCCGAATATTCTCGATAGTTCTCAATCAAATACGCGCTACCCGTATAACCGTTTCCGGGTATGTTGGGAGCAAATACGGTATAGTGATTGGTGTCTATTGCTTTGTTGGGTCCGATGACGTCTTGCCACCAACCCTTGGCACCACAAACTTTGGAATTTCCGGTGAGTGCATGCACCACTAGAACCACAGGTGCTTGTCCTAGCTCTGGACCGAAGGTTTCGTAAGTAAGTGCAACGTTCGCTAGCGTATGACCTTTTTCGGTCTGTACTTTTTCTAATTGTATCGTTTTTATAGACATTTTTTACGTTTTAAAGAAGAGAGACCGCTCGGAAGCAGGTCGTAGATGAAGCAGAAAAAGTGACTTCTCCGCGGTCTCCCTAACAAACCAAACAAACTAAACACAATATTCTTCTCTAACTTTTCTTTGGAGCGATAGCCCTATGGGTGTACCTTTTCCCAATACATCTCTCACCGGGCTTCGCGTTTCAATAATGTTTAACCATTTTCTGAGATTTTCATCCGAAGCATCCGTGCGTGCATGTATGCGAACTTGGATGGTCTGAAAACCCGCCCGATCGAGGGTAAATTTACCTAGAAACTTATCGGGATTTAGGCTGCCGGCTACATCGATGCACAACTCGTATATTTTGATATTCAACTCTTCGGCAACGCGGTGTGCCACAACGTTTACACAGCCGGCCAATCCGGCCAATAGATATTCCAACGGATTGGGTGCGGTGTTGCTACCTCCCAACGATTCGGGTTGGTCCACATGGATGGAAAACCCGCGTGCACTAACATGTAGTTGGGCAGGACCTTCGCTTTGTCCACGGATTTGAAAAATATTTGAGCTCATGGTTTTAAAATTTAAAATTGTTTAAAAAAAGGCCACCAAATTGTCGATAGTGTTTTGGTGGCCCGGGTAGTTTAGTTAGCATCCAAACAGGCAAAACCTATCATGTCGTCAACGCACATACACATACATGAATTTATGAAGGGTGATGCAGCTTTTAGGACGAGATGGGCAAGCGTTTTCATGGATGAACTTTTTAAAAATTAAACAATCATTTTCCTTTTTCAAATATTTTAAAATTAAAAAAGCCTCCCTTGTGAGGAGGCTTTTTCATGTATGGCAATTGTAAATATAATTAGCTACACGAGAGAACCTCCAAGTTTCCTTGGCACATCATGCAACAAATCATATTTTGAAAATTTTTCATTTTTTTGGACTCTTTTTTAAACGAATTCTTGGGCAAAGATAGAAACCAATTTGAAATAAAAAAAGGATGTTACAAATTTAACAAATTGATTTTTTTTATAAATTATACTAAATACATAGAATTTATATATAATTCAAAATATTTATTTCATTTTGGGCTGATTGAATAAAATATCGTTCGCTGTGGGTCAATAAATTACATTTTTATTAACATGCTTTATAAAGTTTTACAAATACTTTAGTAGTCTAAATTATTTAACCATGAAAAAACCACTTGCTTTTTTGTTATTTCTAGTCTCCGGACTCTTGTTTGCGCAAGAAAACTTGGATTATCAAAAGCCACCCAAGGAAATTTTGGCTCTTGCAGACTACGAACGTGCGCCTTCCGTTTTGATGGATGACGCCAAACAATACATGCTTCTTACTTACAGAAGTACATACAAGACTTTAGAAGACTTGAGTCAGGAAGAGTTCAGGCTCGGCGGCCTCAGAATCAATCCGAAGACCAACATATCTTCACGTGTGACCTATGTCAACAACTTAAAGGTTCGCAGAGTATCGGATACCGAAGAGGTTCAAGTGAGCGGTTTGCCACAAAATCCGAATATCAGTTATATAAGTTGGTCTCCGGACCAATCAAAAGTAGCTTTTACGCACACTGCCAAAAGCGGTGTAGAACTTTGGTTGTTGGATGTGGCAACGGCCAAAGCTGTGAAGCTGACGGATGCAAACTTAAACGCCAATGCAGGCAGTCCTTTTAAATGGTACAATGACAACCAGCATTTGTTGGTGCGCATGTTGCCAAAAGACAGGGCAGAACTCATAGATCAGTCCAAAGACATGCCACTCGGGCCTGTAGTATCAAACACCTCGGGCAAGGTTTCTCAGAACAGAACCTACCAAGATTTGTTAAAAAATCCTACAGACGAGTTCAACTTCGAAAACCTGCTTATGTCCGAATTGTACAAAGTAAACATCAATGGTTCGCAAACCCTTTACATGACAAAAGACATGTATGTTGATGAAGACTTTTCGCCTGACGGAAATTTTTTGATGGTTTCTACCATCCAAAAACCGTTTTCATATGTAGTGCCTTGGAATCGCTTTCCGGAAAAAACAGCAGTGTATGATTTGAACGGAAAACTCATTAAAGTGGTCAACGAAATCCCGCTCAGAGAAATACAACCCAAAGGTTTTATGGCTACCTACAAAGGCAGAAGAAGTATGAATTGGCGAAACGACCAACCGGCAACACTCTACTTTGTAGAAGCCTTGGATGGCGGCGATCCGTCCATAGACGTTCCTTTCCGCGATGAACTGTTTGTGTGGGATGCGCCTTTCGCAGAAGTGCCTAAATCCTTGGCCAAAACACAACAGCGATTTTCAGGCGTTATTTGGGGTAATGATACCGCTGCGGTGGTATATGACAATTGGTACGATACCCGCAACACCAAGACCTACCTGATTAACCCTTCAAATCCTAATGAGGCACCTAAATTGATTTCAGACAGAAACTCACAAGATGTGTATGCCGATCCGGGCAATTTTGAAACCAAAAGAAATGTTTTCAACAGAAACGTACTTGCCATAGAAAAAGAAAATGCTTTTCTAATTGGCGATGGCTATAGCGCAAAAGGACAATTCCCATTTATAGACCAACTCAACTTAAAAACCTTGCAGAAGAAAAGATTATATCAATCTTCCTTCACCGATAAAAAAGAAGACATTTTATCTATTGAAGACTTGAAGAAAGGTTTGGTATTGGTGCGTATTCAATCGAAAAGCGAATTTCCAAACTACTATTTCAGAAACATCAAAGGCAGTAATAAGCTTACACAGATTACCCGTTTTAAAAATCCTTTTGAGAGTATCAAAGACGTGCACAAAGAAGTGATAAAATACACCCGGAATGATGGTGTAGAACTTTCCGGAACGCTGTATTTGCCCGTTGGATACGACAAGGTCAAGAAAGAAAAGTTGCCCCTGCTCATCTGGGCCTATCCTATAGAATTTAAAGACAAAAGCAGTGCCGGACAAAACACCCAAAACCCGAATGAGTTTACCTTTCCGTCCTATGGTTCATTTATTTATTGGGTCACCAGAGGATACGCTGTGCTTGACGATGCCGCATTCCCCATAGTTGGAGAAGGAGACAAAGAACCCAACGATACTTTTATACAGCAACTAAACGCCAATGCAGAAGCTGCTATCAATGCCGTAGATAAATTGGGCTACATAGACAGAAAAAGGGTAGGTGTGGGTGGCCATTCCTATGGAGCCTTTATGACGGCAAATTTGTTGACACATTCCGACTTGTTTGCATGTGGCATCGCCAGAAGTGGTGCCTACAATAGAACGCTGACGCCGTTCGGGTTTCAGAGAGAACAGCGCAATTATTGGGACGATCCGAACATTTACAACACCATGTCTCCTTTTATGAACGCACACAAAATGAAAAAACCCATTTTATTGACACATGGTGAGGCCGATAACAATCCGGGAACGTTTACTTTGCAGACAGAACGTTATTTTCAGGCTATAAAAGGTTTGGGTGGTAATGCCCGCATGGTGATTTTACCCAAAGAAAGCCACGGATACCAAGCCAGAGAAAATATCTTACACCTGCTTTGGGAGCAAGATCAATTTCTTGAAAAATATCTGAAAAACAACACCGAAACACAAGAATTGGGCTCTGGCAACTAGGCCAAATAATTTCTCATTCTCAAATAAAAAAGGCCGACAATTGTCGGCCTTTTTATGTTTAATTTATTTTACGGCAAGAACAAAGTGTTGAAATCAATCAAATTAACCAAAGGTAAAGTAGCGCCGTATTTGGCATTGATGGCTTTGATAAATTCGTTAGCAATGGCTGCGTATCCTCTTTGAGACGGGTGCACACCATCGAGCGAAAAAGCACCGCCCGTCACCAAAGGTTGGCGCAGGATACCGCCTTCAAAAGGAATACCACCGTTGAGTACCTGAAGCTGTAAAGATTTTGCATCTACCAAAGCCAGATCAAATTGTTGTGCCAAAGCAGCTATAGTGGCGTTATATTGAGACGCGGCATTGGATATCATGGCCAATTCATCGGAATCCAAAGCGTCTTTGTCTGCAATTGGATTAACGGCATTGAGCACCAACTGCGCTTGTTGAGGCGTAGGCGTTCCGCCGGCCTGTAATAAGCCTAGTACCTGTAGTACATCGGGTGTAATGGCTACAGAGCCATATCCTTGATTTCTGAGTGCATTTTGATCGATTGTCAAAACCAACAATTCTTCCGGAGTCATTTGTCGCAATCCCAGCGGATTGGTTTGGGTTGCGGGAACAGAAATTAGAAAGCGGTTGGGGCCTTCCGTAAAAGTAAATGCGTATTGAGAAGCCAAAGCAACGGCTTGTTGTGCAGGAACGTTTTGCAACAAAAGAACTTGGGTGAAAATGCCGCTGAAAGCTTGAAAAAATCCGGTCAAACTGGCAGCTTGTGAGGCATTGAGTACCAAGGCATTGTTAGGAACAGTAGTAAAAAAAGGAATGGTAAATACATCGGGAATGTTGGCTACTACACCCTTGGCACCACTAGCAGTCAGAGCGGTGAGGATTGTATTGTAAACGGAAGCAAACACAGTTGGGTCTGTGATGTCGTTGGCACCATAAGTAGCGGGGTCTAAATTTCCGGTTTGATCTACACCCGTACCACCTGACAAGGCAAAACTCAGCACATCATTGTTGCCTAGCCACAAAGAAAAGAAAGTAGGATTCTGCGCCAGGGCATCGGCAAAAACGGTTGCATTTGGGCTGGATGCCATTCGAACAAAATACGGGTTGGCTCGACCTAGCGAAATATTGGCCGGATTGCCAAACCCGGGGGTAACTATGTGAAAACTCTTGGCACCGGGCACGCCCATATTGTTAAAAGGGCCGACCAAAACATTCGTTGCCTCTGTGGTAGGGCTACCTGAAATGACTTGTGGAAGCAATCCGTTTGGCGTTTGGGCTAAAGCCAATCGGTTGGGTAAAATTTGTTGGCCACCGGCCAGCATGCCGCCTAAATTATCGTTCATCAACGGGATGGTGAATTCACCTCCGCCTGCCAGTTTAAACTGTTCCGACAAAATTTTTGGAAATGAATTTTCCTGACCTTGTACAAAAAGTGCTCCGTCTGCAAAACCGGCTGTGAGGGAATTACCGATAGAAACATAGTTAGAGAAATCAGCCGAGCCGGGCGAGGCTACCACTTCTTCTTCTATGATAGCGGCACCATCATCGTCGCCGCTACAGGCTGAAAAGCCCAACAACAGAGCCAATAGCCAAATGAGTAAATACTTGTGATTCATACGTTTAATTTTGTTTGTTTTGTAAATAAACTGTAAAATTTTACAATAATAAAAATTAATTTTAAAATAATAATTAATTTTCTCTCAAGAATGAAAAAAGGAATGATTGCAAAAGTGACAACAAAATACTGAAAAAGATAGCACTCCATACCGAACTGACTGTAAAGCCTTGAATGAGTTCGGCTACAATCAAAATAATGACGGCATTGATGACCAATAAGAACAGTCCGAAAGTAAAAAGGGTCACGGGAAGTGTGAAAAAAATCAGGATGGGTTTTACAAAAATATTGAGCAGGGAAAGCACAATAGCCACACCCACGGCGGTCCAGTAACTTGTAACGGATACACCCGGCAGGAGTGCGGCTATTGCCATGACGGCAACGGCTGATGTGAGTAATCGGATAATGAGTTTCATGTGTTTATTTTTATTTATTTCGATTTCGCTCAATACAAGTGTTTTCAACAGTCATGCTTCCTGAGCGTTTGGCTCAGAAATGAAATACCTTGGATATCCTTTGAGGTTTTTTAAGAAGTTTAAACCGATGGTAACATGTGGTTCATCCATTCTTACCTTAGGATTTTGCATCAGACCTCTATTTTTTGGTGAAACAAAATTACACAAACCTTTTGAATGTTTTAAAGACTGCCCTTTTTCGTATTCTATTTACACCTTTTTTTGAGCGAGGGTTTCAATCTTCTAGAAACAACTTTACACTGTTGTAAAAATCTTTAGGATTTTCGGCATGCACCCAATGGCCGGCAGACGCAATAGTTTGGAGGGTTGCTTTTGGAAAATGATTTTGAATGACTAATTTGTCTAAATCTTCTATATATCCCGAATTTTCACCTCTTACAAAAAGAGTTTCGCCGAGATATTGATCGGTTATAGAGAAGTTTTCACCTATTTTGGCTTCTGCTTTGGCCAGTACTTCTATGTTGCATTTCAATTCGAACCTACCGGTATTGGATCGGTAAAGATTCTTCAACAAAAATTGACGAACGGCTTTTTCAGCAACATAAACGGCGAGTGCTTCGTCGGCCTCTTGACGGCTTTGAATACTATCGAGCGGAAGGGCACTTAGTCCTTTGAGGATTTCACCGTGATGCGGCGGATAGGTTTTGGGCGCAATATCTACCACCACGAGTTTTGACACGAAATTCGGATAGGATACGGCAACTTTCATCGCCACTTTTCCGCCCATCGAATGTCCTAGGATACAGCAGGAGTTGAGTTGGTGGGAATCACTATATTTTTTGATATCGTCGGCCATCACATCGTAGTTAAATTCATCGCTGTGAAAGCTGTTGCCGTGGTTGCGCAGGTCGATGAGATGCACTTGAAAACCGTCGTTCGCCAACTGATTTCCTATGGTTTTCCAATTGTCCAACATACCCAAAAAGCCATGAAGAATCAGTAATGGTTTGCCTTGTCCGAGTACTATGGAATGAAGTAGCGGTTGGTTCATCTTACTTAAGAAACTTGTAGTTTTTGTAAATACATTTGAATGACGTTTTCCAGACCCAAGTAGATTGATTCGCAGATAAGTGCATGCCCGATGGAAACTTCGAGCAAATTGGGAATATGCTGCGCAAAAAAAGCAATGTTTTGCAAGCTGAGGTCGTGCCCGGCGTTGATGCCCAAACCCAATTTGTGGGCAGTTTCTGCTGCCGCTACATAAGGTTCAATACACTTTATATGGTCTTGCGCAAAACCACTCGCAAACGACTCGGTGTAGAGCTCAATTCTATCTGTGCCCGTGGCTTTGGCACCTTCTATCATTTTGACATCCGGATCCACAAAAATGGAGCATCGTATATTGTTGCGTTTAAATTCTTGAATGACTTCTTGCAAAAAATGCCGGTGTTTGACGGTGTCCCATCCGGCATTGGAGGTAATGGCGTCTTCGGCATCAGGCACTAAGGTGACTTGTGTAGGTTGTATTTGCAGAACCATATCGATAAACTTTGGAATGGGGTTGCCTTCAATGTTGTATTCAGTTTTGACAACCTTCATCAAATCAAATGCATCTTGATACCTGATGTGACGCTCGTCGGGACGCGGATGAATGGTTATGCCTTGTCCGCCAAACCGCTCAATATCTGTAGCAACTTTGAGCAAATCAGGCATATTTCCCCCTCTGGCATTGCGCAAGGTTGCTATTTTATTGATATTAACACTTAACTTTGTCATGGATTGTTTTTTGTATTGCAAAAATACAAAGTCCAAAAACGTTTTGAGTCGTTTAAATTCATTATTTTGCATGCCAACTAGCTCGAGTGAAACAAACTGCTATGAACATTTCAGACTACATCAATGTAGATTTAAAACCGCTCCATTTGGAGAGCCGTATTCAAGATGTAAAAAAGGCCTTTAAAAAAGACAAGCACACCCATCTGCCTGTGATTTCAGATAACTATTGGCAGGGTTTGTTGCCCAACGAAGACCTGACCGATTTTGATGAAACCAAAACATTGGCAGATTTGGCATATTTATTTGAGCATTTTTTTGTGAAATCAACCACCAATTGGCTCGATGTGATGGGCGCTTTTGTGCAAAATGAAACAGATATTATGCCAGTAGTAAACGACCAAAATTACTACATGGGTTACTACGCCTTGGAAGATGTATTAGAAGTTTTTTACGATACGCCTTTTTTGAAAGAACCCGGAAATATTTTGGTGGTATCACACAACTTGAAAGACTATGCCATGAGTCAAATTTGTCAAATTGTGGAATCAAACGACGCCAAATTGTTGGGTTGTTTTGTTACCCGACATATAGATGACAGGATTGAAGTGACCATTAAAACCAGCCAGTCTGCCATCAACCCAATGTTGCAGACTTTTAGGCGATATGGCTACGAGGTAGAATCGGAACACGATGAAGACAAGCTCAGAAGCAATCTTAAAGAAAGGTCCGAATACCTGAAGAAATACCTAAATATCTGAACATGCCTCTTAAAATTGCAGTTTTCGGATACATACAACACAGTGGCATCATGCCGGCTTTGAAGCATGTATTGGCTGCTGTCAGAAAATTTGATTTCACTACCTATTTAGAAAAAGATCTACACCAAAGCGCAGTCAAAGAAAACTTTGATGTTGCAGATATGCAAACCTTCTCATCCTCCCAAGATTTGGACAGCAGTTTTGATTTGTTCCTTAGCATAGGCGGAGATGGAACCATACTTCGCTCTGTCAACTATGTAAAAGATACCGGCATCCCGGTGTTGGGTTTAAACATCGGTCGGTTGGGTTTTTTGGCCAATGTACAACAAGATGATTTCGAAAAAGCCCTTGAAAATTTGACACACAGCCAATACTCCATCAGCCGGAGAAGTTTGATACAAATACGGTCACACCCTAAGTATGCCGGTTTTTTGGAAAAAGATGTAGCACTTAACGAAATCACCATCAGCCGCCGCAACACCACCTCTATGATTGTGATTGAAACCTGGCTCAACGACGAATATTTGAATGCTTATTGGGCAGATGGGTTAATCATATCTACACCCACCGGTTCTACCGGATATTCGCTGAGTTGCGGAGGGCCTGTCATCAGTCCGGACACCAAAGCCCTTGTCATTACGCCCATAGCGCCGCACAACCTCAATGCGCGGCCACTCATTGTGCCTGATTCGATGTCTATCAAACTGAAAGTATCAGGTAGAGAGCCTTCCTATTTGATTTCCCTTGATTCTACCATAGAAACCATCAGCAACCAAACCGAAATTACCATAGAAAAAGCCCCATTCCATATCAATATGATAGAACTGCAAGGAGACAGTTTCTTCAAGACCATACGCAAAAAACTTCTATGGGGGGAAGACAAAAGAAACTGACGTCCTGTACCGATCATCCACAATATTTTAGCCATCTCAAAGTTTTAACGCAGTATCGCCCCTTGCGCCTTGATTACAAAGCATATTTGGTTATATTTGCAAACTTTTAGAATAATGAAACATCTGATTATCACTATTTTGATGCTGGCCACAGGAATGGTTTCGAATGCCCAGATCTACGAAGTAGGTGCCTTTCTCGGGGGCAGCAACCTTATTTCGGACGTGGGAAGCGACAATTATATAGATCCAAACCGATTTGCAGTTGGGGCTTTGGTAAAATGGAACAGGAGTCCGAGATACAGCTACAGAGCCAGTTTTATGTATTCGCGTGTGGCTGCCAATGACAAAGATTCAGATAACTCGAGACGCCGACAAAGAGGTTTTGCCTTTAAAAACACCATCAAAGAAGCTTCCGTAGGTATGGAATTCAATTTTTTTGAATTTGATTTGCACGAATACGGCTTCACACACACACCCTACGTATACCTGGGATTGAGTTTTTTTCAATTCGGAACCAGAGACGGTGATGACGAAGACTTTGCTATTCCACTAACGGTGGGTTACAAAGTAAAACTCAATGAAAGATTTATATTAGGTGCAGAAATTGGTGCACGCACAACTTTTACAGACAATTTAGATTTGAGTAATCCCAATGATAGTGATACCTTTGACGGCGAAAATTTTGGAAACATCAACAGCAAAGACTGGTTTGTATTTTCGGGGTTTACACTCACGTACACCTTCGGAAAACGCCCCTGTTATTGCAGAGAATAATGAACGACGAAAACAACATATTGACCAAAGAATTTTTGCCAAACCACGTAGCCATCATCATGGATGGCAACGGGCGTTGGGCCAAAAAGCAAGGCTTGATGCGTGTGGCGGGACATGAATCAGGAACCAAATCTGTGAAAGAAACGGTGGAGTATGCCGCCAAATGGGGCATCAAATTTCTCACACTCTATGCCTTTTCAACCGAAAATTGGAAAAGACCAAAACCAGAGGTAGATACGCTCATGAACTTGTTGATGAATGCTTTGAAAAAAGAACTGCCAACCTTGCAAAAAAACGGCATCCGGCTCAATGCCATCGGCAGGCTGTCTCAACTTCCAAAAAAAGCATACGCGCAGTTGCAAGAAGTGATGACCCTCACCAAAAGCAACAGCAATATGATACTTACCTTGGCCCTGTCTTATGGTGCACGCGAAGAACTGGAACAGGCCGTTAAAAACATTGCCATCAAAGTTAAAAATAACATAATTTCGCCCGACGGTATTGACCAATCCACGATTAATAATCATCTTTACACGCACAATTTACCAGATGTAGATTTGATGATCAGAACGAGTGGTGAACTCAGAATCAGCAATTTCCTGCTATGGCAAGCAGCTTATGCTGAACTTTTTTTCACCCCGGTTTTGTGGCCCGATTTCAGGAAAGAAAACCTGCAGGAAGCCTTGGTAGATTATCAAAAAAGAGAGAGAAGATTTGGTAAAACGAGCGAACAACTTACATAAAATATGCTTAAAAGATACTTTCTATATATTACTTTTTGCCTCTTTTCGGTTGGTTTTTACGGACTGCAAGCGCAAGAATTAAACTTTACCAATGGACAAAACTATTTTCTCGAAGAGCTGAAAGTAACCGGAATCGTCTCTTACAATCCGCAGACTATAGTTACCTACACGGGCCTGATAGAAGGACAGCAAATAACCATCCCGGGGGTAAAACTCAGCGATATCACCAAACGACTTTGGAGTTTGGGACTGTTTAGCGATGTCAATTTTTACATCACTAAAATAGAAGGCGATAAGGTTTGGCTCGAATTGGAAATTAAAGAACTCCCCGAGCTGTCAGATGTCCGAATAGACGGTGTGAAAAAGCGAAAATCCAAAGAACTCATCAAAGACGCTTCGCCGAACAAAGGCATAAAAATTACGGAAAACCTCATCACAAACACCAAAAACTTTATCGAAAACCAGTACAAAGAAAAAGGTTACCTAAATGCAAAAGCTTACATCACCACTCTAGCAGAATCCGATACGGCAAAAGTCAACCAAGAGAAAATGTTGGTCAGGGTTGACAAAGGCGAGAAAGTAAAAATCCGAAAAATCATCATAGAAGGAAACGAGCGATACTCGAACTGGCGCATAAAAAAATGGATGAAAAAAACCAAACAGGTTTTTCCCGGACGCTTCTTAAAAAGATCTAAGTACGTAGAAGAAAATTTTCAGGCAGACTTGACAGCGATGATAGACAAATACAAAGAGCGTGGCTATAGAGACGCACGCGTTATCTCGGATTCCATAATCAATGTCAGCAAGAAGCGGATCGACTTGAAAATTAAAATGGAAGAGGGCAACCAGTTCTATTTCGGCGAAATCAACTTTGTGGGCAACAGCGTGTTTACAGACCAGTCTTTACGCGCCAAGTTGGGCATTCAAAAAGGCGACGTTTACAACGGCGTTTTGTTTAGAGAGCGCATTGCTGACAAATCCAAACCCGATGCCGACGATCTCACCAACCTCTATCAAAACAACGGGTATTTGTTTTCAACCATCACTCCGGTAGAGGTGGGTGTGCAAAACGATACCATAAACTTCGAAATCAGAATTGCAGAAGGCAAGCTCGCTTATTTTAACAACATTACCGTATCCGGAAACACCAAAACCAACGACCACGTTATTTACCGTGAGTTGCGCACGCGACCCGGACAGGTGTACAGCAAAGAAAATATCGTGCGCACGGTTAGAGAATTGGGACAAACCAACTTTTTTGACCCGGAAAAAATTGAACCTCAGTTCCAAAATGTAAACCCCAACGAAGGCACGCTGGATTTAAACTACAGCCTGGTAGAAAAGGGCTCCAGCCAAATAGAACTTCAGGGTGGGTTCGGTGGAGGCGGTTTTATCGGTACACTGGGCCTGGCATTCAACAACTTCTCTCTGCGCAATATTTTCAAAGGCGAAGAATACAAGCCGCTACCGATGGGAGATGGCCAAAATATTGCCTTGCGCCTTCAAGCCAGTAGAACTTCCAGAATTTTTAGTCTCAACTTTGTAGAACCCTGGTTGGGTGGCAGAAAGCCCCAGCAGTTTTCACTTTCATTGTCTCGTAGCAAACAGTTTTTGTTTAACGGATTTACCAACGATGTAGATAAAGACAGAAGTTTTACCATAGATGGCATAACCATCGGTTTGGCCAAAAGACTTAAAGTGCCCGACGATTTCTTTACTTTATCACAAGCGGTTAGTTTCCAGTTTTTTAATTTGAGCAACTTTAACACGGGGCTTTTTACGTTTGGAAATGGAAACTCCAATAATTTCTCCTATACTGTGGCCCTGAGCCGAAACAATACGTTTACCAACCCAATTTTCCCCATGGGTGGATCAGATTTCAGCCTGAGCCTTAAAGTCACACCGCCTTACTCCTTGTTTGACAGTACAGATTTTGGAAATTTGGAAAACGACCCCAATTTTCAAAATCCGGACGGCACACCCAACCAGTCTTTAATTGACCAAGAAAAGTTTCGTTTTCTGGAGTTTTATAAAATCAAATTCAAAGGAACTTGGTACAGCCGTTTGGCCGATAAGTTGGTCCTGAGGTCTCACGCCGAAATGGGCTTTTTGGGCTCTTACAATTCTGAACGGGGCACGCCGCCATTTGAAAGATTCTTTTTGGGAGGTGACGGCTTGGGTAACTTTAGTTTGGACGGAAGAGAAGTCATCGGACTTCGCGGATATCCAAACCAAGCCATTGTTCCGGACGATGCTTTGACAAATTTTGACGGAGGTACTATTTATAATAAATTTGCGTTAGAGTTACGTTATCCTCTCACACTGGGTGCGGCGGCTTCTATTTATGCACTGACCTTTGCCGAAGGTGGCGCGTTGTTCAACAAGTTTGAAGATTACAATCCTTTTGACTTGAAACGCTCAGCCGGATTTGGAATTCGTATATTTATGCCCGCTTTTGGTCTGTTGGGAATTGATTTTGGTTATGGATTTGACAACTTGCCCGGACAATCAGGTGCCAATGGCTGGGAGACACATTTTGTGATAGGACAACAGTTTTAAAACAGATCTAAATTGGAGACCGATGCCATATTCAAGATTAAAAAGCATGCCGCAAAATATTGATTTTAAATACTTAAATTCTGTGTGTTTAAACAAACCAACACGCTAAATGAAAGCCAAACACCTTATCCTTTTCGCCTTTTTTCTTAGCACTTTGTCTCTCTATGCACAACGTGGCATAAGAATTGCTTACGTGGACATGGAATTCATTTTAAAAAGTGTCCCGGAGTACCAACAAGCTTCGCAACTCCTCGATGAAAAGGTTGCCGAATGGAAGACAGAAATAGACTTAAGATTTAGCGAAGTGTCACAACAAAGGGAAGCTTTAGAAAAAGAAAAAGTGTTTTTAACCAAAGAGCTCATCAGAGAGAAGGAGGAAGAAATCGCTTTTTTAGAAAATGAAATTGTGGATTATCAACAGAAGCGATTTGGCCCCAACGGCGATTTGGAAATACAAAAAAGACAGTTGGTACAACCCGTTCAAGACCAAGTGTTCAATGCCGTTCAAGAAATTGCGTCCAAAAGACAATACGATTTTGTTTTTGATAAATCTGCAGACGTTGTGATGTTGTATTCCGCAAAAAAATACGATATTAGCGACCTGATTGTACGCATCATAAATCGCAACGCAAAAATTGATGCACAAGGCAATGAGGTAACAGAAACGATCGATGACATATTGGAAGAAACAGACCCGGCTACACTGTCCCGAGAAGAACTCATAGAGCAGCGAAGGCAAGATAGACTTAAAGCCTTAGATGACAGAAGAGCTGCCATTGAAAAAGCACGGGCAGATCGTCAAAAACAATTTGACGAAAGAAGGCAACTCCTGCTCGACCAACGAGAAGCCCGCAAAACCGGGAAAACCGTGGCGCAAATTCGAGCAGAAAGAGGCGACAGCATTGTGGACACCACGGCGACAAAGCCCGCTCAAGCCGATGAAAGAAGAAAAAGCCTCGATGCTAAAAAACAAGAAGCCGAAGCCCTCAAAGCCCAACGCCTTAAAGACCTAGAGGAAAGAAGACAAAGGCTTTTGGACGAACGAGAAGCCAAAAGAACAGGTAAAACCATCGAGCAAATCAAAGCAGAAAGAGAAGGGAAAGTTTCTCAACCAAAAGATACAACGGTGAATAAAGCTACTGAAATTAAAGACAAAGTAGCCACAAAAGCGGAAGCGACCAAGGGCGAAACCCCCAAAGATTCCACACAGGTAGATACCCGATCGGATAGGCAAAAAGCACTTGATGCCCGCAGGAAAGCCGCAGAAGAAGAAAGACAACGCAAAATCAAAGAATTTGAAGAAAGACGAAAAAAACTAAAAGAAGCCAAAGAAAAGAAAAAACAAGAAAAAGAAAATAAAAAAGAAAACAATTCATAAACACAATCCGGATTAATTTTAAGTAAATTTTGAAAACAATGAAACAATTAAAAACAACTCTACTCGTAATCGTTGCAACAGTTGCGCTCAGCTCATTTGGATATGCACAAGGAAAAATAGCGCATATCAATACCCAAGAAATCATTCAAGCACTGCCCGATGCCATTGCGGCCAACAAACAACTTGAAAAATTGGAAGAAACCTACCGCAAAGACATACAGGCTTCTGCAACCGAGTATCAGAAAAAACTGGAGCTTTACGAAAGTGAGGCAGAAACCCAACCCAAAGAAGTAAACCAAAGACGCGCTACCGAATTGGCCGAAACAGAAGCCCGCATCCGCGATGCACAACAATCTGCTTCACAAGATTTGCAGAAAAAACGTTCAGACCTCTACGCACCTATCATGGAAAAAGTGCGCACAACTATCCAAACCGTAGCCAAGCAATTGGGATATGAATACGTTTTAGACGTAACCACTTTGATTGTGGCCGACGGCAAAGATTTATCGCCCGAAGTTAAAAAAGCACTCGGCATTTAATAAAAATCACATCAATTAGGTTGCCATCAAGTAAGAAATGCTTACTTTTTGGCAACTTTTTTTTTACAAGTATGTCAGCAGAAGCACCCATAGGTATTTTCGACTCCGGCATCGGTGGCACTACCATTTGGAAGCGTATAGTGAGCCTGATGCCGCATGAGTCAGGCATCTATTTGGCAGATAGTAAAAACGCGCCCTATGGTACTAAATCTCATGACGAAATTATTGCTTTGTCGGTTAAAAACACAGAAAAACTGCGTGCGTTCGGCTGTAAAATAGTTGTTGTAGCCTGCAATACGGCCACCACCAATGCCATCGATTATTTGAGACAAAGCTACGACATTCCTTTCATCGGCATCGAACCGGCCATCAAGCCGGCTGCGCTGCAAACCAAGACAAAAAAAGTGGGCGTGCTAGCCACCAGAGGTACGCTAAGCAGCCAACTTTTTCACCATACCATGCAAAAATACACATCCGGCATTGAAGTCTTCGAACAGGTAGGAGAAGGTTTGGTAGAACTCATAGAAGCCGGAAAAATGGATAGCAAGGAAACCCGCTTGCTGCTAAAAAAGTACCTACAGCCCATGTTGGCAAACGGCGTCGATACTTTGGTGCTCGGTTGTACGCATTTTCCTTTTTTAATTCCCGAAATCCGAAAGATTGTACCCCGGGAATTTCAAATCTTAGATTCCGGCCATGCGGTAGCTAGGCAGACAAAGCACGTACTCGAAAAATCGGGCTTGTTGAACACATCCGGCACAAAACCGATCAATTTTTGCTATACCAATTACAAAACCCACCTGCTCCAAGACTTTATCGATAAATTGGAACTCAACGCACGGGTAGCGTATATGGATTTTTGAGATTATTACATTATAGAAGTATAATCAATTTTTTTTAAAATGGACAATCTTACAGACTTGCATATTGAAAAAGAAATACTTCCGCTGTTTGATTATACGCACAACCGTTTTTCAAAGAAAACACTTTGTAACATCCTGCAAGAACCGCTTTCTTCTGTTGAAGATATCATAACCCGACAAAATATTTTAAAAGGATTTTTGCAGAACAATCCGATATTGGAAAACTATTCTTACACCGTCTCATACCTATATGAAGTACATGATTTTCTGACTAACCAAATTATTGAAAATTTATCCGAAAAGAAATTAAGATACCGACTGTTTGCTTCAAAACACAAAAAATCGGAATATAAGAGCAAATTTATCCAAATGCTTCTGTTCTTTCACCGATTGCAGTCACTTTATTTTTCAAGATTAAAAACCGGCCTTTTCCCGGAATCTTACAAAACCACCATCAACCGCCTCTATCAATTTCTTGACGGCATTCTCATCAAAGAATATGAAGTGTTAATTCGGGAATACAAATTAAAAGACAAACATATTATTGAGCTTTCAGCCGTTATTTCGAATAAAATTTCAAATGGGGAAATATCAGTTTTCTGGAAAGATTTCTTCGAGTTTGAAGCGTATCTTTCTGTAAGTCAGGGAATTTTTGCAAATAAATTCAGCTTTCCAAATTTTACCGAAAATAATTTTTCGTTAGAAGGCTTTTACCACCCGGTTTTGAAAAAACCTATCACGAATAGTTTTCAGACAAATAAGACAGTTATTGTACTAACCGGACCAAACATGTCTGGAAAATCCACTTTGTTAAAAGCGGTCAGCCTTTGCGTTTACCTCGGGCACTTAGGGCTTGCTGTCCCCGCGTTAAAAGCCGAAATGCCGTTTTATTCGGGCTTTTCAATTCAAATAAATCACAACGATGACATCCAAAACGGATACAGTCATTTTATGTCCGAGGTCATGAACCTAAAGAGTGTCGTTGAAGAAGTAATTCTCGGGCGAAATCAGTTTGCCGTATTTGATGAATTGTTTAGCGGAACCACAGTTGAAGATGCTTATGAAATTCTTACCACAACCATTAAAGGCCTTTCAAAATTTAAAGATTCCATTTTTTTTATTTCTACTCACTTGCAACAATTGAAAGAAATGCAACACTTAAACAACGCGAACGTGTCAACTTTTTATATTGATTGCGAAATGGTAGATAATTCCCCGATATTTACCTACAAACTAAAAAAAGGATGGTCAGATTTGAGTGTTGGCAAAATTCTTTTTGATAAAGAGGGGCTCAATGAAATGTTATCTTAACGTGGAAACTGTTTGTCATTTTCAATCCGTTTAAGTTTGCTATCTTTGCGACTACCTAAAATATTCTTTTAAACTTATTCAAAGTATAGCATGCAACTGTACAATAAATTGAGTGCAAGAGAAAGGGAAGAACTTATTGCCGCTGCCAATCAAAAACGGCTGACGCTTTCTTTTTATCAATATGCACATATCGGAAACCCTCAAATTTTTAGAGACCACCTCTTCATTGTTTGGAACAACTTAGACGTCCTCGGGCGTATCTATGTAGCCAAAGAAGGCATCAACGCCCAGCTGTCTGTGCCTTCGGAGCATTTTGAAGCATTTAAAAAACATTTAGACAGCATCACCTTTCTTCATAATGTGCGGCTCAACATCGCTGTGGAGCAAGACAATTTTTCATTCTTAAAATTAAAAATAAAAGTGCGCGACAAAATCTTGGCCGACGGTCTCAACGATGCTACTTTTGACGTCACTGACAAAGGTATTCACCTCGATGCAGTTTCTTTTAACCAAATCATTGAACAACCCAATACGGTGCTTATTGACATGCGAAACCACTACGAAAGTGAGATCGGTCATTTCAAAAATGCCTGGACACCCGATGTGGACACTTTTAGAGATTCTTTGCCCATCATTGAAGAAACCATAAAAGGAAATGAGACTGATAAAAACATAGTCATGTATTGTACGGGAGGTATTCGTTGCGAAAAAGCGAGTGCCTACTTCAAGCACAAGGGCTTTCAAAAGGTTTTTCAGCTCGAAGGCGGTATTATCAATTACGTGCGTCAGGTGCAAGACAAAGGTTTGGAAAACAAATTTATCGGTAAAAATTTTGTGTTTGACGAACGCCGCGCCGAACGCATCTCGCCCGATGTCATTGCGCATTGTCATCAATGTGGCGCAGCTTGCGACACCCATGTTAATTGTGCCAACGAGGCCTGCAACTTGTTATTTATACAATGCGATGTTTGTGCCGAAAACATGCAACACTGCTGCTCCGATGCTTGTATGAATATTGCGTCTTTGCCCTACGAAGAACGCAAGAAACTTCGCAAAGGCAAGAAAAACAGCAATAAAATTTTCAAAAAAGGACGCAGCGAAGTTTTGCCGTTTAAATAATTCAAATCAAGCCATTTTTGCAGTTCGTTTGCACTTTCAAAACCTATGAAAAACGGAATATACAAGCTGCTCAAGCTCAACAGTCGCATCAAAAACCACCGGATAAAATTTCTGGCACTTTATCTGATGCACCGTTTGGGCATGCGCTACTTATCGGTTAATTTAGACCCGGTCATGGCTTGTAATTTGCGTTGCCGTATGTGCTACTTTACAGACGAAAACTACGTAAAAAAACTAAAAGGAGTTTTAAAAGAAAAAGATGCGCAACGCATGGCAAACTTGGTGTTTAAAAGGGCTCTCAAATTGCAAATAGGCTGTGGTACAGAACCGACACTTTACAAAGATTTGCCCCATTTGGTCGCTTTGGGAAAACAATATGGCGTGCCTTACATTTCGCTAACCACCAATGCCAATTTGTTGACAGAGGCTTCGGTCAGAGACTTGCTGAAGGCCGGATTGCACGAGTTTACGATTTCGCTGCACGGCGTTTCCAAAGCTTCCTACGAGCACTTTATGCAGAAAGGTAATTTTGAAAAGTTTGTTGAGGTTTTCGAGATTTTTAAAAAGTGCAAACAAGACTTTGACTTTAATGTGCGCATCAATTATACCTTCAACAAAGACAATTTTTACGAGTTAGGCCATATCTTCGATACATTTAGCGGAGACAGTTTTGATATTTTGCAAATACGACCCATCAAAAAACTAGGGGAAACCGACTATCAAAATTTTGATTTAACAGAAATTGTCCCGCATTATACCAAGCTTTTAGATCAATTGAAACAGCAGTGTAAAACACATGAAATTCTCTTGATGGCACCTGCCAAAATTGACAATCAAATGTCGGAAGTTCAGACATCAGCAGGATTGATTCACGACTACACTTTTTGCTACGCTTCACCAGATTTTTTATTCAACAAAGAATTCGATTGGAAAAGAGAAGATTTCACGACTTTCACACAGCGTATAGGTTGGTCTAATACACTTTTCCGTAATATTTTTAAATCGGCAGAAGAAATAGGCTCCGTATCCTACAAACTCAATTATGAATTGCGTTTTTAAAAATTTTTTAATCCGCTGTTTATTTAATACTTTTAAACCCTAACCAAAAACGAATTTATGGCTTGCAGCAATTGCTCAACAGATACAGGCGGAACGCCCAAAGGATGCAAAAACAACGGCACCTGTGGCACTTCCGGTTGCAACAAGCTCACCGTCTTCGATTGGTTGTCCAATATGAAATTGCCTTCCGGCCAAGAACCCTTTCCTTTAGTTGAAGTGGGTTTCAAAAACGGGCGAAAAGAATTTTTTAAAAATCCGGAGCATATCCCACTTCATATCAATGACGCTGTAGCAACCGAGGCGCAATCCGGCCACGATATCGGTATCGTAACCCTCACAGGCGAACTCGTCGGTATTCAGATGCGAAAAAAGAAAGTAAGTATTGACAGCCCCGACATCAAAAAAATATACAGAAAAGCTTCGCAAAGAGATTTGGACGTTTGGAAAGAATCTAGAAGCAAAGAAGAAAGCATACAAACCAAATCCAGAGAAATCGCCATACGGCTAGGCTTGCAGATGAAAATTTCAGATGTAGAAGTACAAGGCGACGGCTCAAAAGCAATTTTTTACTACACGGCAGAAGGCCGTGTAGATTTTAGACAACTCATTAAAGAATACGCCCGTCTTTTTGCCATTCGTATCGAAATGAAGCAAATTGGGCTAAGGCAAGAAGCCTCCAGATTAGGTGGTATTGGTTCATGCGGGCGCGAACTGTGTTGCAGTACTTGGCTCACCGATTTCCGTTCCGTAAACACCTCAGCGGCAAAATACCAACAACTCTCTTTAAACCCGCAAAAACTTGCCGGACAATGCGGAAAACTCAAGTGTTGTTTGAACTATGAACTCGACGCCTATCTCGATGCCTTGCAAGATTTTCCGGAAACAGAGAAAAAAATCTTCACCACAAAAGGAGTGGCCATCTGTCAAAAAATAGATATTTTCAAAGGTGTCCTTTGGTATGCCTACGAAGGAGAATGGATGAATTGGCACATGCTTTCTGCACAAAAAGCCAACGAATTGATTGCAATGAATGAGAGAAAAGAAACCGTTTCCAATCTTGAAGATTTTGCAGTTGAGGTACTCAAAGAAGTTACTGTAGAATACGGAAACGTGGTCGGACAAGACAGTTTGAATCGTTTTGACAGACCCGCAAAATCACGTAGAAATAAAAATAACAGGAAGAAATCGCCTCGAAATGCCCGTTAGAATTTTGTCCCTGTGTTTGATACTGATGTCTTTTGGCTGCGATTCCCATCGCGTGTATGAGGCATATGAAGATTTGCCCAAAGGCTGGCATAAAGATTCATTGGTCGTTTTCAACTTTCAACCGCCGGACAGCATTCATAGATATGACCTTTTTTTGCAAATTAGAAACAACAATCTGTTTCGTTTCAGCAATATTTTTTTAATTACACAGTTAGAATTTCCAAACGGTATGGTGCAAACCGACACCCTCGAATACAGAATGGCAAATCCGGATGGAAGCTGGCTGGGAACCGGATTTTCCGATTTAAAAGAAAACAAGCTTTGGTATAAAGAAAGTGTTCGGTTTCCCGAATCCGGAAATTACACACTCAACATCCGCCAAGCCATGCGAGAAAATGGCAAGACACGGCCTATAGAGAATTTAAAAGGAATTACCGATGTGGGCTTCCGTATAGAACGTCAATCTTTAGAAGAAACAAATCATGAGTAGCAGAAAAAAAACACCCAATCTTTCAAAAATCATCAACAAATGGTTTTGGAGGCTTTTTGCCGGCGGATTGCTTTTCGTCGTTTTTATTTTCTTGTTAGCCTCTTGGGGCGTTTTTGGGAAATTGCCCACGTTTGAAATTTTAGAAAACCCCGACACCAATTTGGCTACAGAAATCATTGCAGCTGACGGTAAAACTTTAGGTAAATTTTATTTCAACGACAACCGTACGCCCGTTCCTTTCGAAGAATTGCCCCCACACCTTATCAGTGCTTTGATAGCCACAGAAGATATCCGATTTTACGAACATGCAGGTATCGATGCCCGTGGCACTTTCCGTGCACTGATGTTTTTAGGCACCAGAGGTGGCGCCAGTACCATTACACAACAACTTGCCAAGCAGCTTTTTACCAATAACGTTTCCCAAAACATTGTGCAGCGCGGCTTACAAAAAATAAAAGAGTGGATTATAGCCATCAGGCTTGAAAAACAATACACCAAAGAAGAAATACTCACCATGTATTTTAATATTTATGACTTTGGATATAATGCTGACGGGATTCGCTCCGCAGCACGTATTTACTTCAACAAAGAACCCAAAGAGCTCAACTTGGAACAGTCTGCCATGCTGGTAGGGATGTTCAAAAACTCATCACTTTACAATCCGAAAAGACGTCCCGAACTGGTGCTGAATCGCAGAAATACTGTGATAAATCAAATGTTTCGCTACGAGTTTATTTCCAAAGCAGCACGAGATTCGATAGCCCAACTTCCTCTAAAAATCAATTTTACACCCGAAACACACAGCGAAGGGATTGCCACCTATTTTCGCGAATATCTGCGCGATTTTATGAAGAATTGGATAGAGAACAATCCGAAAATCAATTCGGACGGAAGCCAGACGAAGTATAACTTATACAGCGATGGGCTAAAAATATACACCACGGTCGATTCTAAGATGCAACAATATGCAGAAACCGCTGTGAATGCGCATTTGGCGAACTTACAAAAAGAATTTTTTAGACAAAATGAAGGCAATAAAACCGCACCTTTTCGCGATATTGACAAATCTGAACGCGACAGAATCCTAGCACAAGCCATGAAGCGATCGGAACGTTGGCGCATCATGAAAAACAATGGCAAATCTGAAGACGAGATAAAAAAATCATTCTACGAGCCTGTAGAAATGACTGTTTTTACCTGGCAAGGTGAGAAAGACACCATCATGAAGCCCGTAGATTCTATAGTGTATTACAAACATTTTTTGCAGGCCGGGCTCATGTCCATGGAACCACAAACCGGCCATATCAAAGCTTGGGTAGGCGGATTCAATTACAAGCATTTTCAATATGACCACGTCCGATCGGGTAAAAGGCAAGTGGGCTCTACCTTCAAACCTTTTGTGTATGCAGCTGCCATTGATCAACTCCACTTGTCGCCTTGCGACAGCTATCCGGACGTACAGTTTTGTATTGAAAAAGAAAAATACGGCAATGTAGAAGCCTGGTGTCCCAAAAATTCTGACGGCAAATACTCAGGCGAATTGCTCACCCTCAAAAATGCCTTGGCCAATTCTGTAAACAGCGTCACTGCGCGTTTGATTGACAAAATCGGCCCCAGACCGGTGATTAACCTCGTGCGCAATCTAGGGGTTACTTCTGATATTCCCGAAGTGCCCTCCATAGCTTTGGGAACGATGGATTTAAGCGTTTACGAAATGGTAGCTGCCTATGGCACTTTTGCCAACCAAGGAATTTATGTGGAGCCTGTATTTGTGACGCGCATAGAGGACAAATACGGAACGATATTGCAAGAATTTGTACCTGAAACACGCGACGTGTTGAGCGAAGACGCTGCTGCTACGGTGGTCAGCCTTTTAGAAGGGGTTACACTTTCCGGATCCGGACAGCGCCTTCGCGGTACTTGGGGTGTCAATCGAATTGATTATAAACGCGCCGTAACAGGTTATCCCTACGATTTTAAAAATCCGATAGCCGGAAAAACCGGAACAACACAAAACCAAAGCGATGGTTGGTTTATGGGGATGGTTCCAAATTTGGTGACCGGTGTATGGGTGGGTGCCGAAGATCGTGCGGCTCACTTTCCTACCATTACCTATGGGCAAGGCGCCACTATGGCATTGCCTATCTGGGGCATGTACATGAAATCGCTTTATGCAGATCAAGCACTTCACATTTCTCAAGAGGCGTTTATCAAACCCAAAGACCAAGCCATTCGTATCAATTGCGATACACCGGAAAGCATTCAGCAAGTGGAAGAAGAGTTGGAATGGTAAAGAACTCTCAAAAAAATCCCAAATCCGATACTTTGTTTTAGAAAATTCGTAATTTTATAACAAAGTAAATTTAAAAATGATTCTAAAAACGGTTTCCGGACCCAAAGAAGCCCTGTCAGGACTTTTTGATGGTGCCACGCTGATGCTCGGCGGATTTGGTCTGTGTGGCATTCCTGAGAACGCCATCCAAGAGTTGGTTAGATTGGGTGTTAAAAATCTCACTTGTATTTCAAACAACGCAGGTGTTGATGATTTTGGCTTGGGTTTGTTGCTACAGCACAGGCAAATTAAAAAAATGATTTCCTCCTATGTTGGCGAAAACGATGAATTTGAGCGTCAGATGCTCAGTGGTGAATTGGACGTAGAACTCATTCCGCAAGGTACATTGGCAGAAAGATGCAGGGCAGCCCAAGCGGGTATCCCGGCCTTTTACACGCCGGCCGGTTTCGGAACGGAGGTTGCAGCGGGCAAAGAGGTGCGAGATTTTGACGGAAAAATGCACATATTGGAACACGCTTTTGTGTCTGATTTTTCTATCGTTAAAGCATGGAAAGGTGACGAAGCCGGCAACTTGATTTTTAAAGGTACAGCGCGAAATTTTAACCCGTGTATGTGCGGCGCTTCCAAAATAACCATAGCAGAAGTAGAAGAGTTGGTGCCCGCAGGCACGCTAGATCCCAATCAGATCCATATACCGGGCATTTTTGTACAGCGCATTTTTCAAGGCATGCAGTACGAGAAAAGAATCGAACAGCGAACGGTGAGGAGAAAGATAATTTGAAGATTTGAAAATTGATGATTTCTAAATAATCAAAATGTATTAAAAAAATAGATGTGAGAAATGATAAAGAAAATTTAATCGTTGAATTGACATTTGATTTGGCTTAACACACCAATGAATTTTCGGAACAATTAAATAGTCTAATCAATTAAGCATGTCTTCACAGGTTTTCAAAAGCGGAACTTCTATTGGAGCAAATGTAAGAGAGGCAAAAATGCAGGGCGTAAAACAGATTTTATGCATAAATTCAAAATAGCGGCAAAAGAAGCAGATGAATTACCATATGAGGTGGAAGTCTGTCAAAAATCAAGTTTTCTCCCTAAACCCGATAAAGCTCTGTTAGACAAACTTAATTCAGTTGTATTAGTTATTTCAAAAATAATATCATGTTCAAAAAAAAACGTTTCCAAATGCCTCGCTATTCAAATTTCAATATTTTAAAGAAAAACTAAAATCTTCAAATCAATAAAATGTTAGACAAAAACGGCATAGCTAAACGAATTGCACAAGAACTCAAAGACGGTTACTTTGTAAATTTGGGTATCGGGATTCCTACTTTGGTTGCCAATTATATCCCTTCGGGTATCTCGGTCGAATTTCAAAGTGAAAACGGTGTTTTGGGCATGGGACCTTTTCCTTTTGAAGGAGAAGAAGACCCCGACTTAATTAATGCCGGCAAACAAACCATCACCACGTTGCCGGGTGCTTCCTTTTTTGATTCAGCGATGAGTTTTTCCATGATACGCGGCAAACACGTAGATTTGACCATACTAGGCGCTATGGAAGTTGCACAAAATGGCGATATTGCCAACTGGAAGATTCCCGGAAAAATGGTTAAAGGCATGGGTGGCGCTATGGATTTGGTGGCTTCTGCCGAAAATATTATCGTTGCCATGATGCATACCAATCGGGCAGGTGAATCCAAGTTGCTAAAGCGTTGCAGCCTTCCACTTACCGGAGTAGGCTGTGTCAAAAAAGTAGTCACGGATTTGGCAGTTCTGGAAATTACACCCGAGGGTTTTAAACTTCTGGAAAGGGCGCCCGGCGTATCTGTATCTCAAATAGAAAAGGCCACAGAAGGCACATTAATCGTATCCGGGGACATACCGGAAATGCACATCTAAAGATGTGTTTGCATCAGCACAATCAGCGTATTAGCATCCAATTCGCCTGATTGTCGCCACTTCATTTCGCCGTCTTTGTAAATAATATTGGTGGGTAAGGTTTTGATGCGAAGCGCCTCGGCGAGTTGCGGATTTTTATCCACATCTATTTTTATCACCTTTCCCTTGTCGCCCACTGCAGCGGCAACATCGCGCAGTACGCTGTGCATCAGGGTAGATGATTCGTTCCAGTCAGTATAAAAATTAAACAAAACCGGCACTTCAATGTCTAAAAGTTCGCCAAACTTGGACATAAATTAAATTTTATAATATAAATGTAAAGCAAAGGAATTGAGTAAACAAATATAATTATAAATTATATCTAATCAGTAGCTTAAGTTCTGAGAAAATTACATTTTTTTCTTTCTCAAAGTAATTTCCGTTATCTCCGGCCAAATACCAACCCTACCCGAATAGGCATGAAATCCGAAGCCTCTGTTGACGTTAATCAGACGTTGGTGGTGTGCATAAATTCCTGCCCATTGTTTATACACATATTGAACCGGACTCCATTTTAAAAAACCCGGAATTTCTATACCAAACTGTAGGCCGTGGGTATGCCCGCTGAGTGTAAGTTGAAAGTTTTTGGGATGGCTCTTTACTTCTTCATCCCAATGGGAAGGGTCGTGAGAAAGCAGTATTTTAAAGTCTTTTTCGGTAAGTCCGGCAGATGCAAGCTCTAAATCTCCGGCTTGTTTAAAATTTCGACCCCAGTTTTCTACGCCTACCAAAGCCAAGCGTGCGCCATTTTTTTCGATAAAAACATGTTCGTTGAGCAGTAATTGATGGCCTATTTGGGCATATAATTTTTTGATGGCATTAAAATTGTCTTCTTTGTGCGCTTGCGATGGCCAAGACACGTATTCGCCGTAATCGTGGTTGCCCAAAACCGCAAATTTTCCGTAGGTAGGTGTTTGTATTTGTGCAAACATCTCAATCCACGGATGCATCTCTTCGGCACGTGTGTTTACAATGTCTCCCGTAAAAACCATCAGATCGGCCGCAATACTGTCTATCAGCTGTACACCGTATTTTATTTTTTCTTTATTGTCAAAACTTCCGCTGTGCAAATCGGATATTTGTTTAATGACGAAACCGTCAAATGCCTCAGGAAGGTCATCAAAATAGAGGGTGTGTTTCAATATTCTGAAATCATATTTCCCTTTGATGATTCCGTACAAGACAGATATAAACGGCAAGGCAGCAGCTCCCAAAGCGAGTTGGCTTAAAAATTTACGGCGCGCTACTAAAAATTGGATCTTTTCTTCGCCCGAACTAAACACAAAACGTTTGAAGACACTTTCTGTGAATCGGAAGATGTCTTCACCAAGCATCATGACTGTCAATAAGAGTTTTGGAATCAAAAAAGTGAGGAATATACCAAAAGCGTAAAGGGTTTTGTTGGTCTGCCCCAAACTGCGGTCAAAGGTGTAAAGACTGTGTATAAAATAAACGAGAACGAACAGAGATACAATAAGATAAACCCCACGAACATATTTGCTTTGTGTGCCCGTTCGGAATGCTTGATAGGCGTAAATTTCTATCAGGAGTAAGAATATTACGAAAAAAAACAAACGCATGAATAGTGTTAGTTGGTAAATATCGCAAATATAAGGGCTAAGGCGTTTGACTTTTTTGCATTTGAGAAACTTTTAACGCGGTATCATCGCACGGCATCATTTGCGTTCAAAATTGTACATTTACCAAAACAAAAAAACCGATGTCAGAATCTAAAAAACTCTTCCTGCTCGATGCCTATGCGCTAATATTTAGAGGCTATTACGCATTTATCAAAAATCCGCGTATCAATTCCAAAGGGCTGAATACCTCTGCAATTATGGGGTTTATGAATTCGCTTTTGGATGTGATCAAACGCGAAAAACCAGACCATTTGGCCGTGGCTTTTGACAAAGAAGGTAGTCAGGCACGCTTAGAGATTTTCCCCGACTATAAGGCCAATCGAGATGAAACCCCCGATGCGATAAAAGTGGCCATTCCGTATATACAAGACATCCTCAAAGCGATGCATATTCCGGTGGTGGTCAAACCCGGTTACGAAGCAGACGACATCATTGGCACCTTGGCCAAACAGGCTGAAAAACAAGGCTATCAAACTTATATGGTAACGCCCGATAAAGACTTTGCGCAATTGGTATCGGAGAATATTTTTGTGTACAGACCGGCGCGAATGGGTAACGGAATTGAAATTTGGGGCATCAAAGAAGTACAAGAAAAATTTGAAGTAGAACACCCCGAGCAAGTTATCGACTTTTTGGGCATGATGGGCGATGCCGTAGATAATATTCCCGGTTTACCCGGCGTAGGCGAAAAGACGGCCAAAAAATTATTGAAAGAATTCGGTTCCATGGAAAACCTGCTAGCCAATACCCACAAGCTCAAAGGCAAACTCAGGGAAAACATAGAGTCGCACGCCGAGCAGGGTAAACTTTCTAAGACCTTGGCCAGAATTCTCTTGGATGTACCCGTGGCGTTTCATGAAAAAGACTACGAACTCAACACACCCGATATTGATGCGGTCTTGAACATCTTTAAAGAATTAGAATTTAGGCAGCTTTCGGAAAATTTGCTCAAAACATTTAGCATAGAAAATTCGGAAACTTCAAAAACACTTTCTCCAGATAAGGAAAATCCATCAACACCGGATACACCAGGACAACAGATTGACATGTTTGATGTGCCGCACGACCAAACACCCGAAACCGTTCAAGGCTATCAGAACCTTCAAACCACGTCGCACTTCTATCAATGTGCAGATACAGAAACCGCCCGCAGTATGTTGCTTCAAAACCTGTGCAAACAAAAGGTGGTGTGTTTGGATACCGAAACCACAAGCCTAGACAGCCTTCAAGCTTCCTTGGTGGGTATCTCTTTCAGTTGGGCAAAAGGCAAAGGCTACTACGTGCCCATACCTGAAAATAGAGATGAGGCACAAAAAACCATCTGTTTTTTCAAACCTTTTTTTGACGATGAAACCATAGAAAAGGTTGGGCAAAACCTAAAATACGACCTAAAAGTACTCTCCAATTACAACATCGAAGTGAAAGGAAAACTTTTTGACACGATGTTGGCGCATTACCTGATTAATCCGGATATGCGCCACAACATGAATATTTTGGCGGAGACCTATCTCAATTATCAACCTGTTTCTATAGAAACTTTGATTGGAAAGAAAGGAAAAAATCAAGGCTCTATGCGCGATGTGGATTTAAAATTACAAACGGAATACGCCGCAGAAGACGCCGACATCACCTTACAGCTCAAAGCCGTTTTTGAACCCGAACTCGAAAAGAGAAAAGTAAAAAAGATTTTTGATGAAATTGAAGCACCGCTGATTCGCGTTTTGGCCGATATGGAAAAAGAAGGTATTCGGTTGGATACATCGGCATTAACTTCACTTTCGGCTGCACTAAACGAAGACATAGATGCACTGGAAACTAAAATATACAAACAAGCAGGAGAAACCTTCAACCTGTCTTCACCCAAACAACTCGGTCCTATTTTGTTTGACAAATTGCAACTCGTCAAAAAACCAAAAAAAACCAAAACAGGACAATACGCCACCTCTGAAGATGTACTTTCAGATTTGGCCAAAGAACACGAAATTGTATCCAATATTCTGCACTGGAGACAACTACAGAAACTCAGGGGTACCTATGTAGATGCGCTGCCGCACGAAGTGAATCCAAACACCGGCCGTATCCACACTGTTTATAGCCAAGCTGTGGCCGCCACGGGGCGGTTGAGCAGCAACAACCCAAACCTTCAAAATATCCCAATCCGGACAGAAAGAGGCAGGCAGGTGCGCAAGGCTTTTGTTCCCAGAAACACCGATTTTGTGCTTTTGGCAGCCGATTATTCTCAAATAGAATTGCGCATCATTGCAGCTTTGAGCAAAGAAACCAACATGATCGAAGCTTTTAAAAACAAGGAAGACATTCACGCATCCACAGCCGCAAAGGTTTTCAATGTGCCGCTTTCAGAGGTAACCCGCGAACAACGTAGCCACGCCAAAACTGTCAATTTTGGAATTATATACGGCGTTTCTGCCTTCGGGTTGAGCAACCAAACAAACCTGTCGCGTTCGCAGGCCAAAGAATTGATAGACACATACTATGAAACCTACCCCAAGCTCAAAGCCTATATTGGCAATCAAATCGAATTTGCCCGAAAACACGGTTTTGTAGAGACCATTATGGGACGGAGAAGGTACTTGCCCGACATCAACGCTGCCAATCAGGTGGTGAGAGGTGCTGCCGAGCGCAACGCTGTAAACGCACCCATACAAGGAAGTGCGGCCGACATTATAAAAATAGCCATGATCCGCATCCATGCAGCCCTTTCGGAAAGCAGAATGCAATCAAAAATGCTTTTGCAAGTTCACGATGAACTGGTTTTTGACGCTTACAAAACCGAATTGGACGATTTAAAAAAACTGGTGCGAAAAGAAATGGAAAATGCCTGTGCGTTAGAAATTCCTTTGGAGGTGGAAATAGGCATCGGAGACAATTGGTTGGACGCGCATTAAAGGCTTATATAAAAAAAGAAAGACGGCTATTAACCGTCTTTCCTGCCCCAAATTTTTACCATGAACTTTACTTAAAAAACCATAGTAATAGGTCAAATGTAAAAACATTTTTGAGTGTGTAATTGACTTTTAGATGAAATGCATAAATAATCGATGAACGGTAAAAATCAGTAGGCCCTTTCCTTATTTCCTTCGTAAAAATTGACAAAAGCACGGTTTGCCACCCTATTGCCACCGGGCGTTGGGTAGTCTCCTGTAAAGTACCAATCGCCCAAATGGTCGGGGCACGAAAGGTGTAAATCTTCTACGGTTTGAAAGATAATTTTAACGGTTGCGCCAATTTCGGGCGTTTTAATCATCGCTGCAATTTTATCTGAGATTTGTTGGGCGGAAAAGGGTTCGTAAAACGCTTTTACGTGGTTGATGCCATCTGGTGTTTCTAAACTTTTTTTACAGTTTTTGTAAATCAATTCTACTTCCTCAAAACGCTTATTTTCTATATAGAGTTCCAAGGTCGCTTTAAAGGCGATTAAATCTTCCAAACGCGCCATGTCAATGCCGTAGCAGTCCGGAAATCTAATTTGTGGTGCAGAAGATACCAAAATGATGTTTTTGGGTTTCAGCCTATCCAAAATTTTTAAAATACTTTTTTTCAATGTGGTGCCGCGTACAATACTGTCGTCTATCATCACGAGGTTGTCGGTAGGTTTTACAACGCCATAGGTCACATCGTACACGTGGGCGACCAGGTCGTCGCGACTCTTGTCTTCTGTGATAAAAGTGCGCAGTTTTACGTCCTTAATGGCAATTTTTTCACTCCTAATTTTGGTAGATAGAATTTCGGACAGTTGGGTGTCGTCCAGTTTTTCTTTCTGATTCAGTATCAGCTGCTTTTTTTGTTCATTGAGGTAGTCGTTGGCGGCTTCAACCATGCCCAAATAGGAGGTTTCTGCGGTATTTGGTATGTATGAGAACACCGTGTTCTGCAAATCTTGTCCGATGGCCTCGTAAACTACCGGAAACAAATATTTCCCCAAAGCTTTTCGCTCTGTGTAAATAGAAGCATCATTGCCTCTGGAAAAATAAATTCTTTCAAAAGAACAGGCTTTACGCGCTTGGGCGTTTAGGATATTTTTGATTTGAATTTCACCTGATTTTTTTACGATAAATGCCTTTCCGGGGGGTAGCTCATGCACCTCTTCCAAAGGGACGTTAAAAACCGTTTGTATAGCAGGTCTTTCGGAAGTGACTACCGCAATTTCATCGTTGTGAAAGTAAAATGCCGGACGAATGCCGGACGGATCTCTGAGCACGAAGGCGTCTCCGTGACCGAGCATGCCCACCATGGCATAGCCGCCATCCCAGTTCTTGGATGCTTTTTTGAGTATTTTGGCTACGTTGAGTTTTTTTACAATTTCGGGTGATGCTTGCACTTTGCTAAAACCTTTTTCTTTGAGTTTTTTGTAGAGTTTGCTCACTTCGTCGTCTAAAAAATGACCAATTTTTTCCATCACAGTGATGGTGTCAGTTTTTTCTTTCGGGTGTTGTCCCAAATCAACAAGGTTGTTAAATAGCTCATTGACATTGGTCATGTTAAAATTACCGGCAACAATCAGGTTTCGGTGCATCCAATTGTTTTGGCGAATAAACGGATGAACACTTTCAATGCTGTTTTTGCCAAAAGTGCCGTAGCGCACGTGCCCCAAATAGACTTCGCCTATGTAAGGCAGGTTTTTTTTCAGCAGTTCTATATTGTCTTGCAAAGAAGGATTGAGATCCAATTCGCTTTGGATGCGTTCATTTATCTGCGAAAAAATATCGATTATAGGTTGACTTTGGTTGGACCTGATCCGACTCATATAGCGTTCGCCGGGTTTCATATCTAGCTTGATGCTTGCCAAACCGGCGCCGTCTTGGCCCCGATTGTGCTGCTTTTCCATGAGTAAATACATTTTATTGATGCCGTAAAATGCAGAGCCGTATTTTTCCTTGTAATAGGAAAGCGGTTTCAGTAAACGAACCAATGCGATTCCACATTCGTGTTTGATGGCGTCGCTCATAGTTTGCAAAGTTTTTTCATCATCAATCTAAATCAATATCAAAATGTGTCAGTTTTTTGAAAACGTTCAGCCTTCTTTCCACTTCCTTTTGGGTGAGAATTTCCATGCGTTCCGTACCAAATTTTTCAACGCAGAAAGAAGCCAGCGTAGAGCCGTAAATAACCGCTTTTTTCATATTGTCAAACGAGATGTCTTTGGTCTGTGCCAAAAAACCGACAAAACCACCTGCAAAAGTGTCGCCGGCTCCGGTAGGATCAAAAACCTCTTCAAGTGGCAATGCCGGAGCAAAAAACACTTGGTCATCTTCGAAGAGCAGCGCGCCGTTTTCACCTTTTTTGATGACTACATACTTAGGTCCCATTTTGTGTATTATCCGAGCCGCTTTCAGCAACGAATACTCTTGGGTAAGTTGCCTGGCTTCTTCGTCGTTTATGGTGATGACATCCACTTTTCTGATGATTTTTTGCAAATCTTCCCAAGCGTTATTCATCCAATAATTCATGGTATCTAACACCACCAACTTAGGCTTTTTTTCCAACTGGTCCAAAACACTCAGCTGCACCAAAGGATGCAAGTTACCTAGCATCACCAAGTCTGCATCTTTGAAATCTTCCGGCACTTTAGGTTGAAAATCGGCCAGCACATTGAGCTCGGTAGCGAGGGTGTCTCTGGTGTTGAGGTCGTTGTGGTATTTGCCGCTCCAGAAGAAGGTTTTTCCGTTTGGAATAATTTCTATGGCAGAAGTATCAATTTTTTTATTGCGCAAGAGTTGCAGGTGCTTCTCCGGAAAATCGCCACCCACCACCGAGACTATTGCTGTTTTAACACTAGGAAAATGTGAGGCTGCGAGGGCAATATAGGTGCCGGCACCGCCCAAAACTTTATCGGTTTTGCCAAAAGGGGTTTCAATGGCGTCAAAGGCGACGGTACCAACGGCTAATAATTTAGACATAACAGGTTTGTAATTTTGGTGCAAATATAAAAGGAATAAATGGGATTCGCCTGATTTGGCTATATGGAATCACTAAATACGAGAAAGCAATTTTTTCATTTCCAAAAAAGTGCTGAAAGGACCGTTTGTCAAAAAAATATTGAACAAGAATGGAGGGATGTTTCCTCCCGGATCTCCTTGCATTTCTTGTATGACGATGGTGCCTTTTTCAGATTTTTCCAAATACCAATGCCCTTTAAAGTTTTTGATTCTGACAATTTTTTGGTTTGAGGGAAGATAATCCAATTCGGGTAAAAGATCAATGCGAATGATGTTCAGGGTGGGCCTGCTGACTTTCATACGCGTGACTACGTCGCGGTCTTGAAGCGGCCAAGGCATGTCGTTTTTCATATAAACCAATTGCTCAGAGTCGTTTATTTTTTTGAGTACTCGGCTCTCAGATGTCTGATAATGCCACTTGTGTAGGTTGTTTGCATCCATCAAAAAGAAATACACTTCTTCTATGTGTGTAGGAACGATGGTAATTGCGCGGTATTCTTTGTAACTGGTGGTATCGTTGGTGCGTACATAAACCTTGATGTCTTCATTGTCTTTGATCAGCTTCCATTCAGATTGTGCATTTGACTGAAAGACAATGCATAAAACAAAGTATAAAAAGAAGGTATATTGCTTCATAAACTCAAAGTAACTGGGCGTTTTCCTTTTCAAAAAAGAGGTCGGCAGGTAAGTTTTTTTGCAGTGAGGCTTGTACGGCAAGCGCATCGCACCGTTCGTTCTGTAAATGTTGGTTGTGTCCTTTGATCCACTTAAACCGCACTTGGTGTTTTCTGTAAATTTTTAAAAAGCGAATCCATAAATCAGGATTTTTACGATTTTTAAAATATTTCTTTTCCCAACCAAAGACCCAGCCTTTTTCGACTGCATCCACCACATATTTTGAATCACTCACCACCAAAACATTCAATTTATCTTTCTTTAAACTTTCCAAAGCTATGATAACGGCTAAAAGCTCCATTCTATTGTTGGTGGTCAACCTAAATCCGCCCGATAATTCTTTGCGGTAAGCCTTGCCTACCCATTCCATCACGATGCCATAACCGCCCGGACCCGGATTACCTCTGGCAGCACCGTCTGTGTAGATGATAATTTCAAATGAAGTTTGCGGCATTTAGGGATATAATATTTTTGTGATGATTTGCGGAAACCACTCAAATTCTAGCACGTGAATTTTCGCAGCCAGCGATTCGGGAGTTTCATCCGGTGCTATCTCAGTTGTTGCTTGGGCTATAATTTCTCCTGCATCATATTGCGCATTGACCCAGTGAATGGTAATGCCAGACTCGCGTTCGCCGGAGGCAATCACCGCCCGATGTACAAAGTCTCCATACATACCTTTGCCACCGAATTTTGGCAACAGCGCTGGATGGAGGTTGACAATAGCTTTCGGGTAAGCAACAATCACATCTTCGGTTATTTTTGCCAAAAAGCCTGCCAAAACAACCAAATCGGGCTCAAAAGATTGGATGAGTTTTCTGAGAAAACCCGCTTCGCGCGCAGCAAATGTATTGAATGCCACGCAGGGCACCTCACATTTTTTGGCCCTTTCAATGACGCCAGCATGCAAGTTGTTTGAAATAATTGCTACCACGCGAATTTTATCCTCAGCATGAAAATGGTCAACGAGGTTTTCTGCATTACTGCCGTTTCCGGATGCTAAAATGACAATCTTCTTCATGTGTTGGGCTGTTATATTTTAGATGTGTTTTTTAGGATGTTGATAATGAATACTTTATTAAGATGGTCAATGCGCTTGAAGCTGCTGAGAAGTCTTTATGGGCAAGTTTGCAAAACGTCTTTTGTGCCCATTTTCGAAATAATATTTTGACTTTACAAAAAAAAGCATTAATATTAACATGATAAAGCAACAAAGCTAGATTTTAGAATAAAAAATTAAAGATACAGAAAGTTTTATCCTTCAAAAGAAGCATAAATCTGCATTGACACAGCGTTTGTTGTCAACATTATTACCACTGAATTCGGGCTTTACAGCCAAAGAAACAGATATATTTATTTTTAATCTATTTAATTAACCAAAGTTTTTTATTTTTGCCGTTCAAAATCAACTTTAAATAATCAAAGTTATGTCAGACATTGCATCAAGAGTTAAAGCCATCATCGTAGACAAATTGGGCGTTGATGAAAACGAAGTGGTAAACGAAGCCAGCTTCACAAATGATTTGGGAGCCGATTCTTTGGATACCGTAGAATTGATCATGGAATTTGAAAAAGAATTTGATATACAAATTCCTGACGATCAGGCAGAAAACATAGCCACGGTTGGACAGGCGATTCAGTATATTGAATCTGCAAAATAAATTACCAAATGTAACCTGAGAAACTAAAACAGTTGTTATCAAAACATAATGACTGTTTTGGTTTTATGGTTCCATGTGTAAGCATTCGTAAACAAACAAGCACATGAAATTTAAGCGCGTAGTCGTCACCGGAATGGGGGCACTTACCCCCATAGGTAATAATTTGGAAGCATATTGGCAGGGTCTTATAAACGGTGTCAGTGGGGCAGCCCCCATTACGTATTTTGACACTGAAAAGTTTAAGACCAAATTTGCGTGTGAACTCAAAAATTTTGATGTCACAGACTATATGGATCGCAAAGAAGCGCGACGCTTAGATAAATTTTCACAATACGCAATGATTGCCTCTGACGAAGCAATCAAAGATTCAGGTCTCAACCTAGAAACCGTTGACAAATCACGTGTAGGTGTCATTTGGGGTGCGGGGATTGGCGGCCTTGAAACTTTTCAAGAAGAGGTTTTAAACTTTGCAGCCGGTGACGGTACACCTAAGTTTAACCCGTTCTTTATCCCAAAAATGATAGCAGACATTGCTCCGGGTAACATTTCCATTAAATACGGATTTATGGGACCCAATTTCACCACGGTTTCCGCTTGTGCCTCTGCAGCAAACGCCATGTTTGATGCGCTGAATTACATTCGCTTAGGCTATGCCGATGTGATTGTCTCCGGCGGTTCTGAAGCTGCGGTGACCATAGCAGGTATGGGTGGTTTTAACGCCATGCATGCCCTTTCTACTAGAAATGATTCACCCGAAACAGCCTCTCGGCCGTTTGACGCTACCCGCGATGGTTTTGTGCTCGGAGAAGGTGCGGGTGCTCTAATAATAGAGTCCTATGAGCATGCCGTAGCTCGCGGCGCCAAAATATACGCAGAGTTTGCGGGTGGCGGCCTCAGTGCAGATGCGCATCACCTGACAGCACCACACCCCGACGGATTGGGCGTAAAGGCGGTCATGCACAACTGTCTTGAGAATTCAGGACTTTCACCGGAAGAAGTTGATACCATCAATACACATGGCACTTCTACACCCTTGGGTGATGTGGCCGAACTCAAAGCCATTTCAGAAGTTTTTGGCAGTCATGCACCCAACATCAACATCAACTCCACCAAATCTATGACCGGTCACCTTTTAGGAGCTGCCGGAGCCATAGAAGCCATTGCAAGTATTTTGGCAATGCAAAACAATTTGGTACCACCAACCATCAACCATACAACTGTTGATGAGCGAATTGATGCCAGACTCAACCTTACGTTAAACAAGGCCCAAAGCAGAGAGATAAACGTAGCACTCAGCAACACCTTTGGTTTTGGCGGTCACAATGTATGTTTGGCTTTTAAAAGATTTTAGCATCTGTAAATGACAATTTTTCCAAAAATATTTAACTCCCGATCCGGCAAGGACGAGGAGTTTTTTTTATTTGTAAAAAAAACAATCGGATTTACCCCACACAAAATAGATTGGTACAGAATTGCTTTTACCCACAGCTCAGCCAACGAATCCGACAAACAAGGAAATCCAATTAATTACGAACGAATGGAGTTTTTGGGCGATGCTGTTTTGGGAACGGTCATTGCCGCGTTCCTGCTTCAAGAAGCGCCTTTCGGAAATGAAGGCTATCTGTCACAAATGCGCTCCAAAATTGTCAGCCGAAGACACCTGAATGATTTGGGTAAAGAACTCGAACTGATCACCTTTTCACAATCCAATATCCCTAAAAATTATCAGGGAGACAACATACACGGAAACCTCTTTGAAGCCCTTATAGGTGCGATTTATTTAGACCGAGGCTTCGCCTACTGCGAAAGATTTATCCAAGAACGCATTATAGACAAACACGTGGATATAAAAGCCTTAGAAAACCGCGTGATGAGTTACAAAAGCCTGATTATTGAATGGTGTCAAAAAGAAAAAAAGGTTTTCCATTTTGATGTGGTAGAAGACACGGGAAAGGAGTCGATGAAGTATTTTTCCGTTAAACTGATCATAGACAACAAACCCATTTCTAAAGCCAGAGATACTTCCAAGAAAAAAGCTGAAGAAAAAGCTGCCAAACGCGCCTTTTATGCACTCCAAAATAGCATACAGCAGACTTCTGTAAAAACAAGCGAACGCAGTTAATCTTTAAAAACAGTCCTAAATACCTCCTGAATTTTACCGTGTTTATGAATTTTAATTTTGTGAATACCCTCAGCCAATCGCGCTTGGTTTGAAATAAAAATATCCGTAAAACCGAGTTTTTCGGCTTCGGAAATTCGCTGTTCGAGTCGGGTAGTGGGTCTTACTTCGCCGGCCAAACCAATTTCTGCCGCAAAACAATATTTTTTTGGAATAGGTAAGTCAAAATCCGAAGACAGTATGGCTGCCATCACGGCCAAATCTGTAGCCGGATCATCTACGACTAAGCCACCCGTAATATTCAAAAAAACATCTTTAGCTGCGAGCTTAAAACCGGCTCTTTTTTCCAAAATTGCCAGAAGCATATTAAGCCTTCTCGCGTTAAAACCTGTAGTGCTTCGCTGGGGTGTGCCATAAACGGCCGTGCTCACTAAAGCTTGAATTTCAATCATAAGTGGCCTTAGGCCCTCTACAATAGAAGCAATAGCAATCCCGCTCATCGGCTCGGCTTGCTGTGAAATCAATATTTCGGATGGATTTGCCACAGCGCGCAAACCACCAGATTCCATTTCGTAAATTCCCATCTCTGAGGTGGCGCCAAACCTGTTTTTTAAAGTGCGCAGTATGCGGTATAGATGATTTCGGTCGCCTTCAAATTGCAAGACTGTATCTACCATGTGCTCGAGCAGTTTTGGGCCGGCCAAGCTACCGTCTTTGGTGATATGACCGACCAAAATGACCGGTGTATGTGTTTCTTTGGCGTAGCGAATTAAACGGCCCGTACATTCCTTGATCTGAGAAATACTGCCCGCGGTAGCATCCAAGTATGCAGTCTGCAAAGTTTGGATAGAATCGATAATCACCAATTTGGGTTTGACCAATTGGATTTGCTCAAAAATATTTTCGAGCTGGGTTTCGGCCAACACAAAACACTGATTTTCCGGATAGTCCATTCGGTCGGCGCGCATTTTTATCTGACGCACACTTTCCTCACCTGAAACGTAAAGATTTGTGAAAGTAAGTTGAAGTGCAGTTTGCAACAGTAAAGTGCTCTTGCCAATGCCCGGTTCGCCACCGAGCAAAACCACCGAGCCCGGTACCAAACCCCCGCCCAAAACCTGGTTTAATTCTTTGTCGGAAAAATGCAGACGCACTTCTTCTGTCGATTTGATTTCGTGTATGCGAACGGGTTTTGATATACGCTGAGAGGTATCCTCGGCTTTCCAATCAGGTGTCTTACCGGTATTGACGATTTCCTCTGCAATGGTATTCCACGATTTGCACGAAGTACATTGACCTTGCCACTTGGCAAATTGCGTACCGCAGTGCTGACAGAAAAAAGTTGTTTTGGTTTTGGCCATTGGTCAAATTTACACAGAAAATGTTGTTTTATTTTTTTCGTTCAATCACATAGTTTACCATGGTCTCCAAAGAATCTTTATAAACAGAATTCGGATAGGTTTCCAATATGCTCAAGGCCTCATTTTGAAAAGCAAACATCTTTTGCACAGCATATTCCAAGCCACCTTTCTGTTTGACGAAATCGATGACTTCCCGAACGCGTTTGCTGTTTTTGTTGTGATTTTTAATGGAATTGATCAACCAACGCTTTTCTTGAGGATTGCTCTTGTTGATGACATGTATTAGCGGTAGTGTCATTTTTTGTTCTTTGATGTCGATGCCTGTGGGCTTGCCGATTTTTTCGGTACCGTAATCAAACAAATCGTCTTTGATTTGAAATGCCATACCAATGAGCTCCCCAAATTTGCGCATTTTAGTCACCGCTTCAGATTCCGGAGCGACGGAGCAAGCACCCAAACTACAGCAGGCCGCAATCAGTGTGGCTGTTTTCTGACGGATAATTTCGTAGTACACGTCTTCTGTGATATCCAAATCGCGGGCTTTTTCTATCTGCAGCAGCTCTCCTTCACTCATTTCCCGAACGGCCACTGAGATAATTCGGAGCAAATCAAAATCACCGTTGTCTATAGACAGCAATAGCCCCTTTGAGAGCAGATAATCGCCCACCAAAACGGCAATTTTGTTTTTCCAAAGAGCATTTATGGAAAAAAAACCGCGACGCATGTTGCTGTCGTCCACCACATCGTCGTGAACCAAAGTGGCTGTGTGAATGAGTTCTATTACCGAAGCACCCCTGTAGGTGCGTTCGTTTACCTTTCCGTCTGATACCATTTTAGCGACCAAAAAAACAAACATAGGACGCATTTGTTTGCCTTTTCGGTTTACGATGTAGTAGGTGATGCGATTGAGCAAGGGCACTTTGGAAGACATAGAAGCAAAGAACTTCTTCTCGAAGATTTCCATTTCTTCGGCTATAGGTTGCTTAATTTGCGATACGATTTTCATCTGCCACCAAAGATACTTTTTTTCAAAGATATTTTTAACGTAAATCCAAGCAAGCTATCAGCAACTAATTAGCTTTTGTTTGCCAGCTGTCCACAGGCAGCATCGATGTCTTTCCCTCTAGAACGACGTACTTTTACAACGATACGTTCTTTTTCGAGTGCTTGTATGTATGCGTCTGTGACAGCAGCAGGCGCTTGGCTAAACATGCCATCGCCTATAGGGTTATATTCAATCAGGTTTACCTTGCAAGGCACGTGTTTACAAAAACGAATCAACGCATCTATCGAAGCTGTGTCATCATTGATACCTTTCCAAACTACATATTCATAGGTGATGCGGCTTTTGGTTTTTTCGTACCAGTATGCCAAGCTGTCTTTGAGTTCTTCCAAAGGAAAACTTTTGGAAAATGGCATAATGCGGTTTCGGATTTCTTCGATTGCCGAATGTAAAGACACAGCCAGTTGACATTTTAACCCGTCATCTGCCATTTTTTTTATCATTTTTGGCACCCCCGATGTTGAAATGGTAATGCGTTTGGGCGACATGCCCAAGGCTTCAGGCGAGGTGATTTTGTCGATGGCCTTAACCACTGCATTGTAATTCATAAGTGGTTCGCCCATGCCCATAAAAACAATATTGCTCAGCGGCCGATTAAAATACAATTTGCTTTGCCGGTCTATGGTCACTACTTGGTCAAAAATTTCATCCGGATTCAGGTTTCGCATCCGCTTGAGTTTGGCGGTTGCACAAAAAGTACAGTCGAGACTACAACCCACTTGGCTTGAAACACAAGCAGTACTTCGCTTGGAGGTTGGAATCAAAACAGATTCGACCACCAAGCCATCGTGTAGCCGAACGGCATTTTTAATGGTGCCGTCTTGGCTGCGTTGCATGGTTTCTACGGCTATGTTATTGATGATAAAGTGCGTTTCCAACAACGCACGCGTCGCTTTTGAAAGATTGGTCATTTCGGCAAAGTCATACACGGATTTCTGCCACAACCAAGTATAAACCTGATCGCCCCGAAAAGCTTTGTCGCCCTGATCTTCAAAAAAAGTGCGTAAGTCCTCTTTGCTCAGACTTCTGATATCTTTTTTGACTGTAGATTCCATATTGCAAAGGTAGCGGTATTATTTCAAAAAAAAATCCGGCGAAATTCCGGATTTTTATGATGTTAGGGACATTTTTTTAAAGTCCAAAAGCTTTTTTGATATCTGCTACCCGGTTGAGTTTTTCCCAAGTAAACAGTTCTACTTCTTTTTCTACTTCACCCGAGTAGGGCGACACAAATTTTTTAGTGACCGTTCGTGGCTCTTTTCCCATATGGCCATAGGCGGCAGTTTCCAGGTAAATAGGATTGCGCAGTTTCAAATCGCGCTCAATGGCGATAGGGCGCAAATCAAAAAGAGTTTCTACTTTTTTGCCAATTTCACTGTCTGTGAGGTTGACATGTTTACTGCCAAAGGTTTTCACATTCACAGAAGTTGGCTTGGCTACACCGATGGCATAACTCACCTGAACCAAAATTTCATCTGCCACACCTGCGGCAACCAAGTTTTTGGCGATATGGCGGGATGCATACGCTGCACTTCTGTCCACCTTGCTGGGGTCTTTTCCTGAAAATGCACCGCCACCGTGCGCGCCCTTTCCACCGTATGTATCTACAATGATTTTCCTACCTGTGAGTCCGGTGTCGCCATGTGGGCCTCCGATTACGAACTTACCGGTTGGGTTGATGTGATAGGTGATGCCTTCGTTGAAAAGTTTTTGAACATACTCGGGTAATTGTTTTTTTACGCGAGGTATCAATATGGAAATGATGTCTTCTTTGATTTTCGCGAGCATGCGGGTGTCGTCTGTATCAAAAGCGTCATGCTGTGTAGAAACTACGATGGTGTCAATCCGAATGGGGTTGTTGTTTTCATCGTACTCAATGGTCACCTGGCTTTTGGCATCGGGGCGCAGGTATGTAATTTCTTTGTTTTCACGCCTTATTTGAGCGAGTTCGATTAATATTTTGTGAGAAATATCGAGTGCCAAAGGCATATAATTGGCTGTTTCGTTGGTGGCATAACCAAACATCATGCCTTGGTCGCCGGCGCCTTGCTCTTCCTTGTCTAATCGGTCTACACCTTGATTGATATCTGGAGATTGTTCGTGGATGAGCGAAATCACACCGCAAGAGTCACCGGAAAACTGGTATTCTCCTTTTGTGTAACCAATCTTATTGACAACATCTCGCGCAATTTGTTGTACATCTAAATAAGTTTTAGATTTAACTTCGCCGGCAAGTACTACTTGGCCTGTGGTGACGAGCGTTTCACAAGCAACCTTAGATTCCGGGTCAAAAGCCATAAAGTGGTCAACGAGCGCATCTGAAATTTGATCGGCGACTTTGTCGGGGTGTCCTTCCGAAACAGATTCGGAAGTGAATAAATAAGACATAATAATAGATTTTAATTGTCATTCCGTTTGGAGGGAGATATGCCGACAACAAAACCAAAGAAGTTTACACTGCTTTAGCATTTTTTGGATTCGAACAGGTTCAAATCAGAGGTTGCAATCAGACAAATTTATCCTCAAAATTATGTCCGCAAAAGTAAGATTTTTCTGAAAATAAAAACAATCATTCCATTTTTTATTACATTTAACGAAAGTTAATTTTTTACAGACTATGAGACTTTTCATGCTTTTATTGGTTATTCTATCCTTTTCTTGTGCGCAAACACCTGAGTTTGATACCGTCATTAGAAACGGAACACTTTATGACGGCACAGGGCAGACGCCTGTGGTTGGGGATTTGGCCATCAAGAACGATCGCATTGTAGCTATTGGCAAGTTTGACGGAAAGGGGAAAACGGAAGTGGATGCAACAGGAAAAGCAGTTTCCCCGGGTTTTATCAATATGCTCAGCTGGGCAAACATAAGTCTTCTACACGATGGACGTTCTCAAAGTGACCTTAGGCAAGGTGTCACTTTAGAAGTGATGGGTGAGGGCCGTTCTATGGGTCCGCTCAATGCAAATATGAAGCAGGATATGCAATCCAATCAGGAGGCGATAAAATTTGAGGTAGGCTGGAATACTCTTGGAGAATATCTCAGCCATTTGGAGAAAAAAGGAGTTTCCACCAACGTAACGTCTTTTGTTGGCAATGGCACGTTGCGAACCTATGTGATGGGTTTTGAAAGCAGAAAACCCACAGCAGAAGAGTTAGAACAAATGAAAAACTTGCTCGAAGATGAAATGAAAGCCGGTGCGGTTGGCATTTCGTCATCATTGCTCTATGCACCTAGCATGCATGCTGATACGGATGAACTTGTAGAGCTGGCTAAAGTAGCAGCTAAGTATGATGGCATGTATATTTCTCACATCCGCGATGAAGGCGATTTGCTGGTAGAGTCAGTAGAGGAACTGATTCAGATAAGCCGCCAGGCAGGCATCCGTGCCGAGGTGTACCACCTCAAAGCTTCTTCGGCATCCAATTGGCACAAAATGGACACTGTGATCAATCGCATACAAGCAGCTAGGGCAGAAGGCTTACCCGTCACCGCTGATATGTACACGTACAACGCGAGTTCTACCGGTTTGCACGTAACTTTGCCACAATGGGTCCGGGCAGATGGCGTGGAAGCTATGTTGGCCAAACTAACCGACGCAGCTGTTAGAAAAAAAGCTATTGAAGGCATACAGTGGCGCACGCCTCCCGGTGGTATTTTGTTCGTTGGTTTTCGCAATCCGGAACTCAGAAAATATTTGGGTAAAAGACTGGATTTTGTGGCCCAAGAAATGAACTTGTCTGCGGAAGAGGCGCTCGTAGAATTACTCTTACAAGACCAAAGCCGTGTGCAAGTTGTTTATTTTTCAATGTCTGAAGAGAACATAGATAAAAAAATTCAACTCCCTTGGATGAGTTTTTGTTCAGATGCAGGTTCCTACAGTGCAGAAGGTGTTTTTTTGGAGCAGAGTACCCATCCGCGTGCTTATGGCTCTTTTGCCAGAGTACTTGGCTTGTATAGTCGCGATAAGAAATTATTCCCGCTTCAAGAGGCTGTCAGAAAACTAAGCGGACTCCCGGCTGAGAATTTGAAATTAAAAGATCGGGGTTTGTTGAAAGAAAATTTCTTTGCAGATGTGGTTGTTTTCGATGCTGAGCGCATTCAAGATCACGCAACTTTTGAACAGCCCCACCAATATGCAACAGGTGTTGAGCAAGTTTTTGTCAATGGTGTGCAAGTGCTAAAAGACGGCGAACACACCGGAGCCATGCCGGGGAGGTTTGTCAAGGGTCCGGGGGCAGTACAGAAAAAAAAACTTTAACAGATTAATTTGAAACTTTAACGCTCCGGCCGTTATGTGGCTGTTCATCTCTATAATTGTTCAGAGGCATTAATTTTCTGAGCGCTATCACCTGTTCTAAGGAAACGGTAATGGGTTCTTTAAAAATAAACCATTCTACACCTTCCGAACACGGAGGTGTTGTCAAAGAACCTGTGTAGGTAAAATAGGATTTTGTGACGGGCAAGTTTAAATTCATATCAAAAGCGATGTCAACGATTTTGGTTTCACCCACTTGAATCGGCAAATGGCTCTCCAGAAAGTCGAATGCCTCACTGCTTTTGCCTTCCTTTGCCATCACAGCCAATACGGCGTATTGACCCGCATCATTGATATGAACCAAGTGCAAAACCATGGGGTAACGAATGCCGTCAATTAAATGTTCTGCGGGCTCGTGAAAGTGGAACTGTTTTAGTTCGTACTTCTTGTTGTGTAGTGTTATATAATCGCCGGAATCAAAATTGTATTGTATGGTATGGCCGTTGTTCACCACATCGTGTATGTGGGTGCTATCTGAATATGAAATTTTTAAAGGCTGTAGCTTGCTGTCTTCGTCATAGTTTACAACATTAATAGGAGATTGAAACTTGCCGCCACATTCAGAACCTTTTTCTATTTCTTCCCAATGTTCAGGTCCGGTTTCGCCGCTGTAGCTCCAATGTTTTTCGCCATGAGATTCGATAGTGGTAACTTGGTGTTCACTTTGTTCGGAACCTGGCTTTGTAGTTTCTTTACATGCCAACAAAAGTGTAAATACCACGAACAAACTGGTGTAGATGGGTTTCATGTGTTTATTTTTTTTAAGCGGTCATACTTCGACTGCACTCAGCACAGGCTTGGAACGTCCTAGGATAATCATGCTCCTTTGTGCAAAATTTTTACATGGGCGTTTCGTCTATACAAAGGTGGTGAATAACTGAGAATTTCCCAAAAGATTTGCCGTGTATGTTTGATGTTTTTGGAAGCCTGTCAGACGAATCCAATTAGGCGTTAAACAGCATATAGGCTACGCCAAGCGTGAGCAAAATGTTGAAAAATTGTGCAATCAAAAAAGCATAAAGCGGCTTGCGATTGTCATGTTTAAACAGGTCACTAAACTTGGTTTCCAATCCGATGCTTACAAATGCCAAAGCAAACCAAAGGTTGCGTAGGTTTTTGATATTTCCTTTTACGGCGGTTACAATTTCGTTGTCAAAAGCAAAGGAAAACAATAGGGAAGCGATCATAAAACCAAGAATAAACTTAGGAAATCGTTCCCAAATGATGCCGAGTGTAGGTTTTTCGGGTATGCCATCTGTTTTGGCTTGGTTGGTATAGGTCCAATAGATAGAAATGGCAAAAGCTGCCAAACCGAGCAATACGTTTTGTGAAAATTTGACTATGGTGCTGTATTTCAGTGCCACTTCACCTGCCAAAGTCCCGGAAGCCACTACAGCTCCCGAAGTGTCGATAGTACCACCCAGCCAAGCTCCTGTCACTTCCGGAGTTAGTCCCATATAAGATGCCAAATAGGGCATGCCCAGCATCATGGGAATGGCAATGACCAGAACTAAAGAAATGGTATAAGAAAGCTTTTTGCTATCACCTTGTATGGCACCCGCAGTAGCAATGGCAGCAGAAACCCCACAGATAGAAACCGCGCTGGCCAACATCATGGTCATTTCTTTGTCAATCCCCAGTTTTTTACAAACCCAATAGGCAAAATACCAAACCAAAATAACCACAATAAGTGCTTGCGCCAACCCCAGTCCGCCAGCTTTGAGTATGTCGCCAAATATGACACTGGTGCCGAGCAAAACAAGACCAATTTTGACAAAAAATTCTGTGGATAATGATTTTTGTAACCAACTTGGAATCTTAAATAGATTGCGCAATGCCAAACCAATGATTAAGCTAAAAATGACAACTTCCAGATTTAGGGCAGACATAAAACTGTTTCCCGTCATCAAAAGTGCCAAAACGGTCAACAAATACACGGCCGGAAACCCGATAAGGATGTCTTTCACCGGCTTCTTCATCAGTATAAAACCCAAAATTGAAACGGCATACACGTACAAAAACTGTTGTAAAAATCTCATCAGGTTTTCTCCGGATAAGATGTTCGTAACAAACTCGGTCCAAGAGGCCCATTCATCGGCCGGAACCGGAATATTGAATCCGAAGATTAGGAGAAAAATAGTGCCTAAACCCAGTATGTTGACCAACCAGTCTTCGTGGATATAAGATTGTAATTTCATCTGTTTATATTATTTGTTTTTATCGGTCAGATGGAACAACCTAAATAATCATGCCCCTGTGTGCAAAATTTTTACATGGTTGTTTCATCTGTTTATATTTATTGTTTTTTAAAGGTCAGACGGAACGCCCTAGGATAATCATTCTCCTGTGTGTCAATATTTTTACATGGGCGTTTCATCTGTTTATATTTATTGTTTTTCAAAGGTCAGAAGTAACACCCTAATTAATCATGCTCCTGCGTGTAAAATTTTTACATGGGCGTTTCATGTTTTTATTTAAATTTTTTATTTATTTTCATACCGTCCATGCACCTTTTGATACTTCTACAGCGTAAGCAGTTTTACCGATGCGGCTTATCGCATCTATTACATCTTGATGACAACCGGCAGATGATAATGCCACTATACTACCACCGCCACCCGAACCGACAATTTTTGCGCCGTAAGCACCGGCATCTAGGGCTGCGTCAACCATCTTATCAATCAACGGAACCGTAATTTTAAGTTTGTCTCGCAGCACTTCGTGATGTTGATTCATCAAATGTCCTAATTTTTTTATATCCAACGGTGTTTCTCTAAAAGTTTTAACAGCTGCTTGTGTGATGCAGTGGTTTTCAATAGCTGCTGAAAAAACAGCATGTAATTTGCCTGGCAATGCATCTTGATAACGTGCGATATCTGATACATTCGCATCTCTGAGCGAAAAATTGGGGTAGTACTGCCGAACGATGCTTACGGCCTCTTGCGCTTCTGCTCGCAAAGAACCCAACACGCCCAAGGTTTGTTTTGGGACACCGGATTCGCCCACAATTAATCCCGGTAGCCTATTCGATAAAATTTGATAGGCACCGGGCGCTTCGGTATCAATGTAGATTACCTCACCTATACTAATGGTGTACTGATCCATCAAACCGCCGGGTTCGTTAAACTCGAGCACTTCAGTTTCATAGGCCCATTGCGCCAACTCGAAAGCAGAAACCGAATGCTTAGAAGCCTCACATAAAAATCGAAGCCAGCCCACCACCAAGGCAGACGAGCTTGACAAACCAGCATTGATGGGAATATTTCCTGAAATTTCTAAATCATAGGCCTGTGTACAGACAATCCCTTTTTTGCGGAGCACGCGCAGTGCGCTGACCAAATAATCTCTTTCAAATTCAGGTGTATAAGCATCCAAAGCTATTTGACGACGGGTTTGCGTATCGGGTAAGTGAATGCGAAAAATACCTTCGTGATTTACAGTGGCTTTGAGTGTGATAAACCGATCAATGGCGCAAGCAATTACAGGCAGATTTAAATAATCTTGATGGTCGCCAAACAAGCAGATACGACCGGGAGATTGAATTTGTAGCGTTGTTTTTTTCAAAGGGGTTTTCGTTATCATTTTTTAACAAGACCGCACGGGTTTTAAAACCTGCGGAGTCTAAGAATTAATAAGTGTCTTTTATCCAATCATAAGGTTTACGTTTGAGCCACATGCCACGGGTAAAATCGGGAAATTCTTGTGGCTCGCCTTTCCGAAGTATGGATTGTTCGGATAGCGGCGTCACGGCACTCCAGGCAGCGGCATCATAGGCATCGAGCGGCGGCGCAATGTTTTGCTTGGCAGATTCAACAAAGGCGTGCAGCACAAAGAAATCCATGCCGCCATGTCCGGCTTCTGTGGCAAATTCGCCGTATTTTTTCCAGAGCGGATGGTCATATTTTTCGAGCCAGGATGTGGCATCATCCCAGCGGTGAGGTTTAGATTGGTCTTCTATGTATATTCGGTTGCCGTCATCTTCCCACAGTCCTTTTGCACCCTGCACCCGAAATCCTAAAGAATAAGGCCGCGGGAGGTTTACGTCATGGGTGATGATGATGGTTTCACCCATGGCCGTGTCTATGGTGGTGGTAATTACATCACCTTGTTTAAACTTAACTTTTGCGTTGGGATGATTTTCGCCCCCGACTTTTACAATATAGTTGTGCAGCCCAATGCCTTTGCTGGCGTGCGAAGTGAGCGACACAAATCGGTTACCTCGGTTGATGTTGCACAGGGTAGCTACAGGACCCAATCCGTGAGTGGGATATACGTCGCCATTCCGATAGACGGAGTGCCAGGTGCGCCATTTGGATTCGGAAATGCCTTTTTCTCCAAATTCTGCGCCCAATCCGTAAGGGGTTTTGCCGTCGTTGAGTTTGACGCCTCTCAGGTCGTGTTGGTAACCACAGCGAAAATGTACCAATTCGCCAAATAGTTGTTGGCGAACCATATTGAGCACGGCCAACACATCGCGGCGGTAATTTACATTTTCGAGTATCATCAAATGGGTTCTCGTTTTTTCGTGTAGGTTGACCAAGTCCCAGCATTCCTCTAGCGTATTGGCTGCAGAAACTTCCAAGCCTGTATATTTTTTGGCAAGCATGGCATCTTTTGCCATACGGGTATGCCAAAGCCAAGGTGTAGAAATGATCACGGCATCCACTTGTTCCAAATCGAGCAAATTGCGATAGTCATAATCATTTTTTCCAAAGGTCAAAGGTTTGGGTTTTTGTTTCTCGGCTATGGTTTTTAGTGCCAAATCTATGCGCGCCGAATCTGTATCGCAAATGGCGGTGACTTGCACGTCTTTGCGAAGCAGTAAATTGTTGAGATGGTTGGTGCCTCGCAATCCTACACCGATCAGGGCGACATTTAGTTGTTCTTTTTGGGGGTTTGGGCTGTCAAATGCGAGTGCGGGAGCAAGCCCCAGTGCAGCTGCACCCGTTGAGGCAGTGCTAATAAAATGGCGACGAGAAGTTTGCATGGGTACACAATTTTGCTTTGCTAATGTAGTTTTTTGAACGGATTTAGCAAAAACTATGTTTAGTGGAAATATGCGATCAATCATCTACCTTTGTAATCGTTTTTATCAAAGGATGGCAAATTTTTTTGAATTTCTCTTTAGGCCTTATATCAATTATGAGCCATTGCAGATTCTTCTAGAAACCATTGCTGTAGTTTTTGGCATTTGGAGTGTGTGGCTGGCCAAAAAGAATCATGTATGGGTTTTTCCTACCGGTATCGTCAGCACGGCTCTATATGTTTATTTGCTCTACCAATGGGGTCTGTTGGGCGATATGCTCATCAATACTTATTACACAGCAATGAGTCTGTACGGATGGTGGATATGGACTCGGAAAATAGATGTTTCGAACCAAACCCCTATTTCTTACGTAAACAGACAAGAAAAGCTTCAGTCGGTATTTATTTTTTTGTCAGCCATTGTTTTTGTCTATCTTGTCTATCAATATTTTGACAAATGGGACGCTTGGGTTTCAAGGGTTGATGTCATCACAACCGCTATTTTTTTTGTGGCCATGTGGCTGATGGCAAAACGAAAGATAGCGCACTGGATTTTTTGGATTGCAGGCGACATCATTTCAATTCCTTTGTATTTTTACAAAGGTTATACCTTAACAAGTTTACAATATTTAATATTTTTGATCATTGCCGTTTACGGATATCGCTCATGGAAGAGAAACTTAGACAAGCACCTTCAAACTGCTTCAAAGTAGTTTTATTTGGTCCGGAATCGACCGGCAAAACCACTTTGTCTCGCCAATTGGCCTCGCACTATCAAACGGATTGGGTGCCCGAATTTGCACGAGAGTATTTACAGAAAAAATGGAATAAAACCGGTATTATCTGCGAGTTTTCTGACATACTTCCCATCGCTATCGGCCAAATGAGGCTTGAAAACAGCAAGGCTGAAAAAGCTGATGAAATCTTGTTTTGCGATACCGATCTACTCGAAACGGCCGTTTATTCTCAAGCCTATTACAATGATTGTCCATCCGAATTGCTTCAGGCCATCCCGCACCACCACTACGATTTGTACTTGTTGACCTACATTGACGTTCCTTGGGAACCCGATGATTTGCGCGACAGACCCAACCAACGCGCTGAAATGTTTGCGTTTTTTCAAGAAAATTTAGAAAAGTATAACAGAAATTATGTGTTGCTTCGCGGAGACCAACGACAAAGGTTAGAAGCCGCTACCCGAGTCATCGACAAGTTAGTATCCAAAAAATAAGCTCAAAATATTGGTTCATCCGAATGCACAAAGATTCGACAAAAATCGCCCTATGATTTTATCCAAAGCAGACATACTTCAAATGGAATCTCACGGGATTTCTTTAGAGCAAATGAAGCAACAATTTCTTTTTTTTGAAAGAGGTCAACGCTTTGCGCAATTGGAAAAACCCGCAAAGGTTGCCGACGGAATCGTTCAATTTGACAGCGAGCAAGAACACATGTACGCCGGTTATTTTGATTCGCATAAATCACATTTCACCCTGCGAAAATTTATTCCGGCTTCGGGAGCTGCCACGAGAATGTTTAAATTTTTAAATGAATTTTTGCTTGCTTATGATGCCGAAAACCAATCGATTAATGCATATATCAATTACAACAAAGCCAAAGCCCTGCAAACCTTCTTGGTAGGTATGGAAAAACTGCCTTTCTTTAAAAAGATTGACGCCTATTTAAGAGAGAACAACCAGGATTTTGACAAATTGAGCAAAGACCAAAAAAATATACTTTTTATCAAAACCATGCTCTACCAAGAGCCTTTTGCCTACAAAAACAAACCCAAGGCGTTGATTCCTTTTCACGCTTATAAAAACAGGTTGACAACCCCGTTCGAAGCCCACTTGCTAGAAGCTGTTTCCTATGCTACAAACCACCGTGTGGCGCATTTGCATTTCACGATTTCTGAAGAACACATTGAAGGCTTTAAATCCCTTTCGGCAGCCCGAACACCGGTAGTTTCCAAAAAATCAGATGTCAAATTCCAAATAGATTATTCATATCAAAAAAGCAAAACAGATACCATAACGGTCGATCTTCAGAACAACCTCTTTCGCGACCCGCATGGCGCGTTGGTCTTTAGGCCGGGCGGACACGGAGCTTTGATTGAAAACTTAAACGACATCACCGAAGATTTTATTTTCATCAAAAACATCGATAACATTGTGGTGCAATCCATGCAAGAGGAGGTTTGCTTTTACAAAAAAATGTTGGCAGGATATGCGTTTTCTGTTCAGAAGCACATATTTGAATGGATCAAAAAATTAGACGAAAACGAGGTAGATGAACATGTCTTGCAAACGTTTTTAAAAAAATTGCTCTGCATCAAACTGCCCGAAAATTTTGATACTTATAACGTATCAGATCGCTTGCTCTTTTACAGAAATAAGTTACACCGGCCGCTTAGGATTTGCGGAATGGTTCGCAACGAGGGCGAGCCCGGCGGTGGCCCATTTTGGGTACGTTCAACTTCCGGAGATGTTTCATTGCAGATCGTAGAGTCGGCTCAAGTGAATTTAGATGACACCCACCAAGAAGAAATCCTTAAATCTTCCACGCACTTCAATCCGGTTGATTTGGTGTGTGCGGTGTACGACTACAAAGGTCGTAAATTTGATTTGCGGGCCTTTGTAGATAGGGATGCTGTTTTTATCAGCCAAAAAAGCTACAACGGTTTGCCCGTTAGGGCACTGGAATTGCCCGGTTTGTGGAATGGCGGCATGGCAAACTGGAATACCGTATTTGTAGAAGTGCCGCTAATTACTTTCAATCCCGTAAAAACGGTTAACGACTTGTTCAAGCCGGCTCATCAGGCTTTATAAAATTAATCGCTATACTTAATAATCATTGTCGTCCGGTAAAAATTAAAACAATTGTTTGAATCCTTGCAATCATTTGGCTTATAATAAGTATTCCTTTTTTGTCTTAAAATGTACGTTCTGTATCATTTTTAAGTTGAAGTCTTTCTGCCTTTTCAACCCTATTTTACCCATTTTGTTCGCCCATATATGCACGCATTTACACAGTTTGTGTTTTAGCTAAAACAGTGTTTTTTTCCAAAGCGCAGCATGTCAACAACTTTCGATAAATGAAGTGTCAACTTGTTTTTTGGTACGCTTTTCTCTTTGTGTAATTTCAAAAAAAGTTGTTATGAACATACCCTACACTATCAGTTACGTTTTTTACGAAGGGCTTCAAAAAATCAATTTCGATTTGCCGCTCATTTATGACGGTATTATGGATTTGGTCTTTCAACCCGAAAAAACGGAACAATTAGAACCAAATTATTAATTGAATTAAAACCTATGAACATGAAAAAAGTTTTTTTATTGGCTTTGGCCACTGCCTTTGTTTTCACCGCTTGTGTTTCCAAAAAGAAATACCTGGCTTTGGAAAGTGATTTGCAAAACACCCGTAGCGAACTTCAAAAAACCACGGTTGAAAAAGAAGAACTCGAAGCAAAGTTTGCCAAAATTGAAGCTCGTGTGGTGGAGTACAACGCCAAAATTAACTCATTGCGTGAAACCAATGATGCGCAATTGCAACAAGTTGGCAACACGGTGGTCTCCAACAAACTCAAAGAGAACATGAGAAACACCCTAGGCAAAGTAGATCCAAACGAATTGGCCAAAGCCCAAACCCTTGAAGATTCTGTAAACTTGGCCGTTTCCTACAATATCAAACAATCTATAAGCAGTAACACAGATGATGAAGACGTGCAGATTGATATTGATAAAACGGTGGTGATGATTACCATATCAGACAAACTTTTGTTTAAAAGTGGTAGCTATCGCGTGAGCGACAAAGCAGACGGATTGCTCCAAAAACTTGCAGATGTAATCAATTCAGAACCGAGTATGGAAGTTATGGTGGAAGGCCATACAGACGCGCAAACGGTCAAACCGGGTTCGTATGTCAAAGACAACTGGGATTTGAGCGTAGAAAGATCAACCGCGATTATCCGAACTTTACAAGAAAAATTTGGTGTGAATCCGTCGCAGCTCATCGCAGCCGGACGAGGCAGCTTTCATCCGATAGCCGGAAACGAAACTGATGAAGATCGCGCCAAAAACAGACGTACTCGCATTGTAATTATTCCCGATTTGGATAAGTTTTTCTCTATGTTGTAGCCCCAAGCAATTATAAAGAATTCCTGACTAACAACTATATATGATGCGAAAGGGCGAACTTCGGTTCGCCTTTTTTTATAATATGATTAGAAAATATCTATGTTTAAAAAATGTTTTGGGCTTATAAAGCTTTATTTTTGAAATGAATTAGACTTTTTTTATGCATGGTTTGCACCGGAATAAGGTGAATAAGGTGTCGGCAACCGATTTTTCCGTGCGCTCAGCATTTGGTTTTGGTTGGATTGGGTTGTGTGATTTTGTATATTCTGATTTTTTGTTAAATTGTTGCATTCCTTTTATATCTTTGTTTGACTAGCTTTATCTTATGCCCACTATTCTTATTATAGAAGACGATGTCGCATTTTGCAGGATGCTGGAGCGTTTTTTAATCAAAAATAAATACGAGGTTGAAACGGCTTATTCCGGATTGGAAGCACTTAAGAAAGTTGCATTGAATCGTTTTGATTTGGTTTTGTCAGACGTTCGCCTGCCGGATGCTGACGGGCTGGAATTGCTCGTTAAAATCAAAAAAAAATCACCCGAAACCCCTGTTGTGATGATGACGGGTTACAGTGAAATTTCTAAAGCCGTTAAGGCCATTAAAGACGGCGCGTATGATTATATCTCAAAACCGCTCAACCAAGAAGAAATATTGTTGATCTTAGACAAGGCGCTACAGTCTGCCGGTGAAAGCAAAGCTGTTACAATCGACAAGAAGCAAACTTCCACACAGCAAGCTGACTTGTTTGTATCCCAGATTAGTGAAGTGTCAAAAAGATTGTATCAGCACATTGGCATGGTAGCACCTACAGATTTTTCTGTGCTGCTTACCGGCGAAAGCGGTACGGGCAAAGAGGTGATTGCCAAAGCCATTCACCGGCAGAGTAACAGGGCTTCAAAATCTTTTGTGCCTGTTGATTGTGGTGCCATTCCCAAAGAAATAGCGGCCAGCGAATTTTTCGGGCATCTCAAAGGCTCGTTCACAGGTGCCGTAAATGACAAAGTTGGCTATTTTGAAGCCGCCAACAACGGCACCTTATTTCTGGACGAAATCGGCAATCTATCTTATGATAACCAAGTACAATTGCTCCGCGCCCTGCAAGAGAGGAAAATAAAACCGGTGGGGAGCAATCGCGAAATTGAAGTAGATATCCGGCTTATTGTAGCTACCAACGACGATTTGCGCGAAGCAGTCAGGCAAGGAACTTTCAGAGAGGATTTGTACCACAGGCTCAACGAATTTTCCATTCATATCCCAAGGCTGGTAGAAAGGCGTGAAGATTTGATGGCTTTTGCAGAATACTTTTTGGAAAAGGCAAATGAGCAATTGCAAAAAGAAATTATCGGTTTTTCGCCGGAAGTTTACAGTATTTTTATGGCCTATCACTGGCCGGGCAATTTGAGAGAATTGCAAAATGTCATCAAGCGCGCTGCTTTACTTACCCAAGAAGATTATATCCCAAAAACGGTATTGCCCTTCGAAATCACGGAATCCCAAAACGACTTTCACGACACCACGCTGACCTTAAAATCTACCGAAAAACAGCAAATTGTTGAGGTATTGAAGCAAGTGCAATTCAACAAAACCAAAGCCGCTGAAATTTTAAATATCAGCAGAAAAACCCTGTACAACAAGCTCAAAAAATTTGGTTTGGAATAAGATTAGGTTTTTTCGGTGACCTTTTGAAGCGCTTGACAGATTTCCTGAACTAAGGCTTGCAACGCCTCAAATTTCTGAAGGCACTCGGTCTCAGAAAGAGGAGGGTCTTTTGCCTCAAAAGCCGTTAGTATGGTCACGGCTTCTGCTGCGTCAAGCTGTTTGAACATAGGTAACATTTTATGTGCGGTCTGCTGCAATGCTTTGGTGTTTTTGGTTTCTATGCTTTCTTGCAACTTACACATGTTTGAAGCAGTTTCTGTCAAGAAAACTTGCAAGACTTCTTTTACAGCTGTATGATCTTGCAAAAAGGAATGGAGTTTTTGCAACGAAAATAAATTGTTTTTTCGAGGCAAAACTTGCATTTTTTCAGATGTTTTTGTGCTGATTTTAATTGACGAAAAATACGGTTGTAGCAGCAGTAGGAGGTTTTCCGAACTAAAAGGTTTGTACAAAACACGATGGAAACCAACTTCAAGATATTTTTCCTCAGGAATATCAACGCGTCCAGTGATGGCAATCAGCGGTTGGTTTTTATAAGCATACGACTTGTCACTTTGGATGATTTTCACCAAATCCCAACCGCTTTTTTCAGGCATTTCTATATCTGTAATCAGCGCATCAAAATGATTTTGCTTCAAAAAGGCGAGTGCTTTTTCGGCATTTTGAAAGCTTACTACATCAAAATGTTGCCCATGCAATATTTCAGTGGTGAGTTGGAGCAAAGCCGCATCATCATCCACAACTACGATGCGCAGATTTGATGTTTTAGTTTCTGATGACTTGGATGAGTTTTGATATTCCTTCGGAATTTCCAAGGGAATGCGCAGTGTGAAAGTGCTTCCTTGGCCGGGTTTGCTCTCTAGCGTAAGCGTGCCTTGCATGAGTTCTGTCAGCCGTTTGGAAATGGTGAGCCCCAACCCGGCGCCGCCAAACTTTTCCTCTATACCTTTGGCTTGGGTAAACTCCCTAAAAATTTGAGTTTGGGTATGTGAATCCATCCCAATACCCGTGTCAGAAACAGCAATTTCCAACAGAGATTGTTCCGTGTCATTAAGTTTTGTCCGCACCAAAACTTTTATATGACCCGTTTCTGTAAACTTGCAGGCATTGCCCAACAAATTGCTCAAAATTTGCTTGATGCGAAAAGCATCACCCAGTAAAATAGGCGGTACTTCTTCGGCAAATTCAAGTAAGAGATCCACTGCTTTGGAGGCCAGCATCGGGCGTATATTTTCTGTCAATTCTTCTAAAGTTTGACGAATGGAAAATCGGTTTTTGACCAAAACTATTTTTTGGTTTTCTAAGCGGGAAAAGTCGAGCAAGTCGTTTGCCAATTTGTGTACATAGTCTGCAGATTGCTTTATATTTCCTGCATAATAAGCTTGTTTTTTAGACAAGCCGGTTTGGTTGAGGAGGTCTGTATAACCCAAAATGCCGCTGAGTGGCGATCGCAAATCGTGGCTCACAGTGGCGAGCAGTTGTTCTCGGTTTTGGAGTAAATGGACGGTGCGTTTGTTCGATTTTTCGAGCTTTTTGCGAAGTTTTTGGCTTTCAAAAAAATCTTGCAAAACCAGAAAGGAAAAAATCAGTGCCACAAAAACACCCACGATGGCCGTAAGGGACAAGAGTGTGATATTTTGTCGGAGCAAATAGTCTCTTTTCTTTGCCAACTGGGCGTAGCTTTCGTAGATATTTGTTTCAAGGCTGTTGAGGATGAGTTGAATTTGTCCGGAAATAATATTGTCATTTTCCCAAAGTGCATTTTCAGCACTGTATAGAATTTCACGTTGGGTGGCTGCGTCATTTTTAACGCGTGTCAGCAACTGTTTGGTCGCCACTACTATCGAATCTATCGTCTTCTCGTCGAGTTTGCGCGTGCTACTGGGCGGTCTGTTTTTGTTGAGTAGCAAAACAATTTCGTTCATCAACACTCGTTCACGGCTGGATAGTTTTTCGGGATTTTTTCTGAAATCTTCTATGTTTACTTTTCCCAGTGCGGATTCAATATCCGAAAGTTTTTCAATGGCAGATTGTAGGTAAAAATCGGCATTGTTGTTTGTATAGATTGTCCGCAATTCCTTAAAGTTTGTTGCTTTTTTTCGCAAGAGCACTTTTGTGCTGTCGATGAGCACTATTTGATTGGTATCCGTAACAATCAACTTTAGCGAATCTGTTTTGGTGATGAGTCGTTCGTTTTGTGCCAAAAAGGAATCAAAAGCCTCGTTGTCTGTTGCCCTAACGGCTAGTCTGGCATAACTCTCATTTTTATATAATTGAGACAACAATCCACTGATAAAAAAAGCTTTGTTTTGATCTGCCAAAGAGGCATTTTGCAAGGACAAAAATTTCTTAGTTTCCGCATACAAATACCAACCGGCAACAATGGCCAAAACAACGACGGCGGCATAGCCGAGCAAAACTTTCAAGGTGATTTGAAATCTGGAAATTTGCATAGCTAAATGTAGCAAAACTTTGTATGCCAAAAAAGCTTATCCAAAAACTGAAAACTTGATTAAAAGATTGAGCCCTAAAGCGGCTAGGATTTAAAAAATAGAGATTTCCAAATTGGAAATATTTTGGAGTGGATGTGTTAATATGTTCTTTTTAAATGCTGGAGAATTTGGGTTTGGTCAACCGCAGTTGAGAATTGCTTTCTACTCGGTTCGATAGATTCGCTTACAAAATTAGGGCGCCGGATTTGGAATTTGATGATGAATTTGATCAATAGCTTGCAGGGTTTCGGGAGTGAGTTCAACTTCAATACTGCCGATGTTTTCCCTGAGTTGTTCCATGGAGGTTGCACCAATGATATTTGCAGTCAAGAAGGCTTGTTGGTTTACAAAAGCCAATGCCATTTGCGCCAAACTCAGGCCATTTTCGTCTGCTACTTTTTTGTATCGTTTGGTGGCTTCGGTGCTGAGTGGGCCGCTGTAGCGCGACAAATTTGGGAACAGACTAACGCGGCCGTTTTCGGGACTTCCGTTTAGGTATTTGCCCGAGAGAATTCCAAATCCGAGTGGGGAGTAGGCGAGCAGTCCAACCTCTTCACGCATCGAAATTTCGGCCAAGCCCACTTCGTAGGTTCGGTTGAGTAAAGAGTAGGGGTTTTGAACTGTCCGAATTCGGGGCAGTTGGTGTTTTTTGCTTTCTTCCAAAAACCGCATGGTTCCCCAAGGCGTTTCGTTGGAAATGCCTATGTGGCGAACTTTCCCTTGCTTGACAAAGCCTTGCAGCATTTCCAACACCTCGTGTATGTTGTCTTCCCATGCATCTTGGCCATCGTACTCGAAGCCCAATTTTCCGAAAAAATTAGCCTTGCGTTCCGGCCAGTGTAGTTGATACAGATCTATATAATCGGTTTGCAGGCGTTGCAGGCTGTTGTGAAGTGCCTGGGTGACGGCTTCTTTAGAAAAACCCAAATTTTCGCGTATAAATTTCAAATTGGGATTGGGGCCGGTCACTTTGGTTGCCAAAACTACCTCTTTTCGCTTGGCTGTTTTTTTGAGCCAAGTTCCTATAATTTTTTCTGTAGAGCCGTGGGTTTCGGCACGTGCAGGTACAGAATAGAGTTCGGCAGTATCAATAAAGTTAATACCTTGGTCTATGGCATAGTCCAGTTGTTGGTGGCCTTCTGCTTCAGAATTTTGCTGGCCCCACGTCATGGTGCCCAAACAAATTTTACTGACTTTGATATCTGTTTTTGGGAGTGTCGTATATTTCATATTTCAACATTTTTGCAAGGGCGTTTCATCGTTTTTTTTATGGTTTTACTATGGAATGATATAAATGGAAGCAACAGCTGTTCCATAGGCAGGACGCAAGTTCAGTATATTTTTTTAAAATAAAAAGAAAGGGATGTTGCCATGTGTTTTTATTCTGAAACAGTTATTCCTCCAATCATTTCTTTTTCAGTAGGTTTTTCAAACCAGGTTTCCATAAAATCAAAATTTTCTTTACTTACTATAAATTCGAAAGTTTCTCCTTTTTCTCTATTTCTTTTCATTACCCTATTCAAGCGAGTTTCTTTTGATATATCCAAAAAGTGTGTTGTTACATCATAACCATGTTTAGTAGCAAACTTTCTAAATTTTTCACGATGTTCAAATTTTGAAAGTTCCAAATCAAGAATAGAATCAATTTTTGAGTTTTCTAACTGTTCAATTAAATCCATAATCATTTTTTCGGCTCTATCTATTCTTTCGAGAAACCATTCCAGTCCGTCATCAGGTTTTTTGTCTGCTAGAAATAGCGTTTTATTCCATTTGTCAATCGAAAAAATAATGCCATGGGTTTTATTTTTTAATTCGATTGAATATGTGGTTTTTCCTGAACCTGTATTTCCAACGATTAGGTGAATCATTTTGCTGTTTTCAAATTTTGACTCAGGTCAAAATATATTATTAATTGTTTGAGTTTTTCAACTCGTTTATCATTTCACGCATTTTCTATACCTATTTTTTCAAAACGCTACCTCAAGAAATGTGTATCGTTTTTTAACTAAACTTTCCCAGCACATCTTAGCGCTCACCCAACAGTTTTTGAATGATGTGTTACAGCACTGTAAATAAGTTTTGCCGTAGCTTCACTAGCGCCTGCACCACCGAGTTTTTGTTGCAACACATCGTAGTCTGCCAAAATTCTTTTTCGTTCGTCGCCCACCAATATTTTTGACAATTCGGATGTTAAATTTTTGGTGGTCAAATCATTTTGGATCAATTCTTTGACGACGGGTTTGTCCATAATCAGGTTGACCAAAGAGATGTAGTCAAGTGAAATGACGCGTTTGGCAATTTGATAGGAAAACCAACTTCCTTTGTAGCACACAATTTCCGGCACTTTGAAGAGTGCGGTTTCTAATGTAGCAGTTCCGGAGGTAACCAAAGCTGCGTGCGCATTCTCTAGTAAGTCGTAGGTTTTTCCACTTACTATAGATACATTTCCGGAAGTGAGATAGGGTTCGTAAAAAGCTTTTTCCTGACCTGGCGCACCGGCGATGACAAATTGATAATCCTTGAACACTTCCACTACGGAAAGCATCAGGTTTAGCATTTTTTTAATTTCTTGTTTGCGACTTCCGGGAAGCAGAGCAATAATGGGTTTTTCAGACAGTTGGTGTGCTTGTCTAAACTTTTGCACATCGGTTTTCTTTCTGTTTTCTATGGCATCGAGAAGTGGATGGCCCACAAAATCAACTTCGTAGCTGTGTTTGCTTTCGTAAAATTCTTTTTCAAAGGGCAAGATTACATACATCCGATCGATGTCGCGTTTGATGTCTTTGATACGGCCTTCTTTCCACGCCCAAATTTGAGGCGAAATGTAATAATGTGTACTATAACCTTTTTTGCGCGCCCATTTTGCTATCTGAAAGTTGAAACCGGGATAGTCAATAAAAACAAGTACATCGGGACGAAAGGTTTCGATATCTGCCTTGCAAAAAGCGATGTTTTTAAAAATAGTACGGATATTAAGCAACACCTCCAAAAAACCCATAAAAGCCAGTTCTTTGTAGTGTTTAACCAGGTTTCCGCCGGCCTTTTGCATCAAATCGCCACCCCAGCAACGAATGTCGGCTTGTGTATCCAGTTTCCGTAAATGCACTATCAAGTTGCTGCCGTGTAAATCTCCGGACGCTTCTCCGGCTATGATATAATATTTCAAGTTGTTTTACTTTTATCGGGTAAGGCTAAAAAAGTTTTAAAATCAGGATACAGAGTGCAAAAATCATTACAAATCCAAACACACCTTTGGCTTTTTGGTCCTGATTTTTGTGCAAAAACCAAAAGAACAACCCCAGGTTGGGCAAAGCACCCAAACTGCCAATGGCACCCAAGGCGGGCAGTTTTCGCGGATCTACAAATACCGTTTGCCAACCGTCTCCGGCAAAATATTGCAACAGTAGAAAACCAAAAATGACACTGATGCCTAAACCCAGTACAAAACCGATGGCAAAGTCTTTTTTCAAGTTTTCTAAGGGTTTAACTTCCATTCGTTTAAATGTTGTATGGCAAAATGCGCCGTTAAATCGTATTGAACGGGTACTACAGAGACGTATCCGTTTCTCAAAGCCCATTCATCGGTGTCTTCGCCATGGTCTTCGAGCACAAATTCGCCGGTCAGCCAATAGTAATCTCTCCCTTGCGGATTGGTGCGTTTGTCAAACTGTTCTTTCCACTGCGCCTTGGCTTGTCTGCAAATTTTGATGCCTTTGATGTCCTCTTTTTTTAATTTGGGAATATTGACATTGAGCACGACACTTTTAGGCAAACCTTGCTCAAGAACCAAACGCGTTATTTTTTCTACAAAGGGTTTGCTTGGCTCAAAGTCGGCCTCCCAATTGTAGTCCAAAAGCGAAAATCCGATGGCAGGGATGCCTTCAATACCGGCTTCAAGCGCTGCGCTCATGGTGCCGGAATAGATAACATTGATAGATGAGTTGGAGCCGTGGTTGATGCCCGACACACAAATGTCGGGGCGGCGATTCAAAATTTGATTGACAGCCAACTTCACGCAGTCGGCCGCCGTGCCTGAGCAGGTATATTCTATCTGCGGGCCTTCGTCTATGTTGACGGGACTCATATACAAAGTAGAATTAATGGTTATGGCATGTCCCATGGCAGATTGCGGACTGTCCGGAGCCACAACCACGACGTCTCCTATATTGTTTAAAACGGCGATTAAAGCGCGTATGCCCGGCGCGGTTATGCCATCGTCATTTGTGACTAAAATCAGAGGTTTTTCGTGCATGTTCTAATAATTATTTTATTTTTGCTAAGGTACGCAAAATCCACTTTAAGGAAATATTAGCGGAGGTTTAACAAAAATTTACCGATAGTTGCATTCTTGGCATGATATTTTGTGATACTTTAGTTGACTACTTCAATGAAAAAACTATTTGCTTTTATGAAAAGGAATTATAAAATACTCACGGTTGTTGTATTGATAGCCGTTGCTTTGTGGGGTTTTTCGACCAAAAAATTTGCTGACCCCAATCAAGACAAACTCATGCTGCAAGTGATGACTTACGTGTTGGAGCGCGGACATTACGATCCTATAGAATTTAACGACAGCTTTTCGGAAAAACTTTTTTACGACTTCATCGAAGTTGCAGATCCGTTCAAAGGATTTTTTACCCAGCCCGACATCGATAAATTAGCGGCTTACAAATACAGCCTCGACGATCAAATCAAAAATACAGATATTACCTTTTTCAATCATTTCTATCTGATGTTGACGCAGCGTATTGCAGTTGCAGAACAGCACTTCAATGAAATTGTAAAAGAACCTTTCGATTTTGAAAAAACGGAAGTTTTCAACGCAGATTACGAACAAAAACCATTTGTGGCCGATGAAGCCTCTTTAAAAAATCGTTGGCGTTTACAATTGAAATTTTCAGTCCTGTCAAACTATCACGACTTGGTAGAAGAGCGCAACAAAAAACTAGAAGAGGGCCAAGAAGCCAAAAGCCTACAGGAAATTGAAGCAGAAGCAAGAGAAACGGTCACCAAAAACATGCGTGATTTCTTCGCTTCTATGAATGAACGCAGAAGGGAAGATTGGTTTTACAGTTACCTGAGTTTGGTGGCCGAAGCTTTCGATCCGCACACGTCTTATTTGTCTCCGCAAGACAAAGACGCATTTGACACAGGAATGTCTGGTAAATATTTTGGTATAGGTGCCAGATTACAGAAAAAAGAGGGCGATATCAATATTGTAGAACTCATTTCCGGCGGCCCTGCATGGCGAAATCAAGAGCTGGAAGTGGGCGACAAAATTATCAAAGTCGCACAAGGTGACGAAGAGCCTGTAAATGTAGTAGGCATGCGACTAGACGATGCCATCAAGCTGATAAAAGGCCCCGAAAAGACAGAAGTTAGGCTTACCGTCAAGCGAATGGATGGCTCTCAAAGGGTTATTTCCATTGTTCGCGAAGAAATTGAATTGGAAGAAACCTATCTTAAAACCTCACTTATCAAAGATGGCGACGCTAGCTTTGGCATCATCAATCTTCCAAAATTTTACGTCGATTTTGACAACCCCAAAGCCAGAAATGCTGCTGAAGACATGAAGCAAGAGTTGGAAAGACTTAAAGCCTCCGGAGCAGAAGGTGTTATCATCGATTTGAGAAACAATGGCGGTGGTTCTTTGCAAACCGTTGTGGAAATGGGTGGTTTGTTTATTGAAAGTGGCCCTATTGTTCAGGTTCGGTCTTCCGGCGGTAAAAGAAGCGTGTTGGCAGATAAAGATTCGAGCATTACTTGGGACGGCCCCTTGGTGATATTGGTAAACGAACTGTCAGCTTCTGCTTCTGAAATTTTGGCTGCCGCCATGCAAGATTACAAACGCGCCATAGTTATTGGTAGCAAACAAACATACGGCAAAGGCACTGTACAACAAATTTACGGATTGGCGGATATTTTAAACGATAACAGTGTAGGGGATATCGGTGCGCTAAAACTTACCATACAGAAATTCTATCGTGTTGATGGCAGTTCTACACAGTTAGAAGGTGTCAAGAGCGATATTGTTGTACCGGACAGGTATAGTTATATCGATATAGGAGAAAAAGATTCCGAAAATCCACTGCCTTGGGACAAGATAGAGCCCGCCAAATACAAACCTTGGGATGCGTATAAAAATCTCAATCAAGTTATTAAAAGGAGTCAAGAGCGCATCGCCAATCGTCCGCAAACAGCATTGTTGGACGAACAAGCCAAATGGATACAATTCCAAAGAAGTGAAAATGAAATCCCTTTGAAATATGAGTTGTATGCCTCTAAAATAGCTGAAAATGAAAAAGCTATTGAAAAATTTAAAACCCTAGATTCTTATACGTATAATTTGGACTACCAATCGCTACCCTATGAAGTAAAACTTTTTGAAAGCGATTCTACACTCCGGTTAAAGCGCGAGCGTTGGCACAAAGATTTGAAAAAAGACATGGTCATTACAGAAGCTGTTGACGTATTGAAAGACATCAAGCAGTTTGCACAACACAGGCCTTTGGCAGCAGTAAAAGATTAATGAACTTCCGCAGAAGCATCCAAAGCTTGGAGAATATCTGCTTTGATGTCGTCTATGTGTTCCAAGCCCACAGATATTCTGACCAATCCGGCAGTGATACCACTTTCCAAACGTTCTGCATCGGTAAGCTTGCTGTGTGTGGTTGAAGCAGGATGCGTAATGATGGTGCGCGTATCTCCAAGGTTGGCAGACAATGAGCACATTTTGATAGCATCTAAAAATTTTCTTCCCCGGCTGATGCCGCCTTCCAACTCAAAGGCAACAACACTGCCGCCCATTTTCATTTGTTTTTTGGCAATTTCGTAGGCCGGATGTGAGGGGAGAAAAGGATATTTTACAAATTTGATTCGGGCATCGTTTTCTAAAAATGTGGCCAATTTTAAAGCATTTTCCGAGTGTCTTTCTGCTCTCACGTGTAGGGTTTCTATGCTTTTGGAAAGCAACCATGCATTGAATGGAGAAAGTGCCGGTCCCGTGTTTCTGGCAAACAAGTAGATTTCTCTGATAAGCTCAGATGTACCTACAACCACACCACCCAACACCCTGCCTTGTCCGTCAATCATTTTAGTTGCCGAATGTATGACCAAATCGGCGCCAAACTTGATGGGTTGTTGTAAAACCGGTGTTGCAAAGCAATTGTCTATCACAAGTAGCAGCTTATGTTTTTTGGCTATCTGTGACAGATAGGCCAAATCCAGAATATCTACCGCAGGATTGGTGGGTGATTCTGCGTAGAGAATTTTAGTATTCGGTTTGATGTATTGTTCAATAGTTTCGGGCTTTAAAGTGTCGAAATAATCTGTGGTAATGTTCCACTTAGGAAAACACTTGGTGAAGAGCGTGTGCGTAGATCCAAAAACCGATCGGGCTGAAACAATGTGGTCGCCGGATTGCAACAAAGCGGCGAAAGTGGAAAAGACAGCTGCCATGCCGGTTGCTGTGGCAAAACCATCTTGAGCCCCTTCCAATAAACATATTTTTTCAATAAACTCGCTCGTATTGGGGTTGCTAAATCGGCTGTAAATATTTCTGTCTTTTTCTTCGGCAAATGAAGCGCGCATATCCTCGGCATCATCAAACACAAAACTTGAGGTAAGATATACCGGTACCGAATGTTCTTGATTTTCGGTGCGGCTTAATTGGGTTCTAATGGCCAAGGTTTCGGGCTTTTTAGACATAATGGATGCTTTAATGATTAGAAAAAAAGAGGCTTTCTTCTCAGAATTTTGTACAAATGTAAAAATTTTAAAAGCGTGGCTTTAAAACATTTGTATAAAAGACCTTAAAATCAAAAAATTAGTCAGTGTTGTTTGATTTTTGTATCTAATCGAAACTTTAAAAAAAAGAGCTTCATCTAGTTCATAAAATGGTCTCGACTGCGCTCGACCTGACACAAATCTTCCGTCATTTAACATGAAGCACCCATGTAAAAATTTTGCACACAGGGGCATGATTAATTAGGGTGTTCCATTCCTGTGCTGAGCGCATTCGAGGCATCACCGATAAAAATAAATAATATGAACAGGTGAATAACAGTGTAATTTGTACAAAAAAAGTTTCTTTCTGAATAAAGTTACCTATGTAAAGAAATTCCACACTACGCCAAATCGAATAATAGAATCGCGGTACGGATTTAACGGAGAAGAAAATCCGTCATTTCCTGCGTTAAAGTTTTCAAACTTGAAGAAAATGCGAGCTTGTCGCACTTTAAAATTGAGAAAGAAATCTACACGCGGAAAGCCAATTTCGGTTTCGTCTTGAATAAAAAACTCACCCAAAATAGGGTTGTATTCGTTGGCAAAATAGTCGGAAAAATAGTGAAGCGTAAATCCGGTTTGGACAAACAATGCCTTTTTAAAAAAACGGTTGGTGTAGTAAAGTGTGTTGCGCGAAACAAAATCCGGAACGCGTAAAAAGGCTTCGCCTTGTGAGACGTTTTGATAGAGCAAGGTGTTGGCCAAGGCTAAATTTTTGTAGCGAAATTCTTTGAAAGCACTGATTTTAATAAAGGTTACGTCTTCATCTGCTTGAAAAGGTTTTACAATTTGCTGGAATTGCGTGCCGGAAGTATTGGCGAAATACACATAGTCTTCGATGCGCGAAGCCGTGATGCTGATGTCTGCCCATTTTTCAGATTTAAGACCCAGATGTAACGACTGCGTCTTGATGTTTGAAAAATTATTCTGCCAGTTGTAAGCGGTGTAATCGCTTTGAAAAAGTTGGGCTGTATAGTCGGGTGCCTTAGAGTTTAACTGTAGCGAGGCTTCAACTATTGAGAGACTGTCTATCGGATAGGAAATTTTGCCGGTGAGATAGTTTCCGTCAAAATCACCACTGATGTTAAGCATGCCATCTGCTTCAAAATCCATCTTGCCAAACGACTTTTTCCACGAGCCACCTGCAGAAACGATGGTTCCGGATATCTCCCCCGGCACAGTTTGTGTATTGTTCTGCGTCACAGATTGAAATACGTATTCGTAGATGTTTGTGCTTATTTTTCCTTTGATATCTCCAAAAGTCGGGTTAGAAAATAGCACTGAAAATTCGTTGGTAAAATCATTTTGGTCAACCCGGTCTCTGATGCGAGCAGAAAAAGCAGTGCCAAAAAAAGCGTTGGCTTGGTCTTGCTCAAAGGTATAAAACTTCCCTTGCACGGTCATGTTGTGGCCGAGTGTTAATGACGACTTTTTAAGGCTGTCTATTCGAGCGTCAAAAAGCTTGTAGCTGTGTTCCAAATAGGCGCGTTTGACATCGATAAAACTTTCGGCGTCTTCAAACTGAACCGGTAGCCTGGCTCGGTCTTGAAATTGGCTGACGTCACCTTTGAAGTCGTTTAATCCTTCCTCCGTCAATCCGCCATTTTCTTCATTCAAAAAATCGTGTGCAACAATATGAAACCTGGCGCGATAGCGGTCAGTTTTACTTCGATAGTTGCCGGTAAAGGTAAAAATGCCGTTGCTCGTAAGGGTGTTTTGAAAATTTCCTAAAGACCTCAGACCTTTAAATCCTATCGAGAAATTGAAACGCGGAGAAGTATTGACTGCAATAAAAGCATCTAAAACCTGTCCTTGTTCCACAACAGATTTATACAGCAACTCTGTCAGTGGTGTGGGCACATAATAATACTCAATATCTTCTATTTCTTTGATGTTTTGGTGTTTGGTGGAAAAGCCCATGCCGGGATACAACCGAGGCGCTTTCTCAAAATTGTAGCTCAACGCGTTGTATGGTTGACCCACATTTGCAAATTCCAGATATTCAAAATTGTCTTTTCTGCGGTAGTTGAGTTTGTATTCTTTGCGGATGTGCAGCGAAGTATCTACATAGGTGGTATCAAAATCATGTGATATAATTTTGTAAAGAAATACTTCGGGCCTGTTTTCCTTGCTGTTTATTTTCCTAAACTCGCCGCGTTCCATGGGTTGGCCACCGCCCCCTGTGTCGAACCTTCGATTACCGCCTATGGGTATTTGTGCAAACAAACTTTCAGATGCAAGCAAAAAAAGCAACATTAAAATTGAAAACTTGCCAACATGTATGCCGCGAAGAATTTTAGTGAGATTCAAAATGCTTTGTATAGCCAAAATGCCCAAGATTTTGCGTTTGCGCAAAAATACGTTTTTAGATGATTTAGTTTCATGAATTCTTTTTAAATCTTGTTTTTAACACATATAAAACAAAAAGCCGTTTCATATTGAAACGGCTTTAAGCATGCAATTCTTAAATTAAAACTATAGTGGATTCTGAACCAATAATGGATTTGAATCTAAAGCGGATTGAGGAATCAGCCAATTCCATCGGCTATCTCCGGCAGGTACGGTCAACACACCCGCTAAGGTTGCGTCATGGTTGGCGCCTGTTCTGTCCAAAGGTAGATTTAGGCGTTTCAGATCGTAAAATCTAAAACCTTCTCCCCAAAGTTCCCACCTGCGTTGAAGCAATATCTCATCGATTAACGCCTGACCTGTGTTTGTGGAAAGCGTGTATTCGGGATCTCTCACAGAAGCCATTTCAAAAAGAACTTGAGCTGCTAAACCGGATTGATTCATTTTGGCTCTGGCTTCAGCTTCGATTAAATACATTTCAGAAACACGCATATAAGGTACATCCATACGGCTGTCACCATTGCTTACTGCAATGAATTTTTGATTGCTGAAAGGTTTCTTTTGGAATGAAGATAGCCTAGATACGCCCGGAGGCAAGTTGTTGTGCTGTCCGGTAGGGTCAAACAACTGAGATCTGACATCAGAAGTAGGGATAGTGGCGTGCAACTTACTGCTGATAGCTTTGGGGTTTCCGCGGATGTTTGAGCTGCTAAAGTTTACGGAAACGTAAGCACCAAAGTTACCGAAGAAGTCTGTTTGGTCTTCTTGGATATGACTACCCCACATCCATTCGCTGCTTTCAAAGTCGCTGAAATTGTTGAAATAATCATCAAAAGACATTAGGCTAAATCCTTCTCTTGCTTGGCTGGCAAAATCTGCAGCCAAGGCATATTCTCCTTGCACCAAGTATGCCCTTGCTTTTAGTCCTAACGCGACATATTTGTTTAGGTGAGATTTGTTGGGTCTTTCATAGCCTTCAAGTAGTGTGATGGCTTGATCCAAATCGGCATGCACTTGGGCATATACTTCCTCTACAGTAGATCTTGCCAACGGTTCGTTGTCCGGGGTTAAGCGGATAGGCACACCCAATTGGGTGTTGTTGGTTCCGGCTACATATCGGCCGCCATAGAGTTGTACCAATTGGAAATGAGACCAAGCTCTGTAAACCAGCGACTGGCCAACAGCTGCGTTTCTTTGGCCGGTAGGGCCTACTGCAGCTTCTGCACCATTGATAACGGTGTTGGCGTTTCTGATGATTTGGTAATGCGCTCTGTAAGGGAACAGCAAATCACCGTCATTGGCATTGGTGTGGTCTAACCATTGGTAGGCACTTATAAACCATCCATTAGCTCTGGCAGTCATAACAAAGTCTTCCCCAAGCACATCGTTTTGAATCATCATGGCACCAATGCCACTTTGACCTTGACTTCCAAATCGGATGTAGAGCGATCGGTGAATACCGTTTACGACCAAGAACAAGTTGTCAGTAGTAGCAGTTGCAGATTCAGATGCAACGTCTTCTGTAGGAACTTCATCTAAAAAATCTTTTTCACAAGCGACACCTGTTAGCAGTGCTATCGCAATTAGTGTAATGTAAGATAATTTTTTTGAAACCCTGCTTAAGTTTCTGCCTTCGGGCTGTATGTTTTTGTACTTCTGTACAAAGAACAATGCGTTTAAAATTTGTTTCATTTTGCAGATTTTTTAAAAAGTGAGGTTTAATCCTAATGAAATAGTTCTTGAAGGTGTAAACCTGTTTTGGGTAGTACCGTTAAAGTTTTGTCCGGCATCAAGTCCTTTTCTTCCGGAAGCCACAAATAGGTTTTCACCACTTGCGAAAATTCTAGCCGTATTGATTCCGAGCGAAGTTGCAAGTTCTGGGGTCAAGGTATAGCCTACGTTAAATTGTCTTAGGGCTAAGAAATCTGAGTCAATCAACCACCTGTCAGATGCTACGCCAAAGACATTGACTTGTTGTGCATCCATACGTGGCACGTCGGTGATGTCGCCGGGTTGTCTCCAACGTTTCAATATGTCTTTGCTAAGCGCAGAGCCAAACGTACCTGAACTCATCAGTTGTTGGTAGTTTGAATCAAACGTTTTTCCACCAAGTTGGTAAGTAAACGTAAATCCGAGGTCAAATTGTTTGTATTTGAAATTGTTGGTAAAAGCACCGAACAAATCCGGGGTAGCCGTGCCAAGGAAGTCAAATTTGGCCTTGTTTTGGTTTGTGGTTACATCTACACCGTTAATTGTTCTCACGTCACCATCTCCTACAGATCCAAGCTCAGTATCTAAAACGAAGAGGGCGGAACCGTCTGCCGGATCTACACCGTACCAATCCCTGAGCCAAAAATCAAAGATGTCTCCACCTACGACTAATTTTTTAGTCCCGGTGATAATCTCTTCTTGAGGCAGTCTGGTGATTTCGTTTTCAATGGTCGATGCATTGACGTTTAGATCCCATCTGAAGTTAGCATTTCTGATGATGCCAATGTTGATGTCGAACTCTAAACCTCTGTTGGTCATGTCGCCAATATTGTCGGGGAAACTATCAAAACCGGAGGAAACCGGAAGTGGTACTTGGAACAACAAATCTTGAGAATCACGGTCGTAGTATTCTATGGTTCCGGAAACTCTTGAATTAAGTATAGAGAATTCTAGGGCAATATCTTGTTGAACGTTTTTCTCCCAAGTCAAATCAGGATTACCGGCTGATGAACCTCTGATACCACCCTCGGCACCATTGTTGAATCCTAGACCAAACAGCGGTTGGCTGATAAAGAAATTACCCAAATTGTCATTACCAACTTCACCGTAAGATGCGCGGAGTTTTAGCGCATTAATCCAATCTACGTTTTCTAAGAATCGCTCTTTATCGATACTCCAAGCGGCACCTACTGAAAAGAAGTTACCCCAACGCGCTGATGGCGAAAATCTTGAAGAGGCATCTCTTCTGAAAGACCCCGAAAGGAAGTATTTTCCTTTGTAGTCGTAGGTAAGGTTTGCAAAATAGCCTTCTCGGGTAAGTGTAGCCGAGTTCGAATCTGAATCGAGCGTAGTGGTAAAGTTGATAAGTTCTGTGTTTCCGTCCACAATTTGTCCGGATCTGAAACCTGTCAAGAAGTTGACTTCGGTTTCAAAATTTTCATGGCCTAGCAACACACTCACGTTATGATTTTCAAAGAAAGTTTTGTTGTAACGCAACAACTGGTTGAAGTTGATGGTGGTATTGATTTGAGAATCTCTACCGGCACGACCTATTGGTGCACCGTCACCCACTATAGGGTTGTCGAAATCTTCCAAATATGCAAAACGCTTATCCAATGAACCGTTCACAGTAAAGGTAAAATCTTTTAAAAATGAAATTTCCGCATAAGTTCGGGCAGAAATGCTGTTGATTTCCTGACGTGAAATGTTCAATAAGGTTTCTTGGATTACGTGTCTGCCGCTTGAACTTCCTACCCGTGTGTCTCCACCATCATCAAAAATTCTTTTACCGTTGTCATCTAAGATGAAGGCACCGGTTTCATCGTGCAAGAAAACGGAATAGATAGGTGCAATGGTTCTGGTGGTGAAAAAAGGATTCACTAAGCTATTGCTACCGCCATCTCGAGCGTTGTTGGATCTGGATGTGGCTCCGGAAAGGTTTAAACCTGTTTTTAGCCACTTTTTCAGTTGCGAATTTATATTGACACGAGCTGTAACCCTTTCAAAGTTAGATTTAATAACAAAACCTTCTTCTAAGAGGTAGTTAAGCGAAACGAAATAATCTGTTTTGTCGTTGGCGCCGCTGTAAGAAAAATCGTAGTTGCTTCTTGTTCCTGTTCTTTCCAACTCATCTTGCCAGTCTAAATCTGTAAACTTGAGTTCAGCATTTGGGTTGAGCTGTCCGTCTATACCAACGATTTGATCGTTGGGCACATTAAACGGGTTTGTTCTCAACTGGTTAAAAACAGTTGCAGATGCCGTAGCGTTTGCCTCAGCTATGGGTGTAGTACCACTAACGGCAAGTCCGTTGCGAATGGCTTCCCACATCAGCGGGTAGTATTCAAATGCGTTAACTCTTTCGTATTCTTCTATAGATCTGTCTGTGACACCTTGGCTCACGTTAAACGTGATGATGTCTCTGCCTTTTCTCCCTTTTTTTGAAGTAATCAAAATGATACCGTTGGCGGCCCTACTTCCATAAAGCGATGTAGATGCAGCGTCTTTGAGGACGGTAATGCTTTCGATATCGTTTTGGTTTAAGCTAGAAAAGCTACCAACAAATTCCACCCCGTCTAATACAATGAGCGGATCGCTAGAGGCGTTTATAGATCCAATACCACGCACGCGGATAGTTGGACTAGAACCCGGTTGTCCGTTAGCCGGTGCTACTTTTACACCCGCTGCGGCACCATCTAAGGCGTTGATGACGTTGGTGAAAGTTCTTTTACCAATGTCTTCAGAATTAATCTGAGTGACCGAACCGGTAAAAGATTCTTTTCTTGCAGTACCGTAAGCAACTACCACGACTTCTTCGAGTAGGTTACTGCTTTCCAATACTACATTAATAGTTGAGGAAGTACCAACAGTAACTTCCTTGGTTTTCATACCCACGAAACTAAACACGAGTACATCTCCTGTTTTGGCTTCAATGGAATAGTTGCCGTCAAAATCAGCGAGTGCCCCTGTTGTTGAGCCTTTGATAATGATAGCCGCTCCGGGTAGTGGTCCCTGTTCGTCGGACACATTTCCGGATATTACCCTACTTTGAGCAAAACCTAGTTGTGCCGACAGTAAGAGTAATAAGAATGGGAAAAGTAAGTTTTTTTTCATAAAGGAGATTTAGAATTATAACGGCCAAATTTAATATAAAAATTTAAACAAATATTTTGTTAATGTTAAATATTACATAATTTTTAATACTGTTTGTAAGTTTTAAAATTTGATGAAATGAGCAGATATATTCGTCGGATTTAAATTTTTTTACAAAAAAAAAGCCGGCTCAATTGAGCCGGCTTTTTAATAAAAACAATTTTAAGAATGTTAGTAACCCGGATTTTGATCCGATGCAGAAATTGCAGGGTTACGCTCAATTTCTTGTTGAGGAATTGGGAATAGGTTTTGACGAGCTGCAACAAAAACTGAATTAGGTTTTTGTTGTACAAGATCGTCAAGGAGTCCCATTCTTTTGGTTGTAAAGTAGCGATCGCCACCACCTTCTGCAAACAATTCCACGAAACGCTCATTTGCTATGATAGCTTCAAAGTTTTGAGCCGTAAGCGTCACCTCGCCAAGTCCTGCTCTGTCGCGTACTAAATTTACCCAAAATTCAGCTTCTCCAAAATCATTGGTTCTTGCCAAGGCTTCTGCGTAAAGCAGAATAGCATCTGCCAGTCTATACACATAGGTATCATCTGCACCGTCACCGGGACGTGTATATTTCTCAATTTGAGGATTGCTTCCATTGGCTACAATAAGATTTCTGCGTTCGTCTCCATCTTCGAAGGCATTGAGTAAGAAATTTGAAGCAGTAACCTCAAAACGACCCCCTCTTGTGCCATTGTAGAAAAATGCCATACCATTTCCGTCAGTTGCTGTAAAGCGTATAGCAAAGATAGTTTCTATTGGGTTTGCAACAGTCCCATTGGTAGGATTGCCAAAAAGGGCAGAATAGTTGGCTGCCAAGTCAAATCCGGCATCCAACACAGCTTCCAACACAGGGATAGCAGATGCATATTGGCCTTGTTCCATCAAAACATGTGCTTTCAACATCCTAGCGGCAGATCTGTTGAAGCGGTAGGTAGATTGATCAAAACCTGCCAATAGAGAAATGGCCTGGTCAACGTCTTGGTTGATTTGCGCAAAAACATCAGACACGCTGGCTCTGGGTGCGTTGGTATTGTCAATTTCAGTTGGTAATGTTAGTGCGTCTGTAACCAGAGGCACACCGCCGTACATCCTTACAAGATTGAAATACAATTGTGCCCGAATTCCAAGAGCTTGACCGATGATGTTATTTCTATCTTCTTCACGTACATTCTCGGTGAGTGTAGGAACGATTTCAATAATCCGGTTTGCTCTAAAAATAGCAGCATAATGTGCAGTCCAAATTTGTTGTACATCAATGTTGTTGATGGACGGATCGTTTGCACCTACCTCAGCAAAGGAAGGAAAAGAGCCTGTATGACGTAATTCATCTGCAAACAAGGTCGTCAGGTAAATAAAGTCTCCGGAATATATTGAGGCTGATTGAAGCCCGCCATACAAACCATTTAAGGCATCATTTGCAGTATTCAAATTGAAAATCTGTCTGTCGCCCGGTATGTTGGCTTGGGGTTCGGTATCGATAAACTCATCCGCACAAGAAAAAGTGAGGACAGCTATCAGCAATAAACTTAATTTTTGTATTACTTTCATAGTTGTAAATTTTTAGAATTTAAGGTTTAGACCAATTTTCACAACCTTGTTCAAGCCTTGGGTAAAGAAGTCGGTTCCTCTAGATGTATTGCTGGCACCAAAAGTATTTACTTCCGGATCCAAACCGCTGTAATCGGTTTCTGTCCAAAGGTTGTCACCACCTACATAAAGCCTGAGGGAGTAGTCCTCACCCGTCCATGCTTTTGGCAAGGTGTAGCCTAATACGATTTCTTTCAACCTAATGTAGTCACCTTCTTCGATAAATCTATCGGAATCTTGGTTATTGAAAGACTGTGCAGCTCCAAAACGAGGCGCCGGAATATCGGTGTCGGTATTATCTGGAGTCCAAAAATCGTTCTCGCTAGACAATTTATTGAAGGCAGCTGATCCGGAAGCACCTGCAAAGCCTAAAGTATTATTAAAGATATCTTTTTGTATCTCAAATTGCAGGTTGGCTGTTAAATCAAATCCTTTCCAAGAGAAGGTGTTTCTGAAATTACCAATGGCTCCCGGATTCGGATTGCCGATAAAGGTTCTGTCATTGGCATCTATGTTTCCGTCGCCATTAAGGTCAACGAATTTAACATCACCGGGACGGATACCGCGTGCTTGCACAGCAGCAGGAATTTCGTCAAGCGTTTGGTAGAGCCCATCTGCTTTTAGACCAAAAAATTGACCTAAAGACTGGCCTACTGCAATTCGAGAGGCAAAGCCTGTGTCAATTGGAACAAATTCTCCGTTGGAATCACGAACCAAACCGGTTACTTCATTTTGGTTCCAAGAAATTTGGAATTGGCTTGTCCAACGGAAAGCACCTTCAAAGATACGAGCGTTAATAGAAAGCTCATGTCCTTTGTTTTCCATGTCACCTACGTTTTCCGTAATCGCAGTGAAACCGGAGGAATTACGCAAAGGACGACCCAATAACAAGTCTTCGGTGTCTTTAAAATAGTAATCGTATGAGATGTCTATTTTATTCCACAAAGTCAAGTCTATACCTAAGTTGGTCTGTGTGGTGGTTTCCCATTTGAGGTCCGGATTGGCCAATTGAACGATTGCATTACCTGGGGTGCCTGCAAAATCAACCGATCCCGTAAGGAAGAAAGAGGCAAAGTTGCCAATACCTGATTGGTTACCCGTTTGACCCCAAGAAGCACGCGCTTTTAGGTTGGTTACAATGTTATTTTTAAACCAACCTTCTTCGGAAATCACATAAGCACCGGAGAATGCAGGGAAATAACCAATTTGCTCACCTTCTCCAAATCTTGAAGAAGCATCTGCTCTGATGGTACCTTCAAAGAACAATTTGTCTTTGTATCCCAAACCGGCACGACCAAAATAGGAGAATAATTTGTTTTCTGTGATAGAGTTGTCAGCCTGTATAATGGAAGAACCATTAGATACGGCTGTAAAACCGAATGGAAAGTTTTGCGTATCTAATTCAGAAGAATCCTGATTTACACCTTCAAAAGAAAAACCTACCAAGCCGGACACATCAAAATCTCCAAATTTTTGGCGATAGTTCAAGGTGGTTGTTCCGTTCCAGTTGTTAATCAAATCAATTTCTTTAAAAGCCTCACCATTTGAACCCAAGCCTTGTGCTGAGTTTGGTGAAAAGTTTCGCGATTCTTTAAAGTCAAGACGGTCAAGTGACAAACGGCTGTAAATATTAAAGTTGTCGTTAATAATATATCTTAAGCCGATATTAGCTAAGACCCTGAAAGTTCTGGAGGTAGAGACATCTTCTATTGCGTTTTGCAATGGGTTTGAGAAACTGAATTCCGTTGGAGATCTAAAGTCGCCAAATTCATCACGTAGAGTCAATCCAGGAGCTTCTAAAACAGCCGTGGCCAAACCGAAGATATTGTTATCACCGTTGATACGGCGGTTATCAGATTCTGTAATGCTGATACCACCATCTAGGTTAAACTTATCTGTGGGCTTAAAATCAACGTTTAAACGTAGTGAACGTCTGTCAAAATCCTGTCCAAAAACGACACCTTCTTGGTTGAAGTCAGTAAAGTTGGCGTAGAAAGTAGCTTTCTCGTTACCTCCGGATATACTGATGTCGGTTTGCTTGACGATGATATCTCCGGGCTTGTAAACTGCATCAACAAAGTTGTCACCAAAATCTGAATTGTAAAAAGCCTCTAACTGAGCCGGATCGGTAGGATCGGTAAACCCTTGAGCGGCAAAGTCGTTTCTGCCTGAAAAAGCACCGCGAGAAGCAAATGCCGGAATGCCAAAGCCTGCCAAGGCAGTATCGGCGAAACGGAAATACTCACCGGCAGTCATAATGTCATAACGGTCTATTTCTTCTTGAAAGCCGTAGTAGGAGTTCACCTCAACATTAACCTTTCCAGATTTACCACGTTTGGTAGTAATCAAAACAACACCATTGGCACCACGCGAACCGTAAATGGCAGCTGCTGAAGCATCTTTAAGTACCTCAATAGATTCTACATCGGCAAAGTTGATGGAAGATAAAATGTCATTAGTTTGTCCACCAAATCCGTTATCACCAACAGCACCCGATACAATCGGAATACCATCAACTACATATAAGGGTTCGTTTGAACCGCTGATAGAACTAGAACCCCTAACCCTTACAGAAAAACCGGCACCCGGTACACCCGAGTTTTGGTTAACCTGCAAACCTGTAACCGAACCTTGTAAAGCACCGGTAACAGTGGAGGTTGCTATTCCTCTAATCTCATCTACATTAGCACTCGCAATGGAGGTGGTTAGAGATTTTCTCGTTTTTTCACCATAACCAACAATGACTACTTCAGAGAGGGCTTGTACATCTTCCTCTAAAGTTACATTGATAGTTACAGCATTTCCGACAGGTCTTTGGACAGTTTTAAATCCAATATACCTAAAAACAAGTACCTGATTGGGAGCGACACTAATCGAATAGTTACCGTCAAAATCAGTTTGTGTGCCCGTTTGTGTGCCTTGAACAATCACGCTCACGCCGGGAAGCGGCGCACCGTTGCTGTCAGAAACACTACCGGTAACAGTTTTTTGCTGTGCAATGGCTGATATGGAAAACATAAACAGCGACACCAACAGCAACTTGGTAAGTTTTGTAAACATATGATACATTTTTAGTTAAACAGGTTCCAAATTTATGAATATTATTAGATAACTTTACAATAATTTATCACAAAAAATTATGTTTGCATAACGTGCGGGGTGCTTAATGACCACAAAATCAATTAAGTAAACAAATATTTCATTGTTAAATTTATGTAAACCGAATGGATTATTAACTTTTTATTATGTTAAAAACACACCTACACAGCCCATTAATAGAAGCCGGTACGGATGAAGCGGGGAGAGGGTGCTTGGCCGGACCGGTCGTCGCCGCTGCTGTCATTTTCCCAAATTTATATCAAAACGTAAACATCAACGACTCTAAGAAATTGGGAAATAACACGCGACTCTTCATGAAAACACGTATAGAAAAAGAGGCTTTAGCGTATGCCGTAGCTTTTGTAGGGCCGCAAGAAATTGACCAAATCAACATCTTAAATGCCTCCATCAAAGCGATGCAACTGAGTTTGTCCGAGTTGTCTCTAAAACCCGAACACATCTTGGTGGATGGCAATCGCTTCAAACCTTATGAAAACATTCCGCATACTTGTATCATAAAAGGAGACAGTTTGTACTTGTGTATAGCGGCGGCCTCAATTTTAGCCAAAACCTATAGAGATGCTTACATGGAGCAATTGCACGAAAAATATCCGATGTACAACTGGAAAAAAAATAAAGGTTATCCGACTGCTGAACATCGGGAGGCGATTTTAAAATACGGCATCACAGAATACCACCGAAAATCTTTCAACTTGTTCCCCAAGCAACTTAGTTTGGATCTTTAATCAAAACATCCGGTGTAGGAACTAAACGGGCTTCAAAAATACTTTCAAAATGCTTGAGAATACGCTGTTTTACTTCTGAATCGTCAACCTCCGTCTTGAGTTCTGCTTGCATCGAAGTCACCGCTTTGTTTTTGATACCACATGGAATGATGGCGTTAAAATACTCCAAATCTGTATTGACATTTAATGCGAAACCGTGCATGGTCACCCAACGCGAGGCGCGCACACCCATGGCACAAATTTTCCGGGCAAAAGGGGTGTTTACATCCAACCAAACCCCTGTTTCTCCTTCACTTCGGGTAGCGACTATGCCAAAATCTGCCAAAGTTTGTATGATCACCTCTTCCAGCAACCTCAAGTATTTGTGAATATCCGTAAAAAAATTTTCCAGATCTAAAATGGGATAACCCACAATTTGTCCCGGGCCGTGATACGTAATATCGCCACCCCGATTGGTTTTTACAAAGGTTGCACCACGTCGGCTGAGTTCGTTTTCATTGGCCAGCAAATGCCTGACGTCGCCACTTTTTCCCAAAGTGTACACATGTGGATGCGTAACAAAAAAGAAATAATTAGGTGTTACCAGCTGCGTTTCATTTCGCCGGTTGTCTATTTTTAGCTGAACAATTTCTTTGAAAATTTGCTCCTGAAAGTCCCAAGCTTCTTGATAGGGCATGAATTTCAAATCTCGAAACTGAACATTTTTAGAAATCATATGGTCAACGAAGTGAACAAAGCTCTAAGCTTTTGATTTGTTGAGAATAATCAAAGCACCGATAATGCCTGGAATCCATCCAATATCGTGAGGAAAAAAATAATGAGGACAGTACCACAACCTTTATCTACAACAGACAAAGGCGGGAAAACAATGGCTAAAACAGCACGCCAAAAACTCATTTTACAAACATTATATGTGCAAAGGTATAGAAAACTTTTTTGCTTTTAGAAATAGGTTGCCAATACGATAGTTTTTTCGCAATTTTACAAGCGTAATCCAAATCTTATGTTTTTATATCTGAGACTGCTTGGCGAAAGCTTGCGATTTGCCTTCAATGAATTGGCAAAAAACAAGTTGCGCACCTTTTTGTCCATATTGGGTGTTACCATAGGGATTTTTTCTATCATTGCCGTTTTGTCGGCGGTTGATTCCCTCAAGAGAAACATTACCAAAAACCTGGAAACCATCGACAACAGTATCATCTATTTCACCAAGATACCATTTGGGCCTACAGAAATTCCACGATGGAAAAGAGAACAATTTCCAAATGTCTCGTATGATGAGTATTTGTTTCTGAAAAAAAATATGCCCTATACTGCCGAGGTGGCCTTCAGCATCTTTGTGCAGCCCGAATCGATTCGTTATGAAGACAATACGGTTACCCAAGTAAATATAGTGCCCATCACCCATGAGCAATACAACATTCAATCTTTAAAGTTTGTATCGGGTAGATTCTATTCAGAGGTCGAATCAAGTTCCGGAGCCCCGGTGATTGTATTGGGATATGAGGTGGCTCAAAATCTGTTTGGAAATCTCAACCCTATCGGGAAAATTATTCGGATTTACGGACAAAAAGTTACGGTGATAGGCATGTTAGACAAGCAGGGGGCGAGTTTGTTTGGCTCTAATGACGAAGCCGCTTTCCTGCCTTCTAATTTTGTGAGGAGAATTGTGGGGTCTAACAACAGAAATGTGACCAATGCCATTATTTTGAAACCCAGCAAAGAGGTTCCAACAGATGAATATATTGCTTTGCTGACGCAAAACATCAGAAACCACCGCGGCATGACCTACGAGACGGAAGATAATTTTTTTATTACAGAATTGGCCGGGTTTACAGATTTTATTGACAACATAACCGGACAAATGTCTATGATTGGACTCTTCATCAGCTTGTTTTCGCTACTTGTGGGCGGATTTGGGATTGCCAACATCATGTTTGTGTCTGTTAAGGAACGCACCAGCCTGATCGGCATTCAAAAATCTTTAGGGGCAAAAAGCCGTTTTGTGCTCTTTCAGTTTTTGTTTGAAGCCGTAATATTGGCACTTGTGGGAGGCGGTATTGGTTTAATTTTAGTTTGGATTGTTTCTATAATTGCCTCCGGATTTACGGGCGATTTCGAATTTGTCGTGTCGCTCTTCAACCTTACCTTGGGCACACTCATCTCGGCAGCCATTGGTGTGATATCCGGCATAATTCCGGCAATTTCCGCCAGTCGCCTAGACCCCGTAGAAGCCATCCGTACAGGCATGTAAAGTACTGTTAATTGTTTTGATGTTGAAAAAATAATCGGCAATTTTAAACCGAATTTTCAATTCTAAAGGAGAAACCCCTATTCAAGAATTGTGTGACGACCAATGTGCATGCGCTAGACGCATACAGACCAAGCAAGACAGTTGATGAAGAATAAATTTAAACCCATGAAAAAATTATTTTTATTGACACTGTTTTTGATAGCCTTCAAGGGGTATGCGCAAAGCGATTTTTTGGCAAAACAATACCTGCGCGATGGTTCTTTTGAAAAAGCGAGCACCTTGTTTGAAAAATTGCATCAAGCACAGCCCCAACGCTGGGATTACGTCTCTGGTTACGTTGAAGCTTTGCAGCAATTGGAAGCCTACGACAAGGTGGAAGATGTGCTGATGAAATACCTCGAATTGCCCATGTCTCAACCGGCAGCATACATCATTTTGGGCGACAATTACATCAAAAAAGGCGAACCGGAACGCGCCATGCCAAACTTCGACAAAGCCTTGGCTTTTGTTGCTGTCAACCCGAACTACATCTACAACATTGCCAAATATTTTGAAAACATCAACCAGTTGGATTACGCCATAGCCGCCTATGAAGAGTCCATGAAAGGGAACGACAAACTCAACTTCGACTATCAAATTGCCGCGCTCTACGGACAACAAGGAAATTCTGAAGAAATGTTTAAAAAGTATTTGTCTATCATACAGAACAACCCCCCTTTTTTATATCGCATTCAGGGGAATTTAAACAATTTTATAACTGAAGATTCGAGCAGTGAAAACAACCAACTTTTCAGAAAACTGTTGCTGCAAAAAATGCAGTCGCAACCCGATGTGCTTTGGAATGAATTGTTGAGTTGGCTTTTTATTCAACAAAAAGAGTATCAAAAGGCCATGATGCAGCAAAAAGCCATTTTTAACCGCACCAAAGAAAACCTGTCGGGCGTTTTTGAATTGGCAGGTTTGGCTGCAGACGAAGGCGAAATGGAAGTGGCCAAAGATGGGTATGAGTTTATTATTAAAAACACCTTTTTTGCCGGTGAAGCCCTGGAAGCACAACTGCGCCTCTTGGCTTTAGACGAAAACAACGCGGCCGTGACGGATCTGGATATTCAAAAAAGATACGAAGCCCTGCTCACCAACTATGGTCGCGCACCGGAATCCGTCAACCTGCAACTGGCCTATGCACGTTTTATGGCCTTTCGGAAAAAAGACCCCGATTTTGCCAATAAATTCCTCAAAACAACCTTGCAACTGGGTTTAAACGACTTTCAAACGGGTGCTGTAAAAATGCTGTTGGCAGACATTTTGGTTTATCAAGGAAAATTTAACGAGGCCATTTTGACCTACAACCAAATTGCTGCCCTGCTCAAAAATGATGTTGTGGCTCAAGAGGCGCGTTTCAAATCGGCCAAAGCCAATTATTTTAAGGGAGACTTTGAATGGGCGCAAACGCAACTCAAAGTGCTTAAATCTTCCCACACCCAGCTCATTGCCAACGATGCGCTCGAACTCAGTTGGTTGATTAGCGAAAACATCCTCAACGATTCGCTTCACACATCACTGAAGAAATTTGCCGAGGCAGATTGGTTCGACTTTAAAAACGAAACGCCACAGGCTATTGCCGTTTTAGAAAATTTTATCGGCGAGACTAAGGGCGATATGCTCACCGATGATGCCTTGTACAAACTGGCCCAATTCCACGAAAAATTGAAAAATTACGAAGCAGCGGAAAATTATTTTTTAGCATACATCAAAAGATATCCGTATGATCTTTGGATCGATGAAAGCTATTTTTACTTGGCCAAACTTTATATACAAAGGCTTAACAAGCCCGAGAGTGCCAAAGAACTTTTGGAAAAATTGATTTTTGAACATCCGGACAGTATTCATGTAGTGGAGGCTACGCGCATGTATCGGGTTTTGAGGGGCGAAAACATCGGTTGAAAACATTTCCAAATTTGCACAAAAAAGAAACTGCCTCAAGCAAAGATGCTGAGGCAGTTTCCACTAAATAACCAACCAAACTTAACTTTAACCTTAAAACCATTTTTTATATAACAATTGGCGTGCCAAAATCATTTTTTAAACATAAAAGATTCTTAATTGCGCATACAACCTTTGCGTGAATCAGAATGTTTACCTTTGTCTCAAACAACAAAACCATGACGGAAAAAATGACATTTGCCGTATTTGGCGGTGGAAGCTGGGCAACAGCTTTGGTAAAAATCCTGACCGAAAACGAACAAAAAGTAGGCTGGTACATGCGCAGTGTCTATGCCAAAGAACACCTGATACACCAAGGGCACAATCCCAATTATATCAGTTCGGTGGAGTTTGATGTGTCTAAACTCTTTCTCAGCAACGATCTTAACGAAGTAATTGAAAAAGCAGATTATCTGATTTTTGCCATTCCCTCTGCCTTTTTGTACGATGAACTGCAAAAGCTGACCGTTTCATTGCAAGACAAAGTTATTTTTTCGGCCATCAAAGGGATAGTTCCGCAAACTAGCTTGATAGTAGGCGAACACTTTCACACCCAATACCATATTCCTTATGATAACATTGGTGTCATCACCGGGCCTTGCCACGCCGAAGAAGTAGCATTGGAACGTCTTTCCTATTTGACCATAGCTTGTTCGGACAAGTCTAAAGCACGCACCTTGGCCAAAGCGCTCTCCAACGATTATATCAAGACCAAAATTTCCGACGACATCATCGGGACTGAATACGCAGCCATGCTCAAAAACATTTATGCCATCGCGGCGGGCATTGCCCACGGCCTGGGTTACGGCGACAACTTTCAGTCGGTTTTGATGAGCAACGCCATCCGTGAGATGAAAAAGTTTATCCGCAAAGTACACAAAATGAAACGCAACATCAACAATTCTGCCTACTTGGGCGACTTGTTGGTGACGGGCTATTCGGTCTTTAGCCGCAACCGCATGTTTGGCAACATGATTGGCAAAGGCTACACCGTAAAGTCGGCCATGATGGAAATGAGCATGGTGGCCGAAGGCTACTACGCCACCAAAAGTGCCTGGCAGATCAACCAAAAAAACGCTGCCAAAACGCCCATACTCGATGCGGTGTATGCCGTTTTATACGAGGGCAAAAACGCCAAAAAAGTCTTTCAAAAACTAACGGAGGCGTTGGATTGATTCGCGGATGAAGTGGCACGCTCCAAAGGAAGTTGTGTAAAAGTGGGATGTGTTTACTAATTGAAATGCTTTTAAAAACAATCCTTCTTATTAAAGTATTTCGGCTAAATGTTTAAAACGCATCATCGTTATTTAAGTTTTGGTTGTTTTTCTTTAATTAGAGATCGAAATAATTATGAAAAACTATAAAGAAGCGTAAACTCTGAACCCAAAAAACTCGGAAAGAATCCTGAAAAATTAAAAAAAATCGCATCTCAATAATGGGAAAAAACATAGGGTGGTCATTGGTTTTAGCGAGTTTTTGGTTTTTTGCAGACTTCGTCTCGGCCGACAAGTTAACAGCTACGAAATGCCCTAAATTTTATGCCCGTAATCGATACCCGCAACCCTAAAATCTACCCTACTAACAAAAACAGACAATACAAATGATTGATTTAATAGCCAAATGGACAACAGTAATTTTCGGCCTTTTTTTTATTTGCACGGGACTTTTAATGCTTATAAATCCTGAAAAAGCAAACCAGATTTTGCGAAAAGCAGGAAGTACCCATTTTATCAATTATGCGGAAATAACCATTCGAATGATTCCCGCCGTTGCACTTATTTTGTCTGCTGACATTTCAAAATATCCGGACATTTTTAAACTATTGGGTTGGTTTATGTTGCTCACTTCTTTGGTTTTATATTTTGTGCCACGACAGCTTCACCACAATTTCTCGGTTAAAGCAGCTAACATTTTAAAACCCTTGTATTTTCAATTCCTTGCACCATTCGCATTTGTAATTGGCACAATCATCATTTATTCGGTCATTTAAAATGGTCTTGTGGCTGTGTACTGTTTATAAAAACCGATTATTTTATTTCAACATAAATAATCCAAACGGAAACTTTCCGGTCCATCGGGGCAGCTTTTATCGGGGTTAAACCAGGAGGATTACGGACGGAAAAGACATTAAAAAACTTGGAAGACGCGTTAACCCTGAACCAAAAAACTCGGAAGAACCCTGAAAAATTAATATAAAAATGATTATTTTTGATTATTATGCCCTAAAGTGCCTGTCTTATGTTAATTGACTCTAAAAAAGATAAAATTATCACTATTAAACAAGTTAGCGATGTCCACGCCATGTTAGGTTTAAATGAACCACGCCACCCATTGATATCAGTAATTGAAAATAGGCCTCAGGTCGAAACTGATTTTACAGATATTCGTTTAGTGAGCGAATTGTACATCATAGCTTTGAAAGAGAACCTTAGGTGTGTTTTACAATATGGCAGAAATCATTATGATTACGAAGAAGGCACATTGGTCTTTATATCGCCCGGACAGGTAATTGTTCCTTCAAATACCAAAGAACCAGATTTGGCAGGGTGGTCATTGGTTTTTCATCCTGATTTAATTCAAAAATCAAGCCTTGGAAAAACCATTTCTAAATATTCATTTTTTGATTATGAGTTTAGTGAAGCCCTCCACCTATCTGAAAAAGAGAAATTATTATTAAAGGGATTTGCCAATAAAATGGAAGACGAATTAAACCAAAAGCAAGACGAACACAGTATAGATATTATTTGTCATCATCTGGAATCTATCCTAAAGTATAGTCAACGGTTTTATGACCGTCAATTTTTAAGTAGGATCTATTTGAACAAGGACTATCAATCTAAATTTGAAAAATATTTAAAGCAATATTTTGACGATGATCAACATATTGAATCAGGCATTCCCTCATTGGATGAATGTGGGAAAGCGATGAACATGTCCGGAAAATATCTAAGTGACCTGCTAAAGAAGGAGACCGGGAAAAGTTTTATAGAACATGTCCATTTACACATAATTAATAAGGCCAAGATTAATCTGTTAAATTCCAATAAACCGGTTGGTCAGATTGCCTATTCTTTAGGTTTTAAATATCCCCAACATTTCAGTAAATTTTTCAAAAGTAAAACAGGTTTTAGCCCAAATCATTTCAGAGCGGTTCATTAAACGCATTGAAGGCCAAAATGAATTAATGTTGGGATTTCCTCAGGGGTGATTTTTGGAATATTTTATCAAGAATGATTTTGTGAGAATTAAAAAAAGGCCGTAACTCAATTTACGGCCCTATTAAATGTTTAGATTCTTGCAAATAATGATTCCCTACAAGTAAAAATTTACTCGCCCAAATATATAAACACGCGGACATTTAATGTAGCAGGCCTGTTATCAATCGCCGTTTGGGAATTGTTTAATTGTAATGAAAAGGCATGATTATGGTCTATAGGGGTCGTTAGTAAATCTGGCTCAAGACTGGCACCGGGGGTATCTGTCGGCCCTGTGGTACGGTTTTCACCGGCTATAGTTAATCTCATCAACCCAAATTGCCCGGGGCTGATGGCGGAGCTACTGCCAAATACATAATTTGTGTCTCCCGTAAAAGTATCGGTTGGCAGGTTAGCTTTGCTTAAAGAAACAGAATTATCACCAAAATTTGCACTTTCAGAAGGACTGTAAGACAAGTATTTATCTCTGCCATCAGGTAAATTACCGGTTAATCCTAAGTTGGCAGCTTGTGCTTGTTGAGAAGGGGTCAATAAAGATAAGGCCCTGCCGTCTAAGAGCACCCAACCATTATGGTCAGCAGTCTGATAACCCCATTTTACATCTCCAAATGACCCCGCAGAGGTAGAGGTGCCTGCAGTTTTTGCGTACAATGCATAGGGCACGCTTAACAATTGGCTTGTACCGGTAATTGTATAATTAACACCTCCGGTAATGTCAATTTCGGTCTTTATGTAAAAACTATCATTGGCCCAATCAATGGCAGAAAACGTGCCGCTCACAACTGACCCGGCCCCTATTTCGATACTGATCAGCCCATTGGCATTTGAAGTAGGGTTTTGCGTTTCTACATAAACAGCCGTACCTATGGGAGAGTTTTGTAAAATACTGATTTGAATGCCAATACTTTGATTGACCACCAATAAATCGCTTGAATTTCTTATAACGGCCTGATAACTGATTTTCTCAGGTGCTTGTGAAAAAACATGACCAGTAAACAATATGCCTATAAAAAAGAGTAGATGTAATTTTTTCATGGAATTAATTTTTGATGATTTTAAATGTTTTAGACGATTGTTTTGAGCTGTTCAAAATGGAAAGCAAATAGGTCGCACGCGGCAAAAAACCTATGCTTATTTCAGTAAAATCTGCTGTAATAGAACCCTCAAAAAGCAATTGCCCCTGAAGATTGTACAACTTATAAAACAATTGTTCTTCTTGCCAATTGTTAAACTGTAAATTAAGAATCGAAGATGTTGGATTGGGATAAATGGCAACAAATGTATGGGTGTCAAAATCTGGTGCAGAAAGCGTTTGCTCCGAAAAATAAAATTGAATACCCTGAAAAGCGAAACCGCCCGTGCCAGTAATAGTGTTTTGGACCACTTGTCCCACAGAATAGCTGACGGAATTACCGCTGTCAAAAAGGGTATTCCCGGAGGAAACGACAGCTTCTTGGGCTTTTAGCGGCCCAAATGAAGAAAACAACAACAAAACACAGTAGAATGCCTTGGTTGTATTGTTTAAAAACAATAAATCACCTAAGTAAAAGTATTTCATAAAAATAAAAATTTAGGGATAAATTCTAAATAGAAATTTATGAAGTAAAATTATAGTGCTTCAAAATATAAGACATAAACATTTCACAGAAAGTTGAATACATATCGCAGACAACATATCTTTGACCAAGTTTATAACCTATACTTTTGCCCGGTTTCCCTCTTTACGTCATCCTAAATCTTCCTCTTTTCCCCACCTGGCTAATGTTTTCTTCTGCGCTCTTCCACAATTCCAACCATAGAGGCACTACACATTGATAACATCAAGGAGACTTGATAGAAGCTAACACCGCTATTAAAAGTTCTGTTTATAAGAAAATCTACATCTACAAAACTTAAAAAAGTTTGCACCTACTTCACCACAAAACTCCCCGTAAACGCCCCGTCGGAAGACGTCCCTATAAAAAACTCAAACACGCCCGGGTCGTAGGTGAAATCTAAGTCGGGGTGGTAGTATTTCAAGTCGTCCACGGTGAGTGTAAAATCGACTTTCACCGTTTCGCCCTTTTTCACCATTATCTTTTTAAAAGCTTTCAGCTCCTTCACCGGGCGGCTGATGACACCCACCTTTTGGTGAATGTACAACTGCACGACCTCTTCGCCGTCAAAATTCCCGGTGTTGGTAATTTCGGCAGTAAAAACAATGCCGTTTTGGACATCCATTTCCGCAGCGCTTTGGGAGGTTTTATATGCAAAAGTGGTATAACTCAAACCGAAGCCAAACGGGAAGAGCGGCTCGTTCGGCACGTCCAAATATTGGGTGGTGAACTTGCTGTTTTCTTCAAAAGGCCTTCCTGTGGGCAAATGATTGTAAAATATGGGTATTTGCCCCACGTTCCTCGGAAAGGTCATCGGCAACTTGCCCGACGGGTTATAATTCCCAAACAACACGTCGGCGATAGCATTTCCCGCCTCGATACCTGCAAACCAAACCTGCAAAATGGCATCGGCGTTTTCGTTTTCCCATTCAAGGGTCAAGGGCCTGCCGCTCATGACGACCAAAACCAGCGGTTTGCCTGTTTTTTTCAAAGCCGCCAACAGCTTTTTTTGACTCTCCGGCAAGCCGATATCGCTCCTGCTCGCTGCCTCGCCCGACATTTCTGAGGCTTCGCCCACCACAGCCACCACCACGTCCGAGTCTTTTGCCAATGACACCGCTTCGGCTATCAGTGCTTCGGGCGAACGTGCATCGATGTCAACCCGCTCGCCAAATACGTTGGCTTTTTTGGCAAGGGCTGCATCGTCAGTAATATTGGCGCCCTTGGCATAGCCCACCTTTACATCTGCACCCATCACATTTTTGATGCCATCCAAAACACCTACGGAAAGTTGCGGGTTACCGGACACGGCCCAGGTGCCCAACATGTTGCTATTGTTGTTCGCCAAAGGCCCGACCAAGGCTATTTTCTTAGAAGCGGCCAACGGCAAAACCTGCTTGCCGTTTTTTAACAAAACAAAAGAACGGGCCGCGGCTTCCCTGGCAAACGCCCTGTTTTCGGCTGTGAGTATGCTTTGCTCGGCACGTTTTTCATCGATGTACCGAAAAGGGTCGTCAAACAGACCGAGTTTGTATTTGGCTTCCAAAATCCTGCGGCAGGCAAGGTTGATGTCTTCTTCGGTGACCTTCCCTTCGTCGAGCGATTTTTTTAAGGTAGTCAGAAAACCTTCGCCCACCATGTCCATGTCCAACCCGGCTTTGAGCGACAGGGCCGAAACCGCCTGCAAGTCGCCCATGCCGTGGTCAATCATCTCGTTGACGGAAGTATAATCTGACTCGACGAAGCCGTCAAAACCCCATTCGCCCCTGAGCAAATCGGTCAATAACCATTTGTTGCCCGTAGCAGGTATGCCATCCACTACGTTAAACGAGCTCATCACGCTGCCTACACCTGCTTCGACCGCAGCTTTGTAAGGCGGCAAATATTCGTTGTACATCCTCAGTTTGCTCATATCGACTGTGTTGTAGTCTCTTCCGGCTTCAGATGCGCCGTAAAGTGCAAAGTGCTTCACGGAAGCCATAACGGTATTGTTTTTTGACAGGTCATCACCTTGATAACCCATCACCATGGCTTTGGCCATCTGCGAACCCAGGTAAGCATCCTCGCCCGAACCTTCGGCAACACGCCCCCAACGTGGGTCGCGGGCAATATCGACCATGGGCGAAAACACCCAGTTCAAACCATCGGCGGTGGCTTCATCTGCAGCTATTTGTGCAGATTTTTTAATCAAACCGGTGTCCCAACTTGATGCCAATCCTAATGGAATCGGGAAAGTGGTTTTGTGCCCGTGAATGACATCCGACCCGAAAATCAACGGGATTTTTAACCGGCTTTCGTTTACCGCCAATTCTTGTGCCTTGCGGATTTTTTCAGGGCCGATCACACCGAACATCCCACCGACTTGCCCGTTTTTTATTTTAGACTCAACATCGGTGCTCACCACCGATCCGGTGGGAATATCCGAACCCGGCGTAATCAGGTTGAGCTGCCCTATTTTTTCTTCAATGGTCATTTTTTGCATCAGCCCGGACACAAATACATCCATTTTGTCCGAATTTTTTTCTGTTGATTTTGAACAAGATAATAGTACAATAAAGGATGTCAGTAAAAGATATTTTTTCATGGTTACGGATAATATGTGGTTTTATAATTAATCTACTTTGATTGGGTAGCTTCGTTCGGAAATAGAATTATTTACATCCATTTTGTTTGCTTTTCAAATGAGGTTTTGAATCTACAATTTCGCTATCGAACATTTACCCATCCCTTTATAATTTTAAACTGAAAGAGTTAGTTCCTGAGCCTTTGGTTTCGGCTGGTATCAACTTTATGGTTATAGTTCATTATATTCGGATAGCGTTATGACCTCACAGGTTTTCAATACCTGTGAGGTCTGGTATTTTTTATTATGGAATATTAAAATTGAGTTTTTGTAAACCTGTTTGAATTTCGGGGCTGCCCATAAACAAATCCCAAAGCAAACCCGATCGCCCGTTTTCGATCATGATGACGATTGGCCCTTGGTCAATGCCGATATATCGCTGTGGGAACCAGTTATTTTGTTGGCTGAAGGCATCGTAAAAACCAAATTTCCCCCAGACAGACGGTTTCAAATCCTCATAAAGGTGCCGCATCATGCGCAGCGATTCAACGGGAAGGTAGGGATAAGACGACAGTGCTGCCGTTGGGGCAATCACACCCAAATCGTTGTTGATGTTGTGGGCTTCATACCCGGTCATGGACAGGCTCGCGGTCAGTCCCCAAGTATCCGGTCCATATCCGAAAAACCCTTTTGGGTTGGCCACGGCATAATTGAAATGCACCCGAGCGTGTGCAACATTTTGTTCCCAGTAATTCGCATTGTCGTCTGTCAAATTGTGTGGGTTTAACCCCAAATAGGAATAATGCGCCCAAAACAGCGGCCCTACAGAACCTGGGTTCCCGACATGCTTGAGCGTGATGCGCTGTCCGAAAGAAATGGCTTCAACTTTGATGTTTCCGTTGTCTGCCCAGCCCAGGTGATAGGCCTCGGGCGGAACCGGAAAAGTGGGCGAAGAAGCCGCAAGCACATACACAATGAGGGCTTCGTTGTATCCTTTGATGGGCAGGTTGATGCGCCAGTCAAAATTGGGCGACCAATGCCAAATCAGGGTGTTGCCGCCGTTCAAATGCCAATTCCATTCAATTTGTCTCCAAAGTGTGTCTATTTTTTGGGCAAGCTGTTTTTCGGGTTCGCTCCCGTCGGACAAATACTGCCGGACACTCAAAAACCCTTGTGCCAGAAAAGCGGTTTCGACCAAATCGCCGCCATCGTCAAAGGTCGAGAAAGGAATGGTTTTTCCGTTCCTCCCATCAATCCAATGCGGCCAGACGCCGTGAAACCTGTCGGCATTTTCGAGAAAAGAGACGATTTTTTCGATGCGGGCAACGCCTTCATTCCGACTGATAAAACCGCGTTCTATGCCGGTTATGATGGCCATCAGCCCGAAACCCGTAGCCCCTGTGGCCACAACATGGCTGTCAACATCCGGGTTGTCAATATTGAACCGTTCGCGGGCAGCCCCCGAATTTACCTCCGCACCCTCCCAAAAATAACCAAAAGTCTGTTTTTGAATGGTGGTAAGCAGTTCTTCATCGGTGAGTTTAGGTGTTTCAGTCGGCGGGGCGATGACCATTTCATCAGAACTATCGCCGCCTGAAGAACAAGCGGTGAGGAATAGGAAAATAAGTATGTAATTGCGTGGTCGCATTTGTTTCATTTAACTTTAATGATGAGCAGGCATTCTGCCCCTCAGTTTTTCGAAATTTTTATACGCCTGCCGGATAGATTCGGGGCTGGCCTTTTCAAATTCTTTGTCTGTAACCTTGTAAACTTTTTGAAGCGAATCAAGCGTGGCCAACAATTTTTCTTTTATGCCGGCATAAGATGCTTCATTGATAAGATTTTTATCTTCGGTTGGGTCTGTTTGAAGGTCGTATAATTCCCAATCGTCTATGTCGTCATAAACGTGGATGAGTTTGTACCTTTTTGTCCTGACACCATACATTTTCTTGACCATGTGAAAGGCGGGATAATCATAGTAATGGTAATAGATGGCATCGCGAAAATCTTCCTCAGATTGTTGTCCCGTGAGCAGCTTTTTAAGCGATTTTCCTTGCATATCTGCCGGGATCTGCACACCGGCAAAGTCTAAAAAGGTCTCTGCAAAATCTAAATTTTGTGTCAGGGCATCAACAGTTGTCCCTGGTTTAATCTGTCCCGGATATCGAATCATCAAGGGCATCCTCAAAGATTCCTCGTACATAAACCTTTTGTCGAACCAACCTTTTTCGCCGAGGTAGAATCCTTGGTCTGAGGTATAGACCACGATGGTGTTTTCGGCCAATCCGCTTTCGTCGAGATAATCCAAAATTTTTCCGACCCCTTCGTCAACAGAAGCTATGGTTGCCAAATAGTCCTGAAGGTATCTTTGCCCTTTCCAAATGGCCAATTCTTTTTCGTTGAAATGTGCCTCATGCATTTTGTCGTTTTTAGTGCGGTAGGCTTTATTCCAAATGGTTCTTTGCCCGGGTGTCATGCGTTCAAAATCAGTTTTCCACGGGTTGTGTGCCAGCTCATCACTACCCTTTTTGACTGACATCTTTAGATCATGTCCTTCATACATGTCTTTATAAATGGTCATCTGTTGTTGTTGGGCTGCTTTTTGATTTTCGTGTTCGGAGAAATAATTTTTAGGCAACGGAAAAACCACCGAATCGTATTTGTTCAAATGCCTCAATGCGGGCATCCAATTCCTGTGTGGCGCTTTGTGGTGTACCATGAGGAAGAAGGGTTTTTGTGTCTTTTTTGAATTTTTTAAGTAGTCTATCGCGTAATCCGTTATTAAATCGGTCGCATAGCCCTCCACGATGGTTGTGTCCGGCAAATTGACTGTCCAGTGCGGTGTTTTAAGGATTTTTACCTTGTCAAAATTCACCGTATCTTTTATCTCGATAAATTGTGGATTGTAGTAATTGCCCTGATCATTCAGTATTTTCCAATAATCAAAGCCCTGGGGGTAACCGTGCAGGTGCCACTTTCCGACAATGGCGGTTTGGTATCCTGCTTTTTGGAGCATTTTTGGAAAGGTGGGTTGGCCTCCGTTGAATATCTCCCCGTTCATGCGAAACCCGTTTATATGACTGTGCTTTCCGGTCAGTATCACAGCCCTGCTGGGGCCGCAAATAGAATTGGTACAAAAATTATTGATAAACAAAGCACCTTCATTGGCAAGACGGTCTATGCCTGGTGTGGGAGCTAACTTTCCTATGGGCTGGCCATAAGCACTAATAGCTTGTGCAGCATGGTCATCTGTCATGATGAAAATGATGTTCGGGCGTTGGTTTTCCTTCTTTGCTGAAACCTTGGCTTCTTTCTGTGTGCAACCTGCAAAAAAGAATGTGCCGGATAGAAAGAGAATACCGTATATCAAATGATTCTTCATGTTTTTAATTCTAATTGTTCCGCTGTTTTCCAACCCTCACAGTTTATCCCCGAAGGTAAAACCGAGTTTTTTAAGCCCCTCTTGCACATCTGCCCGTTGCATAAAAAGTTTCCAAAACATACCAGTCCGGTGATTTTCAATCATCACAGGAATCGGGCCTTGGTCGATGGCCAAATACCTGGGCAGATACCAATTGTCGGTCAAGCTGAATGCATCGTAAGGTCCGTATTTACCGATGAGGGTGTCGTGGTTTTGGTACAGGTTGCGAAGCACGACCATGCTTTTTTCCGGTGTGTACGGAAACGAAGAAAGCGCGGCAGTGGGTGAAATCACGCCCAAATCGTCTCCCGGACGATGGCCTGCGTAACCTTTCATAGAATAGCTGGAGGTCATTCCCCAAAGGCTGTCGCCATATCCTTTGAAATTAAGGGGATTGTCAACGGCGTATTTGTAGTGGATCAAGGCGTGGTTTTGATTGAGCTGCCAATAATCGGCATATTGATCTTTCAAGCCTTTCGGATTTAACCCCAGATAAGAGTAATGCGCCCAAAAAAGTGGGCCTACCGGCGCGTCATCGTGCTCAAAATGATTGAGGACAGTTTGCAGGCCATAATATACTGTATCCTTTTTAATGTTGCCATTGCCTGCCCAACCTTCATCATAAACCGCTTTTGAAATGGGGTGGGTGGGTGAACTTGCCGCCAATACATACATGATCAAACATTCGTTATAACCGCCAACCGGAAAGTTCATTTCCCATCCGTAATTGGGCGACCAATGCCAGTACAGCACATTTTTGCCGTTGGTGTACCAATCCCATTCAACTTCTTTGTACAGTTGTTCGATTCGTCCGGACAATGTCTTTTCGAGGACATTTCCATCTTTAAAATATTCGGAGACGGTCAGTAGCCCTTGTATCAAAAAGGCAGTTTCTACCAAGTCGCCGCCATTGTCTTTGGGGCTGAACGCTTTTACTCTACCGGTTTTGCCGTCAATCCAATGTGGCCAGGCACCGTGAAAGCGATCGGCTTTTTCGAGAAAGGACACAATTCTGTCGAACCGGGCAAGTGCTTCTTCCCTTGAAATAAAGTTGTGTTCCACGCCTACCAACACGGCCATCAAGCCAAAACCCGTCCCTCCTGTGGTAACCACATCCTGATCGTTTTGCGGATAAATGTTGTCGAGATGGATGCGCTCGCGTGCCATACCTGAATTGGGCTCGGCCCCGTCCCAAAAATAATTGAAAGTTTGTTCTTGGACTTTATCGAGCAGTTTTTCGTCATCCAATGATGTGATTGGCGTATTGTAATGCAAACTTCCCGTCTGCTCCCTTCTGTCTTGTTTGCAAGAAGCGTTGAGAGTAATAAGGATAATTAATATGCAATATTTTATATTCATGGATTGGATTTCAATGTTAATATATCAATTAAAAACTACGCCCTTGACGGGCGTAGCGTTTACTAACAAAAATCAAATGAATCAAATTAATATGAAGAACAAATCGAATTTCGTTATTAATAACCCGGGTTTTGGGTGAGTGAGCCTCCCGAAACTTCTATCTGTGCCTGTGGTATGGGGAAAAGTTCGTGTTTGCCATCCACAAAAGGCTTGCCAAGCGCACGCATGACTTGTCCGGCGCGTCCTTGCCTGATAAGGTCAAACCAACGGTCGTGTTCGAAAGCAAGTTCCAAGCGTCTTTCATTCCAAATAGCCATACGAAGTTCGGCTTGATTGGTGGTTGTCACATCCGCAAGGTTGACTCTTTGTCTTACCTCGTTTAGCGACTGTAGTGCCGGACCTGTTTGTCCAAGTTCATTAGATGCTTCTGCGTTCATAAGTAGTACTTCTGCATACCTGAGTATGCGAATGTTTTTGTTGGATTCCCAGTCATTACCGTTGAAGGTCTCAGCTACACGACTTAGATAGGCTTTTTCGTTGTAGCGTGGGTTGGGGGGTGAAGCGATAACTTGTTCTCCGTCCCACATGGTTTCTCCGGCAAAAATGATAGTGGCGTTTTTGCGTATTTCATCGCCGGCGGCGTCATAAGCATTTACCAAATCTTCTGATGGTGTATTAAAGCCCCAACCCCATTGACCGCGAACGCTTTGGGTGACTACGTATCCTTGAACACCTAGGTTTAATGGGCCTCCTAAACCCTGTACTTCAAAAATGGATTCTGGTCCGTTTTCACTACTTTCTCTCCAGAGCGTGGCATAATCTGCTTGGAGGTTATACTGTCCTGATGCTATAACTTCATCTGTGAGTCTTTTGACTTCTGACCAATTACCCAGATACATATTCACTTTAGCCAACAATGTTTTTGCAGCTCCTGAGGTGGCTCTGCCAATGTCCATTTCTGATTTTGGGAAAAGATTTTCTGAGGCAAAGGTCAAATCTGAGATGATTAAATCATAAATTTCTGCCTTTGGCACTCTGATAGAGACTGCAGCTAGATCTTCGGGGATATTTGGATTAAGCACACGATCGAGTTTGGGTACATCGCCAAACATGCGAACCAGGTTGAAATAGAAGTATGCCCTCATAAATCGGGCTTCACCAATCAAGCGGTTTCTAAAGGTTTCATCGATTTGTGTATCGGGGCTAGAGATGATACTTATAGCTGTGTTAGACCTGGTAATTCCTCTAAAATTTGCACCCCATACTTCATTTGCAGATGGATCGGTAGAAGTAAATGTCAATGCATCTAACTTGTCTTTGTCTGCTCCAGTATCGCCGGGGTCACTGCCCTTATCGGCATCATCAGATATGATGCTGGAAACTCCTAGCCAAGAAAAAGAGTGTTGCGGCCACTGTAGCAAATTGTTGTAAATGGCATTTACCAGTTCGACGGCTCTATCGGTGGAGAAGAAACCTTCCGGGGTAATTTGGCCTTCGGGTTTGATGTTGAGGTCATCGCTGCATGAGACCATCATGCTGAGGACAAACATGCTCAAAAAATAATGTAGTTTTAATGTCTTGAAAATAGTCTTCATAGTATACAATTTTTAAAAATCTAAATTAAATCCGGCGGTGAATTTTGCGGTTGTAGGAAAAGCATTTAACTCGATGCCTGATGAGAGTGGACTGCCCGGCAATTCGGGGTTGAAACCACCAAATGCTTGGGCTGTAAAAGCATTTTGGGCACTGATGTAAACCCTTGCTCTAGAAGACCCAATAGTTGATACCCATTTGGTAGGTAGGGTATATCCTAAGGTAATGTTGTTGATTCTGAAGAAATCGCCTGCGTCTAAAAAGTGGTCAGACGGTCTTGGGATTTCATTTGACGCTCTCGGGTTTGATGCATTAGGGTTGGGGTTTGACGGTGAATATCTGCCATTAGCGACATCTACTTCTATGTTCTCTCCTCCAAATCGCTGTGCGCGTTTGCCGTTGAAAACTAAATTGCCCCAGTTGCCAAATGTATTGATCAACAGATCAAATTTTTTGTACTCAAAATTTAAATTGATACCAAAATAATAACGCGGTTGGAAAGATCCGAAGTGTTTTCTGTCTAAATCGTTGATTGTGCCGTCGCCGTTGGCATCGTCAAATCTAAGGTCGCCAACTTTGGCACCGGGTTGTGCTGAGGCATCAATTTCTTCTTGAGATCCGAAAATGCCAATGGCATCAAACAACCAAAAACTACCCACTTCGTGACCGACTTCCGTTTTTGTGGTTACTTGCCCGTTTCCAAGACCTCCACTTATGATTGAGGCTTCTGCATCGGGAATGAGTGTTTTGATTTGCTTGACTTCGTTTTCGTTAAAGGTTAGATTTCCGGAAATACTGTATTTGAAATCATTGCCAATAGTATTGGCATAGCTTAAAGAAACTTCAAAACCTTCATTGACAATAGTGGCACTATTTGTAATGAAACTGTTGTCGCCAAGTGCTTGAGGTATGCTGGTTGGAAACAGCAGGTTAGAAGCTTTTTTGTAATAATAGTCTAAAGATCCGGTGAGGCTTCCATTAAGTGTTGAAAATTCTAATCCCAAATCATTTTCTTGGGTGGTTTCCCATTTTAAATTGGCATCTTTAATTTCTTCAATGGTAGAGCCGGTGACGATGGCCTCGTTGATAACCGCATTTAGACCTGTAGTGATTGTTGCGATAAATTCATTGGAAGCAATATTATCATTTCCGGTTTCACCCCAACTCCATCTGAGTTTTAAGTAGTCAAATATATTTTGATTGCTCATAAAACTTTCATTTGTGATGTTCCAGCCGATACCGATGGAAGGGAAATTGTCCCACCTGTTGTTGGATGAGAATTTGGAAGATCCTTCTCTTCTTATGGTTGCTGTCAACAAGTATTTGTTGTCATAACCGTATTGTATTCTTCCAAAGTAGCCTACTCTTTTAAACCTGTCACCAAAGTCGTTAACCGTTCGACCGGCAACGTCACCCAGGCTTAAAAATCTGAAATTGTCTTGTGGTGGTACATTGAGTGCTGTGCCTACAAGGGTTCTGCTTCTGAATTCTTCATTGGTTACACCGACTATTGCCGATACATCGTGTTTTTCTAGGAAAACTTTTTGAAAAGAGATGACATTGTCCCAAATAACACGCCAGTTATCGGTTTCACTTACGGTCAACCTACTAGTTGTGTTCTCTTCTACGCCACCGGCGTCGTTGAAAATTCTTGTTTCCGGGGCAAAGTTGATGGCTTCGCCATTGAAGGTTTCGGCAGAAGCGGTGGTTTTAAACTTAAAATATTTGAACAATTCTACTTCTCCCCAAACGTTTCCTGTAATTCTTCTGTCTCGGTTTTTGCTGTTGAAATTTTCCAACATAAATACGGGGTTACCTACGTTGTTGACTGTTGAGCGGAAAAAATTACCGTTCTCGTCTTTTACAGGTATGGCGGGTGATTGCTTGAAAGCTGCATCAAAAGCTCCCGTCAGCGGATTGTGCGTTTTGGATTTGGACAAACCGATGTTGTGCCCGAATTTAAAGATTTTGGCTACGGTATATTCATTGTTAGCCCTTAGGTTCATTCGTTCAAATTTGTTTTTAAGCAAAATACCTTCTTCTTCATAATATCCTAAGCTTACAAAATATTTTGAATTTTCGGTACCTCCGGAGATGGAACCTGTGTGATTTTGAAATACACCTTCCCGTGTTATGAGGTCAAACCAATCTGTATTGGGCAGATTTGCTATTTCTTCTTCCGTGAATCTAGGGGCATTTCCATTTCTCTCAAGCGCTTCATTTGTAAATCTTGCGAAAAGTTGTGCATCTGCTAAATCTACATCATTGGTAATATCACCTAAAGTGTTAAATCCGAAGAAGCTGTTAAAGCTGACTTTCGGTTTTCCAGATTTACCGGATTTGGTAGTGATAAGAATAACACCGTTAGCACCACGAGATCCATAAATGGCGGCAGAGGATGCGTCCTTCAGAACGTCGATCGATAAAATATCATTGTTGTTTATATTAGTTATGTCTGTCACAATAATTCCGTCAACTACATAGAGCGGATTTACGCCTCCTAATACTGAACCTGTTCCGCGAACTCTAATTTCGGGTTGCGCACCCGGTGCTCCACTGTTGATGATTTGGACACCGGCAAGTTTTCCTTGTATGGCTTCGGAAACGGTAAGTACGGGTGAAATATTAATTTCCTCAGATTTTAAACTTCCAACAGACCCGACCAAATCCCTCTTTTTGCTTGTACCATAGCCAATGACCACTACTTCATCTATTTGTGTAACAGCAGCAAGTAATGTGACGTTGATAACATTGTTGTTTTGCACCGTGATTTCTTGGGGTTCAAAACCGATGTAGCTAAATACCAAAATCTGCCCGGTTTGGGCATTTAAGCTGTATTTTCCGTCAAAATCGGTGGTTGTTCCGGTTGTAGTACCTTTAATCACGATGGTAACACCGGGTAGCGGTTGGCTAAATTCGTCTAAAACTGTTCCGCTGAGTTCTCTTGTTTGTGCCTGTGTGAGGAACACGAGAGAACAGCATAATAAGGTTAAAAGTTTCTTCATTTTGAGTGTGTATTTTGAGATTTTGTCATGAATCAAAACTACACACTTAATTGTTAATTTTGCATAGGCATGTTGTCATCAAATGTACATCATGATGTGTTAAAGAAAACTGTTAATTCAGGATAAACCATTGTTTCAAACGTTTTCGTAGCATATAAAAATGCGTTAAAATATGCCTAATGATGTACTTTTGATGTAATCTAGAATTGTAAAAGATACCTAATAAGGTCTTCTTTGGTAGTCAGAGTTAGTTTCTTTCTAAGTCTGTATCGCTGTAATTCTACACTTCTGTACGTTATGTTGAGTAGTGGTGCAATCTCTTTGTTAGTGAGATTCATCCTAAGCATGGCACACAATTTCAGGTCTTTAGCGGTGAGTTTGGGGTGTTTTTCTATAAGTTTTTTTAGAAAATCTTCGTGTACTGCATCAAAATTTGTTTCAAACAGCTCACTTGCTTCGTCACTTTCTATGCTTTTATCTAGTTTCTTAATTAACCGTTTGTAGCTGAAAACGTCAGTAAAGGAATCTCTTTTAGCCACAAACTCCATTTTAATTTGCTTGAGTGTTTCTTTATTTCTAAGTATAGAGATTGCCGTGTTGGCTAACTCCTTTTCTTTATTGATGAGTTCTTCTTTATATTGTTGTGATTTAATTTCTATTAATTTTTTTTCAAGTTCTATTTTCTTTTGATGCATTATTTTTCGTTGTTCCTGCACGTGCTTGATCCTTAATTTTTTCTGATTTTTATTAAGCAAGAATTGATTGATAGCGTAAAAACTGTACATTAACAAAAGAAAAACTAGCACATAACTTAGCTTTGCCCAATTGGTTAAAAACCAGGGAGGTAGTACACTGATTGATGTTTTTAATACTGCACCAACTTCGTTTCCTTGTTCACCAAGAGCAACCATCTCTAGGGTGTAATCACCACTTGGTATGTTGCTGTATTTAATGCTGCCCGAATGTGTTATATGCCAGTCTTTCTCGTAGTTGTTTAATCTGTATTTAACACCGGAAACTCGAATTCTTTGATTTGTGGTTACATCAATCTCTATACTGTTCTTACCCGGTTTAACGCCGGTGAAGCCTTCATCTAGGGAAATGTATTTATCATTGGATTTGATATGTCTTGTAATGATAGTCTCTAGCTCAATATGTTGTCTCATAGTGCGTAAAATATCTAGGTCTATTTTAGCATAGCCGTCGTCAAGCGCTAAGAGCCAGTCTCCCTGGTTTAGTCTGGTTATTTCAACATTGTTTTGAACCAATCTTTCTTTAAAAAAGCGAGAGGGTAGTTCCCATAAAGATTGTGATTTTTTATCCAAGTAAACCAAATGGTTGCTGCTGTCAAACCAAACACCATCTTCATCTTTATCTACAATAGTGGACTGTTTAAACGCTCCTAATTTTTTATTCAATTCTTCGTACATCACTATAGAATCAGACAGAGGCTCATAAACTTGCCATCCTTTAGCAGAAGGAAACAAAATCCTGCCATCCATTTCAAAAACAGCAGCTTTGTATATGGTGATGAGCCCTTTATTTGCGTAATTCTCTTTGGAAACTACAGAATCTAATGATTTATTGAGTTTTAGTCTCTGTACCCCTTTGTAGGGATGTGTAACCCACAAAACTTCCGGATTTTCAAACACTAAAAATTTTACAGGATCTGTATATCCCTTAACTTTGTGTATCCTTAATGGGTTTTCGTCAGGGTCAATAATTCCGATTCCGTTGTAGAGACCCTGAACATATTGCTTTTTTTCGGGTATTTTAATGAGACCCCAGCCACCTAAAGACTCCTGTGCCTTTTCGAACTTACGCCCCTCTATTTTAAAAAGCCCATTGTTATGGCTCACAAAAACGCTGTTATTCAATTTCGTGATTCCCCACACATGACCTTGTGAATTAGGAATTAAACTGAGTGCATTTTCATTTAACGTAAAAACACCTTTGTTCGACCCCAACAGCAACAAATCATTTCGTCTGTGAAGCGCATATACAGAGCCCAAAACCCCTGTTTTGTCAGTAAAATATTTGACAGGAATATTAAGACCAATCATGTCCACACCATTGTCCAGACCAACCCACAAATTGCCATTATTGTCTATGGTTTGACCCAAAACCGTATTGTTTTGCAAACCATTAGGTTTGTTTAGATGATAAAGAATTTTCCCGTTTGAATCTGTTATATACAAACCATTTAATATGGTTCCAAAAACGAGCCTGCCATCTTCCAATGCATTTATTTTGTTAAGCTGATACTTTTCCAAATACCCATTTACCTCTGTATCCCATCGAACATATCCGGTGGCAGTTTCAATAAAACATCCATTGTTAATGGTGCCAACCAGCATATTTTCTCCAATATTTGTAATTGCACTTATAGGTTTGTCATAAAAGAATGTAGATTTTATGATAGGATAAAAAGTGTCTTTACTGCTATCAAGGACAAAAAGCCCTTTGTCCAACGTCCCAATAATATATTTTTCTTTGTTGACAAAAGAGGTTATTGCAGTGGTCGTTATTCCCTTTAATTCTGTAATTTTTATTCCATCCCAAACAAATATTTTTGAAAAGGATTTAAAATAAATGTTGGCACCAATTTTATCTATTTGCCAAAACTCGTAGTTTGTCAATAAACTCGAATCTATTTTGTCGCTCAGTGAAGTATAATACAGAAATCCCTTATCATCCTGAAGAAAATAACCAAACTCTTCGTAAGAACCTACATAGATAGTGTCGTTTACTACAGAAACGGATCGAAGAATAGTGTTGTTGGGCAATTGATATTTTTCCCATCTAAAGCCGTCAAATACCAACAGGCCATCATTGTTTGCCACATAAACAAAATTGTTTGAATCTACTGAAATGCCCCAATTTTGATTTGCACTTTTGTAATCTTCTTTTGTAAAATTCTCAATGTATGTGGATTCAATCTGACCTTTAGCCACATATCCAACAACAAGAAAAAGTACTGAAAACCATGAAGAAAAATAATTCATTTGCGCGCATTTATCCCTTCAAAAGTACCAAAAAACAAATAAACAGCATTTTAAAAATTAACAAAAAATTAACAATTAACCTGTAAGTAAGACTCTGCTTATCGTACAAATTGATGTCGCTTTTTTTTGGGCGACTTACTGTATTATAAATTATCTAAACATTATGAAAAAAGTAATTATCTTCTTAATCCCTACCTGTTTGTTCCTCGCAGCATTTACCGTCAATGATTTTCAAGATCCTTGGAAAGCCCCCGAGTCTGCTAAAAGTATAAAAAACCCCGTTGATGACGGCAAAAAAATTATATCAGGTAAAAAAGGTAAAAAAGTTTACCAATCTAATTGTGTAATTTGCCATGGCGACGCCGGAAAAGGCGATGGCCCCGGTGGAAAAGCTCTGAATCCAAAACCGGCAGATTTAACATCAGACAAAGTACAAGCGCAAACCGATGGCGAAATTTTTTGGAAAATCACCAACGGCCGTGGCGCAATGGTAAAATGGGAACCGGTGATTTCCGAAGCCCAACGATGGGATTTAGTCAACTATATCCGAAGCCTTAAAAATTAAGCAAACAAATCATTAAAATCTTTAAAACCAAATAACATGAAAAAAACTGTAGTAACATTAAGTATGCTGGCGCTCGTGGCATTGGCATTTATTTCTTTCAAAAACGCAGACGCCCTCAAAGAAGGCGAATACGTGGCGGTAGAAGCCGGCGAAATGAACCCGTTATGGATCGATTATAAATCTTGGCACAAAATCACTGCCGGAAATCCAAACACAGGAGATCCTACCGGATTTTTGGACGGCAAACACAAAGGCACCAAAGCATACAGAGACATCTATGTCAATAAAACCGGTGAAGCCACACACAAACAATCCGGAAACCCTAAGTACCCCGCAGGCACCGTGATTGTTAAAGAAACCTACGGCAACCAGAAAAAATGGGAAGCACAAGGAAAACCACAATTGACCATTATGGTTAAATTAAAAGAAGGTGAATCTCCCGAAACAGGCGACTGGGGATGGGTCATGGGCGGTAAAGGTAAAATCAGTACCGGCACATCCAAATGGGCTAAGTTTTGTAGCAAATGCCACATCTATGGCGCAGCAAACGATTACACATTCATGACCTCTGATTTTATCAAAAACAATGAATAATTAACGTTATTTTGAAATATAAAAGGTCTTAGCGGTTTGTTAAGGCCTTTTTTTATAGTGAGCCATGAAATGTTTTCTGTACATATTTGTTTTTCTGATGTTTGGATGCTCCAAAACCTTGAAAGATACTAAGGTTTTCTTCGAGGCCGTCAAATCTGAAAACACAACCTTTTTAAAAAGTTTTAAGCAGTTTCCCTATGAAATGCTGAACGCGTCCGATTCCTTGGGCAAATCGCCATTGGTCTATGCAATAGCATCAGAAAACCACGAACTCGTTTCCTTTTTACTGGACAAAGGCGCAGATCCCAATTTGGCAGATGCCTCCGGTGCAATTCCGCTCCAGCTGGCCCGTGAGCAAAATCTTGTAGATATTCTCAAAACGCTGCACCGGCACCAATTTGCCGATTGGAATAATCGAAAGAACAAATTTACAGACGATATTTTGCTATATGCCATAGAAAGTGATAACCCACTGATACTCGAAAGATTTTTGGCAGAAAAAACCGACCCAGACTATGCTTTTCCCGATACCGGCGTTCCTATACTCACGCAAGCAATTTTTGAAGACAGCATAGCTTGCGTTTCACTTTTACTTGCCCATCATGCCAATCCCAACATTCATTTTGACACGCGGCCGGCATTGACTATCGCAGCCATGTTCGGACAGTACGAAATTTGCAAATTGCTTCTAGAATCAGGAGCCAACCCCAACGAAACAGACGGTCCACACACCACAGCACTTATGTTTGCAGCGGAAGAAGGACATGCAGAAGTCGTAAAACTGTTGTTAGAATTTGGTGCCAATCCCAACCAAAAAGATTTGAGCAACGAAACCGCACTAGACAAAGCCGTCAACAACCAACACATCGACGTAGTCAGGTTGTTTTGATGTGGTATTATCCCTAAAGTCAATTTATTGTATAAAAAAAACCTTCTTAGCCATAAGAAGGTTTTCGGTTGTGCGGGTGATAGGACTCGAACCTACACACCGTGAGGCACCAGATCCTAAGTCTGGCGTGTCTACCAATTTCACCACACCCGCAAAAAATGGTTTGGGTATCCAAAACAGTGGTGCAAATTTAGTCAAGTTTTTATTTCTTACATCTTTTTATCCTGAAAAAAAATAGTAAATTTGATAAAAACACCCATAAATGTCATTTAAAGAAACCATACACAAAGAAAAAGACCGCTACTTGTCCGAACTCTTTACACTTTTAAAAATTCCTTCCATCAGTGCAGACAGCGCTTTCAAAAATGAGGTGGCAGCAACTGCCGATGCCGTTGCCTATCATTTACGCCAAATAGGATGCGACTGCGTTGAAATTTGTCCTACAGAAGGACATCCCATCATTTATGCAGAAAAAATAGTAAATCATAACAGCCCAACAGTTTTAGTATATGGACACTACGATGTGCAGCCACCAAACCCTTTAGAATTATGGGAATCTCCCCCTTTTGAGCCGGTTATCAAAAAAACGCTCGCACATCCGGATGGTGCCATTTTTGCCCGTGGCGCCTGTGACGACAAAGGACAAATGTTTATGCACATCAAAGCGGTTGAGCTCATGTTGCAATCAGATGCTTTGCCGTGCAACGTAAAGTTTATGATAGAAGGAGAAGAAGAAGTAGGGTCTGTCAATTTGGAAAAATTTGTAAAAGCCAATCGCGAAAAACTGCGGACAGATATCATACTCATTTCAGACACCGGAATGATAAGCAACGAACAGCCGTCTATCACCGTGGGTTTGCGCGGACTTTCATACGTGGAAGTGGAAATTTCCGGGCCCAACCGAGACCTACATTCCGGACTTTACGGTGGCGCGGTAGCCAATTCTATCAACATCTTGGCAAAAATGATTGCTGCTTTGCACGACGAAAACAACCGTATCACCATACCCGGTTTTTACGATGATGTAGTGGAACTTTCTCAAGATGAACGCGCAGAAATTGCCAAAACACCATTTTCTTTAGATGCCTATCAAAAGGCATTAGACATAGCCGGTGTTTATGGGGAAAAGGGTTACACAACACTTGAGCGAAATTCTATTCGCCCTACCTTAGATGTCAACGGTATTTGGGGCGGATACACAGGAGAAGGTGCCAAAACCGTCATTGCCTCAAAAGCCCATGCAAAAATTTCCATGCGGTTGGTGGCCAACCAAAATTGGACGAAAATCACAGACTTGTTTACTACTTATTTTGAAAGTTTGGCGCCCAAAGGCGTGCGCGTAAAAGTAAAGCCTCACCACGGCGGTCAGGCATACCTGATGAGTACCGACCATATCGGCTATAAAGCCGCTTATGATGCCTATGAAAAAACCTTTCAAAAAGCACCACTGCCACAATACAGTGGCGGAAGTATTCCCATCGTTTCTCTTTTTGAAAAAGAACTGGGTGTCAAATCTGTGCTTATGGGTTTTGGCTTAGATTCAGATGCCATACATTCTCCCAACGAGCATTTTGGTGTTTTTAATTTTTTGAAAGGTATCGAAACAATTCCTTACTTTTATCAAAATTTCACCCAACGCTATGAAAACGAAAGCCATTCCTAACCTGAAAAAGTTTGTGCTGTTCTATTTGTGCGCTTTATGGAGCCTCATAGCTTTTGCGCAACAAGACGAAAAGATAAATGGCGTAAGCTACGTGAGTTCAAGAGATCCTATTGATTTTGAACACGTAAAACCCGTTTTAGACATTCACGCCAATTGGACTGCGCTGAGCCCATTTGGTTTTATGCCAGGTCTCAATGCGCCTGACATCCGTTACAATATGAGTAGGCAATGGCGGGGCGAGCGCTCAGACGGCATCAGAGAAATGGCGAGGCTTTTCAAAAAGAACAAGGTCAAAATTTTACTCAAACCCCAATTGTGGATCAGTCACGGAGATTTTACGGGTCATATCAAAATGAATACAGAAGAGGACTGGCTTGCTTTCGAAAAAAATTATGCAGATTTTATCCTGACTTTTGCCAAGTTGGCCGAAGAAGAAGGTATCGAAATGTTTAGCATCGGCACAGAATTGGCCACCTATGTAGCCGAAAGACCCGATGCATGGAAAGCACTCATTGAAGCGGTTCGCAAGGTCTATTCCGGTAAATTGACTTATGCCGAAAACTGGGATGCGTATCACAAGTTTCCGCACTGGAAATCTTTAGATTTTATTGGCATCGATGCCTATTTTCCTTTGTCTGAAGCCAAAACTCCTGAAGTGGCAGAACTCCTGCAAAACTGGAAACCCATCAAAGAAAAAATTAGAGCCCTTTCTGTTCAAACCGGGAAAAATGTCGTTTTTACCGAGTATGGCTACCGCAGCTTAGACTATACCGCCAAACGTCCTTGGGATTCCTCAAGAGAGCTGAAGGAGATCAATTTCAAAGCCCAAGAAAATGCATTGACGGCTATTTACCGTACTTTCTGGAATGAGTCTTGGTTTGAAGGTGGTTTTTTGTGGAAATGGTTTCATCGACATGAAGAGTCCGGCGGCGAAAATGACAGCCAATACACTGTACAAAACAAACCGGCAGAGGGAGTCATCCGACAGTTGTACAGAAGGTAAAATGCCTACAAAACCACTTCTTTTCCAAACACACAGGTAAACCCGTCTATGTCTAAACCGCAAAGTCGGTAATGTGCCATTTCGTTTCCAAACCGGAGTTTGCCGTGTATCAAAGTTTCATCGAAGGGATCAAAATGTACGCGCAAGTGCTGTTTAAAACTAATGCCGATAGGCGGTGCTATTTTATAAATAGATTCTTTAGATGCCCAAGCCCACGTTAGTTTTTGGATGTCCTCACCCATGTATTCGCACTCTTTCTCGTCTAAAAACTTGTGTGCTATTTTAACGATTTTTTCTCGCTTCTTTTCAATATCTATACCATAGGGAACGGAACTTACGACCACGCCTGAAAACTCAAAGGAATGGGTGATTGAAATATGACGGCCGTCTCTTAGGTAAGGTTTTCCGTTGCCGTCATAGGATAGGTCCATATCTTCATATCCCAACTGTTGCAACAAATGGCGAACACTCAAAAAACCTTTTTGATGAATTTCAGATTGCATGCCCTGCAGCCGCTCGGCACTTTTTTCTTTGAGGGTTATGCCCGCGCTGAGATGCGCCAAGGGTTCGGTTATTTTCCAAATCAGTACACGGGTATCTTTGTCCGGAAAAAGAGATTGATGTAGTGGCAAACGAATGATTTTTTTACAAAAATGTGTAGGAAATTATCTTCTTGTAAAAATAAGATTTTATTGTCCTCTAAAAAACAATACGGTCGAAAAAGTTTTTACCAAAATCACCATATCCAAGTACAAACTTCTGTGTTTTAGATAGAACAAGTCGTATTGAAGTTTTTCTAAGGCGTGTGCTTCCTCAGAGCCGTAGCCCGCTTTCACCTGAGCCCAACCGGTGATGCCGGGGCAGATAATATGGCGGGTTTGGTAGAACGGAATTTTTTCGGAAAGTTGCGACACAAATTCCGGCCGCTCGGGTCTTGGTCCTATGATTGACATTTCGCCCCGCAGCACATTGATGAGTTGCGGAATCTCGTCGATGCGGCTTCTTCGGAGCACGCGCCCGAATCGCGTCACCCGAAAATCATTTTTTTGCGCCCAAACAGGCCCGGAAGTTTCCGCATTTTTAATCATGGTTCGCAACTTGTATATCTTAAAGGGTTCGCCGTTTTTACCAATGCGTATCTGCGTGTAAAAAAGCGCGCCTCTGTTGGCTATCAGGTTTCCGATAAGTACCAATGGCAGTAAAAGAAAAAACACGAACAGTCCTACTAGTGCCAAACTGACATCCAAGAGCTTGTGCAGGAACAAATACAACTGGTTTTGGTGGTTGCGGCTAAATGGGAAATATCTGTAAAAATCTTTGCCCACGTGTTGCACAGGGATTCTGTGTGTGACTTCTTCATATACCTGAGAATATTCGCGCAGTGGAAATCCTTTTTCTAATAAGTGGAGAAAAACATCGTAAAAGTCTTTGGTTATTTTCTTAGAATTATTGTTGGAAATTATGATTTCAGATATTTGGTTTTCTGTTATAAACGCCTCGAGTGCCTTGGGCATTACCGGATATACATATTGCCGTGTTCCATCTTTAGACTTGGCAGACGGACTCATGCCTATGACCACACTTTCCGGATGCGTTTTGGCAAAATCAGATTGGATGAGCATCACTTCTTCCGCACTGCCAAAAACCAATATTTTTTTTTGAAATCGCTCGCTCGTAAAGAGTTTGATGTATAAAATACGCCAAACCAACAACGAAAGCAAGGTGATTCCGTAAAAATAAAGAATTTCTAAGCGGCGTTCAGGCAAAACGGGAGAAATATAAGGCGTAAACAAAAAGGCGACTGTGGTAGCCGTAGCGGAAAAAAGTGTATTTTTAATACTGCGTTCAATATTGGCGGCGGTTTGCAGGTCGTAGAGTTCAAAAACACTGTTGAACAACAAGAGATAGAAAGACAACAAAAGTGGCCATTGTATGTTTTCTTTGTTGAAATCGAAATAATTAATCCCAATGAATTGATCGATGCCAAAGAGCGAAACCAACACGACCCATACATCAAAAACGCGCAAGAGCAATTTGCGCTCTGAAATCTCGAAGTGAATCTTCTTTTTCGGGCTTTTTAAGTTTTTTTTCACATTTCAAAGATAGAATTTCTTTACTCAAATGAAAATGAAGCGTTCTCAAAGTTTTACAATTTGGCAATCCTTTTTTACAATTCATAAACAGCTAAATAATGTTCCGTTTTGGCATTATTTCAAGAGTTCTTTCCACTTATTTTTTATGTGTTCCCAATCGTATGCCTCGGCTGTTAACCTTCCGGCTTGGCTCATTCTCGCCGCTAAAACCGGATTTTCAACCAACCGAATAAGCTGTTGTGCCATGTCTTCTGCATCACTATCAGGGCAAAGCAATCCGTTTTGCTCGTGTTTGATTAAAAAAGGAATGCCGCCAACCGCTGTAGAGACCACCGGCATACCCAAAGCCATAGCTTCGAGCACACTTATGGGTAGATTGTCTGCATGCGTGGTGTTGATAAAAATATCATATTCCCGCGAAAGCGCAAGCCATTCCGGTTTAGACAACCGTCCGGTAAATTCAACATCCAACTTGAGGGCACGCGCGCGCGCCACGCATTTTTGAAAAGTGTCATCTAAGGCGGGGCCAACCATGCAAAGCGCCACTTCATGCCCTTTTTCTTTGAGCTTATGCGCCACTTCTATCGCCATTTGCGGATGATAAATATCTTTGAATGAGCGCACCCAAAGGAGCTTGGCTGCTACCGATTTTCGCTCCGTAAATGGATAAGCCGCCAAGTTGATATCATTTGGGATGTGCACGGTATTTTGATAGCCATTTTTGATAAATACATCGAGCATATAAAGTGAGGGCGCAATGTTTTTAGCAGCATTTTTAAACAAAAAGCGACTCATTCGCGGTGATTTTTTTAGCCTATTTATAAGATTTCCGCCGTGTAAAATCGGATAATAAGGCAGGCCAAGCCATCGACACAACAATCCGCAAAAAAAGGCGTAGTAAAAATTTTGGGTGCTATAGGTGTCTATCAGCACCAGGTCGGTTTCAGACCGGTGAAGCACAACAGACAACAGCATATCTCCCAACCGTATCCATTTGTTCTTTACGCCCGATGCGGTGACTACAGTGTGTCCCAGAGCGATGAACTTTGGGCTTAGGGTGTCCACACCAGTGGGGTTTTTTCCATGCTCAACCAGTTGGTTGCCGATATACAGAATTTTTGTCATAGTAAATATGTAAAAGCACCAAGGCATATACAAAAGCCGGTGCTGCCAAGCGCATAGAGGAGTGGTTGATGGTCAAAAACCAAAATGCCAAAAAGGGCAAAAACATCAGGTTGTTACGATGGCGTATGCGCAGCAGCAAAGGGGTGAATATGAGTATAAAAAGCGAGAGAATACCGGCAGTACCGTGTTCGGCCAACAAACGGCTCACTTCATTATGACTGGCCGATTCTACGCCGAAATTTTCTTCTCTGTATTCTTTGTTTTTCCCAACCCCGATGCCGAACAAGGGGTTTTCCAGAAAAGCCTTAAACTCAGTTTGAAAAAGTGCTGCCCTTCCCGTGCCGTAGTCTCCGGACGTCCTGCCGGCCGCATCCTTGCCCGCGTAGCGTAGCTCCAACAGGCCAGAGGTTTGGTAGGAACTGTAAAGCCAAGTCCCAAGGGCTATACCCGAAAACACGATGAGCAAAAAGGTCATTTTTTGCTTGTTGTAAAAATCAATCCGTTTGTAGGTTGAAAACACCAACAAACTAATCATAAAGATTCCTACAATCATTCCGCCCCGTGAGAAAGTGACCAGACCCCGATAGGCCAATAAGACAAAAATAAAAATATTGACACCAAGCAGCAGTTTGTTTTGAGAGTGAAACAAAATTCGTGAATAAGCCAGAAAAATACCCAAGCCCAAGATTGTAGCCACTTGGTTGGGGCCAAAACCACCGGAGGCAGCAAAGTTAGATTCCGTGCCCGTAATCACATCTCGCAGGTCGGGCGTGTATAGATACAAATAGACTCCCATAGAAATGATGGGCAGCAGCCCTGCCAAAGCAATCCAGTGGAGCTGTTGGCGGCTTACAGGTTTTTTGTAGGCATACAAAGCAGCCACGCCTAGGCAAACGGGTCCGCTGAGGTTGAAGGCGATAGCTGTTCTGATGTTGGTGTCCATGTTTAAAGTTTCGGACGATATGACGATACCCGGTGCCAGCAAAAGGAGGTATAAAAAATAGACAGCACCATCTCTTTTAAAACCTTCCATAAAAAGACCCAAACCACAAAACGCAATGATTTCATATTTGGCAGCTTCGTAAAAAATGGCACCACCGGTCATACGCATAAAAACTTCGCTTCCAACTATATAGGCACAAGCCATTAAAATTTCTTGGTTTCTGTTTCGGTTTTTTAAAATCTTAAAAAAGAAAAACCCCAAAAAAGCAAAGTAGTATAATTTGGACAGCGGCTCGAAGAGGTACACACCCACACCAATGCCTACATGAATCAAGATAAGACCCAAATAGGATGACGCACTGATGTCGTATTTTTTTAGAGTTCGCTGTAGCATGTCAACAGTTTTCTGATAATTTTTTCAGGTGAAAAATGCTTTTGCACCCGATTTTTAAAACCCGCACCCAACCGGGCGGCGGTTTTTTTGTCAGACATCAGCAAAGATAGGGAAGCTTTTAGTTGTTCCGCATCATTCGGCCCGACCAACAACCCTTGCGGCGGATTGCCCAATATGCCCGCACATTCCCCGACATTCGAAACAACCACGGGCAGACCTGCCAAGCCGTATTCCAACAAAGCCAACGGGAAACCTTCAGATTGTGAAGGAAGCACACCGATGTCTGATTGACTCAAAATATGGTGTATGTCATCGCGCGAGTCGTAAATAAAAATACTTTTTTGCAGATGGTTTGCATCAATATATTGCTGTATTTGATGAAAATATGCATCTCCAAAATTTTTCCCGACTAGATGGAGCGTCCACTCCGGGAATTCTTTTAAAAGTTCACCAAAAACAGACAACAGCAACAAATGATTTTTTTGAGGTCTGAAATTTGCCAAGCAAACCATTCTTTTTCCATCGAATCCAGAAAGGGTTGTATTTGCAGGAATCGCCTCGTCCAAAATTGAAAAATTCGTCAGATAAATAACTTTTTTGACCTGGAGATGTGCCTCACCCCAGTTTTTCAACAAAGGGTTTACCACCACAATCAGGTTGATAAACCGTGAGGCGAGTTTCAGAATCAGTTTGGGCCTGTTTTCCAATTCTTCGCTTTTCCCATAGTGGTCATGCCAAACAATTTTTAGATTCCCGACAAATAATTTACACAAAACTGCCGTCAAAAAAGAAGTTCCGTGTGCGTGTATAATTGTGATGTCATTTTTTTTGACATATCGTGCCAATCGAAAAATTGCGATGAAGTCCAAGGCCGATTTTTTCCGTAAAAAAAGATACCCGACTTCTGGCTTCAATTGATCCTTCAACGCGCCTTCTTGGCGGGTCGTACACAAATAAGCGCCTTCCGTCCGCCGGCTCAATTCGTTGGCGTAGTTTAGTGCCACACGTTCCGCCCCGCCCGCATGGAGCGTATCGATGAGTTGCAAAACCTTCATGATGGTTGGGGTTTTAGCAATTTTTGTATTTCCGATTCAAAGGTTTCCAAGGTGTAATTTTGCGACCAATTGGCAGCACTTTCAGCCATTTTTTGGAGCGCATCCGGATTGTTTATAACCGAGATAAACTGTTGCGTTGTTTGGCTCAAATCGGTATCAAAAAACAAACCTCTTTCACCGAAACCGAGCATCCACGGCACACAGGAAACCGCGGACACGATGGGAATGGCACCCCAAAACATGGCTTCTGCCACTGCTTTCGGCCAGCCTTCCGACTGCGAAGGCAAGAGCAAAAAATCAGCAGTTTGATAGGCTTTTTTCAGCACTTCTTTGGGTTGGTTGCCATGCAGTTTTACGCTTTCTTCCAGTTTGTTTTGCTTGATAAAATCGGACAGTTTTTCACTTTCCGGTCCATCACCGTAGAAATCTAACCGAACCGTCAAATGATGTACTTCTTGCAGTTGGTGCACAAACCGCAGAGCTATCATCGGGTGTTTATTCTCGGTCAAACTTCCGGCAAACACAAACCCGATGCAACCCGAATAAGTCCGTTTGGGCAGTTGCGTTTTTTCGTTTTCCGAATAGGTAGCCGTAAAAAAAGGCAAGATGTTTTTGGAAGCCCCCGGCCATTCGCCATACACCAAAACCCGCATGTTGCGCGTCAAGAATCGGTTGTTTAAAATCCATTTCTGCAAGCGGTAGCTCAACGGTTGCTTTGCCTTCGGGTCCCAATTGCCGGCATATTTGGCGGTTTTGGGTTTATGTGGAAAAAGAATTTGCACCAAACATCCCAACAAACCGATGTTGCCCGGGCAGCGCAGGTGGATGTGGTCTGCCCAAAGGCAGGCGGTGAAAATTTTAAGAATGACGAAGGGTGATAAAACTATATTTAAAAATTTTATTTTGTAGAAGAATGGGACTTTCAAAACCTTTAAATTCTGTCTTTTAAAGGGTTTTATATTAAGACTGAATGGATATTTTATTGGTGATAATATTTTTATTTCATCAATATTGTTAAACCAAATATCCATTTCTACAACATAAGGTGCATAAGCTTCCAAGCCTAATTTTGATTTGAGTGAAGGTGCATTTGTTATTACCAAAAATTTCATTAGATGTATCCTTCTGAATTATTGTTGCTGACTTTTTTTGCAGGAACTCCTAAAATTGTAACATCATTTTCAAAATCATCCACGACCAGTGAATTTGCCCCAACTACACAATTATCGCCAATTATTATTTTTCCAACAATAACAGCATTAGCTCCAATATAAACATTGTTTCCTATTATGGGAACTCCTCTTTGGTCTTTGCGACCACTTACACCAATTGTTACACCTTGTGAGATATTACAATTATTACCAATTTTTGAGTTTGCATTAATAATAATATTACCAAAATGACCTATATACAGTCCTTCACCAATTTGAGCCGTATAAGGAATTGAAATACCGGTAATTATTTCAATTGCTTTCTGAAAAAATACACCTATCAATAGAGCGATTCTTTTTATATAAGACGGTAATTTGCTGTTGTATATGTTGTTATTGATTCTATAAACAAAGATTGACCAAACACCTTGTTGAGTTAAAAATAATATTAATGCTGATTTTTTACTATAATTTTTATAGCGTTTTAAATCATTTGAAAATTTTTTTAAAAACATACTTTTAGGTGTTTAAAGAAATAATAACATCTTCAAATAAATCCCATACGCCCAAAGCCTTGCATTTTTATGGAAATGTTGAACATGAGAAATAATGGCAAATTTCACAGCATCGGTTTATCCGTGTAAAATACGCCTAAATTTAGGAAATAAGCAAAATCAAATTGCGTGGATAATGTCGTGTTTGGTAATAATTTGGTGTTTGCCTTCGCCCAAATCGACCAACACAGCCGAATTTTCTTTGGTGATCAATTTGGACACGTTTTCCACACTCGCGTTTTTGGAAACCACCGGAAAAGCAGCTTGCATCACTTCGCGGATGGGTTTGTCGTTGAGGTTTTTATCTTCAAAAAACCTTCGCAGCAAAGTGGTCTCATCCACCGAGCCTACAAAGCCTGTATTGTCTATCACGGGGATTTGTGAAATATTGTATTTGCGCAATCGCTCTATGGCGTGCGACACCAACTCTTCCGTGCGGACAATTACTAAGGGTTTGTCGGCGTGGTTGCGGATGAGATCTTCGGCAGTTGCGACAGCTTCGTCCAAAAATCCGCGTTCGCGCATCCAGTCGTCATTAAAAATTTTTCCGACATAACGGGTACCACTGTCGTGGAACAAAACCACCACCACATCGTCTTTTTTGAAATGATTTTTGAGTTGTAACACACCTTTGATGGCGGCTCCGGCCGAATTTCCGACCAAAATACCTTCTTCCAAGGCCAGTTTACGGGTATAAACTGCCGCGTCTTTGTCTGTCACTTTGGTAAAACCTTCTATCAAGCTAAAATCGACATTGGCGGGCAGGATGTCTTCGCCGATGCCTTCGGTCACGTAACTGTATATTTCATTGGGGTCGAAAATGCCTGTTTCGTGGTATTTTTTAAAAACAGAGCCGTAGGTGTCAATTCCCCAAATTTTAATATCCGGATTTTTTTCTTTCAAATATTTACCGACACCCGAAATAGTCCCGCCGGTGCCGACCCCGACAACAAAATGCGTGATTTTCCCATCGGTTTGTTTCCAGATTTCCGGACCGGTACTTTCGTAATGTGCTTGGGTGTTTGATAGGTTGTCATATTGGTTGACGTACCAAGAATTGGGCGTTTCGGAGGCCAATCGGCGAGAAACGGAATAATAAGAACGCGGGTCATCGGGTTCTACATCGGTCGGGCAGACCACCACCCGCGCGCCAACGGCCCGCAGTATATCCATTTTTTCTTTGGATTGCTTGTCGTTCATCACGCAGATCAACTTATATCCTTTGACGATAGCGCCCAATGCCAATCCCATACCGGTGTTGCCGGAAGTGCCTTCAATGATGGTGCCGCCGGGTTGGAGCCTGCCGTCTGCTTCAGCGTCTTCAATCATTTTGACAGCCATGCGGTCTTTTACGGAGTTTCCGGGATTGAAGGTTTCGACCTTGGCCAATACCAAGGCATCCACTTCTTTTGTAATCTTATTGAGCTTGACCATGGGTGTGTTGCCAATGGTTTCGAGTATATTGTTTGCGTATTGCATGAAAAACCGGTTTTGTGCAAAGATAAAAATATGCCTTGTTCGGGCATTATGTGTTAACGCTTATTTGTTATCCATTTTGCTATTGAAAAGATATATCATCGAGAAAATTTTTAATTTTCATGTGCTTATACTGATTGATTTTCTATGGACACATGGAACGCCCTAGGATAATCATACTCCTGTGTGTCACTCTTTTTACATGTGCGTTTCATGCATAAGTGTTTCTATTTCGTCTATTTCGATGGGAATATTGCGCATCAGGTTGAAGGGTTCGCCTTGGGGCTGCACCACCACATCGTCTTCCAAGCGGATGCCAAAACCTTCTTCGGGTATGTAAATGCCCGGTTCTACGGTGAAGACCATGTTCGGTTGTATGGGTTCGTGGAGCAATCCGTAATCGTGTGTGTCGAGTCCCATGTGGTGTGAGGTGCCGTGCATAAAATACTTCTTGTAGGTAGGCCAATCGGGGTCTTGATTTTGCACATCTGTTTTATCGAGCAGTTTCAGATCGATGAGTGCTGAAGTCATCAGCTTGCCGACTTCCTCGTGGTATTCCTTCCAAAAAGCTCCCGGTACAAGCATGGCAGTGGCTTCGTTTTTCACTTTTAAAACGGCCTTGTACACTTCGGCTTGGCGTGGGGTGAACTTTCCCGATACCGGAATGGTGCGTGTCATATCGCTGCTGTAATTGGCGTATTTGGCACCGACATCCAAAAGCAGCAAATCGCCTGCTTTGCATTGTTCTTTATTTTGAATGTAATGCAACACATTGGCATTGTTTCCGGAAGCTATAATGGGTGTGTAGGCAAAGCCTTGAGATCGATTTCGGATAAATTCATGCAAAAATTCGGCTTCAATTTCATATTCCCAAACGCCGGGTTTTACAAAAGATAAGATGCGTTTGAATCCTTTTTCTGTGATGTTACAGGCTTGTTGAATGAGTTCGATTTCAACGGCATCTTTTACAGCCCGCAAAGCTTGCAAGATGGGATTGCTTTTGGCGACTTGGTGTGCCGGATATTTTTCGCGGCACCATTTGATGAATCTCCTTTCGCGGGTTTCTGTTTCTTCAGATTGGCGGTAGTGTTCGTTGGTGTTCAAATAAATGAAATCACTCTGGGTCATCACTTCAAAAAATATTTTTTCAAAATCGGCCAGCCAATAAATGGTTGCTATACCGGAAACTTCGGCAGCACGGGCTTTCGTTAGCTTCTCGCCTTCCCACACGGCTATGTGTGCATTGGTTTCGCGTACAAAAAGCACTTCGCGGTGTTTTGGATTTTTGGCATCGGGGCAAAGCAACAAGATGCTTTCTTCCTGATCTACACCGCTGAGGTAAAAAATATCGGGGTGCTGCACAAAAGGAAGCGTGCTGTCTGCCCCAATGGGATAGGTGTCGTTCGAATTGAACACGGCTACCGAACGCCGCACCATTTGCGTGGCGAAATTCTTTCTGTTTTTGATAAAGAGATTGCGATCTATGGCATTATAGCGCATATATTAAATATTATGGTTCATAAATTCAAAGATACGAAACCTCTATAAGAAGCGATGCATGCAAAGTGAAGAATGTTGAGGCATAAGAAAGGTGGTATGAAAGGCTTGCTGTGAAACGCAGATTTGATAGTGCTATGAACACGGGTTACATTATCAACCAGGGTTCTTATCATTTATACATAAACAGCTCATAAACTCGGTTTTGTCTTGCCGAGCGCAGTCGAGGCCGCTTTTTTAGATAACCGCTCGGTTGCGATCGAGGAGACATTCCTTTTTTATAAATTACTTATAATCGTAGTGATGCGTTTATTTTTTCCGAAATTAGATCCATAAAATAATCCACCCTTACGATACTTAACGTTTTTTTCAGCACGCATTTACAAGAAAACATACCGCTAAATATTTGATATAAAGCGTATTCGTCAAATGTTTAATTGAAAAGTTTTCAATCAAACTAGAATCTAGAGAAGTGCTTGTATTTTTTCGATGGCTACATCAATGTTTTTAACGTTTTTGACATTGAGCAACAAACGCAGACCATTACGGGTCTGTTTTTCTTTGATTGTGAAGGTAGCGGGCTGTTGCTGCACCGTGCGAATCACATGGAGAAATCGATCAGATTGATAAAAAGCAGCCTGTTGGTCGGCTATAAAATACCCTATGAGTGTTTGCTGTTTTAAAACCAATTTCTCAATGCCCAAATCGGCAGCCCGCCACTTGAGGCGCATACTGTTGAGCAGTTGCCGAGACGGCTTGGGCAAATCGCCAAATCGGTCAGTCACTTTCTGTTCGAAAACGGTTAGTGCTTCTTCGGTTTTTATTTCTGCCAACTCCTGATACAGTTTGAGCCTTTCACTGATGCTGTTAATGTAAGCATCCGGGAAAAGCAACTCAATGTCAGTGTCTATTTGAACATCCTTTACAAAGGGCTTTGGCTCGTCTCCGACCTTGTCGTAGAGTTCCTTAAATTCGTTTTCTTTGAGTTCGTCAACGGCTTCTTGCAAGATTTTTTGATAGGTTTCAAAGCCCATTTCGTTTATAAAGCCACTTTGTTCGGCACCGAGCAAATCGCCCGCACCGCGAATTTCCAAATCTTTCATAGCGATGTGAATACCCGAACCCAAATCGGTGTGTTGCTCAAGAGCCGTGATGCGTTTTCTGGCATCTTCCGTCATTTGGTGATAGGGTGGTGTGATGAAATAGCAGAAAGCTTTTTTGTTGCTTCGTCCCACCCGTCCGCGAATCTGATGCAAATCTGAAAGGCCGAAATGGTTGGCGTTGTTCACTATCATGGTGTTGGCATTGGATACATCCAAACCACTTTCAATAATGGAAGTAGAAATCAACACATCAAAAGCACCGTTCATAAAATCGAGCATCAAGGCTTCTAGTTTTTTTCCATCCATTTGGCCGTGTCCAATGCCAATTTTAGCATCGGGTACCAATCTTTGGATAAGCCCGGCAACTTCCTTAATGTTTTCAATGCGGTTGTTTACAAAAAAAACTTGACCACCCCTTTGCAATTCGTATGCAATCGCATCGCGAATGAGTTCTTCTGAAAATCGGACTACTTGTGTTTCAATAGGGTAGCGGTTGGGTGGTGGTGTCGTCATGACAGACAAGTCGCGCGCGGCCATCAAAGAAAATTGCAGCGTGCGCGGTATGGGCGTGGCGGTCAAGGTAAGTGTGTCAATATTGGCCCGAAGTGTTTTGAGTTTGTCTTTTACGGATACGCCAAATTTTTGTTCCTCATCAACGATGAGCAGGCCTAAATCTTTAAAATGTATGCTTTTATTGACCAATTGGTGTGTGCCTATAACGATGTCTAATTGTCCGTTTTCGAGTTTTTCCAAAACCTCTTTTCGGGCTTTTGCCGAGCGAAATCTGTTGAGGTAATCCACGCTTACCGGCAAGTCTTTGAGTCGTTCGCTAAACGTTTTAAAATGCTGAAAAGCTAAAATAGTGGTGGGCACCAAAACCGCTACTTGTTTGCTGTTGTCCACGGCTTTGAAAGCAGCGCGAATGGCGATCTCTGTTTTACCAAAACCGACATCGCCACAAATAAGCCTGTCCATAGATAGGTCACTTTCCATATCCACCTTTACTTCACGCGTAGCTTTTTCTTGATCGGGCGTATCTTCGTAAATGAAAGACGCTTCCAACTCGTGCTGCAAATAACTGTCCGGCGCAAAGGCAAATCCTTTTTGCATTTTGCGTTTTGCATAGAGTTGAATCAGGTCGAAGGCGAGTTTTTTGACCCTTGTTTTTGTTTTCTCTTTCAGCGCCTTCCAAGCGCCGGACCCCAGTTTGTATATTTTGGGTACTTTGCCGTCTTTACTGTTGTATTTAGAGATTTTGTGCAAGGCGTGTATGCTCAAATACAAAATGTCATTTTCGCCGTATATCAATTTGATGGCTTCCTGTTTTTTGCCTTCCACATCAATTTTTTGAAGACCGCCAAAACGACCGATACCATGATCGATATGCGTAACATAGTCGCCTACCTGAAGGGTGTTGAGTTCGGAAAGCGAAAGGGCTTCTTTTTTGGCATAGCCGTCTTTCAACCGAAAACGGTGGTAGCGTTCGAAAAACTGATGGTCTGTGAAACAAACCCACTTGAGATCTGTGTCAACAAATCCGCCGTAGAGCGGCAATTCCAACGCGTGGTAGATCAAATCCGGCGCTATGTCTGCAAAGATGTCGTGAAGCCGTTTAACTTGCTGTTCGTTGGCACAGCAAAGTAATAAAGTGTAGCCATTTGCTTGTTTTTCAGTCAAATATTCGGCCAGGCGGTCAAATTGTTTGTTGAATGCCGGTTGGGGTTGCGTCTCAAAAACAACAGTCTTTTGTGACGATTTTGGCAACGAATTCAGCCAAAAGCGATGAAATTTTGCCAGCTCGGCGATGGCTTCTTCTCCTTTGTTAAACAATGCATCGGGTGTGGCGTGTTTGACTTCACCCGATAGTTTTTCAAAACTGCTTACGGCTTTTTCAAAAAGTATGTCTAAATCTTTTTGAAGCACCTCGCTGTTTTCGATAAAAACAGCCGTTTGTTCGTGGAGGTGGTTGAAAAAACTGTCGCGATTTTCGAGCAAAACTTTGTTTTCGACATTCGGTACAATTTGTATCTTTTTTAAAGTTTTGAAAGACAACTGATCGACGATATTAAAGGTCCGAATCGATTCCACTTCATCGCCAAAAAACTCGATGCGATAAGGCTCTACATGCGAAAACGAAAAAACGTCGATAATGCCGCCACGCACAGAAAACTCACCGGGCTCGGAGACAAAATCTACCCGTTGGAATTTGTATTCAAACAAGACTTCGTTCACAAAATCTAAAGAAAGTTTGTCGCCCACAGCCAAGCTTAGTGTGTTTTCTGAGAGCGTTTTTTGGGTAACCACTTTTTCAAAAAGCGCTTCAGGGTAGGTAACCATCAGCGCAGGTTTTTTGCGGCTGTGCAACCTGCTGATGACTTCTGCACGCAAGAGTACGCTGGCATTATCTGTCTCCTCTATTTCATAGGGTCTGCGGTAAGAACTCGGATAAAAAAAGACATTTTTTTCGCCCACAAAGAGTTCTAAATCATTTAAGTAATAGGCAGCCGTTTCTTTGTTGTTTAATATCAGCAGTATTGGCTTGTGGCTCTGTTTGAAAAAAGCAGCTACATGAAGGCTAAGTGCGGAAGCAGTCAAGCCTTTTAGAACAACATCGGCCGGTGTGTTTGTGTTTACACTCGCTAGAACTTGGGCCAAAACGGGGTGGCTTTCAAAGCGATTGAGCAGTTCTTCCATTTTCATCGGTGCAAAGATAAGTGTTCGGGTGGAGTTTTTTCTGATAAATGCAGCAGATCTTAACGAGCTTAAAAGACGATATGTGCTAACAAAATGGCTTTGATTGGAATATGCTTTTTTGGCATGGGCATCAAAAGCTTTTGCGGCGCGCGCATCAGGTGTAAATTTGAGAGGTATGTTTTCGACAGCCTAAAATCATTTCAATCTACTGTTTTTCAGTACAGTTTAGTGTTCATAATGGTTAAAGCTACATTTTACACATGTATATTAGGCACAACACCTTTTATACGCTTTTTCGGTTAAAATTTTATACCTTGGCTTCATTAAATTCAACAAAAATGACACGTATTTATATTTTTAGTTTTTTTCTGTTAGCACTCACATGTATGGGTTTCGGGCAGCAGTCCGGTACGCTGATTGTCCTGAACAAATCAAGTCATACGGTCAATTTTATAGATCTTGATACGGATGCCATCGTGGCAGAACTGCAAACCGGTCAAAATCCGCATGAGATAGCCGTGAATCCTTCCGGTACATTAGCGGTGATCACCAATTACGGGACGGCCCAACAGCGTGGCAATTCACTTACAGTGATAGATATTCCCAACAGAAAGGTGGTTAGAACCATAGAACTGGCTTATAAAGCGCCACACGGCATCGAATTTTTCGATTCGAACCGGGTGATGGTCACTTCCGAAACCTCTCAAAGTTTGTTGTTGGTGGATATAGAATCTGGTAAAACAGATCAGGTGATCAATACTGGGCAGGAGATTAGCCATATGGTAAGCTATGCGCCGAAAGCCAAAAGAGCCTTTGTGGCCAACATAGGTTCGGGTAGTGTCTCGGTGATCGATATGGTTGATTTTACCCTCGAGAAAATCATCAAAACCGGACAAGGGGCAGAAGGTGTTGCCGTTTCTCCGGACGGAAACCGGCTTTGGATTACCAACCGTGCCGGCAACACGGTGACGGTGCTCGATGTGGCAAGCTTGCAACTTTTAAAAACCATTCCCTCAGAAAAATTTCCCATACGGGTAAAGTTTACCCAAAAAAACCATTTGGCTTTGGTGTCGAACGCAGAAACCGGAACTGTAAATATATATGATGCGCGCGATGGCAAATTATTGAAAACAATCTCCATGGAAGCCACCTCTGTAGAGAAAGAACCCGGCCGATTGTTTCAAGACTTTGAAAACAGTCCTGTTCCCGTAGGAATTTTGGTTCATCCCAATGATCGTTTTGCCTATGTGGCAAATACCAATGCAGATGTGATTACGGTGATTGATTTGGAAACTTTTACAATCATAAAAAGACTCAAAGCCGGGAAAGAACCCGACGGACTTGGATTTACCCCTTTGTCTTTTTAATTAATTTAAGCCTGTAAAAAACAACCATACACCAATGAAGTTGACCATTTTGGGCTGTTATGCGGCCACACCGCGTACTTTTTCCAATCCGACATCGCAGGTTTTGGAAATGCAAAACCAATTGTTTTTGATAGACTGTGCAGAGGGCACACAAGTGGAGCTCCGCAGGAACAAAATTAAGTTTTCGCGCATCAAACACATTTTTATCTCACATCTTCACGGCGATCATTTTTACGGTTTGATAGGTTTGATATCATCATTTCGCTTGCTCAATCGCACCCAAGAATTGCATATTTACGGACCGAAAGGCCTAGAAGAAATCATCAAAATTCAGTTCAAACACTCCGATTCGTGGGTAAATTTTCCCTTAATTTTTCATGAGCTCACGTCCAAAGAGCCAGAGCTTATATATGAAGACGAAAAATTGACGGTGAGCACCATTCCGCTCAAACACAGGGTTTATACCAACGGATTCTTTTTCAGTGAAAAACCACACGAGCGAAAACTGAATCCGGTGGCTTGCCGACAACACGGCGTAGAAATTTGCGACTATCAAAATCTTAAAAACGGCAAAGATTACACAAAAGAAGATGGAGAACGGGTTGCCAACAGCCTCCTGACGTTTGATCCGGCGCCACCAAAGTCCTATGCCTATTGTAGCGATACGGTTTTTGATACCTCTTTGCCCGAAAAAATTAAAGGTGCAACCGTACTCTACCACGAGGCCACCTTTTTGGAGCAACACGCCCACTTGGGGCAGCCCACCAAACACAGCACGGCGGCGCAAGCTGCACAAGTTGCAAAAAGCGCAGGGGTGGGCACACTCATTTTGGGTCATTTTTCCACCCGATACGATTCTATTACACGCTTCAAGCAAGAAGCAGAGGTTATATTTCCGGCAGTTGAATTGGCCGACGACGGCAAAGTTTTTGTTTTTGATTAGACCTTTTAAATCCGTAATTTCGGTTAAAATTTAACGACGGATGATTGCTGAAAATCTCAAGCGTGTTCTAGAAGAAATTCCAACAGGTGTTACCTTAGTGGCAGTGTCTAAAACCAAGTCTGTTTCAGATATTTTAGAGGCCTATAGTGCCGGCCAAAGAGACTTTGGGGAAAATAAAATTCAGGAGATGGTTGGCAAATACGAACAACTTCCCAAAGATATTCGTTGGCATATGATAGGCCATGTGCAGACCAACAAAATTAAGTATATGGCAAGCTTTGTATCGCTGATCCACGGAGTTGACCAAGAAAAAACGCTGCAGGAAATTGACAAACAAGCCAAAAAGTACAGGCGCATTATTCCATGTCTTTTGCAAGTTAAAATTGCAGATGAAGACACCAAGTTTGGTTTTCATCCCGAAGAAGTGGCAACGCTTTTAAACTCAAATGTGTTACAGAAATTACCAAACACCAAAGTTGTTGGTCTTATGGGCATGGCAACATTTACAGAGGATACGGCACAAATCCAATCCGAATTTCAATTTCTGAAAAACTTGTATGACACATGGAAAGACACTTATTCGTGGACGACCTTATCGATGGGAATGAGTCAAGATTACGCCATAGCAGTTGCGTCGGGTAGCAACATGATTCGCGTTGGCAGCAAAATATTTGGATATAGGTAAGGATTTACAAAGGGGAAAGCTACGCATATGATGAATTCTTTGACAAACAACCGAGAATTAAGAAAATGAAAAATAAAGAATTCACACCAAAACTATTTACCCTCTTAAAAGAAGGATTCACTAAAAAACAACTCACAAAAGATGTTTTATCGGGCATAATAGTAGGCATTGTGGCTTTGCCTTTGGCCATTGCCTTTGCCATTGCCTCGGGTGTGTCACCGGAAAAAGGACTCATAACGGCAATTATAGCCGGACTAGTGATTTCAGTTCTTAGCGGTAGCCGTGTACAAATAGGCGGGCCAACCGGTGCGTTTATAATTATAGTGTACGGAATTGTGCAAGAACATGGTATTGATGGGCTTTCTATTGCCACTTTCATGGCAGGTTTTCTCATCATTGGACTAGGGTTGATGAAACTGGGAAATTACCTGAAATTTATCCCTTATCCTTTAATTGTTGGCTTTACCAGCGGAATTGCTGTAGTTATTTTTTCCACCCAAATCAAAGATTTTTTTGGGATGGAAATAGAAAATATCCCTGCCGATTTTGTCGAAAAGTGGCTCGTATATTTTCAGCATCTCGACAGTATTAATTGGTTGGCTTTTGGCATTGCTATAAGTACGGTTTTAATCGCTTTAAATTTTTATAGAATCACAACCAAAATACCCGGTTCATTAGTAGCGATTGTACTTTGTACATTGGCAGTCTATTTTTTTGAGTTACCCGTAGAAACTATTGAAAGCAAATTTGGCGAGATTCCCAATAAAATAGCTATGCCACAACTACCTAACATCAATTTTAAGATTATACAGGAACTCATAGAACCCGCCATAGCCATAGCGCTTTTAGGCGCAATAGAATCGTTACTTTCAGCCGTAGTTGCCGACGGCATGATTGGCGGAAAGCACCGCTCCAATATGGAACTCGTGGCGCAAGGTGCCGGCAATATTTTTTCGGGACTTTTTGGTGGTATTCCTGCAACAGGTGCCATTGCCCGCACAGCTACCAACGTAAAAAATGGCGGAAGAACTCCCATAGCGGGAATTGTTCATGCCGTTTTTCTCCTGCTCATTATGTTACTCTTTGCGCCGGTAGCAAAACTTATTCCGCTGTCTTGTTTGGCAGGTATTTTGGCTGTGGTGGCCTATCACATGAGCGAGTGGCAACATTTCAGAGATTTGCTTAAAAGCAATCGCATGGATATGATTGTATTGCTTACTACTTTTTTTCTTACCGTATTTTTTGATTTAATTCTGGCAATAGAGATAGGATTGATTTTATCCAGTTTTATTTTTATGAAGCGTATGAGTGAAGCAACAACCATTAACAATGCAGAAAATCTCTTTGGAACTGCCAATGCCCAAGCAGAAAAATTATTTGAAGAAGAACTGACCTACATTCCAAAAGATACCATGCTTTACGAAATAAACGGGCCACTTTTTTTTGGTGCTTCCCAAAAATTCCAAGAATTCCTCACGGAATTAAAACAAGAGCCCAAAGTTTTAATTCTCAGAATGAGAAACGTGCCATTTATCGATGCAACTGCATTAAACAGGTTAAAAGAGTTTCATCAAAAACTAAAATCCTGTGGAACTACCATTATTCTTTCTGGTGCAAACAGGCATGTGAAAGAAGCATTATTTAAATCTGAAGTTTACGAACTTATCGGCAAACACAACATACTTGACAACATCAATGAAGCAATCAAAAGAACAGAAGAAATTTTGAACAAATAATTTTGATGGCTAAGTTTTTTGGACGGACATTAGGAAAGGGGAGAGGAGGATTTTTGTTCCAAAAATACCACAGATTATTTTGAGTTTGCGTGGCTTGAATAGTTTAGGATATCAATAAAAAAACCACGCTTTTTGAGCGTGGTTTTTAGTTGTTGCTTATCGTGTTGGGTTTACATCATACCCGGCATGCCGCCTCCCATTGGAGGGCCTGCAGGAGTGTCTTCTTTGATGTCGATCAACGCACATTCGGTGGTTAGGATCATACCGGCCACAGAAGCCGCATTTTCGAGGGCTACACGTGTCACTTTTTTAGGATCTATAATACCGGCCTTAAACATGTTGACGTATTTATCCGATTTGGCATCATAACCAAAGTCGTCTTTGCCTTCTAGAATTTTGGACACAACCACAGAACCTTCTCCGCCTGCATTTTCAATGATTTGACGCAAAGGCTCTTCTATGGCACGGGCTACGATTTGGACTCCTGTTGCTTCGTCTGCGTTGTCTGCTTTGACAGATTTTACACTTTCAATGGCGCGTACCAAGGCAACACCGCCACCGGCTACAATGCCTTCTTCAACGGCGGCACGCGTGGCGTGGAGCGCATCATCTACACGGTCTTTTTTCTCTTTCATTTCTACTTCAGAAGCAGCACCTACGTAAAGTACAGCAACGCCACCCGCTAATTTAGCAAGTCTTTCTTGCAATTTTTCGCGATCGTAATCAGATGTCGTACTTTCTATCTGTGCTTTAATTTGGTTGACTCGGTTTGAGATGTTTTCTTTAGAACCGGCACCATTTACAACGGTTGTGTTGTCTTTGTCTATGGTTACTTTTTCAGCAGTTCCAAGCATTTCTAAAGTGGCTGTTTCTAAAGAAAAGCCTCTTTCTTCTGCAATCACTTCTCCTCCTGTCAAAATGGCTATGTCCTCCAACATGGCTTTTCTTCTGTCGCCGAATCCGGGTGCTTTTACAGCAGCTACTTTCAGCGCACCGCGAAGTTTGTTTACAACCAAGGTGGCTAAAGCTTCACCGTCAACATCTTCGGCAATAATGAGAAGTGGTCTTCCGGATTGTGCAACCGGTTCTAAAACGGGAAGCAAATCTTTCATGGAAGATATTTTTTTGTCGTAGAGCAAAATGTAGGGGTTTTCCAATTCTGCTTCCATCTTTTCAGAATTTGTCACGAAGTAAGGAGACAAATAACCCCTGTCAAACTGCATGCCCTCTACAACATCGACGTAAGTGTCTGTTCCCTTGGCTTCTTCCACAGTGATGACACCTTCTTTGCCTACTTTTTCAAATGCTTGCGCAATCAAATCGCCGATAAGATCATCGTTGTTTGCAGATATGGCGGCAATTTGTTTTATTTTTTCAGAACTGTCACCAACTTCCCGCGTTTGTTTCTCCAAATCAGCTACAACTGCCAAAACGGCTTTGTCAATTCCGCGTTTCAAATCCATAGGATTGGCACCTGCGGCAACGTTTTTAAGGCCTTCTTTTACTATGGACTGTGCCAAAACGGTAGCGGTTGTGGTACCGTCACCGGCTAGGTCATTAGTTTTAGAGGCTACTTCTTTTACCATTTGAGCGCCCATGTTTTCCAAGGCATCTTTCAACTCTATTTCTTTGGCTACGGTGACACCGTCTTTGGTAACGGTGGGTGCGCCAAATGATTTGCTTATGATTACATTTCTACCCTTGGGTCCAAGTGTGACTTTTACTGCGTTTGCCAGTGCATCTACACCTCTTTTGAGGCCGTCTCGTGCCTCAAGATTGAACTTAATATCTTTTGCCATTTTTCTTAAAATTTAAAGTGTTTGATTTTTTTTAAAGAATTGCCAATAGGTCATCTTCACGCATGATGAGATAATCCGTACCTTCAAGTTTGATTTCGGTGCCGGCATATTTACCGTACAACACTACATCGCCTTTTTTTACGGTCATGGGCTCATCTTTTTTTCCTTTTCCAACCGCAACTACGGTGCCTCTTTGGGGTTTTTCTTTAGCGGTATCGGGGATAATGATACCAGAAGCAGTTTTGGTTTCGGCTGCCAAAGGCGCTACCAAAACTCTGTCTGCAAGAGGTTGAATGTTTAGTGCCATAATTTTTATAAATGTTTTTAAAGTTAAACTGTCTCTGACTTTTCAGAAATTGTGCCATTCTAAAAAAACTGACAATATTCAAAAAAAAATGCCAGCTTGTCAGTAAGCTGGCATAAAATGGTAATCATAATTTCTTAGTTCTGATTCTCGTCGCCCGATTCGGGGGTTTGAAGCGGTTCTTGAGCCGGTGGTGTTACCGGGATGGTTTGCTCAACTTCAGGAGCACCGTCCAAAGCTCTAGAGTCTGCTGCGGCACCGGGTTTGGTTACCGTGGTGCTGGAAAGCAGAATCAAAGCAACCAAAATGGTTGACAAGGTCCAGGTGCTTTTGTCTAAAAAGTCACTCGTCTTCTGTACACCGCCTATGTTTTGTCCGCCACCGCCGAAGGAACTTGACAATCCGCCACCCTTGGGGTTTTGAACCATAATAGCCAATACCAGTAACAAAGAAACCAGTATAATGAGAATCATAAAGATAGAAAATGTGCTCATTTGTATTTAATTATTTTTATCTAATGCTTGTAGTGCTCGAATTTGGTCTGCAAAGTAACCACTTTTTTCCGGATATTTCAAACTTAAAATTTTATAGGCTTTGACGGCTTTTTTGTACTTTTTTTGATGTGTGTACACTTTGGCTAGCGTCTCTGTCATGATTTCGATTTCCGGAGCGGCGCTGTTTATGTTAAGCGAAGTTTTATGGTCTTTTTCCGGGACTATTTTTGGACTCTCGGCCAAAAAACGATCAATGAGTTCAAATTTTTTATTTCGTTCTAAATTTGACTGTGCCTGATGATGACTAGGCGTGTTGGCTACATTTTTTGATAGTTTTTGGGGTGCGGCATAATGCAGCCAATCTTCAAAGGAATGGCGGTCTTTAGTATTGAAATTTACAAACTTTTTTTCTTCATCTATAGTCGTGGAAATAGCAGGTTTGGATATCATTTTTTCTTCAAACAGATCTTTATCCAAAATCGCGTCAGAAGTAGCTTTGTCCAGAGATGTTTCGGGATGCTCAATGGAAGGATCAATCACTTGCACATCTACAACTTCCAGATTGTGCGCCAAAATTTCACTATTCTGAATTTTTTTGGCAGTTTGATGCGGTTCAAAAATGTCGGCTGTTACATAGTCAAACAAAATAGCCCTGTTGGCGGTATGTGCCGCCAAGGTTTTGAGGGCATCATCAAACAGGTAACTTTCCTGTTGTTGAAGTCCTTTTAAGTAGATAGCCCTGCCGGAATGAAAATAAGGAAATTCATCCAACACGGTTCTTAGCTGTATGGTCTGTGCCTTTGTAACAGCCTCAGGATTGTTGAGTAAATATGTAAATTCTGAGATTTCCAACAGTGCTGTATGAGATTACATTTTAAAGCGCAAATTAACGAAATTATATGCAGATTGCACACCCAACATCGGCAATGTTTGTGTAAATACATATCTTTGTCAACAAGATAAAATCACACAAATGTCACTACTTAACAACTATCTGCAAGGTACCTTGCGTCAAATCAAGAAAACACTAGGTATCAAGCCGGATATCATCCCTTATATGAAATTTAAGGAAATAGCCATCATGAAGGATTTATTTGCAACAAGAAAGCCGTTGAGCGTTTTGGAATACGGTTGTGGTTATTCTTCACTTTTCTATCCGCAGTTTTTGCCCGAACAGGCAACTTGGACATCCATTGAACACGACAAAGAATGGTTTGAAGGCATACAGCCGCTTTTGCCCAATAAGGGTAAAGCTACCATTCATTTTGTAGCACCCGATGCCAAAGAATGGCGCAGAACAGGTACTTTGGACGAGTTTAAATCTTATGTCGAAAAACCACTGAGCATGGGTAAGTTTGACTTTATTTTGGTTGACGGTATGGCAAGGGAAGCGTGTATTGAAACGGCTAAAAAACTGCTTAATGAAAAGGGTATTCTGGTGGTGCACGACGCCAATAGAAGTTGGTATCACGATCATATCCGTTCCTTTCCCAATTGGATATTGCTCGAAGATTTTAGAAGAACCTCCGGAGGGCTAGCCATTGCTTCACTCGATGAGAATCCCGAAAAATACTTAAATATATCCAAACACTTGGCCGAATGGAAAACAGACGCAAGCATCAGTAACTTCTTTAAATTTAAGTTTCTGCTATTTAAATCAGCCAAAAAGTTTAGATTCTCAAAAAGCACTAAACCATGAGGTTTTGCCTCCCAAATGTAGTTTTACTGTTTTTTTTTATAAGCTGTAGAGGTCAAAACCCCCCAAAAATGGAGCATCCCACCAATGCCTTGATAAACGAAACAAGTCCTTATTTGCTGCAACACGCAAACAACCCGGTGGATTGGCATGCATGGAATCCGGAAACTTTAGCCAAGGCCAGTGAATCAGGAAAATTATTACTGATCAGTATTGGCTATGCATCTTGCCATTGGTGTCATGTTATGGAGAAAGAAGTTTTTGAAGATACGACAGCTGCTGCTTTGATGAACCAACACTTTATCAATATCAAAGTAGATAGGGAAGAACGTCCCGATGTGGATCAGATTTATATGAATGCTGTGCAACTGATGACCGGTAGCGGTGGGTGGCCTTTAAATGTGGTAGCACTTCCCGACGGCCGGCCGGTATGGGGCGGTACGTATTTTAGAAAAGATGATTGGATGAATGTGCTGACTCAAATTGCACAAGTCTATAAAAATGAACCCAAAAAATTTGAAGAATACGCCCAAAACCTCACCGACGGCGTTCGGCAAATGGATTTGGTCGAAAGCCCATCCCATGCCGAAGATTTTGCTTTTGCAACGCTAGAAAATTTGGTGCAAAATTGGAAGCCAAAATTTGATCTCGAATACGGTGGCAACAAAGGCGCACCAAAATTTATGATGCCAACCGGGCTCAATTTCTTGTTGCGCTATGGTTTTCAGGCAAACGACACAGAAGTTTTAGACTTTGTGCATCTCACTTTGCAAAAGATGGCTTTTGGCGGTCTGTACGATCATGTAGGTGGCGGTTTTTCACGCTATTCGGTCGACAATTACTGGCATGTGCCTCACTTTGAAAAAATGTTGTACGACAACGCACAACTGGTAAGTTTGTACGCCAATGCTTATTTACATAAACCCAATCCGCAGTACAAACGCGTGGTTTATGAAACCCTCGGTTTTATTGAAAGAGAAATGACAAATCCCAAAGGAGGTTTCTACGCTTCTTTTGATGCAGATAGCGAAGGCGAAGAAGGCAAATTTTACGTGTGGACCAAAGATGAACTTCAGGCCTTGTTGGAAAATGATTTTGATACTTTTGCCGCGGTTTTCAACATCAACGACTTTGGACTGTGGGAGGAACAAAATTATGTGCTGATACAGAAAGAAGACTACGAAACACTTTCTCAAAAACTAGGATTTACTGTTGCGAAGTTGACTTCTTCTGTTGCACAGTGGAAACAAATTTTATTTGAAACCAGAGAGAAGCGCAAAAAACCCGCTTTAGACGACAAGACTTTGTTGTCTTGGAATGCATTAATGATTAGAGCATACGCGGACGCTTATCGGGTTTTTGGTGAAAAAAAGTTTTTGGATGCAGCCTTGCAAGCGGCACATTTTTTGGATGCACAGCAAAGCAAGCCCGACGGTGGTCTTTGGAGAAATTACAAAAACGGCAAAAGCACCATCAACGCGTTTATGGATGATTACGCACTTACCATAGATGCCTACTTGTCTATTTACGAAAACACTTTTGAACAAAAATGGTTGCAGCGCGCCAAACAGTTGACAGACTATACCTTTTCACATTTTTACAATCCGGAAAGCGGTCTGTTTTTTTACACCTCAGATGTAGATCCTGAGCTTGTAAGTAGAACTACCGAAACATCAGACAATGTAATTCCTGCATCCAACTCTATTATGGCTAAAAACTTGTTTCTTTTAGGGTATCATTTCGATAACGAAACCTACTTGAATACGGCTAAATTTATGCTCAGTGCAACATTGCCTTCAGTTGGGCAGACGGGAGCGCGTTGGTATGCCAATTGGCTCGACTTGATGCTCAATTACACAAAACCCTTTTACGAAGTGGCTTTTGTAGGTGAAAAGGCAATTCAAAAATTGACAAAATTTACCAAAACCTTTCAACCCAATTTGATGCTGGCCGGTAGTACAAACGAATCAAATTTACCCCTCTTGAAACACAGATTTGCGCAAGGTGAAACCCTTATTTATGTCTGTCAAAATTACGTTTGTAAACTTCCGGTAAAAGATTCGGATGAAGCATTGGCTCTGATGAAAAACCACTAAGTAGAATCGTTTACCTCTTTTTTTGCAAGCCGATAAACTCTTTTAAATAGTAAGGCTCAAAATAGGCAACATTCTCAAAGATTTTAGATACAAATTTTTGATGTGAAAGCACGCACATCGTCCTCGCAGATGGATATAGTATATCCAGATATACGGCATTTGTATGTGTACAAATGGTCTTCCATTTTGAAACGCCGTCGCCTAAGAAGTAAACCGTATCTTTCTCTAAATAGGGCGTAAAACTTTCTTCAGTGAGTATTTCTGCTCTTGTTTCTCGTATTTCAGAACCGTGATGGTCAAGTACTTTTGCATACACTTCCATTCTACGTGCATCGAGCATCGGCACCATATAGCCCGTTGCAATCGGATGGCGCTTTGCCAGTATATCCAACGTGTTTACAGCTATCAAAGGAATGTCAAGTGCAAAACAGTAGCCTTTAGCGGCAGATACACCTATGCGAAGACCCGTATAGGATCCGGGGCCTTTGCTGATGGCGACTGCATCCAATGCCGAAAAGTCACATTGTGCATCTGCTAAACAAGCTTTGATGTAGTGATGCAGTAATTCGCCGTGTTGGTATTGTTCAGAGGCAGATTCTTTGTATGAGATGATGTTGCCAGATTCTGCAAGACAAACAGAGCAATTTTTAGTAGCTGTTTCAATGTTGAGAACAAGCGACATTTTTATTCTTTGGATTTCTCTACCTGCTTGATAGCTACTTTGTCGTTCGGGCTTAGCAATTTGGTGACCACGTTGTAGGGTCCGGTAATTACATCGGATTCGTCGTCAAGACCTGAAGCAATTTCGATGTAAGTGTTGTCTTGTATGCCGGTTTTTACCACTTTTAGTTTGGCTGTTTCTCCAATTTTTACAAAGACACACTCAAAGCGCTCTTCTCCAGCAGCTTTGTTGGCGGTATTGGCCAGTGTGGGGGTTCCTGTTTTTTTAGTGGATGAAGTGTCTGTACGAACCACTACAGCACTGATAGGAACCGTCAATACATTTGTCTTTTTCTCGGTGATGATATCAACCGTGGCAGTCATTCCCGGGCGAAATGGTGAAAAATTTTCAGGTTTTCCAACGGTTAAATCGGCATAAGACTCGGGAAGAATATTGACCTTTACTTCGAAGTTTGTTATCTGATCTACGCTGGTGGTATTGATGGCGGTGTTGGCAATGTTAGAAACAATACCGATGAATTCTCTTTTCAGATAGGCATCTACTTCTACTATGGCTGTGTCGCCCAAAGAAATTTTCACAATATCATTCTCGTTTACCTCGGCCAAAACTTCCATTTTGCTCAGGTTGGCAACCCTTAAAATTTCGGTGCCTTCAAACTGTTGTGTACCAACCACACGTTCGCCGAGTTCAACATCCAGTTTAGAGATGGTGCCATCCATCGGGGCGTAGATATTGGTTCTAATCAAATTGTCTTGCGCTTCTTTGACGGTTGCAGCCGAACTTTGGACATTGTATCGGGCCGATTCTTTGGTTGCCATGGCAGCATCACGAGCGGCTACAATCCTGTCCCACTCTGAGGCAGAAATGACCCCTTTTTTAAACAATCCTTCGTTTCGCTGATAGTTGGCTTCTGCTTCTTTTAGGTTGGCTTCTGCTTGCGCCAGGTTAGATTTCACATTGAGCAGTGAAGCCTGCGTACGGGCAAGTGCTGATTGAAACAAATCGGGATTAATCTTAACCAACAGTTCACCTTTTTTTACTTGTTGCCCTTCTTGAATGGGCAATTCTATAATTTCGCCCGAAACTTCGGCTGATATTTTCACCTCTACGGTAGGTTGTATTTTACCTGTAGCAGAAACGGTTTGCTGTATGGTTCTACGGGCAATTTTTTCTACCTCAACCTCTTTAAAGTCTCCGGATTTTCCAAACAGTCCTGCTTTTTTTCCGCCGATTAAGATAACAATCAATAATACGACTGCGCCCAATACAATGTAGATAGTTTTTTTAGACATGTTTGAATTTTTTCCGAATGATGAGCAAAATTACAAAATTAGTAGCTATGAATACTTCGATGATGGCAATAAAAGAAGTTGTTTACAATTTATCAAAAGGAATACCAAAAAAGAATTCCAAAACTTTCAGTTTGAAAACATAATCAAACTTAGAGCGAATGACTTCTGATTCTGCCGTTTCGAGTGCCGACTTTGCCTGAAGGTAGTCAAAAGCATTCATCAAACCCACGTTGAATCGTTCTTGAGAATAGTCAAAAGCCAAGGTTCTGGCCTCGAAGGCACGCTGCGCAGCCTCGTATGATTTATAGGCACTTTCGGCATCAAAATAGGCTTGGTACACATTGGATTCCAAATCGAGTTTGTCCTGCTCCAATTGGTTTTTGGCGCGTTCCAAATTTATTTTACTCCGCTTGATGCTGTTAGCCGTTTGGAATCCGTTAAAAACAGGCACGCTAAGCTGAAAACCTATTGAATGTCCGTCATTACGTGTAAACTGGTCTATTAGATTTTCGGGACCTACGGTAAAGCGGTTAAAATTGGGTGTCAACACGCGTTCGTTGGTGCCTTCAACAAACCCAATTTGCGAAAAAGGATTTTCTGTGTCCGGCAAAACGCCACCAAAAATGTCGGCACTCGAAGCCCTGGTGTTGTAATTGTAAAACAAACTAATGGTTGGGTAGCTGGCGCCTCTGGAAATTGCCAAATCTTTTTCGGCTACGTCCACATTGGCTTCGGCTAATTTAATTTCTGAACGCAATTCCTTGGCCGATTCAAATATTTCACCCGGATTTTGTGCAAGCATGTCGGGTGGAGGAATTAGAAATTCTTCATCTTGAATCTCGAAGTTTTCGTAATCTTTGATGAGCAGTAATTGTGCCAATGAAATTTTAGACAGTTTGAGCGTATTCTCCGCAGCAATGATGCGTTGTTTTTCGGTGGCGTTAGTAGCCTGAATGTCTAACAAATCGCCGCGCGGTGCAGCACCGGCTTCTACGAGTTCCGTAGTGCGTTGCACTTGCTCTTCTGTCACTTGGTTTTGATAAAGCAAAGTGTTGAGCGATTCGCGGTTAAATACAATTTGCAAAAATGAATTGACCACGAGCAGTGAAATATCGTCTTTAATCTTATCCAACTGCAATTGGTTGGCCAGTATAGCCAAATTGGCCCTGTGAAGCGTGTTAAAGTTTCGCAAACCGTCAAAAATCAGCATGTTGGCATTGACGCCTACGGAGGTAAACTGTGTGGTTTGATTTTCCAACAAACCTGTAGTAATGTTTTGGTTCAAACCGATTGACCATTGGTGCGATGTGTTGGCATTGATAGATGGCAGGAAATTGCCAAAGGCGTCTTTTTTGGAAATCTTAGTGTTTTCCATGTCCAATTCGGTCTGCTTAACAGTGATGTTATTGTCCAAAGCATATTGAACGGCTTCCCTTAAAGTCCATTTTTTTGTTTGGGCTTGTGCGAAGCCGAATACAAAAAAAGTAACCGTGAAAATGAGTATTCTATTGATCATGATCATGCTAAATTGTGTGTAAATGTAAATTAATTTGTGAAGACTTTACCCATCTGTACCGTGTTCCATACTTTAATTTTATCTGATTTAGATAAACCTTTCTTTACTTCTACTTGTATGCCATCCGAGATGCCGAGCTCAACTTCTCTTTTTTCAAATTGTTGCTCGCCTGTTTGGATTTCTACAAATGGTTTGTTGGTTTCCGGGTCAAACTGTAAAACGGCTTCCCGTACAGCCAAAACACTGTCGGCTTTGTTTAAAATGATAGAAGCATTGGCGCTGAGTCCGGCACGGATAAATACGTCTTCACTCAACTTTACAGATCCTTTTATTTCAAATTGGATGGCGCCGTTTTCTTCCAAACCTTTGGGTGCGATGTATTCCAAAATGGCATCAAATTTTTTATTTTCAATAGCACCAACCGTTATTTCTAAAGGCAGCCCTTCTTTTATTTTACCCACTTCAGACTCGTCCACTTTTCCTACAAATTCCATCTTGTTGATATCTGCAATACTTGCAATGGTAGTACCTTCGTTAAAATTGTTGCTCTCAATAACCTGATTGCCAACTTTTACGGGTACCTCCAGCACCATGCCCGATACGGTAGCGCGAATCATCGTATTGGCGGCGGTTTCATAGCCTTTGGCAGTGCCGGTGCGCACGATTTCATAATTTTCTAAGGCGGTTTCATAGGTTTGTTTAGACTGCTCATAAGCGGCCAACGCATTGTCAAAATCGTTTTGCGAAATCACACCTTTGTCAATTAGCGATTTTTGACGATTAAAAATCTTTGTTTGGTTGTCTAAGTCAATTTTTGCAGATTCAACCTGTGCTTTGGCATTGTTGAGGTTGGATACGTTTGGCACCACCCTGATTTTGGCAATCAAATCGCCCGATTTTACCAACTCTCCGGCCACTACATATACTTCTTGGATGATACCGGAAATGTTTGGTTTGATTAAAACTTCTTCTTTGGGCACGATGCTTCCTGTGGATATGGTTTTTTCTACAATAGTCTGCATCCCGGGTTGCTCTGTTTCAAACACAACAGGCGATTGTTTGTTTTTGGTGTACAAATAGTACAGCGAACCTACAAACAGAACCGTGACTAACAAAAGTACTATGGTTGTAATGGTTTTTTTCATTGTAATCAAATATTAAATAAAGTTGTTTTAGTTTTATTCTGTTCTTAAAGCATCCACGGGTTTGACTTTGATGGCAATCTGGGCCGGAATCATGCCGGCAAACAGCCCGGAAACAATCAAAATAAGTAGTGCAGCGATGACTACACCCAAGCCAACGCTCGGGTTGGCAAACATCATTTCGGATGTGTCCATGCCGCGCATGAGTATCTCGATGATTTTTAGCAATCCGGATGCCAATGCAATCCCGGCCATTCCGGATATAATGGTCAGGAAAATGGCTTCCAGTAAAATTTGACTGCGAATATCCCAAGGCGTAGCACCCAAAGCACGTCGCACGCCAATCTCTTTGGTACGTTCTTTAACGACAATCAACATAATATTACCAATCCCGATGACACCGGAAATCAAAATCAAAATGCCTACGAAGTAGGAAATGACTCCCAATATGGTAAAAAGACCATTGACTTTGCTGAATTCTTGATAAAGGTCAAAACTGCCAATGGCTCGGTCATCATCCGGATGAATTTTGTGTCTGCTTTTGAGCACGTCTTTAATCTGGGGCAGAAGCTCGGTTATTGACGCGTTATCTTTAGCGGTTATGGCCATCCAACCAACAATATCTCCAAAGTTGAAAGCGCGCTGAAAAGTGGTAAAAGGTGTAAAAATATCTTTCATTCCTTCTTCTTGGTTACCGCCAGAGTTTCCTTTTTTCTTGTAAACACCAACTACCGAAAAATTCACACCGTTAATTTTAATGTAAGACCCGATAACCGGTTCGCCTTTCTCATACAATCCGTCTATGACGCCTTGCCCGATGACCGCAACTTTTCTGTTTTCTTTGATGTCGTTTTGGTTGATGAAACGTCCCTCTATGATGTCCATGGGTTGCTGGTTGATGAATTCCGGCATGTCGCCATAAACCGTAAACGCACCGGTTTTGAGCCCCCTAATGACGTTGTTGGCACCTTGCCAACCCCCCAATTGGTTTCTGGGAGAGATGAAGCGTAAATCGGGAAATTTTTCCCACAGTGCAGGCACGTCACCATTTCTATAATTAAATCTTCTGCCTTCGGGCATGCCTTTGAAGGGTTTAGAAGTTTGCTGTGTCCACATAAAAGCGGTGTTGGTGGCAATACCCGAAAATCCTTGTTTTACACCGTTTTCCAATCCTTTTCCGGCTGCCAGCAAAATTACCAAAATAAAAATACCCCAAAACACGCCGAAGGCTGTCAACAGCGTACGGAACCAATTGGCACTAAGTGCCTCCAAGATTTCGTTCCAACTTTCTTTGTTAAACAGATTACTCATCGCGCAAGGCTATTATGGGTTTTATTTTGGCGGCCCTGTAAGCAGGGAAAAAACCGGCTAGGGCGCCGGCTATGATTAAGATGACGATGGTGCTCAGAGCCACATTCATATCCACTTCCGGGTTTGCAAAAAAGTCACTTTGAATTTGCGGCCCCACAACTTCCAACAAAAGGAGACCTCCAAAAAGACCGAAAAATCCGGCCACAAAGGTCACAAAAACAGCTTCCTGAAGAATCATCCCTATGATAGACATGGGTTGGGCACCAATGGCTTTCCGGATACCTATTTCTTTGGTTCGCTCTTTGACAACAATCAGCATAATATTTCCAACGCCCACTACGCCGGCTATGATGGTACAAATGCCAACTATCCAAAAAAACAAATCTATATAACTCAGCAAGTCGTAAATTCTTTTGGCCTCTTCTAAGGTGTCAAAAACACGAATCCCACTGGTATCATCGGGCGAGACGAGGTGTCTTTGTTTTAATGATTTTTCCAAACCGTCAGATAGAAATGCGGCATTTTGAACGGCTTCGTCAAAAGTGGCGGCCGGTTTGATGGTAAAAGACAACATTCGGAGCTGGTTTTTTCCGTTAAAAACCCTTTGGGCAGTTGTCAGTGGCAAATAGACACGCGTTTCCTCGCGTTCGCCTCCCGGATCGGTATAAACACCGACAACCTTGAAAGGAACTTTTGAAATATTGATGTATTCGCCGATAGGATCTTTGTCTTTAAACAAATCCAGTTTGACGCGGTTGCCAATGACGGCTACTTTGTCATTACCTTCTATATCTGACGCATTGATAAATCGCCCGGAAATGATGGTGGCGTTTTCCACTTTTTGAAAATCGGGGTGTACGCCTGCAAATTCGTAAGATCCATTCTCTTTTTTGTAGTTGATGATAGCACCCCAACGACCAAAATACCCTGATTTGCTGTCAATTTGGTCGCCAAACTTCTGGGTGGTGTACTCAAAATCTTCGTTTTCAAGTTGCACCCTTCTTCCGGGGTTCATGCCTTTGTAGCCTACAGTTGTTGTACCCGTCCAAACCTCTACTTCTGTGACGGCATCTTGCTGAAATTCTTTTTCGATGCCGTTTTGCATGCCCCGGCTTACACCGAGCAAGATGACAAGGATAAAAATACCCGAGGAAACGGAAAGACCTGTCAAAAAAGCCCTTAGTTTGTTTTTAGACAGGGTTTGGAAAATTTCTTGCCAACGGTCCAGGCTAAACATAGGCGGAAGCTCTTATTTGATTTACAGCTGTGTCATCGGTTACCAAACCGTCTTTTAAGTGAACGATGCGTTTGGTCATTTGCGCAATGTCGTGTTCGTGTGTCACCACTATGATGGTTTTGCCTTCATCATTGATGTTTTGGATAATTTCCATCACTTCGTATGAAGTTTTAGAATCCAAAGCACCTGTAGGCTCGTCTGCCAAAAGCACTTTTGGATCGGAAGCTAGGGCTCGCGCAATGGCAACACGTTGTTTTTGTCCTCCGGAGAGCTCGTTAGGTGTGTGATGTGACCAACTTGCCAAGCCTACTTTGTCTAGGTAATGCATGGCTTTTTCTGTGCGTTCTTTACTCTTGACGCCTTGGTAATATAAAGGCAGCGAAACGTTTTCTAGCGCGGTTTTATAATTAATCAGGTTGAAAGACTGAAAGATAAATCCCAAGAATTTGTTTCGGTATCGGGCGGCAACTTTTTCGTTGAGGTTTTTTATCAAAACCCCGTCTAACCAATATTCGCCTTTGTCAGCTTCGTCCAAAATGCCGAGTATGTTCAGTAGTGTTGATTTTCCGGAACCGGACGATCCCATGATTGATACAAAATCGCCTTCTTTTACAGAAAAATTGATACCTTTTAAAACATGAAGCGAGTTGCTTCCCATTTTATAGGATTTGTGAAGATCTTTAATTTCAATCATTATTTGGATATCTAGCTAATGTCACAAAATTGAAAAACTGACAATGAGGATGAAAACATTACAGTTCTACCCTAAAAGACTATTTTGAAAGCGTTATGTTACAAGGGGGCGACTTAATTTTTTGTTAAAACTAAGATGTTTTTTCAACCGGGCTTTGATTTTTTTTGCGAAAGCTGCGAATGACAAAAAACAAGACGCCGCCAATGAGGAGATACGGGAACAACATCAAGTACACAATGCCATCGTTAATGCCCTGTGCGGTGTCTTTGTTGGCTTCAGATTCCAAAACGGCTCTGCACATGGCACATTGTGCGCCGGAGAACAACGGCAGCAATACAGTCAATACAAAGATGTAGGCTCTTTTTTGCATTTTATGAGGTGTAATACGGAGAAATCATCAAGTAAACCACTACACCCGTGATGGCTACATAAAGCCAGATGGGCAAAGTAACACGGGCTATTTTTCGGTGTTTGTCAAAACGTTGATTTAAAGCACGGACAAAACTAAACAACACCAACGGAATGACGGCTATGGAAAGTAAAATATGTGAGATGAGAATCACATAATAAACCATTTTGATGGCGCCTTTACCACCGAATGGTGTGGGGTCAGACGTCATGTGGTAAGCGACGTACATAATTAAAAAGAGGGCAGAAAACGCCAAACATACTTTCATGAGTTGCTCGTGCAAACGAACTTTTTTATTTTTGATAGCCCAAAATGCGACCACCAAAAGTATAGCCGTGAGGCCGTTTATGCTTGCGTAAATAGGCGGTAAAAAACTGAGTGGTTCAACATTCGGGATACGGACGCCAAACAAAACAGCTACGGCCAAAGGGATCGCAATTGACAAAACTAAAATCAGCTTGTTGAATCGATTTTCGTTAGTAGAAGTGGTTTCTGGCATGTTTATTCTTTTAATAGTTTTTGGATATCTTCTTTGAGCATAACAATGCCGGGTTTGTGGCTACCACCGAGTTTGAATTGCAGCGATTCGGCATCTGCGTAGGAGAGGCCATCGTAATAAACAATCGGGTTTCCAAAATCGTCTTTGCGAGATCGAATGTTGCCTTCCTTGTCGATCAGCGCAAACATGCCGGAGTGTTGAAATTCCCCATTTATTTTTTCTGATGCGTCCACATAAATATTAAATCCGGCATTGGCCAAAGTAGAAATGGCTTCTTTGTCCCCGGTCAAAAAATGCCAATTTTGATTCTTAATTTGATGTTTATCGGCATATTTTTTTAGCACTTCCGGACTGTCAAATTTTGAGTCGATAGATACGGAAAGAATGCCGAAATTGGGATTTCCATAAAATTCATTTTGAACCTCTTTAAGGTTTTCTGTCATCACCGGACAAATGCTCGGACAACTTGTGAAGAAAAAATCTACCACATAAACTTTGCCTTTCATGTTTTCCGGAGTGATGGTTTTACCGTGTTGGTTGGTCAGTGTAAATTTGGGTGCAGGACCCACAACAGCCATGTTGTCATTTTGACCAAATCGCTGCCTGAATTCGTTTACAACCCAAATGCCGAACACCAAAATCACAAAAGAAATTCCTATGTATGAATATTTTTTCATGTGCCTATTTTCGTTTGTATTTTTTCAATTCGAGTCGGTACTCAGCCAAAAGCACCTTTACATCGTCTAGCATGTGGTTGGTGATTTCCGCAACCGAAGCAGCATTGTAACCGTAGAAAGTTTTCGACTCGTCTTGCCGGCCTCTCAGCTTCATGTCTTTGTCTATTATAAATACGTAGTCTGTAGTGCCGCGGGCATCTAAAGCATAAGGCGTTTGCAAGGCATTGAATAATTCATAAATTTCCTCATCGGTACCGAAAATAAATTTCCACTGATGCGTATCTGTGATTTGCCCTAAGGTTGAAAGCACATCTTCAGCAGATTTTTCGTGATTTTCGGGGAGTACCATCACTACCTGAAAGTCTTCAAATCCCTCAAATCTTTTATAGATTTTTTGATTCAGGTTGAACAACATGCTTCGCCCTGACGAAGCGGTTGTGCCTAAAAACCCCAAAATGGTGATTTTTCCCTGCAAACGGACGGGTGTTTTGTCCAGACTTTTAAAGTTACTGATTTCTACAGCCGATTGGCCTACCACCGGCAGTTTACCAAAATGATTGATGCCGGAAGCAAAGAAAAGATAGGCCACTATGGGTACGATAAAAAGTGCGAAAAGAACCAAAAACTTCTTCATCAATAGGCTTAGTTAGTTGTTGCAAAGATAAAAAAAACCACGCCGTAGAGCGTGGTTTGCATGTTTTAAAATCTCGTTAAAAATCCCATTTCATGATGCCGTATCTAAACACGTCATGTATGTAATCTCCTTCTAGCAAAAGGATAAAAAGCAAATAAGGAACCAAGATTAAAATAGGTGTGAGTATGGACCAGCGAAAAGCGCCGCTTTCGCCTTCAAGGTGCATAAAAGCATACACGATATAATAGGCTTTCAAAATCGTTAAAATGATGAATATCCAGTTGAGAATTTTCATTCCTACAAAATAGGTTTCAACCGTCCAACGCGGGCGTATAATCCCCAGAACTACTTCTACTAGCGTCACAACGGTGAGTATGCCAAAAACCACCCAGATGCGTTTCGTATTTGATGTATGTGCTGAATCGTGTGCCATGTTTATGTTTTTTTAATTTTTTAAACCAGATAGAAAAATGTAAATACAAATACCCAAACCAAATCTACAAAGTGCCAGTAAAGGCCAACCTTTTCAACCATTTCATAATGACCGCGTTTTTCGTAGGTCCCTAAGATGACATTGAAAAAGATGATGATGTTGATGACCACGCCGGAAAAAACGTGGAAGCCGTGAAAACCTGTGATAAAGAAGAAGAAATCTGCAAAGAGTCTGTTGCCGTATTCGTTGTGAACCAAATTAGCACCTTCTACAACTGCAACAGCACTTTTGATACGTTCATCCGAAAATTCTCTTTTATAAATAGCCTTTTGTCCAAAGGCATCGGAGTTTACAAGTTGTGTTTCCAATCTTTCGGCAAGTACTTGATCACTAACACGCGGTGATGCTTTGAGCTTATCAAGATTAGGTACTATTTCTTGAGTGCGAATCAATACATTTGGATGTTCGGCATAAGCATTTTGAATGTCAGAAACGGTGTAGCTGGGTAAACTTTTTTCAGAAACAAACCACAAGCCTTTGCTTCTGGTGTGTTGTGTACGCTCGGTTGGTGAAGCCGTTGCAAATTCGTGGAGCGCAATTTGCTTTCCGGTTTCGGCATCTACAAACTGCAAAATCTGACCCCCTTTGGTTTCAATGGCACCAAACTCTCCTTTGATGAAGTTTTTCCATTCCCAAGCTTGTGATCCTACGAAAATCAGACCGCCGATAATGGTCAAAAACATATAGATGGCTACTTTATTTTTCTTCATTTGATGTCCTGCATCTACAGCCAAAACCATGGTTACTGATGAAAATATCAGAATAAAAGTCATCAATGCCACGTAATACATGGGTGCTTCAACACCGTGCAGAAACGGAAAGTGGGTAAACACTTCGTCGGCTATAGGCCAAGTTTCTATAAATTTATATCTGGAAAAGCCGTAAGCAGCCAAAAAGCCCGAAAAAGTTAAGGCATCGGAGACGATAAAAAACCACATCATGATTTTTCCATAGCTCGCATTGAGTGGCTGGTTGCCGCCCTTCCAAATAGATTCGGCTTTTACGTTCTGTGCAGTTGCATCCATAGGTTAATGAATTTCTAATAAAAAGTTTTCAAATTTAAGTTTTTCAACCGAAAAAATATAAAAATATAAATAGGTAAAGCCATAAAATATCCACAAAGTGCCAAAATGTTTTGGCTAAATCAAATCCGAGTCTTTTTTCAGGATTATATTGCCCGGTAAAAAGTTTGTAGGTAACCACCATTAAAGCCAGTACGCCACCTGCTACGTGGGCAAGGTGTGTAGCTGTTATGACGTATAAAAAGGAAGTGGTCACACTGCTTTGTGCTCCGGTCATAAAATAACCCATATCAATAACTTGCGAAAAGCCCACAAACTGAAGCACGATGAAGGTAACGCCTTGTAAAAGTGTCAAAAGCGACAACACAGCGGCTTTTCTTAACTGGTTTTTTGCCAGCAAAACAGAGGCTGCATAGAGCGTTAGGCTGCTGAGTAAAATGACGACCGTACTGGCAATAAACGCATTGGGCAGTGTGAATTCGTTTAGCCAATCGGGTCTCGATTTGCTCACCACATAAGAGCTGGTAAGCCCGGCAAACATCATGGCCATACTCACAATTCCGAACCAAAGCATCATTTTTTTTGCCCGTTGTTCTTTGGTGTGAAATTTTGTTTCCTCAGTTATTGTCATCATGCGATCCATTTATCCAAAACATATACAATTTGTAGCAAGCTTATGTAGAGCACACTTGCCAGAACCAAAATTCTTGCAGCCTTGGCACTTTTTTCTCTAAATAATTTGAGTGAAAACCATAAAAATCCTAAACCAAGCAGGAATATGACGATAGCACCCGGGATGCTCAGAGACAAATCGCCGGTGATTCCCAACACGGGTATCAGCGATACTACGAGCGTCCAAAAGGTGTACATCAATATTTGTACGGCGGTTCCTTTGTCTTTTTTGCCGGTGGGTAGCATTTTGAATCCTGCTTTTTGGTAGTCGTCATCAAGCAACCAGCCAATGGCCCAAAAATGTGGAAACTGCCAAAAAAACTGAACCATAAACAACACACCCGGTTCTATGCCAAATTGGTTGGTAGCGGCTACCCAGCCCAACATAAAAGGAATGGCGCCAGGTATGGCACCTGCAAAAACAGAAAGTGGTGTCAAGGTTTTTAATGGCGTATAAACGCTGGTGTACAGGAAAATTGACACTGCACCAAACAACGCAGTTTTGGGGTTGATGATATAGAGCGCGGACAGACCTAAAACTGTAAAAATCAAGGCTAAGATGAATGCGGAATTTTTTGAAATTCTGCCGGCAGGAATAGGCCTGTTTTGGGTGCGTTTCATCAAAGCGTCTAAATCTTTTTCAATGATTTGATTGAATATATTGGATGCGCCTACCATAAAGTAGCCACCTACGGCCAAAAGCATTAAAGTAGAAAAAGAAAAAGCATCAACCGCCAATAAATAGCCCGCAACAGCCGAAAAGACAACGCTGACAGACAAACGAAACTTGGTGATTTCTTTGAAATCAGCCAAGAGTTCTGCAAAATTTGTAGTCGCGTAAGCCTTGTTTACGGCAGTTTTCATCTGTTTATGTTTATTGTTTTTCAAAGGTCAGATGGAACTCGCTAATAATCATTCTCATGTGTGTTACACTTTTTAGCATGGCTCCTTTCATCTGTTTATATTGTTTATTTTTATCGGTCAGATGTAACCTCTGATGTTTAAAAATAATCATTGCCCCGAGTGCTTAATAATTATTTTAAACATGTGGATTTCATCTATTTTTTAAACTTGGCAAAGATAGTCCATACGTTAAATTTAACCAAAGTCTGTTTTCCTTTTTATTATAAAATTTTAAATTTGGTTAAACTTTAAACCAACACAACTTGAAAACAAATTCATTTATTACACTATCGGTAGCTTTTTTGATGACTGTAGGTCTCTTTGCACAATCACAGGAAGTCAATATCGAAGTAATTCCCGTCAACGGAAAAGTCTATATGCTCAAAGGAAGAGGTGGCAATATAGGTTTGTTGGCTGGCAACGGCATAGCCCTTTTGGTTGACGACCAGTTTGCCGATTTAACACCTAAAATTTTGGCGGCTGTTAAAACCGTCAGCGACAAACCCATCAGTTACTTGCTCAATACGCATTGGCATGGCGACCACACCGGCGGAAACGCCAACTTGGGCAAAGCAGGGGCTCTGATTGTTTCGCATGACAATGTGCGAAAAAGATTGCATGATGCACAGCAAGAGAAAAATCAATCCAATCCCGATGCACTGCCCGAAATTACTTTTGCCGAGGGGCTCAATTTTCATTTTGAAGATGAGGAAATCATGTTTTTTCACAGCCATAACGGACATACAGACGGTGACGCCATGGTGTATTTTGTTCAAAGCAACGTGCTTCACACCGGCGACTTGTTTTTTAACGGACGCTATCCGTATATCGATTTAAATTCGGGCGGTAACGCACTAGGCTACATAAAAGCGGTGGAAAACGCCTTGATGATTATCAATGATGACACAAAGATAATCCCGGGCCATGGCGAGTTGGCAACCAAAAAAGATTATCATGATTTTTTAGAAATGCTAAAATATTTGGAAAAAAATATTTCGGAGGCCATCAAAGCCGGTAAAAGTAAGGAAGCAATTTTAGCAGACAATTCTCTGACTCAAAAATACGACGATTTAGGCTTCGGTTCAGGGTTTATCAATAGCGAACGCATCAGACAGTTCTTTTACGAGAGTTTAATTGGAAAATAGAAATAATTAAACACAATTGTGAGGAAAAACACCCATGTAAAAATTTTGCACACGGGGACGTGATTGTATTCAACTAAATATCAATCAACTGAAAAATATAAACGCATGAAAAATCTTTTAATTCTCTTTACGTATGCGTTTTCTTTTTTTGCTCAAAGTCAGAGCATTGAAGGAAGTTGGCAGCTCACCCACAGAAATGGGCGAGTGGTGGATGATGTTTATGTAAAAATATTTATGGAGGGTTATTTTGCTTACGGCGGAAAACAAAAAGCAGACCATACTTTTTTGAGTGCCGGCGGAGGTGTTTATACATTGCGAGGAAATCAGTACACAGAAACCTTGGACTTTTTCACTCAAAATGCTGAATATGTTGGCAAAACTTTTTCTTATGAAATAAAAATAGAAGCAAACCAGATGGAGATAACTTCTTTGGATGCCGAAAATCCTTTTACAGAAAAGTGGCTGAAGCTTTCAGACAATAGAGATGACCTCACAGGCAATTGGGTGATAACGGGTCGAAAAAGAGACGGCGAAGTGAGTACACAAACCCCGGGAGCCAGAAGGACGGTGAAAATTTTGGCAGGTGGCAGGTTTCAGTGGATTGCCTTCAATTCGCAGACCAAAGCATTCATGGGAACTGGCGGTGGTACCTACAATGCTGTTGACGGGAACTACACAGAAAACATTGATTTCTTTTCACGCGATAAAACACGGGTTGGCGCAAAATTGGATTTTAACTTTGAAATTATAGACGGGCATTGGCACCACAGCGGCAAAAGTTCGAAAGGAGACCCTATCTACGAAATTTGGTCAGATTACCAAACAGCCTACCTTTATAATCGAAAAATTCAAAAGTACACTTTTCTAAATTCAAAAGTACACTTTTGTAACATGATTACACATTCAAATTAAAGCTCTGCCGCTCACCTTTCAATAACTTCTCAGTAGCCTCAATGTTGTTGTCATACACATGGACATTGCCTAAAAACAACGTTATAGACCTCAACGGCACATCTATCTGCCTACTTATGAGGTACAAGTGGTATATGTCCGATGGCAGCCCCAAATTAGCGTCCGAGCTTCGCCTTTTTTGTTGTGCTGTAAGCTACCGTGTTCCAAGATATTCGTAAGCGTTTTGTGATATTTATTCATAATTAGCGTCTGCGGGATAGCCGCCAATCGCTCACTATAGCCGTCATAGT
>JAHJTN010000005.1 GCA_018829465.1 Bacteroidota bacterium | reverse complement strand
GTTACACTTTTTAGCATGGCTCGTTTCATCTGTTTATATTATTTATTTTTATCGGTCAGATGGAACTCGCTAATAATTATTCTCTTGTGTGTTACACTTTTTAGCATGGCTCGTTTCATCTGTTTATATTATTTATTTTTATCGGTCAGATGGAACTCGCTAATAATTATTCTCTTGTGTGTTACACTTTTTAGCATGGCTCGTTTCATTTTTTTATTCTTTAAGAGACAGAAATGTCTAAAGGCAAGTGCTGTAAATCTACACCGGCTTTTCTGAGAAATTCAATACCGGAAGTGTCTTTGTATGCATCTGCATACACCAACCGGACGATACCGGCTTGGTGAATCAGTTTGCTGCATTCTTTGCAGGGTGACATTGTGATATACAGTGTGGCTCCGCGGCAAGACTGGGTAGAAGCGGCAACTTTTAAAATGGCATTGGCCTCGGCATGCAACACATACCACTTGGTGTAGCCGTCTTCGTCTTCACAAAAATTTTCAAAGCCCGAGGGCGTTCCATTGTAGCCATCCGAAATAATCATTCGATCTTTGACAATTATGGCGCCTACTTGGCGGCGTTCACAATAGGAAAGTTTGCCCCATTCGTAAGCCATGCGCAAATAAGCCCTATCGTATTTTAATTGTTTCTCGTTTTGCATAAACAGCAGGTTACATTGCCCCTTGTTCGGCTAAAATAAAAGCTTTGTTCGGGTTGTACAAAGGTATGCAAGTTAATTATTTACCAAAACTTTGTATCTATCAGCAGCAGCAGTGCAATACCGATGACCATGGAAGATGTGACCAGCACCCAATCTCGTTTGGAAAAGCGGAAAATAGTTTGGAATATAAAACTCAAAAACAATACGATGATGACAATGAGCAATTGCGCCGCTTCTATGCCCAATGCAAACTCGAGCAAGGGCAACAATTTGTCTCCGGATCCTACAACGGTTTTAAAATAAGTCGAGAAGCCCAAGCCGTGTATCAACCCAAAAAACAAAGCCGCAAAGAACAACAGTCCCACGCGTTCATTTTTGGAAACTTTTCCTGCGGTAAAAAGGTTGTACAACGCGCTGATGAGAATGGTAAGCGGTATCAGAAATTCGACCAAACTTTTGTTGATGCTGACCACGCCATACACAGACAAGACCAAAGAAAAAGTATGGCCTAGGGTAAACATAGTTACCAAAAGCAACACCCGCTTCCAGTCTTTAAAAACATAGGGAACGGTGAGTATAACCAAAAACAACAAGTGGTCGTATGCATTGATGTCCAACACGTGGAAAAGCCCTAGCTTGAAATAGAATATGAGTTGATCCATAAAATAATTGAGTCCGTTAGATGATTGTTTAAACCGCTACGAATGTAAGATAAATTTAAAATACGCAAACCGTTAATTTCTATTTTTCACGATTTCAGCAAGGCGGTAATTTCCTTTTCGAGTAATGTGCCTATGTCGTCACTATTGCCTACAAAAACGGCCGTAATTACCCCTTTTTGATTGACCACTATATGGGTCGGATAGCTGTTGATATGCAGCGCTTGTGTAAATTTTAAAGCATCAGGAACAATTTGGTAATCAAAAGCCTGACTTTCTAAAAATTTGGAAATAGCTGTTTTTTTGTCAAAAGCCGGTGCGATAAATACGACTTGATTGCTGTCAAAACTTGCTGCGAGTTTATTCAAAATAGGCATCTCAGCAACACAAGGTTTGCAGGCTATAAACCAAAAATTATACACCTGAATTTTACCTTTTTGGGCGTCAGTGTCAAATAGATTGCCATCAAGTGTTTCCGCGCTGAACGATGGAAAAAGCTTTCCAATCTGCGAATTGGCATAGGCTGTCTTTTCCGCTTGTATATTTTCTATATCCGCTTGGGTCATTGGAGCCAACACTATAATTTTGTCGCCGTTCTTTTGCTTTTGTTCAGACATACTGTAAGTGCCTTTGGTAATCCGATCTACCTCTTGTTCGGAAAGCACTTTTCCGGATGCATCTTTATAAATAATTTGTGGTTTCTGCTGGCTGTAACTAAGGGTTGAAATACAAATTAGTACGATGGTCAATATGTGTAGCGCGGATTTCATGGGCAGGTTTATGTAATTTGTTTACGGTCTAAAAATGTAATAAATCTTTCAAATTTAGAAATTTTTTTAAATCAATTGTAACAACTCATTCCTAATAAATACTTATCTATGCAATCTTAACATGGTTTTATGCTCAGACAATTCATCTTTCTGGAATGGCGCGCATTTTTTCGTTCGGCTTCTTTCGCCTCTAAACTCGCCTTCAAAATAATTGCCGTATTAGGTTTTCTCTACTTTGCCTTTATTTTCTCCGCAGCCGGAATAGGCTTGTTCTACGGGCTCAAAAAATCTGGCAACGAACCGCTCCTGATGGTCAACACCTTTTTGTTTTACTATTGGGCAGCCGATTTGGTTTTTCGTTTTCTGCTTCAAAACATGCCGGTGACCAACATCCGACCGTTGCTCTACCTACCGATGAAGAAAGCGCAGGTAGTCCATTTTTCGTTGGGCAAAACAGCCGTCTCTTTCTTTAACCTTATTCACGCCTTCTTTTTTATTCCCTTCTCGGTGGTTTTGTGGTACAATGGCTATGATTTTATAGGCATTTTGCAATGGCACTTGGGTATTCTTATGCTGATTTTTGCTTCCAATTTCATCAACCTGTTGGCCAACAGTAAACTTTGGTTAACCATATTGCTTGGCGCGTCAACGTTGGGCTTGGGCGCATTGCATTACTACCAAATTTTTGACGTCACACAGTACACCAAAATCTATTTTGAAAACCTGTTTCACGGCGTCTATGCTTTTCCACTGACAGCGCTCTTACTTGTCTTGGCCTATGCAGCGGCTTATACTTTTTTTAGAAAAAATATGTACTTAGATGCCGGACTTTCCGTAAAGCATCAAGAAGCAGACGGACGCGAATACACATTTTTAAACCGATTTGGCACCTTGGGCACCTTTTTGAAAAATGATTTGCGCCTTATTTTGAGAAACAAACGCTCCAAAACCACCATCATGGTCAGTGTGATGTTTTTGTTTTACGGCCTGCTCTTTTTTACCAATTCAATCGAAGCTTATGAAAACCCAATGTGGAAAATCTTTGCCGGAATGTTTGTTTCCGGGGGTTTTTTATTCACCTTTGGACAGTTTGTGCCCAGTTGGGACAGTGCCTATTATCCGCTGATGATGAGTCAAAACATCAAGTACCGCGAGTACCTTACTTCAAAATGGTGGCTGGTCGTCATCGCTACTATTTTCTCTACCGTGTTGGCTACTTTTTATCTCTATTTTGGATGGGAAGCCTACTTGGCTGTGCTCACCGGTGCAGTGTACAACATCGGCGTCAATGCACACTTGGTTTTGTGGGGTGGTGCCTACATCAAACAGCCTATAGATTTGGCATCGGGCAAACAAGCTTTTGGCAACAAACAGGCCTTCAACAGCAAAACCATGTTGCTTTCCATCCCCAAATTAATTTTGCCCTTAGTGATTTTTGCAGCCGGTTATTATACCATAAGTCCTATGGCGGGCTATCTGTTTGTCATCTTGTTCGGTATATCAGGCTTGGCTTTTCGTGACAAGGTTTTTGCCATCATCGAAAAAGTGTACAAAACTGAAAAATATAAAACTTTGGCTGCCTACAAAGAAAAAGGCTAACGCTATATTCAACAAAAATTTTCAATCCTAAAGCTATGATTTCAGCCCATAACCTCACCAAAACTTACAGCGGTGTCACCGTTTTGAATTTACCCCAACTCGACATTCCCAAGGGAGAAAGCTTCGGACTGGTAGGCAACAACGGTGCCGGAAAAACCACTTTTTTCAGCCTGTTGCTCGATTTGATACAACCCTCAACTGGCCATGTCAAAAACAACCATATTGTGGTTAACGAAAGTGAAGCATGGAAACCATATACGTCCGCTTTTATCGATGAATCTTTTTTGATTGGCTACCTCACGGCAGAAGAATATTTCTACTTTATCGGTGAGCTACGCGGACAAAGCAAGGCAGACATAGATGCATTTTTGACACCTTTCGAAGATTTTTTTAATGGAGAAGTCACCGGACGAAAAAAATACCTGCGCGATTTATCTAAAGGAAACCAAAAGAAAGCAGGAATCGTAGCCGCACTCATCGGAAAGCCCGAAGTCATTATACTAGATGAACCTTTTGCCAACCTAGATCCCACCACTCAAATTAGACTCAAGCGCATTGTCAAAGAAATTTCAGCCCAACAAGATACCACCATTCTTATCTCAAGCCACGATTTGCAACATACAGTAGAAGTATCCAATAGAATTGTGGCGCTCGACAAGGGAGAAATCGTCAAAGACATACAAACTTCACCGGAAACATTGAAAGAGTTGGAAGCGTTTTTTGCAACCTAACCGTTGACCGCTTCTATGTGTTGTACGTGTTCGCCCATCATTTGGCGAAACATGTTTTCAATGCCGTTTTTCAATGTGTAAGTGGAAGAGGGACATCCGCTACAAGCACCTTGCAACAAGACCGTTACCGTTTTGGTATGCGCGCTGTAACCTTCAAAACGAATATGACCTCCATCGCCTGCTACGGCAGGCTTTACATATTCATCTAGTATTTTTTTGATGGCCACCACCGTTTCGTCATCTTCGCCGGCAACCGCTTCGCTTTCGACGTCTAAACCGGCTGAAACCAATCCGGTTACCTCCGTGTTTTGCTGCAATTCTTTGAGGATAAATTCGCGAACTTCTTGCACCTTTTCTTCCCAAACTGCTGTTTCTGTTTTGGTCACAGACAAGTAGTTTTCGCTCACGAAAAGTTCTTTTACAAAGGGGAATTCAAAGAGCTTGGCAATTAAAGTGCCAGGAGTTGCCTGGTCGGCAGACTTAAATTCAAAGGTGCCTTTAGCCAAAATTTTGTTGGCTACAAAACGCATGGCTGCCGGGTTTGGGGTGTTTTCTGCATACACCGTCACGGCACTCAATTTGGGTTTTTCCGGACTCGATTCAATGACGATGCCGCCACCGTTCAGATAGGTTTCCAATTGTTCGCATATATCGTCTTGCACTTCTTGCCACTGTACCATCGGATGCCTGGCTACGGCGATAAAAGAAGGTGTGATGTACACCGCTTTTACAAAGGGAATAAAAAACAATTCTTGCGCCAAAGGCGATATTTTGGCTTCGTCGATGTTGTTAAATTCATGGCTGCTCTGATCGGTCAGAAAGTGATTGCTCACAAATTTTATAATTTCCGGATGGGTAGTTTCTCTGATTTCGAGTTTAAATTTTGACATGACTCATTTTTTTACAAAAATAATTATTTGACGCGGGATAGCACTATTTTTAACGGACTCTTTGCACAGAAAAAAATTAGGCTTCCAAATGCCTGACAAATTACCCAAAAAACTTATCTTAGAACCCTTTTTAAAACCACACGACCCGATGCGATGTCGACTGAAACGGATTTTATTTATTTTGTGTAGTTTGCTTACGCTGACGAGTCAATCGCAAGACGGTGTTCCGGTTTTGTACGATTACCTGACAGACAATATCTACCTGTTGCATCCCGCACAAGCCGGAATGGGTTTTTCCGGTAAAATCAGACTTACGGCCGGCCGCCAATGGGTGAGCGAGGGTGACGCACCCAACCTGCAAACGGCCAGTGCTCATGCCAGGTTTGGCGAAAAAACCGGCTTAGGTGTCATTGCTTTTAACGACGAAAACGGATTTAGCTCTCAAAAAGGCCTGCAACTCACCTATGCCTATCACCTCAACTTTGGACGCGATGAAATAGACCTCAACATGCTTTCCTTTGGGTTGAATTTGGGCTTCTTTGAGTCCGAACTCGATGAAACCGCTTTTGATCCGCGTATTTTTGACCCTATTATCGCCGGAACCGTACAAAGCGATGGTTTTTTTAATGTGGATGTGGGTTTGTCTTATCACTTTTGGGAATTCTATTCCTATTTTACCGTTAAAAACCTACTCAACAGAGACCGTCAAATCTTCACAGAAGGTTTGGAATCGAGAAACCAACGTTCCTATTTGATGAGTTTGGGATACGAATTTTCAAATTTCAGGCGGCGGACATATTGGGAGCCATCCATTTTGTTTCAATTTAAAGAAGAAACAGAAGAAAGCAGCGTGGATGTAAACCTGAAGGCTTATAGGCTGATGCCTTTTGGGCAGGTTTGGGCAGGCGTTTCAGTCCGAAGAAGTTTAGACAGTGCCGATTTTATCACCAACGGAGGCGGTGTGGACAATCAAAACCTGAACTATTTTGCTGGCTTGGTTGGGGTTAATTACAAAGATTTTATGTTTGGCTATACCTATATCAAACAAATCGGCGACATTCAATTTTCCAACAGTGCTTTCCATCAAATCACGATTGGGTTTGAATTCATGAAACGCGAACGTCCCTATGTATGTCATTGTGCCAGTTGGCATTAATACTATGTTATATGAGGACTCAAATAAAACCTCACAGGTTTACAAAACTTGAGAGGTTTAAATAAGATTTACTTTAATTTTTAATCGAATGCTTATAAAAACGGTAAACGGAAAAACGCCAAGTTTCGGCAGAGATTGTTTTATAGCCGAAAACGCGACTATTGTAGGCGACGTGGATATGGGTGATGCATGCAGCGTTTGGTTTAATGCGGTTATCCGGGGCGATGTGCATTTCATCAAAATGGGAAACCGGGTGAACGTGCAAGACGGTGCGGTCATTCACTGCACCTATCAACGCTTTCCAACCCATATTGGCAATAACGTATCTATCGGGCACAATGCTATTGTGCACGGTTGTACTTTGCACGACAATGTGCTGGTTGGGATGGGTGCCATCGTCATGGACGGATGTGTGGTAGAAAGTAACAGTATCGTGGCGGCGGGCGCAGTGGTTACACAACACACGCGGATAGAGTCGGGGAGTATTTACGCGGGTGTTCCCGCTAGAAAAATCAAAGACATCAGCGCGGAACTGCAAGCCGGGGAAATCAACCGGATTGCGGAAAATTATGTGAAATATGCGGGGTGGTTTAAGGAGGAAAAGTAATCTAAAACACCAACCACTTGTCATGCTGAACTTGTTTTAGCATCTTCATCCTACAGAGGCAATACCCTGAAGCAAGTTTAGTCTAAACCTCACAGGTTTTCAAAACCTGTGAGGTTTTTTAATTTAATACACACTTAAGGTCTCACTTCTAATCACTTCCCATTTATCATTGTACCTTCTCACAAAAAGCATATTGTCAGACCCACAATCATTACCACAGTTAAATGAAGCGAAAATAATTCCTTTATTTTTTTGCTGGTTAAAATAACATCTGGAAAAAAATAATGTGCCTACATAAACTGTTTCATCAGTTTTTTTTGCGTAGTCAGGATTTTCATCCTCAAGCTCTTTAAGAGAGCGCAGTTTAAAACGCCAAACTTTATTTATTTTGCTAATATTTAGATGCTTAGGGGGCTTATCTGTTATGCCTTTGCTTTCTATTAATTCAGACAGAATATCATCGTAGCCAATAAGAAATGTTTCTTTCTTAACAAGTTGAAAAAAATGGTCATGGTAAAATTGAATATCTGATCCGAAATTAACAGGCAAAGTAAATTTATCATAGATACCCACTATGAGTTCTTTATCTTTTGGGTAGGAAGTATCTTGAAGATTATTTAAGTAATCTTTTCGTTCTAAAGAGTCACTCAATATCATTTTAAACATATCAATTGGAACATCGTAGTAATTGGTATCAATAACTGACAAGAATATATCTCCAATCACCTCCTCATTGTAATCTTTATTACAACTTACAAACATTGAGAAAATAATCAGTTGAACGATGTGCCGATGTAAACCTTTCATATCATAAATTAATTGAAATAATCAAATATGCGGGGTGGTTTAAGGAGGAAAAGTAATCTAAAACACCAACCACTTGTCATGCTGAACTTGTTTTAGCATCTTCATCCTACAGAGGCAATACCCTGAAGCAAGTTCAATCTAAACCTCACAGGTTTTCAAAACCTGTGAGGTTTTTAATTCAATTTTTATAAACCTTCCCGTCTTTCATCACAAACACTACATTTTCCAAGGTTTTGACGTTTTGCGTCGGGTCTTCATCCGTCGCGATGATGTCTGCCAGTTTCCCGGCTTCGATGCTGCCGATGTTTTCCGTTTGGTTAAGCAAAAAAGCAGGTGTCACCGTAGCCGATTGAATGGCTTCCATCGCGGGCATACCGGCAGCAACCATGTAGCCGAATTCTTGTGCGTTGATGCCGTGCGGAAAAACACCCGCATCTGTTCCGAAGGCAATTTTCACCCCTTTTTTGTAAGCCTTGGCAAAAGTCTGTTGCATTTTGCTTTCCATTTCCAACGCTTTTGGAACAATAATAGCCGGGAAGTAGCCGGGGATACGCGCATTTTTTCCGACTTCTTTGCCGGCAATGATGGTGGGGACCAAATACACATCGTGTTTGACCATCAAATCCATAGTCGCTTCGCTCATCAGCGTGCCGTGCTCGATGGTTTTCACACCGCCCAAAATGGCGCGTTGCATCCCTTCATCACCGTGTGCATGGGCGGCCACATACATGCCGTAATCTTTGGCAGTTTCGGTGATGGCTTTTATTTCTTCGACTGTAAACTGTGGGTTTTGCCCGCTTTTGGCCACACTGAGCACACCGCCGGTAGCAGTTATTTTTATCCAATCTGCGCCGTTTTTGTATCGTTGGCGCACGGCCTTTTTGGCATCTTCCACACTGTTGACCACACCTTCTTTTGGTCCTGGGTCGCCCATCAACTCACTTTTGGTGCCGTTGGTCGGGTCGGCGTGGCCGCCTGTTGTTGCCAATGATTTTTCCGCCGTGAAAATACGCGAGCCTTCAACATAACCTTTGTTGATGGCATTGCGAAGCGATACATTGATCCCCGAACCGCCCATGTCGCGCACGGTGGTAAAACCCGCCATGAGCGTGGTTTTCAGGAAAGTTGTGGCGCGCAAGGCTACATCGGCATCATTCAGGGTAAAACGTTCCAAGTACCGATTGGGGTTGGTCTCGCCTTCTACATGCACGTGCATGTCAATTAAGCCGGGCAGAACAGTTTTGTCCCTTAAATCGATTACCCGGTCTGTTTGATTGACCGGTTCCAGATAGCCATCGGCTATTTTGGCGATCCTGTCACCCGAAACGACAATGGTTTTTTCTTTGAGTACTGTGCCGTTTTTAGTGTCGATGAGTTTGCCGCAGTGCAAATACAAATTTTGACTTTGCATATAGAAAGCCATGAATGTCAAAAAAAGGACTAAAAGTTTTCGCATGTTTATTTGATTTTAAGGTTTGGTAGATGGTTACATTCTTTTCAGGTCTCCGATTAAAGCAGTTTAACGCGTGGTTTAAAAATACCTAATATTGGGTATTGCAAGCTATGAAAAAAAACTTTCTATTTACATACTCATTACAAATGCTATGATAAAACATCTATTAAATTTAACTTTTTAACGTAATTATTGTGTATTTCATCGATTTTTTTTAATATTTAATGACCATTAACTTTTTTTAGTTAATATTGTAATTAATTAGATATCAAGGTTTTTCAAATAATATATAACTAAATAATTTTTTTAAAAATTTTATTGATTATGAAGTGTACACGGCTTTTTTGATAAAAGTTGGTGATTGGTTGAGCTTATTTAACGTTTATGCGCCCCTTATGGAATTAAAATTACTAACTAAGTTTGTTTCCATTTTCTTTTTGTTGATGTTTTTCCCTGTTTTACTTTCAGCCCAAGTGGTGATTAAAAACCAGGGGTTTGATGTTGCTGTCGCGGACAATTGGAACTTCACATCCACGGCAGATGGTGGTCAAATTCAAACCAACAACGCCCGTTTAGCAAGTGCGCCCAATGCGCTCAGGTTAAGGGCATCTTCCGGAAGCCAAGATCCGTTTATCACTTTGGCCGATCAATCTTTAGCCGGTTTTTCGAACGTGTTTCTGAGCATTGCTTACGCTTCGGACGGTACACCGGATCTGAACGATGATCTCGTCCTGCAAATAAGCACTTCTAATGATGGTGTAACCTATGGTGCTTTCAATAATTTCACACTTATCGCCGGTGAAAATGGCACCGGAGACGATTTACAATTTGGCAATACTTTGGCAAGTGGCCCTGCTACCAATCCTTTTTCATTAGATATTTCCTCAACCTTTCCAACCGCTACCCACATACGAGTTCAGGTGCAGTTTAATCAGGCAGGTAATGACGGAAATAACGATTTCTATTTCATCGACGACATTACACTTACCGGACTGATATCAGGGAGTAACGAAATGGACATTTTCGGACAGGGCAACCCCGTTGCAGATGGCAGTATCGCCCCTATAGCTTCTAATGGCACCGATTTTGGCTCTACACAAATAAACAACGGGATGGTCATGCGCTCTTTCACCGTTAAGAACAACGGAGACCAACTCTTAAACCTTACCGGCAGCCCCGACGTCAGCATTACCGGAGATACCGATTTTACCATTATTTCTCAGCCGGCTTTCGACAACCTGAACGGTGGCCAAGAAGTTGTATTTCAGATAGAATTTGCTCCCACCTCTGTAGGTCTTAAAACGGCTACCATCAGCATAGCCAATGACGATACAGATGAAAACCCCTATACCTTTGTCGTCAATGGTTCGGGCATCCAAACCTTTATCGATACAGATGGCGATGGCGTAACCAACGACATAGACATAGACGACGACAACGACGGCATACCCGATACGGTGGAACAAGACAATTGTGCCGCCAATCCGGTTTCTAACATCATCGAACAAGTTTTTATAAATGAAACTTTTGGGGCAGGTACAAACAGAGTTCAAATAAACGCCAACATCCCCACAGCCTCAACCAATTATTGTTATGAAGACGGCACCTCCAACCCTACCCCTTGTACGAACGGAGGAACCACCAACAGCCCCACACAACCTCTAAATTTAAACGACGGCGAATACACCGTTTTCAATTCTGCGCAAATAGCCTCTTGGGCTGCTCAATTTTGGTATACCGGCCCAGACCATACAACAGGCGACACCAACGGACGCATGGCTTTGTTTAACGCGGCCATTGCACCAGGTGAGTTTTACCGTACCATTATCACTGGAGCTTTCCCCAACCTACCCATAACCTACGATTTTTGGGCAATTAATTTAGACCGTGATAATGCGCCGGACATTGCCAATCGTTTAAGACCTAACATTTTGGTAGAGTTTAGGGATTTGTCCGGTAATCTTATCACATCTATCACCACCGGAGATATCGCACCAAGTTCCGCAGCGAGCGACCAGCCTACCGATTGGCACAACTTCACCGCCAATATTACCTTGGGTAACATTACCGAGTTTGAAGTCATTTTTATCAATAATACCATAGGCGGTCTTGGCAACGACTTAGCATTGGATGACATTGTCATCAAACAAACTTTTTGTAACTCGGACAACGACCAAACTCCAGATGTTTTTGACCTCGATGCAGACAACGACGGCATTCCGGATATCACAGAAGTTGGTTTTGGTCAGCTCAGCGGCGGTAAAGCCACGATGGATTTATCCGCCCTCGGTCCTTGGGTAGATGCCAACGGAAATGGTTTGCACGATTCCATCGACCCTTTTGTGGCAGGCTTCAACATCATCAGCACCGATGGCGACGGCATCCTCGACCAATTCGATTTGGACAGCGACAACGACGGCTTGTTTGACGTGGACGAGGCCGGCTACGGCGATGGCGATGTCAACGGCGATGGTATGGGGGACGGGGACGATTCCGATGATGATGGCATCTTGGATATTTTTGACTTTTTTGTGGGCTTTGGCAACCTCGGCCAGCCTTTGCCGATTAACTCCGATGGCGACACATTTGTAAGTACGCTCGGCAGCATCCCGCTCTACGATTATATGGAGATTGACTCCGACAACGATGGTATTTTCGACCTTGCCAATGAACTCCACAGTGGCTTGGATGCCAATAATGACGGGATTATAGACGGCTCGGCAGATGTGGACAAAGACGGTATCTTGGATGCATTTGACACGAGTACGTTGGTCTTCGGGTCGCCACGCGATTTGAACGAACCGCTCTACATCGAATTTGACGGACGTAATGATTATATACAAGAATCTCAAGACATTCTGCAAGGTTTGGTTGGAGCAACAGTCATGGCATGGATAAAACCTACCGATGTTTCTCAAAGTCCAGTGATTATTGGTGAAGAAAATTTTATTTTCTCAGTAATAAACACCAATAGGCTTCGCTTAAATATCAATGGTGTAAATTTCAATTCAAATTCAGGTGTAAATATCCCACTAAATACATGGACGCATGTTGCAGCCGTTTTTGATGGTGCAAACTCCTTGGCAAAAATTTACAAAAATGGGGTTTTGGTAGGATCACAAAGTATCAGTGGAGTAATTAACGCTACTGCAAATAATGTTTTCAGGATAGGAAGAAATCCATTACCCTCAGGTACAAACTATTTCAAAGGCTCGATAGACGAAGCACGCGTTTTCAATGTTGCATTGACCACCGCACAAATTCAAAAAATGGTTTACCAAGAACTCTTCATCAACGGGTCAAACCTACAAGGGACTATCATACCGATAGATATTCCCGGATTGACGGCAGCCAACTTGGTGCGCTACTACAGAATGGATACTTACAAAGACGATATCGCCGATGATTTAACCACGCCGACAGTTGATTTGGGCACAGGCGCAAAAATATTCAACGTTAAAACCATCCGTCGCCAAACTGCGCCCATGCCGTTTATAACCAAACAAAGTGGTAACCTGAGCACGGCCGTTGACGATTCAGCCAATGGTGTTTTGGGCACAGATGCGACTGCGAACGATTGGTCTATCGTAGATGCCCGGCACGACATCAACATGACGACATCAGACGGCGATTTGGGCTTGATTGTCCGACCGGGGGTCACCATCACAGTTGACAACGACTCAGAATTGAAAAACGATTGGTATCTGAAACTCGACGGATCGATAGATTTGTTGGGTGAATCGCAATTGGTACAAACCGATATCAGCCAACTCGATGTGACCAGTGCGGGCAGCATCAAACGCAGACAACAAGGTACGGCAGATAGATATACGTACAACTATTTTTCAATGCCTGTGAGCCAGATGAGCACAACATCCAACAACTTGGGTAATGCGCTCTCCGGTATGCTCAAAACTACTGCCGGCAACGTGCAATATTCTTATACCATCAATCCGCCGGCAGTTCAGACCAACCCGATTACGTTGGCTTCGCGATGGTTTTATATTTTTGACAACCAGGGCGCAAGTGACATCACAAATTGGGTTCAAATAGCGCCAACCGACAATGTGAAGGCTGGTTTGGGCTTTACAATGAAAGGCCCGGGTATGGGAGCGGTAACTGATTTGTACGAATACATTTTTGAAGGCAAGCCCAACAGCGGTGATATTTCTGTTGCCGTATCGACAGGCAACCAAGTGTTGGTCGGCAACCCGTTTGGCTCTGCCTTGGATGCCAACAAGTTTATAGATGACAACATCGGCGTTTCCTCGCCCGCCAACAATTCTATTGATGGGACACTGTATTTTTGGGAGCATTTTGGTGGCGGCAGTCATTTGCTGAAAGAATATGAAGGCGGCTATGCTACCTATACCAAAGCTGGGGGTGTACTCGCATTGCAGCACCCGGATTTGTTTAATCCGTCCAGCCCGGTAGGTAGCAAAACCCCCACACAATATATTCCGGTAGGGCAAGGATTTTTTGTCACGGCAGATGCCGATGGCGGCAACGTAGTTTTCAAAAACTCCCAACGCACTTTTGTAACTGAAGGCTCCGGAAGTTCCGTATTCACCAAAGCACCCGAAGGAAGGGAAATAACGGCTTTGGGCTTGGGCACACAAACTGCCCAATCCCAAACAGCGCAAACTGTGATTGAAAACCCGAACGAGCCGTTGGTCCGCAAAGCCGGCCAACAAGCCGTTGCAGACACTTTAAGAAGGGTTTGGCTGAATTTTATCACACCCACCGGGTTTAGAAGGCAGGTTTTGGTTGCCTTCACCGACAAAGCCACTTCAGGGGAAGACCCTGGCTATGATGCCTTGATGATAGACAAAGGACCCAACGACTTGTATTGGAAAATAAACGATAAGGATTACGTCATTCAGGCCGTTCCGCCCTTTGATGAGCAAACAGTCATTCCGATGGAAACGACCATCACCGATGCCGGACAAGTGAAAATTGAAATTGATAAAGCCGAAAATATCCTTGATAACCAGCCGGTTTACCTGCGGGTATGGAATGGGACAACTTTCGCTTATCACAATTTGAAAGAAGAGCCATTCACCGAAAATCTGGCTGCAGGCGTTTTTTCAGACAGGTATCAGATTACCTTTGGCACCAACCAAACCCTTTCCACAGACGACAACAGCCTGCTTGACTCCGGAAGGATCTTGTTTGCCAACAGCACCAACGAGTTGATTATCAACAACCCGAAAGGAGAATGGATTGGCGAGGTAAAAGGCTACAACATGTTGGGGCAATTGGTCTATCAAACAGAAGTTGACACAACCCAAAGCGCAGTTTCCTTGCAGGTAAGCCTGAGCAGAGGTGTTTATATATTTAATATTGAAATCGAAAACCAACAAATTGCCAAAAAAATCATTAAAAACTAAACCACTATTTAACCTTTAACCCCTCTAATTATGAAACAAAAAATTACATTTCTCTGCATTTATTCCATCTTTTCCCTCTTTCAAAGCCAAGCACAAGTAACCAATCCTTTGGCGTCAACCTCAGACTCGAACATCTGGTCGGTGACTAAAATCACCGGGAACAACGCTATTGAAAGACCTTACGAGATGATTTACGGTCCCGACCACAGGCTTTGGATTACCGAGCGCAGGGATGATGTTGTAGGTATTAACGGAGGCAAACGCATCGTCAGAATCGATACCACCGGCGCCAACAAAACCACCATGATCAATTTCGGCAACAAAGTGCACACCACGGCTGGCCAAGACGGTGTTTTGGGCATAGTGGCACATCCCGATTTGTACTTCAATCCGGCTACAACCACCAACAATTATGTATATGTTTCTTATACCTACTCTATTAACGGTACCGATTCGGGCAGGCGTCTCCGCATAGCCCGATTGATTTATAACAATAACAATGGCACGCTTACCGAAGACACCTCTTTGGGTGCAAACGCTGCCATCATAGAAGGGCTACCGGCTAGCAACGACCACAACTCGGGTAAGTTGGCCATCGGTCCCGATTTAAAATTGTATTACACCCTTGGCGACCAAGGAAACAACCAGTTTTCGCGAAACTGCCTACCCATTCGCGCACGTGAATTGCCTGTAAACACTACCGATTTCAGCCGTTATGAAGGAAAATTGCTGCGGTTAAATTTAGACGGTACCATCCCGGCAGACAACCCCATACTCAATGGCGTACGTACCCATGTGTGGAACTACGGCCACCGCAATATGCAAGGTTTGGCTATATCTTCGTTTGGCACGGTCTATTCTACCGAACACGGCGACAGGGTAGATGATGAATTCAACTTGATGGTGGCCGCCAAAGATTATGGCTGGCCCAATGTTGCAGGTCTTCGTGATGATAAGGGGTATGAATTTACCAACAATTCCCTGACCACGACTTGCGGGGGCACGTTAACTGTTGCACAAGCAACACAAACAGAAACTCAATCCTTTCCTGTAGAGCCTGTAGATTTTGTAGAACCCCTCAGCACCATGGGTACCGGTAGTGCTACCATTCCAACCGGATCAAATTCGACATGGCCAACTATTGCGCCGGCAGGCTTGGCGCTTTATGAAAACACCGAGAAAAAAATTAAAGATTGGGGCGATTTCGTCCTGATTCCGGGGCTTAAATTTAATACCATTCAATTAGGAAGATTATCAATGGATGGTTTATTCATAATTGAACCTGAAAATGATATATTACCTATTGAACCCGAAGTTGCTTTATTTCCCCTGCACACCGCCAATTCCAGATTTAGGCAAATCGTAGTGTCGCCAAACGGGGTTTCTTTTTATTATGTCACGGATAACAATTCTGCAGCGGATCCCGGTTCTATTACCAAATTAAACTATATAGGTCCACTAGAACCAACGCTGTCTAACGAGGATTTTGCCCTCAGTCAAGATACTTTTAAGCTATATCCCAACCCCGCAAAAAACAAATTCAGCTTACGCTTTGACAGTAATGCCTTTACCAAAGCCAGCCTTCAAATAGTGGATATCAGCGGTCGTATTGTAAAATCTTTTGACCAAGTTCAAACCAACCAAGCCATAGACATCAGCAGTTTGCGCAATGGTTTGTATCTTGTGAACATTACAGACCAAAACCAGAGAAAAGCTGTCAAAAAACTGGTGGTGGTCAATTAATTATTGAACATATCTGCCCATAAAAGGTGCGTCTAAACAGATGCACCTTTTTTTATATGCAAAAAAATCAAACAAAAAGGGCTTTCAACTCAGTGGCGTCGGCTGCTTTCATTTTTCCGGCGAGTACCAAGCTGAGTTGTTTGCGGCGCAAAGCACCGTCGAAGCGTTGTTTTTCCAGTTCGGTTTCGGGTTCTAAGGGCGGGACTTCTACCGGGCTGCCCGTTTCGTCCACAGCCACAAAAGTATAGATGGCTTCGTTAGCCTTGGTGCGCTTGCCGGAGATTCGGTCTTCAATCCAAACATCTAAATAAATTTCCATCGATGTTTTAAAAGCCCTGGAAACTTTGCCTTCTACCGTGACGACCGTGCCTAGCGGAATGGCCTTGTTAAAAGCGACGTGATTCACAGAGGCAGTGACCACAATGCGCCTGCTGTGACGCCCGGCAGTAATGCTGGCTGCCCTGTCCATACGGGCCAGTAATTCTCCTCCAAATAGGTTGTTGAGTGGATTGGTTTCGCTGGGCAAAACAAGATCGGTAAGTGTAGTGAGTGATGCTGAAGGTTTTTTGGCTTGCATGTTTTTTTTGCAAAGATAAACCAGCCGTTGGTAAGTTGGCAAGGAAGACACTATATTTTTAAAACACATCGTACACCTCTAGCTTTACTTTTCTAGTACTTCTCGATGTGTTACCATTCAAACTAAAAACTTCAAAAACCGGGTTGAGACCATGCACAGTCGAGGCCTCCTTTTTATATTTCAAATTCCATAAAAACCTCTCGACTGCGCTCGAGGAGACATTAGTTTCATGAATAAATTACCGATAACAAGCAGAGCATCTATTTTTATTCGACCTCAGGTTAATAAACATTTTCACTTCGATAAATGTGATATAGATTAGGGTTTTTATATGAATCAGACCTTTAAAACTTTCTCAATATAGCCCATCACCGTTTCAGTGGCACCGATTTTTTCTTCCACATAAGTATGGTTTTGTTTTCCCGACAAATCTCTGGCACTTTTTTGATGGATTAATTTTTGAACAACGGCATCAAATGTCGCTTGGTCGTGTATGCTAATAACTCCGCCTCTTTCTACGAGAGCTGTGGCTTCATCGAACTTAGAATATTCCTTTCCAATGACAACAGGAATGCCGAAAACAGCAGGTTCCAACACATTGTGCAAACCCGTGGCCATACCGCCGCCAACATAAGCCACATCTGCATAGGCGTAAATTTTGGTCAGCAAACCGATGGCATCGACCACTAAAAATGTGTGTTTTTGAAAATCAGTCTCCGGATTGATTTCGCTGTATAGGAGTTTGCCCTCCGGGAGTTTATCCCAGAGGGGTTTGATGTTTTCGGTCTTCACATTGTGTGGTGCAAACACAAAAACGACTTCATCAAATCGATGGCGTTTCAGATAGGAAAGCCACAAGGCTTCGTCTTCCGGCCAAGTACTGCCAGCCACCACGCAGAGTCTGTTTCCTTTAAAACTTTCCATAAAAGAAAGTCGGTTGTCTCGTTCCAAAATTTCGCTTACCCTATCGAAACGGGTGTCGCCGGCTAGCGTGACATTTTCTATATGAATACTTTTGAGTAGCGCTACCGAATCCGTGTTTTGCACAAAAAAGTGATCAAAAACCTTCAGAGACCTACGCATCCAACCACCCCAAAGTTTAAAGAATACCTGCGATGGTCTAAAAATGGCAGACACACTCAATACGCGAATTTGTTGTTTTTCCATCTCCGAAAGCAGAGCAGGCCAAAACTCATATTTGATAAAAACAGCCAATTCCGGGTGGACTATTTTTAGAAATTTTTGAGCGTTTGGCAAAGTGTCAAATGGCAAATAGACCACGACGTCTGCGGGGGTTTTGTCTTTGACCACCTCATAGCCGGAAGGCGAAAAAAAACTGAGGAGCAACTTGTGACCGGGATATTGCTTTTTGAGTTTTTTCAGTAAGGGCAAACCTTGCTCGTATTCACCCAAAGATGCCACATGCATCCAAATGACGCGGTCTGTGGTCTTAATGTTTTTAGACAACAGGTTGAAAGTTTGCTTCCGACCCTGCACAAACAGTGACAATTTGTCGTTAAAAACAGCCGCAAAGCGGATGCATAGAAAACCAAGTTCGGCCAGCAAGTTGTATAAATAGATCATATTGTCGAATCTTTGGCTAAAATAACATGCTTTATGCAATAAATATGAGACGTCCTCCGTAAATTTGCAAGAATTAAGCCGTAAAACTACATGTCATGCGAAAATTACAAATGGTAGATCTCAAAAGCCAATACGAACCCCTCAAAGCGCAAATTCAAGCCTCCCTAGATGATGTTTTTGAGTCTGCAGCCTTTATAAACGGCCCCGAAGTACAGCATTTTCAAAAAGAATTGGAAGCATATTTGGGTGTAAAACACGTGATTCCTTGCGCCAATGGCACCGATGCTTTGCAGATAGCGATGATGGGATTAGATTTGAAAGAAGGCGATGAGGTCATCACGGCAGATTTTACCTTTGCGGCTACCGTGGAAGTGATAGCGCTCTTAAAATTCACCCCGGTTTTGGTAGATGTAGATCCGGATACGTTTAACATTTCTATAGAAGCTATCAAAAAAGCCATCACGCCTAAAACCAGAGCCATAGTTCCGGTACATCTTTTTGGCCAATGTGCCCAAATGGACGCCATCATGGAGATTGCCAAAGCACATGATTTATACGTCATAGAGGACAACGCACAAGCCATAGGCGCAAATTACACCTCAGCCAACGGCAGCAAACAAAAAGCTGGCACAATCGGGCATGTGGGTGCAACATCCTTTTTTCCTTCCAAAAATTTGGGTTGTTACGGCGACGGCGGCGCCATTTTTACCAATGATGACAAACTCGCACACATACTTCGCGGTATTGTCAACCACGGCATGTATGAAAGATACCACCACGATGTAGTGGGTGTCAATTCCCGGCTCGATTCTATACAGGCGGCTATTTTACGTGCCAAACTCCCGCATTTAGACACCTATAACCGTGCACGCCAAAAGGCGGCAGCAGCTTACAACCGTGCTTTTGCTGCTTGTAAAGACCTAGTTACTCCCGTTACGGTTTCCGAAAGTTGTGACAAGTCAAACGGACTTTGCCAAAACTGTGATTGCCATGTGTTTCACCAATACACTTTACGCGTACAAAACAACCGTCGTGATGATTTGGCCAAACATTTACAAGAAAGAGGGATTCCTTTTGGAATTTATTACCCGATTCCCTTGCATGTACAAAAAGCCTATGCAGATGCACGTTATAACGATGCTGATTTTCCGGTAACCAATCTATTATCGAAAGAAGTAATTTCACTGCCCATGCATAGCGAGTTAGATTCGGAACAAATTGACTATATCACGCAAACTATCTTAGATTTTTTGCAATAAGCGATGACAGCTGCCCAAGAAAAAATCATTCAAAATACCATCAGCTTTGTTCAAGAGGAACTCGCAGATGCGGAAGGCGGTCATGATTGGTTTCACGTTGAGCGGGTTTATAAGCTTTCGAAAGCTTTGGCTGTTTTAGAGAAAGCAGACCTGTTTGTAGTGGCTTTAGGCGCGTTGCTTCACGATGTGGCCGATGCCAAGTTTCACGATGGAGACGAATCTATCGGCCCTAAGAAAGCCCGTCAGTTTTTAGAAGCTGAGGGTGTAGAAGAAACCGTGATTCAGGCGGTAATTCATATTGTAAAATTCATATCCTATAAAGGCGGTCATACCAAAGCTCCTTATCGCACACCGGAACTCGATGTGGTGCAAGATGCTGATAGGCTTGATGCTATCGGAGCCATAGGTATTGCGCGTTGTTTTAATTACGGCGGTTTCAAAAACCGCCCGCTCTACGATCCGGATATAAAGCCCAATTTGAAAATGGACAAAGAAACTTACCAAAAAGGCAATGCGCCCTCTTTGAATCATTTTTATGAAAAACTGCTGTTGCTTAAAGATTTGATGCATACAGAAGCCGCCAAAAAAGCAGCCGAAGCCCGACATCGTTTTTTGGAAAACTACTTGGAACAGTTTCTAAAAGAATGGGACGGGCAGTTGCACTAATCTTTTTAGGTTGCAGCCTTTTTTTCCGGAGGCATGTTTAAAAAAAACAAAAGGTAGTTTTTCAGGCTGTAAACGCCGGTATTTTGTAAAAATATTGTAGGAAATCCACACGAGATTATGACAGCTGAAGAAGCGATACAGTACGATAAAATAAAGTCATTTCAGGCACAGAGACCCTGTGTGTGGACGTGGTTCATTGTAAAGCAAACATTACGGAATCGTTATAAAGTTGTAAAAAATGTATGAAACTTCAATAAGTATTATCTTTACCCAACAATCGAGCCAAATTTGGGTGTTAACACAAAGGTAAAGTGCGATTTGAAAATAATGTCTTTTGCAGTTTACAGGCAAATTTCAAGGATAAGTTTGACATACTTTTTTATAATAAACAACTAAAATACAGATAGATGAAGAAAAAAGACATCAAAATCTTGTTGGTCGATGACGAACCGGATATTTTAGAAATTGTGGGCGTCAACCTTTCCGCAGAAGGCTACAATGTTATCACGGCGGCCAACGGTGTGGAGGCCATTAAAAAAGCCAAAAAATATTTACCGCACCTCATCATTCTCGATGTGATGATGCCGGAGATGGATGGTATTGAAGCCTGCGAGCGTATTCGAGATATTTCCGAACTCAAAAACACCATCATCACTTTCTTCACAGCCAGGGGCGAGGACTACTCCATGGTGGCCGGATATGATGCCGGTGCAGACGACTACATCACTAAACCCATCAAGCCCAAAGTATTGGTGAGCAAAGTAAAAGGCCTGCTCCGCAGGCTTAAGGAAACTGAAGAAACTGCGGAAGATTCGGTGGTGACTATCGGCAATTTGATTATCAACAGAGAGGAGTACAAAATTGAAATGAACGGCATAGAAATGATTTTGCCACGTAAAGAATTTGAATTGCTATCTTTGTTGTGTTCAAAACCCGGAAAGGTGTTTAAACGTGAAGAAATTCTCGATAAAGTTTGGGGCAATGAAGTGGTTGTAGGCGGCCGTACCATCGACGTACACATCCGTAAACTTCGCGAAAAAATTGGAGAGGATATGTTCAAAACCGTTAAAGGCATCGGGTATAAGTTTATAGGATAAAATGGCCATCAAATTTCGGCGTACATATCGGTTTGCGTTTCGTACCTCGCTGTATATTACCCTGATTTTATCTGCGTCTTCACTTTTATTTCAGTTCTATTTGGCCCAATTTTCGCTTGCCTACACTTTTGCGCAAGGTTGTATTGTGTTTTTCGCCTCATTTTTTGTCATCCAATTTCGCGTTGAGAAATTTATTTACAAGCGCATCAAAAAAATTTACGACCAAGTTTCCCTTTTGGAATCTACCAGCATAGACAGCCAGCCCATCACTACTGACATGGCAACTTTGACCAAGGAGGTTTCCAAATTTGCTACGGATAAGAAGTTGGAAATTGAAGCGTTAAAGATTCGGGAAAACTACCGCAAAGACTTTATCGGCAATATTTCTCACGAGCTCAAAACACCCCTTTTTACCGTGCAAGGCTACATCCTCACCTTGCTCAGCGGGAATGTAAAAGAAAAAAAAACTGTGCAGAAATACCTGAAAAGAGCCAACTTGGGCGTAGAACGGCTCATCTATATTGTGAATGATTTAGACATGATTACCAAACTTGAAACGGGTAACCTCAACCTCTATAAAGAATCTTTTGATATCGTAGAACTCATTCAGAACGTGATGGAACTCTTGGAGATGAAAGCCGTCAAAAGTCAAATTACGCTCACTTTTGATACCGTTTACAACGAACCCATTATGGTGTATGCCGATATGGAACGCATCAAGCAAGTGGTAACCAATTTAATCGTCAATTCCATCAAATACGGGAAAAAAGACGGAACCACGGAAATTAGTATAGAGTCTTTGACGCAACACAAAATTTTAGTTCGGGTGACAGACAACGGAGAAGGCATCAAAAAAGAACATATTCCGCGTTTGTTTGAACGATTTTACAGGGTAGATCAAAGCGGTTCCAGAGAAGAAGGCGGATCCGGGTTGGGATTGTCTATCGTGAAGCACATCGTGGAAGCGCACGGTGAAAAAATATATGTAGAAAGCGAATTTGGCGTGGGTTCTGAATTTTCATTTACCCTCGAAAAGGTGAAAAAGAGCACCAAAGTCTTCCGTTCTGCCGGCGCTGCGGAATCCGCTGAATAAATCGAGTTTAGCCAAATTTTCCATCGAAAATCGTTCTTGGGTTTCCATAGGTGCAATGCCTTTAAAATTGAGCCTTTTGGCAAGGTATTCTTGTTCGTACTGCCCGGGAGTGGGAATAAAAAAAGCTTTTTTCTCTAATCTGGCCAAATCCATAATGGTGGTGTATCCGCTTCTAGACAGTACTTTGTCGCTGGCATTGATGGCTGTTTCCAATTCGGAAGAAGTCATAAAATTATAGACCGTTGTATTGAGAACAGAAAAAATTTCCTGCTCGTCTTCAACCTTTCCGCGTACAAACAAAACCTTACCCGGATAGTGTTTCACTTGGTTAAAAAGTTTGTCTTCCAACATGGTACGCTGAGGTTCCGGTCCAGAGAGAATAATCATTAAGTCGTAGATTTTATGACTGTCATTTTTCTCAAATCTACTGAGTGGCCCTATATATTTGACTTTTAAACGGCTTCTTTTCAAATGGCCCAATTTGCCCGAAAGATTGTCTGCAGCTTCAAAATCGGGCACCCAACATTCGTTGAAATTTTGAATAAAAAAATGGTGCATTTTACTGGTCAAATAGGTGGTATTTCCGGTCAAAACATTGAGCTGATGTGTGATAAAAATAGAAGGAACCCTTTTGTCATAAGCACCCAAGCGGTTGTCGGAAATAATACCGGCGATTTCGCCTTTGTCAACCATTTTTTTTACAAATTTGTGTTCCCGTACCACGGCATTAATCATGTTTGGAATTTCAGTAATGAGCTTCCACTTAAAATGCTTTCCGTTTTTTGCATATTCGATGTTATATGATGCCATTTCATGCGATTCCATTTCCGGAAATTCTTTTCGCAGCAAAGCAAGTGCCTGTCCGTCCGATGCCAACACAGGCTCAAATTGATTTTTTTGCAAGGCTTTAATGATGGGAATACATCTTGTCGCGTGTCCCAATCCCCAATTGAGAGGCGCAACAAGAATTTTTCGGGGGCGCGTCATAATAGTAAAATATAATTGCAAACTTAAGCATGTTCGCCAAAGTGTATATTTCCTTAATTTTACCAAAATTTTAAATTACACCGTGGGCAGTAAAAACAAACGCAAGCGATTTAAAGAAAACGAAACATTCAGTCATGTGATTCAGCCTTCACGTGAAGATTTGTTAACAAACGATTTTGCACTCAAAGGCCATTGGCACAACCGGTTTTTTGGCAATTCGGGCGATTTGGTACTCGAATTGGGTTGTGGCAAAGGCGAGTACAGCGTGGCGATGGCCGAAATGTTTCCCATGAAAAACTTCGTGGGGGTTGATATCAAAGGGGCGCGGTTTTGGCGTGGCGCCAAAACCGCGCAAGAGAAAAACTTGTCTAATGTTGGCTTCTTGAGAACCCAAATCGAATTGATAGACAAAGCTTTTGCACCGGGCGAGGTTTCAGAAATTTGGATTACTTTTCCCGATCCACAGATTAAGTACAAAAGGACAAAGCACCGCATGACCAACCCCGATTTTTTGGAAAAATACAGAAGCGTGCTCAAGCCCGGCGGTTTGATTCATCTGAAAACTGATAGCGAGTTTATGCACGGCTATACCCTAGGATTGCTTCAAGGATTGGGACACGAAATTTGCTATGCGCATCACCACGTGTACAACAATCCGGAAAGTCCGAGCTTGGTGACTCAGGTGCAAACTTTCTACGAAAAACAATATTTGGCGCAAGAGAAGCCAATCACATACATTTGTTTTAAATTGCACCCATGACAAATCTACTCGGTCATTTGTTGTTGGGCACTGCGCTCGCCTTAGCCGGAGTCATCCCGCCGGGATTGCTCAATATGAATGCCGCAAAAATCACCATGCGCGATGGCCGTATTCGCGGACTCGTCTTTGCCATAGGCGCTTCCTTGGTGGTGAGCGTTCAAGCTTCGGTAGGCTTGTTTTTTGCAAAATTCCTATCCCGAAAAACAGATGTCGTGCTCTATTTGGAGCGCTTTGGCCTGCTCATATTTGTGCTTTTATCGGTGTATTTTATTGTGCAAGCGTTTCGTCGCCCCAAGATGGATATGAACAAAAAAAGAAGCAAGCGCAACTTGTTTTGGTACGGGGTCATTTTGTCTGCTTTAAATGTCTTTCCCATTCCTTTTTACGCCTTTGTCAGCGTTTATTTTGCTTCTGAATATTGGTTTACCTTCGAAAAACCATATACCATCGGTTTTGTGGTTGGCACTTCCCTAGGCACTTTTCTGATGCTGTATCTCTATACCTATTTTGCCGGGCGCATCACGCTGACCAGCGACAAATTCGTAAAAAGAATGAACCTTTCCATCGGACTGATTACGGCTTTGATTGCCTTTTTTACGCTATATAAAGTCTTACAAAATCTATGACGCAAACGGGTTTTTTTGAAAGGGTTTACGAGGTGGTCAAACAAATTCCACATGGGCGAGCCACGTCTTACGGTGCGATAGCACGTTTTTTAGGGACAGGCAAATCTGCCCGCATGGTAGGTTGGGCCATGAATGCCGCCCACAGCTTGCCCGATGTACCCGCCCACAGAGTGGTCAACCGCAAAGGTGTCTTAACGGGCAAACACCATTTTCCGGGTACGCAACTCATGCAGCAACTTTTAGAATCTGAAGGCCTTGAGGTGCAGCAAGATCAAATTGTAGATTTTGAAAAGGTTTTTTGGGATCCCAACGATATGTTGATTGGAAATGTCTAAAACCAAAACTTAATTAAAAAAAATAGTTGCTAATGATATGTCATTTACAAAAAATGTAAATGTCTCCTCGAGCGCAGTCGAGTGGTATTTTCGGCTTTGAGGTCTTTAAAATGAGGCCTACACTACGCTCGGTCAAACGGACTTGCGTTGATGAATGAGGCATCAAAATCAGCCAATAAAAAACCGACCCTTGTATTTTGACAAGGGTCGGTTTTTTGAGATATGGTGTTTAAAAACTATTTGCGGACGACAAACTTCTGGGTTTTACTAATGCCTTCTCCTTTCACAGAAAGGATATACACTCCGTTGCTGAAACCGTTGAGCAAAAGGCGGTTGTTGTTGCCAAAGTTTAAATCCATTTTTTGGCTGAGCATTTCCTGACCGCTGAGGTTGTAAATTTTTACCTGAGCTTCGCCCAAATTGTTGTTGGCAATCAGGTTGATTTCCGTGCTGGCCAAGGTGGGGAAAATTTTGAGTTGAGAACGGACAAAATTTTTGTCATCGAGACTTAATGTAGGTTCAGAGAAAGTACCTGTAAACATCCCTCGGCCGTGGGTGGTAGCCAAAACCGTGGCTGTAGGCGGGGTGGGTGGGTTTACAGGATCTAAGATCAGGTCCAAATCTACTACAGACACATCGCTCATGCCGTTTTGAGACTGAACCCACACGGGGTTGGCATCCAGAAAATTCTGGGTACGCCACACGCCCAACATGGTGCCTACGATCACTTCCTGAAAACCTATAAGGTTGCCGGTAACAGGATCTGTATTCTCAAAAGGCACTTGCAATACCGCCCTCACGGGTATATCGGGTAGGTTGCCTTCTTTGTTTTGCCAAGTGGCACCACCGTCGTTGGTGTACCACAGGCTGGGTACACCAAAATTGTGCATGGTCACAAAAATTTCATTTTCGCTTTGGCCAAATTCTATATCGGAGATACTGCCGATAAAACCGGGACCAGTGATTTCGGACCAGGTTTGCGCCAAGGCTATGGAACTTTCTGCCCGAGTCACTTTTAGCAAACGGCTGTTGAGCAAACCAATGTATAAGTTGGTGCGTGTAGTTACAAAAGGAGAAACTTTAAGGGCAGTAATAGAAGCATCGAGAGTAATACCGTCACCGCCTGTGAGGGTGTCCCTAACGATGTTCATTTCTCCACTTTTCAAATTGGAATACCTTCCGATTTTATTGGTCGTAGTACTTATATCGGTATATAAAATGTCTAAATTTTGGTCCAACTCGGCCGTATTGATAAAGCTTCCGGCATCTCCATCATTTACTATAAAATATCCTGGTGAGGAAGCCGTTACAGGCCACTCTAAAAAGACATGAGTAGCTCCCGGAAAAGAACTGATCATATAATCGCCGTCTTTGTCTATTTCGGTAAAGGCACCATCGCCACCTAGTTCTATAATAAATGGGTTGATGCCGGCTGCTGAGGCTCTGGAAAACTGCGTGCCGTTGTCTTGCGTTCCGCCTACGATATCATCGGCTGCCGGGTTGGTTAGCCGGGCAATGTCGCCGTAGTAAAACTGGGTAACGGCATAGCCGACATTGTGCGTGGCAATGGCATTGGGATTGGAATCTGCCGTAGAGAGGCTGTTTGCAAACGAAACCCCGCCGTCATGACCTAAAACAGCTTGGTTGGGGTTGCCCGGCCTGAACGTAAAACCGTGTTGGTCGGCGTGTACAAAAGGCACGCTCAGCGTTTGCAGGTCGTCATTGTTTGACCATTTAGAAATCTGTGTCCAATTGAAGTTATTTGTTCCGTTAAAAACCCCTCTAAACAAATCTATCCCGCCTACGTACACCAAGTTATGATTGGTAGGATCAGCCTCTATGACCAAGTCGTAGAAGGCTTGCCCACGGGTAAAATCGTTGGCCGGAATACCGTTGTCTGCATCGTCCGGCAGCGTGGCGGCAGCCGTAAAAGTGCTGCCGTTGGTCGAAGAAAAAATTCTTACGGGGGCTGCTGTAGTTGTCCCTTGCGTCAAGGCATACACACGGTTAGGGTCGTTGGCGGACACTTCTATTTCTACACGATTGGAATTGGGCAAAGTGGTTACCTCAGTCCAGTTGAGGCCGTCGGTAGAGTTAAATATTTTTCCGCCGCCGGAAATACCAAAACCGGGTGTACTGATCATGCCCATCCAAAGTTTGTTGTCGGGGCCAATCTCAAAGTCGTTAGGGGTAAAATAAAAATCGAAGCCATTCACATCAAAAGACAAATTTCTGGAGACACTCGGATTGGGATCTTCTATGCGTGCCCAATTGGCACCCCCATCGGCACTTCTGTACAAACCCGCCGATTGTGAGCCTGTAAACTGATCCGGGTTTCCGGCATCTGCAATTCTGCTTGCCCCAAACACATGGCTACCGACGCCAACAAACACTTCGGTATTTCCATTGTTATTCCATGCAATGATATCGTTTATGTAAAAAATCCCGGATATGATATCTAAGTTGGTACCTGTTAAATTTCCCGGATCGTTTACGGCTACTTCCAAATTGAGGCGTGTCCAACTGTTACCACCATTGGTGCTTTTATAGATTCCGTTGCCCACAGCGGCGCCAAAGGTGTATTGCTCGCCGGTACCTAAGTACATAATTTGAGGGTTGTTGGGGTCTACGGCAAAGCTCGACACATTGAGGTGTCCGGGCACAGTGGTTAGCTGAGTCCACGGTGAGCTTGCGTTGGTGATGTCATCATTTTTCCAAAGCCCCCCGCTTACGCCACCGGCAAACACACGGCGGTTGGTGGCATCGTTGGGGTCAAAAACCACTACCCGCGTGCGTCCGCCTATGTTGTTGGGGCCGCGCTCTACCCAAGGGTTGTCGGCGGCATCGCCCGGAGCTCTTTGAGGTCTCACGGCCCTAGGGTCGTTACTGTTGGCATAGCGTTCTTCCTGCAAGCGGTTGATGTTTTCCCAAGTGGGCCGACCTAAAGCAGGGTTCATGCTCATCTCCCACAGCCTTTCGTAATAAGGATTGGGCGGCAAACCGCGGTTTTTTCGGTCTTTTTTGCTGAGGCGTTGGGTTTCTTTAAAGGGGCTGTTTTTTAAAAATTCGGCATGCTTGGCTCTAAGCAGCGCAACGTCTGTGGGGACTTCTACTTTTTGCGGGCTTGGTTTCCAAAGGAGAGAAACCGTTACAAGAATGGCAACGACGCCTAATGCCCATAGGTACTTCTTTTTCATAGAATGAGTTTGTTTATTTTTAACAAAAATATCTAAAAAAATGTAAAATCAGAAAAAACATACAAATTAGCCGTTTAGTTTTTTATTCAAATCCATGGCTTGGCTGTCTGTAAGCAGCGCTACATGACTGCAAATCTGCATCAGCTGGGTATATAAATCGCTGTGGGCGACTTCCAAAACTTGTGTGGGCAAGGTCTGCAATACCAGTTTGTCGAATGTGTTTTCTTTTCCTTGAAGTTTGTTGACTGCCGCGTTTGTATAGGTTTCCAACAGGCCGTTGATGGCGCGAAAACCCATCAATTCTTTTTCCAATACTTCCTTACTTCTATAGATGTTTTGAACACTTATTTTGATGATGTCTTCTATTTGCACTTTGAATTTGGATTTTTCCAACAATGAGGTGTTAAAACTGCCCGAAAGGATTTCCGTTTCGTGCTGCATAAACATTTCGGCAGCTTCTTTGACGAGTGTATTGATGGAAATGGCACGCAAATAGGCAATGCGATCTTCGAGGTACGGCATTTTGCTGTATTTATCGGTATTGATGTTTTCGGCTACGATTTTCACTAAAAACTCCAAGGCATACTCTTCGGGGATAAGGCCAAGGTTGATGCCGTCTTCAAAATCGATAAGCGTATAGCAGATGTCGTCTGCAGCTTCCACCAAATATACCATCGGATGCCGGGCATAGGTGTCTGTATTCCCGATTTTTTCCAAACCCAATTCGGCAACCAAATCTTCAAAGAATGCTTTTTCGGATTGGAAATAGCCATATTTTTTATGTGCGATGTGCGCTGAAGGTTTTACAGGCACAGAAGCTTTTGGATATTTGATAAAGGATCCCAAAGTGGCGTAGGAAAGCCTTAAACCGCCTTTTTCTTGATGAAAACGGTTTAGGATTCTGTAGCCGTTGGCATTGCCTTCAAAATGGGTTAAGTCGTGCCATTGCGCAACGGAGAGTTGCGATGCGTAAGCCTTACCGGAGCCGTGCGTAAAAAAATGGCCTATGGCTTTTTCGCCCGAATGCCCAAAAGGCGGGTTGCCAATATCATGCGCCAGTGCTGCGGCAGCCGTAATGCTCCCAAAATCGTTGGCTGCGTATCCTTGTATGGCTTGTAGCGAAGGGTGCTTTTTTAAAACGGCTTGGCCTACCATGCGTCCGAGCGAACGGGCCACCACAGAAACTTCCAAACTGTGCGTAAGGCGGGTGTGTACAAAATTGGTTTTTGAAAAGGGAACCACCTGTGTTTTGTCTTGCAACAATCTGAAAGGTGTTGAAAATATAATTCGATCGTAATCTACATCAAAACCCGGTCGCAGCGCGTCTTGTTCGCTGCGCAGTCTTTTGTGTTTGTCGCCAAAGCGTTTGAGCGAGAGGAGTTGTTCCCAATGCATATCAAAAATTTTGGTGTCAAATTACATCAAAATAATGATAAATCGACCCGATTTTCAGCTTAACATACGCTTAACACGCATAACGTTTAACTAATCTTTTGTTCAAACAGGTTTAATCTGATAGTAACACAGACTTTATGCGCTTGCCCTTTCTTTGCCCCAGATAAAAATAACAAAATGTCGGTGCGAAAATTTTCGATAAATGCTGATGGGTTGTTAGAAATAAAAATTAATACAATGATGAAAAATACATTCCTATACCTTTTTATTTTAGTTGGTTTCGCAACTTTTGCACAAAATGCCACGCTTAAGGGACAATTGACAGATAAAGATGCAGACAACCAGCCCTTGCCATTTGCGAATGTACAAATTAAGGGCACAACTACAGGTACTACAACGGATTTGGATGGACTTTTTTCTTTCGAATTGGCACCGGGTACCTACACCATCGTTTTTAGTTTTATCGGTTACGAAACCATAGAGGTTCCGGATATTCAGCTAAAAGCGGGTGAAATAGTTACAATTAATCAGGCATTGGGTGCCGGGGCATTTCAGTTGGAGGCTGTGGAAGTTACGACTACTGTTACCCGCGAATCTGAATCGGCTATCTTGACAGAACAGAAGAATGCTACCATTATGCAGACTAAAATTGGTTCTGTAGAGTTGTCTCGAAAGGGCGTGGGTGATGTGGCTACAGGACTTACAAAAGCAACTGGAATTTCCCGCGAGAGTGGGAAATTTTACATTAGGGGCTTAGCGGATCGCTACAACAATGCCTATTTGAATGGTTTGCCACTTCCTTCTTTGGATCCGAAATTGAAGTTGATAGACCTCGAAATTTTTTCTACGAACATTGTTGAAAATCTCGGAATTTACAAAACCTATTCTCCCCATCTCTATGGAGATTTTGCGGGTGCAAGCATCGATATAGACACTAAGGACAACCCGGGTAACGGATATTTTGAAATTGAAATTGGATCGAGTGTAAACACAACCGCACATTTCAATGATTTCTTTTTATTGAATGGAAGTAAGTACGATTTTTTTGGTGTGGAAGACGGCTCACGCAGACCGCCCTCTTTGTTGAAAGCTTTTAGGGCTATTCCCGATTTGATTTACGACAGCCGTTTAGTTCCGATTTGGCAATTTGACACCTCGTATAACCCCAGTGAAAGGTTTGGAGACCCCAACCTCAACGTAGCCATCAATGCCGGCAAGCGTTTTAAGCTGGGTGATGAGGCGCGCTTAGATGTCATTGTCAACGGCGATTTTTCCCAACAGCACAAAGCTTCATTGGAAGGCTTGGATGTGGCGCTCAATGCACAAGGCGAAACCTTGCAGTCCTCATTCTTTGGCGATGATTTTAAAAAATATGAGTTTAGCACAAACGCGACTTTGCTGGGTAGTTTTGTTTTGAGAACTGATGTTCACAACAAATTGGCCTATACCGTATTGTTGGTAAACGACACCACAGATGAAATGCGCGAAATTTCGGGTGTAGCCGGAGAAAACACAGACAATATTTTTAAAGTAAGAAGGGGTACTTTTTCGCAAAACACACTACAAACGCACCAGTTTACCGGGCAACACTTCTTTGACCAAAGAAAGTTTGAATTTAACTACGGAGGCTCTTATAGTAGGGCAACAGGCAATGTACCCGAGCGCCGGCAGTTGTTTTTTACGGAATTGCCGGACGGCAGAACTTTGTTTTCCAAAGTAGGTGCCAACAACAACTCTGACAACCATCGTTTTTTTCAAAATTTAGATGAAAACGATTACTCAGCCAGAGTATCGGTGGATATCAATTTTGGGAAAAATGAAGATGACGTATATCGCCACAAATTCACCCTGGGGCTCAATGTAAGAGACAAGTCGAGAGATTTTAGCGCGCAACAAATCAATATCTTTTTCGATGAACTAAGCACTACTCCTGTCGATTTTTTCAATCCGGATGCCTTGCTCTCCAGAGAGAACTTTGAACGAAAAATATTCCACGTAGAAGAGTTTGTCAGACCGACCAATTCCTACAAAGCCGATTTGAGAAATCATGCTTCTTTTGCAAACATAGAATACCAATTTTCAGACAGACTTACAGTGAATGCCGGCCTTCGAGTTGAAGATTACAGACAACGTGTGTTTTTTGCACCGGAAGGTCTGGTGGGTGTGACGGAAGTAGAAACTATTGATGAAGAATTCTACCTTCCCAGCCTTAGCGTCAAATATATTTTGAACGAAAAAAGTAACCTGCGCTTTGCTGCCAGCCAAACGGTTACCTTACCTCTTTTTACCGAAGTGGCACCTTTTCTCGATGAAGAAATTAACGAATCCACTTTAGGAAACGTGTTGTTGGAACAGTCCGACAATTTTAATGTAGATTTTAAGTGGGAGTATTTCCCAGATAGGTCCGAAATTATATCTGCCACTGCTTTTTTTAAATATCTGGATTCGCCTATCGAAAAAGTTCGGGTAGCATCTGTAAACAACAATGTTTCTTTTGTCAACTCTAACGAAGCGTTGGTAGCGGGTGTAGAAGTTGAGTATCGCCAAAAGCTCAGCAAATTATTGGGCGGTTCAGAATATAGCCTTTGGAATGATTTGTACTTTGGGTTTAATGCTACGGCCATGTTTACGGAAGTGGACATAGACCCGGAGGTAACCATTGGCAACGGCGCCAGCATAGCACCAACCAATTTGACTAGAAAACTGCAAGGTGCCTCACCCTTTCTTTTAAATGCAGATATCAATTATGTAAAACAATTTGGCAAGCACAACCTCAGCACCACGCTTGACGTCAATTATTTTGATGACCGCATCTACGCTGCCGGCGGAAACGAAGTAGATGATGTTTACGAAAAAGGTTTTGCTACGCTCAATTTTACACTCAGAGACGAAATTGGCGACCATTTTGTGGTGAAGTTGGCCGGAAGAAATCTCTTAAATCCGGATATAGAACGCTATCAAGACCAGAGAAGTATCGGCAGAGAAATAACGGTAAGCAAATTTGACCTAGGTGCAGACATAAGCCTTGGCATTATCTATAAATTTTAATTGACAACTACTTATACATTGAACTTTTAACTTAATTAAATTACATTCAGAATGAGAACTACTAAATTGTTTTTAGGATTGATATTGGCTACCTCGTTAGTATTTCAATCTTGTACAGAAAATGATGAGTCGATAGACAGCATCGTTATCGAAGGAGACACCATCAACAACAATGGTGGTGATACAGGAGGTGGAGACACACCACCACCTGCAAATGAAATTATAGAATTACAAGGCAACATCACTTCAGACTTGACCTTGGAATCTGCAAACACTTACGAACTTATCGGCGGTGTAACCGTTGTAGATGGTGTCACGCTTACCATTCAAGCCGGTACCCGAATTATTGCCGGTAACCAAGGCGGTGTTTTTTCTTTCTTGTTGATTGCCCAAGGTGCTAAGATAATCGCCGAAGGCACATCATCACAACCCATCGTTTTTACTTCAAACAAAACTACGCCAAACGCTGGCGATTGGGGCGGACTTATTGTAGCCGGTAAAGCACCTATCAATAGAGGTGCCACAGCTACTGCTGAAGTGGCATCTGCCATTTACGGCGGTACAGATCCGGCCGATAACTCCGGTATTTTGAGATTTATCCGTCTGGAGTTTACAGGTGGTAAAATCAATGCAGATTCAGAATTTAACGGACTTTCCCTATACGGTGTCGGTAACCAAACCATAGTAGAAAATATTCAAGTTTTTCAAGGCCTAGACGATGGTTTTGAATTTTTCGGAGGTACAGTAAATGCTCGATTCTTAGTTTCGGTTGGCGCACAAGACGACAGTTTTGACTGGACCGACGGCTGGGTTGGTAAAGGTCAATTTTGGGTAGCTTTACAATCATCACTTGAAGGAGACAGAGGTATAGAAGCTGACAACTTGAGTGCAAACAGATTGGCAGAGCCTTTCTCAAATCCTTTGTTGTCAAACATTACCATAGTAGGTGTTGAAGACGGCGATGGCGGCAACCAAGGCATATTGCTTCGCGAAGGTACCAAAGCGCAAATCTACAATGGCATAGTTAAAGGATTTGCCTCACGCGGCTTGCGTATCCAAAACACTGAAACGGTGGACAATTTCAACAACGGTGACATTGTTATTGTAAGCAATATCATTGATAATGTAAATCCTTTTGTTTTGGAAAGTGCAGATGCTACGGCCACTTTTGTGACTCCCGAGCTTAAAAACACTACCGGACCTATTACCCTTTCGCAATCTGTGATCGGTGTCTCTACTGAAAACTTTACAGATCCGACAACTTTGGACGACTGGTTTCAAGCGGCTCCATATATCGGAGCTGTTAGAGCTGAAAACAACTGGATGGCCGGTTGGGTAAGATTCTAATTTTGATTTTTGTTGTATAGGATAAATCCCGGATATTATTCAGGATTTGTCTTTTTTATGCAATTGCAACAAAAGGATTTGATTTTCGAGTTAATGTTTTAGTAACATTTACTTAACATATCATTTCGCGGTAAGATTGAACTTTGAAATTCTCGTTTTAATGCAACATCATGGTCGTAAAATCCAGACGTAAATCGCAAAACAAATTTTATCTCAACCTCCTGGAAGCGCTGGCAAGGGAAAAAGTTTTCCTGTCGGTTATCCTTGTAGGCACTGTCTTGGCTGCTATTTTGACCGGTTACGGGCAATCTGCCATGTGGCTCGGTTTTCTTTTTGCCGCTTATGCAGCCGTTGCCAATGACAGCATTCAATCTTTAGGCACATTTATAGAAAGTAACGGCGATAAAAAATGGTGGATGTTGTGGCTGTACGTAGGTGCAATTTTTTTGATCACCGTCAGCTTTAGCTGGTTTTATTTTGATGGTGATGTCACCTACCAGCGCCTGTTAAATCCGGATGGGACCAGCAAATATCCACATCCTGAAAATTTTAGCTTTTTTCAAATCGTTGCGCCACTGGTGTTGTTGATTCTCACCCGCTTGCGCATGCCGGTTTCAACCACTTTCCTCTTATTGAGCGTTTTTAGCGCAGATTCTTCGGGGATTACCTCCATGGTGGGCAAAAGCGTATCGGGTTACGCACTGGCTTTTATACTGTCATTCGTCGTTTGGTATTTTAGTTATGACATCATCAGCAGGTTTTTTAAAAAGCGAAAGTTCCATCGCGCATGGACGATAATTCAATGGGTAGTCAGTGGTTCGCTTTGGTCTGTTTGGATCATGCAAGACGGTGCCAATATTGCAGTTTTTCTGCCCCGACAACAGTCCGGATTCCAGTTTTTTATTTTCGCAGCCACTATTTTTGTAGGACTCGGGCTTTTGTTTTACCTCAGGGGCGATAAAATCCAGCAAGTAGTCAGCGAAAAAATACGCATTTCAGATGTCCGTGCGGCTACTTTGATAGATTTTACGTACGTTATTTTATTGATTTACAAACTCTTTATCAGTACAGTGCCCATGAGTACCACTTGGGTATTTTTGGGCGTCATAGGCGGGCGTGAGATAGCTGTTAGCCTCTCCAGAAAGAAAAAAGGAAAAAGACATAAAAATAAGGCTTTCAAACTCATTTTAAAAGACTTCTCCTATGCTATGATTGGGCTTATCATTTCTGTGGCACTGGCCTCGGCGGCCAACAAATCTATCCGAACGGAGATTTTCAGATTTTTTTCTGAATTGTTTTAATCACTTTTGAACGGAATGATGGACGTTGCATTGGTTTATACACTGGTTATTATCTTGTTTTTTGCGATTACCGATTTGGTGGTAGGCGTGAGCAACGACGCCATCAATTTTCTAAATTCTGCCGTCGGTTCAAAAGTTACGTCATTCAGAAATATTCTCATCATTGTCAGTATCGGTATTTGTATCGGTGCCGTTTTTTCCAACGACATGATGGAAGTAGCCCGCAAAGGCATATTCAATCCGGAGGCTTTCTACTTCGACGAGATTATGGTCATTTTTGTAGCGGTCATGGTGGTGGATGTGATTATGCTCAATTTTTTTAATTCTATCGGAATTCCTACCTCTACAACGGTTTCTATTGTTTTTGAATTGCTTGGTGCCGCTGTCGGGATAGGGATGATAAAAAGTTTTAAAAGCGGTGGCAATTTTTTCAATTTGTATCCGTACATCAATTCAGACAAGGCGTTGCTCATTATTTTAGGTATCTTTTTCTCCATCGTTATCGCTTTTGTGGTGGGCGCTTTGGTACAATATATCACGCGCATTTTTTTTACGTTTCACTTCGAGCAAAAGCCACCTTTGATGGCCGGAATTTTTGGCGGATTGGCGATGACATCTATTGTGTATTTCCTCATCTTCAAGGGGCTCAACAGCCTTTCGGGTTTTACGCAAAACAATGTTTTTATCTCACAAAATTTACTGCTATTGGTTTTTGGCGCGTGGGTGTTTTTTACGCTGCTTTCTATTTTTTTGGCCGGGTATTTTAAAGTAAATATCTATAAAATTGTAGTGTTGACGGGTACTTTTTCACTCGCCATCGCTTTTGCCGGAAATGATTTGGTCAACTTCATTGGTGTGCCTTTGGCAGCCTATCAGGCATTTATGCTTTGGAATGACTCCGGAATGCCCTTGCAAGATTTTTCTATGGGACCGCTCTCAGAAGGTGTTTTTACCAACACTTGGATACTGGTTTTGGCCGGCCTCATCATGGTGGGCACATTGTGGTTTTCCAAAAAAGCGCGCTATGTACTGAAAACTTCGGTCGATTTATCTAGCCAGTCCGATACAGAAGAACGCTTCAAGGCCAATTATCTCTCCAGATACATCGTGCGTGTTGGCATAGACATTTCGACTTCCTTCAGAAAAGTCATGTCGCAGCGATCCGTAGAAATTATAGACCAACGTTTTAAATTACCCAAAGTCAATTTGGCCAAAGCCAAAGCCAAGGAATTACCCGCTTTCGATTTGATTCGGGCCTCTGTAAACTTGGTTGTGGCCAGTTTGCTGATATCGATGGCTACAGATCGACAGCTTCCTTTGTCCACCACCTATATCACCTTTATGGTGGCTATGGGTACTTCAATGGCAGATCGGGCTTGGAGCAGAGACAGTGCGGTTTTTCGTGTGTCCGGCGTGTTGAAGGTTTTGGGAGGGTTTTTTGTGACCGCCATGGTTTCTTTTACAGCTGCAGGCTTGTTAGCGCTCAGTATATATTTTATAGGATTTCAGGCCGTTGTGGTCTTATCCGTAATCACTTTTGCAGTTCTGTTGAGAAGTTTTATAAAACACCGTAGTTTTTTAAAATCCAAACAACTGGAAGAAAAATTGCGCATCACCGAGAGCAAAAACATCAAAGGCGTAATTGAAGAAAGTACAGGAAACGTTGTCAGGGTTTTAGAACGCAGCCACGAAATCTTTTCACTGACGGTAAGAGGACTTTCGCTCAATGATGTGAAGGAACTCAAACTGGCGCAGAAAAATGCGGAAAAACTCAAGGAAGATATAGAACGGCTTAGAAACGATACTTTTTTCATTATTCAAAACCTCGAAGAATCTTCTGTTGGGGTCAGTCGGGTTTACATCTTGATATTGGAACATTTGCAGAATATATCACGCTCTTTAGACTTTATTTCTGCCAAAGGGTTGGATCATGTACAAAACAATCACAAAAGTCTTCGGTTTAACCAAATAAAAGAACTCAAAGAACTCGAAAACCAATTGAAAAGTCTCTTCGAAGATGTTTCAAATATTTTTGATAAAAAAGCATTTAGCCGAATCAGTGTTATTTTTGAAGAACAAGTAGATCTGTTGGAATCTGTTTCTCAAAAAATTGACCGCCAAGTGGCGCGCACCCGAAAAGAAGATGCAAATCCTAAAAACTCGATGTTGTTTTTTAGTATGCTTCTGGAAACCAAAGAACTCATGAAAACAGTGCTCGATTTGATTGCGCTCTATTACAAAGAAGACAGGGTGGCCAGAGAAGCCACATCCAAAGAATACTAATAACCCAACCTGCTGCGCACGCGTTTGAGAACGCTTTCAGCCACGGCTTCTGCCCTTTCTGCACCTATGGCCAACGCCTTGTCTATCAGGTGGCGGTGAGCCATATAATCGGCAAATTTTCTTCTGGCTTCACCAAATCGCTCAAGGATGAGTTCGTAGAGTGCTTGTTTGGCATGGCCGTAACCAAAACCACCTTGTATGTATTGTTGGCGCATGTGCGCGGTTTGGCTTTCATCAGCCAGTAATTTATACAGTGCAAAAACGTTACAAGTTTCCGGATTTTTGGGCGCTTCCATAGGGGTGCTGTCTGTTTGGATACCCATTATTTGCTTTCGCAATGCCTTGTCTGTCAAAAATATATTGATGAGGTTGTCTCTAGATTTACTCATTTTTTCGCCATCAGTTCCGGGCACATACATGCTTTGGTCTTGCAGTTTGGCTTGCGGCAACACAAAGGTTTCGCCCATTTGATGGTTGAAGCGCGCGGCTACATCCCGGGTAATCTCCAAATGTTGCAATTGGTCTTTTCCGACCGGTACAATCTCTGCGTCGTACAACAAAATATCTGCGGCCATCAGCATGGGATAATCAAACAAACCGGTATTTACATCTTCGAGTCTGTCTGCTTTGTCTTTAAAAGAATGTGCCAATGTCAGTCTTTGGTAAGGGAAAAAGCAATTCAGATACCAAGTCAGCTCCGTTACTTGAGGCACATCGCTTTGTCTGTAAAAAACGGTTTCGCTGGGGTTGAGCCCGCAGGCTAGCCAGGCCGCAGCGGTGGCATAAGTGTTGTTGCGAAGCGTTTGGGCATCTTTTATTTGCGTCAACGAATGTAAATCGGCTATAAAAAGAAAGGAGTCATTTCCGGGCTGCTTGGCCATATCAATAGCCGGTAAAATGGCGCCCAACAAATTGCCCAAATGGGGTGTACCCGTACTTTGTATGCCTGTAAGAATTCTGGCCATGCACTGTTTTTGAAGGCAAAGATAAGCTTACTTTGGTAAACCGCCGAGCGAAGTTTAAAAATCCAAACAGCTTTTTACTACTTCCTTTTTAATAAACATACAGTAGGCTTTGCCCGTTGTTTTGCAGCGCCAAAGTAACCCTGTCTGTGTTGCTTTGCTGAAATACGGAAAGATCGAAGCTTACTTCTCTGCTAACGATGGCTTCACACAACTCGTTGCTGCTTAAAGATAAGCGAACATTCACCAAAGGTGGGAAGACCGTAGCATCGTTAGGCAAGCCTATAAGGTTAAAAACAAAAGTATCGCCGTTACAGCCGCTCGAAGTAAAACGGATGTTTAGGCAGTCGCCTTCTATTGCGGCGCTTTCAATATTTAGTGACATAGCCGGTGCCGTTTCAAAGCGTTCGGGATCTAAGACGGCTTTGGCATCGCAAGGTGTTGACCCCTCGTCATCGCTTGTGCATGAAAGCGTTGCTGTTGCCAGAATCGACAAGCAAATCAGTTTGAATATCTTCATCATCACGAAATGTAAGTGATACAAAGTTCGGTTAATTTTCACAGAAAAACATGATGATTATCAGGTTTTATTAAAATTTTCCGGGGAAGGTTTTGTCATTAAATTAAACCTTCGCTAAACTTGGCTTCACATACTTTGTTTATATTTGATTAAAAAAAATGAGACTTCTTTTTATTTTACTGCTAGTACCTTCGGTGTTTTTTGCGCAACAAGACCATACGCACCGCCTCAGTCGCGTGCTCAATTTTCCCGACATTCCGGGCTACAAAACACTCAAAACAGATCTTCACCAACACACGGTTTTTTCAGACGGAAGCGTTTGGCCTGACATACGGGTGATGGAAGCACTCATGGACGGGTTGGATGTCATCTCCCTTACCGAACATTTGGAATACCAACCACACCAAGCAGACATACCGCATCCCGATCGCAACCGTTCCTACAAAATCGCACTAGAAGAGGCAAAAGATCACGATTTAATAATTATTCATGGCGCTGAAGTAACCCGCAAAATGCCGCCGGGTCACAACAATGCGGTTTTTATAACAGATGCCAATCTGCTGATGATTAAAGACTCTCTAAAAGTTTTTGAAGAGGCCAATCGCCAAGGAGGTTTTGTCTTTTGGAACCACCCGCATTGGGAAGCACAACGGAAAGATGGCGTGGCGCGTTTGGAACCATTTCACCGAGAATTGATAGCTAAAAAACTGTTACACGGCATCGAAGTAATCAATGACCTTACCATTTCTGATGAGGCCTTGCAAATTGCCTTAGATCACAACCTGACCATTATGGGCACGAGTGATGTTCACGGATTGGTTGACTGGCGTTACGGCATTCAAAAGGGTGGACACAGACCCATCACACTTGTTTTTGCAACAGAACGCAAGTCGGAGGCCGTGCGCGAAGCGCTTTTCAACAAGCAAACCGTTGCATTTTTTGGCCAAACACTCGTAGGCAGACAAAATTTTCTCAACCCACTCCTACAGCATAGCATAAACTTTAAAGAGGCTGCCTATCAAGGAGACACACATATCGCAACCCTAAAAATCATCAACGACACAGGGCTCGATTTTACCTTGCTCAACAAGTCGAAATATACCTTTCACAACGCTTCAGACCTGTTGATTGTCAAAACCGGAGAAACGATACTACAAGTCAAAACGCTCGAAAAACTTTCAGAAATCGCCTTGCAATTTGAAGTGCTCAACGGCTTGTATGCGCCGGGAAAACACCCAACACTTACATGGCAAATCAAAATTGACTAACTTAGCCGGGCTCAAAAAAAACGAGTTGGCCAGTTATGAAATGGATACAAAAAGCGTTTGTTTTACTCTATCGAATTTGGTTCTACATATGTGTGATGCTCCCCATATTGGTGATGTTTCCACTACTCATTTTGATGACACTTTCGGAAAAAACCTACAGACAGTTCTTTTATTTGGCCAGACTTTGGGCAAAATGTATATTGTTTGGTATGGGTTTTCCGGTAAAAAAAATAGGAGACAATACTTACGACAAGCATCAAAGCTATATGTTGGTGGCCAACCATACTTCTATGATCGATATTATGCTGATGCTCGCCGTAGTGAAACAACCCTTTGTCTTTGTCGGTAAAAAAGAGTTGGCCAACATTCCCGTCTTCGGATTTTTTTACAAACGCACTTGTATTTTGGTAGATAGAAGCAGCCCACGTAGCCGAAAATACGCCTTTGAAGAGGCTGATAGGCGTTTGAGAGACGGTACCAGTATTTGCATTTTTCCCGAAGGGAAAGTTCCTGACGATGTGAATATTGTGCTTGACGAATTCAAAGAAGGGGCTTTCCGCCTGGCCATTGAACATCAAATTCCCATCCGGATCATCACTTTTTTAGATAATAAAAAAAGATTCTCCTACGATTTTTTTTCCGGCGGACCGGGTTTGCTGCGGGTACATTTTGTGGGAACTATTGCCACGGAAAACTTAAAATTTGAGAATAGGACAGCACTTAGAAAACACATTTGGGAAATGATGCATCAATCGCTTCAGCAGTAAAAGGAGAAATGAGATGGCTATCAGGAGACAGGGGGAGCATACATCACGGCTACTGAAAAATTCCTCGGGTTGCCCTCAATGCCAAAAGGGCACATTCATCTAAGATAAAGTTTTTATGATTGCTATATCCCACCCGCATAAAAGTTGGAGACATATAAAATGGCTTATTTTTAAAAGATTTTTCTTTGGCAAATATCCTGTGTCAAAACATTAAACCCTGTCATTCCATAACAACGTCAAAGTTAAAACTGATAAAAGCTTCTTCGCCATCAGTGCTTTGGCCGCTAAAAAATGAAACTGTAAAGTTTCCGGGCTGCTTTGGCACAAGCTCAAAAGGAATTTCTCTGGCAGGTTCATCAACCGGCTGGCAGTTGGTGCCAAAAACACCGGCCACCAATCCTACCCTGAGTTGCGCATCCGTTTGGGCCGTATCAAATCTTAAAAAACCATGACAATCCGTAGGACGGTCATAACGCAGGATAAAAACAGCCTTCTCTCCAACCATTAATGATTCCGGCGCAATAACTTCGCGGATTCCAATCAAATCCGGTCTGAGAGAACCATCGTCATCGGACTGGCAAGCCAAAAGAAAAAGGCACACCGACAATACTAAATACAAGCTCCAAAAGCGATTCTTAAACCACAGCTTTTTCATATACAATTTATTTTTTATGCACCTTGGTTTAATGCCATTGCCCAAAAATTTACAGGTCTTATAAATTTAGGGCTTGAATATTGATGCAATTTAATTAATTTTGAATTATCAAACTCAATTTTAACTTTTTAAGACACTATGACAGACCTCAGCAGTTCCGAATGGAAAGAAAAAATAAGTCAGGACAAAAACGCACTTATTTTGGATGTTCGCACCCCCGAAGAAATTGAAGAAGGCTATATTCCCAACGCGCTCCACATAGATATTATGGACCCGGAAGCCTTTATGGAAGGTATCGAAGACCTCGATCCAAATAAAAATCTCTACGTATATTGCCGTTCCGGTCGTCGCAGTGCACAAGCCTGCATGATACTCGAGCAACAAGGTTTCGAAAATACCTTTAACCTGATTGGTGGTATTTTGGAATGGGATGGCGATGTGGTACAAGATTAATTGCAGAATGCCCACCGGCCGAGGTGTCCTAATTTTTAAGACACGGCATCAGCACTACTCAAAACAAATATAAAGCATTGAATACAACCCTACGTCCATACATTATTTTACTGTTGTTTGCCGCTTTTATGGGTTGCAAGCAAGAAGGCAACCTACAAAAGGAGGGTATTCAACTCGTTTCTCCTGCCGAGATGCAAAACCTCCTCCAGATGGAAAACGTGCAACTCATCGATGTGCGCACACCGGTCGAATATACAGATGGTCACTTGCCCAACGCCCAAAACATAAATTTCTTCGATGACGATTTTGAAAAACAACTGGAAAAATTAGATAAAAATCAGCCTATTTGTGTCTATTGCAAATCCGGTGGCAGAAGCTCCAAGGCAGCAAAAATACTCAGAGAGAAAGGCTTTAAAGCCGTTTACAACCTCGACGGAGGCATTATAAAATGGCAAAAAGAAGGCTTGGAAGTTGAAGAATCCGAATCGGATGGCATTCCTAAAGGCGAATAAATTCTTCCAAAAAACTTTTCAGGAACTCACGTTTTTTATCACATAAGTTACTACGCCCCATACAATTAGCTCTTGTCCTTCTGTTACGGGAATAGCCGGATAATCCGGATTTTCGGGCATCAAAAACACCCCCTTTTCAGACACTTTTAAACGCTTCACCGTAAAGGCACCGTCCAAATAGCAAACGGCAATTTGGTTGTCTTTGGGCTCTAGGCTGCGGTCTATGACCAACAAGTCGCCGTCGTCTAGCCCGGCACCGGTCATAGATTGGCCTCGTACCCGGGCGTAAAAGGTCGCTTCTTTGTTTTTTACCAAGGCAGCATCCAGGCTGATGCTTTCTTGCCTGAAATCGTCAGCCGGCGAGGGAAATCCGGCCGAAATGCCATTGGCAATAAAAGGCTGCCCAAAAGAAATGTCTTCTGATGGGACAAAAAATTCCAAAACATTTTTCGGATGTAATTTTTTTAAAGTCATGATACTTTCAAAATGTCGCTGATCTGTGTGGTGTATTTGGGTGAAAGGCGCTCTTGCTTCATTTTCCAAGTGCGCCGAAGGTCTTGTATGCCCAGCTTTACTTTTGGTTCGCCGTATTTTCTATTGAGCCGGTCGATGGCCTGCATCAGGGGGAGGTGTGTTGCCGGTTCGTTTTCAAAAGCGTTGAGCTGCCTCCCCGTATCGGGCAAAATGCCCATGAGCACCACACCCGCTTTTTTGTAGGCAATATTGGGGTCAAAAAGTTGCGCCAATCCTTTTTGTACATATTGATTGATAACCAACGAAGAAGATGTTTCGAAAGGCAAACAAAGGGTTGTGCCTAAATAGATGTTTTGTGGGTCTTTTCCGTACCGGTTGTTGCGGATAAAGACATGAATATATCGGCAACTGCTCTTCTGGCGGCGCAATTTTTCGGCGCAGCTCACGGCAAAAGTTGCCATACGCTCTTTAAGATCGCCAAAAGCAGTCAGTGTGCCTTCAAAGCTGCGCGTGGTGGCAATAGATTTTTTGTCGGGTACGATAGCTTCCCAAGGCAAAACGGCTTGTCCTTGCAATTCTTTTTTGAGTCGCAAACCCACTACCGACATATTTTTCCTGACCCACTCGTCGGGTAAGTTTACAAAATCGAAAGCGGTATTTATTTTTTTTGCCCGCAAGCGTGCTGCATGCCGGTAGCCAATGCCCCACACATCTTCTATAGCTGTCCAGCGAAGGGCTTTTTCGCGTTTAAGCGGGGTGTCAATCACATAGACGCCTCCCGTTTTTTCGGCAAATTTTTTAGCGATTTTATTTGCCACTTTTGCCAAGGCTTTGGTAGGTGCCAGCCCAATGCTTACAGGAATTCCCGTCCATTTTTTGATGGTGTGGCGCATGGTTCGGGCCTGTGTTTCGGCGGTTTCGTCTTTGGGTTGTAGCTTTATAAAAGCTTCGTCTATGCTGTACACCTCCACCTCCGGTGTAAACCGGCTCAGGATACGCATCACGCGGTGGCTCATGTCGCCGTAGAGTGCATAGTTAGATGAAAAAACGCGGATACCAAGTGTGTCAAATTGTTTTTCGTATTGAAAAGCCGGTGCGCCCATTGGGATGCCGAGTGCTTTGGCTTCGTTGCTGCGCGCAATCACACAGCCGTCATTGTTGGAGAGTACCACAATGGGACAATCCTGCAAATCGGGTCGGAAAACCCGTTCGCAGGAAGCGTAAAAATTGTTGCAATCTACCAAGCCAATCATAGGACAAAGCTACGAGAAATTGTCGAAATGTATCGGTAAATTTTGGCATCCCAATAAAAACACCTGACCGCTTTTTTCTTGCTTAAACCCAGTCTTTTGGTTGTTTCAGAACGGACAACAGTTTGTCTTCTTCACTGCCTGTTTCCGGTTGGTAGTCATAGACCCATTGCACTTTGGGCGGCAGACTCATCAAAATACTTTCGATACGGCCATTGGTCTTTAGTCCAAACAAGGTTCCTTTGTCGTGGACGAGGTTAAACTCCACATAGCGACCCCTTCGAATCTCTTGCCAGTTTCGTTGTTGCGGCGTGTAGGGCATGTCTTTTCTACGGCTGACAATGGGTAAGTAGGCATCCAAGAAACTGTTGCCCACTTCGGTGACAAACGCATACCAATTGTCAATACTAAAATCGTTTTTGGCACGGCAGTAATCAAAAAACAATCCACCTATGCCGCGCGCTTCTCCTCTGTGTGCATTAAAAAAATAGGTGTCACATTGTTTTTTGAATTGGACGTAGAAATCGGTATGGTGCTTGTTGCAGGCAGTTTGGCAAATTTTGTGAAAGTGCCGGGCGTCTTCTTCAAACAGGTAGTAGGGCGTCAAATCTTGTCCGCCACCAAACCACTGGTCTATGATTTGTCCGGTTTTGTCATACATTTCAAAATAGCGCCAGTTGGCGTGAACGGTGGGAGCCATCGGGTTTTGAGGATGCAAAACCAGGCTGAGTCCGCAGGCAAAGAAATCGACGTCACCTACTTTGAAGTAAGCTTGCATGGCCTCGGGCAAAGCACCGTGAACGGCAGAAATGTTGACACCGCTTTTTTCGAACACTGCGCCGTTTTCAATCACGCGGGTACGGCCACCACCGCCTTCTGCTCGTTGCCATTCGTCTTGGCGGAAACGGGCTTTTCCGTCAATTTTTTCAAGTGCTTCGGTGATTTGTTCTTGTAGTTGGCAGATATAAGCGTAAAAAAGATCTTTCATGGGTCTATAATTATTTGTTTTCAACGGTCATGCTTCGGCTGCGCTCAGCACAGGCATGGAACGCCCTAGGATAGTCATACTCCTGTGTGTCACTCTTTTTACATGGGTGTTTCATGGGTTTTGTTTATTCAATTTTAAAAAGTAAAGGGCGGCTTGGCGCAGCATCGTTTTCTATGGGCATGGTTTGTATGTTGAGCAAGTACAGGCCGTCTGCAACGCTGTTGGGTACGTAAATCAATTCGGTGATGGTGTCACTTGTACGCGCATTTTTGTTGAGGTTTTGTGTGTCTGTCACTTGCCAAAAGGTTTTGTGAGTCAGTAGTTTACCGCTGTCTTTTTCTTTGTCCACGCTCGGCAAATCAACCAACAAATGTTTTATACCCAGTTTGCGGAGGTATTTGGCTGCTTTGTAATGCAAGTAAGGCGGATTGGTGCCGGAATAGTTGTGCGTTTTTTTGGAAACGGGATTGGGCAAAGTGCGAATAATTAGTGCTTCTGTGGTTTTGTAGGTAAGTTGTTGTCTCAATTGGCTTTCTAAAATGACAAGGTCGTCCTGATCTTTTTGCGGCTCGATGCTCACCAATTCGGCGGTAAAATAAAGGGAAGACAATAAGATTTGATTGAGGCTGTAGGCCTGTTGGGTGATGTGTCCCAAACACTCGGTATGGGTTGTTTGTGCATGCGGATTGAGTTGAATCTCGTTAAAATTGACAGTGGCTCCGGCGGCAACGCTGCCGGTCCATACACCTTCTTGCACGGGGTTTATGGCGGCGTTTTTTTGTCCCCAAGCACGCGGTCCTTTGTCATTGGTAATGGGAATTGACAAATCGATGGCCTTGGTAAGGTCAATTGTAAAATGCCCGGTTGGATGTAGAATGGATGCTTTCATCAATTTGTGATGCTTTTTTATGATTAGCGTGTCATTTGATTATCAATGATTTATCTTTTTCAAAAAGTGACTAACTCATGCTTTTGGATGCCAACATAAACAAATCGCTCGCCAATCCGTCGGTCAGAAATTTCCCCTTTTGGGTAATGTGCAACACGGCATGATTAGCATCTATTCGCAAAAAACCATTTTTGATATGAGAAGCGGCTTGCTTTTCCAGATAGTTGCGAAAGTGCAAACCAAAATCTGCTTCAATCTTCGCCAAAGATACGCCCCAAATAGTGCGCAGGCCTGTCATTACGGTTTCGTTGAACCGGTCGGTTTGGGTCAGGGTTTCTTTTTCCGATGGCAGCTTGTTTTTTTGTAAACTATGGATATATAAATGGTTATTGGCTACATTCCAACTTCTGCATTGCCCGTCATAACTGTGTGCAGATGGACCGATTCCGATATATTTTTTACCGAGCCAATAAGCTGTGTTGTTTTTGGAAAAATAGCCTTCTTTACCAAAGTTGGAAAGTTCGTAATGCACAAAATGTGCCTCGTTCAGCACTTGGGTCAGTATTTCAAAATGGCGGTGAGCCACCGCATCGTCCGGCGCCTGTACAATCCCTTTTTTGATAAAACTGTGCAAAGCAGTTTTGGGCTCTACAGTGAGTGCATAGCATGACAGGTGAGGCACATCAAAAGACAAAGCAGTCTCTATGTTTTCGAGCCATGCTGTTTCCGTCATATTCGGAATGCCATAAATTAAATCGATAGAAATGTTTTCGAAGATTTTTTTGGCATTTTGCAGACAATTTTTGGCTTCTTCCGCGTTGTGTGCCCTATTCATCAGTTTTAAATCGCGGTCAAAAAAAGATTGGATACCAATACTCAACCGATTGATACCCGTTTTTTTATAATCTTCAAAGATGCTTGCATCTGTCAAATCATCGGGGTTGGCTTCGAGAGTTATTTCAGGATTTTTAATTACCTGATAATGCGTAAATACAGTTTGTATGATGGCTTGTAATTCGGATGCATTCAAAACCGAGGGCGTGCCTCCGCCGAAATAGATGGTTTCTATATTTTGACCTACGGCCTCATCCTTTCTCAAAGCCAATTCTCTTTGGAGGGCTTCTAATAGCCTGTCTTTGTGCTTCAAAGAAGTTGAAAAGTGAAAGTCACAATAGTGACAGGCCTGTTTGCAAAAGGGAATATGAATGTAGATACCGGACATCCGGGCTTGAGATTTTTTTCAAAGATATTTATTAATTGATTAACCCATTGGTTCTCGTTAAATTTTTGAGAATCCTGGTTCGGTTGATCGTTTTTGTAACAGCTACGATACGAACATGAATCATTTTGCGAAATCCACTTTTACATTTGTCGGTCTTTTGGCACTTTATAAATGATTTTGGTTCCTAATAAATTTATTAACTTCGCGCAAATTCTTAAAAGCAATTCATGATTCTTTCCATGACCGGCTATGGCCGTTGTGTCAAACAACTTTCCGATAAAATTGTGACGGTTGAAATAAAATCGCTCAACAGTAAAAGTTTCGATCTTAACCTTCGCATGCCCGGCTACTATCGCGATAGAGAATTGGACATTCGCAACATCTTGTCTCAACGTTTAGAACGCGGTAAGATTGACTTGTCCATACAATTGGAAAGCACGGCCAACACGGCACCTGCCATGCTCAACGAAAAAGTGGTGCGCGACTATTTGAAGCAGCTAAAAGCCATCGTGGATGGTGACGAAACCGAACTTTTAAAAATGGCAGTTCGCATGCCCGATGCCTTATTGGCAAAACCCGAGCAGGCCGATGAAAACGAGTGGCAAGAAATTTTTAGTGCCCTGCAAGAAGCCGCTGCACAGCTTTTTGTTTTTAGAAAAGCCGAGGGAAAGGTTTTACATAAAGATTTTGCCTTGCGCATTCAAAACATACAAAGCTTGCTTAAAGGCGTAGAAGCACAAGATACAGAACGGCTTGAGGTGGTGAAACTGCGTCTCAGAAAAGCTGTTGACAGTCTTGAGGCGGAAGTGGATGAGAATCGGTTTGAGCAGGAATTGATCTATTACCTTGAGAAATTTGACATTACCGAAGAAAAAGTGCGGTTGAAAAACCATTTGGACTATTTTTCGGAAAACTTAGAGTCGCCCGAGTCAAACGGCAAAAAATTGGGGTTTATCTCACAGGAAATTGGACGAGAAATCAATACGATAGGCTCTAAGGCCAACCATGCGGCTACCCAGCAGTTGGTGGTACAAATGAAAGATGAATTGGAGAAGCTAAAAGAGCAATTGCTCAATATTTTGTAAAACAATATGGCGTTCACCCAAGGAAAATTGATTGTTTTTTCGGCACCTTCCGGTTCGGGCAAGACCACTTTGGTGCGTCACTTATTGGGAAAACCCGAGCTTGCCTTGTCATTTTCAGTATCTGCCACGTCTCGCGAAAAGCGCAAAGGCGAAACAGATGGAAAAGATTATTATTTTATTTCATCTGAAGATTTTAAACAAAAAATTGAGCAGGCCGCCTTTGTTGAGCATGAAGAGGTTTATTCGGGCATGTTTTACGGCACTTTAAAGAGCGAGCTAGAACGGCTTTGGGCAGCCGGGAAAAACATCATTTTTGACATAGACGTAGAGGGTGGCCTCAACATCAAAGCACAGTATCCGGATCGGACGTTGGCCGTATTTGTGCAACCCCCTTCTGTGGAAGAACTTGAAAAAAGACTTCGAAACAGACAAAGTGAAACGGAAGACAAAATTCAAATGCGAATAGACAAAGCCACAAGAGAACTTACCTATGCCAATCGTTTTGATGTGGTCATTGAAAACAACGAACTCGAAACGGCCAAAGCACAAGCTTACCGGCTGGTTCAGGAATTTTTAAACCGTTAGTCATGCGCGTGGGTTTGTTTTTTGGCACCTTCAATCCCGTTCATCAGGGTCATTTGATTATAGGGAATCATTTGGTTGAAAATACAGACTTGGATCAGGTTTGGTTTGTAGTAACACCACACAATCCGCACAAAAAGAAAAGTACTTTGCTCGACGATTATCAGCGCTTAGAAATGGTGCATCGCGCGTTGGAGTCCTATCCAAAATTGCGTCCCAACGATATTGAATTCAAAATGGCGCAACCCAATTACACGGTTCAAACGCTACTGACCCTTGAAGAAAAGTATCCGGAGCACGAATTTTCGTTGATCATGGGAGAAGACAACTTGGTTAGTTTTCACAAGTGGAAAAACTATACCTATATATTGGAACACCATCATATATATGTTTATCCCCGACTGACAAATAGCAAAGGAGAACCCGCGATAGTACAGCATCCTAACATTAAAATGACAGCTGCTCCCATGGTAAATATTTCCGCAACTTTTATCAGAGATCAAATCAAATCCGGAAAAAGTGTTCGTGCGCTCATGCCGGCGGAGGCTTGGCAATATTTAGATGAAATGAATTTTTACAAGTAGCCACAGATATTTTGTAAATTTGTCTAAACACAAAATTATGTACGGAAAAATAAAAGAATACCTCCAGGAAGAATTAGCCTCAATAAAGGAGGATGGTCTTTACAAGAAAGAAAGAATTATTGCATCTCCGCAAGACGCCGTCATCAAATTGATAGACGGCACAGAAGTTGTCAATTTTTGCGCCAACAACTATTTAGGCCTTTCTTCACACCCTGAAGTTGTACAGGCAGCCAAAGATACTTTGGACACGCATGGTTTTGGCATGTCTTCGGTTCGTTTTATCTGCGGCACGCAAGATATTCACAAAAAACTCGAACAAAAAATAGCAGACTTTTATCAGACGGAAGATACCATCTTATACGCAGCCGCTTTTGATGCCAATGGAGGTGTTTTTGAGCCGCTTTTTGATGAAAAAGACGCAATCATTTCCGATGCGTTGAATCACGCCTCTATTATTGACGGTGTCCGGCTTTGCAAAGCCGCTCGGTATCGTTATCAGAACAATGACATGCAGGACTTGGAGGCGCAGCTCGTCAAGGCGAATGAAACGGGGCACAGATTTAAAATCATTGTCACAGATGGGGTGTTTTCTATGGATGGCATTGTAGCTTCGCTTGACAAGATATGTAACTTAGCAGATAAATACGATGCATTGGTTATGGTGGACGAGTGTCACGCCGCCGGATTTATTGGTGCTACCGGTCGTGGCACGCCGGAGGCCAAGGGTGTGTTGGGTCGCATAGACATCATTACCGGTACGCTTGGAAAAGCCTTGGGCGGTGCCATGGGTGGCTATACCACCGGGAAAAAAGAAATCATCGAAATGTTGCGACAGCGTTCTAGGCCTTATTTGTTCTCAAACTCGTTGGCACCTTCAATAGTTGGTGCATCCTTAAAAGTTTTTGAACTCATAGAAAAATCAACCGATTTGCGCGATAAGCTTGAAAAAAACACCCAATACTTTAAAGCCGGACTCCAAAAATTAGGTTTCGACATTATAGATGGCGATGCGGCAATAGTCCCAGTGATGCTTTACGATGCTGCCTTGTCACAAAAAATGGCAGAAGCCTTGTTAGAAGAAGGTATTTATGTGATTGGTTTCTACTTTCCGGTGGTTCCGAAAGGCAAAGCACGCATACGGGTTCAATTGTCAGCAGCGCACACGCGCACGCACCTAGATAAAGCGCTCAAAGCCTTTGAGAAAGTTGGTAAAAACATGAAAATCATACATTAATTTAAAAAAATGGCGTGAAAAGGCGTTAAATCCAAAAAAATTATTAATTTTATTTTTGTTAATATACTTTAACAACTTACATTTGCCCTATTATTTAGAAAATTTTAAAAATTTGAATATGAAACATCTTACTAAACTTTTAATTGCCTTTTTGCTGACCCTCGTTGTTGGCACGACTTACGCCCAAGACAAAAACTATCCTTGGTCGATAGGAATCGGTGTGAATGCTGTCGATTTTTCTAGCACAGGCGCTGATGGAATGGGCGACTTATTTGCACAACCATTTAATGCAAAAGACAACTGGAACTTCGTAGGTTCTCTGTCTTACATTAATGTGAAGCGTTACATTGCAGATAACATCTCATTTGGAGTAAATTTGTCCTTCAACCAAATTGATGCAATTGCTATTTTAGATCAAAATGTTCTTTTGGAACCCAATGATTTATCTTACTATTCTGTGGATGGTGCGTTTACATACAGTCTTGCAAAACTTATCGGATCTAAAGTATTTGAACCTCAAATCAATGTGGGTGCCGGTTACTATTGGATTGATAACGAAGGCTGGGCTTCTTTTAACCCAGGTGCAGGCTTAAATATTTGGATTACGGAGAAGTTGGGTGTCAACTTGACGAGTACTTTCAAATATGATATGGGTTCTGGTTCTACCATCAATCAATCCAACATAGCTAGCCCAATAGAGGACGGTATTTCTCACTGGCAACATCAATTGGGTCTTGTGCTACGCTTTGGTGGCACAGATACTGACGGTGATGGTATTTTTGACAAAGAAGACGCATGTCCTGAAGTACCGGGTCTGGAAATATTTAAAGGTTGTCCGGATTCAGACGGTGATGGTATCGAAGACAGTAAAGATGCTTGTCCTAACACCGCAGGTTTGGCCGAATTTAACGGTTGTCCCGATACAGACGGTGATGGTATTGCCGATAAAGATGATGCTTGTCCTACCGTAGCCGGTTTGAAAGCACTAAACGGCTGTCCTGATGCAGATGGAGATGGCGTTACCGATAAAGATGACGCATGTCCTAACCAAGCCGGTCCTAAAGAAAACAGAGGTTGCCCTTGGCCAGATTCAGACAATGACGGTGTGCTTGACAAAGATGACAGATGTCCTAATGTAGCTGGAACGGTTGCTAACTATGGCTGTCCTGAAATTACAGAATCTATCAGGCAAACTTTGAATGATTATGCCAAAACTATCCTTTTCGATACCGGTAAATCATCAATCAAAGCCGAATCAGCAGATGTTCTTAAAAACATTTCAGCAATTATGAGCGACTACTCATATGCCAAATTTAATGTAGAAGGTCATACTGATAGCGTAGGTAGTGAAAAATTGAACCAAAAACTTTCTCAAGAAAGAGCCCAATCGGTAGTAGATTGGTTGGTTTCAAACGGTATAGACGGCTCCAGATTACAAGCTACAGGTTACGGTGAGTCTAGACCATTAGAGTCTAACAACACAAGTGCCGGAAGAGCTAAAAACAGAAGAGTTGAAATCAATCTTCAAAAATAGCCACAGAATATTTCATATTTAATATACAAAAGCGTCGGGTTTTCTCGACGCTTTTTTTATTTTGCATAACCTAACTTCATTCTATGATAACGCAACACCCAACAGAAAAGTTTATCCATAAAGTCTCGCGCAAGGTCATAGAGAAATACGAAGACGGTCGTCAGATTTGGGTGATTTGGCCCAACAAGCGATCGGGCGTGATTTTCAGAGATACCTATATAAACCTTTCCCGCAAACCGGGTTTTGTGCCTAAAATATTGAGCATTCAAGAATTTTTTGAAGCGGTTGCACAAATTGATTTGATTCCGAAAACTGCTCTTCACTGTCTTTTTTACGAGGTTTATCTGGAAAACACACCTAGCGAAAGCCAAGAATCTTTTGAAAATTTTATTACTTGGGCGCCTACGCTGTTAAGCGACTTTGAAGAAATAGATGCACAGTTGGCAGATGCGAGTCAGGTGTTTTCCTATTTGCAACAAATAAAAGCCATAGATCATTGGGCCAAACAAGTGCAACCCACTCAGCGCATTGCTAATGATTATTTGTCTCACTGGAATTTGTTTGGTATCTATTATCATAAGTTACAAGCCAAACTCATCGCTCAAAAAAAGGCATATGCCGGATTGATTTCTCGTATCGCAACTCAAAACATCGACATTTTTATAGAGAAATCCTGCCAAAGTTTTGTTTTTGCCGGATTTAGTGCACTCAAGACAAGTGAAGCATTTTGCCTCAGTAAGATGCTAGCCTCCGGAAAAGCAAACATATGCTGGGATTTTGATGCCTTTTTTTTGGACAATACCTATCATGAAGCCGGGCATCATCCCAGAAATATATTGCGTCACAAGGTTTTATCAACTTCAACATCCGATTGGATTTCAAATCATTTTGCATCACCCAAAGATATTTCGTTTATCGGCGTGAACGGCCAAATAGGCCAAGCAAAACAATTAGGCCATATTTTAGATGCATTGGCTAAAAACCAATATCCACTCGCTGAGGTTGCGGTTGTGTTAGCGGACGAAAACTTGCTACAACCCGTTTTGGATGCCTTACCAAAGGCGTTTAATGTTGCCAATATTACTATGGGAGTACCCCTGAAAACATCTACTTTGGCCCACTTTTTCAAAGCTGTTTTTGAGTTTAAAATCGCCTTACGTGAAACGGATAAAACCCTCCATATTCAGCAGTTCACAGAAATTTGTACCTTGCTATCAGGCACATTGAAAGATGCGCGCATAAAGGATTTGCTGGCATCTATCAACCACACGTCCAAAAGCTATTTTTCACCTGATGCGCTTCGGGGTTTGGTGGATTCATATCCCCAAATTTCAATGTTAAAAACCATTTTAACTACTTCAGCTGCCTGCACATTAATCGAAGAGATGAAACAATTGGTTCAAGTTTTTAAAAACGACTACAGCAATCTGTTAACAGAAGATGCTTTATTGGGCGAGCAACTGTTTCGTTTTTACGAAATTTTCAACGAAATTGACCATTACAGCCACCAATACACTTTTTTGAACCACGCCAAAACACAACTTCGCTTTTTTAAAGAATACGTCAATGCAGACCGCATTTCTTTTCGCGGTGAACCTACAGACGGCTTGCAAATCATGGGTTTGCTCGAGGCTAGAAACCTCGATTTTGAGACCGTCATCGTCTTGTCCGCCAATGAAGGCATGCTCCCCAAAAAATCGAAAAAAGTGAGCATGTTGCCTTTTGAAGTACGAACGGCTTTTAACTTGCCAGATCAGCGAGATAGTGATGCTGTTTTTGCATACCATTTTTATCGTTTATTGTCAAAAGCCCAAAATATGTATTTGTTGTACAATACAGATGAAGAAAATTTTGGACTTGGCGAGCCCAGCCGATATTTATCGCAATTAGAGCTTGACAGCCCCCATAAAGTTTCCAAAAAAATATTGACGAATGTAACACCCGATTTTCAGTTGCTCTATAAATCTATCGCTAAGAATGAAAATATAATTGATATTCTTAAAGCGAAAGCACAAAGTGGATTTTCACCGTCTTTTTTGAGCAACTATATCTACGATCCCATGCAGTTCTACAAACAGGCTGTTTTGGGCATTGAAGAAGCATGGGTTGCGGAAGAAACCATAGCCGACCGCACACTCGGCAATATTGTACACGATACGCTGGAAGCGCTTTACAAGCCTACCATCGGACAACCACTGACTGTGGCAATGCTTGACGAACTTTCCGCACAAGCAACCTCAATACTGATAAAGGCTTTCGACAAGCACTACCCCGGTGGCGACTTGCAAACCGGAAAAAATGTAATCATATACCAAGTTGCTCAAAAATACATCACAAAACTACTTGAACTCGATAGAAAAACCATAGAGAAAGGCGCCGATTTGGCAATAATAGCTTTGGAAGAATCCATCAAAATTCCTTTGTCAATTCCGGAATTGTTTGCACCTGTTTTCCTTAAAGGTAAGGTTGACAGAATGGATATGCTAGACGGCCAACTGCGCATTATCGATTATAAAACAGGAAAAGTAAGCCCCGAAAATATGCATGTAAAGGACATGCAAAACCTTACGGAAGATTACAAATGGAGCAAGGCTTTTCAAGTGTTGTGCTATGCATTCATGCATCAACAAGCACAACAAATTCAAGACTTTCAATGTATGACAGGTGTTATATCATTCAAAAATTTAAAAGACAAATTCATGAAATGTAAGGTTGCAGGTGCTACACATGACTACTTGATTGACAATCAGGTTTTGCATGATTTTGAAAATGTCTTACATTCACTGATCAAAGAAATTTTAGACATAAACATACCTTTTACAGAAAAAACAAACGATGATACAGACAATACGGAACCTCAGCCTTGAAGGCGCAGATGGAAAAACCATTTTGATGGATATTTTTTTCAAGAAAAACAACCAACCCAAGCCCGTAGTAGTGTTTAGCCACGGCTACAAAGGCTTTAAAGACTGGGGTTGTTGGGATTTGGCGGCTGAGCAGTTTGCAGAGAACGATTGTTTTTTTGTGAAATTTAATTTTTCACACAACGGAACTACACCGCAAAATCCACTTGAATTTGGCGATTTGGAAGCTTTTGGACACAACAATTTCACCAAAGAACTTTTTGATTTGGAAAAAGTAATCAATTGGGTATGTGATGCGGATGCATTTCTGCAAGATAAAAACCCCGACGCGTTGACACTCATTGGACACAGTCGGGGTGGGGGTGTGTGTGCACTTAAGGCCGGCGAAGACACACGCGTTTCCAAACTCATCACTTGGGCAGGTGTTAGCGATTTTGGCAGTCGATTTCCAACCGGACAAAAACTTGAAAAGTGGAAAGAGACGGGCGTGATGTTTATAGAAAATGCACGTACCAAACAACAGATGCCTCATTATTATCAGTTTTATCAAGATTTTCAAAACCACAGCGAGCGTCTTTTTGTAGAGGCAGCCGTCAAACGATTCAACAAGCCACAAATGGTTTTGCATGGTGAGGCAGATTCTGTAATCTCCGTAGAAGAAGCCAAAAAAATGCACCGTTGGAATCCCAAGAGCAAACTGATTATGATTCCGGATGCAGACCACGTTTTTGGTGGCAAACATCCATATCCTGAAACAACATTACCAGCACCCTTCCAAATTTTAACACAAGAGAGCATCCTCTTTGTAAAGACAGATTAAAACCGGTTATCTTTAGTTTAAAATACTGAAAAACAGGTGTTTAAGTCTGTGCGTTTCTCCCATTTCTCATTTTAATGCATGTTAAATTACATTCAACAAAAGTTAAAATTCTAAATATTAACATTTTACAGGAAAGTTTTAATTTTTTACATCGACTGTTTTTCTGTTGCCGAGGGGTAATTTGATTTCAAATCGATTAGGGATAAAACACCTATTGACAATTTGAATACCAAAAAATGATGAGATAAATGTTGAACATGCGTTTTGAAAAACAATAAATATAAACAGATGAAACGCCCATGTAAAAGATTGACAAACAGGAGTATGATTATCCTAAGGCGTTCCATGCCTGTGCTGAGCGCAGCCGAAGCATGACCGATAAAAATAAATAATATAAACAGATGAAAACCACATCGCTTTTTATTTTGGTATTTTTTGGCTATCAGGTGATGGCTCAAGATGCCCTGATGAATACAGACAAAAAGGGCTACATGGCAGACAGATATGATGTGGTTGCCTATTTTTCGGATAAGGCAATCAAGGGGAAAGAAAAACACGAAGTATCATACAAGGGTGCAAAATATCTGTTTGACAGTGAGGAAAACAAAAACACATTTTTGGCCAATCCCGATAAATACACACCTGAATACGGTGGTTACTGTGCCTACGCCATGGCGAAAACCGGCGAAAAAATAGGGATTAACCCCAGGGCTTTTGAAGTGCGAAACGGGAAATTATACTTGTTTTACAAGACCCCTTTTTCAGATACTTATGAAGATTGGTTGACAGAAAACCCCAAGGCGCTCATTCACAGAGCTAATAGGAATTGGCACACGTTGGTGGCAAATTAAAGAAAGAGAGTTAGTTTTTTTCATATATTGTTAGTTAGTTTGGTTGAAGCCCCGTAGTTGCGAAGCTGCGGGGTTTTATGGTGTTGAAAAAAACTAAACCTTTATTTTCACTAAAAAATAATTCTTCTTTCCTCTTTGTAATAAAAGGTATTTGTGTGCAATTAAGTCTGATGCATGCACGATAAAATCTTCATCAACCTTTTCTTGGTTCAACGAGATGCTGTTTTCTTTTAAAGCACGGCGCGCTTCGTTATTAGATTTTAAAAAGTGCGTTTTTTCTGTGAGAAGATCCACGATGGAGAGTCCGTGTTCTAAGTCAGATAGGCGGATTGACGCTTGAGGAACACCCTCAAAAACTTCTAGCAAGGTAGTTTCTTCAAGTTTTTTTAGAAAACCGGCTGTGTTCTTGCCAAAAAGAATTTGACTGGCTTGTTCGGCCTTTTCCAAAGCATCCGAGCCATGTACCATGGAGGTGATTTCTTCAGCAAGTTTTCGCTGAAGACCACGTAAATGCGGTGCCTCTTTGTGGATTTGGACAAGTTCCTCTATTTCGGATTGGGTGAGCAACGTAAAAATTTTAATGTATTTTTCGGCGTCTTCGTCTGAAGTGTTCATCCAGTATTGATAAAACCTAAAAGGGGAAGTTTTCTGTGGGTCGAGCCAGACGTTCCCACCCTCAGTTTTTCCAAATTTGGTGCCATCAGCTTTGGTAATCAACGGGCAAGTAAGTGCATAAGCCTTTCCGGATGCAATCCTGCGGATGAGTTCCGTACCGGTGGTGATGTTGCCCCATTGGTCGCTACCGCCCATTTGCAAAGTACAATTGTGCGTGCGGTACAGATGTAAAAAATCATATCCCTGCACCAATTGGTAACTGAATTCGGTGAACGACATGCCTTCTGCCTGGTCGCTGTCTATTCGTTTTTTGACCGAATCTTTGGCCATCATATAATTGACGGTGATGTGTTTGCCGACATCGCGGATGAATTCCAAAAAGCTCATAGGCTTCATCCAATCGTAGTTGTTCACCAAAAGCGCGGCATTTGCTTCCGTGCTGTCAAAATCCAGAAAACGGCGCAGTTGGTTTTTGAGGCAGTCTTCGTTGTGGCGCAAGGTTTTTTCATCCAATAAGTTGCGTTCGGATGATTTTCCGGACGGATCGCCGATCATGCCGGTTGCGCCGCCCACCAAGGCAATGGGCCGATGACCGCAAAGTTGAAAATGTTTGAGCATCATCACGCCCACCAAATGGCCGATGTGCAACGAATCTGCGGTCGGGTCGATGCCCACGTAGGCGCTTTGTATTCCGTTTTGTAGGTGCTCCTCCACACCCGGCATGGCGTCGTGCAGCATGCCCCTCCATTGGAGTTCCCGGTAAAAATTTTTCTTCATCGCTACTTAAAATACTGTCGGCAAAGATACCATAATTGAAAGATTTTGGAAGCATTGAGCGCGGAAATGACAAAGTAAGGGAATGGAAAAAGAAAGCGGGAGGGTTTTTTGAAACCAGGCTTACGAATTCTTGTAGCTGACCCATGTAACTGAGATCTTACAGGTTTTCAATTACAAGACCTCACAGGTTTTTAAAACCTGTGAGGTCTTTACGATAGAAATCGGGGTAAAACACGCAAAAGGATTAGCTACGCTGAATCTTCGGTTTAGCTACAATAAATTTTCGATTTAGCTACGCTGAACCTAAAGGTTTTGACTGCAGTTGGAGAAGTAGCTAGAGTATAACGGTTTTGATATTGGAAAGAAAATTGCCAGCGGAAGGTTTAGTGTTATTAATTTTCAAGATTTCCGACCAACTTGCTTAGATACAAGCGATTCATCTGTTTTTTTATTAACTTGCTCTATTAAAAGGTTAACTTTGGCAACTTTATCTCACAAGACAGGAAATTGGCGGATTGCCACTACTGTAGTTTGGTTTCTATTTTTATCGGTTGTCAGTTTCGGTCAAAGTCCGGATGTTTCCTTAAAGAAAATAACAGGTTACGTCCGTTTTGAGAACAGACCCTTTGCCGGTGTAAACGTTCAGGTTCTGAATACTTCACGGGGGATGGTTACGGATGAACGCGGTTTTTATGAGGTAGAATCCAAGAAAGGCGAAACACTCCGATTTTCATACATTGGGTTCAGAAATATTGAGATAGTGATTGAAGATGTTACCAGCATACTCAATGTAGATATGTATGAGGAAGTCAATGAATTGGAGGAAGTAACGATAAGCAAGACACGAAAATTGGAGATTAATAAAACACTAATGGGCAAGCCTGCAAGAATGGAAACCAACTTTGGTGCCGTAGATGTAGAAAGAGCGGGGTATGCTGTTAATCACATATCGGGAGACAAATTAAATTATGCTCACGAATTTCTGCACAGATCATTGGTTGGAAAGATTGCAAACTACAATTTGGTTAACGACATACCTCCGATAGTTGTCCTTAGAGGGAAAAACTCCATCAATTTGGACAATTCTGCTATCTGGGAGATTGACGGCATCATTTATACCGATAATGCACCTTTAATTGATGTTTCAGATGTTAAAGATGTATTTGTTATTAAAGGCTTAGCCGGTACAGTAAAATACGGAACTCTAGGTGCAGGAGGTGTTATCGTTGTTAAAACCAAACTTGGAGACACCAAACGCAATAAAGACGACACTAACGAACAAGACGATAAGTACACCAACAAAAACATCTACCAAAACGATGCCCTGCCTTATTCACTTTATGCCCAAGAAGAGCCTTTTTACCTAAAAACCTACGACAGCCTTAGCTCCTTGGCACAGGCCGCCGATGTTTTGGGTCGCGCCCCCTATAACCTCCTTATCGACCCCTCCTACCGCTTGGCTGTCGCCCAAAAGCTCTTACAACGCTTTGGCAGTAATGTCACCGCTGCCCAAATACTGCAAGACACCCGCGACCAAAACCCCGACCACCCCGAATGGCTCAAGGCCATTGCCTACCTGTGGCAAGCCGATAAGCAGCCCCAAGCCGCCTTGCCCATCTACAGAAAACTCTTAGCCCTGCGCCCCGGTTACACACAGTCTTACCGCGACTTGGCCCATACCCTGACCGAAAACAGTCAATACGCCCAAGCCTGGAAAACTTACCTCAAGTTTATGGAACAGCGCGACACCCTTTCGGACAACGGTATAGACAAGGTGGTGTACGAAGAAATGCAAAACCTTTTTGCCTTGCATCGCCACGAGCTTCACCACATTGCACGTATGGAAAAGTTTGATGCAAAAGAAGTGCAACAAGACGTGCGTTTGCTTTTTGAGTGGAATGTAGCCGATGCCGAGTTTGAATTAGAATTTGTAAACCCCAACCTTCAGGTCTTTAGCTTTAACCACACTTACCGCGACAACAATCCTTTGCTGATAACAGAAAAGAAACAGGGCTACAGTGCCGAATCGTTTTTTATAGACAGCCTACAAGGCAATTGGCAGGTAAACCTTACCTACCACGGCAACGGAAAGTACGATCCAACTTATCTAAAAATGACCACTTTTTACAATTGGGGCAGAGCCAACCAAAGACAAGAAACACAAACCTTCCGGCTTTTGCAAACAGGCATGAAGTTTAATTTAATAAAGATTTCCCATACAAGATTAGCATCTAACGAATAGCTTTCAAGTAATGCCTACAATATTAAAAAATTAAGCAAATACAGTTTCTCAATGGTAAGCCAATATTAAATCTGTCTATCTCAAATCATTGATTATGTCATTCTTAAAACCCAACATACTCTTATTTCTATGCTTTCTTCTCGTTCTCTCGCAAGCTTGTAAACATGATGAAAAAACGAATAATGGAAAAGTAGAAACAGTCTTTAAAGACACGCTTTTATCAAATAAAAGTATAGTAATAAGAAGTGTCACAAATGATCAGAAAGCTTTGGAATATGTGAATTTTATTAATTATTCCTATTTCAATGGAACTAATCATGACGGACTTTCTGAAGAAAAAATGAATGATACCGTAAAATTCACGCTCGATGATATCAACCAACCGCAGATACTTGAAATTTTTTCGTTTGGTGATTCAGCACGTTACAACACCCGGATATTTGTAAGCCCGGGGGATAGCATTATAATATCTGTCAAAAAGGGAATCGATTTTATAGGAAAAAATGGAGCCCATTATAATTTTTTTAAAAAACTGGATTCTGCGAATGATGAGTGGTCAACAAACAAATACAACAGCCATTTAAAAGATTATAAAAACCTCAGCCAGCACATCTACCAGAGACGCCAGCGTTTTTTTAACGATTATATTGCGAACAATCAGGTTTCGGCTGATTTTATCGACCAAGTGGGTGCGGAATTAAAGTTTGAATATTTATACAATTTAATTGCCCCAAGGGCTATTCCTGTAGAATCAATGGGATGGAACGTAAATGACCCGGAATTTTTAGAATTGATCTCCAAACAAAGTGATATTGAAAAAGACGGTTTCCTCGATTTGAGAGATTATCTGGGACCCGTTACCATAGATGATTTTCAGCGACCTGAACTTCTAAACAACGATTACTTCAAACGAAGTCTGGTTTCCTTTATCAGATACTATTTTGCCGGCCATGATTTGCTGAATTATTCAAGTGAAAATTTTAAGACAGAGCAGGAATACATCCAAAACCATTTGACCGGAGATCTAAGAGATTTCGCCTTAACCAAGTTAATCTATGATTACTACAAAAAAGGATTTGGACAGGGCAAGAGCGATAAACCACTAATGGAAAAAAATTTGCAGGAACAAATCAGTAAAGTATCCAATCTTTCTTATAAAGAAGAACTAAAACGCATAAAAGAAGATTTAGACCTAAGCGGTTTTACACTTCCGGCAAAAGTAAATTTCGATCAGTTCACAACTTTAGGAAATGACACCATAACCTTATCCGATATTTTGAAAAGCACAAAAAACAAAATCAGGGTTTTGGACTTTTGGGCGAGTTGGTGTGCGCCTTGTATTTCCGAAATAGAAAAAACAGTGACGATGAGAAATGACTTAAAATCCTTCGGTGATTTGGAGTGGATTTTTATTTCCATCGACCATCACAAAAACAATTGGACAAACAGCCTTCGGGAATTAAAGCCCTTTTTAACAAGCGAGCATCAATACAGAATGCTTAATATTGAAAAGTCGGGCATATTGGAATACCTGACCAAAGAGGAAAGGGAAACTTTTATGATACCAAGGTATGTTATTATTGGTACAAATGATGAAGTAATATCAAGCAGCGCGCCCCGCCCATCTGATTTCGAGGCTTTTAAAAATCTGATAGATAAGATAAAAAACAGGTGAGTTTGAAAGTCTGTAAAATCACAGTAGGTTATATCCTGTTTAAAAAAATAAGACTAAGTATGATAACTGATTTTATTGCCCAACACTAACATTCAAGGGCTGTGTACCCAAGGAACACGGCTCTTTTAAATTATTTTTCAATGAAATATACTATATTCTTTTTATTGGTATTCTCTTTTTTTTGGTCATGCACGAATAATAGGAAACAAAACTTTGAACAAAGTCGAGTTAAGACAGAGGATATAATCATTATATTCAAAAACGCACCAAAAAAAAAGAAAATTGAAACACCAATTGGAGTAGGTTATTCGGTTTTCTTTGAAAGGCTTGCTTCCTATTTTGACCAATATGAAGAAATAATATTAAATCCGAAAAGGGGAGTAATAGTCGATACAATAAAACTTAATCCGAAAAGGGACGTAATCGAGTTGATTGTTGAGGATGGTAAATACGATTTCTTACATTATTTGCTTAAAAAAGGGGACACACTTATCCTTGACTATCAGGGAAATTTGCCAACAGCCTATTTAAAGGATTCCAATGCATCCGCTATAAATTACGATGTTTTCATTTATGACCAATTTAAGGAAGAGTACTCCGAAAAAATAAAATTTTTATACCCATTACCGTTTGTTGAGTTTTTAAAAGATGACAATGTCAGCAGGTACACCAAGCGTTTCAATACATTTAAAAGAGAAACCGGAGAAAGAATGATTGGTAATTTGACCATTGAAAGTAATATTTTGGATTCACTCTACGACGTTAATCAGATTTCGAAAGAAGACTATCAATACAGGAAAAAGAACATTGCTTTGTATAGGGTTTTTTATAAACTGGAATTAAATAATCTCCAAGCCAAAACGATAGATTCTTTGATAAAACAATCAGACAGCCTTATATTTATGCGTTTGTACAGGAATTTGTTGGGTCGGATTATCAAGGAAAAATTTGCCCGTAAATTTGCGCCGGGCACAAACAATAATTCCTCTGCCGACAGCAGAATTATTTTTGATTCGGTCTTAAATTCAAATAATATCCCGGATTTTACAAAAAAACATCTTTTGTACAACAACCTCAGGGAAATCATAAAAAATTATTCGAGCGAAGATTTTAGTGCCTATTATGATAAATTTAAAGGAGTTGTAACGGACTCCACGCTGATTAATTACATTAACGAAAAGTATCTTGTAGATTTTTCATCTTCTAAGACTGAAACCAAAAACGTGTTATTTAGCACATTAGAAAAAGAAAAACTGCAATTGGATAACCTATTAAAGGATAATGAAGGGAAACTGATTTATGTGGATTTTTGGGCGAGTTGGTGTGCCCCTTGTCGCGCCGCCATGTCAAATTCTAAAGTATTACGTGAAAAATTTTCCGATAGAGGAGTTGTTTTTCTTTACATCTCTATAGATAGTGATTTACACGAGTGGATTAATGCGTCTAAAGAAGAAGGTCTTTTGAATTATAAAAATAATCTAATCGCACTCAATTACCCTGAAGCTGAATTATATCGAAACATCACATTACGCACAATCCCCAGATATCTCATATATGATAAACGTGGCATATTAGCCTATAAAAATGCCCCGGCACCAAATAGTGAGCAAATAGAAAATTTGCTGGAAAAATTATTGATGGAAAACTGATTTTTTCTCATATTTTCTCAAAGAAAATAAAAATAAATTTGAACCCCTTCCCCCACTACCGCCAACCCGACTCCAAAGACTGCGGCCCCACCTGCCTGAGGATAGTGGCCAAATACCATGGTAAAAACATACCGTTGCAACAACTCCGCACCCCAAACATCTAAGATTAGCTCCGTGGAATTGAATTTCGCGTGGGTAGGGGATGAAGAATTTGGGATGTTGACGGGCGAGGTGCATAATATTTCTTTACTGCCCGATAAAGAAGGTTTTTTTGCGGTGGATGTTGAGCTGCCCAAAAAGCTGATAACCAACTACAACAAAGAAATTGTCTTCACACAAGAAATGAGCGGTGTGGGCGAAATCATTACCGAAGATTTAAGGCTGATCGAACGCTTTTTTTATCAATTGCGAAATGTTTTTAAACGGTAAAAAGGTCAAAATGGGATACAATTAATAATCTTCCCCATCAATCCAAAGGAAAAACCACCATCTTGTTCTTTTCAAACAAATAGAGGATTTTCTCCACTTGATCTATCACAAAATCTTTGGAGTCGGTGGCAATGGTTTTTAGGTGTTTTTCTTCCCCACTGTCTTTAAACAATTCTAAAATTCTTAGCTGGGTATCTTCCGGAATGACTAAGATAAGGCTCGAATCGTTTTTTTTGCCTTTTTCGGTGCGTCTGAGCATACCCTCAAGATTTGAGCCAACGGCAATGCGGTTGACATCGGTTAGGTTGTCATAAATGCCCATATAACTTTGGTAATTTCCGTATATAAAACCGGAGGTCGAAGTCACAAAACCCAAATTGGTAGATACCAATACACTTTTGAAGGTATTGTTGATCTGATTGGGAATAAACAGCAGGGTAGCTTTGTAGGTGTCAAAACCGCGTTCGCCAAAGTCTTTTGTTTTTCCAAAAAAAGTGGCATTCTTGGTAGAGGCGTATTTTTTTTCGTATTTCATAATGCCGTTTTTTTCAAAAAAGTGAAAGTTGTTTTTTTGAAAAACGAAATAGCCGTCTTCCCTAATTTCTACATTCGGAATTTGATTGGAATCAAAAGAATGAAGAAGTTTAGCTTCCAGCGTGTCTGTAGGTTTTACGGCATACATCATGTTGTTGGAAAACACCAAATAGTTGTCTGCGGGTTTGTCTTGCCAAACTTGATATCGGTTTTGCGATATTTTCAAACTCCGATCCAGATAGGTGGCCGAATTCAAAACCAGCGGCTCATTCCATATATCGGCACCGGTTTGCGCATCCACTTTATGGATAAAAGAAGGTGTTATACTTAAAATTTGACCTTTTTCCTCTTCTAAAAAAATAATGCCATGGTCATCGGTTTTAGAAATTTTGACTTCGTTGTCCCATTTTTTTTGGCCGGTGTCGTCAATTAAAATAAGGTATTGTTCTTGTGCGACCAAATAGCCGGTTTCTACAGGCACAATTCTTTTGATGAGCGGGAGCGTTTCAGTTTTTTCCCACCGCCTGTGCCCACTATCTATATCAATCACGTCAAACCCTTTGGTCGTGATGGCGATTAGTTTATCTTTATCAATGGCCGTACTTGTGATGTTCCCGTAAATCCTGAGGGTGTCTTTCCAAACGGGTTGTAGTGTGGTCGCATCCGAGGCGTAAACTGCCGTTTCCTGCGTGAGTTTGGTAGCTTTGAGTTTGTTTGAAAAAACAAAAAGTATGTTTTTTTGTTTTTCATATTCGATGTTGGAAAGGTTTTTGACTTCGTATAAAATTTCACCACTGTGGCTATTTATTTTTACAAATTGTCCATAATTAAACCAAAGGATATTGCCGTCCGTATCCAAAAAGACTTTTTCTTTACCGAGCAAATTGCGTTTCACGGCATCCAAAAAACTGTTTTTGTCTAAGGGTGTTTCCCAAATGGGTTTTCCAGATTGACACTCAAATTTGCCGAGGGTGAGCTGTCTGTTCTTGACGCCGTTTACCAATATAGATTTATTGTCGGGCATGATGAGTGTTTTGTTCACCGATTTATAACCCGCTTTTTTGGAGTCAAAGAGGATGTCTCCGGTGTTGATGTCCATCAAAATGACCGATGCACCTTGGGTGTTGAGCGCACCCGACAGCAATTTTGAATTGATCAACTGCTTGGTTTCAAAAACCACATAGCTAGTATTTGCAATTTCTGTATAAGATGAAAAATCAACCTTACGCAACTTTTTTTGCTTCCACAAAAGCCCATGCGTGCTTGCGCTAATGCCGTAAGTGGCCTTGGAAGTCGCTACCATCAATGTACCCGTTTGGTCGTTTACTACCTTGGCTAAAACACGCCCTCTGAGTTTGATGTCTTCTTGCGCATGGAGTAATAGCGTTAAAAAAAGCAAGGTTATTTTTAATAAAGTCTTCATGTTTTTCACGCAGGGTTTGTTAAATACAGTTCAGCGTTTTTGTATTTAAAATTAATCATATTTTTTTCAATTTAGACTTCAGAAAACCCGATTTTTGTCAAAAAAAACATGAAGCAGCCCGAATCTAAATGGATAGTTCTGATTTTTTTGTCTTTGGTTTGGGGAAGTTCTTTCATTCTCATCAAAAAAGGATTGCTGGCGCTTACGCCTGTTCAATTGGGGGCACTTCGCATACTCATTTCAGCCGGTTTTCTATTAATCGTCGGGGTTCGGCGAATTCATAAAATCAAAAAACACCAGTTAAGGTATGTTGTCTTGTCTTCGTTGGTCGGTGTCTTTATCCCTACATTTCTTTTTGCCTTTGCTCAGACCAAAATCAACAGCTCCATCGCCTCTATTCTCAATTCGCTTACGCCTTTGAGTGCATTGCTGCTTGGTCTGTTCGTCTTTGGTGTCAGCTTTCAAAAGCGTCAAATTGCAGGGGTTTTTGTGGGTTTGGCCGGTGCTGTTTTGCTGATTATGGGAGGAAGCAACCTGCAAGACATGGGTGCCTTAGGGTATTCTTTGCTCGTGGTTATGGCATCGACTTGCTATGCCACGGATGTCAATATCATTAAAAAATACTTGCACGACATGGATCCGCTGACCTTGGCTACGTGGAATTTTATTTTTTTAATTTTTCCCACGGCCATCATCTTGTTTTTCTCAGGCTTCTTCGGATTGGATTTTGAGCAAAGTCAACTCAAATGGTCGCTGTTGTCTATCAGTGTTTTGGCGGTCTTTGGTACAGGTGTGGGCAAAATTCTCTTCAACAGGCTCATACAAGTTTCATCACCCGTGTTCGCCGCTTCGGTGACATATATGATGCCTGTCGTATCTGTTTTTTTGGGCACTTTAGATGGCGAATCGCTCAGCGCCGTTCAAATTTTTGGTGGCTGTATTGTCCTTATCGGTGTATATATGACGCACAAAAAGAAAAAGGAAACAACGATGTCTGTAGATGCTTGATGTTGTTCAGATTTACATCCTTAAAAAATGCCTTTTAAGCTTTGTTTTAAAAACTGCGTTGAACGCTTTGCCGGAATTTTTAGGTGAATTGTGATGAACCTGTCTTATTTTTCATGGATTAAGCGGTAAATCAACAAAGCCGCACGTTGGGTAAAACTCTTAAATGTTTTTAAATCCATCCACTCCGAAAGGGTGTGCGCGCCTTCGCCTTCCACGCCCAATCCGTCAAGCGCATCCACGTAGGCGGCTACGAAAGAAATATCTCCGGCACCACGCCTCCCCGGATCAAAAGGCAAAACTTCGCCTTGGCCCAGATCTACACTTACTTTGCTGAGTTTTTGAAGCACAGCCATATTGCCCGCTGTGGGCGGCATAGACGGATAGCCGGGTTCGAAAGTAAAAGTCGCATCCGTTTTGGGAAGATGACGAGAAACAATCGCTTCCATTTTTGCTTTGGCGTTTTCCATCTGTTCGGGCGTCAAAAAACGCAGGTCGCCTTTCACAAAAGTGTATGGCGACACCACATTGGTTTTTCCGGCAGCACTTCCTTTGCTGTGGTCATCGGCGACATCCACCAACGAACCACCTAGTATCAGACCCGGGTTGTAGGTCAAATATTCTTCTTGGAGCTCTTCGTAAAAAGCTGTCAATATGCGCGATGCCTCGTAAATAGCTCCCGCTCCTGTATTGGGTCTGAATACACCTGCCGAATGTGCGCGCACGCCCGTTGTTTCCAACGACCAAGATGCAGTTCCTCGGCGGGCAATAGTAGCGTAGTTAAAACCTGTGGCCCCTTCAAAACCTAAAGCAATATCGCTTCTTTTGGCAGCATCTACGAGGGATTTTCGGGAAACTTCCTGCGGGTCGCCGGTTTTTTCTTCATCGCCTATAAGCGATACTATGATTTGTGCATTTTTCAAGGCACCCGCTTCTTGTAAGGCTTTGAGGGCATATAAAATAACCACATCACCGCCTTTCATGTCTGCAACACCCGGACCAAAAAGGGTGTCGCCCGAACGCCTAAATGTTTGGAAAGGGCTGTCTTCTTCAAAAACCGTATCCAAATGCCCAATCAACAACAGACGTTTACCTTTGATTTTTCCTTCGGAAAATTCAGAGAACAAATGACCGCCTCTTTTCATCTCAGCGGGCAAATCTACCCAAGTGTTTTGAAACCCAATATCCGTAAAAGCTTCCGAAAAAACTTTCCCAACTTTTTGTACGCCCGCAATGTTGAGCGAACCACTGTTGATGTTGACTACTTTTTCCAAAAACGAAAGGGATTCTTCATAATTGGCGTCTATACGTTCCAAAATTTTTTGCTCCGTACGATTGATTTGCCCGAAAGCCATACTGAAAATTAAACAGAGCATTGAGGTTGCAAACAGTGGTTTCATATGTCTATAATTTAATATGTTTTGGTCATGTTTGTGGGGATGACAATGATGTAGTCGGCTTCGTTTTTAAATGCTGATTCTAAGGTATGGATATTTTTTTGCGCAACCGTAGCGATAGTTAAAATCTGTAAATCAGGTCTTTTGATGCGTACATGCCATACGATGCCTTCTCTGTTTTTGGTGTGATAAGAACCGTTCAAATGAAAAAAAAGATGGTTTGGCTTGATGTTTTTTATGATAAAATGCGCCATAGTTGCATCTTTTGACGCTTGTGATTCCGCCATAAAAGACCCACCGCCATGACCGCCCATCTTGTCAATAGCTTCATAGGTCGGCAAAGAAGGGTCAAAGAAAATAGGAAGCGATGCCATCCACTGTTTTTCTTGCTGCGGCATCGTGTCAAGCACTTTGAGACCGTTTTTGTAAACCAAAGAAGCATACCTGCGCGGGATATTGGTGGCTACGAATGGAATTTGCTGCGCTTTTGCAAAGTCAACCACCGGTTTGTAATCTGTTTTGTAGTTGTTCCAAAGCCTAGCTGTTTCGGCAAATTCTTTGTCGGAAATGTTACCCTCCAAGTACTGGTTCAGTTCGTCTTGATTGTCTGATTCTAGCATCTCGGCACCCAAAATTAATCTGCGCTTTTGTACAAATTCCTGCGCCATTTCCAACTGTAGCCAATGCGCGATAGGGTCGTTGTGCGTTTCACCAAAAAACACCAAATCCGCTTTGACCAAGTTGCGCATCATTTTTTTATAACTGACTTTTTTGCCATGGGCGTTGTATATTTCAAAGGCTTGTGGCTCACTTTGGGCGATACAAATGTTGATTATCAACAAACAAAACAGACGCGTAAATGTATTCATGAAGATTATTAAAAAGGTGTTTTAATTTTGCGTAAAGTTATTAAAACGATTGTTTATGGTGTCATTAAAACCCTAAAATATGAAAGTGGATGGTGGATGTACTTTGCCGCTGGGTGAACAGACAAATCAATTTTGTCAAAATTGTGTAACTTTAGAACTTTAAAAATAAAATCGTGAAGGGCGCATTAAAAGATTAATCAACCAACAGATAGGAAGCTACTGCGCCACTTTACTCTGACAGACGCCACAGACACGACCATTAAATAACCCTAATAATACCTCAATGAAAACGCTTTATCTGTCCTTACTTCTGTATTTGAGTTCATCTGCGCTTTGGTCTCAAGACAGGCTAACCGGGAAAAATTTTGCCACACGTTCCGAAGTCATTGCCCAACACGGTATGGTAGCCACTAGCCATCCGCTGGCCACACAAATTGGCCTGGACATACTGAAAAAGGGCGGAACTGCTATAGATGCAGCCATTGCTGCCAACGCCGCATTAGGACTTATGGAACCTACCGGCTCGGGCATTGGCGGCGATCTGTTTGCCATTGTTTGGGATGCCAAAACACAAAAACTGTACGGACTGAACGCTTCCGGACGTTCACCCAAAAACTTGACCCTTGCCATGCTAAAGGAAAAAGGACTCGACAAAATTCCATCGTGGGGCGCACTGCCTGTGAGTGTTCCCGGCGCGGTGGATGGCTGGTTTGAACTCCATCAAAAGTTTGGGAAATTGCCCATGACGCAGATTTTGCAGCCGGCTATAGATTATGCCCGTAATGGCTTTCCGGTTCCGGAGCTCATCGCGTTTTATCAACAACGCACCTTGCCGTTCTTTGTGTCGCAAGGCTTTCCAAACGTGTACGAAACCTACGGCATCAATGGGCGTCCTCCGCAAAAAGGCGAAATTGTAAAAAACCCATACCTAGCAGCTACCTATGAAAAATTGGCCAAGGAAGGACGTAAAGGTTTTTATGAAGGTGAAATAGCCCGAACCATTTCAGATTTTATCAAATTTCAAGGAGGCTATTTGTCATACGATGATTTAAAAAACCATCGGTCCCAATGGGTAGAGCCGGTTTCTACAAACTATCGCGGTTACGATGTGTGGGAATTGCCGCCCAACGGACAAGGTATTGCTGCGCTCCAAATGCTCAACATCATCGAAACATTCGATTTTTCAAAAATCACTTTTGGCAGTGCAGCACATCTACATATAGTCAATGAGGCCAAAAAAATTGCTTTTGAAGACCGGGCAAAATACTATGCAGATATGGATTTTGCAAAAGTTCCCGTGCAAGAACTTATATCTAAGGAATACGGACGAAAAAGAGCCGCAGAGATAGATATGAATCAGGCACGAACCTATACAGCCGGGCAGATAAGTGCCGGCGAAACCATCTATATGACGGCCGCCGACAAAGATGGCAATATGATTTCCCTCATCCAAAGCAACTATCGCGGTATGGGCTCGGGCATGATACCGCCCAAACTCGGGTTTACCCTGCAAAATAGGGGGGAATTGTTTTCGCTTACCGAAGGTCAAAACAATACCTACGAACCCGGCAAAAGACCTTTTCATACCATTATTCCGGCTTTTGTCACCAAAGCAGGTAAGCCTTTTATGAGTTATGGCGTGATGGGTGGCGACTTTCAGCCGCAAGGACATGTTCAAATTTTGATGAATATCATAGATTTTGGTATGAACCTGCAAGAAGCCGGAGATGCACCCCGCTATGAACATTCCGGTTCATCAACCGTTACAGGATTTTCGGCTCAGGGAAAAGGAAAAATATTGATAGAAAGCGGTTTTGACTTTGACGAGATTCAAAAGTTGATTTCCAAAGGTCACGAAATAGGTTTTGGCGGTTATTACGGCGGTTATCAAGCCATTATGTTTGATGCAGATAAAGGCGTTTATTTTGGAGCTTCCGAAAGTAGGAAAGACGGCCAAGCGGCCGGGTATTAATTTTATAAAATCAGCAACTTATGAACGTACAAAACCGCTGCGGATGGTGTAGAGGCGATGCCCTTTACGAAGCCTATCACGACCAAGAATGGGGCGTGCCGGTCTATGATGACGAAACTATATTTGAGTTTTTGGTGTTAGAAACTTTTCAAGCGGGTTTGAGCTGGATTACTATTTTGCGCAAAAGAGAAAATTTTCGCAGGGCTTTTGATGCATTTGATTATAAAAAAATTGCTGCCTATGATGAGCACAAACTGCTTACGTTGATGGATGATGTGGGCATCATTCGAAACAAATTAAAAATTAGGGCTACGGTGCATAATGCACAGGCTTTTATGAAAATCCAAGAGGAATTTGGAAGTTTTAGCACCTACATTTGGCAATTTGTATCAGGCAAACCCATAGTCAATAAAGTGACGAATTACAAAAATGCACCGGCTACGACCGAAATTTCAGACAAGTTGTCCAAAGATTTAAAAAAACGTGGGTTTAAATTTGTAGGTTCCACGGTGATTTATGCGCATATGCAAGCCACCGGCATGGTGAACGACCACGAGGTGAGTTGTTTTCGGTATCCTGAGCTAAAATAACCAAACAGATATTAAAACGCCAAGGGTTTCGGGAGATGCCCACTTTGGCTTTGTCGTAAACCGGTCTCTGCTCGTATGAGTAGTTGCATGGTTTAGCACTTTACAAGTCACACCAAATGAAAACCAGTAAGGATTTTCAGAATTTGGCGAGAATAAGCAATTTCTAATAGCCATTGTGGGTGTAGTTATTTTTTATTCAAAGATTTTAAAAATTCGTCTGCTGTCATTACAGCTAATAACGACTCTTTAAAGTCCTTTCCATTTCTTGTTATTATAATTTCACAATTCGATTCGGTTGCACTGAAATATTGCAGAGCATCTTCAAAATCCTTTATCGAAGAATTAAGTCCCTTTTCAATTGTCTGCCCGTCTAGAGAACATATTTCGGTAATTATTTTGAATTTTCGCAGTTTTTCCCTCGCGATTTTCGGATTCTCAAATTTTGCAAGAAAATAGTTTACCGTTGCAAATGAGATTGGGGAAACAACCATTGTTAATTTTTCTTTTTCCGCTAACGTTGCAATTTTAGCAATTGGGTCATAAAAAGGTTTTCGTTCTCCTAAAAAGTCCAACATTATATTGGTGTCTATAAAAATCCTTTTACTCATTTATATTTCTTCATTAAATAATCAGAATACTCTTTTTTATAGTCCAAATCAGCTGGTAATTCAGTGCCAGTTGCGATGCTTTTTATGAAAGGTGAAATCTCAAATCCAGAGGTGTCATTTTCGGTAGTCAAAGATTGTAAATAGGCTTCAACAATTCGAGATAAACTCATTTTTTTGTTGGAAGCATATTCCTTGGCTTTCTCAATAATCCTTTGATTAAGCTTTAAAGTCAACTTTGTGTCCATAATCACTTATTTTATACGTACAAATATACAAAAACAATCCGTATGATTTGATTTTCTGGTGATTTTTCTTGGCGAGTTCTAATTACACCCAACTAGTCATTTCTTAAAATGGTATTTACACTCAATTACATATTTACCAAAAAACCGACACTGACAACCAATTGGTCAAAATCACTCAAAACATATTTGGCTTCACTGATAAATCGCACGGAACTGGAAAGGGGATAGGCGGCACCAATACCCAAATTGAGACCCCATTCGGAGTCTGAACGGTCATCAAATCGGTTGTTGTTTACATCCAAATCGGTGTAATTCACCCCACCGATTAAGTAGGGTTTAAAACCGCTCCAATTGCTGTTGAGCGCATAGTGCAAGTCGCCGTTGAGCGTGAAGGCAGAGACATTGTCGTTTTCAAAAAAATACATAATTTCCGGAGAAATTGAAAATCGATTGTCTAAGCCAAAAGTAGCTTTTCCGCCTATGGCAAAGCTTTCGAGTTCGGAACCGTAGGCAAATTTGGTACCAATTCTAGACTGGCCAAAGCCCACAAGAGATAAGCTCAATAAAATGAGGTAAAACAAAGGTTTCATAACAGTTGCATATTAGTTTAAAGTACTAACGTAAAACGATTTTTTTTAGTACCTCATAGCTTTCGCGCTCTTTGTTCCATCGGTTTTAAGCAATGGTAAATAAAAGAATTTGCAGGCGTTTCGATGCCAAATTTTTTGCCTTCGGTGGTAACATACCCATTAAAATCATCCAATTCTGAGGGTTTTTCGGCCATGATATCGCGCTGCATAGAGGCCGTCGTTTGCGGATCTTGGCTGTCGATAATCCGGAAAATAGTTTCAACATCACTTTCTGTAAGCGGAATGTTTTTTGCGTTGGCCAATTGCTGGATCTCAAGAGCGGTGTCCATCATCAATTTTCTTAAAAAGGGATCGGAACGCAGGGTTCCAATAGGCACGCGGGTAAGTCCGCCAAGGCCACTCACGGTACAGATATACAAAAATTTCTGCCAAACGGCTAAGGATATGTTTTGGGGTACGACGGTTTTAATGCCTGCGTCTATAAACAAGTTTTGAATTTCTATAACCCTTTTAGAAAGTTGATTGTCTATCTCGCCAAAAACGATTTCAGGTTCAAAAAAAGGATGCGAAATCACGCCGGGTGCTTCCACAAAACTGATGATTTTACAAAGTCCGGCCAAAACGTGGCTTTTGGGTAAAACACCCGCTAACTTGTCGTAATTGTTGGCGCCATTTTGCAAGGGCAACAAAACGGTCTCTTTATGAATGATGGGTTTCAGTGATTTTGCTACAGCTTCCAACTGCCAAGATTTGGTGCACAACAGAACGAGATCGGGCGTTTTAAAATCTGAGAGCTTCTCCGAAACAACCACCTGAGGTATCCGGAAATCTCCCAGATAGCTCTTGACCGTTAAGCCATTTTCTCGAAGGGCTTTTAAATTTTGACCTCTGGCTACAAAGGATACCTTGGCTCCGGCTTGTGCCAATTTACCTCCGAAATAGCCGCCAACGCCGCCAATACCAAAAACTAGAATTTGCATATCTTATCCATTTAAAGAAACATCATTTTAATGGTAAATTTACGTTTTTTAAAGTAAAACAAACAGGCATGACAGGCTATAAACTAGATGAAGTATAAAGGAAAGTCCTGCAAATGTGAACCGCCGACCTATAGCTGAATTATAATTTTGTTCATCTTACAGTTTACAAACCCGAGAAAAATAATCAAATGTATTAGGTTAATTTTAAGTAGTTTCCAAAAAAGTTAATGTCTTATCGAGCGCAGTCGAGAGGTTGTTGGTTTCGAGAACTTTAAAATGAAGCTTGGACTACAAGTGTGAATATTGGACTGTTTGCGCATAAACGGTGAACCAAACTCAGTTTAGACCGCCACAATGATATAAAAGGCCCAATCAGCCTATTGATTAAACAAAAAACCCCGCTTTTAAAACGAGGTTTTTGTTTAAAATTAGAATGTATAAACTATTCTTTACGTTCCTTAGTTTTTGAAACATTTACAGACACAATAGAAGAATTGTCTCTATAAGGTTTTAATTGGGCTGTCACTTCGGCAGTAGTCCCTTCAAAAACTTTTTCTACTACTTGTTGAACGCCATTTTCTACAGATGTAATGGTGACTATAGCCGTGGTCAATTCGTCTGAAGTGTTCATGCGTATTTGTACTTTTTCTTCAACCGGATTTACAGATCCGGTTGTACTGGGAATTTGTGCAATAGAAGGCGCAATGACCAATGCCACCACAGACATCAGTTTCAACAGTATGTTGAGCGAAGGACCGGAAGTGTCTTTAAAAGGATCGCCCACGGTGTCGCCTACCACGGCTGCTTTGTGTGGTTCGGAACCTTTGTAGTACATCTTACCTTGGATTTCAACGCCGCCTTCAAACATTTTTTTAGCATTGTCCCAAGCACCACCGGCATTGGATTGGAAAATAGCCATCAGCACGCCGGTTACTGTGACGCCGGCCAAAAGCCCACCCAACATTTCGGCACCGCCGATAAAACCAACCAAAACGGGTGTGGCAACGGCTAAAACGCCGGGTAAGACCATTTCTCGAATGGACGCTTTTGTAGATATTTCGACACATTTTTTGTAATCGGCTACGCCGTCTGCTTTGTCAAATATTTCGCGGTCTTCTTTGGTAATTTTTGACAGATCGGAGTCGTATTTTTTCATAATCGCCAACGCGTTGGTCAGTTCGGGAATTTCTTTAAACTGACGGCGTACTTCTTGAATCATTGACATGGCTGCACGACCCACTGCGCCCATAGAAAGTGCCGAAAACACAAAAGGCAACATACCGCCCACAAAAAGGCCTGCCATTACCGTTGATTGGGAAATGTCAATCGATGTTATTTTGGCCTGTTGCATAAAGGCTGAAAATAGCGCCAAAGCCGTAAGTGCGGCTGAGGCGATAGCGAAGCCTTTTCCGATGGCAGCAGTCGTATTTCCTACTGCGTCAAGTTTGTCTGTACGTTCGCGTACTTCTTTGGGAAGTTCGGCCATTTCGGCAATACCTCCGGCGTTATCCGAAATAGGGCCATAGGCATCAACGGCGAGTTGAATACCGGTGTTGGCCAACATGCCTACTGCGGCTATGGCAATACCGTATAAGCCTGCAAATTTAAAAGACAATATAATGGCTGCAGCAATCAGAATAATAGGCACGGCAGTGGACATCATACCTACGCCAAGTCCGGCAATAATATTGGTTGCAGCACCTGTCACAGATTGATCAACAATGCTTTTGACGGGTTTTGTACCCGTTCCGGTATAGTATTCGGTAATTTTACCCACACCCAATCCGGCTGCTAGGCCTACCAAGGTAGCGATAAACACACCGGTTGAAGTGTATGTAATGCCGCCCATTTCCCAAGAGGCGGGCATAAAAGCGTTGATTAGAAAATAGGATGCGATGATCATCAAACCGGCTGAAAGGAATTCACCAATGTTGAGTGCGGTTTGCGGATTGCCGCCTTCTTTGACACGAACAAAAAAGGTACCTATGATAGACACTATAATACCTACGGCAGCCAAAGCCAGCGGCAAGTAAATGGGGCCTAGTTGGAAAGCGTCAAACTGGGGAAGCCCAAAAAAAGCAGCACCTAGCACCATGGTTGCAATGATGGAACCTACAAAAGATTCAAACAAATCAGCACCCATGCCGGCTACATCGCCCACATTGTCGCCTACGTTGTCTGCAATGGTTGCAGGATTGAGCGGATGATCTTCCGGAATACCGGCTTCGACTTTTCCAACCAAGTCGGCACCCACGTCAGCCGCTTTTGTATAAATTCCACCTCCCACTCTGGCGAATAGGGCTATGGAGGAAGCGCCTAAGGAGAATCCGGAGATGACATTGAGCACAACCACCAAACCGTTTTGATCGTTAATAGGGTAGAGGTTGCTAAAAATCATAAACAAGACACTGAGACCAATCACACCGAGCGATACCACGCCCAGCCCCATAACAGATCCACCGGAAAAAGCAACTTCAAGTGCTTTGTTGAGGGAAGTTTGCGCCGCGTTGGTTGTGCGTACGTTTGCCTTAGTGGCAATACGCATACCTATAAATCCGGCCAAACCGGAAAGAAAAGCGCCAACGATAAATGAAACTGCGACCATAGCGGTAGAATCTACGTCCGAATTGCCTTTAAAGACAAGCAAAACGGCAACCGCCAACACAAAAATAGCAAGCACTTTGTACTCAGCTTTCAAAAAAGCCATGGCGCCATCGGAAATGTTTTTGGCGATGCGTGCCATTTTCTCGGTACCCACCGGTTGTTTGGTGACCCAAGCGGATTTTACAAACATAAAAATGAGTCCGACGACCCCGGACAACGGGACTAGGTAAAATAAATTTTCCATGTATTGATTGCTTATTTGGTTTAAGATTTAAAGGTGCTAAAAATAGTAAAATTAAACCAATATAAAAATCCAAGACACAAGGAGGACTCGCTACCTTACAAAGACAATTTAATTACTTGGGAATAAGAAATATAACTGTATTTAACAGTTGTTTATCGGGCTTTGCTTTGGGTTAGATCGTTTTAGAAAAAGTAGGTGTGTCAAGCTTGGCACGGCTGAGTCTTTTGTCAAAAGCCATGCAAATATTTCTGACAAAAGGCCTGCCTTCTTCCGTCACTCGAATACCACCTTTCAGAAATTCGACCAAACCTTCCTCTTTCATTTCGTCGAGTGTACCGAGGATGTCTTCTATGTCTTCGAGTCGATCTTCTTGGTTGATCCAATAGGTTTCAAACTTACACATGATGTTGAGTATGTGTTTGCGCACCACCAAGTCTTCTTCTGTGAGGTGGTGACCGCGGTAGATCGGCAATTGGTTTGCATCGATATGTGTTTGATATTCTTTGAGGGTTTTTACGTTTTGTCCGAATGCGTACCAACTGTCGCCGATGGCCGAAACCCCTAAACCAATCAGAAGTTTGGTGTGTAAAGCGGTGTAGCCCATAAAATTTCTGTGAAGCGAATGTCCGTACATGGCTTTGGTGAGTCCATCTTCCTCCAAGGAAAAGTGGTCCATTCCTACTTCAACATATCCAAGACCGGTCAGTAAAGATTTGCCGGCCAGAAAAAGATTGAGTTTAGCATCGTCTTTGGGCAAATCGTTCTCATCAAAACCGCGTTGGCCGTTTTTGAGCCAGGGAACATGCGCGTAGCTGTAGAAAGCTATGCGGTCCGGCATCAGTTGTGCAGTATTGCTTATGGTTTGAATGATACTGCGCAAGGTTTGAAAAGGCAAGCCGTAAATCAAATCATGCCCAACAGAGGTGTAGCCAATTTGGCGCGCCCATCGGGTTACGTTTTCTACATGTTCAAAAGGTTGCACACGGTTGATGGCTTTTTGCACTTTAGGGTCGTAATCCTGAATGCCAAAACTCACCCTTCGAAAGCCGACATCAAACAGCGCCTGCAAGTGTTCTTTGGTGGTGTTGTTGGGATGCCCTTCAAAACTATATTCGTATTCGGGTGCGTAATATGCATCTTCAAAAATTCCGTTGATGAGTTTCTTTAAATTTTCCGGAGAAAAAAAGGTGGGTGTTCCTCCGCCCAAGTGCAATTCTTTAATATAGGGTTTTGCACCCATGATGGCGACATACATTTTCCATTCTTTGAGGACCGCTTCCAAATACGGATCTTCAACGTCTTCATGGCGTTTGGTGATGTGTTTGTTACAGCCACAAAAAGTGCACAAACTTTCGCAAAAAGGCAGGTGAATATAGATACTGATGCCATCTTTGTTGTTGGTTTCGTCAAAGGTTCTTTTGACGGAATTTGTCCAATCTTCAACTTTAAACGATCCTTCGTCCCAAAAGGGAACGGTCGGGTAGCTTGTGTAACGCGGCCCTTGTACGTTGTATTTTTGAATTTGTAGTGTGTTCATGGTAAGTCGAATCTAGCGTCAAATATATTTATGTTCCAAACCTTCAAACATGATTTTTGTCATGTTTCTGTAAATTCACTTAAATTTAATGAAAGATAAAGGTTTATAGCAGAATATTGCTATTTTAGTAATTTATAACGCATTCCTTTGTCAGATGAAACGCCCATGTATAAAATTTCCACACGGAGCATGATTAATTAGGGTGTTCCATGCCTGTGCTGAGCGCAGTCGAAGCATGACCGATAAAAATAAATAATATAAACAGATGAAAAAACTTATCAAATTTTTATTGATTTTCTTCGCTTTGGTTGTGGCTGTGGCCTACGCTACAGATTATGACTATTTACTAAAAGCGGTCAGGACCATCTATTTTAAAGGACACAAAACGGCTTATTTGGACGATTACAAAGTATTTGAAAACAGGGTCATTGCCAAAAGCTCTGATCCGCAACCATGGAATCTACACCAAGCCTACAACACGGTTTCCGTCTCGGACACTATGGAAGCCTACCACAAAAAGATGGGGACAGTTGCTTTTATGGTTATAAAAAACGACAGCATTTGGTATGAAAAATATTACGAAGACTATCATAAGGCTTCTTTGAGCAATTCTTTTTCAATGGCCAAAAGTATCGTAGTTTCTCTGATGGGCAAAGCCATAATGGAAGGAAAAATAAAAAGTTTGGACCAGCTTGTTTCCTATTATTTTCCCCAATTCGGCAAGGGTTTGGCCAAAGAATTGACCGTTGGCGACCTGGCTTCGATGGCTTCGGGCTTGGAGTGGGACGAATCTTACTACAGTCCATTTTCCATCACCACACGTGCTTATTTTTATGACGATTTAGAAAATATGATGTTGACTTTAAACGTGGTTGACCAACCCGGGGAGGCTTACAAATACTTGAGTGGAAATACACAACTTTTGGGGATGATCGTGGAAAAGGCTACCGGAAAAACAATGTCCGAATATTTGAGTGAAAATTTTTGGCAACCCATGGGTGCCGAAAACGATGCACTCTGGCAAGTAGATAAGCCCGAAGGAATTGAGAAGGCATATTGTTGTATCGCTTCAAATGCACGCGATTTTTCACGATTTGGAAAACTCTATATGCAAAACGGCCGATGGAAAAACCAACAAATTTTAGATTCAGCGATGGTAGCCATGTTCACAAGGCCGCGTTTTGAAGCCAGTCCGCAATACGGCTATGGATGGTGGTTGAGTTCCTACAAAAACAAACGCATTTTTTTGATGAACGGCCATTTGGGACAATATGTAATTTGCATCCCCGAAGACAACCTTATTATTACGCGTTTGGGACACCTCAAAGACATCAGAGAAGAAGGCGACTCATTTAACAAAGACTTCTACGCATATATAGATGAAGCCTATCGCATGTTGAATATGAACTAATTTTTTGGATATGTTACAGAAAATTCCACTTCAAAACATATTGTTTCTCGATATAGAAACAGTACCGGAAAGCGAAACCTTTGAAGCGCTGAGCCCGGTAGAAAAGAAACTTTGGGAGAAAAAAACCGCCTATCAACGAAAGGAAGAACACACGCCTGAAGATTTTTATGAACGCGCCGGCATTTGGGCAGAGTTTGGCAAAATTATTTGCATCTCGGTAGGATTTTTTGTTATAAAGAATGATACTCGAAACTTTCGGGTATCTTCTTTTTCGGGAGAGGAAAGGAGCATTTTGCAAGATTTTGGTGCGCTGCTCAACGACTATTTTAACGGGCCACAGCATTTGCTTTGCGGGCACAACGGCAAAGAGTTTGACTTTCCATACATTGCCCGTCGCATGCTGATTCACAACATCAAATTGCCCAACAAGCTCAATCTCTTTGGGAAGAAACCTTGGGAAATTCCGCACCTGGATACCATGGAACTTTGGCGTTTTGGCGATTACAAGCATTTTACCTCTTTGGCTTTGCTGACACATGTGCTTCAAATTCCGACACCCAAAGACGATATAGACGGCAGCCAGGTGGCAGCCATTTATTACCAAGAAAAAAACTTGGAAAGAATTGTGAGGTATTGCGAAAAAGACACCATAGCCGTGGCACAGGTTTTTCTGCGCTTGCGGGGAGAACCTATTCTGACAGCAGATGAAATCGTCAGTGTGTAGTGTTATGGTTGATGAATTTGTGCGAGTTCTTCGGCACGCATCAAACGGGAATGAATCATAAAACGAACGCCCAATGGGATTTCCAGGGAAAAAGAAGCACCTCTTCCTTCGGTAATATCAACGGTCAGGAAGGTGTGTTTCCAATATGCGTATTGGTCCCGGTTCATATAAAAAGGAACGCCGGCCACTTCACCCAAAAGTACATCGCTGTCGTCTATGTAAAACTCGTCCTTTTCAAAAAGCATAGGTGTAGAACCATCGCAACAGCCGCCGCTTTGATGGAAGATAAGATCGCCGTGTTTGGCTCTGATGCTTTGAACCACTTTAGTGGCTTTTTCGGTGATATCAACTTGTGTAAAGCCCATTTGAATTTGCTTATATGAAGAGGCGTTGTTCCGTTTTATAAAGAACAACGCCTCTGATAAAATCTGCGATTCATCAAAAGAATCCCAGTTTGTTTTTGTCGTAAGAAATCAACATGTTTTTGTTTTGTCGGTAGTGATTCATCATCATCAAATGGTTTTCACGACCAAACCCCGATTTTTTATATCCGCCAAAAGGTGCATGAGCCGGATAGGCGTGGTAGCAGTTTACCCACACCCGACCCGCTTTGATGGCGCGCGGAATTTGATAGAGTTGATGGGCGTCGCGTGTCCACACACCGGCACCCAAACCGTAGAGTGTGTCATTGGCAATGGCGAGTGCTTCGGCTTCATCTTTAAATTTGGTGACACAAAGCACCGGGCCAAAAATTTCTTCCTGAAAGACACGCATTTTATTATGTCCTTCCAAAATAGTCGGCTGTACGTAAAAACCATTTGCCAGATTGCCGGTGAGTTTTTCTGCTTGGCCACCTGTCAGCACTTTTGCGCCTTCTTCTTTGCCAATTTTGATGTAGGAAAGTATTTTTTCAAATTGGTCTTTGGAGGCTTGCGCGCCCAACATGGTTGTGGGTTTGTACGGATCGTCCTGCACAATGGCTCGGGTTCTGGCAACAATGCGTTCCATAAACTTGTCATAGATATCTTCCTGAACCAACAACCGAGAAGGACAAGTACACACTTCGCCTTGGTTGAAAGCAAACAAAACGGCGCCTTCAATGGCTTTGTCTAAAAAGGCATCATCGTGGTCCATCACACTGTTGAAAAAGATATTGGGTGATTTTCCACCCAGTTCCATGGTGACAGGATGCAGGTTTTTGGATGCATATTGCATAATGAGTTGTCCGGTAGTGGTTTCGCCGGTAAAGGCCACTTTGTCTACGCCGCTGCTGGACGCCAGTGGTTTTCCGGCTTCGGGGCCGAATCCGTTGATGACATTGATGACCCCGGGCGGAAACAATTCGCCTATTTTTTCCATCAAAAACATAGCGGAAGCAGGGGTTTGTTCGGCTGGTTTCAATATGACGCAATTGCCTGCGGCTAAGGCTGGCGGAAGTTTCCAAGAAAGCATGAGCAGTGGGAAATTCCATGGGATAATCTGCGCCACCACACCCAGAGGTTCTTTGATGTTCATGGAAATGGTGTTGGCGTCAAGTTCGCTAACCGATCCTTCTTCTGCGCGGATGATGGAAGCAAAATAGCGCCAGTGGTCTGCGCTTAGCGGCACATCGGCGTTGAGCGTTTCGCGTATAGGTTTGCCATTGTCACAAGTTTCTATACAGGCAAATGCTTCTGTGTGGGCATCGATAATGTCTGCAACCTTGAGCAACAATCTGGAGCGCTCCGTAACAGAGGTATTTCCCCAAGCTTCTTTGGCGTTGTTGGCAGCTTTGACGGCCAGATCCACATCTGCTTGTTGTGAACGTGCATACATGGCAATGAGGCTGTTGTCGATAGGCGAGGTGTTTTCAAAATAGTCACCGCCTACGGGATCAACGAATTGTCCGTTGATGTAGTTCCCGTACTTTTCTTTAAAAATGGGCTTTTTGTAAGACATAAGTTTGTTTGTTTTGAACCCATAAAGTTAGCATTTTTTTGGTTATAATGAAAGCAGTTAACTGATTTTTAAGTCTTTTAGATGGGCTCGGCCTTTAATAAAGTTAGATGTTTTGTGCGCTGTGAAGGTCTCCCGACCTCACAGTCTTTAATTTTCTATTGAAGCCCGATAGTGCTCAATTACAGTCTGTGCAATGCCCATAGGCTCATGATATTTTTAATTTCTGCTCATTTTGGCATTCTTTCAAAAAAAGTAAAAAATCTTTTAGTTTGCAATAAACCACGCGAAGGAATTACTTCGTCAGTGCGCTTCGATTGTGTCGCGCAAGGGCACGGATTACAACTCCGCGCCATCGAGGTTGGATATGGTAAGGCGCCCCTTTTCAAGTAAAAAAACAATAATAAAAACGCATCAAATAGCTATTAGGATAATTGTTCTTGGATGTTGGACCAGTGTTCCATCAGGTTTTGGAGTTCTTGTTGCTGTTTTTCCATCTTTTCATAAAAAGGAGCTTCCACGGTCTTGCCGTTGTCTTGCGCTGCCGTCAAAAGCAGGTTTTGTTTGGCAATTTCTTTTTCCAATTGGTCGATGTCCGATTCTATTTGGGCCAGTTTTCTTTGAAGCGCTTTGGTTTCGGAGCTGATAGGTTCCGGCTTGAACGTTTTTTCGATTTTGACGGGTTTTGGCTGCACCACCGTGTTCTTTTTTTCGATGGCTCTAAAGTCATCCACTTTACGCTGGTCTAAGAAGAATTGGATGTCGCCTAAATATTCTTTGATGGTGTGGTTTTTAAACTCGTACACCTTATTTGTAAGTCCTTGTAGGAAATCGCGGTCGTGCGAGATTAAAATCAGTGTGCCGTCAAAGTGATGCAGCGCCTGCTTTAGGATGTTTTTAGATTTGATATCGAGGTGGTTTGTCGGTTCGTCCATCACCAATACATTGATGGGTTGTAGCAACATTTTACACAAAGCCAATCGGTTGCGTTCGCCGCCGGAAAGCACTTTTACTTTTTTGTGCACATCGTCGCCACGGAACAAAAAGGATCCGAGCATGTCTCTTACCTTGCTGCGGTTGGTGTCGTTGGCGGCGTTTTCCATGGTTTCCAGCAACGTAATCTCTCCATCGAGATATTCGGCTTGGTTTTGTGCAAAATAACCAATTTGGACGTTGTGGCCTACTTTGAGTTTGCCTTCATGTGAGAGTTCGTTGACTAAAATCTTGGCAAAGGTTGTTTTTCCCTGACCATTTTGTCCCACAAATGCGGTTTTGCTCCCGCGCTCTATAAGGATACTGATGTCGTTCAACACCATTTTGTTGCCATAGGATTTTGAAATATGTTCGGCTTCAAAAATGACCTTTCCGGGCTGTATAGAGACATGAAAGCGTATGTTCATGGTGCTGTTGTCTTCTTCGTCCACTTCAATACGGTCTATTTTATCCAGCTTTTTAATCAGCGACTGCGCCATGGAAGCTTTAGAAGCTTTGGCGCGAAATTTTTCGATGAGGCGTTCGGTTTGTTGGATTTGACGTTCCTGATTTTTTTGTGCTTGTTGTTGTTGTTCCCGAATTTCGTTGCGTAAAAGTAAGAACTTAGAATACGGTTTGTTGTAGTCATAGATTCGGCCCAAAGAAATTTCGATGGTTCGGTTGGTAACGTTGTCCAGAAACATCTTATCGTGAGATACGATGACGACCACACCCGGAAAATTTCGCAAAAACTGTTCGAGCCACAGTATAGACTCTATATCGAGGTGGTTTGTGGGTTCATCTAGCAGCAGAATGTCGTTTTGTTGGAGGAGAAGTTTGGCCAGTTCAATGCGCATGCGCCAGCCACCCGAAAATGTATCGGTAATTTTATCAAAATCTTCTCGGTTGAAACCCAGTCCGAGTAATATTTTTTCTGTTTCGCCTTCGTAGTTGTAACCGCCAATCAAATCAAATCGATGGGTGAGGTCACTCAAATCTTCAATAAGTTTGTGATAGCTTTCCGATTCGTAATCGGTACGCGTTTCGAGTTGGTGATTGATTTCTGACAGTTTTTTTTCGATGGTTTTAATTTCTTCGAAAGCTTCGTACGCTTCGTTTAGCACTGTTCGGCCGGGGATAAAGTCGATATCTTGACGCAGAAAACCTATTTTTACGGCTTTGTCTGTGGCAATGGCGCCAGTATCGTAATTGATGTCGCCGGCCAATACTTTTAACAAGGTTGACTTACCGGCACCATTTTTCCCTATAAGACCCACGCGATCTCCGGCTGAGAGCTTGAATGTAATTCCTTCAAAAAGATTGACTCCTGAAAATGAAACCGTCAGGTTATGTATGTTTAGCATGCTTTGTAATGATTGTTACGCAATGGGACGGATATTACCTTATTTTTGACAATGTAAATCCCGATTAATTTTTTTTGCAAATGTTAAAAAAAGGAACGAAACTAAACAGTATTTTAACAGGAACTTGTCCGAGATGCCAAAATGAGTCTATGTATCTGGAAAAGAACCCTTATAAAGTAAGTGCAATTTTTAAAATGCACGAACGTTGTGGCTCTTGTGGGCTGATCTACAAAATAGAGCCTTCCTTCTTTTTCGGTGCCATGTATGTGAGTTATGCATTGGGTGTGGCCGTAGCTACAGCGTTTTTTATACTTTCTTATCTAATAGCCGGTTTCAATCTGTTAGAGACTTTTCTGGTCATCATCGTGGGGTTGTTTCTGATTTTACCGCTGTTGATGCGCTATTCCAGAAATATATGGATTAATTTTTTTGTGGATTACAAGGCTTCTGATTCGCAATAGTGTTGGTAGCGTTTGATGTCTATTTCTTTAGGTAAAGGTAGTCCTTTTTCGATGTGTTGAAACAATGCGTTGGCCATGGATGGTGCCAACAAAACGCCTCGCGTGCCCATGCCGTTGAGTACGTACAATTGAGAAAACACCGGATGTTTTCCCACTAGCGGTCTTCTGTCTTTTACGGTAGGCCTGATGCCGGCATAGTGTCTCAAAACCTTGATGTCTGTATCCACCATGGTATTGAGCTTTTCCATAAGATCCTCGAAGCCTTCCTTGGTTGGCAGTTCATTTTCAAATGTACGTTCGTAGGTACTGCCGCAGAGATAGCTGTCGTTCTCAAGCGGAATGATAAAAACGGGCCCTTTCAGTATGTGTTTTAAGCATAATTTTTTAGATTCAAATTCCACCAGTTGTCCTTTGTTTGGAATAAGCGGTAAGTAGTTGAAGTAAGGGTTGTTTGTAAGTTGCATGCCTTCTGCAAAGACAATGCGTTTGTACACAGTATCTTTGTAAATTACTTTTTGATTTTTGCATTTTAAAGCGGTATAATCAAAAGTGGCTGTTTGAATTTTATGCTGTTGAAGCAGGTAGGATTTGTAGGAATCAACCAGTTTCTCTGTGTCAACTCTTCCAGTTTTTTCTACGCATCCCAAGCCGTGAATTGCCCGTATGTTTTCATTATTGTTTTTAACCGGCACCGGATACATATAGTTTTTTAAAATATCTTGTTTAGAGACTGCTTTCCATTTTTCAATTTCTTGCAAGTTGGCAAATTTTCTGACCACATCGATTTTATAATCGAGTTTTTGTTGAAGTTTTTGCTCCAGCTTTTTGTAAAAATGAGCTGCAAAGGCCATTTGATTTTCGGCTTCCCAAATAGGGGTAAATCTTTTGAGTACAATGGGGTTGTAAAGTCCACCTGCCACTTTGGAGGCATTGCTTCTGTCGCTGTCTATTACCTGGAATGAAATATTTTCATGTTCGAGCATCTCACAAAGCGACACACCTGCCAAGCCTAGTCCTACAATCAAATAATCTGATGTTTCCATAAAAAAAAACTCCCGACGCAGCGGGAGTTTAGTTTAGATTTTTATGCTAATAATTCCACATATCCTGCTCTATGTTGCGAATACTTTCGCGTATTCTGTCAGACTCGAGCAATTGCATAAGGGCATTGTCGTTCATGTAGTCTTTGACGTCACGGTTTCCGTAAATGTTTTCTTCTCTATAGATGATGCCGTTAAACCTTCTGGCAACCAGAAGACGGTCAAAAGAAAACGGACTGGCCGAGTTGGAACCGTTGTATGCTTTAGCCTGATGGAGTATTTCCCTGGCGCTTGGATACCAAACCCAAAAAAGCTCTACAAGATCTGGGTTTTCAGAATCGATAAAGTTGACATCGGGAGCAACCGGAGCAATGCCTAGGAGTCTGTATCGAAGTTCGCCGAGTCTTTTGTCAAAATACCACATGCCACGTATGTGATATTCTTGAATATCGTAAGCGGTGAGGTCGCGTCTGTCAATATATTCTGCTGATAATTTTTCACCTGCGTTAATCTGCTCACGACCCAAGTCGGTGGTGTCCACCTTGCTCATGCCGGCCAAGATATCTTCGTAACTTACGGGTTGGCGAAAATAAGTGTCTGCATAAACATCCATGATTTCACCACTTTCGATACCATCTACCAACACTTTAAAAAGCGAACGCCTGTTGGCGTCAATATTTGTAGAATCTACCGGAAAATAGAAGGGGAAATTGACTCGTTCGTCGAGGTCTATAATTTCCCATACCACTTTGGACCAGAGTACATCTCTATTGTCAACGTAACCAAAGCTCAGTGGCTCAAAGTCTTCCATATTGTCCAGCTCCAGCATGAGTTCTGCTTCTTCAGGCGTATAGGCGTTCAACAGATGTGCTTGAGAGAAAACGAATCCACTCACCAGCATCATCAAAGACAACATCCATTTTTGTAAGCACTTCATATATACGAGTTATTAATTTGTCAATTCTATTAACACAGGAGAAACCTTTTTCAAAAGGTAATTGCTGTTACCAATCAAACTGGCATTCACATCAAATATTTGAATAATGTCACCCCTGACGGCACGGCTCAATGCGCTTTTAGCACGGGCATCCAGTTTGTTCCCATTCACTTCTATAGTAGGTTGTCCGGGGACTTTAAATTTGAAACTGTTGACGTTTAATTTCAGGTCAAAATCAAAATCAAAAATAGTAGCACCTACCGTAGATATTTCTAAGCTGTTTCGCTGCATTTTAACGGTTCCGTCTTCGCCGCGGATGGTTCCTGTTGGGCGAGGGATGTCTTTTATTCTAAATTGTTTTGAAGTAGGGATTTTTTCACCTTCTATTTCGCCGGTTACATTGATGGTTACCTCTCTTCCTGTTCCGGGTTTCATGATGTAGGAAGTCCCGTTTACACGTTGCATACCCGGTGCACTTGCCTGAATTTTGTTGTCCGGCACTCCAGGCATGGAAATGGTGATGGGGTTGTCAACGCCCCGATACACCACATTCATTTTATCGGCAGAGATAACGGCCTCGTTGGGTTTAGAAATTACGGAGTAGGATTGTTCTACAGCAACAGGTACTTCTTCCCCATCTTGTTGGAAAAAGAGCGTTCCGGTTATTTTGTGTTCTCCGGCATTTCCGGCGGGGACTTTTAACTGAATGACGCCCCCTTCAACGGTAAAATCGCCTTCTTTTAAATTTCTTCCGTCTAATTGTAATTCCACACGATCCGGCCTAGATATGCGATCGATTTTTCCCACTACGATGCGTCCGTCAAAAGTTTGCCCTTGGTAGTAGGCGCTTCTGTCTTGCTCGAGTAAGGTATTAAAATTCTTTAAAGATATTTGTTTTGTCAATTCGCCCTCCAGCATCTTAGAAAGTATCTGGTATTCCGTGTTTTTTGCATCGTTTTGCATTTGCGAAAACTTGGTGATGCTGGTAATGAGGGGTTGCAGATTAAAGTGGTACTTCATATAATCTATGCTAATACCACTTCTGTTTTTGACTTGATCAACGTTAAATTTGCTTTGTACGTCTTTGATCAGTTCTTCATAAGCGGGGCCTAAGGCGGCCAGGCTTTCTACAATGCCGTCCCGATAGGTATTGATTTGACTTAAAAATTCTTTGCCATCTGCTTTTAATACGTCGCCATTGAAGAATTTTTGGTCTATAAAATCTGTTTGATCCATCACTTCATAGTCCGTAGGGTCTTTGACGGTTGCTTTGGCTTCGTTTTTGACGCCTTCCAAATACTGATAGAATTTATCTGTCAGCGATTTCACTTCTTCGGCACTCGCTTTGAGTTTGCCGTATTTGTCGGGTTGTTCCTCTGCTTTGAGGTCTAAGCCCGCCATAAAAGTACTGTTTCTGGTGTCTGTAGTCAGGTTAGATTGTTCCAGTCTTTCGTTGAGTACGCCAAAAGCTGATATCACCTCTTTGGAGACTTGCAGAGCAAGCATAGCGATAAACACCAAATACATGAGGTTAATCATTTTTTGCCTTGGAGATAATTTTCCGGTAGCCATTCGTTAGTTTTTTAAGGTTTTAAATTGGTACAACACTTAATTTTTACTGCTCATAGCTGTTAACATACCACCGTAAACTGAATTTAGCGATGAAAGGTTTTGCGTCAATGATTGCAATTGGGTTCTGAGTTTATCAGCGTTTTCAACCACTTCGTCATTGATGGCTGCTTGTCTGCTGGCGGCTTCTACCTGAACTTTATAAAGGCTGTTTAAAGATTCCATTTGGGCTGCGGCCAATGAAATTTCTTCGCTGTATCGTTTGGTAGAGTTCAAAGAATCTGCTGTGGGTGCAATTTGCTTGGCAGCACCTTCAAAACTGCGAATACTATTGCCAAGACTCTCCATTAGGTCTGAATCTATTTTTGCTTCTTTTAATATTTTGTCTAATTTTTCTGAAAGCAACCCTTCAGGGGTGGCAGGTCTGTCGGTTTTTTCTTTATTTGCCAATTCCGGGTAAACCAAAGACCAATCGTAGTCTTCATCCGGGTTATCAAAAGCAGAGGCGAAGAAAACCAAGGCTTCAACCACAAGACCTATGGTCAACATTAAACCGCCGGTAATAACACCGTATTCTATGTGTTGAATTTTAAACAAAGCGCCAATGATAACAATCGCTGCACCAACGCTGTAGAGGACGTGAAATAAAGTTTTTTTGTTCATGATAAAGGATTTTGGATACTTTTAGGTGATTAATTTAGTTGGATATAATAAAAATTAGTTGGGGAAATTCATTCTTGTTATTTTCCTTTTTTGCGCATACGGGTTTGTGGACCGAAAGCATTGGTGCTGCCGCCATTGTAATCTTGTACGGTACGGAAACCGATATAACTCCTGGCAGAATCGGCATATTCATAGTCGCGTGTACTCACTTGAAGAAAATAAGCCACATCTTTCCACGATCCGCCACGAATCACTTTTTTAGGATTGTTTTGATCTGTAGTATTTGGATTCATAGACGACATTACATTGTAGGACGTAGGGTCGTAGGAGGAATCTGTCCATTCAGACACGTTGCCCGACATATTGTAGAGATTGTAATCGTTGGGCTTGTAAGATTTTGCTTCTACCGTATAGAGTGCGTCATCTGCGGCATAATCACCACGAAGTGGCTTGAAGTTGGCATAGAAACAATTTCGGTCATTTTTGGTGTATGGACCACCCCAAGGATATGCTGCGCTTTCCAGTCCGCCTCTTGCTGCGTATTCCCACTCAGCTTCGGTGGGCAGCCTAAAAGCACTTACCAGAGGCAACCGACGCTGGCTTTGGTAAGCATTTTTGTAGTTGGTTCGCCACACAGCAAAGGCTTTGGCCTGTTTCCATGTCACGCCCACCACCGGATAATCGCTGTAGGCGTCATGCCAAAAGTAATCGTTGTGCATGGGTTCGTTGTAGGAGTAGTTAAAGTCTTTAATCCAAACCGTAGTGTCCGGATAAACCTCAATGATTTCTCTCTGAACAAAATCGCTTCTTTTTCCGTTGGTTTTTGCGGCAGCTTCTATGTCTATCCAAGTAAATTCGTATTTAATCTTGTCCCAGTCAACGGTTCTGCGTCCGTTATACACATCTTCATCTTTGAGGAAAATAGAATCCATTACCTCCGCATAATACTCATCCGGATAGTCATCGGTGTTCCAAATCAAATCAATTCTTTTGTTGATTTTTCTGCCCTCATAACCGGTTGGGCCCATACCGCCATAGTTTTTAAGACGGTATTTTTCATAAACACTTAAATCTGTGGTGTCAACATCGGTAAAAGCGTATTGCGCAATCGGGTTGACTTTGGGATCTGTAAAACCCATTTCATCGGCGAGTACTGCCAATTTAAAACGAACGATAGAATCTCTCACATCGTACACAAATTGTCTGTATTCGCTATTGGTAATTTCAGTTTCGTCCATGTAAAACGAACGAACTGTAACCGTCTTCAGAGGCGCATCTTGCACACCTGCCAAGTCTTCGGAAGCCTTGCCCATTGTAAAAGCACCGCCGGGCACTAAGGTCATGCCATAAGGTTTTTCTGGAAACCATTTTTTGGTCTTAATACCAACCAATTCGCCTTTATCATTCTTGTTACAAGAAAAAAGGAGGGCACTTGTAAGTGAAATTAACAATAGTCTTTTCATAAATCGCTGTCGTTTCTCCTGTGTTTAGTTCGATGTAAACGTATTAAATTAATTTATATAATGCAATTAGGCGCTGTTTTTTTCTATGAATGCACGCATTTTATCGTCAAAACTTATTGAATGCTTTCCACCACCTGTCCGGAATCACATTTTCACAAGCATCTAAATAATCTTGATGATTGCAGGGTATTAACGTATTAGAAGTTGTTTTAGTATGAACGCCGGAATTTGTATTTGGGATTTCCATCCACCATCGTCCACTTATCGGGCTTTGGTAAAAAACCATTTCTTGATCTGTCTGCGCCACTATAAATCTTTTATAATCTGCTTTGGAAGTAAACGGATAGTCGTGCATTCTATTGTGAAATCCTTCAATAAAATACCAGATGATTTGCGAAATAAGATGCTCGGCTATTTCAGCATGTCGGTTTTGTTTGATTTCAAAAATACTGAAAGAACTCACTTTGTCGCTTATGCCGGCATATCTTGCCAGTGCACAAACTTCAAGTCCGTCAAATCCGTTTGGTTGGTGTGTGGTGGCAAAGCCCGTTTCTATGCTTTTTATACTGTTAAAATCCAAACTCACGATATCTGCGTCGCGCATCAGTGTCTCGGCAGCACTGATATCTGCCTTGAGTGCGCCTAGGCGCAAGGATTCAAAATGTAAAGAATCTAACAGTTGAATTTCTTCCTGGGTGTTCAGAAAAGATTGATAGCCCAAATTGGCGTAGTTAAAAAGGATGGTTGGTTTGTCAACAATCATTTTGCCTATGGTATTGTGCGCGTTTAGCGCCGTGCCCGCATCTCCGATGTCAAAACATTGATCAATATTGAGTACGTTGACCAATTGTTCCAAATGCTTATAGGCTTCGTATTGTTGATACAAATAGGATTGCGAACCACCCAAAAGGATGGGAATAACATTTCTTTTTACAAGCGACTCTATGAGTTGGGTGAGCGCATTGGTTGATGGTTCTTGCGGATCGCTAATGACAAAAGTCCCCAAATCGATTATTTTGGCGTCCCAATCGCCCGTATAAAGCTCATAAAGCGTTTTTCTGATTTTATCAAAATCAACATAATCACGTGTGGTATCGTTGGTAACACTGTCATCAATTGCCAATATGGCCAGCGCAATATCTTTGGGCATAGGAAAGATATCGCCTGTATTGATGAGCAACTTCCTACCTAAAGCTTGTTGTGGTAGCTCGTGAGCCCATTCGGTCAACGCATATGAAACGGGTTGAAGTTGATCAAAAACGTCCATTATTTTTTGGTTTTGGAGGTTTTTTTGGACGCGGGTTTTTTCTTGGCTCCTGTGGCAGAAGTTTTGTTGATGCCCAATAAAGCTTTGGCTTCTTCCAACGTCAGTTTTTCGGCATCAACCTTTGGATTGAGTTGTTTCTTCAACTTTCCTTTTTTGACTTCAATTTTGCCGTATCTGTTCTTTTCAAGCCTGATGCCTTCCTCTTTCCATTCTTTGATCAATTTTTCTTTGTCTTTTCTAATTTTTTCCGAAATCAGCACGTCAATATCTTCATCAGATAAATTTTCAAAATCGTAAGCCTTAGGAATGTTAACAAAAATATTGTTCCATTTTAGGTATGGTCCAAACCTGCCTTTTCCTTTCTGCACGGGTTTCCCGTCATACGTAGCAATGGGGGCGTCTGCCGCAAGTTTTTCTTCCACCCAAGCAACCGCTTGCTCAAGAGTCACTTCAAGCGGATCTATATCTTTTGGAATGGAAATATAAGACTTCCCAAAGCGCACGTAAGGCCCAAACCGACCAATATTCACCTGAAGGGTTTCGTTTTTGTATGCACCCAAATCATGCGGAAGTTTAAAGAGATCCAAGGCTTCTTGCAATGTAATTGTGCCTATATTTTGATCGGGTTTGAGGCTGGCAAATTTTTTATCGTCATCTTCGGGCTCGCCAATCTGCGCCATGGGGCCAAACCTGCCGAGTCTTACACTGATTGGCTTTCCGGTATCAGGGTCTGTACCTAGGATGCGCTCACCGGACTCGCGGTCTGCATTTTGTTCTACATCCTCTACTTTCGGATGAAAAACCGCATAAAACTCAGACATCATCTTCGTCCATTCGAGTGATCCGGCTGCAATTTCGTCAAAATCTTGCTCTACTTTTGCCGTAAAATTATACGCGAGTATAGATTCAAAATGGTTAACCAGAAAATCGTTGACTACATAGCCAATATCCGTAGGGATGAGTTTTCCTTTGTTACTCCCTATGGTTTCGATTTTTTTCCGGACTTGAATTTTTTGGTTCTCCAAAGTCAATACCACGTAATTTCGGCTTTCACCTTCGTAAGAACCTTTTTCGATATAGTTTCTGTTCTGAATGGTTGATATGGTGGGTGCGTAGGTAGAGGGTCTGCCTATGCCGAGTTCTTCTAGTTTTTTGACCAAAGCGGCTTCGGAATAGCGCGCAGGCGGACGGCTAAATCGCTCTGTGGCAGTTATTTGTTGTGCCGTCACTTGGTCAGTTTTTTTCAGGTTGGGGAGCAATCCGGTTTCGTTTTCGTCATCGTTGTCATCGTCTTTTCCCTCCAGATAAACTTTTAGAAATCCGTCGAATACGATGACTTCTCCCTGGGCTCTAAACTGTGCGTTTTCTTTGCTCGATTTTATTATAAAAACCGTCCGTTCCAATTCGGCATCTGCCATTTGCGAAGCAATGGTTCGCTTCCAAATCAGGTCGTACAATCTGTTCATGTCCGATTCCATCGATATGCTACTGACCGATATGTCTGTAGGGCGAATGGCTTCGTGGGCCTCTTGGGCACCTTTTGTTTTGGTGCTGAAATTTCGCGACTTGCTGTATTTTTGACCATAAGATGCCGATACCTCTTGTTGGGCTTGCGCAATGGCTTCCGGCGAAAGGTTAACACTGTCGGTTCGCATATAGGTTATCAAACCCTGTTCGTATAAGCGCTGCGCCACACGCATGGTGATGCCAACAGGAAAATTGAGTTTTCTGGCGGCTTCTTGTTGCAAGGTTGACGTTGTAAAAGGCGCTGCGGGCGATTTCTTGGCGGGTTTTTTCTCTACGCTTTCTATCACAAAATCTGCATCGGCCTGTATTTCTAAAAACTTTCTAGCCTGTTCCAAATGGTCAAATGATTCGGATAGCTGTGCTTTAAAAGTTTTGCCGTTTTGGTCAGCAAAAACCGCTTCAATCTTATATGTAGCATTGACTTTAAAGGTTTGTATATCGCGCTCGCGCTCCACGATGAGTCGCACGGCTACAGACTGTACACGTCCGGCAGAAAGGCCGGGTTTTATTTTTTTCCAGAGAACGGGTGACAACTCGTAGCCGACCAACCTGTCCAACACCCGGCGGGCTTGTTGCGCATTGACGAGGTTGTAATCTATTTTTCTGGGATTTTCAATGGCTTTCTCAATAGCACTTTTGGTAATCTGGTTGAAGACGATGCGCTTGGTTTTGTCTTCCGTGAGCTTGAGTGTTTCGGCCAAATGCCAAGCAATGGCTTCTCCTTCTCGGTCTTCATCACTAGCCAGCCATACCATTTCGGCCTCTTTAGAAAGTTTTCTCAAATTGGCCACTACCTCTTTTTTGTCAGAAGAGACAAAATATTGTGGTTTAAAATTTTGCTTGACATCTACACCCAAGTCTTTGGAAGGTAAATCGGAAATATGACCGTAGCTTGAAGCTACTTTATAATCTTTTCCTAGAAATTTTTCTATTGTTTTTGCCTTAGCAGGCGACTCCACGATAACTAAATTTTTGGGCATTGCTCTTTTTTTTCGCTACAAAGCTAAACATTTTTTTTTCACAAGCTTTCAATCCGCTTAGATACGGGCGCATTTTAGGGTGGCCAAGTGCGGATAAGCCAATCAAATCAAAAATCGTTTCTTTTAAAAACGAATGCGATAGACAATTTCTAAAAAATAATGCGCATCTTCTCGCTCCGATGATTTGGTGTTGAAGTGATAAGCTGCACTAAACAATTGTTTTCCGATATTAAAATGGGCACCGGCATCTATTTTAAACAGGTGTTCTTTTGGGTCAACCGTAAATTTTGCATGGTCGTTGAGCGGGCTGCCCTCCAAGAAAGTGTCGTGACCTACAAACCGATAGCCCGCGCGGAAAAAGCCAAAAAATTCGGGTTTGGCCGAAGTGCCCATCATGCCGAATGCCGACGATTCACGCAATTGGTTTCTTCGTCCATAGGTGATGCCAAACATTTGCTCTGCAAATATATCTTTTGTGCCCAAGCTGCCGTTGCTCACAAAATCCAGAAAAGTCATGTCGTTGAGCACTTCACTGTAAATAAAACTCGGTTTGAAGTTGGCGAGCAGTTCACCGGGAATTTGATCTTGCCAAGAGGGTTTTTCTTCAATGCCCAAAATTCTGTGATACCAAACCTGTATGTCTTCGCCAAAAGAGGCATTTCCCGTAAGTCCGATTTCTAAACTTGACCGCAGTATGCTGTTTTCAGAGGCTTTGCTCAGTCCGGCTTCAACAAAGAGCCAACCGGCAAAAGGGCGGTCAAAAAAACGCGTATCCGTAGCATCAATATCTCCGGGTGTAAAAATAAGATGTCCGGCCTTGAGGTCGAGTTGCAGGGTTTCATCGGGACGTTTGTTGAAAATAAAATCATTCCCAAGAGATTTGGAATACCCGACTATGATGCCACTGCTGTAGTATTTGTCTCTCCCGAAATATAAATCGTTGTCAACTTGTAAAAATACAGACTGCCGATATTCCTGAGCACTCAGCGCACAAACACATGACAATAAAAACGTAGTGTAAAGTATTTTTTTGAGCAAGACGGCTGTTTTTAATCTAAATAATTTTTCGAAGACTTGGCTTTGTTGTATCCCATTCACTTCTACTTTGGGTGGTCAAAACTTTCTTTTTGGGCAGTTCTGCCTAGAGAAATTTGAATTTCCGGCTAAAGTATAAATTTTAAAAACACAGCCGGTTTTTTGTTTGTTAAATAATGATTTTCAATTTGTGTTGCATTTCAACGCAGAAATAGAATCCTGCCACTTTGTCATATTTGCTTTATGTAGTACCTTTGCAAGGTTTAATAAAAGTGAGATTTATGGAAAATATGATGGAAGAAAAAAGGCAAGGAGAAACATTGTTGTGGGGCGGTTCGCAAGAGGCGTCTAAAAAAATGTACATAGAAAGTTACGGCTGCGCGATGAATTTTTCTGACAGTGAAATTGTGGCTTCCATCTTGACAAAGGAAGGATACGGCACCACGCAGCAGTTAGAAGAAGCAGACCTAGTATTGGTCAATACCTGTTCTATCAGAGACAAAGCAGAGCAAACGGTGCGAAAACGTTTGGAGTTTTTCCAGTCCGTTAAAAAGATAAACCCCGGAATGCGGGTGGGTGTATTGGGCTGTATGGCCGAACGCCTGAAGAGTAAATTTTTGGAAGAAGAAAAGATTGTGGATATGGTGGTAGGCCCCGATGCTTACAAAGACCTTCCCAACTTACTCAAGGAAGTGGAAGATGGCCGCGCTGCGGTGAACGTGATTCTGTCAAAAGACGAAACTTATGGCGATGTGGCACCCGTTCGTTTGCAGACTAACGGTGTTACGGCCTTTGTGTCCATCACAAGAGGATGCGACAATATGTGTACTTTTTGCGTGGTGCCCTTCACCCGAGGTCGAGAGCGAAGCCGCGATCCGCATAGCATCGTAGAAGAAGTCAACACACTTTGGGCCAACGGATACAGAGAAGTCACACTTTTAGGACAAAATGTAGATTCCTATTTGTGGTACGGCGGCGGATTGAAAAAAGATTACATCAAAGCCAGCGAAATGCAAAAAGCTACGGCCATTCACTTTGCAGACTTGTTGCAAATGGTGGCAGAAGCCCAGCCCAAAATGCGCATCCGCTTCTCAACTTCGAATCCGCAAGACATGGCAGAGGACGTTTTGCACACCATTGCCCGCTATCCGAATATTTGCAACAACATTCACCTGCCGGTTCAATCGGGCAGTACGCGAATTTTGAAAGAGATGAACAGGCAGCATACCCGAGAAGAATATATAGCACTCATTGATAAAATCCGCAGCATTATTCCCGATTGCGCCATTTCACACGATATGATTAGCGGCTTCCCCACAGAAACAGAAGCCGACCACCAGGACACACTCAGCCTGATGGCCTATGTAAAATATGACTACGGTTATATGTTTGCCTATTCTGAAAGACCTGGCACGCCGGCAGCCAAAAAGTTGATTGATGATGTGCCCGAGGCCGTCAAAAAACGCCGTTTGCAAGAGATTGTCAATCTGCAACGAGCACATTGTGATTACCGTACCAAACAACACTTGGGCAAAACAGAAGAAGTGCTTATAGAAGGAACTTCAAAAAAGTCAGAAGCGCATTGGATGGGTCGAAATTCACAAAACATGGTGGTAGTTTTTCCTAAAGAACACTATCAAAAAGGCGATTTTGTGATGGTAAAAATCACAGATTGCACCTCGGCTACCCTGATGGGGCAGGCTGTAGGGTATTCATAACTCTTAAATGTTTTGCAGTTTTGGAAAATGTACAAGTCATAAAACAACGATTCGGCATCATCGGCGATGACCCGAAACTCAACCGAGCCATCGAAAAAGCCATTCAAGTGGCACCTACCGACATTTCTGTATTGGTGACGGGCGAAAGTGGCGTGGGTAAAGAGAGCATCCCCAAAATTATCCATCAATTGTCGCACCGTAAACACGGCAAATATATAGCTGTAAACTGCGGTGCCATTCCCGAAGGCACAATAGACAGTGAATTGTTTGGACATGAAAAAGGTGCCTTTACTGGTGCTACCAATGCACGAAGCGGCTATTTTGAAGTGGCAGACGGAGGTACTATTTTTTTAGATGAAGTAGGCGAGTTGCCACTGACTACGCAAGTACGCCTGTTGCGCGTTTTGGAGAACGGAGAATTCATCAGGGTAGGTGCGTCTGAAGCCAAAAAAACCAATGTGCGCATTGTGGCAGCCACCAATTTGGATATGGCTGAAGCCATCAGGAAAGAAAAATTTCGCGAAGACCTGTTCTATCGGTTAAGCACGGTTGACATTCACTTGCCTCCGCTACGCGAACGAAAAAACGACATTCATTTGCTGTTCAGAAAATTTGCATCCGATTTTGCGCAAAAATACAAGATGCCAACTGTTCGCTTGAGCGAAGATGCTATAGATTTACTTGAAAGTTATCGGTGGAATGGCAACATCAGACAATTGCGAAATGTGGCCGAGCAGCTTTCTATCCTTGAAACCCGCCGCGACATTGACGCACAAACGCTCAGGCATTATCTGCCGGCTTTAGGTAGCCAATTACCGGCGCTTACCAAGCCCAATTCGCAATCTGAATTTTCGAGCGAACGCGAAATCCTGTACAAAGTATTGTTTGATATGAAGAGCGACTTGAACGACTTGAAGAAGCTGACCATGAAACTCATGGAAAATTCAAATGCCAAAGAGGTAAGGGAGGAAAACAAACAACTGATTCGCAAAATATACGGACAGGAGGAAGACATTTCATTTGAGGATGAAATGCCGGAAACAACCAAAGAACCCGTATCTTTGATACCGGTTGCCCAACACCATGAGCCCCAACATACCGATAAATACGACTTTGCCGAAGAAATAGAAGAGGAAGAAACACTTTCGTTGCAAGAAAAAGAGTTGGAACTCATTCAGAAAGCACTCGAAAGGAACAGCGGGAAAAGAAAATTGGCTGCAAAAGAACTAGGCATTTCGGAAAGAACCTTGTATAGAAAAATAAAACTGTTGGAACAGTAAATAAGCCTAACTACCTCAACAAAAGATATCTATGAAAATCACTTTTCTTAAAAAATTTGCAGTATTCACGGTCAGCTTTGTGCTTGCGGGTTGTGGTGCTTATAACTTTACCGGTACCGGAAAAATTGATGCATCCACTTTTCAGGTCAATTTTTTTCAAAATGTTGCACCCTTAGTGGAGCCCGGTTTGGATCGCGATTTTACCTTGGCGCTTCAGGATTTAATCTTGAGCCAAACAAATCTCGACTTGGTTAATGCCAACGGAGACTTGGTTTATGAAGGCGAAATTGTAGATTACAGAATCACTCCGATGACGGCTACTGCGCAACAAACAGCCAACCAAAACCGCTTGTCTATGGCCGTACAGGTGAGGTTTACCAATCAGAAAAACCAAGAAGCCGACTTTGAAAGACGCTTTTCTTTCTTTTTTGATTTTGGCGCAAACGAACAATTTACAGGAAGCCTAAAACAGACTGCCTTTGATGAAATTTTTGAAAGATTGACACAAGATATCTTTAATGCGAGTTTGGCACAGTGGTGATGGATTGAATAATTTACAAGTGGATAAATTGAAATGAGACTAACTTTGACAAAGGAGAATCCACAATACATGCTAATATTGTTTCTTTAAAAATGACACAATTGGATGAACGCCCATGTAAAATTATTGACACACAGGAGTGTGATTATCCTAGGGCGTTCCAAGCCTGTGCTGAGCGCAGTCGAAGCATGAACATTGAAAAACAATAAAAATAAACACATGAAAAATAAATACCTAAACTTTATAACGGACGAACATTTGTTGACCTGCATAGGGAATTTGCACAACGCATATTTGAAGGCGAAAAACAACATCACAAAGAAAAATTTCTACTCAAACAAGGTTGACACCATCAAACTGACCTTCGACGCCAAATTTAATGACATTGACGAGGAAAAGCTCATTCAATCTGAGATTTTAAGACAGATTGACAAATCAATCAACAATTCAATCGGAACTTTTCACGAACAAATTTTGGGTGGCATAAAAGGCTATGAAGCCGGAAATTTGAGCGGTTATGATATTAAAGCAACGGATGATAGTTTGTTTGCTATATTTGGGAGTGAAGATGTTACGCAAAACATAGCAGACGCAGTGTTTGAAAAATTGGCAAATACTGCTCGTATATTTTTAAAAGCGAAACTGTTTTATGTCCTACTTGATGACTATTCTGATACCAACGAAAAATGGATTATAGGGCATGAAGAATATAGCGTAAGTCAAAAAAGAGTTTTCAAAATTTCTATTAAACAGTTTTATGCTGAAGTCACAAAAGATGAAAAGGCATATGAATGTTTATGTGAAACAATACCAATGGCTATTGAAGATTGTTTAACTAACCAACAGCCATCTTAGCCGAATCTTTCCACAGGTATGGAGGCATTGGCTCATTTAATTTCCATTTAATACTCATAGGTTTGCTCCCGTAATATTCAGTAATATTAGCTTCACCTAAAAATACTGATCCCATTGTATTACCAAATTCATCTTCTCCTTTTTCTCTTACAAAAAGCAAAATTCGTTTTCCATCATTTTTATGATTGATATAAGAAATACCTTTGGTACTTTCCGGTTTTACATTATTTTGACTTTGCCAATGAAACAATTTTTCGCTGATAGCAAAATCTTCATACAAAGTGGTTGGTGAAAAATCCTTTTCCGACTTGTTTAGTGTTATAAACAACAACTCTGTGTTTTTATCCGTTGAAATGGCTATGCCCTCTCTTATAGAGCTTTTTTTCTCAAAAGTACTAAAGCCAAATGCTGCTAAAATTTGTTCTCTTGTATATCTGCTATGAATTTTTAAAGGTTGTTGGTAAGGAAGAATAATATCTGTTTCTAAATAATCAACCTGATCAGTTAGTATTTCCATTACTTCTACAATTTCTTGGTTCAAAATCAGATTTTTGCCAATAGCTCGAATGCTTTCCTCCAAAGAATCAAAACCTCCTGCTTCTTGCCAAACATCATAATGTAACATCAAACACATTTGCTTTTCATTGACGGATAATGAGTTTAAATCAACTTTGAAATTTTCTAGAGCCAATTTTCTTATAAAATCAAAATAAATGTATGAATGACAAGAAAGCCATTTTTTATTGATTGCTCTATGTATTTCTTTTTCATTTACCTCATCCAAGACATCGATTTTGCCAGCCAATTGACAAAGTCGTTTCCAACTTGCTCTTTTGTAAATGAATTGAAGCGGTATGTGATGAAATTTTGAGAAGTTTTTCAGCGTTAAGGGCAAAGTTGTTTGATGCTGGTAATTTTGAATTTTTTGAATAAGTTGATTTCGATTGAGCGAAGTTGCAATTCTGATGTTTTCTAAAATAAAATTTTTTGCTTTTTGTTCTAAAACAATTGAACAGCCCAGTGGAAGATGAGGAAAATCGGCTTCAATTTCTTTTTGTATTGGTGTAGTGGTTTTTCCAATTAAAGCTCTGAATTTTCCTTCATAATCGTATTCGGGGCGTGAATTTCCCACAAAATCCAGTACAGTTAAACAATCTTTATTCTCTGCCAATCTCAGTCCACGACCTAATTGTTGTAGAAATACAGTTAAACTTTCCGTGGGTCTTAAAAACAAAACTGTATCAATTTCAGGAATATCAACCCCTTCATTAAAAATATCAACAACAAAAAGAAAGTTAATTTCTTTTTGCATAAATTTTCTTCTAAGTTCACCCCGCTCATTATTCCTTGAACTTACCAAATAATCGGCCTTAAGTCCCGCCAAAGAAAATTTTTCAGACATAAACTCTGCGTGCTCTTGTGTTATACAAAAACACAATGCACGGACATCTTGAATAGCGTTTAAATATTTGTTTATATTTGTCAAAATATGATTTACACGAAGATCGTTTTGGGTATATAGTTCCGATAATTCCCCAGGTAGATATCTGCCATTCTGCCAAGTTACATTCGATAAATCCACATTATCGGTCACTCCAAAATACTGAAAAGGACACAATAGTTTTCTATTAAGTGCTTCTGGTAAACGTATTTCGGCAGCTATGGTATTACAAAAGTCCTTTAAAATATCTTCTCCATCCATTCTTTCTGGTGTTGCGGTTAAACCCAAAAGAATTTTCGGGTCAAAATGCTCCAAAACGGAACGGTAACTTGAAGCCGCGATATGATGTACTTCATCTATAATGACGAAATCATAATAACTAACGGAAAGATTTAGACTTTCTAAGCGTCTATTTAGCGTTTGTATAGAGGCAAATACGTTTTCAAACCTCTCAGGTTCTAGTCCATCTACCCATAATTCACCAAAGTTCTGATCCTTTAAAATTCCTTGAAAACTCGCCTGTGCTTGTTGCAAAATCTCTTTTCGGTGAGCCACAAACAATAGTTTTGCCTTAGGGTTTTCTTGTCTAAATCTTTTATAATCAAAAGCTGAAATTACCGTTTTACCAGTTCCTGTGGCCGCTACCAATAGATTTCTATAACGTTTGTGTACACTTCTTTCTGTGCTTAATTTTTCAAGAATTTCCTCTTGATAGGGAAAAGGCTTGATATCGAAGTAAGCTGCCGGGTTGATGCTTTCAGTTCGTTTTTCATTTTTTAATGCTGTTCTTAGTTTTTCAACATCTCTATTTTTATCAAAAATTTCAAATTCTTTGTCTTGCCAATACGTGTCAAATGTTTTTTGAAATTTATCAATAATATGACTGATTTCTTGAGTGGTTATTTTTAAATTCCATTCCAATCCATTTGTAAGCGCCGATCTTGAAAGGTTTGAGGAGCCTATATATCCTGTGTGAAACCCAGTGTTTCTATAAAATAAATATGCTTTCGCGTGCAATCTCTCACTGTTCGAATTATAAGAAACTTTAATCTCTGTGTTTTTTAAGGAAGCTAAAAACTCTATTGCTTTCAAATCAGTTGCACCCATATAAGAAGTGGTTATGATTTTCAACTTACCACCACGTTCTGTAAAATCCAAAAATTCCTTTTCAAAAATTCGGATACCTGTCCATTTTATAAATGAGACTAAAAAGTTGATTTTATCTGCCGATAGGATTTCCTTTTTGATTTCGCTTTCCAAAGAAATTCCGGAATTACTACCTGTGAAAAGTTCACTATGTGATAACCTTGAGTAAGGAGTTATCTTTTGAAGATGCTTTTCAAAATCAGAAAAATCTGCGTCTATTTTTGAAAATATTGCCGATAAAATCTTCGCTTCAACGACAATTAAATCATCCTCAAAGTCCTTCTGAGAAAGCTCATCCTTAAGTAAATGAATTATTTTGTTGGCTAGTTCAATCTGTTTGTCAATTGAGTCATCACCTGAAATTAAGCTTAAAGCATGTCGAATAACATTAGACAAGTACTGCCCAAGTATTTTTGCTGCTTCGGCTTTATCAATGACGCTTTCCTTTATAAAAAATGTGTTCTTATCTAACTCATTAATTTTAGTCGCAACTAGTTTATTAATGAGCTGTTCGTAAAGACCTAATTGCATTTTGTTCTGTAATATTTATTTAAAAAACCAATATACAAGATTTATAAATATAAAGCTGAAATTAAAACAGACAACAACGAACGATGAAAAATACAGAACAAAGAATGTGCGTTTAGTAAAATTGGCGTTTTCGTGTTTTATATGGCCGTTTGTGCTAAATTTGAAGTCGGCAGCTTTCGGTTTCATTACCTTCATTAAGACAAAAGTGTGACCAATCAAAACATAAAAAAAAAGCCTCGAATCATGTCGAGGCCTTTGTTATCAAGTGGTAATTTTTCTATACATCAAGCAAGAGACACGCGTTCAAAGGCAGCTACTTTCAAATCCTTGTCGTAGGATTGTACATACTGAGCAACAGAGAGTTTGCTGTCTTTAATAAAATCTTGGTTTACCAGCGTATTGTCTTTAAAGAATCGGTTGAGTTTTCCTTTGGCGATGTTGTCTAACATGGCCTCCGGCTTGCCCTCTTGGCGCAATTGGTCCTTGGCAATTTCAATCTCTTTTTCGATGATGCTTTGGTCAACTTGGTCGGCGTCCAAAGCTATCGGATTCATGGCCGCAACCTGCATGGCCACATCTTTGGCAGCTGTATCGGCACCGTCAGCTGCTTTGGAGAGTCCTACCAAAGTGGCAATCTTGTTTCCGGCATGAATGTAAAAACCGACAAAAGGCGCTTTCACTTTTCTAAAATCACCAATTTCAATTTTTTCTCCAATAACACCGGTTTGTTCAATGAGTTTTTCGGCAACCGTCAAACCGTTGTAGCTTGCCGCCAAAAAACTTTCTTTTGTATCGTGAGCCAAAGCCAATGCGGCAAAGTCTTGTGCCAATTTTACAAAGGATTCATTTTTGGCAACAAAGTCTGTTTCGCAGTTCAATGAAACAATAGCACCTTGTGTTTGATCGTCATTTACTACGGCAATTACAGCACCTTCAGATGATTCTCTATCGGCACGGTTGGCCGCAACTTTTTGACCTTTTTTGCGAAGTATTTCTATTGCTTTGTCAAAATCGCCATCGGCTTCCACCAAGGCTTTTTTACAGTCCATCATTCCGGAACCAGTAGTTTGTCGCAGTTTGTTTACGTCTGCAGCAGTAATATTAGCCATAATATGTTATTAATAAAAATTCTAAAATATGATATTCGTTTTATCTGAACTTTACGAAAAGAACAAATAAATTTTATTCTTCTTCGTCTGTTTTTTCGGCTTCAACGGCCGCTTTATCGGCCACTACAGGCTGAGGAACTTCATCTTTTACAACCTCTTTTTTGGCGGGTTTAGGCGCAGCTTCAGTTTCTGACTCAGATTTTTCGTTTTTGCGATTGGAAAGACCTTCTTGAATATCGCTTACGATATAAGAGAGAATTTTCTCGATAGATTTAGAAGCATCGTCATTGGCAGGAATCACATAATCTACTTCTCGTGGGTCAGAATTGGTATCGACCATGGCAAAAACCGGAATATTGAGTTTTTGTGCCTCACGCACAGCAATGTGTTCGGCCATGATATCTACCACAAACAAAGCACCGGGTAGGCGGCTCATGTCTGAAATAGAACCTAAGTTTTTTTCAAGCTTGGCGCGAAGACGATCTACTTGTAACCGCTCTTTTTTGGAAAGCGTGTTGAACGAACCATCTTGTTTCATTTTGTCGATAGATGCCATTTTTTTGACGGCTTTTCGGATAGTGACAAAGTTTGTCAGCATCCCACCGGGCCAACGCTCAGTGATGTAGGGCATGTTGGCTTGTTTGGCTTTTTCCGAAACAACATCTTTTGCTTGTTTTTTGGTGGCTACAAACAAAATCTTTCTGCCGGATGCAGCAATTTTTTTGATAGCTTCTCCAGCTTCCTCAAGCTTGGCAGCTGTTTTGTACAAATTGAGAATGTGGATTCCGTTGCGCTCCATGTAGATGTAAGGAGCCATGTTTGGATTCCATTTGCGGGTGAGGTGGCCAAAGTGTACGCCAGCCTCTAATAATTCTTTTACTTCGATCTTTGCCATTTTACATAATAGTTTACGTTCCGTTGAGTAAGCAATACAAGAGTGGTTGTCACAAAGACGCGCCTCCTGCATTTAGATGCTAAACTAATTTCCACCTAAGCGGTCAACGGCAACAGGTGAATAATTCAATAAATAATGAACGGGGTTGATAATATTAACGTTTTGAGAACTGGAATTTCTTACGGGCTTTTTTCTGTCCGAATTTTTTGCGTTCCACCATTCTAGGATCTCTGGTCAACAAGCCTTCGGGCTTTAAAACGGCGCGGTTTTCTTCGTTTAAAGCGCACATGGCTCTGGATAAACCCAGGCGGATTGCCTCTGCCTGACCGGTGATACCGCCGCCAAATACGTTTACTTTTACGTCGTAAGCGTCTTCGTTATTGGTAAGAGATAAGGGTTGTTTTACTTTGTAGGACAACAAAGGAGTAGAGAAATACTCGTTCAAATCACGGTTGTTGATAGTGATATTTCCACTGCCTTCTTTGATATATACACGGGCAACAGCCGCTTTTCTTCTGCCTATTTTATGAATGGTAGCCATTATTTGAATTCGTTTAAGTTGATTGCCTTAGGTTTTTGTGCCTCGTGTTTATGCTCAGCACCGTTGTAAACGTTTAAATTGCGAAACAATTCGGCGCCTAGTTTGTTTTTGGGCAACATCCCTTTGATGGATTTTTCAACCAATCGGGCAGGTGATTTGGTCATCACCTGACGGGTAGTTTCTACTCTTTGACCACCCGGATAACCTGTGTGGCGGATGTATGTTTTGTTGTCTAATTTGGTGCCTGTCAATTGTATTTTCTCAGCATTAATCACAATAACATTGTCTCCACAATCCGCATGCGGTGTAAAGTTTGTTTTGTGCTTGCCGCGAAGCAATTTGGCAACTTTGGATGCAAACCGACCTAAGGTTTGTCCTTCTGCATCAACCAATACCCACTGCTTGTCTGCGGCAGCTTTGTTGATCGATTCGGTTTTGTAGCTTAATGTGTTCACACTAAATAGATTTTGATTATCTGCGATGTTACTTCTCGAATAACGGGGTGCAAATCTACAACTATATATTTTATTTACAAATAGCACTCAATTATTTTTTTAAGCCAACAAACAGATCTCGGCAAAATAATAGGCTAGTTTTCTTTCAGCGGCATCAGTATGTCTGTTTGCCACTCCAGTTCGTTGCCTCCATTGTAGGGATTGTTGTAGTAAATTTCTATTATATTTCCCTGTGTTTCAATCTGATTGCGCCTGGCATAATCCCAAAGTGCATACCAACCGTGGTCAGAGGTTCGGTAATTTCCGTTATACACAGATCGTATCGACTTTTGAGGCGTGAGTTGTTTGTAGAAAAATTTATCGGACACAGGCAAACTGTCTGTTTTGTCGATCGGAAAACCGTAATTATAAGTAATGGTGTTATTTTCAACATCCCAATGGGTGATTTCCATAATCGGCATTCTTACTTTTTGTCCCAAGACGGAATCTATAAATACACGCACTTCATAATCGTGCCGCATCATATTCAGTGCTTTCTCTTTCACCTTGCTCTTCAGCGGAACATAAACCATATAGATTTCGGGCGAAAGCGTATCGGCCGCAATTTTTACCCGGATCCTGTTATCCAAGAAATGATTTAAGCGATTTTTGAATTTTATAAAAGAATATCGAATCGACTTTTCGAAGTCGGTTTCCTTAAAAGGAACTTCCAACCGATGTCTCAGGCTAAATTCGTTATCCTTTATGCCGATAGTAACTTGCGTAACACTGTCATTTTCTGCTTCAAAGGTCCAGTTCAAATCCCAACTTGTATTGATGAATGCCACGCGCTGCTTCATCTGGCTAAACGGTGTTTTTTCCAACACCGTGGTGGTGGTATCCATAGCGTAGCCTTCCCATTTTACCCAATCTTCCACCTGTTGATAGACCGTTCCGGGCGAAGCTTTTGCCTTAAACTTGACCACATAATCGAACGGATTTAGAAAAAAATGCCAAACCAAAAAACCGACAAAAAGTACAGCCAATAGGGATATTGTCTTTTTAGATTTACTCGTCATTTTCTTTATTGTTTTTTAATAAGTTATGTTCTCGTTTTACATTTTTATCTTTCATATCTATGTGTTGCAACACCCATTCACCTACATTTTTCCCTTGCGAAAGGCCATTTACAATGGCGTCCATGTAGTGAATGCCGCCATATATTCGGCTGATGGCCGCTTCGTCAGCAGCCTGCTCAAATGAAATAAAGCTTCGAACAGGCAAGCCGTACGGAACCTCTGTATCGTCGGCAAAACTAAAGTTTTCTCCGAAAATATCCGTCAAAATTTTGGATGCACTGCCCGAAACAACAGAATGTCCGCTGGTGTACTCCGGAAATGGTGGCGTTTGCAGTATCGGTTTCCAATTCTCGTCTATATATTTATTGATTAGGGTTTCCGGCCGTACCAGCACGCTTCTGTATTTTTCGTCCCAACTGCTGATGAAGGCTTCAAAAACCCCTATAGAAGTTTTGGTGTAATTGTGAACCGTTTCAAAAAAATCTGCACCCGCTTTTTTAGAAGCAATTTTTGAAATTAAAATCCAATGCGCGCCCGGTGTGATTTTTTTTGTCGCAAACATCAAGTGGCCCCGATGCGTGGACACGTAAGGATTGCAGTCCCAAAATTGCGCAATTTCTATTTCTTCAGATTCATCGCCTTTGGCTGTGATGTCTTGCGATACATCATAAACTTCGCGAAGTTGTCTGTAGAATTCAGATGTTGGATCAAGAGAAAAAGGGGTGTGGACAATCGGTTTAAACTGTGCCGCACTGTCCAAAACCATAGGTCTGATTTTGTTCCAATGTGGTTCAATGCCGTCCATATAATCGGGCGGCGTGGGTTGCCAACGCGAAGGGTCATCTGAAAAAACAGAATATTTGGGCATAGTGCGCGTTTGTTTGTAGTTGTCGCCATCCATCCATTGTATGATGTGATTGGCCACGGCCAAACCATAGTTTTTAGAAGCTTCAAAAACATCCGGATTTGTTTTATGCCAAGATTCGTATAGACTGTCCCTGTACTGAATAATTTTATCCTCAGAGAAAATGAGCGTTTTGCCTACTTCGTAGTAAGCCACCAAGGCGGCCAGTTCGGGTTGTATATTTTTATCCTTGTCAAGTGCCGGAACAGCAGACAAGCCGCTCACTTGGCCCGCCAGACTTTTAAACGCCGGATCTGCCTGCGCTACAATTTCAAAGGCGGCTATGTTGGGATACACATAGACCCGACTCGCCACGGGTGGCGAAAAAATGTCGTGTATCATCACTTCGGTCAGCTTGTCCACAGCCTGATGAAAATGATCAGCTTTGATGACAATCGGTTCTTGGTTTTTCTGACAGGCAGCCACTAAAATTGCTGCCAACAATACGATTGGAATTTTTTTCATGGTTTTTTAGGGTTGTGGGTTCAATAAAATTTTGAAGAGTTGCGCTTTATCGTTGTTATAGGTAACCAACAGATAGGGTTGTTTTTGAATGTGCAAAATATCGAGGCTTTGCAGCTGTTTTTGAAAGAAATTTAGCCCTAAAGGGACACTGCTTTTTATTCCTCCATTTTTGTAAATAAAGGCTCCGGCAAAAGCATCGAGCTTTCCCTGATAGGGTGTGATGCCAAAGTAATTGCCGCCCAACAATACTTCGTCTTCGCCGTTTGCGTCAAAGTCATAAACCAACATTTCCCGAATTGGTGCAATTTGCAAGGCATTTTCAAAAGGGACGAATGTATAACCTTTCCCCCCTTTTTTCAGATAACCCGAACGCAATTCTTCAACTGTGAGTTGGGTGGTTTTGTCCATCACCTCGCTGAAAATTTCCTCGGTGGTTTTTCCGGCAAAAGAGGCGTAAGTGTTGAATTTCTTTTTGAGTGCAAGCATTTGAGAAGACAGTTCATCTAAGCCTGCCATCGGATAATAACGTCCGTTTTTGGCTACGGAAACAACGGTTTCTGTTTGGCCATTTGCATCCAAATCTCCAACGAGCATTTGCAAAGGGAAGTTCGGACTTGCACTAAATTTAGAATTCAATCCCCAATTTCCCAGCATATATTCATCTTGCCCGTCGTTGTCTATGTCAAAAGCCGTAATTTTTTGCCAAAGCCCGTTCAGTTTTTGAGGGAGGTAGTCTTTGGTGACATCTTCAAATTGTCCTCGGTTGTTTCTCAGGAAAGTGGGCGACATCCATTCACCCACAACTATCAAATCGGCTTGTTGGTCATTGTCAAAATCTGTGACAATGGCATCGGTAAGCATGCCTAAGGCTTCAAAAACCGTTTGTTCGGATAGTGAAAAGCTCCCATTTTCGTTGATGAGCAGATAACTGTCCGGCAATTTGCCAAATGCATACGGAACGGAAGCACTGCCGACAAACAAATCCAAATCGCCATCTGCGTCAAAGTCGTGGGCGCGCACCAAGGCGCCGTTCCCAAAATAATTGGGCAATTCACCTTTGGTGAATTTGCCGTCACCCGAATTCAAAAAAAGGCGATCAAGCAAAACCGGACTCTCGCCGTAAAACTCATCGCCTGCGGAAACCAAGAACAAATCCAAAGCGCCGTCGCTGTTAAGATCGAGCCATACGGCATCCGTTTCTTCCACTCTGTCTTCGGCTTTTTCAAAGGGTTTTTCCGAAACAAACCCGCGCTCGGTTTGCCACATGATTTGTGCGGCATTAAATTTTGAACTTCCCAGAAAAACATCCTCTTTTCCGTCGCCGTTTGCATCGCCTACAGCCACCGCAGGCCCGCGGTCGGACAGGCGATAGGGAATGAGTTTCTGACGGTTAAAATCGTTAAAATCATTTTCGAAGTGCCTAAAATCGAAATGTAAAGAATCTGTCACCTCTTCAAAAAGTGGCGGTGTTTGGCTGGTTTGTGACGTGTGGTAAGGGATGCGTTTTTTGCCGGGGCTTAGCTGTAGCAATTGATTGATAGCTTTGTTTTTTTTGGTTTCAAAGGTTTGGTCCGGCCAAATAATTTGTAGGGAATCAATTTGCGTTTGTTGCCCCAAACCAAAGTGTAAAACCGGCTCAGAAGACGACTGAAAGCCTTTAGAAGTAAAGAGTTGTTGGTGTTGTTTTTGTCCTCCAGCGTAGAGGTAAACCTTTGTGCCGATGCCAAATCGGTTGGGCGAATCCGTTTTCAATTGGATTCGCAAGTAATGGTTGTCCTTGCCGACATTTTTAAGGAGTTGTGCAGCGTCGTTAAGGTTGTTAATCACCAAGTCTAAATCACCGTCGTTGTCCAAATCTGCATAGGCTGTTCCGTTGGAATTGGTCGGTTTTTGTGGAATCCAATAGGCGGAAGTATTTTCAAAACTTCCTGTACCATTTCCTCTAAAGATGGCGTTTGTCGTGGTTCCGGATGGCATGAGTTCGATAGCTTTTTGATCTACCAGGCGCGTAGCTTCCAGTTTTTGTTTGATTTGCTCGTCAGATACGTAGTTGATAAAGTCGAGATTGTTTGGACGAATGGGAATGCCGTTGGATATAAACAAATCGGTTTTTGTGTCGTTGTCAAAATCGGCCAGTAGGGCAGACCAACTCCAATCCGTGGCCGCAACGCCGTTCATGAGTGCGGTTTCTTCGAAATGCGTATTTCTGTTGATTTGCAACATATTGCGAGCAAATTGCGGGTGGTATTGCAATTTTTCAGTGCGAAACTTGGACAAGGCATAATCATCATCGCCTACAGACGATTTCAAAACCTTTTCATCATCAGAGAGCATGTCGAGCGTCATCAAATCGACGAGGCCGTCGCCGTTGATGTCTGCGGCATCACTTCCCATCGAAAACCGGCTGGTGTGTCCGAAATACTGTTTGATGTTTTCCGTAAAAGTGCCATTGCCCCGGTTTATATAAAAATAATCGTCTTCGTGAAAATCGTTACTCACGTAGATATCTGTGTAGCCGTCATTGTTAAAATCAGCGGTAACCACACCCAAACCGTAACCGTTTGGACCTCCAAAAATACCGGCTTCTTCGCTCACGTCGGTAAACTTGTTTCCATCGTTTCTGAGCAGTTTGTCACCGGTTTCGTAGTTTCGTTGGTTACGAATGTCCGCCGGGCCAAAAGAATCTGCGGTGTGCACGGCATGGTTGAGCAAATAGATATCCAAATCGCCGTCGTTGTCGTAATCAAAGAAGGCAGCTGTTGAGGAGAAATTATCAAAATCGAGACCGAATTCAGCAGATTTTTCGGTAAAGGTCAAATCGCCGTTGTTGATATACAACTCGTTGTGGCCGTTAAAACCGTTAACGCCTACTACTGCTAAAACGTATATGTCCAGCAAGCCGTCTCCGTTTACATCGGCCATTACTACGCCTGTTTGCCAATCGCTTTTACCGCCAACGCCTGCAGCTTGTGTGATGTCTTCAAATTGCCAATTCCCTTTGTTGAGATAGAGTTTGTTTGCTTGTTGGTTGGAGACGAAGTAAATATCTGTAAGGCCGTCGTTGTTGATGTCGCCCACGGCTACCCCACCACCGTTGTAAAAATACAAATAGTCGAGGATGTTGAGTTTGTCTGTTGCCTCCAAATCATTGCGAAAGTCAATGCCGCTGTGTGAGCTTTCTACGGTTTCAAATAGGGCATCGGCATTTTTTTGACAAGAAGTCAACCCTGTGATGAGTAAAAAAAGTAAAAAAGAAGTGCGCATGCCCTAATTGATTTTAAATAGCAAAGGTGTATCGTTGTTGCGGATGGCTAAGATGGCTTCATCGTTCACCTGTTGCAAGTGTTTTACCATTCCTACTATGCTCAAGCCGGATTCTCTGTATGGAATCAGCCTGAATGTTCCATCGCCATTTCCAATGAGTACGCTGCCATAGTTGGTGTCTAAACGACCAAACTGGGGTCTGTTTTCATAGAGATTTCCACCCGTGATCAAATCCAAAATTCCGTCTTTATTAAGGTCTGCTATCGCGATGGCGCTCACATTGGCAAATTGGACGGCATCTGGCAGTGCGATCATTTCAAATTGTCCATTTCCTAGGTTCATTGCAACGACGCTTTGCGAAAAATTTTGCGTTTTTTGAATGGCTTTGTCCAAAATGTTTTTCGGAAAAACTTCTCCGATGCTTTTTTGGGCATATGCACTATAGATGATGTTTTGTTTTTTCACATCGGGAATTTGATTGGCCAAATCGTTTCTGAGGTTGACCGGTTTTTCTTTGCCCTCGCTTATATGCGTCATCACTTGCTCAATGGTGCCGTTGTTGTCAAAATCATGAACGTAGAGCTTCAACGGATTTTTGGCTGAGCCGAAGTAAGGTCCGTTTGTACCGTAGTTGCCTAGCACCAAATCGGGTTTGCCATCTGCGTTTAAGTCTGCTGTTTTGACCGCTTGCCACCAACCCGAAAGTTGATCTAGGTTGGTGGTCATTTCTGATAACCTTCGTCTGTTGTTTTTGTAAATTTTGGGCGACATCCAATCGCCAACCAACACCAGGTCTTTTATGCCGTCGCTGTCTATATCTTCCCAGCTTGCATCTGTCACCATGCCAATGTTTTGCACATCATAGGCTTTGCGCTCTGTGACGTCTTTAAACAGACCACTGCCGTCATTTTCGAGCAACAAACTTTTAGGATTGGGGCCGTAGAGTCCGGGAATGCTTCGTGCAGCTATAAAAAGATCGACATCGCCATCTCCGTCAAAATCGAACGGGGCGATGGCCGATACATTGTGTTGTGAATAGGGAAGTGAAATAGCATCCTGTTTAAATTGTCCCGTTCCGTCGTTGAGATACAAACGGGTGGCATACCATTGTTTGCCTTTGCTTGCTTCGTTTCCGCCGCTTCCGACTATTAAATCGGGTGCACCATCGCCGTTTACATCGGCAAAAACGGCAGCGGTATCTTCAAAGTAACTGTCTTTAGCAAAAGCGGCACTATTGATTTTTACAAATTGATTTTTGACATTTTGTATAAAAATATTTCCCGATTGGGAAGTGGCACCGCCTATAAAAATGTCGTGAAGTCCATCGCCATTTATGTCTGCGGATGCAAATGCAGGGCCTTCGAGTGAAATCATTTTGGTGATGAGACCTTCGTAATCGTAATCGACGTATTGGTTTTCTTGATGCGAGGGGAGTTTAGTCTCTACGGACGTCATTAGTTTTTTGGCTTTGGTTTTGTCATCAAACAGATATTTTTCTTTTGCATCTTCTTCTTTGAAAGTGAGCTGCCGGTTCAGTTCGATGTTTTTTCGGGTTTCAAATTGCGCATTTGCCCAAATTACTTGTACGGAATCAACCTTTTCGGATTTGCCCAAACCTACGGTGATAATTTGCTCAACGCTCGATTGAAATCCGCGGGCGGGAAGCTGTTCGGTGTAGTGGATACTGCCATTGTTGAAGATTTTGACACGTGCACCAAAGCCAAAAGTGTTGGGCGCTTGGCCTTCGAGTTTTATTTTTAAATAGTTGTTTTGAAGTTTTTGGGTAGTTTCATTCCTGTAAACAAACAATTCTTTGTTGACGTTGTTTACAATTAAGTCTAAATCGCCATCGTTGTCCAAATCGCCATAGGCCGCACCGTTTGAAAAAGAAGGTTCGTCCAAGCCCCATTCTTGGGCATAGTTTTCAAAAGTAAGATTTCCCTTGTTCTTAAAAGCGTAATTGGGAATAGGCACAGAGGGCATTTTGCTGATGATGGAATCAACAGCTTCTTTTTTGCCATAGATGATCATGTTTTGCACAATATCATTTGCAAAAAAGTTCATAAAATCTTGGTTGGTAAGGTCGTGAAGGATCCCGTTTGACACAAAAATGTCGCGATAGCCATCGTTGTCTATATCAAACATGAGTGCGCCCCAACTCCAATCTGTCTTGGCTACACCCGAAAAATATCCGATTTCGGAAAAAGTGCCGTTTTGGTTGTTCAGGTGAAGATTGTTGTGCATGAATTGGTAGTACAAATCTTGTTGTTCTTGAAATTTTCGCAGGTCATAAGATTCAAAAGTTGACACTTCTTTGACGCGGCTGTCTTTTTCCGGAAGCATGTCGGTGGTAAAAATATCTTGAAAACCGTCGTTGTTGATGTCCGCTACATCGGCACCCATGGAGAAGAAACTCATATGCGACAGAAAATTGCGGGATGCATCTTTAAAAGTGCCGTCTTTTTGGTTGAGGTACAAATAGTCTTGTTCGTAAAAATCGTTAGATACATAGATGTCATACCAACCATCATGGTTGACATCGCCAATGTTTACTCCTAGTCCGAAACCGATGAGGCTGCCGTATATGCCGGCTTTTTGGCTGACGTCTGTAAATTTTCCGTTGTCGTTTCTGAGCAATTTATCGCCACCGCCTCTTAAAGTGGGCGACACCGGCCAGTCTTCTGCCCTTACATCTCTTTTGTTGTTGTAGCCTAAAGACTCAACCGATATAAAACTGTTGTTGAGGATATAAACGTCTAAATCGCCATCGCCATCGTAGTCAAAAAAAGCGGCATGTGAGGTAAATCCGCTGTCGGCCAAACCGTATTCCTCGGCTTTTTCTGTAAAGGTTAGGTCGCCATTGTTGATGTACAACTCGTTTTTTTGGTTGTCGCCTTTAACGTTTCCGGCATTGCAGACATAAATATCTAAAAAGCCATCGGCGTTGATATCTACCAAGACCACGCCGGTTGACCATTCGTTGATGCCTGCCACTCCGGCAGTCTGCGTGATATCTTCAAATTTAAAATCCCCTTTGTTGAGGTACAATTTGTTTTCACCCATATTGGAAGTCAGATAGACATCCGGCAAGCCGTCATTGTTCAGGTCACCAATTCCTACACCACCGCCATTGTAAAAATTCCGATATTTGAATACGTTCAAGTCGGTGCTGCTCTCGATACGGTTTACAAAAGAAATACCGGTTTCTTGCGAACTCATTTTGGTGTATAATGGGTCTTGCGTTGTTTCGGAAACTGTTGTTTGTTCCATTTTTTTACAGCCAAAGGCCATAACCATCAAACATAAGGCGATTTGTTTCTTCATGGTTTGATTTTTAAAAATTGTAGTGTATGGTTGTTTCTTGATAACACAAGATAAGCCTGGTTTTGAATGTGTATTTTTTGAATGTCGCGTACAGCTCCGGTTGTCAAGTTTGCATTTTCCGTTTTTTGGAAACCGCCGTGCCCGTCATTGAGCAACAAAAATCCGCGGGATGCATCGAGTCGGCTAAGTTGGGTATTCAATTCGTGCCAGTTTCCGCCGCCTACGATGTCCGGATAACCATCGCCGTTTATATCTTCCGCATAAAGTGCCATTACTGCTGAAATTTGTACGAGTTCGGGCAAATCCATCTCTTCGAAAAGTCCGCCATCAGTTTGCAAAAAGAGTGAAGTTTTCAAGGTGTACAAATTTTTGGTTAGGCTTTGCGCTAACTTTTCTTTGCCAAAGATATCTTCAAAACGCGCTTCAGCATAACTTTGATAGGATAAATACCGTTTATTGATTTCCGGAATTTGGGATATCATCTCATCTTTTGATGCGAAAGCCATGCGTTTTCCTTTGTAAAAATAAGAAACCACAGGTTCTTGTGCGCCGTTGTCATCAAAGTCGTTTACAAAGAGTTGAACGGGCTCGTCTAAAGAGGCATTCAACCGGCTGTTGCGTCCCCAATTTCCGGCCAAGATATCTGCTTTTCCATCCATATTGAAGTCGGAAATTTGAATGCTGTTCCACAGACCGTGTGTGTTTTGAAGCTTGTTTGCGGTAGCTGTCTCAAAGCGTCCTTTTTTGTTTTTCAAAACCGTAATGGGCATCCAGTGGCCTACGAGTACGAGGTCTGGCCACCCGTCTTGATCTATATCTGTGACAGCGGCGTCGTAAATATTGCCGAGATTGGATAACACAGTTGCAATTTTTTGGGTGACATTTGTAAAATTTCCTTTGCCGTCATTTTTAAAAAGATAACTCTTTGGGGTTTGCCCAAATTTCCAGGGTTGCACATTGGCACCTAGAAACAAGTCTAAATCGCCATCCTTATCAAAATCTAATGCGCGTACTACAGAACCGTTGAGAAAAATGTTTTGAAAATTGAGGCTGTCTTTTACCAACACGCCATTTTGGTTTCTGAAATACTGTGGTTGCAAGGGTTTTCCTGTGGTAAATTCATTTCCGCCGTTAAGGAGAATCAGTTCCGGTAAATGATCTCCGTTGGCATCAAAAAAGAGTGCTGCGGTGTTTTCGCTTTTGGTGTCTTCTGCTGTGAGACCCAAGGGTTTGTTTGCAAATGATCCGTCTGGTTGTTGTTGCCACAGAACGGGATTTTCCCACTTGCCGTTGCCTACAAACAAATCTTCTAAACCATCACCATTGATGTCTGCTATGGCCAGTTTTGGGCCCAAGTTTGTGGTGGCATAAGGCACTAAAGGGTCGCGGACAAATTCTAAGACATTGTTGTCTTTGTGCGAAAAGGGCAGCGCAATGTCTGATGCCATGAGGTAATTGTCTTCTTTTTTGAACCTATTATCATAGTAATTACCCTCGGCTTCAGCCTCCTTTACGGTGAGCGTTTGGTTGGTTTTCAGGTTTTTTAGAACTTGAAAATGGCCACCGGGCCAAATAGCTATCAAAGAATCGACAGTTGCTGTTTTGCCCAACCCCATGTGGATTTCGGGTGCCACGGCGGAGAGGTAGCCGCGCGTGGTAAAATTTTCAAAGAGCTGTGTTTTTTGGCCTGCATAAGCCATTATTTTTGCGCCGATGCCAAATCTATTGAAGTCTTTTCCGGCGAATCGAATTTTTAAAAAGTGATGCTGAGGCTGCAACGCATCGGATTTGTTTTCGTAGATAAAAGCGAGTGCCATCAGGTTGTTAGTCACCACATCCAAGTCGCCGTCATTGTCTAAATCTGCATACAAGGCACCGTTGCTGAAAGAGGGTTTTTCGCCAAACCAGTTTTGCGTTTGGTCTTTGAAGCGTTTACCTTGTCGGTTTTCAAAAAAGTAGTTCGAAATGTCAATTTTAGGCAAATCTTTGGTCAGCGAGAGGTCTTCTTTTTTGAGGCCTTGTTGTATTTTTTTTTGAATTTTTTCGTTGGCGATAAAACTGATAAAATCCATATCGTTTGTAGCACCGGGGATGCCATTGCTGATAAATAAATCTTTAAAACCGTCGTTGTTTAAGTCAGCAAAAAGGGGCGCCCAACTCCAGTCTGTGGCTGCGATGCCTAAGAGATAAGCACTTTCGGCAAACTGGTTGTTGCCCAGGTTTTGCTGTAGGGTATTTTGCATAAATTGATAGGCGTATCCATTTTTTTTGTATTGTTCATAAATCTGGAACGGATAATCCCTGCCGGCTCTTTGATAGGTTATGGCATTTTCGGGGAGCATATCCAGCACAAAAATGTCTGCCAGGGCGTCGTTGTTAAAATCGGCTATGTCCACACCCATAGAAAAATGCGAAGTGTGTCCAATATGTTCTTGATTTTTTGCGATTAAATCTTCGAAAGTGTTGTTTTGATTGTTGAGATAGAGATAATCGTTTTCAAAAAAATCATTACCTATATACAAATCTGTAAAACCATCGTTGTTGAGGTCGCCGAGTCCGAGTCCCAAGCCATAACCAATGATGCCGTTGTGAATCCCCGACTCTTGTGTGATTTCTCGAAATGTGTCGCCTTCGTTTAGGTAGAGTCGGTCTCCGGCCAGCAGGTCTGTAGCGTCACGTTTGCTCCCGTTGCCGTAGTTGCTGTTTGGATGTGTGGAGTGGTTGAGCAGGTAAAAGTCCAGATCACCGTCGTTGTCTGCATCGAAGAAAGCGGCTTGCGTGGCATTGCTTCGGATATCCAAACTGTATTTTGCGGCCTGTTCTTCGAACAACGGATTGCCTGCTTCGTCGTTACCTAAGTTTACGAAAAGTTTGTTGACACCTAGGAAAGTTTTGTAATTGCCAAGTTGGCATACGTAAATATCCATACGACCGTCGTGGTTGATGTCCACGGTGGTCACACCTGTTGTCCAACCGCTGTCGTTTGTGATACCCGACCGTTGGGTGATATCTTCAAATTGAAGATTTCCCAAATTTTTGTAGATTTTATCTGCACCTTGGTTAGATACAAAATACAAATCTAAGTATCCGTCATTATTAAAGTCTGCGGTAGCCACCCCTGCGCCGTTGTAGAAGTAGAGATAGGTGAGTATGTTTTGTTCGGGGGTTTCTGTGAGTTGATTGACAAAGTTGATACCCGTTTGCGAAGCATCCGCCAATACGAAGCGTTTGACCTCTTTTTGGCAGGCAGTCAAAAGTAACAAGGTCATGAATGTCAATCGGATTTTCAGCACACTATTTTATTTATATTTTGGTTAGAAATAAAAAAAGTTCATTTTAAAACTACAAATGCACATTTCTTAATTGCGTTTTGGCTTCTGAATTGTGTTCATCAGCGTTAAAAACGATTTGATGGTGACAGTTTTTGAAAATTGACACTCTCAATCAGGCTTTTAGGGGTTCTTTACGGTTTTGCATCAAATGTAGCAAGATACTGATTATAATAAGGTTTTTCAAAATGTACTGTCCGGTAATCGACAGCGAGTGTGCGGAAAGATCAAAGGTTAATGAGGGGTCAAAGAAGAAGGGTAGAAAGGTGCAAAGCATATGAAAAAGTGCCACGCCAATCATCCACTTCATGCCAAGCCGAAAGATGAAGGAAATTCCGATGGTAGTTTCGAGCAAGGCGAGCAACACCAAAGAAAGCCTGCCTTCAATCCATCCAAAAGTCATACGGCTTATGGTAATTTCAGCCAAAGACTCAGCCGGGCTGACATTCGGAAAAAATTTTAAATAACCGAAAGTGAGATACACACAACCTATGCTCAAGGTGATGTAATCTATTTTTTTTATCTGTAATTTTAGCTCTTTAAACACGGTTCTTGGTTTTTGGTAGTTTTCGTTTGCGAATCTAAAAGTTTCGTTTCCATTGATAGTAAAATTATATATTAAGAAGTTTAATAAAAGTTTAAACAAGACAACAAAAGACTAAAGTCATTTATAGGAGTCTATGAAGTTTCGTAATTTGTTAAAAATTCAGCATTGAAGTATCGCAACCTTATTCTCGTCATTTTCGCGGTTTCCGTCATAGGATTGGCTTATGTGCAGTACCGCTATTTGCGCATAGGGCTCAATTTGGCCGAAGTGCAGTTTACCCAGAAAATTGGGCAGAGCGTGCGCGAAATTAAAAGTGATTTGTATTTTGAAAATGAATTGACACATTTGGTGGGCATGTCTGTCACAGGAAACAATGCCGGGTTTCGGATGAGTTTAGACAGTATAGCCGATGCGTCAACCTACTTTATGGACGCTTTTTTGTCGGGAAAATTGACAGAAAACGGCATCAAAGCCGATTTTGAATACCGACTCTATGGCAGCGATTCTATCAATTATCTCTCTACGCTCGACCAAGCTCAAAAAACAACCAATCCTTTGGTGTATTCCATACAATTGGGCGGTTATCTTAATGAATTGACCCGAAAAAACTTCACCTTAGATTTGGTTTTCCCCAACGTGCATCGCTATTTTTTGTCGCAACTCAACGGGCTGATTATTCCGAGTTTGATTTTTTTGGTTTTCATTATATTAGTGATTCTTTGGGTGCTCAAATCTTTTTATTGGCAACGCAGCGTGATCACCACGACTAACGACTTTATCAACAACCTCACCCACGAGCTCAAAACGCCTGTTTTTTCCATTGGGTTGGCTACCAAAATTTTAGCTGAAAACAGTTCCGAATCTCAAAAAGAGATGATCGACCTGATTCGCTTGCAAAACGAAAAGCTCAAAACACACATAGACAAGGTTTTGGAACTAGCCACTTTAGACAAAAAGAAAAAGATTTTAAACAAATTGGAGGTCGATTACCTGCCACAACTAAGCCAAACGGCTGAGATGTTTGCCAAGCTTTGTAAGCTGGAACACATTCAATTTGATTATCAACTATCGGGCGATACCTATCCGTTGTATGCAGAAGTAGCCCATCTCAACAACGCGATTGGCAACCTGCTGGACAATGCCATGAAATACCGATCTGATGACGCTTCCATTTCGCTCAGCGCATATCTCGAAATGAATAAACTGGTGATTGAAGTATCCGACAATGGCATTGGTATTGCCCCCGAAAAAAGCAAGAAAATATTTGACAAATACTACAGGGTGAGTGAAGGAGATGTGCACCACGCCAAAGGTTACGGATTGGGCTTGTACTATGTGAAACAAATTGTACAGATGCATTCCGGAAAAATACGATTAAACAGCACGCCCGGAAAAGGCACACAAGTCCAAGTTATTTTGCCGCTGTACACCAGTCGTCAAAGCTCAAAGTCGAAATGATTGCATTGGGAAAAGAAATTTGAAACAGAAAACCCGACCCACACAAGATTTCGTGATTTTAGGGTCGTATCGATTAAAGTAGGTGGCGTATTTCGGGTTTTTGATGCCAGGCAACCTGGCACAAATTGCAAAGTAGTGCTAAAAGGTTGTTAGGTTTTCTCTATCAATCATAGGAAACAAATGATAAGTTAAAAAATATAAATAAAGCAGATATGAACACAAAACATCAACTCTTACTCGTAGAAGACGACAGTGCTTTAGGTTACTTGTTGTCGGAATATTTGAAAATGAAAGGCTTTGGCATAGAATGGGTAAAAGACGGCAAGCAAGCCTTGAAAAAGCTGGAAGACCGGCGCTACGATCTCTGTATTCTCGATGTGATGATGCCGGAGATGGATGGTTATGCACTTGCAGAACAAATCAAATCAACCTATCCGGAGGTTCCTTTTATTTTCTTGACTGCAAAATCGATGAAAATAGATGCACTCAAAGGACTTAATCTCGGCGCCATAGACTATTTGAGAAAACCTATAGACGAAGAAGAGTTGGTCATGCGCCTCGAGATATTGCTGGATAGAAACGATCAAAAAAATCCATCGCAAGACGCCAATCCGGTATATCATATTGGTAACTATGTTTTTTCGCCACGCAACCAACTGCTCAACCACCCGGATGGGACCGAAATACAAATGACGCATCGCGAAAGTGAACTTTTGATGATGTTGGTCAAAAGCGATGGACAATTGTGCAAGCACAAAGATATATTGGATAAATTGTGGGGTAAAAACGATTATTTCAACCGCAAAAGCATGAGTGTATTTATCACACGACTCCGAAAATACCTAGCCAAAGATCAAAACATTCACATTGAAAACGTACACAACCAAGGCTTTATACTAAAGACAACCGCTTAGTCAATCAGCACAACAAGTTTGTTGTTGTTGAGTTCCACTGTGCCCGATTGTATGGATAAACTATACACATCATCTTTTTTGGTAAAGTGATGTGCGGCTTCCTTTGACAATTTCAAATTGCCTTTGATGCGCACTTCGCCAATGCCTAGTGAAGAAACTATAGGTGCGTGGTTGTCCAAAATTTGAAAATGACCCTGAGTACCCGGAAGCGATACAACTTCTGCTTCGCCGGCATACAAGATGGCCTCGGGGGTTATGATTTCGAGCGTCATAAATTTGTTTTTTTAGGCTTCTGCCAACATTTTTTCGCCGGCTTCAATAGCTTCTTCTATAGTGCCTTTGAGGTTGAAAGCGGCTTCGGGTAGGTGGTCCAATTCTCCGTCGATAATCATGTTGAACCCTTTGATGGTATCTTTGATGTCCACCAAAACTCCCGGAATACCGGTAAACTGTTCCGCCACGTGGAAAGGTTGAGAAAGGAAACGCTGTACACGACGCGCTCTTGATACGACCAATTTGTCTTCGTCGCTCAATTCTTCCATACCCAAAATGGCGATGATATCTTGTAGTTCTTTGTAGCGTTGCAAAATTTCTTTGACGCGTTGGGCACAGTTGTAATGTTCGTGTCCAATAATTTCGGGGGAGAGAATTCTGGACGTAGAATCTAACGGATCTACAGCCGGATAAATACCCAACTCAGCAATTTTTCTGGAAAGTACCGTGGTCGCATCTAAGTGGGCAAAAGTAGTAGCAGGTGCAGGGTCGGTCAAGTCGTCTGCAGGCACGTACACCGCTTGCACAGAGGTGATAGAGCCGCGTTTGGTGGAAGTAATTCGCTCTTGCATGGCACCCATCTCGGAAGCGAGTGTAGGTTGGTAACCCACGGCAGAAGGCATACGACCCAACAACGCAGATACTTCAGAACCGGCTTGTGTAAATCGGAAAATGTTATCTACGAAGAAAAGCACGTCTTTGCCTTGGCCTTCGCCGGCACCATCGCGGAAAAACTCAGCCATTGTAAGTCCGGAAAGGGCTACCCTGGCACGTGCTCCGGGCGGTTCGTTCATTTGACCGAAAACGAAAGTTGCTTTGGATTCTTTGAGGGCGGTTTCGTCCACTTTAGACAAGTCCCAGCCGCCTTCTTCCATAGAATGCATAAATTCGTCGCCGTATTTGATAATACCGGATTCGAGCATTTCGCGAAGCAAGTCATTTCCTTCGCGGGTACGCTCACCCACACCGGCAAAAACCGAAAGACCACCGTGGCCTTTGGCTATATTGTTGATCAATTCTTGAATCAATACTGTTTTACCCACACCCGCACCGCCAAACAAACCAATTTTACCGCCTTTAGCGTAAGGTTCGATAAGGTCGATGACTTTGATGCCCGTAAAAAGCACTTCTGTAGAGGTAGATAAATCTTCAAATTTTGGTGCTTCTCTGTGGATAGACATGCCGTTTTTGCCCTCTTTTGGGAGCGCTTTAATGCCGTCTATGGCATCTCCTACTACATTAAATAGGCGTCCGTAAACTTCTTTTCCAATCGGCATTTGAATCGGCGCATGGGTAGCAACTACCTCGGTGCCGCGGCTCAATCCGTCAGTGGCATCCATGGCGACAGCGCGAATGGTGTTTTGACCTACGTGTTGCTGAACTTCGAGCACAAGCTTGGTACCATCGGCTTTAGTGATTTCTAAGCTGTCATATATTTTGGGCAGTTCATTGTCTTTGTTTTCAAACAAAACGTCCACAACCGGACCGATAATTTGGATGACTTTACCTGTTAAATTCGCCATGAAATAATGCTTTTAAGTTAGGATTGAACCCCTTGCGGTTTCCGGGCGCAAAGATAATATTTTAGAAAATAAAAATCCTAATTAGTTTTGATTTTTTCCCGTTTGTTGAAAAAGTGTCGTTTCTGTGGGTTTTATGTCCGTTTTTAAAGTGGGTTATTCGTTCTTTTTAACTCAGATAAAACAGCTAGTGACCAGATAAACTTTATGTATTTGAGGCTTTGAAAAAGTTTGATGTTTTATCAGTTTACCTCACAAAAACGTTTTTTTGATGGAACTAGAATGAGGGATGTTGTTTTGTCCAATTTGCTTTGGGCTTTGTCCAACGGCGTGTAACTTACCCAAATTAATTTGCCAAATGCTTAAATAGTAGTATTTTTGCATCCATTTTTTAAGCAAATACACAGAGATTATGCAAATTACCAAAGAGCAAATAGATGCGCTCAATGCCGTGCTTACTATTAATTTAGAAAAACAGGACTACGCGGAAAAAGTAGATAAGGTACTCAGCGACTATCGCAAAACTGCGAATATTCCGGGGTTCCGAAAAGGACACGTCCCAATGAACTTGGTCAAAAAGCAATATGGCAAAGCCGTGTTGGTGGACGAAGTAAACAAGTTGTTGCAAGATGCCTTGGAAAAATATTTAACAGAAGAAAAATTGGATGTTTTGGGCAATCCGCTTCCCAAACCTCAAGACAACCTCGATTGGAATGCCGAACAATTTACCTTTGAGTTTGAAATAGGCCTTGCACCCGAGTTTGAAATAGAACTAAAACCAGGCAAAAAGGTGACTTGGTACAAAATTGTGGCAGACGAAAAAGCTATTGACATGCAAATAGCCAATATCAATAAATACTACGGCAAATTAGTTTCTCAAACAGAAGTGGTTGACAATGCCATCATCAAAGCCACCGTGAAAAACGAAACACACAGCGTGAATGCCGCCGTTGACCTCGAATGGGATGAGCTCTCATCCGATGCACAAAAAATTCTAAAAGGTGCCAAGTCCGGTGACACGCTCCTTATTCAGGCACAAAAACTTTTCCTAAATCCGCACGATTTGATGCATCAGCTGAAGTTGGAACACGACCAAGCGCACCAATTAGATGTAGATTTGGAGATCACTTTAAATGAAGTAAACAGCCGAGAAGCCGCCGAGCTGAATCAGGAATTGTTCGACAAAATCTTCGAGCCCGGTAAGGTGAATAGCGAAGCCGAGATGCGACTCAAACTCAAAGAAGATTTTGAAAAGCAACTTGCCCAACAAAGCGATCAGAAATTGCTCAACGATATGACTGAATATTTGGTAGAACACACCAAATTTGACTTGCCTGCCGGTTTTCTTCAAAAATGGATTCAAGCCACAGGCGAAAAACAAATGAGTGACCAAGAAGCTGAAAAAGCTTATCAGGAATCTGAAAAAGCCTTGCGTTTTCAGCTGATTGAAGGCAAACTTGTAAAAGACCACGCGCTTCGTGTGAGTTATGAAGAACTAAAGTCTAAAGCCAAAGAATTGATTGCGCAACAAATGGCACAATTCGGTCAAACAGATGTAGATGATGCACAGCTGGAAGAAATTTCCAATCGAATTTTGACCAACCAAGACGAAGCCAAAAGACTCTCTGAACAAGTTTTCTCACTAAAAATGATTAATTTTTACAAAGAAAACTGCGGTTTGAAAGAAAAAGAGATTACTTACGACGACTTTATCAAAGAAGTTTATGGTTAACCAATTTGTTTAATTAGTATCTTTGAAGCGTTACCCAAACGGATGTAACGCTTTTTCATTTAATAGCATTCAATTATGAATTACGGACAAGAGTTTAAAAAATTCGCTACCAAAAATCAGGGTGTCAACAGCATGTATTACGACAAAATCGTCAGTAGTATGACACCTTACATCATAGAAGAACGCCAGATGAATGTGGCTCAAATGGATGTTTTTTCCCGTTTGATGATGGACAGAATTATTTTTCTGGGCACGGCTATAGACGACCACATTGCCAACATCATTCAGGCGCAATTGCTTTTCTTGGAAAGTGTAGATGCTTCCAAAGACATACAAATTTATATCAATTCGCCCGGTGGTGGCGTTTATGCCGGTATGGGCATTTATGACACCATGCAATTTATAAAACCCGAAGTGGCCACGATATGCACCGGTATTGCCGCATCTATGGGTGCCGTGCTAATGTGTGCCGGACAAAAGGGCAAAAGATCGGCTTTACCGCATTCACGTGTGATGATTCACCAACCGCTTGGTGGTGCGCAAGGTCAGGCATCGGATATTGAAATTACCACCCGCGAAATTTTAAAACTCAAAAAAGAGTTGTACGAAATCATTGCCAAACATTCCGAGCAGCCCTTTGAGAAAGTGGAAAGCGACAGCGACCGCGATTATTGGATGAAAGCTGAAGAAGCCAAAGCCTATGGCATGGTGGACGAGATATTGACAAGAAACCCCAACGTTTAAAAAAAGATTATGGCCAAAGATGATTTGCATTGCTCGTTTTGCGGCAGACCCAAATCCGAAACCAACCTGCTGATTGCAGGCATGGATTCACATATTTGTGATCAATGTGTAGAACAGGCAAACGGCATCGTTTTGGAAGAGGTAAACGCTGCCAAACAACAAAAAGGCGCGGGAGGTTTGAAGCTTTACAAGCCTCAAGAGATTAAAGAATTTCTCGATCTCTACGTCATCGGGCAAAACCACACCAAAAGAGTACTTTCCGTGGCGGTTTACAACCACTACAAAAGACTGCGGCAAAAGACCAAAGACGAGGTGGAAATTCAAAAAAGCAATATCATTATGGTGGGGCAAACCGGTACCGGAAAAACCCTTATGGCCAAAACGATCGCCCGCCTGTTGGATGTGCCGCTTGCCATTGTAGATGCTACCGTTTTGACTGAAGCCGGCTATGTAGGCGAAGATGTAGAAAGCATCTTGACTCGCCTGCTGCAAGCGGCCGATTACAACTTGGAAAAAGCCGAACGCGGCATTGTTTTTATCGATGAGATTGATAAAATAGCCCGCAAGAGCGATAACCCGTCCATTACACGCGATGTTTCCGGTGAAGGTGTCCAACAAGCGCTGCTGAAACTTTTGGAAGGAACGGTCGTCAACGTACCGCCCAAAGGCGGACGCAAACATCCCGATCAAAAATTTATAGAAGTCAATACGGAAAACATACTCTTTATAGCCGGTGGGGCTTTTGACGGTATCGAAAGACATATTACCAAAAGACTCAATATGCAGGCCGTGGGCTACAAAGCTTCACAAGACGGCAACCGTGTTGACAAAGAAAATTTGTTAAAATACATCATCCCGAAAGACCTGAAAGATTTTGGCTTGATACCGGAAATTATCGGCCGATTGCCGGCACTTACACACCTGGATCCGCTTGATAAAGAAACGCTGAGGTCTATATTGACGGAGCCCAAAAACGCTATTATCAAACAGTATGCCCGCCTGTTCGAAATGGATGGTATCAAACTGGTTTTTGAAGAAGAAGCCTTGGATGTGATAGTCGAAAAAGCCATGGAGTATAAACTTGGCGCCAGAGGCCTTCGTTCGCTTTGCGAAGCCATACTCACCGATGCCATGTATGAAATGCCCGGCACCGATGAAAAAGCACTTTTGGTAGATGCCGACTATGTCGAATCAAAGATTTCTCAAAGCGGCCTTCGCGAACTTAAAGCGGTTTCCTAAGCAACTATTTATTAGTTACTCGTAGTCTCCTAAACCCAAAAGGGATTGTTACGCCTTATGTCTTCATTGGATGTAAGACGAGACTGATTTGGCATAAGCAATTCAATTATTAAGCATTTGCTTAAATTAGAAAAATATGTATATTTGAAAAGTATTTACAGTTTAATAAATCAAAAGATGGAAAACACACAATCGTGTATCAGGGCGTTTGCAAACAAAGTGCAAATAGCCAATTGTAGAGTAAGCATACTAGACCACCAACATGCTTTTGAAGCCCTGAGTAGTTTGTTGGCGCTAGCAGGAAACGAAGTACGGTTAAAAATTCTATTACTCCTAGAAGCGGAGGGCGAGCTCTGTCCTTGCGATTTGGCGGATATTTTAGAAATGAGCGTTCCTGCTGTTTCGCAACATCTCCGTAAGCTGAAAGACGGAGAAGTCGTTAGAGGCAGACGCGACGGACAAACCATCTTTTACGCGCTTAAACCAGAAAAATTAGACATACTAAAACCACTGTTTAAACACATTGTCAATCAAAAATCAAAACTCCATGAACAAGCCCTCTAATTCTGCTACAGGTAAACCAAGTAAAGCCGTCGGTGCCGGTTTGCTTGTTGCCCTCTCTGCATCTTTGTGCTGTATTACACCAGTTTTGGCCTTTCTTTCCGGTATTTCAGGTATGGCTTCCTTTTTTTCATTCATGGAGCCTTTTAGACCCTATCTCATTGTCCTTACGCTGTTGATATTGGGTTTTGCGTGGTATCAGAAACTCAAACCAAGAACAGCCGAAGAAATAAAATGTGCGTGTAGCGATGACGAGAAAAGTCCCTTTACTCAGACCCGAATATTTTTAGGTATCGTCACCGTTTTTGCGGCTTTGATGCTTACTTTTCCTTACTATGCACATATTTTTTATCCTTCAGATAACCGCAAGGAAGTTGTGATTGTAAATGCTTCCGACGTGCAAACCGTAAAGTTTGTAGTAGAGGGCATGACTTGTAATGGCTGTGCCACCCACGTAGAGAATGATGTACACACCTTGCCGGGTATTGTTTCTGTAAATGCTGTTTATGAAGAAGGAACTGCCGAAGTGACATTCGACCAAAGTAAGGTAAACATCGTACAAATTAGAGAAGCCATTAATAACTCGGGGTATCGAGTGGTAGGACAAAAATAGTACAGTTAACAGACGATTGAAACTTAGAAACCAAATGAAGATGCGTAGCAAAAAACTTTTCAAAACTGCCTTTGCACTGGCCATTTTTACCATAGTTTATAATGTCATCGAAGGGCTCGTTTCCACTTACCTGGGTTTTGAGGACGAAAGCTTGGCTTTGTTTGGCTTTGGATCCGACAGCTTTATAGAAGTGGTTTCCGGACTCGGAATTGCCCATATGGTTGTGCGAATTCAAAAACAGCCGGAAAGCAAAAGAGATGCATTTGAACGAACAGCTTTGCGCATTACCGGTTTTGCCTTCTACGCTTTGGTAGTGGGGTTAGTCGTGAGCAGTTTGCTGACCATTTGGACAGTACACAAACCCGTTACTACATTTTGGGGAGTTGTGATTTCGATAATCTCCATTTTGGTGATGTGGCTTTTGGTTGTCTGGAAAAAACGCGTCGGTCATCAACTACATTCGGAGCCCATACTCGCCGATGCCAATTGCACCAAAGTATGCATTTATATGTCGATTATCCTACTGGTTAGCAGCGGCATTTATGAACTAACGGGTATTCCATATATCGACAGTGTCGGCACACTCGGTTTGGCTTATTTCGCTTTTAAAGAAGGAAAGGAATGTTTTGAAAAGGCAAATGGCGACAAATATTGCGGATGTCACTAACCTCGGTTGTTTGCATATTAAATGTATCACAATGACACCAAAAAATTTATACCATACGAAAAATATTGTTGCACATTACGTGGATGACCTCTCACCATTGCGCACATTCATAGAAAAATACTTTCAAATAATGAAGCTGTAAAAACAGCCAAGTTGAGTCACCCCAAACTACTTGCGAATATTTTTTTGACCCTTCTAAAACCAGTAAAGAAGAAATCATGAATAGTATTAACAGCACAAAAAATTACACAGCCCAAGTACCTTTTTTCGAAAAAGAAGGCGCTTTTGATTTCATCATTATCGGTGGCGGCTCTGCCGCTTTCTCCGCCGCTATCAAAGCAGAAAGCATGGGTTTAAAGACCTTAATGGTGAACGCCGGCTTAGACTTTGGCGGTACTTGTGTGAATGTAGGTTGTGTGCCATCAAAAACTTTGATAAGAGCTGCCGAAGCAGCCTATCAGGCTAGGCATTCCAATTTTGCAGGAATCGTGCCCAAAGGCGTTGAGGTTGATTTCAAGCGAGTTATCAGAGACAAAAAAGCACTGGTAGCTAAACTGCAACAGCAAAAATATATGGATGTAGTCTCCGATTTTAAAAATCTGACCATGCTTAAAGGCTGGGCTAGTTTCAAAGACCATCAAACTATAGAAGTTTTTGCAGATGATACTGAAAAACGCGCGCTTTTGGGAAGGTATAGAGGGACAAACATTTTAATAGCCACAGGCGCCAGCACCAACATTCCAAACATTGAAGGACTTAAAGAAGTAGGCTACCTCACCCATGTGACTTTATTCGATGTAGAAGAAAAACCCCAAAGCTTGACGATAATGGGTGCAGGTTATATAGGATTGGAAATAGCCATGGCATACCGTCGTTTGGGTGTTCGGGTGCGTATGATGGAATTTTCAGACCGGCCTTTGCGCACGCAAACAAAGGATATCACAAGTGTTTTAGTAGCACAGATGGAAGGTGAAGGCATCGAGTTGTTGCCCAATTTTAGAGCCGTTAAATTTGAAAAATCGGGGTTGGACATCATTATACATGGCCAATGTCCGGATGGTTCAATCACTCAAATCGTAGAAAAAGGGCATATAGTTGTAGCTACGGGTACAAAACCCAACACATCTCAATTGGGTCTGGAAAAGATTGGCTTACAATGCACAGAGAAAGGCCACATTATTGTTAATGCAAAAATGCAAACCAACATCTCCAACATTTATGCAGCCGGTGATGTAGCAAATACGCCATCTTTTGTTTATACAGCGGCGGCAGAAGGCAATATGGCTGTTCAAGCGGCCTTTTCTTGCCTCTCGGTCGATGGAGTCGGGCTTGATTATGCTTCATTACCCTGGGTGGTTTTCACCGATCCGCAAATTGCCGGAGTCGGTTTGGATGAAAGGGAAGCCGAATCAGCAGGCATTCCTTTTGAGGTGTCAAAATTAGATTTAACCCATGTGCCGAGAGCTTTGGCAGCTCAAGATACCAGAGGTTTTATAAAACTGATTCGCAATCCTGAAACCGATGCATTGATAGGCGCAAGAATTATAGCACCCGAAGGCGGAGAACTCATTCAACAGTTAAGTATGGCCATCAAATACGGGATAAGTGTGAAAGAACTGGCAGAAAGTTTCTATCCCTATCTGACTTTAGGTGAAGGCATCAAACTGGCGGCTATCACCTTCGGGAAGGATGTTTCAAAACTGAGCTGCTGTGCAAGTTGATTCCACTTGCTTACGAAGGCAACGGCCTGTATTATTCTTACTTTTTTATCAGTTTGGCCATTGATATCATCCCGATAACAAATATGAGGAATAAAGAGAGTCTTCGGAATTTATTTTGAGGAATATGGTGTAATATCTTTTTGCCAATAAATGAACCTACGACACCAATTACGAACAAATAGGGTACGTATTTGAGATCGTGTTTGTGAATATATCCATTGTTAAAATACACGAATGTTCTCGAAAAATCTATCATAAAATCGATAAAAGCAGAAGTTGCAATAAACACACTTTTTTCTAAATTGAATGAAGCCATTGTCAAACCTCTTATAGCACCTCCTGTGCCTAATAGTCCGGCAGAGAATCCTGAAAAGGAGCCTCCAATAATTGCGTTTTTATTGTTAGGAGAAATGGTGAGCGATTTTTTAATTAGAAATAAAAGACTAAATCCTACTAAGAATATACCTAAAGATATTTCTAAGTATGTACTGTCTATAATATTCGAAAGGAATCCCCCTAAAACAACAAATAACACGGATGGTATTCCGATAACCAACAACAACCGCTTGTTCAGTCCTTTTTTAAATAAGAATATTTTGCTAAGGTTGCTCGACAGATGAAATATTGCCGTTAGACCTAAAACCGTTTGAAAATCGAAGTAAAAGTTACCCAATGGGACAAAGAATACGGATGAGCCAAAACCACCAACAGTGCCGACTATTTCAGCGATTAAAGCCAAAAGAATAAAAGTGAGATTGACATCTTTCATGATGATTCAAATAGTGTTTTTTATTCTCAGCGAGCGGGTAGCTGCACAATCTTCTCAATCACAATGCTAGTCCAGATCAAACAAAAAGTTGTTGTAGGGAAACCGTTCTATATGAATTTTTTTAACCTCTTCGTACAACCGCTCTTTAAAATAGTCTAGGTTTTCTTTGTTTAGGGCTGAGATAAACAGAGCGTTTTCGCCCATTTCAGACATCCAAGTTGCTTTCCAATCCTCCAATGTAAAGTGACTTTTGGTCTTTTCGGTGACCAAATCATCATCGTCTATCGTGGCAAACGTATAAGCATCAATCTTGTTAAAAACCATCAAAACAGGCTTGTCAGCAGACTTGATTTCTTCGAGAATTTTTTGAACGGCAGCAATGTGGTCTTCAAAACTCGGATGCGAAATGTCAACCACGTGCACCAACAAGTCTGCTTCGCGAACCTCATCGAGTGTGCTTTTGAAAGATTCAACCAATTGGGTGGGCAATTTTCGGATGAAACCTACGGTGTCCGACATCAAAAAAGGGAGATTTTTGATGACAACTTTTCGCACAGTGGTGTCTAGTGTTGCAAAAAGCTTGTTTTCGGCAAAAACATCTGCTTTACTGACAACGTTCATCAAGGTTGATTTGCCGACATTTGTATAGCCCACCAAAGCCACACGCACCATAGATCCACGGTTGCCCCTTTGTACGGCCATTTGCTTGTCTATGGTTTCCAGTTTCTTTTTCAACAATGCAATGCGGTCGCGAACGATCCGTCGGTCTGTTTCAATTTCAGTTTCTCCCGGACCTCTCAGGCCAATACCTCCTTTTTGCCGCTCGAGGTGAGTCCACAAACCCGTCAGGCGTGGTAGCATATATTGATATTGCGCCAATTCTACCTGGGTGCGCGCATAAGAGGTTTGCGCGCGTTGTGCAAAAATATCGAGGATTAAATTGGTTCTGTCTAATACTTTACATTGCAGAAAATTGCTGATGTTTTTTTGTTGGGCCGGACTCAATTCATCATCAAAAATAACGGTTTCAATTTCTGCTGCCTTGATGTAGTCGTTAAGATCTTGCAACTTGCCCGTTCCAATGAATGTTTTCGGATTGGGGTGGTCTAGTTTTTGTACAAATCTCTTTTCAACCTGAGCGCCTGCCGTATAGGCCAAAAACGCAAGTTCATCTAAATATTCGCGCAATTTTTCCTCGGTTTGAAAGCCGGTAACCAGCCCTACTAAAACCACTTTTTCATACGATAAATCTACCTTTTCCAGCATGTGCTATTTATATCTTTCTACAAAGGTATAATATTGCAAACGATTTGCCTTCATTCCGTTTTCAGATAGATAACGGGATGATTTCATACAATTTGGGCATAATTATCTCTGATTGGCAAGTCTTTGTCAACACGTTTCTAAAAGCTTCAGAAGCTGCCGGTTCTCCATGGATCAAAAAAATTTTTTCCGGTGCGGTTGGTATGGATTGAATCCATGCTACAAGACCAGGTTGGTCTGCATGTGCCGACAGGCTATCCAATTGATGCAGGGCTGCTTTTACCGGATAGTACTTTCCGTATATTTTCAGCGCTTCCTCACCTTCAAGAAGTTTTCTGCCACGCGTGCCTTCTGCCATAAATCCGACCAGTAAAATATCTGTTTCAGGATGATCCAAATACTGCTGTAGATAGGTCAAAACCCGACCACCGCTCAGCATACCACTCCCCGCGATTACGATTTTTGCCCCGGGCGTGTCAATCACCTCCCAAGTTTCTCCAAAATTTTCAACAATTTGAAATGCCTTACACATTTCCCGGCAATCTGCAAGGCTGAGTTTGTGCCAATCTGCATATTGCTCGAAAACTTGTAAAACGTTGCTTCCCATCGGACTGTCCAAAACCATCCGTATGGGAGGTACTTTGTTCTGTTTTACCAATTTCCAAAGTCTAAACATGAGGCTTTGTGTGCGTTCCACGGCAAAACTCGGAATGATGAGTGCACTTTTCTTCGCTAAAGTGCTTAAAATGATTTCTCGCAAAAAATTGTCAACGTCTTCTTCGGGATGTTTACGGTCGCCATAGGTGGTTTCTATAAATAGATAATCGGCAGACTCTGCTGTTTCCGGATCGCGAAGGAGTATGTCGTCTTTTCTGCCCAAATCTCCTGAAAACACAAAACGCTTGTCAAAAATCTGTAGTTCTATAAAGCATGCTCCCAAGATATGGCCGGCATAGCGAAATCTATAGCGGATGTTTGCAGACAAGGACATCCAAGTGTTTTCCGGCACAGCCCTGAAGTGCCTGAGCGTTTTTTCAACATCTTCTGTGTTGTAGAGTGGTTTGGCAGGAAGGTGTTTAGAATATCCCTCTTTATTTGCCTTGTCGGCTTCTTCTTCATTGATTTTAGCACTGTCTCGCAGCACAATCTCTGCAATTTTAAGCGTGGGCGCAGATGCGTATATCGGATTTTGATAGCCTTGCTTCACCAAACGAGGCAAATAACCCACATGGTCCAAATGTCCGTGTGTGAGTAAAACGGCATGCAGTGATGATACATCAAAAGGGACGTTTTGCCAATTGCTGAGCCGAAGCGATTTTAAACCCTGAAAAAGGCCGCAATCTATCATCAAGTTGGCCTCGGGTGTTTTGATGATAAATTTGGAACCTGTCACGCCTTCCACACCGCCCAAACAATGTATTTGTATGTTTTTCATCTGTTTATATTTATTGTTTTTCAAAGGTCAGACGGAACGCCCTAGGATAATCATGCTCCTGTGTGCAAAATTTTTACATAGGTGTTTCATCAGTGCGGGATATTTTGACATAAAAAACGGACTTCACCCATCGTACCGACAATTCTTTTTTTAGAAAGCCCAATTTTGTGTAGCAGGTCATGGCGGTTTATCAGTTCTTGGCAGAGTACAATATCCATTTCCACCAATTGCTGTTTTTCTGCTCGGGTCAACCGCGTCAGGCAGGTTATTGGATAAAGACCATATAAATCGACCAAATTTTTCAGACTGTTCCCTTTGGGTATATCCCAACTCAACAGGTTTAATTCGGCACAAGTTCCATACCGGTAGGCATCATCTGTAAAACGGGTGTTGGTAACCAGCCAACCTTTTGCTTTGGGCAAATGGGAAAAATCTTTGTGCCAGTTTTGAAAAATATCGTCAAAACGGGCACGTATATACAAGGGTATTTTTACATCACAGGGTCTTCCTTGTTCAGAATGAAATTTGCATTCAACCAGTTTCACATTTTCACGGTTCATACAAAAAACATCTATTTCATGATTCACACACTTGCCCGATACTATCTTACCAACTTCAACTTGATCGCCCTGTGCTTCAAAAATTTTAGCCGTAAATTTTTCAAAGGGATAGCCCGTAGGGCCCAACTCGAAAAGCGCTCGTTTGAGTTTATATTTTGCTGCAAAATATGATTTTTGCTGCTTTAAAAGCTGAAAAGCTCTTTGATGGATCTGTTTGGTACTGGTGTTTTCGGTTACTTCAGTAATAATTTGATGCAAGACCCTATCAATCACTTCATCGCCGGCACCGGATTGCTTGAGGGAAGCCTTCAATTTCTCCTGAGAAAACGGCTCTTCTTCCCCGGAATATTTATACAAAGTAACTGTATGAGCTTCCATGAGGCTAAGGCGTGTAGTTTACACAAATTTACGCCTAAAAAGATTGTTAGCATCTTATTTAGAGAGAAATTCTCTCCAAGCTCATATAGAAAGCTGCGCGATGAAATTAAAAAAACCTCACTGGTTTTTTATCGCCGGTGAGGTTTGGAAGAAAAAAGAGTTATGACCTATTCATTGATTCCCTTGATGGTAATGTTATCAATTTGAATGGTTGTGGTGACACCTGTGGAAGTTCCGGTGTATTCGAAGGCGAAAAATACATTGCCTTGGATGTTGCTGACATCCACTTCATTTGTTTTCACAAAGCCGGACATGAATCCGGAAGTGTTTCGCTGCGTGATGCTTAAATCATTAGTTATTTCGGTCCAGGTGAAGTTTGCCGGATTCCCGGAGCCGTCATAATCTGTAGAATATTTTACTTTAAGCGCATCGCCATTGTAGAAATTCTGTGTGTATTCTAACGAGAAGGTTTCGTTGCTTGTAGCAGACAAGTCTATGGCCGGCGTGATGAGCCAAACGTTCATTTGTTCAGAAATTCCAAAAGCGGAGGCTTGTGCGTATTTGTTGCCACTAAAAGATCGGGCTTCCCAGTTTTCTACACCACCGTTTGTAGAGATACTTTGCCAACCGGTTAGTGCCACAGGACGATTGTTGCCCACCGTGGCAATAGATTCAAAGTTTTCGAGGAAAATGGGTGTGGGTTCTGTACAGCGAGTTCCGGTCATGCCGGCTACACCATCTAAGTTGCGGAGTAGCAATTCGGTTGTGTTGGTGATGTTGGCTATCCCGACTATGCTGCCATTGCCTTGGGCAACTTGCTGCCCGCTGAACGAGGCGGATGTTCTGGTAAATACGCGTAGGTTGTCTGAGCAATCTGTGATGTTTCGTTCACCGGAGTAGGTAAGTGCCAGCTGGTCATTGATAAACTGCACATTATCTATCTGTATGAGTTGTGACTCATAGGCGTTGGTCAAAGCTTCTGTGATACTCACCACTTTTGGAGCAGGCAGGGGTTGGTTTTGTGCCAAGACTTCTACTTGCGCCACGCCGTTTACTTCACCGTTAAAAGGAATGTTTGTCAATTGGGTTTGTCCGGCAAAGGTGTCCACAGTGAGTCCTTGCACTAAAATTCTTACCCGATCACCTTCCAACAAATCGTGGCCGTCGGCCGTAAACCGAATGACAATACCGCCGGTTTCATCTTGCAATACCGCATTGCGAGCCGTGATGTTGTCTTCGTTATTACCTGATAGCGTAACGATGCCTTCCACAAAACGCGTGTCGTTGATGGTTACGTCTTGCGTAAAAGTGCGAACGGCTCCTATGCCAATTCTGTTGAAATCTTGGCGTGGATTGGTCAATTGGATATCGGCTTCTGTACGTGCAAAAAACTGAAAATCGTTGTTGAACTTGGTCAGTACCCCGCGTATGGTGCCGTTTCCTTCAGGAACCGGACTGCCGGCAAAGTCTGCAAACTCACTGGTTCTAAAGATAAGTTCAAATCCAAATGCGTCGGTAATTCTTCTGTTGGTTGCACCGCCGAGTACATTGTTTGGATCAAAATAGTTGCCACCAAGCTCATTATCCTTAAACTGAACATCTGTAAATTCAATCAATCTATTGAGGTATTGGTCGGAAACTTCGTTTAGAGAAATGCGTTGTACCAATTGGTCTTCATCAATGATTTCACACGAGCGCACTAAGAAATTTTCTACTTCAGGCTCGGCAATCCGTCCGATATCATTGCCAAACAATGCCCCAATTTCAAGTTGGTTGAAATCTATGCGTCGGAACAAATCTTTCAGTTTAAAAAACACTTTTCTTCCGGGTTCGTAAATTAAATAAGTATTGGTTTCATCTAATGACAAACTAAAGGCCGCACTGCCATCAAGTGTTTGAAAGGAAATGGTTTTGAAAAAATTACCGCCTTCATCGCTCGAAACCGCATAGGCTTCTATGATGTCATCTTCGGTAAATTGAGCAGGAGAAGCGGGTGCTTCGTCAAAAACTTGTTGTACGGTTTTGTTCGCAGTGATGCCGGGTTCGTTACAAACCAACGGCGGAATGCCAAAGTCGTCGTCGTCCACACAAGAGACAGACAGCAGACCGATACAGAAGACTAAAGCAGTTCTAAGAAATAATTTATGGTTCATTTTAAATAGCATTACAGATTAAAAAGAGACGTAAAGGTTCACAAAATAGGTGCGGCCGAAGCCGTAAAAATATCTGGGACCGAAAGACGGCGTACCGTTCAGATTGTCCGCATTGAGTTCTCGAAAGTTGGCAGCGCGAGATTGTTCAAAGCCACCGGTTTTAAATATTTCGTCAAAGAGGTTATTCACACTCGCCGTGAGGCCAATAAAATAGCCTTTTACCCGCCAAGTTTTACCCACTACGGCATTGACCATTAAGAAATCGTCGAAGCGTTCTTGCTTGAGCAGGTCACGCGCTTTTTCTGGTGTGGCCTCCGGAAAAGGAAATCCGTCCGGGTCATCGGGGTTTACAAAAAACTGTTCTGTTCTGAGTACGGGTGCGATGTCTATATAATTATCGCCTATAAAATTGATATCGGCTCCTACCCACCAAAACTTAGGGCTGCGGTATTCTGCACCAAACGAAAGTGCTGTTTGTGGAGATCCGGCCACTTTGAAGTCTTTGATAAAAGTGGTTCCCAAATCTCGGGCACCGATGGCTTCTTCTTCGGTGTTCAATACGAGATTGGCGTTGTCGCTAAATGTATATTGGCCAAGAGCGGCTGCGCCGTTAATTTCGATAGTTGGTGTAAGTTGGTATTCAAATCCGAATTCCAGACCGTAGTTTTCCTTGTCGATACCTGTAACAACTTCCGAGAAAAAATCGTTTCCGGTGCCGCCAAAATCGGCAAAAAAGAATGAAATCTCCGTGGCATCCTTAAAGGTTGTGTAGTAGCCTGTAAGTCGGGCTCTTAATTTTCCGGTACGGATGACGTAGTTGAGATCAGATGTAAATATCTTTTCCTCATCAATGCCTTGTACAATTTCGTTGTTTACGCGTGCATTGTTAAAACTGTTTCTAATGGTCGGTGGCTTGGTCAGATAACCGATGTTGGCCGAAATGGCGTGACGTGCAAGTTTGTAAGTGATTCCTCCTTTCACACCATAAGTAGTAAAGTCAATTTTTTCGCTCTTACCGAATGAGTTGTTTGGGTTGCGGCCATTTCTAAAAAGACCGTTTCTTTGGTAGTCTGTATATCCGATGTTGGCGGCTGCGAAGATGTCGAAATTTCCAAGAGCGGCTTGTACTTGGGCAAAACTTTCAAAGCTATTGGACTCAATTTCGTAATTATAGGCAAACCTGTCGTCAACACCTACGCGTCTGTTGGGGTTGTTTAAATCACTTTGGCGGGCATCGCCGGTTGAAAAATCGTCGATGTCTGAGAAGAACTGTCCGCCGAGCAAGTCTAAAACGTGTGCAAAATTATCGGAATCGAGATGTCTGTAGGTGGCACCTGCGTTAAGTCTTACTTTATCGGTAAGTTGAGAACTGAGGATGGTGTTGGCAGCAAACAAGCGGTCATCGATCCGGTCTTCAAATAGAATATGTACACTTTCGCCGTTTCCGGTGGCTGCGTTTTCTTCAAACAATCGAAGCCAGTCAATTTGTGGGTTTTCCAAAAAGCGTACGCGGTTTCTTTCTGCATTGGCAAAGTCAGGATTCACCGTTCCGTCAATGGAGTTGTTGTTGATGTTCAGAAAAAAAGAAGGCAACAACCTAAAGTTTACCGGATCGGCAGTGTTGGCGTTGGAGTTTTCCAAACGGCTGCTGCCAATTTTTCCGAATTGATAGGAAACATTGGTATTGAGCTGGGTATTATCGGTCAGTTTCCAATAGTGGTTGAGCATAAAAACGGGCTCTTCCACCTCTCTGACCCTTGAATTGCGTTTGTCGCCATTCTGATAACCCCAATAGGAATTGTATTTATAGTCAGTCAAATCGGTGACTTCGTCTGTGTTTGGTGAATTTCGCCCCCTTCTGTTGGGCGTGTAGAACGAAGAAAAATTCAGGGCATGTTTGGTGTTAAAAATTTTTTCAACGCCCAGAAAGAATGAGTTTGCATCGTAGAAAGTGCCGTCAAAATGTGCGTCTTCCGCCCATCTTCTGGCTGCCGAAACGCTGTAGGCCCATCCGTCTTTGGTAACTCCCGAATTGTAAGTTGCCATTACCCTGCCGTTGTAGTTTCTGTTGGTGGCAGAGGTAGTTACCCGAGCACCTTTGCGAAGTTGCGAAGCGCGCGTATTTATATTTGTAGTTCCCAAAATATCGCCAAAAGCATACTCTGAGGGCGACAGGCCTAGGGTAAATTCCTGGTTGCGCGTTACATCATTCAGACCGCCCCAGTTGTTCCATTGTGGTCGTCCGTCCAATAGCTTGTTCATGGGTAAGCCGTTAATAAGGACAGCACCGTTTTGCGAATCGTAGCCGCGCGCCCGAAAACGCGCTTGGCCAAAATTAAACGCGGCGGCATTCAGAAAGGCATCTCGGGAAGATTGCAACAGCCCGGCGGTGTTTTCCGATCCGCTGTTGTCTTCGTTCAAGTCGTCTTCTGTGAGCGAGATGAGGTTGGTCACCACTTCTTGGGTGATGTTGAATTCCATCGGAATATTGCCCAAAATCAATTCGGAGGTTTCTGTCACGGTTATGGGCATTCTCTTTTCCAAATAGCGTGCAAAACTGATCACGAGCACGTGTTCTCCTACGGGAAGATCTCGCAACATGAAGGTTCCGTTGGCGTCTGTTTGTACGCTTATGGTCAGGTTTTCTACACTGATTTGCACACCGGAAAGCGGCGTGTTTGTGTTGCTGTCAACAATGGTTCCGCTTACCGAATTCAGATTCTGAGCAGTAACGATTGACGTGAGAAAAAATGCCAGGATGGTTAGGTGTAATAGTTTTAATCGCATAAATTGTTTTAAAAAAAAGTCAATGTTAACAAAAACTTATGTTAATGAAACAAATGTACTATTTAGAAATATAAATTTTTACTTTTGAAGCGATATTTTTGATATTTCATTTAATTTTAATTCAATACTAATCATTTAATAACAATGACTATAAACAAATCCATTGCTTTTGTGTTTATGTGTTTTTGGATGGTGATGCCTATCTATGCGCAGAAACAGTTTAAAGCGCATACCATCGCTTTTTACAACGTTGAAAACTTGTTTGATACCATCAACGATCCGCTCACTTTTGACGATGACCGAACCCCGGACGGGAGGGACAAGTGGACTTATAAGATTTATCGCGATAAATTGGCAAAAACGGCCAAAGTGATAGCCGATATAGGCAGCGACTTCACCAAAAACGCACCTGTGGTCATTGGTCTGTCTGAGATTGAAAACCGCTTTGTTTTGGAAGACTTGGTGAAAGAGCCCCAATTGTTGCCGTATAATTATGGTATCATTCACTTCGATTCGCCCGATGAGCGCGGTATAGATGTAGCTTTACTTTACCAAAGACATCTGTTTGCCCCGGAGCATTTTTCCAAACATTTTTTGGAACTTTATGACAACGACGATCCTACAGACCGCGATTACACGCGCGATCAACTTTTGGTATCTGGTAAGCTTGAGGGAGAAACCTTCCACTTTATTGTCAACCATTGGCCTTCGCGCAGCGGTGGGGAACAACGAAGCAGAAGCAAACGTTTGGCGGCCGCATCGCTCAATAAAAAAATTATAGATTCTCTGATTAAAATAGACCCGCAAGCCAAGATTATGACCATGGGCGATTTTAACGACGACCCTACCAATGAAAGCATCAGAGAGGTGCTGAATGCGAAATCTGAACAAGAGGGTCTTGATTCGACAGATTTGTACAACCCGATGGCTAACATGCTCAAAAAGGGGATGGGGACATTGGGCTATAGAGACAGTTGGAACATTTTTGATCAAATTATAATGTCCGGTTCTTTGTTGGGTAAAGATTTTTCAAGTTATCGATACTACAAAGCCGGCATTTTTAACGCATCTTATCTCATTGCCAAAACCGGCAGGTATAAAGGTTATCCATTTAGAAGTTATGCCGATGGTGGCTATACGGGCGGGTACAGCGATCACTTTCCTGTGTATGTGCATATTATCAAAGCGGTTGACTAGGTATCATCCTCTTTGATGGTATTCAAGTGACTATTGTCGTGCCGGCTATGGTATGTAACAACTTTTATTCCGATGAAATAAGCGAGCCGAAAAACAAGGCGTTTAGGAAGGTTTTGTGCTAATTTTTTAGTTGCTCGTTTTGGTCTTCGTTTATCCAAACGTGGACGTTAAGGTTTAAGGCTTCGCAGATTGCCTCAAGTTTTGCCATTTTTGAGTGAGTTTGCCCTGCCCATAGGTTGAACGTGAGGTCGTTGAAGTTGGTGATGTAGAGATTGCGCAGGTTGTATTTTTGAGTGAGCGGGATCAACATTTGCTCCAGGCTGTTTACATGTAAATTTTTTCGGAGGCGAACTATGTGAAAGGGAGGTTGTATTTCGGGTGGCTTGTTGAGGTGTTGCAACACCATTTGCTGTACTTGAAAGTTTTCTAAATTTCCATCTTCGGCTTGGTCATTAAAAAAACTTAGGTCGAACAGGTCGAAAAACAACAAAGAGGACAGCGGTAAAGATATGTTGGCGTTTAGGTAGCGGCCATTTTTGGAAATGCCGGTATAGTCGTACACCAAGTGTTCCGCTTTATGCCCGGTGATACGCAGAAAATCGGACAAGGAAAGGTCTTTTGAAACCAACAAAGTATTGCTGTTTGGGTGTTCTGTACAGCGTTTATAGAGGTGTTGGAGTGTTTTTTCGGCTTGTTTTTTGGGGTTATGGGAGGTTGATAGTTTAATCATGGTAGTGTATTAAATTTAGACCTAATGGGAATTTAGACTTTATAATTTATCTACTATCTCCAACATTCCTCCTATTTTTTCATCTATGTTAGTTTTGAATTTTTCACTGTCAAAATATATATCTTTCAAGACTTTTAAATCTTCCCAGTTTCTGTAGGGGTCAAAAAATCCTAACGCAATCCAATTTTGATATCCATTTCCTTGATAGGTTTCAAACTTTTCGCTGAACAATACTTTTATTTTATCTTCAATTTCTTTATTTCTTTCACTTTCATTTAATGGCCTAAAACCATAAACTATATTAGTAAAGCCAATAGCAGTGCTTGAGCTAAATAATAAATCATGGATGTTTTTTTCTTTTATTTTATCATTTCCAAAGCCAAAACATGACCACTTTCCTAGGTGTATTTCATATTTTAAATTGTATTTATTTGCTACTTCTTTTAAAATTGGTTTTATAGTATTATTAATAATCTCGTCTCTGACGTTTAACCCATTCAATTGAATAAATGAGTCGAAGTAACGCTCACTACCTGTAATTAGTTTTAAAATTTCTTTATTCATTTCATTATTTATATTTTGATTAGTTAATTTTTTTACCAGGTTTTTATATTGTTTGATGGTTTCTCTTACAACAGGATTTTCAACTGCTATTTTTTGGCATCTTTCAAGCCAGTTAATGATGAACTCTGAATATGAAATAGGTATATAATTTTTTTCATCAAATTCACTCTCACTCAGTTCACCGTATAATGTTAAATATAACAATTTCGCACTCTTATCAAAATTGTGATACCTTTCTAGTTGGTTTTCTTGTTCGGTCGCATATATCTTATTCTCAATGATAATCCTTTTTGATTCATCATCTTCAATTAGAATATCAATTTTACCTCCTGTACGCTTCAAGTCATCTCTCGGACCAATACTTTTTTCTACATAAACATTTGCACTTTCAGTTTTAATATGATTTTTCTCTCCCAATTCATTTAAAAATTCATTTAAAAAAACACTTCCAAATCCATGACTGCCTTTCGGATTTAACAGTTCTGCAATGAATCGAGAGTGTGTTTGTTCTTCATAATGCTCAATCCTTAGTACAGTAAAAATATTAAAATTATCTCCTGTGGCTTGTGCCACTTTTTCATAACTATCTGATATGGTTGCAACTTGACTCAGTAGTGTTTCAATTGTTCGAATATTTGATTCCATAGTTTATTTAATTTGCTTTTTCAACTTCGCAATAAATTAAGCAAATCCCTCTATCTTGTAGATTATCTGCATATTCAGTTGTTAAAAATCCATCTATTTTATTGTCATCATCTCGAAAAACTGATATTTTTAAAATTGACTCTTTGAATGTTTGCTTATACAAAATAAAAGGATCTGATTCTTGTTCTGAATTAAAACCTTCCTTTTTCCATAATTCATTTAAATTTTCTGGTAATATGTCCACATTTATCATGAAATTTTCACCTTCTAAATTAAATTCTATGGAGTAAATTCCTCCGTTATATGATAATATAAACTGTTCAATTTTTATTTCTTCCATAATTTACTTATTTCACCCAACGGGTTAAAATTATTATTTTTTTAAATTGCCTTTAAAATATCTTTTTACACTACAATTGGCACGCCTAAGGCATTGCATGGCTTTATCGATAATCAATTTCATCTACCATATCAAAGGTATTGCCAAAGGTAAGACCTTTGATATGTCTGGGTTTTTGCTCGAGTGAAGTTTGCTCCATACCGATATAAAAGTTGAGGTCAAATTTTCTGCTCATGTAAAATAATAAGGCCATTTTGTATTCCATTTGTCTGTCCTTCCAAACCTTTATATCTGTTGTATTCTTGGGCTCCCAAACTAAATTCCTCCCCATTAAGTTGCAGGTAACTTGATAAAAATTATCTATATAGATGTCCTTTACCTTATGGCGATATTTTAAAGGAATAATCATTTTGCGGAGGTGTGCAATATCTATAACGCCGTCGTCGGCACGGTAAAGCGATTTATCGGGCAAATCTAAAAACAGAAGAGAATTTAAAAGGATTGAAATGGAAGCGTTTAAATGGCCTCCCTTTTCGGTTTTCTCAGTAAAATCATATACCAATTGCGCTTCTTGTTGTTCGGTTATCACTAAAAATTCGTCCAGTTTTAATCGCGTTGACAAAAAGGCCGTATGCCTGTTTTTATACTTGTTACAATCTTTATAAACAGATTTCAGAATTTGTGCTGAGCTGTCGTTTAGGTTGTTAAAGGCTAGTATTTTGACCATAAGGTTTAAAATTTATTTTAGTTCTAATAGTATTCACCAAACCACAACTCAGTTAAACAATGCACCGGATTTATACTTTTTGTTGTGTAGGGTTTAAGTGTCGCAAATGTTCTATTTTCAAAGTATTTGCTTTAGTTTTTCCCTCTTGAATTCATTAACTCAAAGGTCATTCCGATTTCGCTTTCTTCTTCGATGGGATAAAAAGAAAAACTAAGCTTTCGGATTATGGCATCAAATAAATCTCTTAAATAATCTTCGCCCTTGTCAAGTTTTTTTGCCAATTGTGCTGAAATATTATTCTTCAAAAAGCAGTATGCATCGTAAATCCTTTTTTGATGCACAGCGCTCGCCTCCAGGTTACTAACGCCTTTGGAAATTAAATCTAAATAAAAGTCCGCGGTGTCGTTGTTTAGTCTTAGCCTGCTTTTACTCCCCGAATAAAGGTAAATTGGGATTTTAGCATTAAAGCCGTCTTGACCGATTTTGATGAGTTCTTTGATGATGATGGACAAGTAAATGCTACAAGTTGTTAATCTTTGCTGTCCGTGAACAACATCTGCGACTTCAAGTCTTTTTGTTCCGTAATTTTCGGTTGGTTTGTTGCGCGGTTGATAAATTACAATAGTCCCCGTGTAATGGCTTATAATTTTATCGTCTATCAGTGCATCAATATCTTGAACAAAGTCTTTCCATTGCTTTTCTTCCCAAGCATAACCTCTTTGGTAGTCTGGAATTTGAAAGATCTTTCCTTCCAAAATATTCGATAATGTTTTCTTTTCCATAAAAAATACTTTTGGTTATTAAATTATTGTCTATAATCTTATTATTCTATTGCTGAAAAGGTTAAAATGCAAGTCCGTTAAGATGTGTCATTGTTATTTTGCAATGTCTTTATCATGAATTAGCAAATAAAGATTCTCATATAAACTTAGTGCGGGAATCAGTGCGTTTTTATCCACCTGTATTTTCTTGTATTTTTCTGCTCCATTTTTGTAATAAAGAGTAGTGCTCCGATTTAAGCCTTTTCTTTTCCACATCTATCCATAATTTGCCTTTGGGATGGTAATCTCTGGAGTTTTTTATAACCGAGAATTCCAATTGGTTTTGGGTCGATGTTCCATCCTCCCAAGTGTCAATTTTGTAATATTCCGGTCGAAACAACGAGATGATAACATCCGAGTGGTTTGTAATTTTGGGTGGCAGCTCATCCATCCTTATGGGTTCGGTACTTCCCTCCTTCAAGAGAAACAGAAAAAAAACCAAAACTTTATTTTGCTCCCAATTTTGGCAAAGGACCTTAATGGTTTTTATTTGGTTTTCTGTCAACAGGTTGATGTCGGCTATCAACAAAACAGGCTCGTGTTTCCGTTGCAGTGTTGGCAGGTTTTGAATATCAAAAATTTCTGAATAGTCGTTGACCAATTTAAAATGGTCTAAAAATTGCCAATATCTCCTTAACGTTAATTCATCTTTTTTATCATGAGGTTTTTGCTTTAAAATAACTTGGTGGGCATGGTAAAGCACATCGATGTTGCTCGCAATGGTTGCGGTAAAAGTATGTAAAAGGTTTCCGGGCCTGCCTACTAAGGTGTAGGACTGATGAACATCAAATCCCAACAGGGCTTTGTCAAGATTTTTTATGCCCGAAATGACTTTGCCTCGTTTTAAAAGTTGGTCATGAAAGCCTTTACGGGTCTGAGATAATTTTTCTAACGCACTTTCCAATTGCATAACTTTGGGTTTTATACCGCAAAGCTATTAGCCTAAATGCTCATTTTGTGAGCATGAAAAAATTATTTTTGATATTTTTCTGTCATTTTTTTAAAATGGGCCAGCATTTTTTGCTTTAAATATTCGGGAGCCTCTACTGAAACCTTGTCTAAATAGGAAGCCAAAAGCTGTTCAAATTCGTAATTAATCACCACTTTCAATGCCAATAAACCTTCGTTTTTGTGCTTCTCTATAATTTCTTGGCTTGGATGGATGGGATAGGTCTCGAAGAGTTGCAACTGGTATGGTTCAACTTTTAAGAGTACCTGTTCTACACGACCGGAATAGTTGACGCCAATGGTATTTTTATAAAGTTCGGCAAATTTAGGATCGGGATCAAAGCGTTGGTTTAGCACCTCAAAATCTGTAATTCGGTCTATGCCGTACACCCTTATTTCGCCATCGTTTTTTTCGCCTATAAGGTACCAACGGCCTAAATATTCTTTGAGTAACCGAGGTTTGATGATCCGAATTTCTTCTTTTTCTAAATAAAATTTTTGATACTTAATTTTCAGCATCTTACTCTTCAAAATGGCCTCATACACTTCTAAGATATATTCAAAATTTCGCAACCTGCTTTCGGTGGTAAACGAAATCAAACCCGATGAAACCCATTCTTGTTGGTGCTTCAATCTACCCCAAAGCAATAAAGACTTTACGAATTGATATCGACTTACATTTTCATCTGCTTCAACAAGCTGAACTTGTCCGTTCTCTCCACGAAAATCCAGAACTATCCCAAATGTATCCTCTATAAATTTTAGTAACCTGCTGATGGTTGCAGCTGAATGGCTGAGCTCTTTTTCTGCCAAAACCTGAGCAAACCCTTTTCTGTTGTGTTTTTTTAGATGAAAAAACACATTCTCGAGTAAAATAATTGAGGATTTTAGGGGGTGATTTTGTTTCACCTTTTCTGATGTATTTTCTTTTAAAACCTACTCCGATGAAATAAGCGAGCCGAAAAACAAGGCGTTTAGGAAGGTTTTGTTGGTGCCATACATAAATCCGCGAAAATTCGGATTGTCCGCAAACAAAACAACCGAGCCACTCCCTTGTGTATGTGCCAAAATAGAAGCCGAATTCTTGATGACATTGAGGTTCTCTGTATGCACATAACCGCTGATATGCGGATTGGTGGTGTAGAGTGCCACTTTGCCAAACCTGTTTTTTCCGGGACTTAAAAACACGTTGCTGTTTCTGTAAACCGTCAGTTTAGGGTTTGTGTAGCCAAAACCCACAGGGTGCGTGATGTCTAAAGTGGTTTCATAATAAGACCCGCCGGTTTCTTTGGCACCGTAAAAATCTTGGGCTTCTGCATAGTTCCCTCTGCCTAAACTATCTGCTTTGGTTTCGTTTTTTTTGAGTGTGGCAGTCGTCAGGCCGTTTCGGATAGCCCACTGTATAGCACTGCGTTGCACTATCAATGTGCCACCGGCATTGATCCAATCCTTGAGTTTGTCTTTGTTGAGCTGGTTGTGATTTCCGGAAACCAAAACCAATACATTGTAATCATAAAGGTTGACGCGTCGCAAATCGGAAACGTCAATTTTGGTGACAGGTAGGCCAACACGGGTATCGAGCAAATGCCAGATTTCCCCGGCCTCGTAGGCACTAATACCATCGCCTATGGGCATCAAAACTTTCGGTTTTTGTACAGTGTTAAAGTTGCGGCTGCCCAAGTCTATACCACCCAGATTCAAACCGGTTTCTACGGTGTAAACCTCAATTTGAGCAGCTTTTGCCGCTTCGGAAACAGCTGTGTGAAGTGCCTGTTGGTCCAACCGTTGATCTGTTACGGAAATCATCAAACTGCCATAACCGAAGTTTTTGTCTCCCTTGTTTGTTTTGGCGGGAAACGGTTTAAAAGCCGTTTTAACAAAAACGTCTTTTTGCAGCAACTGCGATAAGAATCGCGGTGCGTTATAATCTGCCCAATCTACCACATAGGCATAAGAAGCTTTGTTGACTTCGGGTACTGGTTTTTGCAAATTTTCGGAGGTTACTTGAGTCCCTTTTAGGTTTTTAGTTTGCTTTACCACAGCATGTGGCATGTTGAATGCCAATGCCATAGACCAGGCAGAGGTGTCATAAAAAACACTGTCGTGAAACTGTTTAACGTTTTCAAATACCGAACGTACCATCAAATATTGGGGTTGGTCTGTAGGCACCACGTAGGCACTGCCTTTTTTAAAGTTGTATCCGTTTGCAGAAAGATTTTCACTGATTTCGTAGGTTTCTATTTGATGTTTTCGAAGTAGTTCTACGAATTTTTGTGTACGGGTTGCATCCTTGTCATCGCCAAAAACGTGGTACGCGTTTTCTTTTTTTCCTTGGTTGTAGGCATCCGTAAAAAACTGCTTTTGAAACGATTGCATCATTTCCTTGTTTTCAAAAGTGGCTTTCAGTATGGCGATGCTTGTGCGCAAGTGGTTTCTGATGGCAAATTTGAATTCCAACGGAACTGTAGTGGTATTTTGTATGCGACCTTCAGACCGCGCTTGTTCAAACACGATGCCGAGTCCGCCGTGGATGTCCGGATAGGTTGAGCCATAGCCCGGGTAGGAATTGTCGAAAACCTCACGAGACCAATACAGCGCACCGTAGGCGTCAAGTGCCTCCTGAAAATACTTGGCATAGGTGGCGTTGATCACATCGTAGTGATATCTGGGGATGATTGGATTTTCGGAGCTGTATTTTTTGGTGGGTTCAAAGAAATAGGTAGCGTCTGTTCCCATTTCGTGATAATCCGTGACCACATTGGGCAGCCACTGATGAAAAAAGGCAACCCTGTTTTGGCTTTCCACCTGTGCCAAAGGTAGCCAATCACGGTTGAGGTCAAACCAATAGTGGTTGGTTCGTCCGCCCGGCCAAGCTTCCTGGTGTTCGGAGTCCAAAGGATCACTCACGGGCGGGATGCCTCGCCTTGCGTTTACCCAAAGGGTATGCCGGTCTCGTCCGTCCGGATTTAGTACCGGTTCTATAAAAACAAGGGCGTTTTTTAAATACGTTTCCACTTCCGTGCCTTGCCCGGCTACCAAATAATAAGCAGCCAACATAGCGGCCTCTGCACTAGAAGCTTCATTGCCATGCACGCCGTAACCCAACTGTATAATAAGCGGTTCAGCAGTATTGGCAGCGGTATTAGGTTCTTTTACTTTCAAGTGCTGTTGGCGAATATTTTCTTTGTTGGAAAGATTTTCGGGCGTAGAAATCAACAGATAAACCTGAGGCCTGTGCTCGTTGGTTTTGCCTATGTTGAAAACTTCAGCTTTTGGAGAAAGCTGGGCCAATGTCTCAAAATAAGCCACAATTCGGTCGTGGCGTGTGTGCCATTCCCCAATGGGATAGCCCAAAAACTGTTCGGGGCTTGGGATATTGGGGTCAAAACTGAGGTTTTTTGGAAAAAAATAATCGTTCTGTGCCTGTGACAAAAAGACCGTAAAAAACATGAGTAGTGTGACTAACCTGTTCATAAACTATAGATTTTGTGTAAAATAACTGATTTTTAACAGCATCACCAAATCTACAAAAACTAAATTCGGGGTATTTCATCAACCAGTGGCGCGCCCATCGCTTTTGAATTTGAAATGGGGATTATAGATTTTACACTATCATATTGGGAAAAGTCAACTCCATTGAAGATTTTTTCAAACACAAACCCAAAAATGAAAGCACTAAAATCAATTTACGATGAATTTTCTTGTGACAAATCCTTTTTGATTTGAGAATCTGAGTATGTAAATGTTTCTTTTCTTTTTGACGGGTATTCTTAGGTGTTGGGTTTTGATATCCGAGTTGTATATTTTTTGTCCGCTTACGTCAAACAGTGCTACCTGATGAAAGTCATGGAATTCGTTGGCGAGGTCAATTGCCAATTCTTGATTTTCTTCGCTGTATTGAATTGATATAAAGCTGTTCGTTGGGTCTTCAGGAATGTTTTTTTAAAGTAGATATCCTCTTCTATCTTTAAAAAAATTAAAGGTATTTTTGTGATGTTTCACCATTTCAATTTTTTGATCAAACATGCATTATCGCACTTTTATATATCCGTTATTTTTGGTGCTGAGTCTTTGGATAGTATATTGGTTAGATATACGTTTGGGCATCGATACAGAAACCTTTGGTATTTATCCACGCAAAATTTCCGGACTGTCGGGTGTTTTACTGTCTCCTTGGGGGCATGCTTCATTGGCACATTTATACCACAACAGCCTTCCTCTATTGGTCATGTTTACTGCCTTGTTTTATTTCTACAGCGAAGTTCGCTATCGGGTATTATGGATAGGACTTTTGGGAAGCGGTTTTTTTACTTGGATTTTCGGAAGAGAATCTTACCATATCGGCGCAAGCGGTATGGTCTATGTGCTTTTTAGTTTTTTGTTTTTTGGAGGTGTTTTTGCCAAACATTACAGACTGATGGCACTTTCCCTTGCAGTGGTTTTTTTCTATGGAAGTTTGATTTGGTATGTTTTTCCAATAGAGGCAGGCATTTCATGGGAGGGACATTTGGGCGGTTTTTTGACGGGGTTGGCATTGGCTATTTTTTACAGAAAAAAACTGGAGGCACCCAAAAAATATCTATGGGAAGAAGAAGACTTTGATGCGTCTGAGGATGAATTTTTAAAACATTTTGATGCTGATGGAAATTTTATAGAAAGGTTGCCCGATTCTGATCGGAATAATGGGGAGCAAGAACCTTTTGATAGAGAATCTTAAAGCAGAAAAAACTATCGGATTGTTTTTTCCTGTATCCAATCGGGTCTATACTCTTGTGTTTGTCTGACAAAAGCTTCAAAAGTCAACTGTTTTCTGTAAGTAATTTTAGCAAAAATGTTCCTCAGTTCTTCTTCATAATCAGTTCTTTGGTGTTTGTCACTTACATTCCGTATCAGCGCATCTGCATACGCGTCTTTGCCTTCGTGTTTCGCCAAAAAAGCCAATGCCAGATCTGCATCTCGTGTTGAAATTTGCCGCAAGGCATTTGCATAATGATAAGCTTTCTTTTTGCTTCCGCCCAAAATGCCGGGCACTTCGCAATGGTAGGAAATTAATGCCCAATAGGCACCCAAGTGAAAAGGATCCAGCCTAAGTGCTTTTTCAAAAGCATATTTAACATCACCCAAGTAGGATATAGCCTCCCATTTGCTAACACTTAGCGACTTCATGCCCAAAGCACTTCCATATTTGTACCAAAAATCGGCTTCATTTGGATATTCACCCAGAAGCCTCTCAAAAATATCGATAGCCTTATCCCAATTTTTTTCTTTTAAAGCGATGTCTCCCGCTTCTATCAAGTTTTCACTGTTTTCATAAAAACCAGACAAATCAATATGAGCTGTTTTGGCAGTTGTATAGTAAAAACCGCTGTTACAGATATAAACCAGAATCAGGACAAAAAGCTTTTTCATTGAAAAAGTTAAAATTGTTCAAAGATATTTTAAATAAAATAAACAGAATAAGTTTTAACATAAAAAAAATCCAAAAATTATAGAATTTATTTTTGGATTTAAAATACTGGTTTTCAAGTATTTACGTACTCGGGATGGGACTTGAACCCATACGGACATTTCTGTCCACTGGATTTTAAGTCCAGCGTGTCTACCGATTCCACCACCCGAGCGGAAAAAAAAAACGCTCACGAGGAGCGTTCAGTTGAGCGAAAAACGGGATTCGAACCCGCGACCTCAACCTTGGCAAGGTTGCGCTCTACCAACTGAGCTATTTTCGCATGATTTAAAGAACATACACATTAGTTTGTCACAAATGCGGGAGCAAATTTAATACATTTCTCTATATTTCAAAGAAAAAATCAAAATTATCCGCCCTGTTTTTTTAAATTCGATTTGGTTTGCCGTTGCAACATTCTTTTTATTTCGTTTAGTTTCATCAAGGCCTCTATGGGCGTCAGGCTATCAATTTCAATACCAAGCAATTCGTCTCTCAGTTCTTCTAAAAGCGGATCGTCTAGTTGAAAAAAGCTCAACTGCATATTTTCGGTTCCGGCTCCTTTTACTTTTTCAGAAATCTGATCGCCGGCATGTGAAGCTTCCAATTTTAGCAACAATTTGTTGGCGGTGTCTATCACCGTTTTGGGCATTCCTGCCATTTTGGCTACGTGAATACCAAAGCTGTGTGCGCTTCCGCCCGGCACAAGTTTTCTTAAAAACAAAACTTTGTCTTTGAGTTCTTTCACAGATACATTGTAGTTTTTGATCCGGTCAAAATGGGTTGTCATTTCGTTTAGCTCGTGGTAGTGCGTGGCAAAAAGTGTTTTGGGACGATAAGGGTGTTCGTGCAGATACACAGCAATGGCCCAAGCAATAGAAATACCGTCATACGTACTCGTCCCGCGACCTATTTCATCCAGTAAAATCAAACTGCGTTCGGAGAGGTTGTTCAAAATACTGGAGGTTTCGTTCATTTCTACCATAAAGGTAGATTCGCCCGACGAGATGTTGTCCGATGCACCCACGCGGGTAAAAATCTTATCCACTAAGCCCATTTCTGCCGCATCTGCCGGAATGAAACTGCCCATTTGTGCAAGAATCACGATCAGGGCTGTTTGCCTTAGAATAGCCGATTTACCCGACATATTGGGCCCTGTGATCATCACCATCTGCTGGTTTTCTTTGTTCAATATCAAATCGTTAGCTATGTAACTTTCTCCAGCGGGCAATTGGTGTTCAATCACCGGATGCCTAGCTTGTTTAAAGTGGATTTCAAACCCCTCGTTGAGTTTGGGTTTCACGTATCGATGTTGTAGTGCAATATGTGCAAAATTACAGAGACAGTCCAACTCGGCCGCCAAGGAGGCATTAAGCTGAATGGAAGTAATATATTCTTGAATTTCCGCAACCAATTCCTGAAAAATTTGTTGCTCGAGTTGTGCGATTTTTTCTTCAGCACCTAAAATTTTGGCTTCAAATTCTTTTAACTCTTCCGTGATATAGCGTTCTGCATTGACCAATGTTTGTTTGCGAATCCACCCGGGCGGCACCTTTTCTTTGTGCGTGTTTCGCACTTCTATATAGTAGCCAAATACATTGTTTGAGGCAATTTTAAGAGAAGAAATACCGGTGGTGCGGGCTTCTCTATCGGCCAAATCATCTAAATATTTTTTACTGGTGTGCGCCAGATTCCGAAGTGTGTCTAATTCCTCCGAAACGCCCGTTGCTATGGCATTTCCCTTGAGAATATTGACCGGAGCTTCGGCCTGTAACGTTTTCTTGATTTGACGGCGAAGCAACTCAAAATCGTGAATTTTTTCGCCCAAGGCCTGTATGACTTTGGCATTTGCAGTCAAACACAATTTTTTGATGGGAATCAGCGCATCGAGCGAGCGGTAGAGTTGGTAAACTTCACGGGGCGATATCTTTCCCGTAGCCGTTTTAGAAAGCAAGCGTTCCAAATCGCCTACCAGTTTAAGTTGTCTGCGAACCTCGTCCAGTTGGAGCGTATTTTGTGTCCAGTGGCTCACTATTTGTTGGCGGCGCTCTATTTTGTTGAGGTCTTTTAAAGGCAATGCCATCCATCTTTTGATGAGTCTGCCGCCCATGGGTGTGATGGTATGGTCTATAATATCGAGCAGACTAACGCCGCCAGGATTGGCACATTGAAACAGCTCTAAATTTCGAATCGTAAACCGATCCATCCACACAAACGATTCTTCCGCAATGCGATGAATCGCAGACACATGTTGCAATTTGTGATGTTGGGTTTCGGATAAATAGTGCAACACCGCACCGGAAGCTACAATGCCCAATTCCAGATTTTCCACACCAAATCCTTTGAGGGTTTGTGTGCCAAAATGTCTTGTGAGCAAGCCGTATCCGAAGTCCCACTGAAATGCCCAATCTTCCAGAAAAAAGGTGTGATAATCTTTGCCGAAGTTTTCAAAAAATTCCGATTTAAGCGGTTTGGCGATCAAAATCTCACTGGGCAAAAAAGATTGTAATAATTTATCCGTCAATTGTTTATCACCTTGTGTAGTAAGAAATTCGCCTGTAGAAATATCCAGAAATGCCAAGCCGTATTGGCCTTTTTCTGCGTGAACGGCACACAGAAAATTGTTCGATTTTGATTGTAAGACCTCGTCATTAAGCGACACACCGGGCGTGATGAGTTCCGTAACCCCTCTTTTGACGATGGTTTTGGTGGTTTTCGGGTCTTCTAATTGGTCGCAAATGGCAACCCTGAAACCGGCTTTCACCAATTTGGGCAGATAGGTGTTCAGTGCGTGATGCGGAAAACCGGCCAAAGCAGTTTCGCTTGTAGAACCCGCACCGCGCTTGGTGAGTACGATGTCTAAAACTTTGCTGGCTCGAACGGCATCTTCTCCAAAAGTCTCGTAGAAATCCCCAACGCGAAACAGCAACAAAGCATCAGGATATTTTCGCTTGATGCTGTTGTATTGCTTCATTAAAGGAGTCTCTTTTGGTTCTTTAGATTTCACAGTTTAATAGACTTTCTCAAAGGTTTTTTACTAATATGTTTTTACATTTGATCGAAATCGCAAAGGCACGAATGCTTTAGTGAGGTACGCAAAGCGTGGTCTATCAGGATATAAATTTATGTCAAAAACGATATTTACGTCTCAATTTTGACAGGAGCATTGCGGTCTTAGAATTTGTATAGGATTCTTTACGGTTAAAACTTAGTTGTATTTTTTAGGATTGATGGCCATTTCTTCGGAGTATAGCCCTTTTTTCAAAATTCATCAAAATATTTGGTGATGGTACACTGCTTAGCCCAGATTATTTTCTTTCGTATTTAGCGGGTTTGCCCAACGACATGGTGTTTTGTATAAACGCCCTCAAATCGTCATTGGCGGCTTTTAAATCTTCACGGCGCAGATACATCATATGACCGCTTCTGTAGCCTTTAAAACTAAATCGGTCTTGCATGCGACCGCTCGGATCTACTTGCCACATGGTAAACTTGGCGTTAAAGTAAGTAGTGGCTCCGTCGTAGTAACCGCTTTGGGTCAATACGTGCAGGTAAGGATTTTGCGCCATAGCTTGGCGCAGATTGTCGCGGGTGTTGTCGTTGCTGTTGTCCCATGGGCGCACGGGTCCAAACATATTGTATTTGATATCGGTTTTAAATCCGAGTTCTTCTTGGAAATACGAATTGATAGCGGGTGTAAAAGAATGCAGCCAAGAGGTGAGTTCGGCAGAATAATCGGGAGATGTTCCGGCCAATTCTTTATCGATGCCGAGGTATCGAGAGTCCAATCGGCCTATGTTAAAACCACCGCGATCGCGAAGCAGTGATTTCCAAAAATATTGTGTAGGAACGGCTAAATTGTGTTCTAGGATTTCCTTGGCGGTCAACCCGGTGAGTCGAGCCATTTTTTGGGCAATTGCTTCTTTTTCTGTCAGGGGTAAAAAACCACCTTTGGCAAGTGCCGGGATCAGCGTGTTGATGGTGAAATTTTCCGTTTCGGGCAGTATATCCAACAAATCTTTGGATTGGAGATCGGCGGGTAAAGCTTTGTGGTACCAAGCTGCCGCTGTAAAATAGGGCAAAACGAGTGCAGCTCCTACCGGATCGTCTTGACGCAGCACTTTGTAGTCTGCCGGAGATACCATGATGACGCCGTTGAGATACATCCACTGGCTGTTTTGTAGTTCCAGCGACAAGCCCATCACCCGCGTGCCACCATAGCTTTCGCCGATAATATATTTGGGCGAATTCCAGCGGTTGTGGCGGGTGACAAAAGTATTGAGCCATTCGGCCAGGTATTTGACATCGGCGTTGATCCCAAAAAACTTACTTCTGTCCACTTCTTTACCGGTTTCGGGGATGGTGCGCGAATAGCCGGTGTTTACAGGGTTTACATAGACAATATCTGTCACATCCAAAACGGAGTAAGGATTTTCTTTGAAGCCGTAGGGCAAAACAGGAAAACCTTCATCGTCAATTTTTAAAATACGCGGACCGGTATAGGCCAAGTGCATCCATACAGAACCCGAACCCGGGCCACCGTTGAAAGAAATCAGCAACGGACGCTCAGATCGGTTGCGGATGTTGTTGCGGGTGTAGTAGGTGTAGTGCAAAGCGGCAATGGGATTTCCGTTTTCGTCCCAAACCGGCTGGGTTCCGGTTTCGGCTGTGTAGGATATGGAAGTACCGTTGATGGTCACACTGTGTTGCGTGGTAAGGGTGGTGTCTGTGGGCAGTTTTCTGCTTTGAGAAAATAGCGTAAAGGTACTACAGACGGCCAGTAGCAAAATGTACATTTTTGAAGGCTTCATAAGGTTGTTTTATAGGTTAAGGTGTCGTATGGTGTTTAGAACAATCCGAATAGTTCTGCGTCTATTTGGTTGTAAACAGTTCCGAGGTCTTCTTGGTTATCTACAAAATTGAGTTTGTCCACATCAAAAATAAGCAATTTGCCTTTGTCATAGTTCTGAATCCAAGCTTCGTAGCGCTCGTTGAGGCGACTGAGGTAATCGATGCTGATAGAATTTTCATATTCGCGGCCGCGTTTGTGGATTTGATGAACGAGGTTGGGTATAGAACTTCTGAGATAGATGAGCAAATCGGGGGGTGCTACCAAAGATTCCATCAGTTCGAAAAGCGAGGCGTAGTTTTGAAAATCACGGTTGGTCATCAGACCCATGGCGTGGAGGTTGGGTGCAAAAATATGGGCATCTTCGTAAATAGTTCGGTCTTGGATGACGGTTTGTCCGCTTTGTCGGATTTGCAATATTTGTCGAAAACGGCTATTGAGAAAATAAATTTGAAGGTTAAAAGACCAGCGTTCCATTTGTCCGTAGAAATCGTCGAGGTAAGGATTGTCAACCACGTCTTCAAAATGCGGATGCCATTTGAATTGTTTTGCAAGCAATTGTGTCAGGGTGGTTTTTCCGGCGCCGATATTTCCGGCTATGGCTATGTGCATGGGTTTTGTGGACATGTTTAGTTTTGGAATTTGAGCAAATAGATATAGACTTGGTTGTTGTGGTAAAGATACAAAGTGGATTCGGTTATGAAAAAATCTTCATAAGAATGTGAGATTTTGGGCAACATAAAAACGTCTCTAAAACGGCTACTGTAGAAAAACAAGTCATTGCCCCGGCGAAAGACCACAGTGTCTTGAAAACGCTTCAGGCCCGACGCGTCTGTCATTGGATATTCGTGTGTGGGGCTTCCGTAGATGTTGTATTGCAACAGGCTGTTTGTGGTAAGCAGCCAGCAATAGTTGTAATTGCTTACCTGAGCCAGCACTTTTTTGTTGATGGGCTGGGTGTTTGCTTGGGTTTTGTCTTGGGCGTAGTTGTACAATTCCAGTTGTTGCAAATCGGTGTTGAAAAGCCAAAGGTTTCTTTCAAAACCGGTGGTTACGTATGATGCCACACGAAATGTTTTTCGGGTATTGAGGTTAATCCGTTCTATTTCGGCGAGTTGGTTGTCGAGCACGACCACGGTGTTAAAATCTTTGTAGAAAAGGGTGATTTTTAGCGGATTCAACAAATCAACAGTTGCTAGCTGTCCCAAACTCAGGGCGTAATAGGTGTAGAGCTGTGTAGCCGTTTTTTTATAGAGCGTTTCATCTTTTGAGAAGTAAAAATTGCCGAAGTTGTCTGCGCCCCAAAAGGTATCGGCATTTAGCGAGACCGAATCTTTCAGGCTGATGCCAAACTGAGGTTGGGCCAAAGCGAGTAGGGGCAACAAAACAAAGGTAAATGTCAAATTTTTCATCAGTTGCCAAATTACGAAAAAAAGGGAAAATTCTCAGAAAATTTCAACACACCAATTTATAGCCAAACCCGCGCACGTTGATGATTTCTACCGACGGGTCGGCCTGCAGTTTTTTGCGAAGCTTGGAGACAAACACATCCATGCTGCGCGCGGCAAAAAAATCGTCGTCGCCCCATATTTTGTTCAAAATATAAGCGCGTTCGAGCAATTGGTTTTTTTGAAGCAGCAGTTCGTGCAGCAACTCCGATTCCCGGTGGGTGAGGGTTTGGGTTTGGTTTCCGTGTGTCAAAGTTTGTTTGTTGACATCAAAGGTGTATTTCCCGACAGGGTACTGTTTTTGAGAAATGTCTTTACCGATCCGCCCCAAAAGCGCATGGATACGGACAATCAATTCCTCCATGCTGAAGGGTTTTTTCAGATAGTCGTTGCCGCCTGCGTGAAAACCTTCCACCACATCGGCCACCTGCGATTTGGCCGTGAGAAAGATAATGGGCAGCGTTGGGTTTTCCTTTCGTATTTCTTTCGCCAGGCTGAAACCATCTTGTTTGGGCATCATCACGTCGAGCACCAACGCATCGGGTTTCGATTTTTGAAATTCTAGTAAAGCAGCCTCGCCGTCCGGGCAAAGTCTCACTTCAAAATTGCGGGTTTCCAGGCTCTCTTTAACAATTTGCCCGAGGGACGGCTCGTCTTCGGCGTAGATGATTTTGATGCGTTTGTTCATTTTTTGAAGCGAATGATAAATTGTGAAGCAAAACCGGCATCCGGCTCAAAACGGATATTTCCCCCCATTTTTTCAACCAAAGTTTTTACGTAAAACAGCCCGATGCCGAACCCTTTCACGTTGTGGGTATTGCCGCTCGGCACCCTAAAAAACTGTTCGAAGAGTTCTTTGCGGTATTTTTTGGGAATGCCGTTTCCATTGTCCGAAACCGAAAGGAGGATTTCCGTACCGCTTGGGCGTAAAGCCACTTCGATATGTGGCCCGCCGTATTTGGCCGCGTTATCGAGCAGGTTGGCCAAGATGTTTTCAAAGTGAAACACATCGGTGGATTTGATGTGCGCATCGAGATGTGTATCGAACCGGAATTGTTTTTCGGGAAACTGCAATTGAAATTTCTCGACCACACTTCGGATGAGCGGTACCCAATCCGCAGATTCTTCTTGCAACACCAACCGGTTGGTTTTAAGTGTGGCCGCTTCGAGCAAACGCTCTACCATGCCGTTGAGCTTGTCCAATTGTTTCCGGCTGATGTCCAAATAAACCGCTGACTTGGCAGCATCATTTGCCGCCTGAAAACTCCCGAAACTTTCCAAGGCCGCGCCCACCGTGGCAATGGGCGTTTTAAACTCGTGCGTGAGGTTGCTGATGAGGTCGTTTTTGATTTCGGATGCTTTTTTTTGCGCGTTGATGATTTTGAGCAAGAAAAGCAAACTGCCGATGATGAGCGCAGTCAAAAAAAGCGAGAGGAAGATGCCGGAAAGGCTGCTGACTAAAATTTGCTTGGGGTTGTTTGGGTAATACAAGGTTATGTTTTCCCCGTTTTTAAGATAGCCCGATTGCGCATTTTTTTTGAAATATTGATCTGTATTTATTATCATCTCCGGATACCAAACCGTATCGAGAAACGTATGCCGAATAAACATTTGTGAAGAATCGATTTCGGGAAGGGCTTTCAAAATATATGCGTAAAGCATGTCGATTTTTAAGGTATCTATGTTGATAGACAAATAAAACTGCGATGCCTTGCGCATCGTAAAAATACTGTCCGTCTCCTTGCCACGGAAAACTTCAAAAGAATATTTGGAAGAATCCCCATCCGAGCGGAATTCTTTGGTAAACCCATCCACAATCTTTTTTGCTTTTGTATTTACTTCGAATTTTGTTTTAAATATAATGGTATCAACTTGGCTGTCTTGACTCAAAAAATGAAATTGCGTCTCTTTTGAAATCTCCCCGTAATACCCGTCAAAAGCGTTGTCCAAGGCCAATTGCAATTGCTTGTCAAACTGCTCGCGGTTGTAGCGATAGTTGTTGATGTTCCAATACACCTGCACACCAATAGTAAGCAGGATGGTGGCAGCAACAAGCCAAACGATGATGCGGTAATTAGATTCTTTCATCTGTTGATATGATTTGCTTTTAATCGGCCATGCTTCGACTGCGCTCAGCACAGGAATGTAATGCCCAAATATCGGGTTAGGTTTTTATTGAACCACAATGTCTCGGGGATTGTGGGCATTTCACAAGTCAAAAATACAAGCTTTGAATGGAAGTTACAGCTTCGGTTAACACTCGTTAACACTCATTAACGGTTAAATTAGTTGAAATGGCAGATATTTGCTTCATCAATTTTAAAAACATCCACCATGAAGTCAATCGTTACCCTTTTCGTTTTAGCAAGTTGCTTTCTTGTTTCTCAATTGCAAGCCCAGTCTTTTCAGGGCATCGCGCACTACAAAACCAAAACGGCCATGAAAATCACCATGGACAGCACCCAGGTTTCAAGCGAGATGCAACAGCAAATCAACGAAATGATGAAAAAGCAAATGGAGAAGGAATACACCTTGCAGTTTGACGCGACCACTTCTACCTACAAACAAGACGAAAGTTTGGGTACGCCTGCTGTAGGCGGTGGCAGTATGGTATTTTCTTTTTCTGACGGCAACAGCGGTGTTTTGTTCCGGAACACCAAAGAGAAAACATTTGTGAAAGAAACAGATTTGTTCGGGAAAGCTTTTTTGGTCAAAGACAGTATGAAAGTGTATGATTGGAAACTGGAGAACGAATCTAAAAAAATTGGGAATTACACCTGCTACAAAGCAACTTTTGAGCGGGAAGTGAAGCAATTCGGTTTTTCCACAGACAAAAAAAGCGAGACAGACTCCATCGCAGATAAAAAAGAGGAAGTGAAAAAACAAACCATCACGGCTTGGTACACGCCCGAAATCCCGGTCAACATCGGGCCGTCTAACTATTGGGGATTGCCCGGGCTCATCCTCGAAGTCAACGACGGGAACACAACCATGATTTGTGACAAAATCGTCATCAACCCGAAGGAAAAAGTTGCCATTGAACAACCCAAAAAGGGCAAAGAAGTCACCCAAGCCGAATATGACAAATTGTTGGAAGAAAAAATGAAAGAGATGCAGGAAATGTACGGCGGCGGCAAAAAAGGCAAAGATGGGAACAGCATCGAAATCAGGATAGGGAATTGATTTTAAAAATGATTCCAACTCCTAAAACCCGAAAGGTTTTCAAAACCTTTCGGGTTTAAAAACCAACGATTTCCTTTCTAATTTCATCACGTATCGATATGCAAAAAAACACCCTATTTATTCTATTAGGTTTCCTAATCCTTTGCCTAAACCTGACCGCGCAAACGGTCCGCGTTTCCGGTACGGTCAAAGATTCGTTGGGCAATCCGTTAGAAATGGCAAACGTATTGGCCGTGGACGTGTTGGCAAATGGCATTGCTTCCTATTCGGTCACCGATGCGCAAGGCAGGTATAAATTGGATCTGGAAATCGGCAAAAACTACCTCATCAGGAGCAGTTATGTCGGTTTCACCATGTTTGAAGAAAAGTTGCTGCTCAACGAGCCAAAACCCATAGAGAAGCACATTGTGATGAAGCCGCAAAACGCCTTGGATGAAGTGGAACTCATCTATGAAATGCCGGTGGTGGTGAAGGGCGATACCATCGTTTACAAGGCAGATGCCTTCACCACGGGCAATGAGAAAAAGTTAAAAGATGTATTGGAAAAACTGCCCGGGTTTCAGGTGGACAAAGAAGGTAATGTAAAAGTACAGGGCAAGGATGTCAGCAAAGTGATGGTGGAAGGCAAAGATTTTTTTGACGGCGACACCAAAACGGCTTCCAAAAACCTGCCTGCCGATGCGGTGGACAAAGTGGAAGTGCTTCAAAATTTTAACGATGTAGGGCCATTGGGCGGGGTCAACGACAGCGATGCCATCGCGCTCAATATCAAACTGAAAGACGGAAAAAAGAGCATGCTTTTTGGCGATGTGTCAGCCTCCGGCGGCCACGACGAGCGTTATACCGGCCATGCCAATTTGTTTTTGTACAAACCCAAAAGCAGTTTCAATTTTATCGGCGACCTCAACAACATAGGCGAGCCGGCACTGACCCTGCAAGATTATTTTCGCTTCAACGGCGGTTTTGGCGGACTATCACAACGCAGCGGCTCTTCCATCAATATTGCTTCGGACGATGCAGGCTTTTTGCCCTTGCGCGACAACAGAGCTGCCAATATTGATTCGCGTTTTGCGGGTTTGAACTACACGCTCAACCCCAATAAAAAATGGAACTTTTCAGGGTTTGGTATGTTTTTGGGCAACAACACCGACCTGCGTTCCGAAACCTCGCGCACCTATCTTCGCGAAGATGGAAACCTTTTGGAAGAATTGACCGAAAAAACCAACCAGCGCAACAATTCGGGACAAATCAAACTGACCGGGAAATACAAACCCACAAGCAGGCTCGAAATCAGGTCGCAAACCTTTTTCAAATATGCCGACATTGACCAAAAAGAAAATCAAAATTCCGATTTTTCCGGGACTGTCAACACCATTGCTTCCGAAAACAAACAACATCCGTTGACGTTTAACCAGAGTTTGAACGCGTATTTTGCCCAAAGCGACCGGCACATTTTCTCATTCGAAAGCCAGTTTTTGTACAAACAGCAAGACCCTTTTTTCGATTTGGCAACCACCCAACGACAGTTTGTCGGCATCATTCCCACGGTAGATGACGAGGTATTTAACCTTCTGCAAAACCGAAATGTTTTCACCCGAAAATTGGATACGCGCTTGAGCTATTATTATGTTTTCAACAAAAAAAACCATTTGAATGTAACCGTTGGAAATGTGACGGCCAATCAGTTTCTCGGTTCTTCGTTGACACAGTTGACAACCGACGGTGACCGCATCGATTTTACAGAAAATGCGCTGCTGAACCGTTTCCGGTACCGGTTTTCCGATACGTATGCCACCGTACAGCTCACATCCAAATTGGGCGCATTTGAACTCCGGCCGGGTGTGAATGTCCATTTTTTCAACACCTCAAATTTTCAATTCTCCGACAAGCAAAGCCACGACCAAGTGTTGGTTTTGCCAACGTTGAACGCCAAATACAACATTTCCAAAGCCCATTCGCTCACGCTGAATTACGGCATCAAGGCCGAATATGCCGATGTCAACAGTTTGGCATCGGGGGTTATCATCAACGGGTACAACACTTTGTTTTCGGGCAACCGGGCGTTGGACAACCAATGGTACCACCAGGTTTCGCTGAATTATTTCAATTTCAATTCGTATAATTTTTCAAATATCTATGGCAATATTTCTTACAGCCGAAGAATCGATGACATCACCAACACCGTCCGTTTTGAAAATTTAGAGCGTATTTTGACCACTGTCAATGCAGCTTCTGCCAACGACATCCTGAGCGGCTCGGCTACTTATGAGAAACGGTTCAGGAAGTTTAAAACCAACCTGACCACCAACATCAGTTACAGCAAAATCAACAACAGCATCAACGACCTTGAAAACACCAACCGGACGCTGACCCAAAACTACAAAGCTTCCGTAGAAAGCAATTTTAAGGACAGCCCGAACGTGGAAATCGGTTTTGAAACCACAAATAATTTCTACACCGGAAGCCAAACCACCTCGCGTTTTGTGACGGACAGTCCGTTTGCAAGTATCGAAATCCCTTTTTTGAAGAACTTCCTGTTTGAAGCCGATTACACCTACAACAACTACAAAAACCGTTCGCAAAGCACATCCACCGATTATGATTTTCTCAACGCACGGCTTACCTATTCACAAGACAAAAGTTCGTGGGAATTTTACCTTTACGGCACCAACCTGACCAACACCACATCCATCAACAACGACAGTTTTAACGATTTTATCATCAGTACCAACCGGTACATTGTGCAACCGCGTTATGTGTTATTTGGAGTCAAATTTAAAATCTGAAAACAGTTTTTTTAAGATATCTGTTGACGATTCCCTTTTTCTACATTAACTTTGCCCCATCTCAAAGGGGTGCCAAACCCGACTTTGTCGGTCTAAGCTGAGATTATACCCATCGAACCTGGGCAGGTAATGCTGCCAAGGAAAAAAAGTCCGATTCGATACGGACAAAAAACATAACATTAACCCAGAATAATGACCCCTTTTATTCGTAAATTTTTTTACGGATGAAAATCGTGTATTCTTTATTTTCGACAGCAAGACCTGAAAGGTTTTCAAGACATTTACTACCGCCAAGACCTGAAAGGTTTTTAAAACCTTTCAGGTCTGAATCAGCTAAACCTTTCACATCTCAAAACCTCCTGCGGTTTATCTCTTTCTATTTTTTAACTACTGCTTTTTGGTGGGTCGCAGCCCAAAATGTCAGCATTTCGGGCAGGGTCATCAACACCCGAAACGAGCCCGTGCCCAATGTTATCCTACAGCTCTTTCCCGGTCAGCGGGTCGCCGAGAGCCAAGCCGACGGATTTTATTCCTTTGAGGTCGAACCCGGCTTATATCGCCTCCAACTCAGTTGGCAAGGCATAACGCAAACTGAAACGGTTAAAATTGAGCAGCGTACCCGCTTAGACATAGTTTTCAGGCAACAAGACGTTGCGCTCAACGAAGTAATGGTTAGTGCTACCCGTGCCGGAGCCGGCGAACCGATGACGTTCGTAAATTTGGACAAAACCGAATTGGCCAAACGCAATTTGGGACAAGACATCCCAATTTTGCTCAACACCCAAACCGCCGTAGTCAGCACTAGCGATAATGGCTCGGGTGTGGGCTATACAGGATTGCGCATTCGAGGATCAGACGCCACTCGGGTAAACGTAACCATCAATGGTATTCCGTACAACGACGCCGAATCGCAACAGACTTTTTGGGTCGATATACCCGACTTTGTTTCCTCCGTTGAGAACGTGCAAATCCAAAGGGGCGTGGGTACCTCGACCAACGGAGCGGGCGCTTTTGGCGCCAGCATCAACTTTTTGTCCGATGCCGTGAGTCCCAATCCCTATGCCGAAGTATCGGGTTCGTTTGGCAGTTTCGACACACGCAAAGCCACGGCCAAGTTTAGCACCGGAATACTGAACGACCATTTTGAGTTTACCGGACGCGGCTCCATCATCAAATCCAACGGGTATATAGATCGTGCTTTTTCCGACCTCAAGTCTTTTTATTTGTCGGGTACTTGGTTCGACGACAAAACCCAAGTGAAAGCCATTGTTTTTGGCGGTTCGGAAGTCACTTACCAAGCTTGGTTCGGCATCGACAAAGAAACGTTAAAAACAGACAGAAGGTTCAATCCCGCCGGCATGTACACCGATGACGAAGGCAATGTATTTTTCTACGAAAATCAGGTGGACGATTTCAAACAAGACCACTATCAGCTCCATATCTTTAGAGAATTGAGCCCTCGGTGGACGGCCAATTTGGCGTTTCACTACACCTTTGGCCGCGGTTTTTTTGAGGAATTTATTGAAGATGCCGATTTTGGTACTTACGGATTTACACCCGTGGTGGTGAACGGCCAAGTAGTCAATACCACCGATTTGGTACAACGGCAATGGTTAGACAACGACTTTTTCGGCACCACTTTTTCGGCCAATTACAAAACTACTGACATCGATTTTACACTCGGCGGTGCCTGGAACCGCTACGACGGTGAGCATTTTGGCAGGCTTATTTTTGCCAAGATAGGCGGAGATCGACCCGGACAAGAACTCTATTTTAATGTGGGTAATAAAACCGATTTTAATGTGTATGGCAAAGCCAACTGGCGTCTCAATCATCGCTTAAGTGTTTACGGCGACCTGCAATTGCGCTATGTTGACTATGTAATCAGGGGTGAAGATTTAGGATTTATTGACTTGGGCACCAAAGAATATTTTACCTTTTTTAATCCTAAAGGCGGGCTGACCTACCAGCTGAACGCGCGAAACCATTTGTATGTTTCTTACGCCAAAGCGCATCGAGAGCCCAACCGCACCGATTTTGAAAACGGCAATCCCGAACCCGAATCTCTCGACGATTTCGAAGCCGGTTGGCGCTACAAAGATGCCAAAAACAGCTTCAACATCAACCTGTATTGGATGGATTACAGCAACCAACTCGTGCTCACCGGTGCCCTAGACGATGTGGGCAATCCCATCAGGCAAAACAGCGGGCAGAGCCACCGCATCGGTTTGGAAATGGAGGCCGTTTTGTCTTTAAGCCCTCGATGGACTTGGGCACCCAATGCGGCTTTCAGCACCAATAAAAACCGCGATTTTGTCGCTTCCATTGATGGCGAACAACGCAACCTCGGCACCACCAACCTGCCTTTTTCGCCCGAAGTAGTATTGGGTAATATGATTATTTACAAGCCCATACGCAATTTGGAACTTTCCCTGTTTTCCAAATATGTGGGCGAACAATACATGGGCAATTTAGACTTGGCCTCTTCCAAATTGCCCGATTATTTTGTGACCGATTTGAATGCGCAGTTTAGCATGGGCAAATGGCTGACTTTCAAAGATGTGACCTTTAAATTTCTCGTCAACAACCTTTTCGACAGGCAATATGTCTCCAACGGCTTTTGGGGCACTTTCGATTTCGAAAACCCCGACAAACCAAGTGGGACGGAAACCGGCTTCTTCTCCGGCTTTTATCCGCAAGCCGGCATCAACGTTTTGGGAGGCATCACGTTAGCCTTCTGATTTTTTTGACGTGTCTCCACATTCCTTTTTGCGAAATGTGGAGACCGGGCTTTCGGCAGTCGCACGCCTGCGGCGGTGCTCCAACAAAGCCTCAATCCCTCACGCAATTTCAAGCCCTGAAAGGTTTTGAAAAACTTTTCAGGGCTTTGTTATAGTGGGCTTCATGTGTCAAAAGTTGCAATTTTAACAGTATTTTCGATGAATGACCCTATAAATCGATGAACGGCATAAGGTTAATTTTATATCAATCAATTAGTTACATACTTTTGCAACAGAATTTTTAAAGCCCCCTAAGTATGTCCAAAATTTCTACTTTTCCTTTACGTTCATTTCAATATATTCTTTTCTTCCTTTTTTTGACCCTGTCCACACCGGGCAGTGCTCAGGTCGATTTGGCTCAGTGGCCTTTGTCAACCGATGGAAACCCTGTAAACCTTCAGTCCGAAGTAAATGCTGCTACCCTTGGTTTTTCAAGTGGTTTAGACAACCAACAATTTGTTCCGGGTTTTGGCGTGGCCGCTACAGGCTGGTCACGAAACAATTCGCTTACCGAGTATTACGAAATAGCCATCAGTCCTCAGTCCGGAGAAAACCTTAATATAGAGGATCTTTCTTTTTCACATACGGAGTTAGATGCCGTGTGGAATTTGCCTTTTTTTGGAACAAGGGTTGTCGGTGGGCCTTCCAGATTTTCGGTCAGATATTCCAAAGACCCATCATTTACCACTTTTACTACTTTGGTAAATAGAGGCAATACAGGTATCAATGTAGCAGAAGTACGAAGTATTAACACAGTTGTTTTAGACGGCGAAACTTTATACATCCGATTTTATGGGCACAATTCGGCCTCATTCAGTTTTTTTGGTACCATACTCACAGGTTTCTGGTTGATAGATGAAAATTCCCTTCGCATCACAGGCACTATAGAACGTTGTGGTTCAACCACCACCTGGACAGCCTCGGGTTGGAACAATGGAGCGCCTACGCAAAATAGCAGGGTTCGCATCAATGCAGACTACAACACACTTACACAAGGCAACTTTCAGGCTTGTGAATTAGAAGTCAATCCGGGCAATACCTTAACCATCGCCCAGGGAACTTCGGTGACGGTCGAGAACTATATCAGTGTGAACGGCACCGGAAATTTTGATATTGAAAGCGGCGGAAGTTTGTTGCAACTTAACGATAACGCTGTTAACACAGGCAACATCACCATACGCAGAAACACCACACCGGTTACCAAGTTTGATTTTACCTATTGGTCTTCACCTGTTTCGGGTCGTCGTCTGTCAGATTTGTCTCCAGGAACTTTAAGAGACAAGTATTTTTCATTCAACACCAATATCCAAAATTGGCAAACCGAGTTTGACGGAAATACAGTCATGCAGCCCGGCGTGGGCTATGCTGTGCGCTCGCCGCAATCTTTTTCAACCAGCGTATCCGGTATATTTACGGCCAACGTGCAAGGTGTGCCCAACAATGGTGTTATCCAAGTGCCTGTAAACGCTCCCAATCCCGGCAGTGTGGCCTTAATCGGCAATCCCTATCCGTCTGCTATAGATGCGGATATTTTTATTCAGCAAAATAGCGCCGTTTTGGGTGGTGCACTCTATTTTTGGACACACAATACGCCCATTGCCAATAACATATATAACGCGAACGATTACGCAGTTTATACTTTGTTCGGCGGCACGGGCACCAGCGGTAGCCCCATACCAACAGGACAAATAGCTTCCGGGCAAGGGTTTTTTGTCAATTTGACAAGCGGCGGAAATATTAACTTTAACAATAGCCAACGAATTGCCGGGAGTAACAACCAGTTTTTTAGGGCAAACCGCCCAAAAGACAAAGTTGTATCGCTGGGAAGTGGTACACAAGTGCAAACAGCATCAACAACAAATGCTACCGCAGTTGAGACAAACAAAAATAGGATTTGGCTTAATTTGACTAATGACCAAGGTGCGTTTAGCCAAGCCTTGATGGGTTATGCAGCTCCGGCAACAGACGGCGAAGACAAACTTTGGGATGCATCTTACTTCGACGGGTTTGCCAATGTGATTGGTTTTTACACGCTCATGGATGGCAATCGTTTTTCTGTTCAAGCCAAAGGCATTCCTCAAAACCCTACAGAAGATAGTTTTTTGCTGGGTTACAGAACCAATATCAGTGGTGAGTTTTCTATTTCTCTAGACAAATTGGATGGTTTATTTGAAGATATGGATGCCATTTTGCTGATAGACCAACTTACAGGACAAAATCAAAACCTGAAAGAAGGTGATTACACCTTCACCACCCAAAAAGGTGTGTTCAATGAGCGTTTTATCATTCAATTTGCCAACCAAACACTGAGTCTTGACGATTCAGTTTTGCTCGCCGAAAACGAAGTTAAAATATATACTTCGGGATCGCAATTACAGATTGAATCAAATATCGACTTGCTCGATCATATTTCTATCTTCGACCTGACCGGTAAACGCTTGTTTACCCAATCTAACATAGATAACAATAAACTGATTTTGCCTGCCCAGATGCAAAGAGGTGTATTGTTGGTCAAAATCAAACTTCAGAACGGTAAATCGGTCACTAAAAAGGTCGTTTTTTAAGAAAATTACTTTTGATAATCCACAATAAGATGGCGTTAGACTGTATAAGGAATTTTTACTAGCAAAATGCTTTTTTTCTAGCACACTATACCCTTTTACAACAAGCCCCTTTAATGTTTTTTTCTAAAGCTTCCCAATTTTTGGTTGTTAGTGCTGTTAAATGTCTTTTTACAGATGTTTATTCGCTCATTTAATTGCAGCGTTGTCTAGCAGAATTATAAAATATGTCCTTGATAGCACAAAAATCAAACAGCTAGATGCTCCGCAATCAAAAAGCCACTCGTCCATGCATTTTGAAAATTAAAGCCGCCCGTCACGGCATCAATGTTCAAAACCTCTCCGCCAAAGAATACATGCGGATGCAGTTTGCTGCTGTAGTTTTTAAAGTCTATCTCTTTGAGTTGTACACCGCCCGCTGTTACAAATTCTTCTTTAAAGGTGCTTTTGCCATCTATAGCTACTTTGGTTTGTGTAAGTGTTTCAGCCAATCTGCGCAGGGATTTTTTGTCTGTAGCTGCCCAAGTTTGCTGCCCTTCGACTTCGGATTTCTGTAAGAGTTTTGCCCAAAAACGTTTGGGAATGGTTTCGGGTGCTGTATTCGCGACAAACTGTTTGGGATGCTGCGCCTTCATCCGGTTGAGATAGGCCAAGGCATCCTCCGTGTTTTGGGTCTGCAACCAATTGATGGTGAGTTCAAATTTGTATTGTTCGTTTGCCATCCACCGCGCACCAAAAGCCGAAAGTTTCAAAACAGCCGGCCCGCTCAATCCCCAATGGGTTATCAGCAAAGGACCAAAGGAATCAAGGTTTGATTTTTTGATTTGCAACCGCACATCAATAGAAATGCCCGCCATGTCTTGCAACAGCGCGTCAGTAGTGTTAAAAGTGAACAGCGAAGGCACCGGCGGTTCTATAGTGTGCCCAAGCGTTTCTATCATAGCCCAACTTTTAGGGCTGCTTCCGGTGGCTATCATCAGGTTTTTTGCACCATAGCTGTTGTCATGGGTTTTTACCAACCAATGCGTATCTTCTCGGCTAACAGACTGTACGTTACAAGAGGTGAATAAACGCACACCTTTGCCAATGCTGTGGCGCATCAAACAGTCTATAATACTTTGGGATTTATTACTTATGGGAAACATGCGTCCGTCTGCTTCAGTTTTGAGCAAAACACCCCTTTTTTCAAACCAATCTATGGTTTGGCGAGGGCCAAACTTGTAAAAGGGACCTAGAAGTTCTTTGTGTCCACGCGGATAAAAACCAACCAGCTTTTTGGGATCAAAACAAGCGTGGGTGACGTTACACCTGCCACCACCGGAGATTTTGACTTTGCTAAGGACGTCTTTTTGCTTTTCGAGTATGCAGACAGATTTTTGCGGTGACAGGTGTTTCAAATGTGCTGCTGCAAAAAATCCGGCTGCACCTCCACCTATGATGAGTAGATCAAAAAACGTATCACTTTCCCGGATTTTGTCGGTTGCTTTCAGAGTTGTTGGACTTTTATGATTTTCACCGGACACAATTCGGCTGCTTTTCTATTTGCCTCCCACTCATGCACGCCCGCAATGACGTGATGAAATCCGCTCTTTTCAATCGCTCCAATGAGCCTGCTTTTGCCATCTTTGCGAGACATACGCCACCGCTCGGGCGCCAATTCAACGCAGTAGTTGCAACCGATACATTTATGTCGTTGCTGTGTGATGCGAATCATGGGCAACAATTTTGTAAAGTCTGTCTGACGGACGAATAGGTGCAGGAACAGGCATGGAAAAAGTGCTGCCTTTTCCTGCTTCATAGGAAGTGAGGTTGTTGACGCGTATTTCTGAAACTGTGGCTTCTACCACACCTGTTTTTGCTCCTGTAATGAGTATATCTTCACCTTTTTGAAGCCTATGAGACTCAAGTATAAATTCTGCCACACCCAACTTCGGGTAGTATTTTACGGCACGTCCTATATATATTTTCCGGGTGGTTGCCTGCGAGCCGTAGCCGTCTGACCACGCACCCATTTTTTGCCCCAAATAGTATCCATCCCAAAAACCGCGGTTATACACCTTTTCCAAAAGGTTTTTCCAATGTGAAATTTTGTCGGGTGTATAGGTGTCGTTTTGAATAGAAACGGTGGCCTCTTTATAGCATTGGGTCACTGTTTTTACGTATTCCGGTGCGCGTCCGCGTCCTTCTATTTTGAGAACGCTAACTCCGGCTGCTACTATTTCGTCTAAAAAGTCTATGGTGCAAAGATCTTTGGGCGACATGATGTATTCATGATCAATAGCCAAAACATGACCATCTTCTTTGTCAGTCACTTCATAGGTGCGGCGACAATTTTGCATACAAGCACCCCTGTTTGCCGAAGCATTGTGGGTGTGCAAACTCAAATAGCATTTGCCCGAAACCGCCATGCAGAGCGCACCGTGAACAAAAATTTCAACTTTGACAAGTTCTCCAGACGGACCACATACGTTGTCTCTACGTATGCCATCGGTTATTTCTTTAACTTGTTTGAGACTGAGTTCGCGAGCCAACACCACCAAATCTGCAAAATGTGCATAAAACTTGACCGTTTCCAAGTTTGTGATGTTTACTTGTGTAGAAACATGTACCGGCATGCAGATTGAAGCTGCGTAGTTGATGACAGCTTGGTCAGCGGCGATAACTGCCGATATGCCACTTTCCTTGGCTCGGTTTACAATCCGTTTCATCAGAGATAAATCGTGGTCGTAGATAATGGTGTTGAGGGTTAGATAGCTTTTGACATTGTGTTTTTGGGTACGTTTGCTGATGGCATCCAAATCATCTAAAGTGAAATGATGAGCAGCTCGAGCGCGCATATTGAGTTGTTCCATGCCAAAATAGACCGCGTCGGCACCGGCTTGTATTGCGGCCATCAACGATTCGAAAGAACCTGCAGGAGCCAGAATTTCTACTTTTCTTCGCATTTTTGTTTAGAAATTTCCTTCAGATTGTGGTGTTTATTTTGTTAATGTTATGGGATAACACCCATAAAAATAGGCGAAATTTACGGTTTGCCATACATTTTTTCTCTTTGCTCTCGGATGGTATTGTCGTCCATATAATCGTCAAAAGTCATGTATCTATCGATAACGCCACTAGGTGTGAGTTCCAATATACGATTGCCCACCGTTTGCGCAAAAGCGTGGTCGTGTGTGGTAAGTAAAACCGTGCCTTTAAAGTTTTTGAGCGAATTGTTAAACGCGGTGATCGATTCCAAATCCAGGTGATTGGTAGGTTCGTCAAGCATCAACACATTGGCGCGTTGCATCATCATACGCGAAATCATACAACGTACTTTTTCACCGCCAGACAGCACGTTGGAAGTTTTGAGGGCTTCTTCGCCGCTAAATAGCATTTTTCCCAGAAAACCGCGCAAGTACACTTCTTCGCGTTCTTCTTCCGTTTGTGCCCATTGTCGCAGCCAATCGACCAAGCTGAGTTTGTTTTCAAAAAACGCACTATTGTCTAGTGGCAAATAGGCCTGAGAAGTGGTGATGCCCCAAGAAAATTTCCCGGAATCGGGCTTGGCATTGCCGGAGATAATTTCGTAAAAAGCCGTTGCCGCACGTGAGTCTTTAGAATAGACAATGACTTTGTCTCCTTTGGATAAATTCAAATCGAGGTTCTTAAAAAGGACTTCGCCATCAGCCGAAGCCGATAGGTTTTCTACATTCAAAATTTGATCGCCGGCTTCCCGTTCCTGATCATATATAATGGCAGGATAGCGTCGGCTAGAGGGCTTGATGTCGTCCACTTTGAGCTTTTCCAACATTTTTTTTCGGCTGGTAGCTTGTTTAGATTTGGCGACGTTGGCACTGAAACGCATGATGAATTCTTGCAGTTCTTTGCGTTTTTCTTCGGCTTTTTTGTTCTGTTGAGAGCGTTGACGTGCTGCCAATTGGCTCGATTCGTACCAAAAAGTATAGTTGCCACTGTAGTGGTTGATTTTTCCGAAATCGATGTCTGAAATATGTGTACAGACCGCGTCCAAGAAGTGACGGTCGTGTGAGACTACGATGACGGTATTTTCATAATTGGCTATAAAATTTTCGAGCCAATGGATAGTTTCGTAGTCCAAATCGTTGGTAGGCTCATCCATGATCAACACATCCGGATTGCCAAAAAGTGCCTGGGCCAACAAAACGCGCACTTTTAGTTTGTTGTCTAATTCGCCCATCAGCGTGTAATGCAAGTCCTCACCGATACCCAGATTGGAGAGGAGTGCTGCCGCATCCGAATCTGCATTCCATCCGTTCATCTCTTCGAAGTGAACTTGCAGTTCGCCAACCCGGTCGCTGTCTGCATCAGAAAAGTCGGGTTTTGCATAAAGCTGGTCCATCTCTTGTTTAATGGCGTAAAGTGGCTTGTTGCCCATAAGCACGGTTTCCAAAACGGTGTGCGCATCATAGGCAAAGTGGTCTTGCTCCAAAACCGACATCCGCTTGCCGGGCTCTAGCGACACATGGCCCGAAGTGGCGTCGTGCTGTCCGGTTAGTATTTTTAAAAATGTCGATTTACCCGCGCCATTGGCACCAATGATGCCATAGCAATTGCCTTTGGTAAAAGTGACGTTTACCTCATCAAACAAGATGCGTTTTCCGAATTGAACAGAAAGGTTGGATACGCTGAGCATGAATTTTATTTTTGGTTTGCAAAACTAAGAAAATTAATGCCAAATTTGACATCTATGGGGTTTGACTACATATGATTGTTAGAAATCTAGGCTTAACTTTAAGAGATTGTTATTTTATTTTAACAAGCGTTTAACAGCGTGGCATAAGGTGTTCATTTACTTTTGTTTAATTCTTTCTAAAAACAATAGATGCAAAGATTTTTACATATAATTTTTTTAACGGTTTTTGTTTGGGGATGCAATAACGATAAACAACCAAATGCCGGAGCAAACTATTTTGGCGGAACGGTCATCAACCAAACCAGTGATTGGGTTTATTTGTACAGCGGCGAAACACTCATAGATTCTGCTTTTATCGATTCCACTAAGTCATTCATGTTTGCTCTCGACAATAAAAAAACCGGATTGTTTCGCTTTGTCATAAAGCCCGAATACCAATATGTTTTTATAGAACCGGGAGACAGCATCATGGTGTATCTCAACACACTCGAATTTGATGAATCTTTGGCTTTTTCGGGAAGAGGCGGTTTGAAAAACAATTTTTTATCTGAAATGTTTCTCGAAAACGAAGAAGATTCCAAAGATATTATTGGTTATTATCAGTTGCCAACCGAATCGTTTATCCACAAGATGGATTCACTCCGCGATGAAAAACTTCAAAAGTTTGCAGCACTCAAAAAAGACATCACTATTTCAGATGCATTTTCTAAAATTGCCCACGGCAGTATGAATTTTATGAACTACAGGGTTCGGGAACTATATCCTTTTATCAACACAAACCACTTGGAGTCTTCTTTTGAAACCTTGCCGAGCGATTATTACAAATTTAGAGAAGAAATAGATGTTGACGACACCTTATTGTCATCCTATTACTCTTTCAAAAACTATCTGATGTCCTATTTGAACAACATTTCGTTTTTCAAATGTTTGGCAGATTGTAAAAACCACCAACACGTTCCAAAATTTACCTACCATCACAATTTGCATAAAATTGAAATGATAGACAGTTTGATAAAGAACAACCAGATTCGGGATATGCTGTTGCAGGAAAGTGCCTTCTCATTCCTAAAAAATGAAGAAGACAGCATGAATATCAACAATTACATGGCAGTTTTCAATAAAATTTCCAAAAGTTCAGCACTCGATTCAAAGGTAAAAAATATGGCCAGCAAAACCTTGATGCTTGCCAGTGGGAAGGTATTGCCTGATTTTGAAGTAGTGGACATAGAAGGACGCCCTTTTCCAATGAGCCGTCAGTTTCAAAACAATCCGTCTGTTATTTTCTTTTGGGATTCAAAATACAGAAAGCATTTTAAAAATGCCCACGAACGTATTGCAGAACTTCAAAAGCAGTTCCCAAATATCAATTTTTACGGCGTTTCTGTCTCCGACAATCACGAAGAATGGGTGGCAGAATCCAAGCGCAACAATTTGGATCCTAAGAACGAATTCAGGGCCTTAAATTTTCAAAAAATCAGTGAAGATTTGATGATTAACAATCTTTCCAAGGCTTATATTGTCAATCAAAAAGGAGAAATTCTCAACGCATCCGAAAACTTTTTTGATCCTGCCATCGAACGCTTACTGGCGGAGAACTAGCCTTGTATGTTTTATTGTGGATATTTGTTTAAGTAACCCACTATCATACCGACCACTTTGTTATAACTCTCTATGCCATGCCGCTGGCTGTTGGCTTTTAAATAGGTGTCGAATGACTTTTTAAACAAGGGTTCAAAGGGATTTTCATAAGCCTTCCAAAAAGCATTAGATTCTTGGTAGTTGGCTAAGATTCCCTTGTTAACTTTGTTCAAATAGGTAGTGTAGTTTTCCGGATCGCGTAAATACAGCTCATTTAAACAATACTTTAAACCAAAAATATATCCGAAATATTGAAAATAAGGATCCGGATGCTGTGTGGCTGTCAGCCATGCGATAAAATTTGCCTCGTCTTCGGCTGCATAGCCCAACTGATGTGCTTGCTCGTGAAGCGCAGTAACAGGAAATTTGTTGACCGGCATGATGCCATCCACATGACCTTCGTGTGTAAGCGGATTAAAATAGCCGCTAAAACCCATATAGGTCAAAAGGGTGCTGTAGGTAGAAGTTTTGAGGCTTTGCCGATCAAAAGAGAGTTGCGTGAAATTCTTCTCTATTTCCCAATATCCGGCCAAAGAAGCCTTGTAAATAGCGGTTTTTTCCATAGGAATATGAACCATTGCGCTATCGTTTTCGGAGAGGAACCGCTGTAAGTGGTTGCTTTTTTCCGTAAGTATATCAACGGTTTTTTGAAGTGTCTCGGTTGTGTATTCCGTTTTGATATCCAAAGTTGTTGCTAAAGGCAAACGGTAATAATTGATGCCCCAAAACAACAAAAACGCACCGTAAACAACGGTTATGACAGCCAAGATATTTCCGAAAAACCAACGGGGATGCCGCAGACAATTTCGGATGTTTTTCAAAAGCCACCGAACCATCAATAAAATAGAAATGATGTATATCCAATCGCCAACCGAAAAAGGAATCCAGCCAAATACAGTGCGAAACCAAAGCCCTATTTTTGGGTAAAGTCCTTGGCTGTAATAGGTTTCTACAAATTCGGGAAATTGCTTGAGCACGAGAGTAATCAAAGCCAAAAACACGCATACGAATAAAAAATACAAGTCGTTTTTGAGTTTTTTTGGCGCGATTATAGGCATTTGCGGATGGCTTATTTTGAAGCAAAAGTAAAGAATAACTTGCGCTTCTCGAATATTTACTTCGATTTACCATTCTTAAAAAATAGGGAAGCCGTACTTTTGTTTTATAATCAGAAAAAACTTAGCTACATGATACTTGCACATTTGGAGCCCAAAACACTTTGGGTCAATTTCGAAAAACTCAACGCCATTCCGCGACCTTCTAAAAATGAAGAAAAAATACGTGCTTTTATAAAAAATTTTGGTGCGCGACTCAATTTGGAAACTTTGGAAGACCGCGTGGGCAATGTCATCATCAAAAAACCGGCTTCGCCCGGCTACGAAAATCACCCTGTGGTGGCCTTACAAAGCCACTTGGACATGGTGCACCAAAAAAACGAGGGCACCGTTTTCGACTTCGACAATCAAGGCATCGAGATGTATGTGGACGGCGATTTTGTGCGTGCGCGGGGCACTACACTGGGTGCCGACAACGGCATAGGCGTGGCCGCTATCATGGCTTTGCTGGAAAGCACAGACCTTTCGCATCCGCCCTTAGAGGCCCTTTTTACCATAGATGAGGAAACCGGTATGACCGGTGCTAAAGAACTTGACGCCAGTTTGATACAAGCAAAAATATTACTCAACTTGGACACCGAGGAAGACGATGAAGTGGATATAGGTTGTGCCGGAGGCGTTGATGTGACCGCGCAAGCCAACTACACCCAAGAATCTGTTTCCGGTACCTATTCATTTTTCAAAATTGAATTATCCGGTTTGCGCGGAGGCCATTCCGGTATGGACATTCACCGCGGTTTTGGCAATGCCAATAAAATTTTAGGCGGTTTACTTTTAAAATTCTTTCAAGATTTTGATGCCCGGCTGTGTGCTTTTTCGGGTGGCACACTTAGAAATGCCATTCCGCGCGAAGCCCACGCCATAGTGGCTTTGCCCACAGCAGACATCGCTGCGTTTGAAACTTGGATGCAAGCGCAAACCAAAGCCGTAAAAGATGCGTTTGAAACTACAGAAAAGCACTTGCACTTATCGACCGTTCAGTCTAAAGTCCAACCGGCGGTTTCTATTGACTTTCAGCATACATTTTTAAAAGTCTTGAACGAAGCCCACAACGGCGTTTATAGCATGGATGCACATTTCCCCGATTTGGTTGAGACATCAAACAACCTTGCAAAGGTTACTTTAGGTGGCGGTAAAGCCGAGCTGGCTTGTTTGACGCGCTCTTCTGTTGAAGCTTCCAAAAACGAATTGGCCCAACAATTAAAAAACACTTTTGAAGCCCATGGCTTTTCAGTTACTTTTGGAAACGACTATCCGGGATGGCAACCCGAGGCAGATGCAGCCATATTGGCTTTGTACACCGAAGTTTACGAACAATTTTACAAAGAAAAGCCCAAGGTTGTGGCTTGCCACGCCGGGCTCGAGTGTGGTATTTTGAAAAAGAAACTTCCGGAGGTGCAGATGATTTCTTTCGGACCCAATATTGAAGGTGCGCACAGCCCCGACGAATGTGTGCAAATACCGTCCGTTCAAAAGTTTTGGCGGTTACTGACTGCGCTTTTGGAAAAATCTTGAAAGGTTTTCAAAACCTTTCAAGATTAAAATTTGAGCTTAACATTTTCTGCTTAATGAGGTATTTTAAAATCATAAAAACTTTCTAAAATAGGTAGCTTATCGGTTATATTCTATTTTTACGGTAAAATAAAAACTTAAAACTTTAACACAAATTATTTTGCCGTTTCCGTTTTTTTTTTTTTTGATTTGTAGTGGATATCCAAATTTTTATTCATTAACTTTAATTTTTTAAATCATGAAAAAATTATTTTTTACGGCAGTGGCCGTGTTGGCGTTTAGTACTTCTTACGGATATGAATATCAAAAATCCAAATTAGAAAATCTTCTTGAGGTAAATTTATCAAATCAAGTATCAAATGGATACAATCATCAGTTATATCCCCTTAGTCAGGAGAACGCGTATTTTAATAAACTTACTTCGAAATATTCTGATTTGAACATTAATCAAGATTCGCAGCTCTTAAGTATAAGATGCTGGATTGTTAAACAAAAGGTTAAAAGTGCACTACGGGAAGTTGGTTTATCTAAAGAAGACGCAGAATTAGTGGCCGATGTAGTCAAAACTGTTTGTGAAGCATTAACATAGTAAATATTTGGCGGTCTAAAAGACATTTTAGACCGCCTTAAAAGTTTAATTTATGAAAGACTTCGTTTTGTTTTTACTTTTCGCAATTGTTTTTAATATTACAAAAATATTTGGCCAAGAACCCCAAAATTATGTAACAAAGGTTGAATATGGTATTTCATCAAGATATCAAAACGTTATAGATACCAATAAAATAAAAGATCGCGAAATAAACTCTTTTTTACTAACCATAATTGAGTCTTCCGACCCTACAAAGGTTGCTTTTACTTTGCTTTACAATACACAAGAGTCTTTTTTCTACTCCAATTATTCTATGTCGTCAGATAATATTATTGATCCAAACATATTTGTTATTAATGCGAAAAATATCGGAGAAGTATATGTAAACAACACATCAGGAGAGGTTTTAAATTTCAGAAAAAGTTATAATAAATCTTTTTTGATAGATTATGGTATATCTGATGAGAGTTGGTTTATTTCAGATAAAACTAAAATTATTTCATCCTTTAACTGCTACAAGGCGACTAGGTCTTTTAAAACATTGGACTCTCATGACAATATAGTTGAAATTACTGTTGAAGCATGGTTTGCGCCTGATATTAATAGTAATTTCGGACCACTTTGGTTTAACGGCTTACCAGGTCTAATCATAGAGTTGCATTTCGGAAATTTTATTTATTATGCAAAGAAAATTGAGAAAGTACAAACAGAATTTAATAAGATTTCAAAACCTACAAAAGGTACAAAGATTAGTCAAATTGAATATTTGAATTGGTTGAAAGACATTGATAAAAGTGATAATGAAAAGATGTTAGAAAAAAATTAGCATACTTTATAGTTTTTGTGATTTTGAAAAATATTCTATTTTTAAAAATACCATGAAAAAAGTAATTTTAACCGCCGTGGCGGTTGTGGCTTTGGGGAGTTTTGGACACTCAACCGAATTTTCTCGACTTAAAAACTTTGATACATCTAAAACTGAATCTGCTCTATATGCTGATTGTTTTTTATATTCAATTGAGTATTTAGAAGATGTTGAGAGCGATCTTGGATTTGAATTATCTTTGTCACATCAGGTATTAATGCTAAACAATATTTACGAGTCCTGCGAATGCACGCAAAATGGTAATTGTTTTATCTAGGATTTTATGAAAACGAGGGATAGTTTTTGTGTATCACTTTGCTTTATTTTGACTTTGTCTTTTGCGTCTCTTTTTTCCCAAAACAGAAAAGTAGAAGTAGTCTATAAAGCTAATGTCGCTCGTAAAGAAAATAATCAAAAGCAATCTAAATTTACTAGTAAAACAGATAAATTATTTGAAGCGATGTCAGACATTGAAATGATTTTGTATTATGATAAGGGAAAGGGCGTTTTTCAGGTTGCGGATGCCCTTTCTTCATCAGACAAAAAAGATAATCTTGAATTTAATTTGGCTACAATATTACTTGATGTGAGCGATGATTATTTCTACAACACACAGATGAATGAGGTTGTAGTTTTAAAAAAAGATTTAGGTACTGACTTTCATGTTGTTTACACACTTAATAGGTTTGATTGGACTTTAGGGTCACAGACTAAGGAGATTTCAGGTATAAAATGTTACAGAGCTACAGCCGCTAATTACTTCTATGATAAGAACAATAAAAAACAAAAAATAGAAGTTGTTGCTTGGTTTGCACCAAGTGTAAATGTTCCCTTAGGGCCGATTGGCTACTCAGGATTGCCCGGGCTTATACTTGAACTTGAAGAAGTCGGGAGAAGACGATATTTTGCAACTAATATATTTTTTGATGCGAACTTTGAAATAGCAAATCTCTATGAAGTTAAAAAAGGGGACAGAATTTCCGAAATGGATTACAACGCTTTGTTGAAGTCAAAATATGAACATTTTCATAACCTTTTAAAAAACTAACATTCTATCCTTGCTGGATTCACTTAAAATTACTATCATGAGAAAATCATTTATTATAACCCTACTGTTCATTTTCTGTTATTTATCTTATGCTCAGCATAGTCTAACAGAAATTAATTACAAAGTCAGAAATAATATTAAAGTTACTGAAAAATTAAGAACTAGTGATGCCGATTTTATCAATAATATTTCTGACGAAATGGAAAAACTCACCTATGTACTTTTATTCCATAATTCGGAGTCATTTTTTTCGCTAATAGAAGAAATGAATGCAGATAATGGTAAATACCAGCCAAAGAGTTTGGGTCAATCTTTTAGTTTTACCGGTAAAGTTTATACGAATTACAAAGAAGGGATTATGTTACATGAAAAATACCTGTCTTCTGACCATTTTCTCATAAAATCCTACATAAAAGATATTGGTTGGGAATTATCAAATGAAACCAAAAATATTAGTGGATACACTTGTTATAAAGCAAAAACAGTTGATACAATCGTTACAATTAGGGGCTTAAAAACATTTGAGGTAATTGCATGGTATGCTCCAAAACTTCCATATTCATTCGGGCCGGCTAATTACACCGGTTTACCGGGGCTAATTTTAGAACTCGAAACCAACAAAGCGACATTTTATGCCGATAAAATATTGTTTGAACAAAATCATGAAATCAATTTAATTAAAAAGCCATTAAAAGGTAAATTGATATCGAAAGATGAATATCATGAATTTGAAAGAAAAGGATTTGAGAAATATAAACAGTACATTAAAAATTGAATTCAGTTATATGATTAAATTTTGGTCTTAAATTCACTTTATATAGATATTTAACAATTTGTAACTAAAAAATTAGTTACATTGCACTAAATTTCACTTCGTGCCAAAGCCCCGTCACATATTTCAGCTTTTACTCCTTTTTGTACCGCTTGTGGTTTTACCGCAAAACGCCGCTGCAATTGCATACAAAATCAATTTCGTTGATGAACAACAACCAAAAACGAACGCAAATAGAAACGCGTATTTGGAAAACCTAATTCTGGAGGCCAAAGACTTTCTAAATGAAAGTTCCTTTGTGTTGCTCATCAACGGAAATAAAAGTCTGTTCAAGACAAGCAACTCCATGGACACCCACAATAATAGCTTGTCAAAATTTGCTTACACGCTAGTAGGTGGTGATGGAGTGTATTATACGGATCAAACAGAAAAAATCAAACTACACCAATTAGAGGCATACGGCACTACTGTTTTGCTCAAAACGGCTTTAGATGCTCAAAATTGGGAACTAACAGATGAAACCAAAACAATAGGTGCTTTTGTGTGCTATAAAGCAATTTTAGAGCAGGTAAATTATGAAATAATTGTATGGTATGCACCTGATGTTTACCTTAGGTTTGGCCCAGCCGGATATGGAAATTTACCCGGACTCATTTTAGAATTAAGTGTGACGAATAATTTAATTTCTTACCTCTACTATGCAACCCATATAAACTTCAATCCGGAAATTTTGCCCGAAATCGAAAAACCTGTTAAAGGTAAACTCGTAACTCAAAAACAATTGGATCAAATGGGAGAAAAGGCTAAGGAAAACTTAAAAAAAATGCGTAATTGATACCAAAAACAAATATTAAAAGCCTCCCATGCTAACCTTTTAGCCTATGCAAAAGCTATTGTTTTATTGCTTCTTCACTATGCTAAGTGTCCCTTTGGCTATTGCCCAAACCCGAACGCTTACCGGTGTAGTGGCCGACAGCCTTCAAGTACCGCTCGAAAACGCCAACATCATTGCCAAACCCCTAGCAGAAGGAGCCAACCTCCGCTTTGCCATTAGCGACGCCAAAGGCCGCTACCGCCTCGGGCTCGATGCCAAAACAGCCTATCAAATCATAGTCAGCTATTTGGGCTACCACGAGCAAACCCTGTTACTCCAACCGGACAACCCGCTCAAAGAACACAACTTCTATCTGGAATCTTCCGGCGAGCAACTCGATGAAATCACCCTCACCCACGAGTTTAAGCCCATAGTCATCAAAAAAGATACCGTTACCTACAATGTAAGTTCTTTTGCATCGGGCAACGAACGCAAAATGAAAGAAGTACTCGAAAAACTACCGGGCGTAGAAGTCGATAAAGACGGAGGCGTAACCTACCAAGGCCGAAAAATCAACAAAATGCTGGTAGAAAACAAGCCTTTTTTTGGCGGCGGCAGCAAGTTGGCCGTAGAAAATATCCCTGCCGATGCCCTCGATAAAATAGAGGTGATAGACGACTATAACGAAGTGGCACTGCTCAAAAACGTGAACGACAGCGACCAACTCGCCATGAACGTAAAACTAAAAGAAGACAAAAAGAAATTTATTTTTGGCGACCTCGAAGCAGGAGCGGGCAACGACGAACACTACAACACCCACGCAGCTTTGTTTTACTACAGTCCAAAAACCAACGTTTCCTTTATTGGCAATCTAAACGATGTAGGCAAGGAAACTTTTACCTTCTCCGATTTTATGCGCTTCGAAGGCGGTATCAGCAACCTCTTGCGCAACACCCGTAGTTTTAGTTCGGGGCTCAGGCTTTTTATGAACGCCAACCGCGATGTTATCGAAAACACCTCCGAGTTCGCCGCCGTGAACATAGACCAAGAGCTAAACGAAAAGTTTTCCGTTTCGGGTTATCTGCTCTTTTCCAAAAGCAGATTGCGCACTGCTTCCCAAACTTTTAACCGCTTTTTCCTACCCGACACCCTGCAAACCGAAAACAGGCAAAATAACGGTACCGACCGCAACCTTTTGGGCGTTGCCAAAGCGAGGGTCAACTACACCCCTAACCAAAACACTGAATGGTATTACGATGTAAATATAAAAGCCTCAGACAACGAGTCGGCGAACAGGCTCTCCGTTTTTGATGGACTCAACAACACCAACTTCAATACTTTTCGCGATGCCGGTAGCATCAATGCTACACAGTTTCTCGAGTGGCACAGATCGGTAAATCCTAGCAAAACCACTTCTTTGGTGGTGAACCACATTTACGAACGCACCACCCCCGACAACCAGTGGATAGTAGATCGCCCTTTCCTAGCAGGGTTTATCCCCCTGCTCGATGATGAAGTTTTTAATGTAAAACAAGTGAAAGAAGAATCGTCAAACTACTTAGATGTCCTCTATAAACATTACTGGATTATTAACGGAGACAACCATATATATTTCAGCCTCGGCAATACCTTCTCCGACGATTACCTGCAAACCTCCGAAAACCAACTGCTCACCAACGGTGCGGTAAACAGTTTTAGCAATGCCGGGTTTGGCAACGACTTGCGCTTCAGACAAAATGATGCTTTTTTGGGAGCAGAATACAAATTCCGTTGGGGCATTAGTACCCATACGGCAGGGGTTTTCTTGAACCGCTACTATTGGGAAACGCGCCAAAACAACAACGGCAACACCACCACGCAAAACTGGCGGTTGCAACCCGAATGGACCAGCAATGTGGAGTTTAACAATTCTGAAAAATTTGTTTTTAAATACAAGCTCGACAACAGCTTGCCACAAGCCGATAATTTTTCGGGCAATTTCATGCTGCAATCGTATAACTTTGTCTTTAGAGGCAATCCGCAACTTCAGCAAGAACGTTTTCATACCTTTGCCCTCAATTACAACAAAACCAGTATTTTCCGTGGGCTTATGTTGTTTGCCAACCTCAACTACAACCACAAAGAAAGAAGCATTAGGCAACAAACCCAACAAGAGGGCATTAACCGTTTCAATATCCCCGTTTTTACCGATAATCCCGAAAACAACTGGGGCTTCAATGCCAATGTTCGTAAAATCATTTACAAATTTACAGCCACCCTCACAAGCCGTTGGAACCACTCCGATTATATACAAAACATCAACAATGAGCGTACAGAAAACACGAGCGTAAACACCACTTTTGGTGGCAGCCTTAAAACAAATTATAAGAAAGTACCCACTTTAAAAGTCGGTTTTCAAAGAAGCTGGAACTCGTTTTCGTCCGACCTGAACCTGTCCCGTTTTAGAAATGATTTGTTTGAAGCTGAACTCGAATACGACTTTTTGAAAAATTTTACCGTTAGGGCCGATTATGAAGCCACTAAAAATCGCAATATTCTTACTGCGCAAAACATTCGTTTTGAAACAGGAACGGGTTCACTCTCCTATAAAAAAGAAAACAGCCCCTGGAGTTTTGACCTATCCGTAACCAATTATATTAACAACGCTTCCCGAAACGCCAACAGTTTCTCCGAACTCTTGGTGACCGAGCAAGCTACTTTTATCTTGCCTCGTATTTGGCTTTTCACCGTTCGCTACAAACTTTAAAAAAAAAAATCCTGAAAGGTTTTCAAAACCTTTCAGGATTCATCTTTCAACCCACATTCAAAATTTTAAATTCCCACGATTCTTGCAAAATCAATTGGCGCCTACCGGAGGCGGGCCATCGGGAATTAAAGCTTTGTATTGGAAATTGCCTTTGCGGTTCTTAAACTCCGCTTTAATAGCCTCTACTTTCTTCGAGTCTTCAAACAAATCGAGCATGGTAAAAGATAGTGCTTTGGTAGCGTGTATCATGCCTTTGTGTCCAATAGACATGCCGCCACAGGCCACTACCGCCCATGAATGCCATGGCGTATCCTTAGGAGCCACTGTCACGCTCAGGTTAATGTTAGGCACCACCCAACTTACGTCTCCCACATCGGTAGAGCCACCGCCCGGGTGTTCAAGCGTTTCCCGAAGCGGACTTATCTTACTGTCCATGCCCACGAGTGGTTTGCCGGTGGCTTCTTGTATTTTTTTACCGAAGGCTTCTTCCTCACCGGTGTATTCAATAGGGCCTAGCAGTTCCAAGTTGTCTTGCATAATTTGACCGCCGGCGCGGTTTACCAACACTTCGCGAATGCCGGAAATTAGCGAAATTTTATAATCTACATTGGCCATAATGGCTGCGCCTTCGGCCATTTTTTTCACTTGTTCATACACGGGCAACATCCCCTCGGTAGTGGTGTTGCGCACACGAACCCACAAGCGGCTGTAATCCGGCACCACATTTACCACTTGCCCGCCATCTTGGATGTGGTAGTGAATGCGAACGGTTGGTTGTATATGTTCTCTGTAATAGTTGATGCCGGTTGTGTAGAGTTCTAAGGCATCGCTAGCGCTACGGCCGTTCCAAGGATCTGCTGAAGCATGCGCCGCCTGACCAAAAAATTCTACTTTAAAATCGACTAAGGCAAGTGTAGTTTGCACATCGGCTTCTGTATTGGCACCGGGATGCCAGCTGACATTTACGTCCACGCCATCCCAGGCTCCGGCTTCAATCATCCAAAGTTTACCAAAAAATTTCTCTTCGGCCGGCGTGCCTATAAACTTGACAGTCCCTTTAATTTTTCCGGCTGCTATCAGCTCTTTAACGGCTATGGCTGCACCCAAACTTGCTGTACCAAAAAGATTGTGCCCGCATCCGTGTCCGGCGCCACCTTCTTCCAACGGATCTTTGGTCGGTACTGTTTTTTGAGACAATCCAGGCAAGGCATCAAACTCGCCCAAGATACTAATCACTGGACTGCCAGAGCCATAAGTCGCTGTAAAAGCCGTAGGGATGCCACCGATATTTTCTGTTACGGTAAAACCGTTTTCGCGGGCATAATCGGCCAATAGTTTATACGATTTTTGTTCTTCAAAAGCTACCTCGGCGTTGGCCCAAATGGCGTCGCTAATTTCAATAAGTTTGGGCTCGTGCTTGGCAATAGAGGCCAACAAAGCCTGTTTGTTTTTGGTAAGTTTTGCCTGTGCAAGGCCTATAATAGGTATTAACAACAGCAAAACCACACCATAAAGTGTTTTTTTCATCAGATTTTGGAATTTAAGGTTTGGATAAAAGTAAGAAAAAGAATTCAGTTGCCTAAGCCTATCTAAAAAATTGTAGGGCAGGCTGTTTTTCTACTTTAAGAATGCACTGTTTCTGCGATGGCTTTTTTTGCCCATGCCAAGGCGATGTCGAATTGCTCGTCTTGGCTAAGGTAGCTGTTGTCAAGCGTTTTAGAATCGGGTGCTTTTTTAAGAGGCGATTCGCTTCTGTTGGAATCGAGATCATCGCGCTCGATTACGTTTTTAAGGACATCTTCGTAGGTTTCTTGATGACCTTTCGCGCTTAATTCCTCAAACCTTCTTTTCGCCCTGATTTCGGCTGAGGCCGTCATAAATATTTTTAATTCTGCATCCGGAAAAACAACGGTGCCAATATCTCTACCGTCCATCACGATGCCTTTTTCGATGCCCATATCGTGTTGTTGGGCAACTAATTTTTGTCGAACTTCGGGAACAATTGCCACCAAACTGACTTTTTCGGACACGTCCATGCTTCTGATGAAAGCTTCTACATTTTCACCGTTCAGGTACATTTCTGACTTGCCGGTTTGGGTGTCGCAGATAAAGCGCAGTTTCATAGCTGCCAAGTCTGCAACCAAAGCTTGAGTGTTTAGTTGTTTATTGTTAAAGTAACCTTTTCTCAAAGCGTGTAAGGTTACGGCCCTGTACATGGCTCCTGTGTCTATGAAGGCATAACCCAATTCTTTGGCCAATTTTTTGGCAAGCGTACTTTTTCCGGTAGAGGAATGCCCGTCTATGGCAATAATAATGTCTGGCATCAGAGATAAATGTTCAGGCCGAAAAAGCTGGAATTAACGGCTGTAGTGTATTTGGCAAAGGTATAATTAAACTTTAAATTGTTAATTTTTATTCCAAAACCAGCCGATATTCCTGCAAAAGAGCGTTGTTCTACAAATCGGAGTTCTTCGCCACGTCTAAAATTGTACCCCAAACGCAAGTTGATGGCTTTGTCCGGAAAAAATTCGACCCCGGCCAACAAGTGCCGAAAAGCATTGTTTATAAACGACACATCACCGTCCACTACGTTTTCACCAACGCCTTCTCGGTTGCGTTCCGGGTTTTCGAAGGTTGTATCCCACTGTTGTAGGTTTTCCATGGTCAAGTGCCATCTAAAAGGCAAGTGATTTAGTTTTTGAGAAATGCCCGCAATCACTTCAAAAGGGAGGTCCTCTCGGCGATCGTCAAATTTTGTGAACTGTACACCCAAATTTCGTATGACAACAGACATATTGACACCCCAGCGTTCGTTGACATAAATAAGGCCTAAATCGACTGCGCCACCCAAAGAGGTGAAATCTTCGAGTTGTGAAGATATCAACTTCACACTGCCGCCTACGTAAAAATCGGTAAACAAGATGTTGCGCGCATATCCCATGGAAAGGGCAACTTCGTTGCCGCGAAAACTGTTGGTGAATTCCCCGTTGATATCGCGTCCTTCGAAAGTGCCGTAGTTTATGTAGGTAACCCCGGCGTGAAAAGTTTGCACATGCCTGTCATAAGTATAGGCGTAGGATGCTGAACCATAAGTCACATCTCCTAAATAATCGACAAAATTGACGGCCAATTGGTTGCCCATGTCCACGTTGATGGTAGCCGGGTTGAAGAGCGGTGCATTTACATCATCGTCATATATGGTAATGACTTTTCCGCCTAATGCGGCCTGACGCGGAGAGGAAATGAGGTTGAGAAATTCGAATGTACTTCTGCCCCCAACCTGCGCCATTGCCGACTGAATGAATAGAAAAACCAATAGATTCCACAATTTTCGCTGCATGCCGGCAAGGTAACGAATCATTCAGAAAACGAACTAGCCTGTTTTTTATTTTGTGAAGTTAAAACGCGCCTCAATTTTTGTTGGGAACTTCCAATGTTTTTGCGTTTTTTACTTTTTGACGGGTTAAAGCATTTTGCAAAACTTCGCCCATGTCGGACACGTAAATAAATTGTAAACCTTTCAGGTAATCTTCTTTGATTTCTTCAATATCGTGTCTGTTTTCTTCACACAAAATGATTTCCGTTATACCGGCACGTTTGGCAGCCAGAATTTTTTCTTTGATACCACCCACAGGCAATACTTTTCCCCGTAGTGTGATTTCGCCGGTCATAGCGAGGTTTTTCTTTACTTTACGCTGTGTAAACAATGACACTAAGGAAGTCAACATAGTGATTCCTGCCGATGGGCCGTCTTTGGGGGTGGCACCTTCAGGTACGTGGATGTGAATGTTGTAATGGTCAAAAACATTCGGGTTTATTTCCAGTTCTTCTGCGTGCGATTTGATGTATTCTAAAGCGATGATTGCAGATTCATTCATAACTTTTCCCAAATTCCCCGTTACGTTGAGCAAGCCCTTGCCTTTGGAGAGAATGGATTCGATAAACAAAATGTCGCCGCCTACGGCAGTCCATGCCAATCCGGTCACCACGCCGGCAATTTCATTATTCTCGGTGCGGTCGCGTTGCATTCTGGCCGGACCTAAAACTTTCCGAATGGTTTCCATCGAAATTTTTGGTTCGTAGGGTTCCTCCATGGCAATGGACTTTGCTACAAACCTGACCACTTTGGCCAATTGCTTTTCCAGGCCGCGCACACCGGATTCCCGCGTATAACCTTCCACAATTTTTTCCAATTCTCGTTTACCTATTTTGATATCCGTTTTTTGAATACCGTGGTCTGCAATGAGTTTAGGCACTAAAAAACCTTTGGCGATTTCTACTTTTTCTTCAATGGTGTAACCGCTTACAGGAATAATTTCCATTCTGTCGCGCAGGGCGGGCTGTAGGGTTGACAAATCGTTGGCAGTGGCGATAAACATCACTTTGGACAAGTCATAACCAAGCTCCAAAAAATTGTCGTAAAAATCAACATTTTGTTCCGGGTCTAATACTTCCAGCATGGCAGACGAAGGATCGCCTTGGTGGCTGTTTGACAATTTGTCTATTTCGTCCAAAACAAATACCGGATTGGAAGTTCCGGCTTTTTTGATGTTTTGCAAAATACGTCCGGGCATAGCACCGATGTAAGTTTTTCTGTGTCCGCGTATTTCAGCTTCGTCACGCAAACCGCCCAAAGACATACGCACGTATTTGCGCCCGATGGCCTCTGCAATTGACTTTCCTAAAGAGGTTTTTCCTACACCCGGCGGTCCGTACAAGCACAGAATGGGCGACTTCATATCGTTTCGAAGTTTTAGCACGGCCAAGTATTCCAATATGCGTTTCTTTACATCGTCCAATCCAAAGTGATCACGGTTTAAAATACGCTCGGCACGTTTGAGATCAAATTTATCTTTGGAATATGCATTCCAAGGAAGTTCTAGCATCAAATCGAGGTAATTTCGCTGTAGCGAATACTCTGCAACCTGTGGATTCATGCGTTGCAATTTGCCAAACTCTTTCTCGTAATGCGCTTTCGTTTTCTCGTTCCATTTTTTCTTTTCTGCTAGCTTCACCATCTCGTCGAGTTCCTCTTCAAATGAAATCCCACCCAGTTCTTCTTGTATGGTTTTGATTTGTTGGTGCAGAAAATATTCGCGTTGTTGTTGGTCAATATCACTGCGGACTTTTGACTGTATGTCGTTGCGCAATTCCAGTTTCTGTAATTCCAACGTCATGTATTTCAGGGCTTTCAGCGCACGCGCTTTTAAGTCGTTGGTGTCTAGAAGGTCTTGTTTGTCTTTGACGTTCAAGTCTAAATTGGAAGCGACAAAATTCACCAAAAAGGCACCGCTTTCTATATTTTTGATGGCAAAGGACGCCTCAGAAGGGATGTTGGGACTTTCGTGGATAATTTTGAGGGCCGTTTCACGGATAGAATCTAGTATAGCCCTGAACTCCTTTTCACCTTTTTTGGGTCTCAACTCGGGTACCTCTTGTACTTTTGCAATCAGATAGGGCTTTTCTGAAACCATTTCGGTAAGTTCGAAACGCTTTTTTCCTTGAATGATGACCATAGTGTTGCCATCGGGCATTTTGAGTACTTTCAAAATACGAGCCACCGTACCCACGCGATGTAAGTCTTCAAAACCGGGTTCGCCTGTTTCTTCGTTTTTTTGAGCCACTACACCAATCACACCTTTTTTGGCATTGGCATCTTGTATGAGTTTGATCGATTTGTCGCGTCCGGCTGTGATGGGAATCACGACACCGGGAAACAACACCGTGTTGCGCAAAGGTAAAATGGGCAATAACTCGGGTAGCGCTTCTTTGTTTATTTCGGCTTCGTCTTCCGGCGTCATCAGCGGGATGAGCTCAGACTCGTGGTCTATGTCTTGGAGTGACAAATTGTCGATGCTTATAAAATTTGATGAATTCATAGGGTTTCTTTCAGTCAATATGTCAGGTAAATGCAATATTTTTACAAAAGCAGACTTACAGCTATAAATGTAAGAAACTGTTTGCCAATAGGATGCATTAAATTAGTTTTTCTTTTCAAAGCTGTTAAGTCAATTGCTATGCCAAAAAGGTGCATTATAAAAATAGCCATCAAACTTCGCTTTAAAATAAAAAGCAAAAACAACTGTAACAAAACCGTACATGGTACATCTTTATCATAAGACCAAAGTTTACGTTTTGAAGCAAAACACGCTCCGCATAGACAATTTGCTAGAAATGTGTAAGTCGGGAGATCGGCGTGCGCAGATGGAAATATACGACCGGTATCACCGGGCCATGTACAACACGGCATACCGCATAGTGCGAAACCGCGAAATGGCCGAAGATGTGATGCAAGAGGGATTTATAAAAGCGTTTGAGAAGCTGCATACGCTCAAAGACCCCGAAATGTTTGGCGCTTGGTTGAAACGCATCGTCATCAACGGAAGTTTGACAGCGTGTAGAACAAGCGGAAGTCAATTGACCGTGGTTACCGATAAGGAATTGCCGGAGGCATCGGAAAGCGATGCGGCGTTTGAAGATGCCGAAGGCATGCCGGATCAACTCAAAAAAATGATGCATGCCATGAAAAACCTTCATGCCAACTATAACCTGATTTTAACCTTGCATTATTTAGAAGGTTATTCGCAAGAAGAAGTGGCAGTGTTGATGGATATGACGCACGGAAATTGCAGAACCATGCTCTCAAGAGCCAAAGAAAGTTTACGAAAATGTTTACAATAAAATTAAAAGACAGATGGATAGAGATAGATTAGATGACTTGTTTGAGGTATGGCAACAACACAAAGATGTGTTGAAGCCTACCGATGGCCACCACCATCGTTTTGAAAAACGGCTTTTGCAAGCCCAAAAGCCCAAAAAAGCAAATCGTTTTTGGTGGATGGCGGCTGCCTCTGTAGCCTTGTTGATCGCCTTGTTTTCAGGGGTTCAAATAAAACCTGAAAAGGCAGATTTGGCGAGTGTTTCTTCGGAAATGAAAGCTACAGAAACCTTTTTTAAGCAAACCATTCAAACGGAATTGGAACGATTGCAAGAAAACAATTTGAACGAAAGTGCCAAAAAATTGACAGCTGATGCCTTAAAACAATTGGACACGCTCGAATCCCATTATGAAAATTTGCGCGCAGAGTTGGTGAAAAGTGGCTACAACCAACAAGTAATCTACGCCATGATAGACAATTTTCAGAAACGCATCGCACTGCTACAAAGCGTAATCAAAGAAATAGAATCTTTACAAAATTTAAACGAAAACAACCATGAAGTTATTTAAAACATGCTTTTTCTTGCTGATATTTCCCGCATTGGCCATGTCCAATCCGACCGGGCCTGAAGGAAAATACACCAAAGAGAAAAAAATCAAAAAAGACTATAGTGTGGCAGCGGATGCCACCTTAAATGTCAACAACAGATATGGTAATGTGAACATCAGTAGTTGGAATCAGAATCGTATAGAAATTGAAGTTACGATTAAAACCAGCAGCAACAATGAGCAGCGCGCCATCGAAAAATTAAATCAAATAGACGTGGCTTTTGAAGCCAATCAGCGAGCAGTCTCTGCCAAAACACAGATAGAGACAGAGCGGTGGAGTTGGGGTTGGAATAGCAGCAATGTCAGCATGGAAATCAATTATTTGATCAAAATGCCGGTCACCAACTTTTTGATCCTCAACCACGATTACGGCAACATCACCATAGACCGGTTGGATGCCCGAGTGGACATTGAATGCGACTATGGCCGCATGGACATCGGTAGCCTCAATGCAGCCGGAAACAGGCTCAGTTTTGATTATACCAACAATGTGGTTATCGACTATATAAAGGATGGCGAAATCCATGCCGATTATTCCGGCTACCGCATAGAAAATGCCGGCTCGCTGCGCATCGATGCCGACTACACCAAAAGTGAAGTCCGCAAAGCCGACAAAATTACCTACGATGCCGACTATGGAAGTCTGCATCTTGGAACCGTGCGGTATGTTTACGGCAATAGCGATTACCTCACACAAGAGTTTGAGCAAATTACAGGCAGCTTAGAATTAGACGCCGATTATGGATCTGTAAAAATTCGGAACTTAAGTGACGGTTTTGAAAATATAAAAATTAGGTCTAGTTATGTGAACGTCAAAATAGGCATATCGCCACAGACAAACTTCCGTTTCGATTTTAGTCTGAAATACGCCAAGCTACGCAGCTTTGAAGGGCTGAATTTTGATAAAAAAATCATTTCCGGATCACAAGAAAACTATGTAGGCAGCTTTGGAACGCCTCAAAAAGGTAGCATCAACATCCAATCCAACTATGGAAATCTCACACTTACAGAACCCTTTTAATAATTTATAATCAAACACTTATGAAAAGTTTATTTTTTACTATCTTCTTAGCACTTTCCTTTACCGCTTCGCAAGCTCAAGGTTGGTTCAGCAAGGTGAAAGGCAACGGCAACGTCATTACCGAAACACGGACTACCGAATCCTACGACCAAATATCGGCAGCAGGAAGTTTTGATGTGATATTGGTAAAAGGCGCCGAAGGAAAAATTACGCTTGAAGGCGAAGAAAACATCATCAGCCTTATAGAAACAGAAGTTAAAAACAACAAGCTGAGGGTGGCTTTCAAAAAAGGGGTGAGCATCTCTACCCGCCGCCGTATTACCATCACAATACCATTTGAAGACCTCAACGCTATCAGTTTTGCCGGCTCCGGAAATCTCAAATCGGAATATGTGATAAAAGCCGATGAACTGAACGCCTCACTAGCCGGTTCGGGCGATGTGAGCTTGCCGCTAGAAGGTGCACAAATAAAAATTTCCGTATCGGGATCGGGCAATTTTACGGCACAGATTAAATCGCAAAACCTGAAAACTTCTTTGGCGGGTTCCGGTGATATCGAGTTGGACGGTGAAAGCCAAACCATAGAAATTGCTGTTTCGGGCTCGGGCGATGTAGATGCCAAAAACCTGCGAAGCGATAGTGCCAAAATTAGCGTGGCCGGTTCGGGTGATGTATTGGTGACAAGCCGGGTAGAAATATATGCACGCGTGTCCGGTTCGGGTACGATAGGTTATTATGGAAGACCCCAAAAAGAAGACATCAAAGTTTCCGGTTCCGGCAGGGTTTCCATGCAGTAAATACGTAAGAAAAAATATTAAAGTCTGATGCTGAATATCTTAGTGTCAGACTTTTTTTATAAGAAAGAAGTCCCTTTTTTGATTTCGGACGCAAAATCGATAAGGGTTTTTTCTTTTAGCCCATTTAAAAATTCCTTTTGCTTGGGATATGCAATGTGATGCAAGGCGCAAGGATGCTTCTGGTTGCAGTGTGAAGCATCCAACACACAGTTATTGAGTTTGTCCTTTCCTTCTATTTCAATAATAATTTCTAGCAAATTTTTTTGCTTTTGACTTTCAGTAAGGTAGAAACCGCCGTTTTTCCCTTTAGATGAATTGACGTGCCCTTTTCGGGAAAGTTCTTGCAAGAGTTTAGCTACAAAAGCGGCAGGTGCTGCCAAATCTTCCGAAAGTTTTTTAAACCCGATTTTGTGTGCTTCATCGGAGTGGACCGCCAAATACAACACGGCTCTAACGGCATATTTTCCAGATTGTGATAGCATAGTTAAAAGAATAAAACACGTTTTTATTACACAAACAAAGATAAAAGGACATTTTTATCCTATTTATGACATTTGTCATGTTTTTTGAAAAATCGAGTCGGTACTTTTGTCCTGTTAAATCAAAATTCAAAACCATGAAAACGTTCATTTTTAGTTTGTTAAGCCTTGCAGTGATGCTTGTCAGTTGTAATTCTTCAGAAAAAAAATCGGAACCGGGTTACGGTGTAAAAAAGGAATCGCCTACACCTAAAACAGAAGCCTCAACAGATTTTAGAGACAATAAAGGCGTTGGGCCGGTAACTTCCGTTACCCTAGGAGAAAATATTGACACCGCTTTGGCAGAAGAAGGCAAAACCATTTATGCCAATTTGTGTATGGCCTGCCACAAACCAGATCAGAAATTTATAGGACCTGCGCCCAAAGGCATTTTTGAAAGACGTTCTCCCGAATGGATCATGAACATGATTCTAAACCCGGAAGGAATGGTTAAAGAAGACCCGATTGCCCGCAAATTGTTGATGGAATTCAACGGCGCACCCATGGCCAACCAAAACCTAACTGAGGAACAAGCCAGGGCGGTATTGGAATACTTCCGAACTTTATAAACCATACAATATACAACTATGAAAACAATTTTTAACCTAATGACTTTGGTGTGCTTGCTGCTGCTCATCGGCTGTAAAAACGATACAGCCCGGTCAGCAGTAGATGCCTCAACACAGACTGTGTCAACAGAAAAAAAGGGTCAGGCTTTTATAGAAGATGACACCTCAAGCCCTAACATTCTTCAGATAGCCATTGGCTCTGCCGATCACGCAACGCTTGTGGCAGCCGTACAAGCGGCTGAACTTGAGAATGCATTGGTAAACGCAGGCCCATTGATGGTTTTTGCGCCCACCAACGCGGCCTTTGCTGCGCTACCGGAAGGAACGGTAGAAAACCTATTGAAGCCCGAGAATAAAAGTGCTCTGGCCAATATCCTTAAGTTTCACGTAACACCCGGAAACTACTCGGTAGATTTTTTGAAAAAATTCAAAAAACTAGGCCAAGCCAACAACCAATATGTACCTGTAGAGGTTATAGATGACGAAGTGTACGTGGGTGGTGCTAAAATTATTGCCAGCATTCCTGCATCCAATGGCATCATCCACGTAGTGGACAAAGTAATGCTACCACAACAATAAATTTCAAAAACTAAATATATTCGATATGAAAACATTTCTTAATTCCTTTCTTGCCCTCTCACTTTTGACGTTGGTTTCCTGCGGAGGCAGTGGTAACCAAAAATCGAGTGCTGTCAATGCCAGTGCAGCCGAAAAAGCCTATGTGGCACCCGGCGAGCTCGATGAGTATTACGGATTTATGTCCGGAGGTTTTAGTGGCCAATTGGCTGTCTATGGATTGCCTTCAGGCAGGTTGCTAAGGGTTATTCCCGTATTTTCAGTAGATGCAGAAAAAGGCTACGGTTTTAACGAAGAAACCAAGCCCATGCTCAACACTTCGTTTGGTTTTGTGCCTTGGGACGACGCCCACCACCCCGAACTTTCACAGACGAATGGCGAAACAGACGGCAGATGGATATTCATCAACGGCAACAACACTCCGCGTATAGCACGTATAGACTTGTCTATTTTTGAAACCACCGAGATTATCGAAATTCCCAACAGCGGCGGCAACCACAGTTCGCCATTTACCACAGAGAATACAGAGTATGTGGTAGCCGGAACTCGTTTTGCAGTGCCTTATCCTCAAAAAGACATGCCTATAAACGAATATAAAGGCAATTTCAAAGGCGCTTTAACCTTTATAAAAGTACAGCCGGACACCGGGCGTATGAATGTAGAATTTCAAGTGTTGATGCCGGGCTTTAACTATGATTTGGCGCATTCAGGAAAAGGAAAATCAAACGGCTGGACTTTCTTCACAACGTATAATACAGAAGAAAGCAATTCTTTGTTGGAGGTAAATGCTTCTCAAAACGATAAAGATTTTATAGCTGCTGTCAATTGGAAAAAGGCGGAAGAATATTTGGCTGCCGGAAAATACAAAGAGATTCCGACTTCATATGCACACAACGTCTATGACGAAAAGTCGCATATAGCAACCTCTGAAACCATTAAAACCGTCAAAGTACTAATTCCCGAAGAATGCCCCGGTTTGGTGTATTTTTTACCTACCCCCAAATCGCCACATGGCGTAGATGTTGATCCTACAGGAGAGTACATCATCGGCAACGGCAAGCTTTCTACAGACTTGACCGTTCACTCTTTTACCAAAGTACTAAAAGCCATAGAGGATGAAAATTTTGACGGCGAAGCCTATGGCATTCCGATTCTTAATATGGAAGCCATCGTAGGTGGTGTGGTAAAAGACGCAGGTCTTGGCCCGCTTCATACTGAATTTGACGAAAGAGGCAATGGATACACCAGTTTCTTTATCAGTTCGGAGGTAGTCAAATGGAAAGTGGGTACTTGGGAAATACTTGACAGAGCACCAACGTACTATTCCATAGGTCACTTGATGATACCCGGTGGCGATTCTCAAAAGCCTGAAGGCAAATATTTGGTAGCCCTAAACAAGATTACCAAAGACAGATACTTGCCCACAGGCCCCGAACTCACACAGTCTGCCCAATTGTTTGACATCTCCGGCGACAAAATGGAATTGTTGCTCGATTTCCCTACCATTGGTGAGCCTCACTATGCACAAGGCATTGCTGCTGATAAAATCATCTCTAAATCTGTCAAATACTTTCCCTTAGATGAAAACACCCACCCGTTTGTAACCAAAAAAGAAAGCGAGGCCAAGGTTGTCAGAGAAGGCAGCAATGTACATGTGTATATGACTACCATTCGGAGCCACTTTGCTCCAGACAATATTGAAGGTATCAAAGTGGGCGATAAGGTCTATTTTCACATAACCAATTTGGAACAAGATTGGGATGTGCCACACGGCTTTTCAGTAATGGGTGCCAACAATGCAGAGTTGCTCATTATGCCGGGTCAAACGGAGACCTTACTATGGGAACCCAAAACAGAAGGTGTGTTTCCGTTCTATTGTACAGATTTTTGCTCGGCACTTCATCAAGAAATGCAAGGTTACCTAAGGGTTTCCGCAAAAAATGCCAGTGTGCCACTCAAATGGTCATTGGGCGAATAAACCATTCAGGTTTTTGAAATGAGGCCGCTTGCTCCGGCGGCGGCCTTTTCAAATTCAGACAGTATTGATTTTTCCAGCTTTTTAAATCCTGTCTGCCATCAGTAAAAGCCGGACACACAATTTCAAAATCATCACAATGAAAATTTTTCCAAGGTTGATTATGGTAGCAGCCGCCCTGCTACTCTTGCTGGTCTTTGTTTTTCCGATTTGGCAAATCACCCTATTAGCCCCACAATATCCGGATGGCGTTACCCTCTATATTTGGGTCGATAAGCTTACAGGAAGTGAACCCGGAACACTTCAAAATATCAATATATTGAACCACTATGTCGGGATGAAAATGATAGAACCAGATTCCATTCCCGAGTTGCAATACTTTCCTAAAATTATCTATGGCATGATAGGTTTGGGATTGCTGATTGCACTGATTGGCAAAAGACATTTGTACTACGTATGGAGTCTTATTTTGGGCGTGCTCGGTATTTTGGGACTTTACGATTTTTACCTCTGGGAATATGACTATGGCCACAACCTGAGTCCGACTGCTCCAATCAAAGTGCCCGGCATGGCATATCAGCCGCCTTTGTTTGGCGAAAAAATGCTGCTCAATTTTACAGCACAGTCCTATCCGGAAATGGCTACCTACGTCTTCGGAATTGCAATATTTATGGGTTATCTGGCATTTCGTTTTTCCAGAAAGAAATCCTTAGCCTGATGCGATTCGGACGCGGTTTTTAGCCGATTGTTGTGTTGAATTTAATGCTAACCAATTGATTTCAAAATGAAAAATATTTCACTAACCTTTGTTGTACTCTTGTTGGGGTTTGCCGCTTGCAAACCCGCACCCGAACCCATCAACTACGCTTCCGATAGTTGCCATTTTTGCAAGATGACCATCGTATCTAAACCCTTTTCGGCTGAATTGGTGACACAAAAAGGGAAGGTGTACAAATTTGATGCTATAGAGTGTATGATGAACCATCTAAAAGCTGATTCGCAAACGGAGTATGCCTTGCATCTTGTGCACGATCTTCAAAATCCGGACGGAGGTTTTACAAACGCTCACGATGCCATTTTCCTCATCTCTCGTGAGATTAAAAGTCCTATGGGCGCCAACTTATCGGCACACAAAAACAAGGAAGAAGCAGCGAAATACGATGGAAAATTGTATTATTGGGATGAATTGAAAGCCTATTTCAACAGCCAACAATAAGCTATGCGCCTTTTTTTTGTCATTTTATGTGTGTTTTTTCAACAGAGCTATGCCCAAACCTTGCAGGTTTGTAAAGGTTGTACACTCTCTTCCATAGCAGAAGCGATCCAAAAAGCAAAACCTGGCGACACTTTGCGCATTGAACCAGGTGTTTATAAGGAAAACAGCCTTATAATCGATAAGAAGCTCACCTTGATTGGACGCGATTATCCGGTTATAGACGGTGAATTTAAAGGTGAAGTCATCACGGTTCAGGCAGACAGTGTCACGCTCGACGGTTTGTTTATCAAAAACGTGGGAACTAGCTATACGGCAGATTTTGCTGCCATACGGTTTCGAAGAAGTCGTTTTTTTATCGTGCAAAACGTTCGCTTAGAAACCCTTTTCTTTGGTATTTATCTCGAAAAATCTTCAGACGGTATTTTGCGAAACAACCGCATTGAAGGCGAAGCCAAAGCCGAATACAATTCCGGCAATGGCATCCACGCATGGGAGTCGGATCGGTTGCAGGTTTACGGAAATGAAATCACAGGAACGCGAGACGGTATCTACTTCGAATTTGTAGATGACAGCCGGGTTTGGGACAACCGGAGTTGGAAAAATCTGAGATACGGCTTGCATTTTATGTTTTCAAACCATGACAGTTATACCCATAATCGATTTGAAAATAATGGCGCAGGCGTGGCTGTGATGTTTTCTAAAAACATAGAAATCAGAGAGAATCTCTTTAAAGAAAATTGGGGGCCGGCAGCTTACGGTCTGTTACTCAAAGAAATCAACGACGCCGAAATTCATCAAAATCGTTTTATAGGCAACACCACAGGCTTGCATATAGAAGGTTGCAACCGAATCCAATACACCCAAAATTTGTTTGAAAGCAACGGCTGGGCGGTTAAGATGATGGGGGCTAGTTTTACGAATGTATTTACACGTAACAACTTTATAGCCAACACTTTCGATATTTCGTTTAGTGGTGGTAGGATCAACGACAACACTTTCAATAGCAATTACTGGAGCGAATATACCGGCTATGATTTGGATAGAGACGGCGTGGGCGATGTCCCTTTCAGGCCCGTTAAATTGTTTTCATATATTGTAAACAAAACACCTGAAAGCATTATGCTGATGCGAAGTTTTTTTGTGGATTTGGTTAACTTTTCCGAAAAAGTATCACCTGTTTTTACACCCGACAATTTGGTGGATGAAACCCCTAACATGACAAAATTTAAACCATGATTTCTTTTCAAAACATATCCAAGTCATTTGGCAAATTGCAAGTGCTACAGCGTGTTAACCTCAATATAGAAACACCCGGTATCTATGCCATACTCGGTCCAAACGGATCGGGGAAAACCACCCTGATCAAATCTTTTATGGGTATGGTACATCCGGATGCAGGCGATATAATATGGCAAGGGAAAAGCGTTTTGAAGCATTGGCAGTACAGAGAAAACATTAGCTATCTGCCGCAGATTGCCAATTTTCCCAAAAATGTTTCTGTAGGAGAACTCATCCAATTTATCAAAAACCTTCGCCAAAAACCATCCGATGAAACCCCCTTTGTTTCTCAATTTCAACTGGCACCTTTTTTACATAAAAAACTGGGCAACTTGTCTGGCGGTACTAAGCAAAAAGTCAATTTGTTGCTTGCTTTTATGACAGACAATCCGGTAGTGGTGTTAGACGAGCCTACTTCCGGCTTGGATCCGGCTGCTATGCAGGTTTTGAAACACATTTTAAAATCCGAAAAAGAAAAGGGAAAAACCATACTGATGACTTCTCACGTGATGGATTTTGTAGAAGAAATAAGCGATGAGGTAGTCTATCTATTGGAGGGGAAAATTCATTTTTGCGGCACTGTCGATGCTTTAAAAAACCAGACCCAAACCCAAACTATCGAAATGGCTATTGCCCAACTAATTATTAAAGAACATGCTTAAAGTACTAAAATACACCCTATACGACCTGTTGAGAAGCGGCTGGAGCTGGATATATTTCGGCTTCTATCTGTTGCTCACTTTTTCACTTTTGTTTCTCAACAACGACGTGTCAAAATCTGTCATTACCCTGATGAACGTTTTGGTGGTTTTAACCTCGTTGATTGCCGTCGTTTTTGGTTCCATGTATTATTACAATTCCCGTGAGTTTATAGAGCTTTTGCTAGGGCAACCCCTGAAGAGATCATCAATTTTTATTGGCCAATATTTAGGTGTGAGCTTATCCTTGAGTTTGAGCTTGCTCTTGGGCTTGGGCATTCCCTTTGCATTCTATGGTGGTTTTAATACTGAAGTGATTCCCGATTTTTCGATGCTGCTACTGGCCGGTGTTTTTCAGAATTTCATTTTTACCGCATTGGCATACAACCTGTCGCTATACCACGAAAACCGAATTAAAGGCTTTAGTTACGCCATCTTGATGTGGCTGTTTCTAACGGTTTTGTACGACGGTCTTTTTTTGATTCTGTTAATGAATTACAGTGCCTATCCACTTGAAAAATTTTCGTTGGTTGCCACCTTGCTCAATCCTGTTGACCTGTCTCGCATACTGATTATGCTACAACTCGATATTTCTGCCTTGATGGGATACACGGGTGCTGTTTTCAAACAGTTTTTTGGCACGGGTTTGGGCTTGTTCACCGTTGCTGCCATTTTGTTGCTTTGGATAATAGTTCCGGTTTGGAATCTTTACAGAAAAGGAAATAACAAAGATTTTTAGAGGACTAAATGGTTTAAAGACTTCTACAAGTTTGTATTTACAATTTGATAAAGCGAAAGTAGCCGACTTTTGGTTAAATTAGCCTCATCTTTTAAATAGTAGAGATGAGAAAAATATGTACCTTTTTTCTATTCATTTTTATCACAAGCATCGGTTTTTCACAGCCTGTGTTGATTAACGAATTAGACGCTGACACCCCAAGCACGGATCTGCTCGAATTTATAGAACTCAAAACGCCCAATCCGTTCTCGCCCTTAGACGGCTATGTGTTGGTGTTGTTTAACGGTTCCACTTCCGGTGGCGATTCTAGTTATTTTACAATAGATCTCGACGGATTTGTTACCGATATCAACGGTTTGTTTGTATTGGGTGCCGAGGCGCTCAGGCCCACGCCGGATTATGTGATACCACTTAACCTGATCCAAAACGGAGCCGATGCCGTAGCCATCTATCAAGGCAGTTTTTTTGATTTTCCCGATGGCACTTTGGCCACCACCACCAACCTGATAGATGCTTTGGTTTACGATACATCCGACGCAGATGATGTCAATTTGATGAGTTTGTTGGGGCAAACGCAACAGATAAACGAAAATGAGAACGGTAATAAAGACACAGAATCCATCCAACGTGCCAATGACGGCTCTTGGTTTGTTGCCGCACCGACCCCAAAGATGCTGAATGACGGCTCGGGGGTAATCCTCAATGGTGTCGAAATTGTATTGACTGCCAATCTTTTCAACGAAGGTGATACTTTTGACATCACGCTTGTGACAGATTTTAACGTGACGGGAGACGTGACATTTCCATTGAGTTTTATCAATGGTGATTTTACCAATGCAGACTTTACGGGCGATGCATTTGTCACCATCTTGGGCGGGACAAACACAGGAGCTACTAGCATCACCCTTTTAGCTGATGGCGTCACGGAAGAAGACGAATTTATGCGGATTGCACATACGGGTTTGCCTCCAGAATTCTTCAGGGTAAACGACAATGTGTCGGTAACCGTTATAGACGGAGATTTTGGTATTTCGCCTTGGGGCACGCCGCTCAATCCAACTTTTGGAAATGTTGAAAGCACAGCACCCGGTGATTATTACGATTCCTTAGAAGGATTGTCAGGTGCCAATTTGGTGCAAGCATTGCAAGACCTAGTGGCAAAACCATTTGTGGTTCGAACACACTCCTATGCGGATATTATAGATATTTTAAAAGCAGCCGATCAAAATCCGGAAAACAACAACCAAGTTTGGTTGCTCTATCGCGAAGAGCCACGTGCCAAGTTTCTGTTTCAGGAAACATCCACGGGTACCGGCTTTTGGAATCGGGAACATGTGTATCCGAGGTCTAGGGGCGGATTTAACAGTATTCAAGAGGACGATATTGCAGATGGCATCAATTTTTGGTGGGAAACCAACGCCGATTCGCTCCGGCATGCCAATTCGGACGCACACCATTTGCGCGCTGCCGATGCCAACGAAAACAGTTCAAGAGGCAACCAATTCTACGGCCCGGGACAATACGAAGGGCCTACTGGAAACTTGGGAAGCTTCAAAGGAGATGTCTCTAGAGCTATTTTGTACATGGCTATCCGCTACAACGGCTTGGACGTTGTGAATGGTTTTCCGGTGGAGGAAGGCGCATTTGGCGATTTGGCAACACTCTTGCAGTGGCATGTGGCAGATCCGCCGGATGATTTTGAAATGAATAGGAACAATGTGATTTACACTTGGCAAAAGAACAGAAATCCGTTTATCGATTTTCCGGATATGGTCGATTTTATTTGGGGGTCAAGAGTGGGTGATATTTGGACACGACCAACAGTGAGTTTGGTTGATTTTCAAAAGAATCGGTTTAGGGTTTATCCCAATCCGTCGGACGGTCAATTATTTTTCACCGGCATTGTGGGTGAGACAACGGTTCAAATGTATTCAATAACCGGACAAAAAGTATTTGAAAAGACGGTTTTTCAAGATACTGACTTGCAGGTAAATTTGCGTTCGGGCGTGTATTTGGTTAAAACAACAACGACTTTCGGGACGCAAATTAGCAAAGTGATTTTTAGATAAAGCTATAAAAAAAACCGCCTCTATTTATTGGTTGAGACGGTTTCATTATTGAGTTTCTGTAAATGGTAACTTAAACGACACCTTGATCCAACATGGCATCGGCTACTTTAATAAAGCCGGCAATATTGGCTCCTTTTACATAGTTTATATATCCGTTGTCTTGAGTGCCAAATTTGGTGCATGCTGCATGTATTGAGGCCATCATTTGATGCAATTTGGCGTCAACTTCTTCGGCAGTCCAATTTAATTTCATTGCGTTTTGTGACATTTCTAAACCAGAAACACCGACACCTCCTGCATTAACCGCTTTTCCGGGTCCAAAAGGAATTTGCGCATCATGAAAAGCTTCTATTGCTTCTGGGGTACATCCCATATTAGAAACTTCGGCAACGTATTTAACCCCATTGGCTATTAATTTTTTGGCATCTTCTCCATTTAACTCATTTTGAGTGGCACAAGGCATTGCTATATCGCATTTTACTTCCCAAGGCTTCTGGTCTGCAACAAATTTAGCTTCTGGAAACTCATCAGCGTATGGAGAAACAATATCATTATTAGACGCTCTAAGTGTAAGCAAATAGTCTATTTTATCTGCATCTAGTCCTTTTTCGTCATAAATATAGCCATCGGGTCCAGAAATGGTAACAACTTTTCCGCCCAACTCAGTTACTTTAAGCGCTACACCCCAAGCTACATTACCAAACCCGGAAACGCTAACGGTTTTTCCCTTAAAGGAATCATTATTAACTGCTAACATCTCGTTGGTAAAATAGGTAGCTCCAAAGCCGGTAGCTTCTGGTCTTATCAAGCTGCCACCCCAATTAAGTCCTTTTCCTGTAAAAACCCCTGTGTTTTCAATTTGAAGTTTTTTGTACATTCCGTACAAATACCCAATTTCTCTGCCACCGGTACCAATATCTCCGGCAGGGACATCTGTGTTGGGGCCAACCATACGCCATAATTCTAACATAAAGGCTTGGCAAAAACGCATAATTTCAGCATCTGATTTTCCTTTTGGGTTAAAATCAGAACCTCCTTTGGCACCTCCTAAAGGCAAGGTAGTTAGGGCATTTTTAAAGGTTTGTTCAAAGCCTAAAAATTTAAGAATACTTAAATTCACGCTAGGGTGCAGTCTAATGCCGCCTTTGTAAGGACCAATAGCATTGTTAAACTGTATTCTGTAACCTAGGTTTACATGAACTTGACCTTCGTCATCCACCCAAGAAACCCTAAACGTTAAGATACGGTCTGGCTCTACTAATCTTTCAATGATTTTAGCAGACTCATATTGCGGGTTTTCATTGTAAATACTTTCAATAGATTCCAATACTTCATGTACGGCTTGTAAGTATTCCTTTTCGCCGGGGTGCTTGGTTTCAAGGTTTGTCAAAATGTTTTTCACATTCATAATCTTTATATATAAAAGTGTTTAAAATATACTACAAAAATACCAATATTAAATTCAATAATTCATAATTTACATTGGTGATTTTTGTTAATTCAATAAATAGGGATGCGGTTTTAGGGAACGTCTTTTATTTTACATAAAACCTTCAGGAGGTGAGTCGTCAATGGTGTTTTCTAACGGTTCTTGATGTCTATTAATTTTAAATCCTGATTTATATATTGCGGCTTTATTGCTTTTTCCTTCAATAATAATAGTGAATGGATCTTTAAAACAAATGTGTCTTAAGTATTCATCCTCATAACAGGCTTTTTGTTTGTTTAAGTAATCTAAATCGAGAAAGCCGTCGTCCATAAAGGGGTTTATGGTAAAATACCCCACTTTAAAAGAGGTCAAGTTTTGAAAAAAATGGGTACCCTGACTGGGGTCTATTCTAAAATCATTTAAGCCTGCTTCCACAATGATTTTCGCAGAAGAAATTTGAGGCCAAATTACGGGGATGCCCAACCATGGATCACTTGATCCCCATCGTCCCGGGCCAACCAAAATGTATTGATGATCTTGTTCGGAAAACTTTTTATTTATTTGTTCAACGGCCGATGCTATTTTTCTTGTATTGGCCGGATTGAACGTTTCTGGCTTGACGTAAACAAAATCTCTTATATGGTTGTAAGTGCCGTTTCCCAAGGCAGATTCTGAATAAATAATGGTGTCTTCAATTTTAAAATCCTTGGGTAGTTCATGGTTTATGGCAATACTTTCAATAATGGGCCTTATTTGCAAGAAGCTAAAAATTCTGGGTTGTCCTTTTGGAACATCCAGATTTACCGCAAACTCTATTTCGATAGGATTTCGCATTTCGCGTTGGCCAATGTGCAATAAATCCTTTAAAATTTCGGGCAACGGAAATGTATCATACTTTAAAACATTATCAAAAGTTACAACCCTTATTCCGTCATGTAAGACTCCTGGCCGGATAACATTATTTTGTAAATCGTACGTTGAAGCAACAAATTTTAATGAAGGATGGTTTTTGGCTTGCCTTATGGTAACCTTTTTTTTGTTTATAGCCTCACTGGTTGAAACTTTATAGCTTTTGGGATCTAGGTCTAAGCCATAAAAATACTGTTGTGTTTCTCGTTGGGTAGAGCCTGGCGATGATAATTGTAAGACTTTTTTAGGATGGAATGGTGAAAAACGCAAACTGCGCCCGCCACCAACTATAATTTCACCTAAGCCCAAAGCAATATTAGCGATTCCTTCATTTGGTTTTTCGTTTCCTATGGGATAGAAGTTAATGGATCTGGCAACACCTGAAATATTTGGATAATAGATGTCACCGTATTTTTTTCCGGTGAGTTCTTGAAGGATAACCGCCATTTTATCTTCTTCAATAGTATGTGCGGTTGCTTTTAGATATACTTTGCTGGCTTGGAAAAAGGCAGATGCCATTACCGATTTAATGGCATTGGATACCATTTCTAACATATTGCTATCATTAGTGTTTGGAATCATATATGTGGCAAACACGCCTGCAAAAGGCTGAAAATGGGAGTCTTCCAAAACACTTGATGAACGGACGGCTATAGGTCTTTTAATTACGTTTAAAAATGCTTGAACATCTTCTAAGACCCACTTAGGCAAAGGTTTTGAAATGAATTTGGTTAAAATTTCATCATCATTATTTGAACTGGCCGCAAACCTAATTAAATCGTGTTGTTCTATAAATTCATCAAAAACCTCTGTACTTATAACAACTGTTCGTGGTATGGAAATATGAACATCTTCATATTTACTAAACAGCTTATGGCGTTTTAAAAACGAATCTATAAAGGCTAGCCCTCGGCCTTTACCTCCAAGTGAGCCTTCTCCTATTCTTGCAAAGCCTAAATATTCATCATACTTTTCTTTGTCAAATTTTACAATTACGCCTCTAGACCGATAAATACTATAAACCCGTATGGCTTCAATTAAGAATTCCCTGATTTGTTCTACATCTTCAAAATCGTCATACTCAACATTACTGAATAGATTGGCTAACGGGAATAACGCCCTAGATTTCAACCATTTAGAATATTCGCTGCGTTTGGCATGATAAGCAATAGATGCTTTAGAAACGGTTTTTAATGCTTTTTGAAGCTCGCTTAGGTTTTTAACAACTTCTAAAACTTTCATTTGCTCGGGATCCCAAAATTCAAAGTCGCCAAATGAAAAATATTTGTTGATATAGTTTTTTAAATCTGTACCTAATGTTTCGGAGTGTTTGTACAGAAATTTGCCTTTTAGCTCAAGGGTTCTTTTTTCGTTTTCCAGATCTGATGACTGGATTAAAAAAGGGAAATAGCGTTGGGAGCTTCGCACATATTTTAAAAATTCAAAACCTGCTTCCGGGTCTCTTTTACCATCTTTAAAATAATTAACATCTGAGATTACACCCAATAGATTACTTTTATATTTTTCAAAAAGGGACAGACCTTCTTCGTAGGTGTTTGCCAGCAACATTTTTGGACGTCCCCGCATAAGCATCATGCTTCTGTGCTCATTTAACCCTTCAGACATAAAAGCATGGGTCTGTTTTAAAAGAATTTTATAAATAATGGGCAAGTACCTGGAGTAGAATTTTAAAGAGTCTTCAACCATCAGAATAGCTTTGACACCAATTTGATTAATGTCTCTTTTGGCGTTCATTCTGTCTTCTGTCAATTTAATAATTGCCAAAAAGATGTCAACATTTCCATTCCAATGAAAAACAAAATCAATAATGCCTTTATTGCCTTTTTCTAATTTACTCCTTAATTCAGAGGAGTAAAAACTTAATGCAGCTATTGGAACATCCGGAAAAGCTTCTTTTATTTCTTTTGAAGTTTCAAAAGCATTGTAATTTCCAATATCCAACCATGTTATGACCAAGTCAATTTTAACTTCAGTCATTAATTTTATTGCTCTCTTTGCAGAGTTAGCGTGAACAAAACTTGGGGGATACCTTAAGTTTAAATCTGTATATTCGTTAAAAATTCGCTCGTCTATCCTGCCGTCTTCTTCTAACATATAATAATCATAGTTAGAACAAACGATGAGAATCCTATTGATTCTGTTTTGCATTAATTCGCCAAATGCAACTTCTTCAAATTCGTGGTTTCTTAAATCGAGCAGCGGGTTTTTGAGCATTTTTAGTCAAATTTACAAAAATATATTGCCTCAAACAATGCCTTGTGCCAACATGGCATCGGCTACCTTTACAAACCCTGCAATGTTAGCCCCTTTTACATAATTAACATAGCCATCTTCATCTGTTCCGTGCGACACACAAGCTTGGTGTATATTGTTCATGATGTTGTGCAGCTTATTGTCCACCTCCTCACGCGACCATGAAAATCGCAAAGAGTTTTGCGACATTTCCAGTCCGGATGTTGCCACGCCGCCAGCGTTGGAAGCTTTACCCGGGGCGAAAAGTATTTTAGCCTTTTGGAATGTTTCTACAGCCTCAGGCGTAGAGGGCATATTGGCACCTTCGGAGACACAGACGCAGCCGTTTTGCAGCAGGGTTTTGGCTTCTTCGCCGTTCAATTCGTTCTGCGTAGCACAAGGAAGGGCTACATCGCAGGCGATACCCCACGGACGTTGTCCTTCGTGGTAAGTCGCTTTCGGATATTTATCTATGTATTCTTCAATTCTACCACGGCGTACATTTTTGATTTCCATAATGTAGGCGAGTTTTTCAGCGTCAATTCCGTCCGAGTCGTGTATAAAACCGGCAGAATCTGACATGGTTAAAACTTTGGCGCCTTCTTGTATGGCTTTTTCAACTGCGTATTGGGCCACATTTCCTGAACCCGACACGACCACTTTTTTGCCTTTTATAGAATCGCCTCGGGTTGCCAGCATGTTGTTGGCGAAGTAAACGTTTCCATAGCCGGTAGCTTCGGGGCGAATCAAAGAACCGCCAAAAGAAAGGCCTTTGCCCGTAAGCACACCGGTAAATTCGTTGCGCAATCTTTTGTATTGACCAAACAGATAACCGATTTCTCTGCCTCCTACACCAATGTCACCCGCAGGCACATCAGTGTCGGGCCCAATGTGGCGGCTGAGTTCTGTCATAAAGCTCTGGCAAAAACGCATTACTTCTGCATCGGATTTGCCTTTTGGGTCAAAGTCCGATCCGCCTTTTCCACCACCCATAGGAAGGGTAGTCAAAGCATTTTTAAAAACCTGCTCAAAAGCTAAAAATTTTAAAACACCGAGGTTTACAGACGGATGAAAACGCAAACCGCCTTTGTAGGGACCAATGGCAGAATTCATTTCAATTCTGTAGCCGCGATTTACTTGGATGTTTCCCTTGTCATCTGTCCAATTTACGCGAAAAATAATGGTACGCTCGGGTTCTACCATGCGTTCCAACAATTGCTTGTTCTGATACTTGGGTGTTGCCTCAATAAAAGGGAGAATCGTTTCGGCCACTTCATGAACGGCCTGTAAGAATTCGGGTTCGTGCTTGTCTCTCACTGTAACAGCATCGAGAAAAGCTTGGAGTTTGTTTGTCATATTCTTAAAAGAGATATAAATATTGGGTGCAAATGTACGAATATACCAAAAAAAGCTAATTCAAAATATGAGTATATTAATGAGTTAACATTTTTTTTGTAATGTACCTGAGAAATATTTCAAAAAATAAAATTTACCATTATCTTTTTGTCTGTCTAAAATAAAATATCAAAAAAATAGTTAAATTAGCACGCTGACTATGCTTAACAACTATTGTCGTTTGAAATACAAGATACTTATCTTTTTTATGATAGTTTCTTCCTTGGCTTTTTCTCAAAGAACCAAGAAGAGAGGCTTCTCTAATGAAATTGGTTTCTATGGCGGAGCCACCACTTTTTTTACGGATTTTGGCGAACGATCCTATGAAACTCAGGCAAAAAACTCTAGTTTTCACCTTGGGGTGGTACATTTTTTCAATTTTGCTTATCGAGACGATTACGGACGCTATACCAAAAACAGGTGGTTCAATGACCACATTAAAGTTCGCTCCGATATTTTTTTTACGTACATAGGCAACTTACGGCACGAAGGCGGATTGGTAGATCAAAGCCAAACGAGTTTGACGGCAGACCAACTTCGCGCCATGAAAGGCGAATTGGGTTTGTTATCGCTCTCTTCTCAAATAGAATACAATCCTTTTAGTATCAGAGGTTTTTCTGATGATATTCGAAATAATTTTGCCATTCATCCTTATATTGCTGTTGGAGTGGGATATACGGCTTTTAATAGAAATGTGTCTTCGAGTTTGGGCAGAATAAACACACCGGCCACCACACCTCCGGAGTTTTTGGGCGGTATCGTAAATGGAAGTGGCTCTGAGTGGTCTTTGTTAACCAATATAGGTTTCCGATATAAATTAAATCCTATGGCCGATTTAATTGTAGAAGGCCGGTGGCAAGCATTTTTTTCTGATGATGTTGATGGTATTAACGATAACAGTGTCAATTCTGTTGAACATGCAGATTACTTGCTTTCTTTTAGCATCGGGTATGTGTATTACTTGAATTTCTAAACCTTACCATTCGTTATAACGGGTTGCATCAAGCTTGATAAAGATAAAAAGCAGCAGTGTGAAGCCCCAAAGCGAGGAACCTCCATAGCTAAAAAAAGGCAGGGGAATGCCTATAGTAGGTACTACACCTATAACCATGCCGATGTTTATGGCAAAATGGATAAAGAACACGCACACCACTCCAAACCCATACCACTTTGCAAATGCCGTTTTCTGGCGATTAATCAGGTGGAGCAGTCTGAGCAGAAAAAGTACAAACAAAGCAATCACAACAAAACTTCCTGCAAAACCCCACTCTTCGCCAACGGTTGTGAAAATATAATCGGTGTGTTGTTCGGGCACAAAGTTTCCTTTGGTTTGCGTTCCTTCCATAAAGCCTTTGCCCCAAAAGCCACCCGATCCCAAAGCAATTTTTGATTGATAGGTGTTAAAACCTATGTCGCGGTTGTCTTCCGTAAGACCTAACACTATATTGAAACGATCGCGGTGTCGCTGCTCAAAAACCTCTTGAAAAATATAATTAACGGAGAGTGAAAAAACCACGCAAATGCTGAAAAACAACAACAAAGGCCCTGTTTTGTGTTTGCGTTTACCCAATAGAAAGTACAACAATACACAAAATCCCAAAACAACCCCAATTGCCCATGTACTGCCTAGAAGCAGTGTGAGCAAAAACATTATGATGGCAGAAAAACCGGCAAAGACAAACCATCCCGATAAGCTATGTAGATACATTACCAGAAAAAAAGCAGTAAACACCAATGCACTTCCGGCATCAGGCTGGATTAGAATCAAAAAAGCAGGTATAAAAATCCATAAAGACAAAACGGACAAATCTTTTAGGTTTTTTAAATCTACTTGGTTGTCACTTAAATACTTTGCCACCAACAAGGCGCAAGAAACCTTGGCGAATTCTGAAGGTTGTATGCTGACGCCGCCAAACACATACCAAGAGGTGGCACCGGAAATCTTTTTTCCAAAAATAAATAAGCCTATTAATAGGAGAGTAGTAATCAGATAAAAAACAAAGGCAAAACGTTCATAAAATTTAGAATCTAGACTGAAAATCAGCAAAATGAGAATGGAGGAGAGTCCGATAAACATCAATTGCTTTCCGTGGGGTTTTGAAAGGTCCAATAAAGATACTTCCAGTCCGGATACAGATGCGGAATAAATATTAACGAATCCGATACCCGCCAAACAAATGAATAAGAAAATAATTACCCAATCGGGTTTTAAATGCCTAGACCCCGAAGTGTTCATTGGTTTATATTAAATGGTTCACCACTAAGGGGTTTGTCGTATTCAAACAAAAGACTGCCTTCCAACATTCTCTTTTCAAGGTCTTTTCTGCTGATGCTATCGTTTAAGTGTTTTTGGATCATCAAGCTTGCGATAGGCCCAGCCCAACGTGCCCCCCAATAACCGTTTTCAACAAATACAGCAATGGCAATTTTGGGATTGTCTTTGGGTGCGAAGGCTATAAAAATAGAATGATCGGTCAGCTGAACGCGCTTGCCGTCTATTTTTGTGAAATTTTCAGCCGTTCCGGTTTTACCGCAAATCTCAATGCCCTCAACACGCACGCTTCTCCCGGTTCCCTTTTCAAATACGTTGAACATACCTTCAATGACTGGTTCAAAATGCTTCGGGTCGATAGTCGTAGTTTTCTTTTCTGTATATTCGGGTACCTCTATCCGTTTGCCTTCTATTTTTCGAATGATATGAGGTGTGTAGTAAAAACCCCGATTGGCAATGGCCGCCGTAAAATTGGCCAGCTGAATGGGTGTTGTGAGCAATTCGCCCTGACCAATACCATTAGACACCGTAGCTGCCGGCCTCCAATTGCCGTTTGGGTAAGCGCGATTGTAATAGACCGATGTAGGCACAAGGCCTTTTTTTCCGGTAGGTAAATCATAACCTAAAAAGTCGCCCAACCCAAAACTTTTTACGTGTTTTGCCCAATTGTCTATGCCTAGTTGTGGAGTGGCAAACTTTTCTAAGGTGCGGGTGTACACCGTACCGAAATAGGCATTGCATGAGTTGTAAATACCGCTGTCGAGATCTACGGGACTGGCGTGTGAGTGGCATTTCATAAAGCTTCCACGCGCATAAAAGTAACCGTTGTGGCAATATACTTTGGTATCTTCACTGACTACACCTTCCTGCAATGCAATCAAAGCGTTTAAGATTTTAAAAGTAGAGCCCGGCGGATATTCGGCCAACAAACCTCTGTCGTATAAAGGTTTGGCAATGGTATCGTAATAAAGTTTAGTGAAATTTCTAGACCTTTCCCTGCCTACCAACAATGCAGGATCGTATGAAGGTGCATTTACCAAGGCCAAAATTTCACCTGTTTTGGGCTCGATGGCAACGATACCCCCACGCTTATTTTGCATAAGCATTTCGCCGTAGCTTTGTAATTCAATATCTATGGTCAACTCCAAATCTTTTCCTTGGGAAGGCAACGTATCGTAGATGCCATCTTTGAAGGAACTGATGATTCTGTTCAACCGGTCTTTTTGGTAGCGTTTTACACCTTTTACGCCGCGCAATTCATCTTCGTAAGCCTTTTCAACACCCTGAATACCAATCAAATCGCCCATTTGATAGTAATTGTTTTGCGCTATCTTGGCTTCATTGACCTCTGCAATGTAACCCAAAATATTAGCGGCATGGCGGGTCTGATAGTCTCTTAAAGACCGTTTCTGAATGTAAAAACCTTCAAACTTCCACATTTTTTCTTGAAGTGCAGCAAAATCTTCTTTAGAAAGTTGGGGTACAAAAACAGAAGGTAAATCCAAAGAATAATGTTTGGCTTTGCTGAACATCTGCGAATAATCCTCAGGTCTAATCTTGAGAAGCTTGGAAAACTCAATGGAATCTATTTCTTTCACTTCTCGCGGAATCACCATAATGTCGTATGAAGGTTGGTTACTGACCAATAGTGTTCCGTTTCGGTCATAAATATAACCACGCTCAGGAAAATCGTACACTTTTTTGATGGATATATTATTGGCAATCAGTTCATAAGAATTGTCTAACAATTGTATTTGTGCCAGTTTTGCCACAAAAACAACTGCAGAAAAGAGGATGAGACCGTGAAGGAAAAAACGCCTCATTTAGTGCTGGTTCTAAATAGATGTATTAACAAAATTGATAAAATGGTTGTAAAGATAACGGTTAAAAACACCTTTGTCAATGTAAATAAAAACAAATTCAGGTTAAAGGTTTCTAAAAAATACAATACCGAGTGGTGGATAAGTGTCAACAGCAAAACAATGATAACTTTTTGATAACCCGTAGCTTGTCTGAATTTGAGTGATTGTGTTTCATAGCTGATGCCAAACACTGCTTTTAAAATAGCAGGTCTGAAATAGGCAGTAGTCACACTTGCCGCCGCATGTATGCCGCCCGAGTTCATAAACATATCAATGGCCAAACCTAAAAGGAAAGAAGTAAACAGAAATGAAACGCGCTTTTCCTTAATGGGAAACAAGATGAAATAAATGACGTACACATACGGTGTCACCGCAATGGAGAGGTTGAGCTTGTTAAAAATCAGTACCTGAACCAGCAAGAGTACCAAAAAACGAATACCGATAAGGAAAAAATTGTTACTCATTGACTTGCTTTTCCAATGCTTTTATTTCTTCTCTAAACCTGTTTTGAATTATGTATACATAACTCAAATTGGTCATATCTGTAAAAGGCTTCACATCAATCTCAAAATAATTGGAGGCCTCGTTCAAATTGAGATTTTCAATCACGCCTATGGGGATGCCGTCAGGGAAAATGGCAGATTTACCTCCGGTAACTATGGTATCTCCTTTCTTTACAGGTGCCATCCTTGGCACATCTATTAACTGCAACAGATTGGGGTCTTTTTGATTCCAAATAAGCGATCCAAAATGTGCACTTTTTTTTAGGCGCGCATTGATTCTCGATTTTGAATGCAATATAGAAAGCACGGTAGAAAATCGACCCGACACATTGTCAATAATTCCTACAATCCCGTTACTCGAAATGACGCCCATCTCTCTTTGTACGCCTTGGTTTTTGCCGATTTTCAAAGTGATAAAATTGTTTTGAAGCGCGTAATTGTTGTTGATGACTTTTGCCGGTTTAAAAGTGTATTGCGCATGCAAACTCGAGTCTTTTTGCAGGGTAATTTCCGGAAGTTCGACAGTTTGAAGTTTGGAAACCATTTGGCGCAAACGGCTGTTTTCTTCAGCCAATATGCTGTTTTTTTTCTCTAAATGGAAGTAGGATTCTATACCGCCCGCAATGGAAAAAAGATTTCCGGACAAGGCATTGGCTGAGTTTAAAAAAGCACTTCTGTGATATTGATGAGATTGAAAAATAAAAACCAAAGAAAGACTCAGCAAAGCTACGTAGATGAGAGAAACATGGTTTCTGACAAAAAACCGTATCAGTTGCTGCATGGTTTAAGCTTTATTTGATGAGAATGCTCTTGAATTTTTCAAGATTTTTCAAAGCGATGCCCGTGCCTCGAACTACGGCCCTCAGAGGATCTTCTGCTATATAAACAGGCAAGTCTGTTTTTTGAGAAATACGTTTGTCCAAACCGCGAAGCATAGAACCGCCACCGGCCAAATAAATGCCGGTGTTGTATATATCCGCAGCCAATTCGGGCGGAGTTTGAGAGAGCGTTTCCATTACAGAGTCTTCAATGCGCGTGATAGATTTATCAAGCGCCTTAGCTATTTCGCGATAAGAAATCTGCACTTGTTTTGGTTTTCCGGTCAGCAAATCGCGTCCTTGTACACTGATGTCATCCGGAGGCATGTCCAAATCTTCCGTGGCCGCACCGATGTCCAATTTTATATTTTCGGCAGTACGCTCACCTACAAACAAGTTGTGTTGTGTACGCATATAATAGATAATGTCATTGGTGAACACATCACCGGCTACTTTTACAGATTTGTCACAAACAATTCCGCCCAAAGCAATCACGGCAATTTCAGTGGTGCCACCGCCTATGTCGATAATCATATTGCCTTTGGGTTGCATGATGTCTATGCCGATTCCAATAGCAGCAGCCATAGGTTCGTGTATGAGATACACTTCTTTGGCATTGACGCGCTCTGCGGATTCTTTTACGGCACGCATTTCTACTTCGGTAATTCCTGAAGGTATGCAAATTACCATCCTTAGCGAAGGGGTGAAAAATCTGCCCTTGAGTGCCGGAATACTTTTGATAAACATGTTTATCATTTTTTCAGAAGCATCAAAATCGGCAATGACACCGTCTTTCAGCGGACGTATGGTTTTGATGTTTTCATGGGTTTTGCCTTGCATCAAACTCGCCTCTTTGCCCACGGCTATGATTTTGTTTGTGATGCGATCTCTTGCCACGATGGACGGACTGTCCACTACAACTTTGTCGTTGTGAATAATCAGTGTGTTTGCCGTACCGAGATCGATGGCAATTTCTTCAGTCATAAAATCAAATAATCCCATGATGCAGTAAACGTATTAAGTAAATGGTTAGTGTTTAAAATGTCTAAAACCCGTAAAAACCATTGCCAAACCGTGTTGGTTGCAATAGTCGATGCTCAATTGATCTTTAATGGAACCTCCGGGTTGTATCACCGAAGTAATTCCTGCTTTGTCGGCTATTTCTACGCAGTCCGGAAAAGGGAAGAAGGCATCACTGGCCATGGCAGCTCCCTTCAAGTCAAAGTTAAAACTACGCGCTTTTTCTATGGCGTGTTTTAACGCATCTACGCGCGATGTCTGTCCGGCACCGGAGGCCAGCAGCTGTCCGTTTTTAGCCAAAACAATCGTATTGGATTTGGTGTGTTTGCAAATTTTGGAGGCAAACAACAAATCCGCTATTTGAGATGGCTTCGGAGATGTGTGTGTTACTACCTTCAAGTCAGTGGCAGTATCTGTTTTGGTATCAGCGTCTTGAACCAAAATGCCATTCAAACAGCTTCTTATGAGTTTGGGCGATTGGTTAAAAACGTTTTGATGCAGCAGTATTAAATTTTTCTTTTGGGTCAATATTTCTTTTGCTTCTGCATCAAAATGGGGTGCGATAACGACTTCGCAAAACAATTTTGAAATGCCTAGGGCTGTTGCTTTATCTATGGCACGGTTGGCAATCAACACGCCGCCAAAAGCGCTCAATGGATCGCCGGCCAGCGCATCGGCATAAGCCTGAGAAAGTGCATCTCGTGTAGCCAAGCCGCAGGCATTGTTGTGTTTGAGGATGGCAAAGGTAGGCGCGTCATCTTGAAATTCCAGCATCAGGTTGATGGCCGCATCTACATCTAACAGGTTGTTATAGGATAGTTCTTTGCCGTGCAATTGGGTAAAAAACGCATCAAAATCGCCGAAAAAAGTACCGGTTTGGTGCGGGTTTTCACCATAGCGAAGTGATTTCCCTTTGTCAAAACTCAGCTTGAAAACGCCTTGGTCTGAATTGAAATAATTAAAAATGGCCGTGTCGTAGTGCGAGGAAACGGAAAAAGCCTTGGCAGCATATTTTTTTCGCAATTCGAGAGTTGTGTGGCCTTGGGTGTTTGTTAAAATATCCAGCAAACCGGCGTAGTCGTCAACCGATGCAATACAAAGTACATCTTTAAAATTTTTGGCAGCTGCACGTATCAATGAAATACCTCCTATATCAATTTTTTCTACAATTTCTGCCTCGGCAGCACCCGATGAAACCGTTTTTTCAAAAGGATACAAATCTACCACAACCAAATCAATTTGCGGAATATCGTATTCGGCCAACTCGGCTACATCACTTTCGTTGTCTTGTCTGTTGAGAATGCCTCCAAAAACTTTTGGGTGCAGCGTTTTCACACGACCACCTAAAATAGAAGGGTAGGAAGTGAGCGATTCAACGGCTGTGACGGGTACGCCTAACTCTTGAATGAATTTTTCGGTGCCTCCGGTAGAATATATGGTGATACCCAGCCTATTAAGTTGCTCTACCACAGGAGCCAAACCGTCTTTGCTAAATACAGAAATCAGTGCCGATTGAATGGGCTTTGAAGATTGCATAGGTTTTATTTTGAGAATGTTGCAAAAGTACACAATTGCCTAAAAACAGTCGGGATTTTTGAAATTTATATTTCAATTTTTTTAAAATAACGGTTTGTGCTCAATACACCTGAATTTTAGAAAGATGTAGCCTTGTTTTAAGCCGTGTTTTAGTCAAAACATTCTGATTAACTTCTTGTTGCATTCCGTATTTATTTGGGGTAAACAACTTAATAAGTTTGAGTGTTGTATTAGGCGTCTTTTGAGGAATGAAGATACTTTTTTTGTAATCGCTTCGGGCACAGTTAAGTTATTTTTTTTAAATAAAAATCCGTAAAGATTTGGTTTTCAATTCTGAACAAAAGCTATCCGTCATAGCCGAATTTTCGCAACTGTGTTTTGTTGGATCGCCAGTCCTTGCTTACTTTCACAAAAAGTTCTAAAAAGATTTTTTTGCCAAAAAACTTTTCCAAGTCTTTGCGCGCCTCTGTACCTACTTTTTTGAGCGCAGCACCTTTGTGTCCTATGATGATGCCTTTTTGGGTTTCGCGTTCCACCAAAATTACCGACTGAATACGTATAATTTCTACTTCTTCTTTAAAAGACTCTGTGAGAATTTCTACGCTGTAAGGTATTTCTTTCTTGTAGTACAACAAGATTTTCTCTCGGATGGTTTCGTTCACAAAAAAGCGTTCGGGTTTGTCGGTTAGGCTGTCTTTAGGAAAATAGGGCGGTGAAGCCGGTAAAAGCTCGAGAATGCGGTGAAAAAGTTCGGTTACACCAAAATTTTCAAGTGCCGAGATGGGGTGAATTTCTGCTTTGGGCAGTTGGGTTTTCCAGTAACTGACAGCTTCTTCCAAGCCGGCCTGGTCAGAGGTGTCTATTTTGTTGAGAAGCAACAAAACGGGAATATCGGTGTGGCAGAGTCTGTTGAAAAAACTTTCATCTTTCAAAGCTTTCTCGCCAATTTCAACCATATACAAAATCACATCGGCATCTTCCAAAGCATTTTTTACAAATCCCATCATGGATTCTTGCAAGGCATAGGCAGGCTTAATGACGCCTGGTGTATCTGAAAAAACGACCTGAAAATCATCTCCGTTGACGATGCCAAAGATTCTGTGGCGTGTGGTTTGTGCTTTGGAAGTGATGATAGAAATTTTCTCGCCTACCAAGGCATTCATCAATGTGGATTTTCCCACGTTTGGATTGCCTATAATATTGACAAAACCGGATTTGTGTGTGCTCATATTTTTGTATTTACCTTGTAGGCTTTTAAGGCTTCGGTCACCTTGGGCGACAGATAAACTACGGCAATCATATTGGGAATACACATCAATGCAAAAGCCAAATCAATCAATCCGACAACCAAACTCACAGAAGCGATGGCTGCAAAGGTAATACTGCCAATGTAAAACAGGTTGTAAACGGTATCCGAATTTTTATCCCGTAAAAAACTCAGGCATTTGGTGCCGTAATAAGAATAGGTAAACAAGGTGCTGAGGGCAAAACTTGCCACAAGTATCATCATGATAACCTGCCCGGAGATGCCCAACGAGCGATCAAAGGCGTGAAGTGTCATTAAAATGCCATTCTTTTCACCGTCAAGATGCGCACCGGTGGTCAAGATAATCAATGCTGTAAAAGTACAGACCAAAATGGTGTCTATAAACGGCCCCAACATGGCAACCAAACCTTCTTGTACCGGCAAATGCGCCTTTGATTGTCCGTGAAACATCGGGGCGGTGCCCACACCCGATTCGTTTGAAAAAACAGCTCTTCGGACGCCTAAGATAACCATCCCCCAAAATCCGCCCTGAACCATGCTGCTAAAATTGAAAGCCTCTGTAAAGATTTGTCCGAAAGAAGGCAAGATGTTTTGTGCGTGTGTGCCGAGTATGATGATAGCAGACACAAAGTAAAGGATCACCATAGATGGCACCATTTTGACCGACACAGCAGCTATTTTTTTAAACCGCCGAAAATGACCAAAGCCGTTGCGCCGGACAGCACAAGCCCCAAAACAATTCGGCTTTGAAAAATACTAATGCCCAAAAGTTTGTCGGGTTTGATGACGCTCATGAAGGTTTCCGTAAATTGATTGACTGTAAAAATAGGCAGTACGCCAACCAAACCTGCTATGCAAAACCACACGGCCAAGGGTTTGGCTTTTTTCCCGATGCCTTGTACAATGTAGTACATAGGGCCGCCTGCAAATTTTCCTTCAGCCGTTTCTTGACGAAACATCACCGCAAGCGAACACGAATAAAACTTGATGCACATGCCTATAAGCGCGGTGAGCCACATCCAAAAAACAACGCCCGGACCACCGTTAAAAATGGCAATCGCTACACCTGAGATATTGCCCATGCCAACGGTTGCGGCCACAGCCGAGGATAGGGCTTGTAAATGGTTTACTTCGCCTACGTCTTCGGGGTGGTCGTGTTTGCCCGACAAAATGCCCAAACTGTGTCGGAAAAATCGATAAGGCAAACCGCGTGATTTTACAATGAGATACAAGCCGCCACCTATGACAAAGAACAACAAAAGCCATTCTGCATAAGAGGTCAGAAAATCGATTGAAGTTTGAATTTTTTCAAGCATTTGACAAAACTAAACAATTCTGTGAATCAAAAAATTCTTTTTGATGTGTTATCTTTTTCTAAAATGTGTTATATTTGCATCCCAATTCAGAAACAACACGTTCATCATATATCGCGGGGTAGAGCAGTAGGTAGCTCGTCGGGCTCATAACCCGAAGGTCGCTGGTTCGAGTCCAGTCCCCGCTACTAAAAAGAGAACTCTTATTGGTTCTCTTTTTTTATTTATAACACTTGGGTTATGGATAATATTTATTTTGTGGTTTACATTTTATATTCCAAAACCTTTGATAAAACTTATGTAGGTTTTACTCAAAATCTTATTAACAGATTTCAATCACATAACAAATTGGGTACTAAAGGGTATACTTTACGATACCGCCCGTGGGAAGTTTTACATTTAGAGTTTTTTGACAATAAAAAGGACGCTATGCTAAAGGAAAAATACTTTAAAAGTGGAGCGGGCCGAAACCATATTAAACAACTAAAATCGTTTTATCTGCAAAACTGATGTCAAGGCTCATATCCGCCTTTGGCGGACGCTGGTTCGAGTCCAGTCCCCGCTACAAAGAAGAAGCCGTCTCACCACATGAGGCGGTTTTTTTGTTTTAAGGATAAAAGGACGAGGAGTTTATCCCGAGCGCTACCGAAATTGAAATATATTTCAATTGAAGGTATATGGCGTAGCCATCGAGGGAAGTCCGATTTCTGTTGCGATAACAATTAAGCGATTATACTTTTAAGACGTGTAACCATTTAATATTAAAATAATTTTTTTGTAAATAAAACTTTACATTTTAATTTTTTTTGATTATTTTTGTCAAATAAACTTTACAAAATGAAAGCAGAAAGAAAAAAAAGGATGATTCAATTGGCTGCATGGACATGGTCTTGGGTAGCCACATTAGCTATTGCCACATTTGGTCCCATGTTTATATGGGAGGACAACAAAACGCTGACGATTTTGGCTGTTGTTGTTAATCTTATCAATGGAGTTTTGATGATCTTGGCAAACCGGAAATTGTTTAATCACTATGACGAATTGGAACGAAAAATTCATTTGGAGTCCATGGGCTTAACGCTTGGCCTTTCTGTCATTGTTGGATTAACTTACTCAATTTTAGATCAGAAAAACCTCATACAATCGGATGCAGAAATCGGTTTATTGGTTGGGTTTATCGGCATCACCTATTTGGTTACTTTGTTGATCAATAGAAAGCGATATTCATGAAACGCCCATGTAAAATCATTGACCCACAGGAGCATGATTATCCTAGGGCGTTCCATGCCTGTGCTGAGCGCAGTCGAAGCATGACCGATGAAAAATAAATAATTATAGACACATGAAAAATAGGGTGTGTGATTTAAGAAAACAGAAAGGACTTACTCAAGAACAATTGGGCGAGTTGATTGGGGTGTCAAGACAAACAATCAATGCGATTGAAAAGGAAAAATTTGATCCAAGTTTACCCACAGCCTTCAAAATGTCTAAATTATTTCAGTTACCTATTGAAGACTTCTTCATTTTTGAAGATTTTTCATGATAAATTGATTTGATAACATTGGAAGATACTTTGGGATAGCAATCAAAGTTCGATAATTTAATGGCAATATCTTCAAAGAAGAAGCCGTTTCATCATATGAGGCGGTTTTTTTTGTTTTAAGGATAAAAGGACGAGAAGTTTATCCCGGGCTTTGTTCGGGAAGTCCGGTTCTGCTGTCGATTCCCCACAATCTCCCCTAAAGTCTTCGCAATCCTTTCGCTTAAAAGAAATTTCAAAATATAAAGATTGACAATCTGTGGTTCACATCACTTTTTGGATGACAAATCCTGTTTAGTTCGCTCTAAAACAGCTGCCTAATCCGCAAATATTCGCAAAGGCATTGCGAAACGTCATCTATTTCTGTAGTATTTTAACATTTTCTCATGCCCGATTGATTGTAATTTCTCTAAAGAGGTCTTACTTTTACACAAACAAAATCCATTGACAAAGAAAAACTACAAACACGCACTCCGTTTCCTCTATATTTTTTTAGGATTTTTATTTTCTACATCTAACGCACAGCAAAATTTCTCACTTACTTTTCCTATCGATTCGGCACAGTGGCAAATTGGTGGTGCCGCTCAGGTTATCGATTTGGACGGGATAAACGGCAATGATGAAGTACAACTGGTGGGGCCAAACCTGTTTGAAAGCGGTTTTCTCTTTTTCAACAATCCCGTAAACCTCAATGTGTGTCGCGCGTGGCAGGTCGATTTTGATTTTAGAATTTGGAGCACAACCTCCGTGAGTGGTGCCGACGGTTTTGCTTTTGCTTTTTTGGAACAATTCCCGTCCGGCTTTGTCAGTGGAGGCGGGTTGGGAATCCCAAATGCATCCAATACACGCGGTGTAATTGTCGGTTTTGACACTTTTGACAACTGTCATGACAGGCTTTCAAACCAACACGACAACCCCGAAATCCAAGTTCGAGAAATAGATGTAGCCAATGGGCTTTCTTATGACGAAAACTGCGCAACACCCACACGCCAATCTACACCCACTACCGCCAAATTAGGCACCGGAAACTTGGCAACGGACAACTTTATCCTTCGTTCTACCAATTACAGACACGCCCGCATTGTTTTTGAAAACCAGCAAATCAGTGTTTTTGTAGATGTGCAAAACAATGGTACGCTACAGCAGGTTATTGCCCCTGTTACGCTTACAAGAAGCCTCGATTTTTCCGGCTTTTTCGGATTTACCGCCGCCACGGGAAGCTGGGTAGACAGCCATGCGGTGAAGAACGTAAATATCAGCATCAATCGGCAAGATTTCGAATTTGAAACCTCAGCATTCCTTTGCGACAGCAACCCTATTACACTCGATGCCGGAAATGGATTTGACACCTACGAATGGACAGACGCCTTGGGAAATACCATTGGCAATACCCGATTGCTCACAGTTGATACCTTGGGTGTTTTTACCGCTACCAAAACATCGCTCTGTGGTGTTGAAACCGAACATATATCTGTGGTGCCAAATGATATTACCATCCGCGGTTTTACAGAAATTCCCTTTTGTGGCATCAAAGAAATAACACTTGATGTAGCAGGTGGCTTACCGCCATACAGTTATTCTTTAGACGGTTTTGTGACGAGTCAGGACAGTCCTGTCTTTCAAATAACAGAGACCAATCTGTACACCTTCTCAGTCAGAGATGCTTTGGGTTGCGTGCGGACGCGCAACATACCGGTTGTTTTGCCGGCAAACCTCACAACGCGTTTGCGCGCTGTAAGTGCCAATCAAATTGAGGCTTTTGTAAGTGGCGGCACACCACCTTTTATGTTTTCATTTAATGGGGCAGAAGCAACTACATCCAATAGATTGACCATCACACAAAGCGGCACTTACACCGTAACTGTAACCGATGCTTTGGGTTGTGTGGCGGAAGCCTCCCTGTTTTTTAGTTGCGACCCACTCGTGGTACCCAATTTTTTCTCACCCAACGGAGACGGAATCAACGATTTTTGGTTTCCTTCCGGTCTGAGTTGTACACCTGATATAAAAGTGACCATCTATGACCGATCGGGCAGGGTGATTGCACGGTTTAGGGGCGCGGTTCGCGGCTGGGACGGAAAATTTAACGGGCAAGACATGCCCGGGACAGATTATTGGTATGAAATTAACACCGGAATCGGTGACCGCCCAATCGTTGGGCATTTTAATTTATTTAGATAAAACACCCATGAGAATTGCATTCACACAAGCGTATGATGTGCCACTAAACGCAGCAAAAGCATGACCGATAAAAACTAATAAACAAATGAAAAAACGAGGCTATTTATGGTTGTGTTTATTATGGAGTTATTCCATATTTGCTCAAAACATACCGTCGCCTACTATTTATATAGCTGACAATCAATATCTTTTGTCTTCTGCTTGGGCAGGAATTGGCGACAGCTACCAAGTGCGGGCCTTGGGCCAATGGCAATGGTTGGACGTGCAAGATGCGCCTCGTACGTTTTATCTGTCTGCTAACGGCAGGCTGTCAGACAGATCAGGTTTTGGGATAATTCTTTCGGATGATGAAAACGGATTTACAAGTTTGCGATCTGTTACACTTTCCTATGCCTATCACCTTATTTTAGATGCCGATTCTTATCGGTTTTTGTCATTTGGACTTTCATATCGGTTTTCAAATTTTAATGTGGACACCTCCGATTTTTTTAATCTTCAACCCGATCCTGCCGTAGGGGGCGACAGGAGTTTGGACGAGTCTAACTTCGATATTGGCGTGCTGTATCGTGCCAACGGATTTTTTGCCAATTTAAACATACAAGACATCGTGGAACGCGATGCTGCTGACTTTGGCGCTGAAGAGCCGTTGGGCATCAGTAAGTTTAACCTTCTGGCCGGATATGAGTTTGACTGGGTTGCAGGTCCCACGGGCTATCTTGTGGTGGCGCCAAGCGTCAATTATCACTATTTTTTTGGAGACGGTCGTGCAGAAACAGATCTCAATTTGAAAGTAACTCAAGAACTTCGCGATATGTCTTATTGGGGTGGAATCACCGCCCGATTTCAATCCGATGAAAGCGATTTTGAAGCCTTGTCAGTTACACCCATGCTCGGATTTAAGTATCTGAATTACTACTTTGCCTATGGTTACCAATCTTTTTTTACCGATGCTAATGATTTTAGAACCAACACCCACCTCATCAGTATCGGAATAGATTTTGGCGGGAGTCAAAGCAATTGTATTTGTACACAAGTCCGGGGAATCAAATAAGAGAAGACGATTTACAAACAACCGTTTTTCTCACAAAATCCGTTAGCGTTGTTGGCTGTGATTAAAAATATTCTAATATATTTACGAATTCTTAATAAAAACTAAAACGATTGCGATGGGCATTATTTCTTTTGTTGGCTTTACGCTCTTAGTGGCGATTATTGCATGGTGGTCAACCCGATCCACAAATGAAAACACTTCTGACGGATATTTTCTTGGAGGCAGGAGTTTAACCGCCGGTGTTATTGCAGCCTCCTTGTTGTTGACTAATTTATCTACAGAGCAAATAGTAGGGCTCAACGGACAAGCCTATACAGAAGGCATTTTGGTAATGGCATGGGAAACCCTGGCCGCTATTGCCATTGTAGTGACGGCTTTGTTTTTACTGCCCAGATACTTAAAAAGTGGTTTGACAACTGTGCCACAATTTCTGGAAAAACGCTACGATACGATGACGAAAACCCTGACGTCGGGCTTGTTCCTCAGCGGTTATGTAGTGGTGTTGCTTCCCATTGTTCTCTATTCCGGCGCAGTAGCCGTCAATACGATGTTCGACGTTCCCACTTTGTTGGGCGTGTCCGATACCACTGCACTTTGGATAACGGTTTGGGGTATTGGTATTGTGGGTTCTGTTTACGCAATTTTTGGCGGTTTAAAAGCGGTAGCCGTTTCAGATACCGTGAATGCCGTTGGCTTGTTGATAGGCGGTTTGCTCATTCCTTTTTTTGGACTCGCCGCTATTGGCGATGGCAGTGTTTTGGACGGTATTTCTGTTTTGATGGAAGCCAATCCTGATAAATTTAACTCCATTGGCAAGGTGACCAACTCTGTGCCAATTTCCACCATTTTTACCGGAATGATGCTGGTGCAGCTTTTCTATTGGGGAACCAATCAGGCCATTATTCAACGTGCATTGGGTGCCAAAAATCTTAAAGAAGGCCAAAAAGGACTGATGCTCGCAGGGTTTATCAAAATACTCGGGCCGCTTATTGTGGTATTACCGGGTATCATTGCGTATCATATTTTTGGAGACACACTCGTAAAACCGGATGAAGCCTATCCGGCTTTGGTTAAAGCCGTTTTGCCAAGTATTTGGTTAGGATTTTTTGCAGCCGTGCTTTTTGGTGCCATTTTGAGTTCGTTTAACAGTGCGCTCAACAGCTCGGTAACGCTTTTTGGGATTGATATTTACAAAGAACATTTTAATAAAGAGGCTTCTGAATTAAAAGTAGTGAAGGCCGGAAAACTCTTCGGGATTCTCTTGGCATTTTTGTCTATGTTTATTGCACCGCTGATTGCCAATGCACCTCAAGGCTTATTCGGCTACTTACAGGAAGTTAACGGCTGTTACAACATTCCCATTCTCACCATCATTGTCGTCGGCTATTTAACCAAACGCATACCGGCCATTGCGGCCAAAGTTGCCCTGTTTTCGGGAGTCATCCTGTACAGCATCAGCCAGTTTGTGATGGGGCCTTATTTTGTGCAAAAAGCCTTAGACAATGCCAACGCACAAGGCATCACAGATTCGGCAGCATTGGCACTGGTAAAAGCAGAAGCGTATCCGCATTTTCTACATGTAATGGCCATCCTGTTTGCCGTAAACGTACTCATTATGTTAGTGATTGGTAAACTTTACCCAAGAGAAGCCGACTTTGAACTTCAATACACCAAGCAAGTGAATATTGAGCCATGGAAATATGTGAAACCGGTGGGCTTAGGAATTTTAATCTTGGTTATTGGTATTTATATCTACTTTTCATAAGTAGGTAATCGGTCATTAAGCTTCGTGATGCCGCGGGCTATCGGAATGAAAACAATTTTTATTTTGCTAAACCAAAAGCAATTAGTCCTTTTATTTTACCTAATATCTGTACCGCCAAACATCTTCAAAAAATTACTGGATAATCACAGATTTGAGTACCGCCCAAACATTTTGTGCCAAAATTTTCTGACCCGCTGCCGTTGGATGGATGCCGTCGGCTTGATTGAGTTCCGGATGTCCACCCACGCCATCCAATAGAAAAGGCACGAGTTGCAACTGGTTTTTTTTAGCCAATTTCGGAAAGAGGTCTTTAAAAGTGCTTGTGTAATCGGGGCCCATATTTGGCGGCATCTGCATCCCGGCTAAAACAATTTCAACCTCAGGATTTTTAGCTCTCACAAAATCGATAATTTCTTGCAGATTTCGCTCTGTTTCGTCAAGTGGAATACCCCTCAGTCCATCATTAGCACCCAATTCTAAGACGAGTACATCTATATTTTGACTAAAAACCCACCCAATTCTACTGAGGCCGCTTGCGGAGGTGTCACCACTCAATCCGGCATTCACAACGGTAAAATCTAGATCCAAAGAGTCTATTTTTTGTTGGATGATTGCCGGATAGGCCTCACTGAGATCCAACCCTAAACCCGCAGTTAGGCTAGTGCCGAAAAACAAAATAGTCTTTTCTGTAAGCGTCTTCTCAATTTCCTCAGCAGCTTGATCTGACACTTTTTCGGTTTGATTTTGCGTATTTTCTTTACACGAACACATTAGCAAACAAACCGATAAAAAAGTCAAAATCCCTAAGTTTTTCATAATGTGTGTGCTTAAATTATCCGAATTTATATATCTTGTAGGTCTTACAAATACTAAACTTTTTCTTCTCTACATGCCAAAGATATTAAACGTTCGCAACTTAAAGAAAACCTATAGCAGCGGATCTAATCAACTTACAGTGCTACAAGAAATTAACTTCGATATAGAAGCGCGCGAAACCTTTGCAATTGTTGGGCCTTCGGGCAGTGGTAAAACCACATTGTTGGGTCTGTGCGCGGGTTTAGACAGGTCAGATACCGGAGAAATTACACTTTGCGATGTGGCGCTTAGCGGGCTTAGCGAAGATGAATTGGCCAAGCTCAGAAATCAAAAAGTGGGTTTTGTTTTTCAAAATTTTCAATTGCTTCCCACATTAACAGCACTTGAAAATGTGGCGGTTCCGCTAGAATTGCAAGGAAACAAAAACGCCATGGAAACAGCAATAGAATTGCTTGGAAAAGTGGGCCTTCAAGATCGCATACACCACTATCCGTCACAACTTTCGGGAGGCGAACAGCAGCGCGTGGCCGTGGCAAGGGCATTTTCCAACAATCCGGAAATTCTCTTTGCAGATGAGCCCACCGGAAATTTGGATACGGCCACAGGAGAAAAAATTGTAAAACTGCTCTTCGATCTCAACAAAGAACGCGGTACCACCTTGGTTATCGTCACACACGATTTGGAACTTGCCCAGCAAACTCAAAACATTCTCAAACTCAAGGGCGGGCGCATTGTGGAACATGTAAAACGCGCGTCTTTATGAAAAATTTGTACGCCCGGAGCCATTCAACAGCTTGGCGTTGGCTACTGAAAATGGCTTGGCGAGACGGCAAAGCCAGCAGCAAAAGACTTTTTTTATTTGTGGCTTCAATAGTTTTTGGCATTGCAGCGGTAGTGGCCATTCAGTCTTTTGGAGAGAACCTCAAGCAGAATATGGCTTTGCAATCAAAAGCTTTGATGGGTGCCGATTACAAAATAGACAGCAACCATCCGCCCAAAGAGACTGTATCCAAACTGATGGATTCGTTGGGTGGCTATCAATCTCGTGAAATTTCTTTTCCATCTATGGCTGCTTTTTCGGGTACGGAGGCAACCAAGTTGGTGCAAGTGAGAGGTATAGAAGGCGGTTTTCCATTTTACGGAATGTTGGAGACCAACCCGTCAAATGCAGCTTATCAGCTCAATAATGCGGCTTTGGTAGATGCCACAGTAATGATGCAATTGGGTTTAAACCCCGGCGACAGTATCAGGCTCGGCAACATCACGCTTCCTATTTTGGCTTCCTTAAAATCGATTCCGGGCAGCAATGCGGTTTTTAGCTCTATTGCGCCGCCCGTCATTATTCCATATAGTTTTATTGATAAAACTGCATTGGTGCAAACCGGCAGTCGGGTTAGTTATGATTTTTATTTTTTGGATCCAAATACAGATTTAGAAAAATTAGACGAAAGTATAGGTAAGGTCTTAGATGCAGAAGACGCCGACTTAGACACACATCTATCGACCAGCCAACGACTGGGGCGTAGGTACGACAATTTTGGCAAGTTCCTAAACCTGGTTGCTTTTATTGCTTTGTTGCTTGGCTGTGTGGGTATTGCCAGCTCCGTTCAAATTTATATTAAAGAAAAAGTTCAATCTATTGCAGTGTTGAAGTGTTTGGGTGCCGACAATCGTCAGGTTTTCCTCATATATCTCTTGCAAGTCATAGCTATTGGCTTTGTGGGAGGTTTGCTGGGCACTTTTGCAGGCGTGTTGTTGCAACAGTTTTTCCCCTACCTGCTCGGCGATTTGATACCGGTGTCGTTTGAAATTGCTGTTTTTCCTACTGTACTATTAGTAGGATTGCTTTTAGGAGTGATTATGTCGGTATTGTTTTCCTTAAATCCGTTACTAGGTACTTTACATATTTCTCCTCTGCAAGCGCTTAGGGTTGAAGGAAATCAGACAAAGAAAAAATCCAAATCTCAGCTGTTTGTTTCGGCAGCCATCGTTCTTTTTATTTTTCTTTTTGCGCTTTGGGTTTTGCGAAACCCACTGTACGCTCTAAGCTTTGTACTCGGCATTGCGCTCACTTTTTTGATATTGGCCGCAGTGGCATCACTGTTTATAAAATTAATAAAAAAATATTTTCCTGTCGGTTGGCATTTTCCTGCCAGGCAGGGTGTCAAAAACTTGTTCAGACCCCAAAATCAAACACTTATATTAGTTTTAGCCATTGGTATCGGCACGTTTTTGATCAGCACGCTGTATTTTACAAAAGATTTGTTGTTGGCTCAGGCCGAAATAGATGCCCAAGCCAATAATCCCAATTTGATTCTGCTGGATGTGCAATCGGATCAAAGGCAATCGGTCAAACAAATTTTGACAAATGCCGAACTTGAACTGACTGAAGAAGTGCCTATAGTTACCATGAGACTGCATGCCATTAAAGGAATTTTGACCAACGCCATTCGGCAAGATACTACTTCACGCATCAACCGGTGGATTTTAAACCACGAGTTTCGGGTGACCTATCGCGACAGTCTCATTGCTTCTGAAGAAATACAGCAAGGCAAATGGATAGGACAAGTATCTGACAATACGAAAATTATCCCCATTTCGGTAAGCGACAATCTTGCCCGCGATGCAGACTTGACCGTGGGTGACACCTTGACTTTCAACGTGCAGGGCGTGCTGATGAAAACACAAGTGTCTAGCATCCGCGCAGTAGATTGGGGGCGCGTTCAGCTCAATTTTACCGTGCTCTTCCCCAGAGGAGTTTTGGAAAATGCACCTCAGTTTTGGGTACTTTCCACACATGTGCCCAACGAGGCCGCATCCGCAGCTGTACAGCAGGATTTGGTGCGAGATTTGCCCAATATATCTGTGATTGACCTCAGACAAGTACTTGCCTTGGTGGAAAGTTTGCTCGGTAAAATTGCTTGGCTCATCAATTTTATGGCATTTTTCAGTATTTTGACTGGTCTCATTGTTTTGCTAGGCGCACTCAAAACGAGTAAATATCAACGAATCAAAGAAAACGTGTTGTTGCGAACGCTCGGTGCCAAAGGAGTTCAAATATTTAAAATTGTGATATTCGAATACGGATTTCTCGGATTGTTGGGAGGGATAACGGGTGTAGTTTTATCGCTCGTTTCAAGTCAAGTAATGGCCATCTGGCTGTTTGATGCACCTTTTATTCCTTCTTGGGTTCCATTTTTGATATTGATTCCGGGTATAGTGTTGCTGGTTATCTTTGTCGGGTTGACCAACAGTTTAGCTGTCATCAAAAGTCCGCCACTAGCTGTGCTTCGAAAAGAAGTCAATGTATAAAATATAACATTTTATGATGCGTTTGGCTTCATTTACAGTCATCTTTGTTTTATGCGTCCTTTTCACAGGTTGCAACAGTTACAAGCAATTGGCTGTAGCAGAAAATTTGGTTTGGTCAGACGAATTTGATTCCGGCTCAAAGCCAAATACGACCTATTGGGATTACGAATTGGGTTACCAACGCAACAACGAACTTCAAACCTATACCGACGACTTCAAAAATGTGAGGTTAGAAGATGGATACCTTGTGCTGGAAGCCCACCGGGGCCAAACTTCGAAGGCTAAACGCGGAAAATCTGTGAACACAACTTACACTTCGGGAAGCATCACCACACAAAACCGTTTGCAATGGCAATACGGTTATTTTGAGTTTCGCATGAAATTTCCACAAGGCAAAGGCTTGTGGCCGGCTGTTTGGATGATCAACGATTTATATCACACGGCTGCGCACAAAGATAAAGGTGAAATTGACATTGTTGAATACGTAGGTTATAACGAAAATCGGGTGATTCATGCCATTCACGTAGGCACTGTTGGACATCGCAGTTACGCGACGCGAGTGGGGCAGAGCAAAATATCCAAACCACACACAGATTTTCACCTGTTTGGCTTGCTATGGACACCTAAAAAATTAATATTTTTACAGGATGGGAAAAGGGTTTTTGTAGTGCTGAAAAAAGACCTAAAAAAGAAGTCATCTTGGCCTTTTGACCAGCCTTTTCATTTGAAAATTAACTTGGCTGTTGGCGGTTCACTGGGTGGGAAGGAAGGTGTAAATGCTGATATTTTTCCGCAAAAAATGTTGATTGACTATATACGTGTTTATCAAAAACCTTAAATATGAAATACTTATTTGTTTGTTTGATTTTCTTTTTTACAGCATCTGCCATGCATGGTCAACAATTTAAAGTGATGACTTACAACATTAGGTTGGATATTGCATCGGATGGAGAAAATGCTTGGCCTTTGCGGAAAGATTATTTTGCTTCTCAAATTCAATTCTACGAACCTGATATTTTAGGTATTCAAGAAGCCTTGCCGCATCAGGTTGCCTATTTGGAGTCGGTTTTGCCGCTATACAGCCAAGTAGGAGTGGGCAGAGATGGGGAAGGAAAAGGAGAATCTTCCAATATTTTCTTTAAAACAGACCGGTACAAACTGTTGGAAAACAATACGTTTTGGTTGTCTGAAACCCCTAATAAAATATCTAAAGGTTGGGATGCAGCACTCAACCGGGTTTGTACCTACGCATTGTTGTCTGACAAAGAAAGCGGTAGGCGTTTTTGGGTATTCAACACCCATTTAGACCATGTAGGGGAAACCGCGCGAACCAAAAGTATCGAATTGATATTGGCAAAAATTGAAGCCCTTAACAGGCCTAATTATCCGGTAATTTTTATGGGCGATTTGAACTCCGAACCTGATTCTGAGCGGATTGTCAACTTGAGTAAAGTCATGTATGATACGAGGACTGTGTCCAAAAATCCACCTTTTGGGCCCGAGGGTACATTTAACGGATTCAACCATCAAGAAGCTGTGACCCGTCGGATAGACTATGTATTTATCTCGCAATACGAATCCTTTGTAGTGCATAAATACGCTGTGCTGAGCGATTCTAAAGATGCAAAATATCCGTCCGATCACTTGCCGGTTTTTGTCGAACTCACTTTTATTCCGCTTTAGTGCTGTGCTAAGGGTTTTCAATACGTTTATTTTAATCACTTTAGCCACTGTGATTGCATAGACAACTTCGCAGCACACCAAACCAACAATTTTTTACCGAAATGCTAATACACATTCAAGTATAATTTTGGCTCATGGTTTTTTGATGAGGCTTTGCTTTTTTTGTACCTCTATTTGTTCTATTGGTAAAAAACTGAATATTATTTTTACAAATTAGTTTCAAAAATTGAAACAAGGTGCCAAGCCTCATTTTTTGCTATATTTACAAGAAAATAGTTCCATTAAATCAGGTCGTATTGATGCACCTATATATTTTTGACATTTTCCGGATTTGCCGTCAACTTTTAAGAACGTTGTCGTTGCTATGTGTTTTGAGCTTTTCCGGTTTTGCTCAAGAAATCCCCAACATCATTAGTTACAATCCCGAATCCTACAAAGCAGAAACGCAGAATTGGGACATCACGCAGGACGCTAGAGGATATATTTACGTGGCAAACAACTACGGTTTATTGGCATTTAATGGAATAGATTGGCAAACGTATCCTACGCCAAACCAAACCATTATGCGTTCTGTGAAAGCCGTAGGGAATCTCATCTACACGGGTTATTATATGGAGTTTGGATACTGGGAAACAGATGCTTATGGAAAATTAACCTATAACAATCTGTCTGATGCGGTTCGTCAAAACATCGTGGAGGATGAGCAATTTTGGAAAATACACGCCTTCAAAGACCTTGTTATTTTTCAATCGTTAAATCAAATTTTTATCTATAACACCACGAATAAAGAATTTAAAATTATAAAAGCAGCAGGCATTATTGAAAAGTCGGTTTTGGTAAACGGCGGATTGTTTTATCATACCACAGAGGGACAGATTTTTAATATTGAAAACGGCATTTCTAAATATGTAGTTACGGTTCCGCTTGAAGGAGATGACCGCATTGAAAATATTTTTTACGTGGACAATGAGTGGCTTATCCTGACAAAGAAGAGCGGTTTTTATACCTATAGTGCCCAAGGTTTGATTAAAAAAAGTGTGCCTGCCGACGCGTTGCTCAGCCAAACAACTATATATACAAGCCACCTGCTTTCTACCGGAAATATTGCCCTAGGACTTATTGCAAACGGATTTCTGATGCTCGACAAACAAGGCAATGTGGTAGAGACTTTTTCCAACCAAAAGGGATTGTCAAACAATACGGTGCTGTCTATCTTTGAAGACCAAAGAAGCAATATTTGGCTGGGCTTAGACATTGGTATCAATGTGATCAACTATGAGTCAAAAATCAAGCTTTTCCAGGATATCGACGGTTTTTTGGGAACTGTGTATTCGTCCAAAATTTTTAAAAACAAACTCTATTTAGGCACCAATCAAGGACTGTATTGGCGCACTTTGGACAGCAACGATTCGTTTAAACTCATTCAAAACACTAAAGGGCAAGTTTGGGAGTTGTTCGAGTTTGATGATCACCTGCTTTGCGCACACAACTTCGGAATATATTCGATTACCGATGACAAGGCTGATTTGGTTTTTAGTGATGATGGGGTTTGGACTTTTCAAAAAATTCCAAATCAAGAAGACAAAATTTTACTAGGCATGTACAAAGGTCTGGGGATACTCAGCAGGTCGCAAGACGGTTGGGGCTTTAACAAATTAGAAGGGTTTGACATTTCATCGCGCAGCTTGGTGATAGATGCTTCCTACAATATTTGGGTAAACCATGAGTACAAAGGAATCCATCAATTAAAAGTAGATATAGATTTTACGAGTGTTGAAGAAACCCCCAACAATTTTAGTAATAGGCCTCAAAAAAACTCAAGTATAATCAAATTTAGAGACAAGATTGTCTATGCAGATATAAGTGGCTTGTATGTGTATGACTATCACACCAAGGCCTTTGAAAAGGACGAGACCAAGAGTCAGATGACGGACTCCACGGCTTATCTATCGGGAAAGTTGAGCAATATTGACAACCAGGAGCTTTGGTTGTTCAATAAGAACAATATCGCAATAGGTAGGAAGAATTTATTGACCGGCTCGATGGATGTGAGCAAAGTGATTCTCCCGCAACACAAGCGCAAAACGATGGTCGGTTATGAAAACGTGACCAAACTCAGCGAGGGTAAATACTTGATTGGCAACACTACCGGATATATCATCTTGCAAACCGATCAGACAGAAATTCCGGATTTTCAGTTGTATCTCAACGGTATTTCGCACATCAACAAAAAAGATGTTAGCACACAACATCCGGTGAACGAATCTTTTCAAGTTCCTTATGATTTTAGGGAACTTCGATTCGAATTTAGCACCCAAAACCTCGATATAACCAATCCGACCCTTTATCAATACAAACTTTCAGGATTTGACGAACATTGGTCTGATTGGTCTCAAGAATCGAAGGTTGGCTTTATCTTTCTCGATTGGGGCAATTACACCCTACAAGTGAGGGCCAAAAGAGCCGATAAATTGTCTTCAAATACGATAGCTATCAATTTTGAAGTCCGGAAACCGTGGTATTGGTCTAGCAAAATGATTTTGCTTTACGCGCTTTTGACCATTTTTGTCGTTTATCTTATTCACATCACCTATAGAAGGTATTATCACAAAAAACAACGCCACTTACTCACCGAACAACAAAAACAGGTAGAGGAACTCGAAAGAATAAATCAAGAGCAAATCATCCGGCTCAAAAATGACCAACTCAATTTACTGATTGAGAAGAAAAATCAGGAACTTGAGTCCACCACTTCCAATTTGATCCAGAAAAATGAATTGCTCAACAACATCAAGAAAGAAATTAAAAAAGTTAAGAACCAAAATGAAGTAAAATCACTACTCGATTTTATTGAAAACAACCGCGATGAAAGCAGTGATTGGAAATTGTTTGAAGACGCTTTCAATAAGGCAGACAAAGAATTTTTAAACAGACTTAAAGAAAAACATCAGGCACTTACCAACAATGACCTTAGACTTTGTGCCTATCTGCGGTTAAATCTTTCCTCAAAAGAAATCGCACCCTTGCTCAACATTTCCATTAGAAGTGTTGAAATCAAAAGATACCGCTTGCGCCAAAAACTAGGGCTTACACACGACGAAAACCTCACAGACTACATATTGAGCTTTTAATAAAAACCTCAACATTTCTTAAAATCACCTCAACATTTACTCAACTAAAACGTTTTCGTAACTCAACTTGCGTTTATTTGAGTGTAGCAAAACCACCCGTCCTCTACTTATATACGGGGGTTTATCCTATACATTTTACAGTAAAAATAGCACAAGTGTCATTATGTATATTTTTTGTTAAGGTTAATATTTAGTCAACACAATTCTGGATATCTACATTTACAAATCTCAAATCCGTTCAATTGGATGGATGGCGTTTGATTTATTTCATTTTAAATTCTCAAAATCATTTCAAGTATGAAAAGATGTACATTAATCATTATTTTTTTACTGACTGGAATTGTCACACATGCGCAAGCTGTTCGTGTTTCGGGTCAGGTTTTAGCCGATGTTGACGGTACGCCTTTACCGGGTGTCAACATAGTGGTAAAAGGAACAACTAACGGAACAAACACCGATTTTGACGGAAATTATTTTCTTGATAATGTCAATATGGGTGATGTTTTGGTTTTTTCGTATATAGGTTTTGCTACCCAAGAAATTGTTGTCAGCAGCAACCAAATTAATGTACGACTCAAAGACGACGCACAAGCCTTGGCAGAAGTAGTTGTCATCGGATACGGCACCCAGGCAAAGAAAGAAGTGACCGGCGCTGTTAACGTCGTGTCTTCAGAAACTATTGATGCACTAAAGCCGTTGCGAATAGAAGACGCTTTGCAAGGGCAGAGTACAGGCGTGCAAGTGTTGCCAAGTTCCGGTTCGCCGGGTAGCCCGCTCAACATCCGGATTCGTGGTGTGAGCACCAATGGCAACAACCGCCCACTGGTTGTAGTGGATGGAAACATCACTGAAGATGCACTGACCAATATCAATCCAAACGACATTGAAAGCATCACCACGCTTAAAGATGCATCGGCAGCCATTTATGGTACAAGGGCCGCTAATGGCGTTATCCTGATCACGACCAAAACAGGTAAGCGAAATACAGCACCGAGTTTTTCAGTAAACCAATATGTGGCTTTTCAAGAAACACCGCGCAAACTTCCCATGCTCAACGCAACCGAACTCGCACTTTTGGTGAATGAAGCCCGAACCAATGCCGGACAAGCACCCCTGTTTACAGATGTTTCCGGATTAGGGAAAGGTACAGATTTTCAAGATGAAGTTTTTGAAACAGCACCTATTTTTAGTCAAGATATTACCGTAAGCGGTGGTTCGGAGAAATCATCCTACTCACTGGGTGCCGCTTATCTTACACAAGACGGTATAGTAGGTAGAGAAAAGTCAAATTTCGACAGATTCACTTCTCGCCTTAGCTTTACAACCGATTTAAATAAATATTTCACTTTCAACACCTCTTTGTTCTTTACGAACACCAAGAGAAAAACCATCAACGAAAGCGGATTGGGCTCTGTGCTATTCAACGCAGTCAACATGACACCCCTTCTGCCGGTTCGTGACGAGAACGGCGATTTTACCTTAGCTGAAGGTTTGGGAAATGAAGTAATCAACCCTTTAGCCCAATTGGCAAATACTTTTAACCAAAGCAATACCAACAAAATTAACGGTACGGTAGGATTGAAGTTTAAACTCAACGATAACTGGAGTGCCGAAACCCGTCTGGGCTTCAATTACTCAGAAGCCAAGTTTAAATCATTTTCACCCATCGCCTTTTTTGGATCAGGAAAAGTGTTTAACAACCAAAGAAGCAGTGTCACAGAAGTGAAAGACGATTTTAATGATTTTACATGGGATGCCTTTGTCACTTACAAAAACACTTTCTTCGAAGACCATAACGTAGAAGTAACAGCCGGTACGACGGTTTTTAAAAACCAAGGCGATTTTTTCAACGCAACCGGTTTTGACGTCCCCAACAACGACTATGCTTTTGCAGACTTGTCGCTGACCAATAACGACCTCGCCGACGAAAGATTCGGAAATGGCCAATTTGAAGAGCGATTGGTTTCCTATTTCGGTCGATTCCAATACAACTTTCAAACCAAATACTTGTTCTCATTTGCATTGCGCCGCGATGCCTCAAGCAATTTCGGACCTAACGAAAGCGTAGCTTATTTCCCTTCCGGAACCCTTGGTTGGATTGTAACAGAAGAATCTTTCTTCAAACAATTTACGGCCATCAACTTCCTCAAACTAAGAGCCAGTTTCGGCGTTTTGGGTAACGACAGAATTGTAGCCAACACCTTCCGATCACTCTTAACCGGTGAAGCCACAGCCGTTTTCGACGACCAACTCATCAACGGTAGGGCTATAGGCAGAATTCCAAACCCGAACATCCGTTGGGAAGAACAAGAACAATTAAACATTGGTTTCGACATGACCATGTTTAACAACAAAGTAGATGTAACAGCCGATGTATTTAGAAAAACCACACGCGATTTGCTTCTCGAGGCTCCCGTCTCCGGAATCATAGGTGCTTCTGCACCCGGCAGCGCGCCGCCATTCATCAATGCAGGTGCCGTGCGAAACAGAGGTGTTGAGCTAGGGATTACCTTCAAAGAGGAAATTATCAAAGGACTCAACATCACCATAGGCGGTAATTTTACAGCATTGGAAAACGAAGTGTTAAGTGTTAACAACGACGTGGGCTTTGTTACCGGAGGTAGTTTTGGTGTAGGTCAAGATCCACCTTCCAGATTTCAAGCCGGCAAACCCATGGGCTTCTTCTTTGGCCTGAAAACAGATGGCGTTTTTCAAACACAGCAAGAGGTAGATGCACACGCCACACAAGCCAACGCCAGACCGGGTGAACTCAGGTTTGTTGACACCAACAACGACGGTGTTATTGACAACAACGACCGTATAGATATCGGTAGCCCTATTCCGGATGTCACCTTCAACTTCAACTTCACAGCCGAATATAAAAACTTCGATTTTAATATCTCCGCTTTCGGACAAGCCGGTAACGAAATTGTCAGAAATTTTGAGAGAAACCAAGAACTCACAAACAAAACCCGTGATTTCCTTAACCGATGGACCGGACCGGGCACCAGCAACAACAGACCCTTGGTAACCACCGGTGCCACAACCACCACCCTGTTTTCCGATTTCTTTGTAGAAGAAGGCGATTTTTTAAGAATACAATCGCTCCAACTCGGTTACACCTTGCCACAGTCAATTACCAAAAAGGCTTGGATTTCCAAACTGAGGTTGTACGCACAAGTCAACAATTTGTACACCTTTACAAATTACTCCGGATTTGACCCCTCCATTTCCAGCGGCGCACCCGTTGGCGGCGGAATTGATCCCGGCTTTTTCCCGACACCCAGAACCTATCTCTTTGGAGTTAACCTAAACTTTTAATGCTTTTTACGATGAAAACAATATCCATTTTAAAATATACACTTACGATGATGACGTTCGGCCTACTCTTGGCCTGTTCGGATGATTTTGTACAGGAAGACCCTGATTTTGTTATCGATTCTGAGAGTTTCTTCAACTCTAAGGATGATTTTGAAGATGCCTTAATAGGTTCTTACGACTTGCTTCAAGCTACCCATTGGAACGTAATGATTGGCGATATGGCTTCAGATAACACCCTTGCAGGTGGTGAAAGCGCAACAGATGTACCAAGCTTCCAAGAAATTGACGACATGATTCACACACCCGTCAACCAAAACCTCAGAGACATCTGGACTTGGATGTACGCAGGTCTCAATCGCACCAATTTTATGATTGAATTTCAAGACAAAGTAGATTTTGAAGGCAAAAACGAAATATTGGCACAAAACCGTTTTTTAAGAGCATACTATCTTTTTGAATTGGTCAAGTTTTTTGGCGACATACCTTACGTGTCGGACCGCAGATTCCAATTGGGTGAAGAAACTTCTCTAGACCGTACGCCCAAAGCCGAAATTTATGCCGTTATCGAATCAGATTTGCGTTTTGCAGCAGATAATTTACCTTACGTACAAGCCCAAAAAGGACGTATTACCAAAGGCGCTGCGCAAGGTTTGTTGGGTAGAGCTTTGCTGTATCAAGACAAATTTGGAGAAGCCGCTCAAGTATTAGAAGCACTAATCAATAACGGTCCTTATGACTTGGTGACAGATTACAACAGCATTTTCGAATTTGAAGGCGAGAACAACATAGAGTCGGTTTTTGAAATTCAATATTCAGACTTAGAAGGTGCCGGATTTGGTTGCTTTCAGTGTAGTGAAGGAAATGTTGCTGTAGGCTTTAACGGCATCAGAAATTATGCCGGACCTCTTTTCGATTCCGGTTTTAGTTTCAACGTACCCACCCAAGAAGCTTTTGATGCTTACGACCCGGCAGATATTCGCCGTGACGTCGCCATCTTAGACATTGATGCCTGGGCTGATTTAACAGGTGCAACTTTTGTAGAAGGCTTTGAACACACAGGTTTTTACAACAGAAAATATATAGCCAGACAAGGCGATCTCAATACCGGAGACGCCAACCTGACCAACCCCAATAACTACCGAGCCATACGCTTTGCAGATGTTTTATTGATGGCTGCGGAGTCCCTTGCCCGCTCGGGCGGAAGTGAGGACAGGGCCAGACAATACTTAAACAGGGTCAGAACCCGTGCCGGATTAGACGATGTCACTGCAACCGGCCAAAATTTAATATCGGCCATTTGGGACGAAAGACGTTTGGAACTTATGGGCGAAGGCTTCCGTTTCTTTGATTTAGTCAGAACCGGACAAGCCGCATCCAAAATTCAGGGCTTTGTACCCGGAAAACACGAAGTTTTCCCAATTCCTTCTATCGAAATTGAACTGGCAGGAAACCGCTGGCCACAAAATCCGGGCTACTAACATTTAAACTTATCAAAATGAAAAAAATAAAATTTATCATCCTAGCCATTTTGTTTTTGGGCGTCTCCGCTTGTTCGGATGACGACAATGGCAGTGTCGAATTCGTAAAAGACATCAATGCACCCCAAAACATCAATGCCGTATTTCAAATTACGCAAGACAACACAGGAACGGTGACCATCACCCCAACGGCCGAAGGAGCCAATTCGTTTGAAGTCGATTTTGGAGATGGAAGCCCTTTCGAAGTGACACTTCCGGGTAAACAGCTACAACATATCTACCCCGAAGGCGTTTTCACCGTGCGCGTTTTGGCAAAAAACCTTGCCGGCGTGGTGGCAGAAGGCCAAAAAGAACTCACAGTTTCTTTCAAAGCACCTGAAAACTTGGAGGTGACCATAGAACAAGACCCTATAGATAATTTCTCTATCAACGTCTCTGCCACAGCAGATTTTGAAACTTTTTTCCAAGTCTTCTTCGGCGATGTTGAAAATGAAGAACCCACTGCCTTTAACGAAGGCGATGTGGTTTCACATACGTATCCGGCGATTGGTGACTACGTAGTAAGAGTAATAGCCCTGAGTGGCGGAGAAGCCACAGCGGAATTCACACAAACTGTAACCATTACCAATCCTTTGCGACTTCCTGTCAATTTTGAATCGGAAACGCTTGATTTTACATTTATCAACTTTGAAGGTGCCACCAGCACAGTCATAGACAATCCCGATGCTACAGGCATGAACACAACTGCCAAAGTGGCGCAGTTTGTAAAAGGCGATGGTGCACAGTTTTTTGCCGGTAGTATTTTGGAACTCGACGAAACTATAGATTTTTCTACCTTGAGAAAAATTAAAATGAAAGTTTGGTCGCCAAAAAGCGGTATCATTGTCAAACTCAAGCTCGAAAACGCAACAGATCCCAACATTTCAGCCGAGGTAGATGTGGTAAACACTCTAGCAAACCAATGGGAAGAACTGATTTTTGACTTTAGCGGTTTGGTAGATGGAAAAGAACTTTCTAAACTTATTTTCTTCTTTGATTTTGAAAACCCGGGCGATGGTGCTTCCTATTTCTTTGATGAAATAGAACAAACCAACGACAGTGTGTTACCTGTAGCTTTACCACTAGATTTTGAAACCTCAAACCAAGTGTTTACTACGTTTAACGGAGCCACCTTTAATCTTGCTGTAGATCCGGAAGATCCAAATAACCAAGCGGGTCAAGTGATCAATTCCGGCGCACAATTCGAAGGGATTTCCTTGAATTTGGATGAAGCTGTTGATTTTTCATCTGAAAAACTGATTACGCTTCGCTTCTTCACTTCTACACCCAACAATGCCATTTTATTAAAATTTGAAAATGGTACAGCTGATGCAGTAGAGGTTATTGAAAATGTTACAACAGCCGGCTGGAATACAGTTACTTTTGACTTCTCTCAAGCGCAACTGAGCTTTCCGTTGAGCGGCCCTATAAATGCTTCAGGATCCTTCAATACCATCACCTTGTTTGTTGACGGTCCGGATACAAAACCCGGCACCTATTTCTTTGACGACATCACAGCGGGCGATGGAGGCCCAGGCGCGCCTATCAATTTACCGCTTACATTTGAAGATACACAAACCACTTTCGAATGGATTGGTTTTGGTGCGGTTGACTTCGGTCCCATTCCGGCAGCAGTCATCAACAACCCCGACAAATCCGGTATCAATACCAGCGAACGCGTCTTACAAATCACCAAAGCCGCCGGTGCACAAGTATGGGCCGGTGCCAGTCTCAATTTGAGCGGAGCTATAGATTTTTCGGCTGGTACAACAGCCAGTGTAAAAGTCTGGTCGCCCAGAGCCGGCACACCTGTATTGTTTAAGATAGAAGATTCAGGATCACCTTTAGACAACAATGGGAATCCAACGGTTTTTGTTGAAGTACAAGCGTCAACTTCAGTGGCTAATGCATGGGAAGAACTCACTTTTGATCTTACCTCAGTCACTTCTTTCAGCACGGCAATTACTTATGACAGGGTTATTTTATTCCCCGACTTTGGAAATGCCGGAACCGGCGATGCTTTCTTTTTCGACGATGTACGCATGATCACTCCCGGCCAAGGCGGCGGTGGAGGCAACATCATGCTGCCTTTGAGCTTTGAAGACACGCAGACCACTTTTGAATGGATAGGATTTGGCGCAGCCGATTTTGGCCCCATCCCGGCTTCCATTATCAACAATCCTGCAGCATCCGGTATCAATACCAGCAGCAGAGTATTGGAAATCAATAAAGCTGCCGGTGCGCAAGTATGGGCAGGTGCCAGTCTCAACTTGAGTGGTGCCATAGATTTTTCGGCTGGCACTACAGCCAGTGTAAAAGTGTGGTCGCCCAGAGCCGGTACGCCTATCTTGTTTAAAATAGAAGATTCCGGATCACCTCTGGATAACAACGGAAATCCAACTGTTTTTGTTGAGATTCAGGCATCTACTACTGTTGGCAATGCTTGGGAGGAGCTCACTTTTGACCTTACCTCAGCCTCTGCTTTCAGTACAGCAATTCCTTATGACAGGGTTATTTTATTCCCCGACTTTGGAAATGCAGGAACAGGTGACTCCTTCTTCTTTGATGATATCAGACTCACCACACCCGGACAGGGCGGTGGCAATACGGGAGGCGGCACAGGCACAGCTCCTTTCAATCCTATTGATTTTGAACAAAATGGATTTGGAGCCAATTGGACTTGGACCGTTTTCGAAAATGGTAACAACCCACCGGTTGAAATTGTAGCCAATCCGGATCCATCAGGCATCAATACTTCAGGAACAGTTTTGAAAGCAACGGCCTTGCAGGCAGGTATGCCTTGGATGGGCTTTGAATCGCAACACGGAACAGATTTGGGTTCGTTTACATTCGACCAATCCAATTCTATAGTCAAGATCATGGTTTGGAAATCGGTCATCAGCGACATAGGTCTCAAATTTGCGGAAGCCAGTGGAGAGGCGCAACCCGAAATCTTAGTAGCCAACACCAAAATAAACGAATGGGAAGAAATCACCTTTGATGTTTCCAGCCTTATAGGCAAAGGTATCACAGGAGTGATAGATCAAATTATTATATTCCCCGACTTTAATTTCAGCAGAACTTCCGATAACGTAATCTATATAGACAACATCACTTTTAACCCACAATCTGGTGGAGGCACCGGAGGTGGTGGAACAGGTGGTGGAACAGGCAGCGCACCAAGTTTAATTGAAGACTTTCAAGGCGTGGCGCCAGTGTTCACTTCTTTTGGAAACATACCCACCTCAGCCGTTGTGAACAATCCCAACCCATCGGGTATCAATACCAGTAGTTTGGTTGCAGAGCTCGTCAAAGCGCAAGGGGCAGAAATATGGGCAGGTTCTTTTATCGAAAACAAAGTTATAGATGTGGCTACTAGGCCTTATATCAAAGTGAAGGTGCTGAGCCCCAAAAGTGGCATCACCATCAAGGCAAAAATTGAGAACCAAGATGCCAGTGTGACGCACGAAGTGGACGTAACCAATACCACTGCCAACGCTTGGGAAGAAATTTCCTTCAATTTCAGTGCTGCACCGGCAGGCAATTACGTCAGATTTGTCATTTTCTTTGATTTTGGAACAAACGGCGATGGAAGTGTCTATCATTTTGACGACATCAGCGTATCTACAACCCCAGGTGGTACAACCGGAGGCGGTGGTGGCACCGGAGGTGGAGGAGGAACTGGAACACCACCTTTAAATCCGATTAATTTTGAAACAGGCGGATTTGGAGCAGACTGGACTTGGACCGTTTTTGAAAATGGTAGCAACCCACCGGTTGAAATTGTAGCCAATCCGAATCCATCAGGCATCAATACTTCCGGAACAGTTTTGAAAGCAACGGCTTTGCAGGCTGGTATGCCTTGGATGGGTTTTGAATCGCAACACGGGTCGGATATAGGTTCCTTTACCTTCGATCAGACCAATAAAATTGTCAGAATCATGGTTTGGAAATCAGTCATCAGCGACATCGGCCTCAAATTTGCCGAAAACAACGGCGAAGCCCAACCCGAAATTAAAGTAGCCAACACCAAAATAAACGAATGGGAAGAAATCACCTTTGATGTTTCCAGCCTTATTGGCAAAGGCATCACAGGGGTGATAGATCAAATTATTATATTCCCCGACTTTAATTTGAACGGAAGAACTTCCGATAATGTAATTTATATAGACAACATCAGGTTTAGTGGTCAGTAAAAGGCCAAAAAATAATCTTTTAATGACTCCATAATTTTAAAAAATGTCAAAAATGAAAAAAATAAAAATTTTACTGTCCGTGATTTTCGCGTTCGTTTTGCTGCAGAATTGCGCACCAGACGACGAAGGAAGTTTTGGTGCTGTCAAAACACCGACAAACCTTCAAATTGAAGCCATTGTAGCTCCGGACCAGTCCGGTTTGGTCACGGTGCGTCCAACCGCAAATGACGCAACCAGTTTTCAAGTAATCTTCACACAACAAAGTACGCCAGTCCTGGTTTTACCAGGAGAAGAAGCTACTTTTAGGTTTACGCGTGCAGGTCAATTTACGGCACAAATTGTAGTACTTGCTTTCGGTACGGGAGGTGCATCTACATCCGGAGTGGTAGAGGTCGAACTCGATGTGAAGGTAACCATCGATCCGGTGGTGCTCCAACAACTGGCCGGAGACGGCAGCAAAAGATGGGTTTGGGACCAAACCGTGGCCGGACACTTTGGCGTTGGAGATGTCAATACAGATTTTCCGGGCTTTTTCTCGGCTACGCCCAATGCGCTCAACCCTTGCTTGTATGACGATGTTTTGGAATTCAGTTTTGATGCCAACCAAAATCTTACTTACAAGATTGAAACACAAGGCGAAACTTTTATGAACTGGACAGAAGTTACCAAATTTTTCCCCGATGCACCCGTACAACAATTTGTTGACGAATGTAGAAATATAGACGGTTTCATCCGTACAGAAACAGTTTTCTCTATCATTACCGATGAGGCAACTTCCGACCGCTCGCTTATCATAGACAACAGCGTGCTTTCCTATGATGCCGGTATCACAGAATTCAAAATATTAGAATTGACCGAAAACAAATTAAGTGTTAGAGGTGTTCAAAATGTACGTAGCGAATTTGGTGGCGGACAATTGGCTTGGTACTTCACCTTCGTTCCCGAAGGTGGAGGTAGCACAGAACCACCCGCTTCCAATTTTGATACCCTTATTTGGGCAGACGAATTTGATGTGGACGGCGGGGTAAACCCTAGCAATTGGTCTTTTGATTTGGGAGATGGTTGTCCTCAAAACTGCGGTTGGGGGAACAACGAACAGCAGACCTATACAGACAGACCCGAAAATATTGTAGTTGAAAACGGCATGTTGAAAATTACCGCAATTAGAGAAAACCTCGATGGCAAACAATTTACTTCTGCCAGAATCAAAACAAAAGACAAGGTCGAATTTATGTACGGCCGTGTAGAAATGAGAGCCAAATTACCTAGCGGTGGCGGTACATGGCCTGCGTTTTGGATGTTGGGTGCAGACATAGACACCAATCCTTGGCCGGGTGCAGGAGAAATAGACATCATGGAGCATGTTGGCAACCAACAAAATACTATTTTTAGTACTCTACATTTTCCGGGTAATTCCGGAGGAAATGGCGTCAGCAATTCCACAATTGTTCCCGGTGTTTCAGACTCGTTTCATATTTATGAAGTGGAATGGACTCCTAATGAAATCAAATTTTTTGTCGATGATGTGAATTATCACACCTTCCCAAATAACCTGACTGTACCATTTAACAAAGACTTTTTTATGCTGCTAAATGTTGCTATGGGAGGTAATTTTGGTGGTGCCATCGATGGCGCTTTCACACAATCTACCTATGAGATAGATTATATTCGTGTTTTTCAATAAATTTTTCTTCATTTCTCATTTTTTCGAAAAGGTCGGCTCTGGCCGGCCTTTTTTTGATAAAATCGGTTTATTAATTGACAAACCTTTTTTGACGGTTCATCATAACTTTATTCAAAATTTAATATCATGAAAAGTTTAAGCTTAATTTTAATTATTGTCCTGATGAACATTTTACATTCTTGTCAAAACAACAGTGCTTCCTCCGGTTCTAACCAAAGTCCTTATGCCAAGCAAGTAGATTCCCTGCTTTCTATCATGACTTTGGAAGAAAAAGTTGGACAGATGAATCAGTATTCCGGCTTTTGGGAAGTAACCGGGCCGGCTCCCGAAGAAGGAAGTGCCGCCATTAGATACGAACAACTTCGCAAAGGACTTATCGGTTCTATGCTCAATGTTACGGGCGTTGAAAACGTAAAAGCACTTCAAAAAATAGCCGTAGAAGAAACGCGCTTGGGCATACCGCTCATCATCGGTTATGACGTGATTCACGGCTATAAAACCATGGCTCCCATTCCCTTGGCGGAATCAGCCAGTTGGGATTTGGAAGCCATAAAAAAATCGGCTGAGGTGGCTGCCGCCGAAGCCGCCGCCGCCGGAATTAATTGGACATTTGCCCCTATGGTCGATATTTCTCGCGATGCCCGTTGGGGTCGTGTTATGGAAGGCGCAGGAGAAGATCCCTATTTGGGAAGTTTGATTGCCAAAGCACGTGTAGCGGGCTTTCAGGGAACCGATTTGAAAGCACCACATACCATCGCCGCTACTGCGAAGCACTTTGCAGGCTACGGTTTTGCAGAAGCCGGTAGAGATTACAATACAGTAGATGTAGGTACTTCTACACTCTACAACCAAGTTTTTCCGCCATTTAAAGCTGCTACAGACGCCGGGGTAAAAACCTTTATGAATGCTTTTAACGTACTCAATGGCGTACCCGCAACCGGTAATACTTTTCTGCAAAGAGATATTTTGAAAGGAAAGTGGAATTTTAACGGATTAGTTGTTTCCGACTGGGGCTCCATCAAAGAAATGATTCCTCACGGATATGCGAAAGACGGCGAACAAGCTGCCGAACTGGCCGTAAAGGCAGGCTCGGATATGGACATGGAATCGAGCTTATACGTAGAACACCTAGCCACTTTAGTTAAAGAAGGCAAGGTGGATGAAGCGCTAATTGACGACGCCGTGAAGAGAATTTTGACCTTAAAATACGAACTGGGCTTGTTTGACAATCCCTACCTTTATTGCGATGAACTCAGAGAAAAAGAAGTAATAGGCAAACCCGCCTTTCACGAAGCAGTTTTAGACATGGCCAAGAAGTCGATCGTTTTGTTGAAAAACGAAAAACAGCTCTTGCCACTCAATAAAAAAGGTTTAAAAATTGCCCTTTTGGGACAATTGGCTGCCGATAAAGACAGCCCGTTGGGCAGCTGGCGTGCCTTGGCAGCACCCAATTCTGCCGTGTCTGTACAAGAAGGTTTAGAAAAATATCCCGACAATGATTTACTTTTCGAACAAGGTGTCAGACTTACAGATGGCTCGCCCTCGTTTCTTCAGGAAGTTCAAATAAACACCACAGACCGCAGCGGTTTTGAAGCGGCAAAAAACATCGCCAAGCAAGCCGAAGTTGTCATTATTGTATTGGGTGAGCATGCATTTCAAAGTGGCGAAGCAAGAAGTCGAACAGAAATTGGCTTACCCGGTTTACAGCAAGAATTTTTGGAAGAAATTTATAAGATAAACCCAAATATCGTTTTGGTACTGATGAACGGCAGGCCTCTCGCCATAGAATGGGCCGCAGAAAAAATCCCGGCTATTGTAGAAGCTTGGCAATTGGGCACCCAAAGTGGCAATGCCATCGCACAAGTCTTATACGGGGATTACAACCCCAGTGGCAAACTCACCATGACTTTTCCCCGAAATGTGGGTCAGATTCCTATATACTACAATCATAAAAATACCGGCCGACCCGTTTTGCCGGATAACAAACAAATATTTTGGTCGCACTATATCGATGCAACAAATTCACCCTTGTTTCCATTTGGTTATGGCCTTAGCTACACGTCGTTTGAATACAAAAACCTGCAACTAAGTAAAAACGGTTTCAGTAAAGACGGATCTATCGAAGTTAGCGTAGAAGTGACCAACACAGGTTACTTGCTCGGCAAAGAGACCGTTCAGCTCTATTTGCACGATTTGTATGCTTCCGTGTCCAGACCGGTCAAAGAGTTAAAAGGTTTCGAACAAATAGATCTCCAACCGGGCGAAACCCGTAAGGTGACATTCATCCTAAATGAAGAAAGCATAGGATTCTTTGACAACGAAGGAAATTGGAAAGTTGAGTCAGGCGAATTTAAAGTTTTTGTAGGAGGAAATTCCGTAAACAATTTAGAATCAGTATTTTTTTATGAAGAATAGTCCAGTCCGACCGCACTAAAATCATTAAAAAAACATCAGTTTAACGCACATGAACAAATACCTTTTATATCTCTTTGCTTTTTTCACCTGCTTGAATGGTTTGGTTTATGCCCAAAGTGTTGCCTTGGTAAACGAGGATGGTTTTAAGCTTCAAGTGGACGGGAAAGACTTTATCATCAACGGGATGAATTGGGACTACTATCCCAGAGGCACCAACTACGAGTACAACTTTTGGGATCAGCCAGAGGAAATGATTAAAACCGCCCTGGAAAATGAAATGGGAAAGCTCAGAGAAATTGGAGTCAATGCCGTTCGAATTTATACAGGAATTCCTCCAAAATGGATTCGCTACATATTTGAAAATTATGGTATTTATACCATGGTAAATCATTCTTTTGGCAGATATGGTCTCACGCTTAACGGCGTTTGGAAAGCCGAAACACATTATGACGAAATAGCTACACAAGACCTGTTGCTCAAGGAAGTGGAAGATATGGTTCGCTACTACAAAAACACCCCGGGGCTTCTCATGTATCTGATAGGCAATGAAAACAACTATGGCCTGTTTTGGCAAGGCGCAGAAACCGAAGATTTTCCTACTGAAGATGCCCGTTTAAAAGAAGTGGGGGAAAAAAGAGCCAGACCCATGTACAAATTGATGAACGATGCTGCTAAAATCATCAAAGCTATAGACACATCGGTACCTGTGGCTATTTGCAATGGCGATCTTTTATTTTTAGAAATTATAGCCGAAACCTGTCCGGATGTAGATATATTCGGAACCAATATGTACCGAGGTCTTTCTTTTGGTGACGCCTTTGAAAGAGTCCAAAAAATATATGGCAAACCCATCCTGTTCACAGAATTTGGCTCCGATGCTTTTGATGCCGTGAAGCATGAAGAAAACCAGTTGGCACAAGCCGAATACTTAATTGAAAACTGGAAAGAAATCTATCTCAACGCGGCAGGCATGGGCAAAGCAGAAAACACCTTGGGTGGCTTTACTTTTCAGTTTAGTGACGGCTGGTGGAAATACGGCCAAACCTACGGACTAGACACGCACGATACTAACGCCTCATGGGCCAACGGAGGTTACGCTTTTGATTTTGAAAAAGGGCGCAATAACATGAATGAAGAATGGTTTGGGATTTGTGCCAAAGGCCCTAAGGATGAGAATGGTCTGTACGATCTTTATCCGCGTGCGGCCTATTATGCGCTAAAAGAAATACACCAAATCAACCCGTATTCAGATACAATCACTCAGAAAGATCTTGTCAATTTTTTTGAAGGATTGTCTGTCTACACATTTGTCAATTTAGCAAACGAGCAGGACCAACAGCGTTTCGGCAATAAACCATTAGAAACCACAGACCATAGTGGTCACGCTCCATCCGCTTCAAAAAAACCGTTCTGGCAAGACGAGTTTGAAGGCATTCAAATAGACACAACCCGATGGGTCTTCGACTTAGGAAGGGGAAATAACGGCTGGGGAAACGCCGAATTGCAATATTACACCAACAGGCCTGCAAACGTAAAAGTAGCCGATGGTCGGCTCATCATTACAGCGACAAAAGAGGTTTTTGAAGGCGCTTATTTTACCTCTGCACGGATAAAAACCAAAGGAAAATTTGAAAAAAAATTCGGTTGGTTTGAGGCGCGGATGAAATTGCCCAAAGGACAAGGCATGTGGCCGGCGTTTTGGATGCTAGGTTCTGATATTGATCAAATAGGTTGGCCAAAGACCGGAGAAATCGATATAATGGAATACAGAGGTCAAAACCCCAACATTGTACTCAGCACTTTGCACGGACCGGGGTATTCCGGAAACAAAGGCGTTTCAAAAAGTTTTGAAACCCAACAAGGCGGATTTGATGAAGATTTTCATGTGTTTGCAGTAGATTGGAGAGCAGATTATATTCATTTTTACATAGACGGTCAAATTTACCACAAAATTACCCCTGCCGATTTGCCGGGCAATTGGGTTTTTGACAAGCCATTCTTTATGTTGATAAATCTTGCTGTTGGAGGTCATTTTGTAGGAAGCCCCAATACAGAAACCCCTTTTCCCCAAACCCTAGAGGTAGATTATGTAAGAGTTTACGACTGATTTTAACCGATATTCTTAAAAAAAAACAATAACCATATGCACAGCAGCATAAAAACCATAAAAACCTAAAATGTCGACAAGTAATAATAAAATAGCTCTAAATAAAATAGACGGAGAGGAATTCCTGAAAATATCTGAAGCAGATTTGATGCGCCCTTTTTTTATGAACATAGCAAGCGCATACAACCACTGGATGTTTATCTCCAGCAATGGCGGTTTAACAGCCGGCAGGAAAAATGCCAATTACGCTTTGTTTCCGTACACTACAGATGATAAAATTACCGAAAGTGTAGAAATTACAGGAAGCAAGACGATTATTAAAACAAAACAAAATACAGAAATCGTGTTTTGGGAGCCTTATTCGGTAAGGTTTGCTGACCATTATAAGCTGACTCGAAATCTTTATAAAAATATTTACGGAAATAAAATTGTTTTCGAAGAAATCAACCACAGCCTCGGCCTCCGTTTTCGCTATGGGTGGAGTTCGTGCGACACTTTCGGCTTTATAAAATCAGTTAGCTTGACCAATATTTCCGAATCGAAAATAGAACTGGAATGTATAGACGGACTGCAAAACATTCTCCCCGCAGGCGTGGTTAGCGATTTGCAAACCCAAAGCAGCAATTTGGTAGATGCATACAAACGCAGCGAACTGCATCTAAAATCGGGACTTGGTATGTATGCGCTCAGTGCGGTGCCTTTAGATAAGGCCGAACCTAGCGAAGCTTTGACGGCTAATGTATGCTGGTCTTTGGGTGTAAAAAATCCATTATATCTCCTCTCTTCTCTGCAGCTCGAAAATTTCAGAAAAGGCCAAACCCTAGTACAGGAAACGGATATCAAAGCTGAAAAAGGCGCTTATTTGGTACATCAGGCACGTTCACTTCAACCCGATGAAACAGTGTCTTGGAAAATAATTGCCGACGTCAACTATGATCAAACGGACGTCACGGCACTCATCCACAAAATCACAAACCACAAAGAACTGTCTGCAAACTTAGAAAAAGACATTGCCAAGGGCACAGATCAACTGTTGAAACTAATCGCCGCCGCCGATGGTGTTCAGTGTTCAGCTGATAAACTGAGAGACATCAGGCATTATTCAAACTGTATGTACAACATCATGCGTGGTGGCATATTTGATAATAATTACAGCGTTGAACAAAAAGATTTTGAAACGTATTTACAAAATGCCAACAAAAACATCTACCGGCGTTATGCCAAATCCATAGCGCAACTGGGCGTGGTTTTCTCTCTAGATCAGCTTAGGGCACTTGAGCTTGAACTTAAAGATAAAGATTTTAGCAGATTGTCATTGGAATATCTGCCGCTCAAATTCAGCCGACGTCACGGAGATCCTAGTAGGCCGTGGAACCGGTTTTCCATCAATACTAAGGCTGAAGACGGTTCAAAAATTTTAGACTACGAAGGCAATTGGCGAGACATTTTCCAAAACTGGGAAAGCTTGGCGTATTCATATCCCGATTTTGTTGAAAGCATGATCAGCAAGTTCCTGAATGCTTCAACTTTTGATGGATACAATCCCTACAGGGTGACCAAAGACGGTTTTGATTGGGAAATAATAGAACCCGATGACCCCTGGTCTTATATCGGTTATTGGGGCGATCACCAAATTATCTACCTGCTTAAATTGTTAGAACACTTAGACCATTTAAGCCCCAAAAAACTACCAACATTATTCGCCGTAGATGCCTTTGTTTACGCTCATGTGCCTTATAAAATAAAAACCTTTGAGGAAATACTTTCAGACCCCAAAGACACTATTATCTTCGACAGGGAAGAAGATAAAAAAATACGAGAAAATCGCGAGACTTTAGGAGCTGATGGTACTTTGCTCACTAACAAAGAGGGGCAAATCATCCATGTAAACTTTCTGGAAAAAATCCTTGCGGTTACCTTGGCCAAATTCTCCAATTTCATACCCGAAGGCGGTATTTGGATGAACACCCAAAGACCCGAATGGAACGATGCCAACAACGCCTTGGTGGGTAACGGTGTATCAATGGTAACGCTCTATTACATCCGAAGATTTTTAAGTTTTTTTGAGCGTATTTTTTCACAACTCAACGAAAATGAAACCTATCCGGTGTCTGACGAAATGCACCGTCAATTCGAGGGCATACTTCAGGCTTTAGAAACCCATCAAGACGGCTTAAGCGGGCGTTTTTCACCGGAAAAAAGGAGGGCTGCCTTGGAGGCCTTAGGGTCTTCAGCCAGTGGGTTCAGAGAACAAATTTATACCCATAAATTTTCGGGTAAAAAAACTGAGATTTCTGTCAAATCCCTAAAGTCATTTGTAGACTTGGCCATAAGCTACACTGAACATTCCATAAGGGCAAACAAACGACCCGACGGCATGTACCATGCCTACAATTTAATGACTGTAAACGCTGATCAAGGCGTAGCTATTTCGTATTTAGACGAAATGCTCGAAGGCCAAGTGGCGGTACTCAGTGCCCATTTTCTCAGTTCGAACGAAGCCCTGGAGGTACTTGATAGTTTAAAAAACAGTGCTTTATTCAGGGAAGATCAATACAGTTATATCCTCTATCCCAATAAAAACCTGAAAGGATTTTTAGACCGCAATACCTTAGCCGAAAACGCGGTAAAATCATCCGTACTGCTCACCCGATTGGTGCAAGACGAACACAAGGGCATCATTCGAAAAGACGCATACGGGCAGTATCATTTTCATCCTGAATTCAGGAACGCTAAAGCTTTAAAAACTGCTTTAGTAGCCCTCGAAGATACAGTTTACGCACCCTTGGCTAAGTCGGAAACAAACAAGGTGCTCGACCTTTACGAATCGGTTTTTAACCACAAAGCCTTCACCGGCCGATCCGGAACTTTTTACGGTTATGAAGGCTTGGGGTCAATCTATTGGCATATGGTTTCGAAGTTGTTGTTGGCAGTACAGGAATGTTGCCAAAAAGCGGCACTAGAAAACGCCGACCCCACTATACTTGGCAGACTACTGGAACACTATTATGAAATAAACGAAGGGATAGGTGTACACAAATCGCCTGAACTATACGGTGCTTTTCCAACCGATCCTTATTCGCATACACCCCTTGGCAAGGGCGCACAACAACCCGGCATGACCGGCCAAGTAAAAGAAGATATTCTGAGCCGTTTTGGGGAACTGGGCGTAGTTTTGGAAAATGGCGTTCTCCATTTTAAACCCTATTTGCTGCGCAAAGACGAGTTTTCAGAAAATTTAAAAACCTTCCGGTTCGTTGATGTTCAGGGCGAAACCAAGGAAATACCCATTAACCATCCCTCTATCTGCTTTACCTTCTGCCAAGTACCTGTAATCTATTGTATGGCCGAAGAAAACAAATTGGAGGTGCATACCTCGTCGGGTATGGTCTGTTTGCCCGGTCAGTCGCTCACCCCCGAACTGAGTCGAGCTGTATTCGGACGTACTGCCGAAGTAATATCCATCAAGGTTTTTATTAAACCTACTATTCTCAAGTAAATGAAAAATTTAACCTACATAACCGTTCTATTTGCGTCAGTAGTTTTATTGTCGTGCAGAAATCAAACCCAAGACCCAAAAGTGATAAAAAAAGAAGAACCCCAGCTCACCGCCCGCGAAATTTTGGGCAACCCAGATTATTTGGCCATCTCTTATGGCGGTTACAGACTAACCAGCAGAGACCAACAGCCTACGATTGCCGAACTTAAAGAAGATTTATTGATACTGCATGCTATGGGAATCAGGATTTTACGAACCTACAACGTGCACCTGCCCCATGCCTCCAACGTGCTTAAAGCGATTCGTGAACTTAAAACTCAGGATGCTTCTTTTGAAATGTATGTAATGTTGGGCGCCTGGATTGACTGTAAAAATGCTTGGACGGGTCTGACGGTTGACCACAACCAAGAAAGTGAAAGAAATGAACCGGAAATACAAAGAGCGGTTGCCTTGGCTCAAACCTATCCCGATATTGTAAAAGTTATAGCCGTGGGCAACGAAGCCATGGTCAAATGGGCCGAAGCCTACTATGTGCAAGCCGATGTGATACTGAAATGGGTGGAATACCTGCAAAACCTGAAAAAAGAGGGCAAGCTCGCTAAGGATTTGTGGATTACCAGTTCCGACAATTTTGCATCTTGGGGCGGAGGTGGTCCTGAATACCACACGCCCGATTTAGAAAAACTCATCAAAGCGGTTGATTACCTCTCAATTCACACCTATCCTATGCACGACACCCATTACAACCCGGCTTTTTGGGGTGTTTTGCCCGATGAAACCGGCTTGTCCAAGACCGAAATCATCCACAAAGCCATGGACAGGTCTTTGGCCTACGCCGTGTCGCAGTTCGACAGCGTAAGGCACTATATGAAATCGTTGGGAGTAGAAAAACCCATTCATATAGGTGAAACAGGTTGGGCTTCCTATTCCAATGAACTTTACGGAAACTCAGGTTCTAAAGCAACTGACGAATACAAACAAGCGCTTTATTACCAAAAAATGAGAAAATGGTCGCGCGAAAACCAAGTGTCCTGCTTTTTCTTCGAAGCTTTCGACGAGCCTTGGAAGGATGCACAAAATCCGCAGGGGTCGGAAAATCATTTTGGTCTTTTTACAGTAGAAGGCCAAGCCAAATTCAGTATCTGGGAATGGGTAGATAAAGGTGTTTTTACGGGATTGTCCCGATCCGGTAAGCCCATAAGCAAAACATACAAAGGTGATGAGGAAAGCTTGTTGCAGGAAGTGCTTTTGCCTCCCGTTAAAGATGAAATTTTACGCTCACATTAAAACAAATTCTATACTATAACCACTTCATGAAGATAAAGTCTATCGGAGGGAACTAACCCCGAAAAAGACTTTCTCTAAAAAAACCTAAACCTTATAAACAAAAACGGAAAATGTCACAAACTATCGCACATAACAAAGTACCCCTAGGCCAAAAAATCGCTTTCGGGCTTGGCATGTTGGCCAATCAAATGTTTCCTGCTGCCCTGGGTATATTCATGGTTGTTTTGGTTCAAGATCTCGGTTTTCCGGGTTGGATGTGGAGCGCCATTTATTTCTTTCCTCGGATATTTGACTCCATCACCGACCCCATCATGGGGTTTATCTCAGACAATACCCGCTCTGTTTGGGGACGCAGGCGTCAATATGTTTTTATAGGTGCCATCGTTATGGGCATTGCTTTTGTGACCATGTGGCAATTGCACCGTGAGAGTGGTTTAGACTATAACTTTACCTATTTCATGGTTTGGTCTTTTATATTTTATTTGGGGCTAACCATTTTTAGTGTACCCTATGTGGCCATGGGCTACGAAATGAGCGACGATTTTCATGAGCGAACCAACATCATGGCCATAGCACAGTGGATAGGTCAATGGGCTTGGGTCATAGCGCCTTGGTTTTGGGTCATTATGTACGACCCCGATTGGTTTCCAAATGCCGACACAGCCACCCGTACACTCGCCACTTGGTTGGGCGTTTCTTGTGCCTTGCTGGCTATGGTGCCCGCTATCTTTATCAAAAGCAAATCGACCAAAGACGACACTTCTTTAACCCCGATTACCTTCAAAACCATTGGAAGCAGCCTAACGGAAATTTTCAAAGGTTTTAAAGAAGCCTTTCAGTCCAAACCCTTCCGTAAACTTTGCATTTCCACCTTCCTTATTTTTAACGCTTTCAATACCGTTGCAGCCTTCTCCTTTTTTATTGTAGTTTACCATTTGTTTGCCGGAAATGCCGCTGAAGCAGGTATTTGGCCGACCCTTTTTGGTAGTTTAGGTGCTTTGATTACCACTTTTTTGGTGATTCCTATGGTGGCTAGAATGTCGAAAAAAATGGGCAAGAAAAACGCCTTTATTTGGTCACAAGGCATTTCCGTTGTAGGATATATTTTACTCTATTTACTGTTTATACCCGGCAAGCCGTATATGTTCATTTTTGCCCTGCCTTTTTTCTCCTTCGGGATAGGCAGCTTGTTTACCCTGATGATGTCGATGACCGCCGATGTGTGCGACTTAGACGAACTCAACACGGGTAAAAGAAGGGAAGGGCTTTTTGGGGCTATTTACTGGTGGATGGTGAAATTCGGATTTGCCATTGCCGGCGGATTGAGTGGTTTGATTATTTCTTACGTGGGGCTAAACCCCAATGCCGAAGTACAGCCCGAAGGTGCCGTGACCGGACTGCGGCTGTTCTTCTCCGGTGTGCCAATTATGGGTACGCTGATTGCCATGTGGATCATGAGAAATTACGACGTGACCGAAGAAAGAACCCACGAGATACAAGCTGAATTGGCCAAGAGGAAAAACCCTAAACCTTCCGGCTACAGCACCTTCAATATTATGCAAGGCATAGACCTGAAGGGAACATCGCGCTTAGAACTCGTACAAAAATTTCCCCACTATTACAATACTCCCGTAGATTGGGAAAGCCTTAAAGACAGTAAACTCAATGCATATTTCACAGAAACCTTCAAAAAAGGCATGCACGGAATATGTTTTAGCCCTTATTTAGAAGGTCAAAATCCGGGTGATAACCTCTCCGAAGCACAAATCCGCAGACGCTTAGAAGCTTTGCAACCCCACGTTGAGTGGATACGAATTTTTTCATCCACCAACCAACACGATAAAATCCCCGCCATAGCCAAAGCCATGGGCTTCAAAGTGCTCATGGGCGCATGGATTAGCAAAGATGCCCAACAAAACCAACGCGAAATACAAAGTCTAAAAAAACTCATGGCAGACGGACTCGTAGATATGGCAGCAGTGGGCAATGAAGTGCTGTTTAGAGGCGAACTGACCGAAGAAAAAATCATCGACTATATCCAACAAGTAAAAGAAGGTGCCAACGGCATACCGGTAGGTTGTGTAGATGTGTACTATGAATTTATCAACCGACCCAAACTCATTGCTGCTTGCGATGTGTTAATGATTAATTGTTATCCTTTTTGGGAAGGCGCACACATAGACCACGCCGGACTTTATCTGCAAGAAATGTATAGAAAAACCCTCGAAGCCTCACCCAACAAAAAAGTGATGATTACCGAGACAGGTTGGCCAACCCAAGGCCCGGCCGTTGGCGAAGCCCTACCCAACAAAGAAAACACCATGAAGTATTATTGCGATGCCCAAGTCTGGGCCGCCCATGCCCAAGTGGATTTGTTCTACTTTTCTTCTTTTGACGAATCGTGGAAGATTCATGCCGAAGGCTGGTCAGGCACCTCATGGGGGCTTTGGGACAGCAAAGAAAAGTTTAAATTCGATTAATTTATAATACGCTTATTATGTCATTCAGACAAGAAATTCAAGTTACTGAAGCCTATCAAAATTTTTTAGCTTCATTAGATCCGCATCACGCTACCAAAACGCTATCTGAAAATGAATTGGTAAAACTTTTTCATCAAATTCTGCAAAAAGGCATGCATGGGCTTTGTTTCAGCATGTATGAAGATGGCCAAAAACCCGGCGATGACATCACCGAAGCACAAGTGTTGCGCAGGATGAAAATCATTCAACCTTATATAAAGTGGGTGCGTTCATTTTCGTGTATTGAAGGCAACGAATTTGTCCCCATGGTAGCCAAACAACTGGGCATAAAAACCTTAGTGGGTGCCTGGATTGGCGATGACAGAGAAAAAAACAAACGCGAAATAGACGCTTTAATCGAACTTGGGCAAAAAGGTTTGGTGGACATTGCAGCAGTAGGAAATGAAGTATTGTACCGCAACGACCTCCCCCTTGAGGAACTTCTCGCCCATATAGACGAAGTCAAAGCCGCCCTGCCTGGCCACATCCCCGTTGGCTATGTAGATGCCTACTATGAATTTTCTGTACACCCTGTCTTGGCCGAAAAATGCGACCTGATCCTCGCCAACTGCTATCCCTTTTGGGAGAGTTGCCCAATCGATTATGCGCTAAACCACATGCAGCAAATGTATGGGCAGGCACTTGCTGCCGGCAGAGGGAAAAGAGTCATCATCACAGAAACCGGTTGGCCGAGCCAAGGGAAAAACCTACATGCCGCGCAACCATCAGACGAAAATTTCTTAAAGTATTTTATCGACACCCAACTCTGGTGCCAAAAAGCCGGTGTAGAGAGTTTTTATTTTTCATCTTTTGATGAATCTTGGAAGGTAGGTGCAGAAGGCGATGTGGGTGCCTTTTGGGGTATTTTTGATAAAAACGAAAAGCTTAAATATTGATAATAAGAATAGAAAATAATGTTGTTACCAAAAAAATCGGTAAAAAATTAATTCGTTTACAAAGTTCTTACCATAACAATGGTTTTTAATAAACCTGAAAGGTTTCGAAACCTTTCAGGTTTATATTTTTATCCCTTATCTTTGCAAAAAAAAGATTCATCATTAATTCAAAAAAAATGTCTGTAAAAACCATGCCGTACGTACCGTACAAAGTGAAAAATATTGAGTTGGCTGCTTGGGGTCGTAAAGAAATTTCCCTGGCTGAAGCCGAAATGCCCGGTTTGATGGCGCTCAGAGAAGAGTTTAAAAAAGAACAACCTCTTAAAGGTGCTCGCATTGCGGGTTGTTTGCACATGACCATCCAAACAGCGGTGCTTATAGAAACCCTTCAAGCCCTTGGTGCGGAGGTTACCTGGAGTTCTTGTAATATCTTCTCTACCCAAGATGAAGCCGCTGCCGCCATTGCTGCTGCCGGAACGGCTGTATATGCATGGAAAGGAATGAATGAAGAAGAATTTGACTGGTGTATAGAACAAACCCTTTTCTTTGGCGAAGATCGCAAACCGCTCAATATGATTTTGGATGATGGCGGCGACTTGACCAACATGGTGCTAGACCGTTATCCGGAGTTGGTTTCCGGGATCAAAGGCCTTTCCGAAGAAACCACTACAGGCGTTCATCGCCTTTACGAACGCGTAGAAAACGGAACCTTGCCTATGCCGGCTATCAACGTGAACGACTCTGTTACCAAATCTAAATTTGACAACAAATACGGTTGTCGCGAAAGTGCCGTAGATGCCATCAGAAGGGCTACAGATGTGATGCTTGCGGGCAAACGCGTGGTAGTTTGCGGTTATGGCGATGTTGGCAAGGGCACTGCGGCTTCCTTTAGAGGTGCGGGCAGTATTGTAACCGTTACCGAAATAGACCCCATTTGTGCCCTACAGGCTGCTATGGACGGTTTTGAAGTGAAAAAATTAGACACGGTGGTGGGCAATGCAGATATCGTGATTACCACAACCGGTAACAAAGACATCGTACGCGGGGAACACTTCCTTAAAATGAAAGATAAAACCATTGTTTGCAATATTGGTCACTTTGACAATGAAATAGATGTGGCTTGGTTGAAAAAGAACTACGGAAACACCCACGACAACATTAAGCCTCAAGTAGATAAATATACAGTAGAAGGCAACGATATTATTTTGTTGGCAGAAGGAAGATTGGTCAACCTTGGGTGCGCCACCGGCCACCCGAGTTTTGTAATGAGCAATTCATTTACCAACCAAACCCTTGCGCAAATTGAACTCTGGAAAAATGCCGACAAATATGAAAATAAGGTATATATGTTGCCCAAACACTTAGACGAAAAAGTGGCGCGCTTGCACCTGAAGCGCATTGGAGTAGAGCTAGAAACACTTACGCCCGATCAGGCAAAATATATAGGTGTGCCTCAAAACGGACCCTTTAAACCGGAATACTACCGTTACTAAGAAAACCTTTGTTTATAATGTAAAAATCCGGCCATTGGTCGGATTTTTTGGTTTTTTATCGATGCTTTTTGTCATATATCGATTGGATGAGAAGGTTAATCGAAAAGCACAAAAATTAGGATATTTTGACTTTTTTATAGTTTAATTTTGCGGTATAAATTCGATGAACCCACAGTGATAAAATCTATAGAAACGAATTACGGCCTTTTTAATTTTTACGACAAATATGTCGTGGCCATCATACATGAAGGAGTAGATCTTAACGAAGTTTTAATCGACGATTGTATTTCTCTAATGCAAGATTTTTATGGAGTCAAACGCCCTTTTGCTTACATTACACATCGCATCCATTCGTATTCTGTGAACCCTCTGATTTATTTAAAAGTTTCACAAGTACCTAACCTTGCCGCTTTTGCTGTGGTGTCAAACAAAATGTTTGACACTTTTAATATTCAAATTGAAAAGGCCTTCAATACCAAGCCACACGAACTTTTCGGGACTTTATCCGAAGCAATAAATTGGGCAGTGATGCTTGTTGATGCTGCAGATAAAAATTAGCCATTAGGCTTGCTGGGTTCTCATTTGAGCCCTTCGTTCGCTCTTTTTTAAGGCTCTCACAGTGACGTAAAAGATTGCTGCTGCAACAAAGAATGATATAAAGTAAAATTGATGATTCACACAAAATGTTTCTCCTTTGAGTAGGTAAAAATTGAACAAAGACACTAGTATGGCACCCAACATCCACACAAAGGTGGTGTTATATTCTTTGTAAAACATCTTTTTAAAATCAAACTTCTGTGATGTTAGCGTATTGCCAATGCCTTTGAGATTGGGTAGCCATCTGGGCACGTTGGCACAATATTTTTCAAAATCTTTTCCGTATTGTCCGCGAAGATAATTTTCTTCGGCGCGAATAATGCATTCGTAAATAAAATAGAAAAACGGCACCACAAGCAGCAGATACAGATAAGAATTTGACATAATGCCCATTCCCAAAATCATGGTCACATTACCCACATACATCGGATTTCGCGAATGAGAAAACAAACCTTCTGTAACGAGACCTTCTGCATAAATTCTTCGGTTTTTTCCACCTCTTTTGATGTATACAAGTCCAATGGCGAGCATACGAACACTCTGACCCAGAATCAATACTGTGAGGCCGAGCGTGAGCATCAACGAATAATTTTGTGTGATGCGATGCGCGTAAGGTATGAACATTAAAATATAAAAGACCGGGAATAAATAGTTTCGGTGTCTAAAAAAGAAATTTCCGAGTTTAATCATTTTTTTAAATTTAACGGTGTTTTTTATTTGACTGCGACAAAGCCGGCAAAATTATACCATTTGAAAAAAGTATCGATATGCTTAAAACCACATTCGGCCAAAAGTTCTTCATTTTCTTTCAATCGATATGGAATTAGTACATTTTCTAAGGCTTCTCTTTTTTTGGAAATCTCGGTTTCGGTATAGTCGTTTCGCTTCTTGAATTCGTAATAGTGTTTAATAAACAGCCTGTTAAATAGAGAATCTTCTCCGAGTACTTTTTCCACAATAATGAGTGCGCCGTTTTCGGGCAATTGTCGGTAAATGTCTTCAATTAATTTTTGTCTTTTTAAAGGGCGTACAAACTGTAATGTCAAACAGAGAATCACTACGGAAGGATTTTCCAATTCGATGCCTTTGTTTAAATCTGCGTTTACGAGTTTTACCTGCCGCTCCGGCATAACTCGTTCTAGGTTTGTTTGGCACGATTTCAGCATTTCGTCGGCCTCGTCCACACCTACAAACTGAATGTTTTTGTCCACTTTTTGATTGAGGCTCATCATGGTAGTGCCGGTGGAGCAGCCCAAATCGTATATATTGGTGTTTTTGATGGCAAAATCGGCAGCCAATTCGGCAACCATCCGTTGCATTTCTAGATAAAAAGGTACAGAACGAACTACCATATCATCAAAAACATTGACTACGGCAGCGTTAAACTCAAAGTCAGTCACTTGAAGTTTGGGGTCTGCAAATACGACATCTTGCATAGGGCAGAAATATTAGTTTGGTTTTAAAACGTACTTTAAGTTTAATATTGCACTATGTGTGTTGTTCTTAATCAAATCTTAATTCGTTTAGAAAAAAAGTGTGAAATTTTTAATGAAAATGAATAAGAACAAGACCAAAAATGCAAGAGATACTGCAAATTTCATAAAATTAGAAGCCATCACACCCAGAAAAGAGCCAAAAGCAGCTTTTACAGATTGGTTTGAGTCCTGCTTGTGTAGCCATTCGCCTAGAAAAGCCCCCAAAAATGCCCCGATGAGAAAGCCAAACGGAATGGGTAAAAACAGACCTATAATAAGGCCAAGTGTGGCACCCCAAGCACCGTATTTGCTGCCGCCAAATTTTTTGGATCCATAGGCGGGAATAACATAATCTAATACAGTGACCAAAACAGCTATAAAGAAACTTATGCCCAAAATCCACCAATTGTTTGGTACGGCCTGCGTCAAATACAAAAGCAGTAAGCCCAGCCAACTCAAAGGTGGCCCCGGAATGACAGGCAAAAAACTCCCGAATAGGCCGGCAATTGTAAAAAGAAACCCTATAATTAAGAGTGCAATGTCCATAGTTAGTTGGTCTCGGCTAAAATACATTAAAATGTTAAAAAACCAACTCAATTTTTATTCATTAAATTCGTAGCTAAATTGTATTTTTAAGCCTAAGTTACCGAACATGAAAATTTTGTTAATCGTGCTGTCTGCTGTCTTGCTGAGTGCTTGTCGCGATGGCATTCCAAAAAAAATACCTTCAGACACTTGGTTACAAGAAGAAGCGAACCTCATCAATTGGGAGCAGGTAGATGTCTTTCCTGTCTTTGCTACTTGCGGAGAAATGTTGCCTTTGGATGCGCAAAAAAAATGTTTTCAAGAGACATTGACTGCCCATTTACACGCTTTTCTGACCGAAAAATTTCAGGCCTATCAAAACTATCAAGACACCATAGTGCTTCATATCGAAGTGGATACACTTGGGCAAATCAAAATAAATACTTTGCAAACGCATGACGCGCACAACATACTCGACTCACTCATACAGGAAAGTGTGATAGATTTGCCCAAAATATATCCGGCTTTAAAACGCAATATACCTGTCAATACGCAACTGAGAATGGCGTTGATACTACAAGTGGAATAAAGTTTATGAATATTTAATCTTATTTTAACCCCATGTTTCTCACGACAATTAACTTTGCAAAAAACTTACAAATGGCTTATAAAAATCTTTATGCATCGCTCTTGTGTTTGGTATTCTTCACAAGTTTCTCGGCTTATCCTCAGCAAAATGAATTGACGAAACCCAAGTTGGTTGTTGGCATAGTAGTCGATCAAATGCGTTACGACTATTTAACCCGATTTTACGAAAGATTTGGCGACGATGGTTTTAGAAGGCTTATCGAAAAGGGGTTTAATGCAGAAAACAATCACTTCAACTATATTCCTACCTACACGGCACCCGGGCATGCTTCAGTTTACTCCGGAACTACGCCTGCCCACCACGGGATTATTGGCAATAGTTGGTACGACAAAGCTTCTAAAACTTCCGTCTATTGTGTTTCCGATTCCTTATACCAAACCGTGGGTTCTTCTACAAAAGCCGGGCAGATGTCGCCCCACAGATTACTGTCTTCCATGCTGACAGACCAGTTGAGATTGCACACCCAACAACGCAGCAAAGTGTTTGGTGTGGCCATAAAAGACAGGGGTTCTATTTTGCCTGCCGGTTTTTCCGGTACGGCGTATTGGTTTGATGGCGGCGAGCAAGGCAAGTGGATTAGCAGTACCTATTATATGGATAAATTGCCGGATTGGGTTGAAAAATACAACAACTCCGGAAAGGTAAAGGCTTATCTTAAGCCCTGGACAACCCTGTACGATGTAAAAACCTACGTGGAAAGCGGGTCGGATGACAACAACTACGAAGGAAAATTTAAAGGTGAAAGCAAAGCTGTTTTTCCGCATGATTTACCTGCGCTCACCAAAGAGAATGAAACCTACGAACTCATTAAAAGTTCGGCTTTTGGAAATGATATCACCAAAGACTTTGCCTTGGCTGTATTAAAGAACGAACAAATGGGTAAAGATGACATCACAGATTTTTTGGCCATCAGTTTTTCCAGCACAGATTATCTTGGTCATATGTATGGCGTCAATTCGGTTGAAGTGCAAGACGCCTATTTGCGATTGGACCAAAACATTGCCGAAATCTTAAGCACCTTAGACCGCGAAGTAGGTGCAGCAAACTATACGGTTTTTCTTACCGCCGATCACGGAGCCGTGCATGTGCCTGCCTATTTGCAAGATCAAAAAATAGCCGCAGGATACTTCAATAATGACGAATTTGTAGGCGAAGTAAAATACTACGCAAAAGAGGCCTTTGGAAGTGACAAGGTCATTGAAAAAATCAACAACCAACAAATTTTTCTAAACGAAAAAAGTATAGATAGCTTAGATTTAGATGTTGACGATGTTGAAGAAGCCCTTTCGCAATATATTGTAAAACTTCCCGGAGTTTTAGAAGCCTATACCGCTACTTCCATGCGCAATACCACTTTTGAAAAAGGCACACCCGCCTTGATGCAACGCGGCTATAACCAAAAGCGATCCGGGCATGTTTTATACGCACTACATCCGGGTTTTATCAGCTATCCTAAGGTGGGCAGTACACACGGTTCGGGTTACACCTACGATACGCATGTGCCACTTTTGTTTTATGGTTGGGGCATCAAACCGGGCAAAACCGGATTGAGGACAAATATTACCGATATAGCACCCACTATTTCCACACTTTTAGGAATTAGTCCGCCAAATTATGCATCCGGAAATGTATTGGATTTTGTACTGAAAAAATGATTGTGAAGTAGTAAATTCTTCAAAACATTTAACGTATAACAATAGTTCAAACAGATTTTCATCAGTCGGATTTAAAACCCAATTTTATTGAAAATTTGTTGGTAACGATAATTTCTCAAAAATTTTCCTACATTTTCATCTATCAGATACGGTGTTTTTTTTCTAAAAGCTTGCCAAAATCCTTGTTGGTAATGAATAAAAGTAGGTAGCGGTTTCTTTTTTTTTGATGCAAGTTTTAAAGATGCTATAAAAGTGAGTACGATGCCATAACGCATTTGGTAAAATGCTTCCCCTTGTTTTAGGTGCGCCTCTTTGGCGTAAGATTGACCTGTGGGTCGAAGGTGTTGTACGATGAGGTTTTCATCCGTTCTGACCTGCCAACCTTTGTAGCGCGCTGTCATTTCGTCTAAAGTGTCCCAACCCATAGCCGGAATTAGACCGCCAATATCCTTGAAACATGCTTTTCTATAAGATTTAAGCGCACCTCTGATATGATCTTTGTTGGTTAAGCTTTCTACAATCCAATCACCATTTTTTTGAATCGCAGCAAAGCCACCTACCATGCCAAGATTGTCATTTTTTTTAAAATGGCCAACAATGGTTTCTATATAGTTTTCCGGAAGCCTCAGGTCGGCATCAAGCTTCATCAAAATATCGTAATCGTCGTCTAAAGTTTGCAAGCCGGCACAGAAGGCTTTAATGACTTTAGCGCCGGGTACATGTTTTTGTGCAGCGTCATGCTTTAAAACGCGCAACCAAGCCCATTTTTCAGCTAATTTTTGAGTGATTTCAAAAGTTTGGTCTTTAGAGTTGTCATCCACCACCACTACTTGGTCCGGTAATAAGGTTTGGTGGGCGAGTGTCATGAGTGTCAAAGGGAGAAACTCCGCTTCATTATAGGCAGGGATGACAATATACACTCTCATCTGTTTATACTTTTTCAGCGTAAACTGCGTAATACCTCGGAACAAATTTTCTCAAAACAGGACGAATTCCTGGCTTATTTACGGGATGTGTCCATTTTTCTCTTGCCTTTATTTTCCAGCCGGTTTTTTCCAATAGCCAATCGAGCTGCCAATCTTCAAATTCGTGATAATGCCTATCCCATAAATCTGTTTTGCTTCTGTAAGCCGATGAAAACCAAAGGCGAAGCGGAACGGTAATGCACAATTTTGGTGCCTGAATCGCCAACAATACTTCAAACGGATTGAGTAGGTGTTCAAAGATTTCGAAAGCGGTAACTAATTCTGCTTTGGATTGTAGGAGGGCGCGCCTATCAAAGTCTAAATCTTCGCCTTGTGTGTTGGTTACCCGATAACCCTCCGCTATCATAATCTTAGAGAATGGATTGTACAGGCCTAAGTCTAAAATTGTCTGAGGCGGCGCGGCGTTCCCTTTGAGGAAGGCAAGTGTTTTTTGATATCTTTTTTTAGGATAGGTCTGCTCGTACATATTAGAATTGATAAACCATGGCATTGATATTCATGCCGGCGCCAACGCTTGCAAAGATAACAACATCGCCTTTATGCAGGCTCTGGTTTTCAATTTTTCCTTTCATCAATAAATCGAGCAGTGTAGGAATAGTGGCTACAGAACTGTTACCTAACGTATTGATAATCATAGGCATAATTCCCTCAGGTACAGGTAGGTTATATAACTTGTAAAACCTTTTGATAATGGCTTCATCCATTTTTTCATTAGCTTGATGGATGAGTATTTTTTTTACTTGGTCTATACCCATTCCACTTTTATCTAAACAGTCTTTCATGGCTGTAGGTACGTTTTTGCAAGCAAATTCGTATATTTTTCTGCCATACATTTTAATGTACTTGATATCGGGTCGGACAGATTTATTGTAGGAACTTCCATTGTACAAAAAATAGGCTTCATCAAAAGTGTAGGAAGCGCTCTCGTGATGCAAAACACCGGTAGTTTCTTCTGTAGCTGAAAGTACAACAGCTCCCGCCCCATCGGAGTAAATCATAGAATCACGGTCATATTTATCAACAATACGCGAAAGGGTTTCGGCTCCAATGACGAGGCAATTTTTGGCCATGCCACTTTTTATAAATGCTTGTGCCTGAATGACACCTTCTATCCAGCCCGGACAGCCGAAAAGTACATCATAGGCTACACATTTCGGATTTTGGATGCGAAGGTGATGTTTCACACGCGACGCCAAACTAGGCAACATATCTGATTGATGCGATCCGTGTTCTACATCTCCAAAATTATGCGCCACAATGATGTAATCTAAGATTTCCGGATCAATATTGGCATCTCCGATAGCCGTTTCCGCAGCAAAGAAAGCCAAGTCAGACGCCTTAAATTGCGCGGGCGCGTAACGCCTTTCTTGAATGCCGGTTATAGATTGAAACTTCTCAATGATAACCTCATTTCCATGCTCGTAAGAAGCGCCTTTTTCATCTAAAAATTCGTGATGTAAAAAGCTTTCATTCTCCTGTATTTCTGAAGGAATATAGGAACCTGTACCGATTATTTTTGCTTGCATACCCATGGTAATTGTTTTGTCAGTTGAACAAAGGTAAACATTGTTTTTTTTAATCCTATGCCTGCATAATAAAAATTACAATGTCCAAAACAGTACTATTAAATCTATATGTACTGAATATCAATGCATAAGACTGTGGTTTCTCGTCCTGTTTTATGCTTTTCAGTAAAAAATAGGGCTTTAGTAATGGCAATTATAACCGGATTGTCATCAGGCATAGGCTTCAATGGGAGCGCAAGTGCAAATCAAATTGCGATCCCCATAAGCGTCATCTACACGCCTTACACTAGGCCAAAACTTATTTTCCGCAACAAAATCTAACGGGTATGCAGCTTTTTTGCGCGAATATGGAAAATCCCAATCCTCTGAGGTTAACATTTCTAGAGTATGGGGTGCGTTTTTCAAAACATTGTTTTGGTCATCAAGATTGGCCTCATCTATCTCTTTTCGGATGGATAGCATGGCTTCGCAAAATCGGTCGAGTTCATCTAAGTTTTCACTTTCAGTAGGCTCTACCATAAGCGTACCGGCCACGGGAAAGGATACGGTGGGTGCGTGAAACCCGTAATCCATCAGACGTTTGGCAATATCGGTCACCTCCACACCGTTTTTCTTGAATGGGCGACAGTCCAATATCATTTCGTGGGCTGCACGGCCACGTTCTCCGGTATATAAAACATCAAAAGCGCCTTGTAGTCTTTGCTTAATATAGTTGGCATTGAGAATGGCAAATTTTGTAGCCTCCGTAAGGCCGCCTTTGCCAAGCATGGTGATGTAGGCATAAGAAATCAAGCAGACCATGGCACTTCCCCAAGGCGCAGCAGATATAGCACTGATGGCTTTTTCGCCTCCGGTTGCGATAAGCGGGTTGGAAGGTAAAAATGGAGCCAAGTGTGCTGCTACACAAATGGGGCCAACACCCGGACCGCCACCGCCATGCGGAATGGCAAAAGTTTTATGTAGGTTTAAGTGACAAACGTCTGCGCCAATTGTAGCCGGATTTGTAAGGCCGACTTGCGCATTCATGTTCGCACCATCCATATATACTTGCCCGCCGTTTGCATGTATTATGTCGGTAATTTCGCATATGGAGGATTCAAAAACGCCGTGGGTGGACGGATATGTCACCATCAAAGCTGCCAGATGTTCTCGATGCAGTGAAGCTTTTTCTCTGAGATCATCGATATCGATATTTCCGTCGTCTGAGGTTTTGGTCACGACAACTTTCATGCCTGCCATTACGGCTGAGGCCGGATTGGTGCCGTGTGCAGAAGCCGGAATCAAACAAATGTTTCTGTGTGATTCATTTTGCGAGGCATGAAAAGCACGGATGACCATCAAACCGGCATATTCTCCCTGTGCGCCCGAATTGGGTTGCAAGGAGGTTGCCGCAAAACCGGTGATGATGTTGAGTTGGTGTTCCAATTTTTGCAACATCTCACGGTATCCTTGGGCTTGGTCAATAGGCACAAAAGGATGAAGCTGGTTCCATTGAGGCCAACTCAAAGGCAGCATCTCAGCCGCTGCGTTGAGTTTCATCGTACAAGATCCGAGCGAAATCATGGAGTGATTTAGTGACAAATCTTTTCTTTCCAGCTTTTTGATATAGCGCATCAAGGCTGTTTCAGATCTGTATTTGGAAAAAACTTCTTCTGTCAAATAAGCGGATTGTCTGAGTAGATTATCAGAAAGATCAAATGAGGTGACATTTAAAGTTGGTGTTTGGTTTATATCCGACAAACTTGTAAAGATCTCTACTATTTCAGCGATATCCGCATCGGTTGTTTTTTCGTGAAGCGAAATGGAAACTGTGTCAGTATGCGGGTAATAAAAATTTATTTGATGTTTTTCGGCTATTTGTTTTATTTTCTCTGCAGGTGCTTCTAGCAGAAGGGTGTCAAAAAAGGATTTGTGTTTAATTTTGAATCCTTTTTGTGCCAAGGAAATAGCCAATTTTTTTGTGGTATTGTGAATATGGGCAGCTATGTTTCGCAGGCCTTCGGCACCGTGATATACGGCATACATACCGGCCATAACGGCCAATAGAACCTGTGCCGTGCATATGTTTGAGGTGGCTTTGTCGCGTTTGATGTGTTGCTCGCGGGTTTGCAAAGCCATTCGTAATGCGCGGTTGCCGTCCATATCTTTGGTGACACCGATGATGCGTCCGGGTATATTGCGTTTGTATGCATCACGGGTGGCAAAATAGGCTGCATGAGGACCACCATATCCCATAGGAATACCAAATCGTTGCGTGGTTCCTACTACTACGTCGGCATGCCATTCGCCGGGAGGCGTCAAGATAGCCAAGCTAAGAATGTCAGCTGCAAACACAACCCTAATGCTGTTTTGATGTGCCGCTGCTACATAGTCTTGATAATTTTTAACATGGCCATCTTTACCGGGATATTGTATTAAACTGCCGAAGAATGTTTCCTCAAATTGAAAGTCAGCAGGGTTGCCCATGACAAGTTCAATGCCAAATGGCTCGGCACGTGTATGCAATACGGATAGCGTTTGCGGAAGTACACTTTCATCTACAAAAAATTTCAGTGCATCTTTTGCTTTTTGTTCACGGGTGCGGGTATCATAAAGCATCAACATGGCTTCGGCAGCAGCAGTCCCCTCGTCTAACAATGAAGCATTAGCAATTTCCATGCCTGTCAGTTCTGTAATCACGGTTTGAAAATTGAGTAGGGCTTCCAGCCTGCCTTGTGCAATTTCTGCCTGATAGGGCGTGTAGGCGGTGTACCAACCCGGGTTTTCCAAAATGTTGCGTTGTATGACAGCCGGTGTGATGGTAGGGTGGTAGCCCAATCCTATGTATTGTTTAAAAAGCTTGTTTTTGCTGCCCAAACTTTGCAAATGATCCAAAAGTGCTTGCTCGCTTATCCCCATAGGCAAGTCTAACGGGCTACGGAGGTGAATGTTTTCGGGCACGGTTTGGTTGATGAGTTGGTCTAAATTTTCGACACCAATGGTTTTTAACATTTGTGGCAAGTCGCCATTTCTTGGGCCGATATGTCTGTTTGCAAAAGAGTTAGACGTCATGAATTTTTTTTAAATTTTCGCAAAATTACAGATTATTAAATCCATTTTTCATAACTTTTTGAAAAGATTTTGAACCTTTTTTTAACAGTTGATTTTTGTGTTTTTTTGGGCGTTCATTTCAATAGTATCGAAGTGATTTAATTTTAATTTAGCCGGGTGAAAAAGTTGCTAAATAATTTTTTCGATTTTTATCTTCAAACCAATTTACACGTGGCTTTGGCCGCTGCATGTTTCTATGCTTTAGGCAGCATTCAGATGGGTTTTACGGTCGAAATAAAATTATTTACACTGGTTTTCACTGCCACTTTTCTCGCCTATGGTTTCGTGAAATTTCACCCTTTGTTCCGTATGATTTGGTCAAAAAAAAGTGCAATACTTTGGCTTTGGCTATTGGCTGGCATCATTTTGCTAACAACGCTTTTGACTTTGCCGCTTCGCATGCTTTATCTTATCTGTGCCGTGGTTTTGCTAACTTTTTTATACGCCTTGCCGCTATTTCGCAACACACTGAATTTCAGAAACATTTACGGGCTCAAAGCCTATTTGGTGGCACTTTCTTGGGCTGCGGTCTCTATTGCCATGCCTGCTGTTTTACACCAGTGTTTCCAAGCAGACTTCTTGCTGCTATTTGCCCAATTTTTCTTATGGGTTTTGGTTTGGATCATTCCTTTTGACATTCGCGACTTAGATGCTGATCATACCGATTTGGGGACTTTGCCCCAACGACTTGGCGTTACCAAAACTAAAGTGGTTGGTGTGTTTATTTTACTGCTAATTATGCTGATAGAATTGCTGAGGATTGAAAACGATTTACACAAATCTTTTTTTTTGATATGGACAGCTACAGTTTTGTTATTGGTTTTTGCACCAAAAAAACAATCGGAATACTACAGTACCTTTTGGGTAGAGGGTATTCCGATTGCTTGGTTTTTACTTGAGAAAGTAATTTCAATCAAATAGACTTGAGTTCTTTATCAAACGACTCCTTCATTTTAACTTTAGAGGCTTCGTCCAGCGGTTTAATAGTTTTTGCCTGAATGCCCACTTTTTTGAAGAGTTGAGAAAGTTTCTCATTTCTTTTCGCATAAGTACGGCAGTAGTCACAGTAAAACATATGGACTTTTAAACGGATTTTATCCCAAAGCGTCAAATCGCCATATTGTTTTTTATCGCAAGCAAAACGTGCTTCTTCGCAGGTGTAAAAGAGTTTTTCTTTTTGATCGTGTGCGTGATCGTGATTGTGTGTCATTTCAATTTTTTATTATGCGTACCAAGTTTTTTCGAGACAGTCCATCAGTTGTAATCGAGCCCTGTGGATGATAACCCAAAGGTTGGACGCCGTGATGTCTAGCTCCTTACAAATAGTTTCAGTTTCGTAGTTTTCGATGGTTTTCATCTTAAAAATGAGTGCCTGTTTTTCAGGTAATTTATCCATACATTTGTTGATGGCCAATCCCAGTTCTACATTTTCCATGTCTATTTCCGCGTTGCCGTCTAGCCTGTCAGCAACCCTTTCTTCCAGCCAATCGCCTTCGTTTTCTGTCTCGTCATTGTAGGTGATTCGAACTTCCGCCCGCCCTTTTTTCGAGTTTATTTTTCGGTAATAATCGATGATTTTTCGTTTTAAAATAGAAATCAACCAAGTTCTCTCGGAAGCTTCTCCTTTAAAATTTTTCATCGCCTTGAGTGCAGAAACAAATGTTTCTTGCACCAAATCTTTGGCAATTTCGTCATCGTTTACCTTTACGATAGTGTAGTTGAATAAATAATCTGAATACTGTTCAATCCATTGATTTGGATCTAAGGTATTTTTTTCTGCCTCGTTCATAGTTAATCAGACTTTATCAAAATGCAATAAATAGTTAAAGTAGCAAATTGCGTTGTTTTTCAATGTCGCAATCAAAAATAAGTCGTTTTTTCGAATTTTAAAGCCTCAAAGCGTTAAAATACACCCCATCGCCAATTTTAACATAAAATCCCGCTCCTTTTTAACAATGCATCCGGATTGGGTTCGGCTCCACGAAATTTTTTATACAACACCATCGGGTGTTCAGACCCGCCTTTTGACAGGATATTTACTTGAAAACTTTTGGCAGTTTCCACATCAAAAACACCTTTTTCTTTGAACAGCTCAAAAGCGTCTGCATCCAAGACTTCCGCCCATTTGTAACTGTAATATCCCGCCGAATAACCGCCTTGGAAAATATGTGAAAAAGCGGTGCTCATACACGATTCCGGCACTTCCGGATAAAAATCTGTCTCGCTGAAAACCGTCTTTTCTATAGTTTTTATATCGGAAAAATGCGCTGGATCTTCGGCATGCCATTTCAGGTCGAGTAGGCCAAAACTGAGTTGTCGCAACGTTTGCAAACCCTGCATAAAAGTTGCTGCCTTTTTGATTTTCTCGATGTAAGAAACCGGCAAGATTTCTCCGGTTTGATAATGTTTGGCAAACAATTCCAACGCTTCTTGTTCGTAACACCAATTTTCCAATATTTGGCTTGGCAATTCCACGAAATCCCAATAGACGTGCGTGCCGCTCAAACTCGGATAGGTGGTGTTTGCCAACATGCCGTGCAGCGCGTGTCCAAATTCGTGAAAAAGGGTTGTGACTTCGTTGAAAGTAAGTAAGGAGGGTTTCGTTTTGGTAGGTCGGGAGAAATTGCAGACAATCGAAATATGCGGTCTTTCGTGTGTGTCTCCTTGGTGGTATTGGGGTTTGTAGGAAGTCATCCAGGCACCGTTCCGCTTGCCCGGGCGCGGGTGAAAATCGACATAGAAAATGGCGATAAAATTTCCTTTGCTGTCCGTTACCCGGTAGGTTTTGACTTCTTCGTGGTATTTGTCAATGTCAAAAACTTCTTCAAAATGGAGCTGATATAATTTATGGGCAACGGTGAAAACGCCTTCCAACACATGGTCCAAAACAAAATACGGTTTGAGTGCCTCATCGTCAAAATCGTACAATTTTTGTTTGAGCTTTTCGGTATAAAAAGCACTGTCCCACTTCTCCAAACGATCGATGTTATCCAGTCCTTTGGCAAAAGTTTCCAACTCATTGAACTCTTCTTTTGCTTTACGGATGGATTTTTTTAGCAATCCTTCCAGAAAATCTTTGGCTTTTTCGGGCGATTGTGCCATGCGTTCTTCCAAGACGTAGTGCGCGTGGGTTTTGTAGCCCAGTAATTTGGCGCGCTCGTGGCGTTTTTTGACGATTTGAAGGACAATTTCCCGGTTGTCGTTTTGCTCTTTTTGATAGGCGCGAGTTGCATAAGCCAAAAACAACTCTTTGCGCAATGCACGGTCTTCCACGTAGGTCATAAACGGCTGATAGCTCGGGAAGTCTAAGGTGAAAATATAGCCTTTTTGGTTCTGTTTTTCGGCCAATTGTTGCGCCGCTTCCAAAGCCGATTCGGGCAGGCCTTCGAGTTTTGCAACATCAGCGACATGCAATTGATAAGCTTGAGTTTCCGCGAGGACGTTTTCACCAAATTGCAAACTTAACCTTGACAATTCGGTGTCTAATTTTCGGAGCAACAGCTTTTTGTCTTCAGGCAAATTGGCACCGTTTCGGGCAAAACTTTTGTATTTGCGTTCGAGCAGGGTTTTTTGTTCGGCATTCAGATTTAAATTTTCACGCTGTCCGAACACTTTTTTGACACGTTCAAAAAGGGCTTGGTTCAGCGCGATGTCATTGGAGAACTCGGTGAGCAGCGGTGAGATTTCCTGTGCCAGTTTTTGGATTTCCGGGTTTGTTTCGGCACTGTTCAGGTTGAAGAAAATACTCGTGACCCGGTCCAATTGTTTGCCCGAATAGTCCAAAGCTTCGATGGTATTTTCAAAACCGGGTTCGTCCGGATTATTGACAATGGCATCGATTTCCTGTCGGGTATTTGTTATTTCCTGTTTGACGGCAGGCAGAAAATGTTCCGTTTTAATGCTTGTAAACGGGGCGGTATCAAAAGGTTGCAGGAGCGGGTTTTGGGTCATCATATTTTTAAATCTTCCGGGTTTTGTCTGCAATCCCAAAGGGCATGCACAATGGTTTTATTTTTAGAGGCTTCGTAGAATAATATGTATTCGTCAACGATAAGGCCCGGACGTTTTTGCAGTCTGTCAGGATGCCGGTTTCGGGTTGTTTGAAAAGTGTTTTGAGTTCTTTTTTGAATTTTGCATATAATTTATTTGCGTATGCGGGGCTTCCGTTTCGGACGGTGTAAAATTCCAGGATTATAAAAAGCTTGATTTGTGCTTTTTGCGACCAAACTACCGTTTGCTGAGCCATTGGTCAAATTCTTTGTCAAGTTCGGTTTGGGTAATAAATAAACCGGCCTCAATCTGTTTTTTGGACGGTATAATCTCTTGATGTTGAGCAGGTGTTAAGCGCATGGTTTGAGATTTCAATTTTGAATCGACAATGGTTTGTATGGCACTCAGAAATTGTGCATCATCAATTTCGGAGATGCTTGAAATAAGCGTTTTTTTAATATCATGTGAAGTCATTATCAGCAGTATTAACATTCAAAGATAATTTATTTGAGTGATATCGGTTACAAATTGATTTGTTCTTAACACAAATTAAAATCATTTCAAACCTGCTCAATCCGTTTTATTTGGGCTTTTTTATTTCCGCTACACTTTGATGCACTTTTTCTTTTAAACTTTCTTTGTAGGCATCGAGTTTTTCCTGCACGGCGGCATCGTTCACGCCAACGATTTGGGCGGCTAAAATTCCGGCGTTTTGCGCACCGTTGAGCGCTACGGTGGCCACCGGCACGCCGGCAGGCATTTGGAGGATAGACAAAACAGAGTCCCAACCGTCTATGCTGTTGCTGCTTTTGATAGGCACGCCAATGACCGGCAAGGAAGTGAGCGATGCGACCATCCCCGGCAAATGTGCAGCACCACCGGCACCGGCTATGATGACTGAAATGCCGTTTTTGCGCGCGTTTTTGGAAAACAAAAACAATTTTTCGGGTGTGCGGTGCGCGGAAACAATGTCAACTTCGGTGGGCACACCAAAGGTTTTCAGAATATCGATGGCGGCTTGCATAACGGGTAAATCGCTGCTGCTGCCCATGATGACGGCTACTTTGTGCATGGTGTTGGTTTTGTGATGTTGCAAAGGTATTAATCCATCTTAAACTGACATATCTAAAACAAAAAACCGCGCGAAAAATTTGTTTACAAAAAAATCAATGTTTAATTAAAATTTTTAACTTTATGAAAAATTTAGATAAATTAGGTGTTCAGGAGATGAGCACTAAAGAAATTAATGAAACAAAAGGAGGGCTTGGCTACGTATGTGGTGGTGTTGCTCTTGCCATAGCGATTTTAAATACTGATTGGGATCAAGCGTTTGCTGACTATTCAAGAGGGTTTCAAGATGCTCATAATTAACATTAGATTTTAAAACTATGGAAAATTTAACAGAAAAAGAATTAATCGAAATTTCAGGGGGAGAATCAGGTTGGTATTATCTTGGTAAAGCCGTGGGTTCTGTAGATCAATTTTTAGGTAAATTATTTTTTACCAACGAAATAATTGTGTGGTCAACCCAATAGACTTGATGACAATCATTTTAAAGAGGTTTTTTTTAAGAAGACCTCTTTTTTTATTAAATCACAAGAGATAAACTTTAATTGTAATTGATAGATAGCATTGATTTCTATTGTTTTAGTTAATAAATGAATTTTTATAGAAATAAATAGTATGAGAAAGGTTTTATTATTCGCAACTGTATTTATTTTGGTTGTAAATATTTTAAGTGTAGACATAACAGATATATTTAATTATGAAGCCAATAAAACTTCATTATTAAATATTTTTCTATGCATATTTATTTTAGTTTATTTTTATAAAAAAAGATAAAGCATGTTTGAATATTTATTAAAAACAAAAACATTTTTTCTATTTGTGGGTATTTTAATTATCCAGATAATTTTAGCATTGATTCCGAATTTTTTTGATGTAGATTTTGGTGAAAATTCTATGGAAAATAAATCACTTCTACATATATTTTTTTTAGTAGTCATTTTTGCTCCTATTCTTGAGACAATGTTTTTTAACGTTTTACCTGTAGAATTACTGAACTCTTTTATAAAAAACAAATATTTGATTATTTTATTGGCTAGCATTGTTTTTGCTTTAATACATACATATAGTGTTGCATACCTTATCATGACTTATTTTGGCTCAATTGGGTTGAATGCATTTTATTTAGTTGTAAAAGAGAAAAAAGGACTTTTAATGGCAAGTGGTTTAACAATTTTATTACACTCAATTTATAATTTAATTGGGTTCTTACTAATAGAAATATTTCATGTTCTATAACACCATTAATTTTTGAATTTTTTTGTTATTAACTCCTTAATTATTTGGGTTTTTTGTATGAATTTAGGCCCTCTTTTACTGTCGGGCTTTTTTATACCTGTAAAACAAAAAACCGCGCGAAAAATTTGTTTACAAAAAAATCAATGTTTAATTAAAATTTTTAACTTTATGAAAAATTTAGAAAGTTTGCAACTCACCGAGCTGGATGCCCGGGAGATTTACACTATAGTGGGCGGAAGGGGAAAATGGTGCGAAAGAATAGCCGATGCTGTAGTAGGTTATATTGTTGATAATGTACTCGACGCTACCATAGATGCATTAGGTGAATACAGTGGTGGGTATGGTGGTTACATGGATTCACACGGCAAGTTATAATTTACAATTTATATTTGAAAACTTTTAAGGCTTGTAAGTAAAATTTGCAAGCCTTTAATTATGAAAATGATCAGAAAAATTGATTACTTCTTTCGAAAAACCAAATTTTTTAGGTTAGGTTTATGTTTTATTTTCATATCCATTTTCTTTTCGATAGTGTATGCTTATCTAACCAACTTGTTTGATAACTCAGTTAGTGTTAATTCGTCTAAAATAGAACAGAATTATTTTTTTTATTTACTGAAGTCAGCTGTTTTTGCACCGATTATCGAAACTGTTCTTTTTCAGTTTTTACCAATAGAACTTTTGAGATTTTTAAAATTTAAAAGCAGGTATACAATCATTATCGTTGGTCTTTTTTTTGGGCTTGCACATTTTTTTAATGCTTTTCTTCTTGTAGATTTAATCTTTTTTTCATGCCTTGGTTCAATTTGGTGTTATGCTTATTTGATTATAAGATCTCGTGATAATGGTTTGTATTTATCACCTCTTTTAATGGTTTTAATTCACTTAGGTTACAACTTATTTGTCTTCACTTTAAAATATCTGTTTTAATTAAACAATCATATTTTAGCTCTTTTCTTTAGCAAAACCTTATGCAGAAAACAACGATGGCTTTGAAAGTGTTTGAAAAAAATGATTTTCTGAAGGGTGCAAAAAAATGCTTTACTCCAATGCAATCAGAGTATAGGAATTTAATTTAGCTACTGTAAAACAAAAAACCGCGCGAAAAACTTGTTTACAAAAAAATCATTGTTTAATTAAAATTTTTAACTTTATGAAAAATTTAAAGCATTTTGGAGTGACAGAATTACAAACCACCGAGAAGCTTGAGTTTACGGCTGGGGGTTTTTTGGCTAAAATACTAGGTGTATTAGTCGGAGTTTTATCCGGCCCGAATGATCTCTATGATCATAATGGTGTTAAAACTTATGCAACATCTACCGGTTTTTGAATTATTATTTTACAAATTTTTAAATGAAAAATAAATGAAAAATATATCTAAATTTGGAGTTGTCTCGTTATGTATGATTGAAACAGAAAGCATAAACGGTGGATGGGCTTTATTCTGTCTGGGCTTGGCAATTGCAATGATAAACGATGCAGACAACAATCCAGACGATTTTAAGGCTGGTTACAATGCAATAAGAGGAGATTTTTACGATGCTTTATAGTTAATCAAAATGAAAGACAGACCAAAACATACATCAAAAATTTTGCTAAACATCATCTTATTAATTGTATTCTTGTTGATATTGTCAATAAACGATGCTGTTGAACATTCTGAAGATTTTAAAGCGGGTCTGAATTCCATTGAGAGGTTGTATTATAAAACCAATATCGAATAAACCCTTGCGAATTCATAGTGTGTAAATGTAAACCGCCCCCAACCAAAAGGGCGGTTTTTTTATAGCCAAAAACTAATTTCCCGAATGAAACACTTAAAAATAACCAGCACTCCGAAGTCGGGAGACCCAGCGCCTCAGAAATCCCGCTAAAAGCCGGGTTTAAGTCATTCTAAGAAGAAAACTATCGTGCTTACGACCCTTGCTTTTTGAATGTAGGGTTCCTTGGGTAAATCGCTAAGGTCTTCGTCGTAATAATACTTTCCGGCAATGGTAATTTGCCCCTGCGAAGCGGTTTTTATTTTGCCCAATTTGGCTTGCGAATCGTTGGCAAATTGCTCCCCTGCTATGCGCGCATTTTTGGTGCTTTCGGCAATCAATTCGGGTTTTATCGAATTCAAATCGGGAAAATCATAAGCCGTATAAATATTGCTGGTTAAATCCTTGCTCGCCAAATCCAATCTTATTTTTGCAGTTTTATCTTCGGTGTTTTTTACATCTGTCGACCGTACTGTTAAACTTTGTACTATGGTGTACCGGTCTATTTTTACGGGTACTTGTTCATCATTTCGCCAAACGGTTTCGTAGTATTTCTGAAGGTCGGTTACGCCCATATTTTGTATGGTGATGTCGTTTTTATCAAATCCATTTTCTGTCAAATAGCTAATGATGGCGTTTTTCTTGTCATCTGTCCGCCTAATTAATTCTTGTAAATGATCGCCCGAGAACGAAAAATTTAATTCGATAGAAGCGGAAGTGGCTGTCATATTCATTTCGGCCAATCCTTTCACGGTGACTACCCGGTCTTTGTCGCTAAATGTTTTTAGGCCTTTGAAGATAAAAAAGCCCAACAAAACAAGTCCGAAAAATAGCGAGAAGGCAATGATAAACGATTTTGATAGAGATTGTTTTTTCATAAATTTAGCTTTTAGTTGCGTTTTTTTGGTACGAATTTAATGGTTTATGTGTTGGCTGTCAAATATTTTTATCTTGGGATTGGTTGTAAACTGAAATGGCTGCACTTTCTGCTAAATTAGAAAAATATTACAGAAACGGATGGTGAACTTACTGCAAAAACTTGCCATGTATCCAAACTGTTGTTCTACGTTTTTTTTCCTTCAATCAATCTTTTCGAAATTCTATAGCAAAGTCCCGTTCTCAAGACTTTTACCAATAATTTTCCTGTCTTTACCTATCTTTGCCGCTTCAAAAGATGCAATGCAACCCATGGAAATACTGATTCAGCAAGCCGTCAAAACTGCGTGCAAACAACGCTTTCAGGTCGAAATTGACCAAGTAGATGTGCAACCCACCAAATCCGATTTTGAAGGCGACCTCACGGTTATCCTTTTCCCTTTGCTCAAATACATCAAAAAAAATCCGCAGGTTTTGGGCGAAGAAATCGGAGCTTATCTCGTGAAAGAAATCGAAGCCGTCGAAGGTTTCAACGTCATCAAAGGATTTTTAAACCTCACAATTTCCGATGCCTACTTTTTCAATTTTTTCAAATCCATTCAGGGCAACAGCCATTTCGGCATCGCCCCGACCGACAAAAACGCGCCGGCCGTGATGGTCGAATATTCGTCGCCCAACACCAACAAACCGCTACACCTTGGTCACATCCGCAACAATCTTTTGGGGTATTCCGTAGCCGAAATCCTGAAAGCATCCGGCAAGAAAGTCTATAAAACGCAAATCATCAACGACCGGGGCATCCACATTTGCAAATCGATGTTGGCATGGGAAAAATTCGGCGCGGGCGAAACCCCCGAATCTTCCGGCTTGAAAGGTGATAAACTGGTGGGAAAATACTATGTGTTGTTCGATCAAAAATACAAAGCTCAAATAGGAGAATTGATAGACAAGGGCTTGCCGGAGGAGGAAGCCAAAAAACAAGCTCCCATTCTGCTTGAAGCTCAGAAAATGCTTCAACTTTGGGAAGCCGGCGACCCCGATACGGTGTCACTTTGGAAAATGATGAACGGCTGGGTCTATAAAGGTTTTGAAGAAACCTACAAAAACCTCGGGGTTGACTTTGACAACTATTACTACGAAAGCGATACCTACTTGCTCGGCAAAGACGTGGTACAGATCGGGCTCGAAAAAGGCATCTTCGAAAAAGACCCCGATGGCTCTGTCTGGATAGACCTGACCGGAGATGGCCTCGACCGTAAAATCGTGTTGCGCAGCGACGGCACGGCTGTTTACATGACGCAGGATATTGGCACGGCCATCCAACGTGTGAAAGACCACCCCGATGTGAAAGGCATGGTTTACACGGTGGGCAACGAGCAGGATTATCACTTCAAAGTGTTGTTCCTCATCCTGAAAAAACTAGGGTTTGATTGGGCTGAAAACCTGTTTCACCTCAGCTACGGCATGGTCGATTTGCCTTCCGGAAAAATGAAAAGCCGCGAAGGAACCGTTGTTGATGCCGATGATTTGATGGACGAAATGACCCGAAGCGCTGCAACAATTACCGAAGAGTTGGGTAAGCTCGATGATTTTGATGAAACACAGAAACAAGAACTTTTTAGGTCGATCGGGTTGGCGGCCCTGAAATATTATATTTTAAAAGTAGATCCGAAAAAACGCATCTTGTTCGACCCCAAAGAATCCATCGATTTTCAGGGAAACACCGGCCCGTTTATCCAATATACCTACGCGCGGATTCAATCCGTTTTACGAAAAGCCGGAAAAATATCTGAATCACCTTTCCCAAATACACTCGACCCAAGAGAAAAAGAAATTCTGAAAACCCTGCGTGCTTTTCCAAAGACGGTTCAGGAAGCAGCCGAACAATTCAGCCCGGCTTTGGTGGCAAATTACGTGTACGAATTGGTCAAAATATACAATTCCTACTATCAGGCCGTCCCTATTTTAAGCACCGAAGAGCCGGCTGTCCGGAACTTTAGGGTGCAACTTTCACAAACGGTTGGTGTAACAATTCAAAACGCTTTTGGTTTGTTGGGAATTTCCGTACCGCAACGCATGTAAATTTTTTATAAACCAAACCTCACAGGTTTTTAAAACCTGTGAGGTTTATGCTTGATAGTTCAAAATATTATCTTTAAAAACTATGAGGGGTTTCTAAAATTCGTAAACCGTAAGTCCGGTTCGCAACTTGGGAATGATATAAGTACTCTTAGGTGGCATAGAAAGATTGGCATCCGCAATAGCTTTCAGTTCGTCTATGGAAACCGGGTATAGACCAAAACCTACTGCAAACGCCCCGTTGTCTATTTGCTTTTTTATTTCTTGCAAACTTTCTTTTCCGTAGCTGTAAGCCAATCGGCGATTGTTGCGCAAGTCCACAATGCCGAGCAAGGGATACAAAACTTTTTCGTACAGTATTTGCGCGTCTAATTGAGAAAGTGGATTGCCCATTTCGGCAGGATTTACTTTAATAGATAATTTGTAAAAATGACCATCTAAATACATGCTAAAACAACCCTTGGCATCGGCTTTGTAAATGTTGTTTGGTTTTTTTTCAACAGTAAAATCCTGAGTCAATCGGTCTAAAAAACCTGCGGCTGTTTGGCCGTGGAGGTCTTTCACCATACGGTTAAATTCGAAAATTTTAAGTTGCGATTCGGGTATGATAAAACTCAAACAAGCATTATATAATTCTTTGCCCGTATGTGAAGGGTTTTCGTTTTTGAGTTCATCGGCCAGCAAAAATGAAGAAGCCATACGGTGGTGTCCGTCGGCAATGTACAGACTTTCAACCGCTGCAAAAGCAGACGCAATAAATTGCATGCGATCGGGTTGGTCAATTTTCCAAAGCTTGTGTAAGTCTTCATCCGGCGTAGAGGTAAAGTGATATTCGGGCGGCTCAGCCATAACGGTTTCAAAAAGCCGGTTCAAATCTGCTTGGTCCGGATAGGTCAGCAAAACGGGTTCTGCATTGAAGCCGACGACTTTTAAGTATGCTTTAAATAGATTTTCTCTGTATGAGAGGGTCTCTTCATGTTTTTTAATGCGATTTTCTGCATAATCACGCATCGACGCACCGGCGATTAATCCGACAAAAGTGTAGTTTTTTTGTCTGAGTTCATAGAGGTAAAAACACGGATTTTCGTCCTGTAAAAGGATGTTTTGAGATTTAAAAAATGCGTATTTCTTCTTGATAAATGCAAACCGGTCGGCTAGTGGTTTGTCTTTGTGAAAGGTACTCTGGTGGATGATGTGCAAAAAAGAATAGGGATTGAACCTAAAGACAGCTTCCAAATCTTCAGCTGAATAGGAATCATAAGCCCTTGATGTGACATAACTCACTTTGTCTTGGGCAGGACGCACCGCACGAAATGGGACTATATGAGCCATAAATAATTACAGAAATCTGTGGGCTACTTTTTCAGCTTTTTTGGAAGTGCTGTAATCGTAAAATCCTTCGCCCGATTTGACCCCCAATTTGCCTGCAGCTACCATGTTTACCAATAGCGGACATGGTGCGTATTTCGGGTTTTTAAAGCCGTCATACAACACGTTTAATATAAAAAGACACACATCTAGCCCGATAAAGTCTGCCAGTTGAAGCGGCCCCATCGGATGAGCCATGCCCAACTTCATGACGGCGTCTATTTCAGCTACGCCCGCCACGCCATTGTAGAGCGTTTCAATGGCTTCGTTTATCATTGGCATCAATATCCGATTAGACACAAAACCAGGGTAATCGTTCGCTTCTACGGGTGTTTTGCCGAGTTGAGCGGCCAGTTCAACAACAGCCTGTGTTGTTTCATCGGAGGTGTTGTACCCACGAATGATTTCTACCAATTTCATAACCGGTACAGGATTCATAAAGTGCATTCCGATTACCTTGTGGGGTCGCTGTGTTTTGGCAGCAATTTTGGTAATAGAGATTGAAGAAGTATTTGTAGCTAAAATGGCATGCGGCGGTGCAGTGCGGTCTATGGTGTCAAAAATCTCAGCTTTGATATTGAAGTTTTCTGTAGCGGCTTCAACGACCAAATCAGCTTGTGACACACCCTGTTGGGTGTCTGTTTCAGTCGTTATCCTTCGTAGGGTTTCCGCCTTTGAAGAAGCGTCAATCACATTTTTGGCAACCATTCTGTCTAAGTTCTTTTCTATGGTATCCAAGGCTTTTTTTAAACCCGATGGATTGATATCGATAAGCGTCACAGAAAAACCGTTTTGTGCAAACACATGTGCGATGCCGTTTCCCATAGTGCCGGCACCTATAACTGAGATATTTATCATCTGTTTATATTTATTGTTTTTAAGTGGTCAGATGGAACGCCCTAAACAATTATAACCTTTGTGCAAAACTTTTACACGGGTGTTTCACCGGTTTATTTCAAATAATTTTTGGCATTACAGCGCAATAAAATGTGTCAAAATATAGCTTCAAATTTTTCAGGATGAAGTATTTATGTTTTTAAAACAATCCATAATCTGAAGGGCTACGCGCAGGGCGTTTGTGCCTTGCTCAAGCGAAACCACAGGGGTCGTGTTGTTTGTAATGGCATCTGCAAAAGCGTTGAGCTCGTCTAAAATGGCATTGTTTGGAATCACAGAGGGGTTGTCAAAGTAAATTTGCTTTTTCACACCTTCTGCATTTTGCAGAATGAGTGCAAAATCATCCGGATTTTTAGGGGCATCTTTCATTTTGACCACTTCACAACTCTTCTCTAAAAAATCGACAGATATATATGCATCGCGCTGGAAAAATCTGGCTTTTCTCATGTTTTTCAGAGAAATACGACTCGCGGTGAGGTTTGCCACACAGCCGTTTTCAAATTCGATACGCGCGTTGGTGATGTCGGGTGTTTCGCTGATTACCGAAACGCCACTAGCGTGTATGCTTTTAACTTTAGATTGCACCACGCTGAGGATAATATCCAAGTCGTGGATCATCAGATCTAAGACAACCGGCACATCTGTCCCTCTCGGATTGAACTCGGCCAGGCGGTGTGCTTCTATAAACATAGGGTGTTCAATTTTATCTCTAACGGCCGTAAAAGCAGGGTTAAATCTTTCCACATGTCCCACTTGGCCTTTGACGTTTTTGTCTTGTGCCAACTTGATGATGCCTTCAGCCTCTGCCACAGTTTTGGCAATCGGTTTTTCGATGAATACATGTTTGCCTTTGCTGATGGCCAATTTTGCACATTCAAAATGCGAGAGCGTAGGCGTCACGATGTCCACCACATCCACGGCATCAATGAGTTTTTCTATGGAGTCAAAACTGGTAAAACCAAAGTCTTTGGAGGTTTTATCAGCTGTTTTTTTGTCCGGATCATAAAAACCTACAAGATTGTATTTGTCGGACTGGTTAAGTAATTTGAGATGAATTTTGCCGAGATGTCCGGCACCTAAAACGCCTGCGGTAAGCATAGTGAGTTTGTTTTGAACAAAAATAAGATTATTTGTAGATTTTTTAGCCATAAAAGGTTAATTTCGGCTCTCAATCTGCAAATGAAAGTGAAAGACACGCCCAAACATCTCGGACTCAGACATCAGTTGGCTTTTTTGTTGGAAGAAAAAGGCATCAAGGACGAAGCCGTGTTGCAGGCTATCCGTTCTGTACCGCGACACTTGTTTTTAGACTCGAGTTTTGAAGCACATGCTTACCAAGACAAGGCTTTCCCTATTGCTGCTTCGCAAACCATTTCGCAGCCCTATACGGTGGCTTTTCAATCTTCCCTCTTGCAGGCCAAACCCGGGCAGAAAATTTTAGAAATCGGCACCGGATCTGGTTATCAGGCGGCGGTTTTGTGCGCAATGCAGATGAAAGTGTATTCCATAGAGCGGCAGTCCGAATTGTTTAAAAAAACGAAAGTTCTTTTGCAAAAATTGGGATACAAACCTAAATTTTTGACCTTTGGCGATGGCTATAAAGGCTTACCCGATTATGCCCCTTTTGACGGCATCATTGTTACGGCAGCTGCGCCCACAATTCCCAAAGCATTGATGGCCCAACTCAAAGTTGGCGGTCGCATGGTGATACCCGTAGGTGCAGACACACAAGATATGTATGTCATCTATAGAAAAAGCGCTACAGATTTTGAGAAAAAAACCTATGGCAAATTTAGATTTGTTCCCATGTTGGAAAATAAAAATTAATGTAAATAATTAAACCTATGATTCGTAATTTTTCTTTGTTAACGTTGTTTTTTACATCGGTGTTTTTGCAAGCACAAACACCGCCCCAAACCGACCTTCGTATTTACGATATTATACAATCTGTAAGTGCCGAACGCATTGAAAATGATATCAGAACCTTGGCCAATTTTGGCACGCGAAATACATTTAGCGACACTGTTTCGGAAACCAGAGGTATTGGTGCTGCTCGTAGATGGATCAAAAGTGAGTTTGAAAAAATCTCCAAAAGCTGCAACAATTGTTTAGACGTTTTTTATCAAAAAGATTTTGTGACCAAATCGGATGGAAACCGTGTGCCTAAAGACGCATGGGTGGTCAATGTTGTAGCCATTCAACGCGGAACAAAATATCCAAATCGATATATTATTATGAGTGGTGACATAGATTCGCGTGCTTCCAACACTATGGATTTTGAGACCGATGCGCCCGGTGCCAATGACAATGCTTCGGGTATGGCGGGTGCCATAGAAGCCGCGCGAGTGTTGAGCAAGTACAAATTTGAGAGCAGCGTGGTCTATGTTGGGCTTTCCGGAGAAGAGCAAGGCCTCTTTGGCGGAAAAGGTTTGGCGGAATACGCTCAAAAAAACAATTGGGACATCATTGGTGTTTTTAACAACGACATGATTGGCAATATTGAAGGCGTTGACGGTGTTATTGACAACCGCACTTTTAGAATTTTTTCAGAACCCGTGCCGCCTACCGAGACTGAAAGACAGCGCAACGCCCGAAGGTTTTCGGGTGGCGAAGTGGATGGAATATCCCGACAATTGGCTCGATATGTTCATAAAACTACGCAAAACTACATGCCGGAAATGAATCCGATGATGGTTTATCGGCTCGATCGGTTTGGAAGAGGTGGTCATCACAGGCCTTTTAACGATTTGGGCTTTGCGGGAATTCGCATCATGGAAGCCCATGAAAATTACAACCGACAGCACCAGGATATTCGGGTAGAAAATGGCATCGAATACGGCGATGTAATCGAGGGTGTCAATTTTGATTATGCAAAAAAATTGACCGCTGTGAATGCTATCAATATGGCTGCTTTGGCTTGGGCCCCACCGGCTCCGTCAAAAGTTGAAATTGGCGGAATCGTACAAGCATCAACCAAGTTGCGTTGGGAGAAAGTAAACGATACGGACACAGCCGGTTATAAAATCTATTGGCGATTGACCACAGAATCACAATGGCAATACAGCCGCTATGTGGGCGATGTTAATGAGTTTACGCTTGAGGGAATCGTGATAGATAATTTTTATTTTGGAGTGGCTGCTGTAGGCAAAAACGGCCATGAAAGCGTGGTGGTTTTTCCGTCCGGTACGTTTAGGTAAATGTATAGATTTTGAGAAAATTATTAATAATCATAAGCAGTTTATTAAGCTTGCAAAGCTGCGATAAAACTGCTTTACCATCGGGTAGTGAACTCCTGAGCAAAGCTATAGAAGCGCACGGCGGCATGGACACTTGGCAGCGTGTAGAGGCGATTGCCTACAAAAAAAGAATTGTTGTTTTTGAAGCAGACGGAACCATTTCTTCCGATGTAACGCAACACATTTTGTATCGCCATCAGCCCGTTTTTAACGGTAAAATGTGGTGGCTTTCCGATGGCGTGATGCATCAAGTCGTTTTTGACGGCCAACAAGCGCAAAGTTATATCGACAGCATTCCAGACAATACGATGGAGGGAAAAACAGCAGCTTACAACACCTTCATGGCTTCTTATGTTACCTTCGCACAACCTTTTAAATTGGTAACAGACAAGGCCGTTTTGACTACGGAGCAAAAAATTGCACATAAGGGAAGGTCACTTTATCGGGTGCGGGTTGCTTTTCCGGATGTTGAAGGAGATAACCCAGATGAATGGTGGTATTTTTTTGATGCCGAAAATCATCGTGTGGCGGCTAATCTGGTTTTACACAACGGACGATATAGCTTCATTGAGAATACCGCTTACGACACAAAAACGCCTTTTGTGTTCAATGCCACGCGCCAAAGTTCATTTACAGATAGCTCACTTCAAAACCCTGTTCTTCGGGCAAATTATCAACTGTCCGACATAGAAGTTGCCCTTGTGGATGACTGAGTGTTTGGTTTCTAAAAACTTTATTTTTGGCGACACGAAGTCCTGAAAATATTATGAAGAATTCGGTATCTTTACGAAACTAAATTTCATTAACATGTCCATATCCGATTTATATTCCACTGGTTTTAGGGAAAGAAACCGCGACCATTTTGCCGCCATTGTTCGCGTGGCACTCATAGATGGCGTTATTAGTCCCGACGAAAAAAAATTTCTCGACCGTTTGGCCAACAATTTAGATGTTTCTGCCGATGAGTACGAGCGCATACTCGAAAACCCCAACGCCTATCCCGTTAACCCGCCCTACACTTATGAAACCCGTTTGGAGCGCCTATACGACTTGGCCCGCATGGTTTTTATAGACGAACACTTGGCCGGTACCCACGAGCTCAACATGCTCCGCAAACTGGTAGTAGGCTTGGGCTTTACGCCCGCCAATATCAATTATATAATTGACAAAGCCCTAAAACTAGTATCTCGAAATGTTCCGTTGGATGTTTTTGTAGAAGAAATGCGATATATGAACCGCTAATTTTCTACTAGACTATCGCGTGTTTTTTGGGGCAAACCCGTAACCACCAACCGATAGGAATCATCGATGAGTTGTTGAACGGTTTTGGGGTTTAAAAACACAGACAGAAAGTTTTACTAGCCAAGAGAGGTACTACATGGATAGGTTTTACAACTATTTAAGATTTTGTAAATTTGTGATTATTTAAATTTAACAAAATGAAACAATGCCAAAAATTTTTGAATATTTAGGGATTCTGATTTTTTTCTACTCGAATGAGCACGAACCGATTCACGTTCATGCAAAGAAAGGAGAGTTTCAAAGCAAAGCCGAATTCTATATCATTAATGGCAATGTTTCAGAGATAAAGATTACAAATATTTTTGGGGCACCGCCACTTAAAGGAAAAGACCTTAAAGACTTCGAGGTTTTTCTTGAAAGATACGCAGACAAAATAGTTAAAAAATGGGTTAAGTATTTTGTTTATCATAAAGAGGTAAAGTTTGAGAAAATTACTAAAAGGTTAAAATGAAAATAATTGTTGACTATAAGGGAGCAGAATCTATATCTAATCTGTTAAAAATTGATTCCGCAAAATATTTGTCGGATTATGTCATTCGTATAAAGTTTACTGATGGAAAAGAAAGGCTCGTTGATTTTAAGCCGTTTTTGTCAAAGTCTCTTCACCCTTCGATTCAGAAATATTTAGATGAAAATAAGTTCTCAAATTTTGCATTAGTTGATGGAAATCTAAACTGGAACAATTACGACTTGATTTTCCCTCTTGATGATTTATACAAAGGAAAAATAGAGCCTTAATCAAAAAAACTGCAACAATTTCTAAAGTTATAGCAGGTAGTGGGTAAACGTAGATTTATGTTTACTGCTCTAATTGTTTGTCTTTTAGTTTATTACCAAAATATTAGCATTGCGCTTATGCTTTACGCCCGCCAACGTCAATTATATAATTGACAAAGCACTTAAACTAGTATCTCGAAATGTTCCGTTGGATGTTTTTGTAGAAGAAATGCGATATATGAACCGCTAATTTTCTACTAGGCTGTCGCGTGTTTTTTTGGGCAAACCCGTAACCACCAACCGATAGGAATCATCGATGAGTTGTTGAACGGTTTTGGGGTTTAAAAGTTCGGGTAAAACCGCGTTCCAATGTTTTTTGTTCATGTGGTATGCACCCGAGATGGCGTTCGGGAACTTTTCACGGAGTTCTAGCGCATAATCGGGCTCGCATTTTAAACTGATGGCAACCGGAAACCTTTCTAAAGCACACAATGCATACATTTTACCGGCCACTTTAAAGACCAAAGTATGGGCATCAAAAGGAAATGATTCTGTAGTTCCTTTTTTGCTCAAACAATAGGTTCTGATTTGTTCTATGTCCATCACCTTAGGCTTTGTTGCCATTTCCAAGACGAATACAGGGCTTCTTCCAAAGTTTTTTCCGCTTTCCAGCCCAATTCCTTATTGGCCAGTGTGGTATCTGCATAGGCAGCTACCACATCGCCAGGACGCCTGTCTACAATTTTATGTGGCAACGACTGCCCGCTCACCTTTTCGAAAGTCTGGATGATTTCCAGTACAGAACTGCCCATGCCGGTACCTATGTTGAAACATTCATAAGACGCTTTGTTTTTGTGCGTCAGCAACCTTTCTAAGGCTACGATATGCGCTTTTGCCAAGTCCACCACGTGTATATAATCGCGTATGGCTGTGCCATCGGGCGTCGGATAATCATTGCCAAAAACCGATAACTCATGTCGAATGCCTGCGGCCGTTTGCGTGATGAAAGGCACTAGGTTTTGAGGCACACCCAAAGGCAATTCGCCGATTAAAGCACTACTGTGCGCGCCTATGGGGTTAAAATAGCGCAGGGCGATGGCTTTCAAATCTGAGGCGCGAACGGTGTCTTTGATGATAATTTCACCCACTTGTTTGGTGTAGCCATAAGGCGATTCGGCGGGCTTGACGGGTGCTTTTTCAGTAATCGGGAGTTCGTCTGCTTGTCCGTAAACCGTGCAGGAAGAGCTGAAGATAAATGCGTGAATGCCTCTTTGCGTGAGCTCTTGCAAGAGGATAATCAGTGCCGAGAGGTTGTTTTCGTAATACGCCAAAGGTTTGTGTACACTTTCGCCCACGGCTTTAAAGGCCGAAAAATGAATGACACCATCTACTTTTTCTTTGTCGAAGAAGTTCTTCACCGCTGCTTTGTCTCGCATATCGGTTTGGTAAAAAACAGGCCGAACGCCGGTTATTTTTTCGATGCCATCCAACACTTCTATACGCGTATTGCTGAGGTTGTCTATGATGATGACTTCGTGTCCATTTTCGATGAGTTCGACGGCTGTGTGCGATCCGATGTAGCCAAGACCGCCGGTGATGAGAATTCTATGAGACATTTTAATTGTTCTTTAATTTGTAGTGAATATCGGAAATATTTCGCAAAAGTACGGCACTTTTTTCAGCTGTGATGTCTCTTTGTGGTTCGCCGAGCATTTCATAGCCGACCATAAATTTTTTTACACTTGCCGAACGCAACAAAGGCGGGTAAAAATGCATGTGAAAATGCCATTCGTGATGCGGCAAACCATCTGTCGGCGATTGGTAGATGCCAGCTGAGTATGGAAACGAAGTCTCGAAAATATTGTCGTATTTGACGGTTGTTGTTTTTAATATTTCGGCAAAAGATTGTAATTCATCCTGATTCATTTCAGCGATATTTTCAAAATGACGTTTGCTCACTATCAATGTTTCAAAAGGCCAAACCGCCCAAAACGGAATCAATATAACAAAATGTTTGTTTTCGAAGACAATGCGCTCTTTCGCTAATAATTCATCCTTCAAATAATCCGACAGCAGGCTTCGACCGGCATCTTTATAATATTTTAATAGGTTGTCCTGTGTTTTTTTTATTTGTGTTGGCAGAGATGACTGGGCCCAAATCTGTCCGTGCGGATGCGGGTTGCTGCAACCCATCACGCTGCCTTTGTTTTCAAAAATTTGCACGTAATTGATATAATCAATTGCGCCTAATTCGGTATATTGCTGTTGCCATGTTTGGACTACATTGAGAATCTCATCAAGCTGCATTTCGGGGATGGTTTTGTTGTGTTCTGGCGAAAAGCACACCACACGGTTGATGCCGCGCTCCGGTAGTGATTGAAAAAAAAGTGATTTACCCGGCTGATTGTCGGAAGTAGCTTCGCTCATCAAGGCAGGAAAGTCATTGTCAAAAACATAACAATTTTCGTAATTTGGATTTTGGATACCGTTCGAGCGTGGATTGCCAGGGCAGAGATAACAATTTTCGTCGTAGCTTGGCAACGCAGCCACATTAGGTTTTTCTTGTTGTCCTTGCCAAGGACGTTTGGCGCGGTGTGGAGAAACCAATACCCATTCGTCTAAAAGCGGGTTGTATCTTCTGTGCGGGTGACCTTCTCTGTTAAAGACTTTCATGAAGCAGTTTTTTATAATTCAATATGTTTTTGTGAAGTAGGGTTAGGTTCAATCAGCAAACAGCTTGTACCGTCTGACAGATTTACTTGATAGCTTTGGAGAGGTAAGTTAAATTCTTTTTCATACGCTAACTTCATCTTGGTTTTGAATGCTGTTTCGCAATCTTTTCTAATCAAATTGATGGAGCATCCGCCAAAACCGCCGCCCATCATTCTGGCACCCAAAACACCGGGTTCATCAAAGGTTTGCGAGACTAAGAAATTCAACTCGGGGCAGCTCACTTCGTATAATTCATCTAATCCTTGGTGAGATTGGTAAAGCAGCTTGCCGAGCTTTGCATAATCTTGTTGTTTGAGTGCATCAAATGCTTGTGGTACTCTGTTGATTTCCTGAATCACATAGAGGCATCTTTTGAAAATTGTGTCGCCCAATTCGACTCTTATTGAATTTAATTGATTTTCCGTACAATCTCGGAAAGTATTCACATGTGGAAAATGTTTTTTAATGATGACCAATCCTTGCGCACATTCTTCTCTACGGTTGTTGTAAGAAGAATCGAGCAGTGTGTGTTTAACACCGCTGTTTAAAAGGACGAGGCTGTGCGCATCGAGCTGAATGCGATGGTATTCCGTTTCTAAAGTATCGCAATTGAGTTGCAGTATGTGATTTTTTTTGCCGAAAACACTGGCAAACTGATCCATGATGCCACATTGGACACCGGCAAAATTGTTTTCGGCCTGCTGCCCGATTTTTACAATTTCTAATTTAGATAATTTTAAATCAAACAGCACATTTAATGCTGAAGCGAACCCGCATTCTAATGCAGCGGAAGAAGAAAGCCCCGAGCCCATAGGAATGTTGCTACTAAAAACCATGTTAAAATTACACAACGGCAATTTTCTCTTTTTGAACTCTTCCAGTACGCCTTGTATGTAGCCAAACCAAGTATCTTGTCCGATAGGCAGGTTTGCTGCCCAATGAAATGTTTTGACTGCATCCATGTCTTTGGCATAGATAGTTGATTGATTTGTTTCGGATTTTGAAATGGCAAAACAGATGGCTTTGTCTATTGTTCCCAGTAAAACAGAGCCGTTGTTGTAATCGATGTGCTCGCCTATGAGGTTTATCCGTCCGGGAGAGGAGATATGGTAAGAGGGAGTTTGGTTAAATTTTTCTTGAAAAAATGTACTCGTTCCTCGGATGAGTTTTTTATTCATTTTATAAATATTAAATAGACTCAAATCTATTTTAAATTTTATTATGGTGTATCTGATCAAACTATCTATTAATGCATCCCTTAACAATGATTTTTAATCAAATTAAAGGAGGGCTGAAGTAAAACCCTCCTTTTCATTAACAAAAATCAAATGAGTAAATGAAGAAACGAAAAATGAATAGCAATCTTAATTATTTTTAGCAATAGAGTAAGTGAATTGAGCACTACTTCTGAGGTCTAAAACAATGGTGTAATTACCTGCTTCCGGAATCGGAATATTAGCACCGTTAAAATCTAAAACTCCATTGGTGCCACCTAAATTGAGATCCCAAGCATCATTGGCTCTAAATTTAATATTAGCCGGCAACAAGTCTAAAGTGATAGACCATGTATCCGTATTCGGGTCGTATGTCATATCCACATCCGAATCCCAACCGGTTACAGGAACAGCATCCCCAATGAGTCCCCAATCGGTTTGTGTGGCTGACCAAGTTAAGTCGTTGGTGTTTGCCCTGAAAAAGTAGTAGCTCTCTCCATTTAAAGTGATGTCATTCCCGGGGGAAGCCAAGACACCGGTAGTTCCATCTCCTGCATCGCCAAAAATGCCATTGTTCCAATCCGGCGCATCTGTAAACTTGAATTTAGTGGTTGCATTTGGCATATAGACAAATCCTGAATAGGAACCGTTTCTGCTCGGAGATTCAATGGAAGGTGCTGTAGCAGGATCCCACCCCTGATAGTCTCCGGGCAAGAACAAGAAAGGTGTTGAAACTGTGGCAACTCCCTTCACGAGCGTGTAAGTATAAGGACCTCCGGGGTTGGTTTCGAAATCAAGTGTTATGGTATATGAGCCTTCTTCGGGTACAAAAATATTTGCACCACCTTGATCGAGTGTTCCATCACCTTCATTATCGCCAAAATCTAAATCCCAGGCATCGTTGGCTCTAAACTTTATATTTCCGCTCGTCAGGCTCAAAAACTCCACCCTCCAAACACCTAAATTGCTGACGTATGCTAGGTCTTGGTCAGAATTCCAACCGTCTGCTGTGGCATCTCCAATAACGCCGAATTCTACACCGTACACCGAAAAAGAAGATGTATTCAGGTCTGCATTTATCTTGTAGTATCCACTTGCAGGAATGTCTATGTTCTCACCGGATTGACTGAGCGTACCGCCGCTACCACCATATACCTGCGTAACATCGCTGCCGTTGGAAAACTTGAAATTGGTTGCAGAGGAGAAGTAAGCGTAGCCTTCAAACTCGCCATTGCTTTCAGGAGAGCCGGCCAAAAAAGACCGAGTCCAATCCCAATCCGGATGTTCTGAAGCGATATACATAAAAGGTACGCTTGGTTCGTTGGGGTTGAAAATGGTTGAAGCGATAGAAATGACATTGGAAAAATTTGTGCCAAACTGTTCATTGGCAAACGAACTCACTCTTACTTCATATTCGGCACTTAAGGTTGGAAACGCGCCTAATTGTGTAAAAAAGTTATTTAACGCAGTTCCGCTCAAAGTGAGAGATGTGCTAGTAGTTGTACCCAGTTCTATTGGACTGGAAAAATTATTTCCTACCTTATCTAATTGGACGGTATAAGTTACGGCTGCCGGAAAACCAAAATCAGCGGGACTCCAGCTAAAAGTAATCAGGTCTTGATCGGCATTTTCTTTTGTGATGATAACATTTGAAGTAGATGCCTCTTGTAGTTCTTGCGTATTAATCAACTCGGCTACCGGATCTCGATCGTCATCACTACAAGACAACGAGATAATTCCTAAGCAGATTGATAATGCATAAATTAATATTTTTTTCATTTTCAATAAGTTAATTGGTTAATAACCGGGATTTTGTACCAAATTTGGATTGGCAATGATGTCTGTTGAAGGTATTGGGTACAGATTTCTAAAAGGTTGGGAAGGCGTGCCTTCAAAAGTGCCTCCTTTCCAAGGCCAAACACTGTTTTGAGTGAAACGGTTGAACCGCACCAAATCTGTTCTTCTGTGTGCTTCAAAATGCAATTCGCGTGCCCGCTCCGCCAAAATAAAATCAAGTGTCAATTCGCCGGAAGTAATATTCCCACTTTGATCGCCGTAGGCGCGTGTACGGATTTGATTTACAAAATCGAGCGCGGTTGAGACACTGCCGCCGCTACCACCTCTTAGAACAGCTTCTGCATACATCAAATAAGCATCTGCCAGGCGAAACATAGGAAAGTCTGTGTCCATGAATTCACCGGATGCATCCGAACCCGGAACACCGGTAGAGGTCACATTTTTAAATTTGCCAATTGCATATCCGCTGCTGAAATCAAATTTATTTGTTACCTCCAAAGTTTGCCCATCGGTAAAGAACATGGCTCGTTGGTCAGTAGCTCCTGTAATGTCACTAAAATTGGCTACAAACTGTTTGGAAGTCCGCACGCCTGCCCAACCACCGCTGATACCAAAAGCGGCAGGATCCATTCTTCCGCCAACAGGTGCTTTGATGATAAAGGTTGTGCCGCCAAAACCTTGGGTATTCAGGCCGTCAAAAGGAATGGGAAAAATCACTTCGTTCTGCGCACCATTGCTGTTATTGTCTGCTAGAAACAATTCTTCATAGTTGCCATGCAGGGTGTAGCCTGCACTAAAAATTTTATTCAACTCGGTGATTACTTCCGTATAACGAGGTTGGCCTATGTAAACTTCTGCATTCAAATATATTTTAGCTAATAGCATTTGTGCCGCAGCTTGGTCTGCTCGCCCGTATTGATTTTGACGGGCAGCAACCAATTCATTTTGAATTTCGGTAAGTTCCGTCACCAAAAAGTCAAAGATAAAAGCCCTGTCTTTTTGCTCCGGAAAAAATGAACCCACAGGATCATTTTCTGTCACAAAAGGAATATTGCCATACATATCTAATGCATGCCAATAGCTCAAAGCCCGCATAAATCTGGCTTCGGCTCTAAAAGCTCGGACATCTGCTGCGCTAAGTCCTACAGCCATTGCCCGCTCTTCGGTAGCGTCTCTTAAAAACTGATTGGTCAGCGAAATTTGAAAATAAATACGGTCATACATAGCTCTAACAAACTCGTTGGAAGAATTCCAAAGATGGTCGTTCAAATCGTGTACGGTTCCGTCTTGCCATGACAGCGCAGCTTCTTCCGTGGTCAATTCCTCATGCATCCAATATTGGCGAAGATAGTTTGAAAATCCTTCGTCTATTCCGGCAATATCCGGATCGCCTGCAGGACCTTGCTGACCACTAAGTGAGATACCGGTATAAATCTTAGCTAAAAACTGTTTAAATGCTTCCGGATTATCAAAAACCGAGCTGGCTGATGCTTCCGTAATAGGTTCCTTGTCTAACTCATCGTCACATGAAAATGTAACTATAAGTAGTAACATAATCAAGATTGGGTGTTTAATGAACTGAAATGATTTCATAATTAGCAGTGTTTATATTGTTAATAGGTTAGATTTAAACCTAAGATGAAAGTTCTAGGTCTTGGAAACAAGTTGTTGTCGATACCGCCGCTGACTTCAGGGTCGAGTCCGTCATAGTCTGTAATGGTAAAAACATTTTGGACAGTTGAATAAACCCTTAATCCGACTTTTTGATCAAATAATTTATTGAAATTATAGGCAACTGTGATGTTATCCATTTTCAAAAAAGAAGCGTCTTCTATGAAATAGTCTGAAAACAACAATTGTTCCTGAAATTCAGTTCTAAGTATGGAGCCATGTACGTTGGTATTGGTGTCAAGTGTATTGGTTTGGCTGAAATTGCCGGAAGATGCAGCTTGATTGTTGTACACATAATTGCCAAAATTTGCGCGTAAAGTAAAATTCAAATCAAATTGTTTGTACCTCAGATAAGATGAAAAGCCCAAAACTGTATCGGGATTGGGGTCTCTAAATTGTCTTCTGTCGTCGATGTTTATCACGCCATCTCCATTTTGATCCACGTAAAATCCTTCAATAGGTTTTCCGTTTGCATCAAATACTTGTTCAAATACAAAAAATTTATTTTGACCGAATCCAACTGAATTGATTTGGATTGTATTGCCTACACCACCACTAATACCACCCACCAAGTTGCCTCTAAAAGTAGGGTCGTCACTTGCTGTTAACTTCGTGATTTCGTTATTTAAGAAGGCTACATTAAAGTTGAAGCTCCATTCAAAATCGTCAGTTTGGAAAGGAGTTGCATTGAGGGTAAACTCTAATCCTTCACTTTCTAGGTTGCCAACATTGGTCAGTAACACGTTGTCTAAATTAGTTCCTGCCGCTGTCGGGATTCTGCTCAACACATCGTTGGTGTCTGTCAGAAATCCTTCAACTGAACCCGTAATCCTGTCATTGAAAAGTCCCCAATCCAAACCAAAGTTCCATGTTTTGGATTCTTCCCATTTGATGTTGGCATCGAAACCTTCCGGACGAATCGTTGGAATAAATTCGTCGCCAAATTGTGCCTGTGACCTCGAATCACCAAAAGTGAAAGTAGGTAAAAATGGAAAATCGCTATTAACTTCCTGCTGCCCGGTTTCTCCCCAGCCGGCACGAAGTTTTAGGGTCGAAATGATTTTGTGATCTTTTAAAAAGTTTTCCTCTGTGACAGTCCAAGCCACTGCCCCCGATTGGAATGTGCCCCATTTGTTGTCGTCACTAAATCTTGATGAGCCATCTCTACGAACCGTGTAAGTAAATAAATATTTGTTAGCATAAGAATAATTCAACCTACCAAAATAGGACTCTAAAGCGTTTTCAGTGGCAAAAAAATCTTCTTGGGTTTGATTAATTCCGTTCAGTCTGTTGAATCCGTTTTCTCGGTGAAAATCTTGAAATGAGTGACCGGCAGTCACATCTATTTTGCTTTTGAGCGATTCAAATTCTTTCACGTAATTTAAATAAAAATCTACCAGTAAGTTTCTTTGCAAACTAAAGGTGTTTGTTACGCTCCCGCCCTCGTCAAATCCATCGGCAGCAACCGCAGGAATCGTAGTAGTGCCGCGAAAATCATTGTAATCATAGCCTAAATTCAAGTTAGCTTTTAAGCCTTCAACATAAGGAATTTTGTAGTCAAACTGAATGTTGCCGACAGAGCGCCGTGTTTCGCCAAGATTGCGATTGTTTTTAAGCAATCCGACAGGGTTTCTTGGAACTAAATCTTTTGGAGTTCCATCAGTGTCTAATGACTCGAAAAATCCACCGAAAGCATCGTTGCCGCTAAAAACGGGTTGTGTTGGGTCGAAATTCACAGCCGAGCCGATAGCTCCTTGATTGGCAAATCGCTCATCCACTATAGAATTTCTGATGTTCAAATCAATTTTAAGAGCATTTTTAAATAACTTTTGCGTCACTTTGATGGATGAATTGTAACGTTCGAACCGAGAGGTTCTCAGAATTCCGTCTTGCAGTTGATAACCTAAAGAAACCCTGTATGTTGTGTTGTTGAATCCACCAGATAGGGTTAAATCATTGTTGGTTCCATAGCCGGCTTTGTATATTTGATCTTGCCAATCTGTGTTAAAATTTCCGAGTTGCGCAATCTGATTGGGTGTTCCGTTTGCATTGATGAGATCTCTAAATTCATTGGCATTCAGTACATCCACAAAATCTGTGGGGAGTTGAGAGGTTACATAGCTGTCAAAATTAATTTTTAAGGGACCGCCTTTACCGGATTTCGTTGTTATCAAAATGACACCGGCAGAAGCCCGGCTACCATAAATAGCAGTTGCTGAAGCATCTTTTAGGATGGTAAATGTTTCGATGTCATTCGGATTGACTGAATTGAGTGCAGGGCCTTGTTGGTCTATCGGTACACCATCTATTACAATGAGTGGGCTTGTGTTTGCAGACAATGAATTGACACCTCCTCTGATTCGGATGGTTCCTTGCGCACCGGGTCGGCCACCGGCGGGGATTATTTGTACGCCCGCTGTTTTACCTGCTATCAATTGTTCCGGCGAAGTGATGGCGCCACCGTTAAATTTGTCTGATGTAACTTGTTCTATAGATCCTGTAGCATCTTTTTTAGTGGTTTGGCCATATCCCACTAAAACGACTTCGTCTAATGCTAGGGAAGACTCTTCTAGATAAATAGTTAAATTCTGAGAGTTTGCAGGAACTTCCTGTGTTGCAAAGCCAATATAAGATACAATTAGAACTGCATTATTGTTGGGTACATTTAGCTCGAAATTCCCATCAAAATCAGTAGTGGTTCCATTGGTAGTTCCTTTTATCAAAATTGTAACACCGGGTAGAGGCGTGTTGGTAGTTCGATCTAGTACTTTTCCTGAAACCAATTGCTGTGCAAATGTGATACAAGGGAAAAATAGCAGGACTATCCAACTAAATTTTTTAAAATGTTTCATAGTTTTTCATTCGTTTTTAAGGGTTTGTTTGAGTTTAATTGTCTGTGTAATTTTCCTTGTTGTAAAATTCAAAACCGGGGAGTGCTTCATTATTATTTCCACCATCAAAAAATACAGCGTTATCCCATCCCGATCCATTTCCGAAAAGTGTCTGACAGGTATTTGGTACCCATCCGGGCTCCCAATAAACAACACCTTTTCCGCCGGCGTCAATGGTGGCTTGCGTCAGCGCAATCATATAATCTCGTTGACCTTCCGGTGTTGCCGGAAAGCCGGAAACAAGTGCGCCATTTCCTAAAATATTCCCTTGATTGTCATGATTGGTGAAAGTAAACGGGTACGCTGTTTCGACTATCATCAACTCTCTGTCGAATGTGGAGATAATATTGGCAATGGCTGTGGTGATATCTTCAAACTCAACGTTGGACCAAATTGGATAGTAGGAAATTCCGATATAGTCAAAGTCAGTAACCTCGTTATCCATCGCTTGGTCAAAAAACCAAAGTGCATTTTCGGGTTGCGCGATGTGGAGCATTACTTTTATCTCTTTGTTTAACTGCGAAGAAGCATCTCTCACGGCTTGGATGCCACTGTTAATAATTTCCTTATTACGAGCCCAATTGATTTGAGTTGCAGGCGTGCCAATTTGCCGAAGCATCTCGCTGTTGATCTCGTTGCCAACCTGTACGATTTCCGGGGCTAAATTTTCAGCACCCAATTTTATCAAGGTGTTAAAAGTGTAATTGTACATAGAGTCTTTCAGAACCTCTAAGTCAGTGATGTCTTTCCAAGCATCCGGTATCCATTGTTTGGCGGGGTCTGCCCAAGTGTCGGAGTAGTGAAAGTCGAGCAAAACATCCATTTCATTTTCTTTAGCTCTTCGGATGGTTTTCTTCACATCTTCGTAGCCCGAAAATGAAGATAAAGTGGGAGGCACTACAGTTGGGTTATGCCAAAGCCTGACCCTGACCAAATTGGCTCCCTTTGAACTGAAAAATGCAAAAGGATCAACTGCTACACCATCACTAACATAGCCATCTGAGCAAGTTTCCATTTCATTGACGTATGACAAGTCTGCACCCAAGTATATATCTGACGGTGTTGTTGGATTTGGGTCTTGCGGATCTTCGGATACTATGTCATCATCCGTCGGGTCTTTACTTAATCCATTGATGCCATTGTCGTCACTGCACGATATAAACAATGCATTAAACATTAATAGCAAAACTACAGAGGTATAATTCTTTAAAATTTTCATAACCACTTAAGTCAATTTTATATATATATGAGTTAATATAATGCAACCGTACAAAAGAAATAATAATTTTAATCCTACCACAACAGTACCCACCAGTTTGTAAAATATTTTAACAGTTATAAGCCTTACAAACTAAGTTTAAAAATGCAATACTTAACATATATGCCTGATAAACAATATGTTATTATCCTCAATTGTTTATTCCACCCATACGCTCTCCACAGCAAATCCATGTGCTTTTTCCAACTGGTCTGTTGGTATTCCCGGGCCTATGGAGACTTGGATGCTTTCTACATTGTTGATGTCAAATGGTTTGGGTGTTGGGTTTGTGTAGTAGTAGGGGAGGAAAGACGGATATGGACGCGGCAATGTAACGGCCTTCACTTGTTTTAGGTCAGAAAATTCTAAGGAATAATCTTTCTTCTCCGGATATAAAGTGATTAGCCCGCCATATGCAGTCCCATCCAACATGGTAAAAGCCAGCTGAATGACTTCGGGTTTGTCATTCAATGATTTTCCTCTGAATACCAATTTCTTTTTAGTGGATAAATCATTTAATCGACCGGATATATCATCCCTGAAGAAATATTTAAAACTGTAATCGTATATTTTTTCTTCGTTCAGGTTTTCTGCATCCGGTTGGTATAACTTTTCAATATTTACTTCATATTCAGCTTTTCCGGGTTCTGAAAGCGGTTTTAACCCATTTCCTCTTCGATAGGCTTGCATCAACAAATCAGAATGCTGATGGGCATCAAATAAATAGATTGGACTTTCGGCAGCAACTACCCGCGTGGTGTATGGGGTTCTGTCAAAAAAATCCCAGTCAAAAGGCTGTCCGATTTTATCGGCAGGGAATGTTCTAAAATCTTCACCTTCTTGTATTTCAATATAATAGTTCATATTTCCCTCACGGACATTTTCGGCGGGAATCGTCGTCTCAAAATCATAGCCTTCTTTGTTTTCCATGTCTAAAACCTGCGGACGACGGCCGTTAAAAGCGATGAGTTTTGCTTTTATCTTTTTATCGGAAACGATGGTCGCTTTTACATTTAATGACTGGTTGGCTGATGTTTCAATCGTGGGATGATGAATCACGTAAGTCTTATCAACAGTTTCTACGGGCGCAGTAAACTCATTGAGCTTGATGTGATTCCAACTCTGGTCAATGGGTGTTTTGTCTATTTTTGATTTGTCCGCAGCCAATAAATACGTTCCCGGGCTTACGGAAAAGCCTGTTGCAGCGGCCTGCATTTCTTTGTTGTTACCTGTGTTGATACCCTTCACATGAAAATTGCTTCCTAAACCGGAAAGCTTGATTTTTATAGGCCATTCGTTCCACTTGATGACAGCCACTTTCTTTTTGGGGCTGTTTCGTCCAAAAACATTGTCAATCCAAACGGCATCGGGCATCACTTCTAACCGCCAAAGGCCATCCTCTATCTTATCCAAAAAATAAGCACCTCGACCGGAGTATTGAACTGCCGATGAATTGCCAAATCCTGCAAGGGTTTCTATTTTTTCCGGGTTTTTCAGTTCAGAAGAAGTGTTGTTGGTATAAATAAACTTGTTGTCAGATTGAAATTCAGCCAGGTCGTTTTCATAGTCAATTTTGAAATTGTCGAAATTGGCATTCAGCGGATAACTTCCATAATTTTTATACAAGGGCACTTCGTGAAAAACCTCAGCGGCAATCATCAAGCTGAGTGCTTTACTCGGTGCATAAGCCAAATTCATGTAATGCGTGTTATATTCTGTATTGACATCTGCCATAAAAGTAGGATCATACGCAAAATGTGTAGCAATTTGTATCCCGGCTGTCCGGAAACTACGGGCTATGGCAGGATAGATATACGATTTACCAACGGCGGCGGCATCAAACTCATAAACCAACTTAGCACCTTTATTTTTTTGAATCACATCATCAAAAGGAATGTTGTAATCATCTACATTAGGCAGCAAATTTCCGCCCATTGACTGTGCATAACCCAACCCGGTAGGATACCACTGGAAAGTTCCTCCTTGTATGCCGCCTTTAAAATAGGCTTCAGCAAAATGCACACTGTGGCTGATGTTGTAGAATATGGGTTTTTTGGTGCCTGTTTTACGCATGGAAGCGACCATCTTTTTGACAAAAGCGGTGACATCTTTGGCCTCACCGCCGTGATGCGGTTCATTGCTCACTTCAAAGGCAATGACACGCGGGTCGTTTTTATAAACTAATCCTGTGTAGCGATTTTTGTGATTGAGAAATTGATATAAATAATTTTCTTGAGCTTTGATGCAATCGACATTGGTGAGGCAAGCCCCTTTACCGTATTTTTTCGAAAAACCGGGTGTGTTATCTGCCGGTTCAGGATAACCGTTGTCCCAAAAAGCAATCGGCGTGATGACGTAGTTGATGTTTCTTTCAGACAATTTCATCAGTAAATAATCAAATAATTCTAAGTGTTCATTGTCCAATAAATTTCCCAACGTATCGCTGATTTCCGTATCCCAAACATGCACGCGATATAAGTCAAACCCCAAACGAGAAAAATGATAAACATCTTCATCGATGGCTTTTTTTAGGTCTATTCCTTTTCGTTTTGCCGTGCGATAGGCATGGGCAAAAGGTGTTGTGTAATTCACCCCGAAACCTTGCACTTCTTTTTTGCCTTTTGTCCATCGCATGACACCTTTACTATCAACATAGACATCGCCGCTTGGGTTTTGGGCATGTGAATAACCAAAGGCAAGAAGCAATAGTGCAAATGCTGATTTTAGAATTGCAATTTTAAAAATAGCTGGTTTCATATTTTTCTACTTTTAATGTGATAATTGGTTTTTATTCTGATTTGATAAGCAATTCGCCTGAAATCAGGTTCTCTGAAATGGCTTTTATTAAAATATTTCCGGGCGTTTTTCCGGCTTGAACAATCAACTGCGCTTTCCCGTTAAAGAGGCTTCGTTGATAATTGCCATCCAAAAATCTATCGGGTTCGTGGCTGCTCGGATCGCCGTTGCCAACTCCAATAGCTTTGGCATCACCTTCGATTTGAAATTTTATCAAATTATTTGCTGTTGGGACTTTCCTTCCTTTTTTATCAACTACCGAGATGTTAAAAATGCCCAAATCTTTTCCGTCTGCATGTATGATTTTTCGATCGGGTGTAAGGACTATTTTATATGGCGCATCCGTGGTTTCAACCTTGGCTTCAATTCTTCTGCCATCTTTGAAGGCAACGGCTTTGAGAACACCTTTTTTATAAGGAACCAACCATTTTAGATGACTGTTTCTTTCCATGATTTTTTTGCCCAAACTTTTGCCGTTGAGAAAAAGCTCAACGTTTTGTGCGTTTGAGTTTACCCAAACTTCAATATTTTCACCTTCTTTGCCTTCCCAATTCCAATGCGGAGACATGTGTAAAACATCTTTGTCTGTCCACCAAGATTGGTAGTAATAATAGATGTTTTTGGGGAATCCACACATATCCATTACACCAAAATGCGAATTGATATTGGGCCATTCATACGGAGTAGGTTCGCCTCGATAATCGAAGCCTGTCCAGATATAGCCGCCCATAATGTTTTGATTTTCGGCCGCGATTTTCCACCAGGTCTCCGCAAGAGAAGCCCACCACGGATGCGTAATGTCCTGGTCGGGAACATAGCCTCGAATGCTGTCTTTTACATAAATGCCACGTGTGGTTACGGTGCTTCCCATTTCTGTCCCTACGATAGGCTGATTTGGGAGATCTTTGTGGTATTCAACCATGGCAAACTCTCTGTAGTTAAACCCGCGGATGGGTATGATTTCGTTGATTCCTTTGCGGACATTCGGCAAATCAGCCGCATAGGTGGCTGTTCGGGTAGGATCGAGTTTTTTTAGTTCGTTTAGCATGCGGGTGGCAATCCGTTTCCCAATATCAGTAGTTTGCACATAACCTTCCTCGTTCCCAATAGACCACATGATGATGGAGGGATGATTTCTGTCTCGTTTGATCAGCCTTCTGAATTCATCCATGTATTCCGGACTGCTGTTCAGCAAACGTGTTTCATCCATCACCAAAATTCCAAGTGAATCACAAGCTTCCAGAAGTTCCGGAGCAGGTGGATTGTGACTGGCTCGATAAGAATTGATGCCCATTTCTTTCATTAGTTTTACACGGTAATAATGAAGATAGTCCGGCAAAGCACTTCCTACACCCGCGTGATCCTGATGGTTGTTTACGCCTTGTATTTTGACGTGTTTGCCGTTGAGAAAAAATCCCTTTTGGGCATCAAATGCAAGTGTTCTGACTCCAAATCTTGTGGTAACTTCATCAATTATTTTACCTTGATATCTGATGATTGACTTCACTTTATACAAATACGGATCTTCCAAAGACCAGAGTCGCGGTTTGCTCAGATTTAACTTTTGTTTACTATTGTTTTGATCTGAAAAAGAGACATCCAAAGAAAGTTCATCTGTTTGGGTTAGTATTTTGTTGTCCCGGTCTGTGACAACTGTTTGAAGCGTATATGCAACATCTTCGCTAAGCGTATTGTGCACAGTTGTCTCAACGGTAATTTCGGCATTTTCTCCGTTCATTTTTGTGTGTACAAATACATCATCACCCGGCACAAAAACAGCATGGTGCTTCAGTAACCAAACATGGCGATATATCCCGGCTCCCTCGTAAAACCAACCTTCATATTGCGTGGCATTAACCCTGACTACTAAAATATTTTCTTTATCAAAATTTAGGTAATCTGACACATCATACGTCACCCCAATATAACCACTCTTGTTGTTTCCCAAATAAAAACCATTGAGCCAGATTTCCGCATCGCGGAAAATACCGTCAAACTGAATTTCATACCGCTCATTGGGAAGTGGATTTTTAATTTCAAAAGATTTTCTATACCAACCAATACTCGTTTCCGGAAACAGCCCGCCAACCGGCTTGTAACCGTGGCTCATCACATCTCTGTTTTCCGAATTCACAAAAGGCAACTCAACGGCCCAGTCATGTGGCAAGTCTAAACTCCGCCATTGACTGTCGTCAAATTTATTTCCCATAGGTGTATCATCTGTTTTGCCTGTTTTGGAAAAAATGTTTGCCACACCATAATTGAAATCCTTCACTGGATTGGATGCATGCCCAAAATGAAATTTCCAATTTTCGTCAAAATTGATTTTTTCACGATAAGATGCCTGCGGAAAAGTTTGCAACGGTAAGATTAAAAAGCACAGGTAAGCAACTAAATAGGTTCGCATCATTATGGGTTTTTAAAAATTAAAATCAATTTAGTTTATATGTGTGTTAAAATAGTACATTTAATTTTTTACAAATTAATAGAATTATTTGCTTTTCATCCTAACAGTACCTACCAGTTTTTATATATTTGCAACTATTCCACATTTCAAGACCGTTTTTCAAATTTTAAAATGACTACCAGATGAAAATCATTCATGTAAAAGAAAATTTAGGTCTGCCTAAATACAGGCAAATCATACAATCTGTAGAGAAGTCATTAATGGAAAACCGGCTCAAGATAGGAGACAGACTCCCTTCCATCAATAAAGTCTGCCTTGAGTTTTCACTATCGAGAGACACGGTTCTTTTTGCGTATGATGACCTTAAAAAAAGAGGAATCATTTATTCTGCTCCCGGCAAAGGGTATTATGTCAAGTCGGCTGATGTCAATTATATCCAACATGTGTTCTTGCTTTTTGATGAATTGAATGTGTTTAAAGAAGATTTATATAATTCCTTACTCAATAATTTAGCCGACAAAGCCAAAGTGGATATCTATTTTCATCATTTTAACCTTGATATGTTCAAAACACTCATTGAAAACAGCCATGGAAACTATACTTCTTATGTTATCATGCCAGCAAATTTTGAGCATATACAGCCCTGTTTGAAAGTTTTGCCGCGGAATAGTGTTTATATTTTAGACCAAATGAAAGAAGATTTATGCGATTATCCGGCTGTTTATCAAAATTTTAGAAAAGACATGGCGAATGCTTTGGAAACTGCGACAGAATTGCTTGAAAAATACAAAAAGCTTATCATGGTTTTTCCGAATGAAAAGCAGCCGCAAGGCATGCTTCACGGCTTTCAAGACTTTTGTTCAAAGTATCCTTTCGAACACGAAGTTATCAGAGAGGTTTCAAACCGTAGTCTGAAAACAGGTGAAGTGTATATCATGCCCAGTGATCGCGATTTGATTCAAGTCATCAAAAAAGCGAAGGAGCAAAACCTTAAAATCGGTATCGATATCGGGGTTATTTCCTATAATGATTCGACCCTGAAAGAAGTTGTTCACAATGGTATTACCACGATTTCAACAGATTTTATTGGGATGGGTGAAAAATTAGCTGATATGATTTTGAATAAAAAACAAGTAAAAATTGAAAATGATTGCCGCATAATCATCCGCAATTCTTTATAAGCGCACCTTATCACACATCACAAATCAAAACCCCTTCTCTTAAAGCTGCAATTTTATCCTCATAAGTGGGTATAAATTCCTGAGCTACATAGCCTTTAAAGCCGGTTTCAATAATGGCGCGCATGATAGCCGGATAGTTTAATTCTTGAGAGTCGTTGATTTCGTTCCTGCCCGGCACGCCACCGGTGTGGTAATGCGCAATGTATTTGTGGTATTTTCGGATGGTGGCAATCACATCGCCTTCCATGATTTGCATGTGGTAGATGTCGTACAACAACTTAAAGTTTTCCGAACCTATTTTTTCTGTCAATGCCACGCCCCAAGGTGTGGTGTCGCATTGATAGTCCGGGTGGTTTACCTTGCTATTGAGCAATTCCATGATAAGTGTGACCCGGTGTTTTTCGGCCAGTTTTACCAACGGATCCAATCCTTTTGCACAGTTTTCTCTCGCTACTTCATCAGCCATTCCTCTTTTATTTCCGGAAAAAACAATCACGTTTGGAAGTCCTTTATCGGCGGCTTGTACAATGAGGTTTTTGTAGGAATCTTGCAGCCGGTTGTGGTTTTTGGGTTCGTTGAATCCGTCTGTGATGCTGGCAAAAGTGTCGGTAGCCACTGCACATGTGAGTCCGTGTTTTTCAACCGTACTCCACTGATCCGGTCGTAACAATTCTATAGAAGAAACGCCTGTGCTTTTCGCTTTTTCGGCAAATTCTTCAAGCGGCATGGGTTCGTAGCACCAATAACAAACCGAGTGGCTGATGTTTTTGCCGACGGTTTTTTGGAGTTGTGTCACACGGGCATGCATCCACGGAGATACGGCGAGCGCACCGGTGCCTAAGGCAATATTTTTGAGCGCTTTTCTTCGGGAATCTTGGGTCTTCATCTGCTTTTGAGTTTCTCCAAAAATACGAACTAAATAATTTTATCCATCAGAAAACCCACCGGTTTTTTGTTGTGGACTTAATATGGAATGCTTATTATATGACGCCCCTACGGGGCTTAAAAAAAATACAAACCTATTTTTCTACCGATATTTCGCTCCTAGCGGAGCTGTTTTTAGTCCCATCCGGACGATATATGGGCAGAAAAATTTGTCATCAAAATGAAGCACCGTAGGGGCGACATATAATATAAGCCAAGTGATTGCAAGGATTCAAACAATTGTTTTAATTTTTACCGGACGACAATGATTTTTTATTGACGATGGGCAACAACACAAATGACAGTAAACCAAAGGTCAAAACCAAAAGGGTTTGGGCAATCCAGATAATCCAGCCAAAAGCCAAACCGCTCTCTGGCGACACGCCATAAGTGAGCAGTATTTGTTGTATCGCTATCGGATAGACTCCAATGCCGCCATTGGTGGTGCTCATGGAAAGTCCGCCAATCACAAAGGCTGTGAGCATCGCTATCAGCGGCAGATCAGCCGTTTCGGGAATACTGAGCATGACTACGTAAAACATCAAAATGTACAGCAACCAAATAAGCAGCGAGTGCATCCAAAAATATCCTTTGTTAGGCATGTCTTTCAGGCTTCTGAAACCCTCCCAAATACCTTCCATAAAATGTCTTATTTTGATGATAAAAGGAATTTTGGAAACCCTTAAAAACCGTAAGCAGGCAAAGCCCATGCCCGCCAAAACAATGAGTAATAAAATGATGTTCAATACGCTAAAATCTTCTTTGATGAGATAACTCATAAAATCGTCGGTCTGAAACAAAATCACTACTGCGATAAGACCAAAAAGTATGATTAAGTCGATAATTCTCTCTGCTATAATGGTGCCGAATACCTTGTTAAAAGGAATGTTTTCGTATGAAGCCAAACTGGCAGCCCTACTTACTTCTCCGGCGCGTGGAATGCCCAAATTGATGAGGTAAGCCATTAAAACTGTAAGAAGGCTGTTGATGAATTTGGGTTTATAACCCATGGGTTCCAGCAAAAATTTCCATCGCCAGGCACGTGAAAAATGGCTCATTAGCCCCATAAATACAGAAAGAGCAATCAGAACAGGACTTGCCTGTTTCATATAGTTCCAAGTAGTCTGTATTTGTGCTCCTGTGAGTCCGTGAAACGAGTACCAAACCAAGAAAATCCCAATGAAAAGCGGGATGATGGTTTTTAAAATGCTAACGGTTTTTGCTGGCACGTATCAGTTTAGAAGATTGGTTTGTTCGTTTGGGAAAACAATAGCAGGCTTGAATACTTTTGCGTCTTCGAAAGGTAAGATTCCATAGGAAATGATAATGATGATATCGCCCTTTTGAACCCTTCTGGCGGCCGGGCCATTGAGCGTAATTTCGCCGGTTTTGCGCGGTCCTTTGATGACATAGGTCTCGAGGCGCTCACCATTGTTGATGTTCACAATATGAACCTTCTCGCCTTCAATGATGTTGGCGGCATCCATCAAGTCTTCGTCTATGGTGATACTGCCTATGTAGTTGAGGTCTGCTCCGGTAACGGTAACCCTGTGTATTTTAGATTTTACAACTTGTATTTGCATGGGACAAAGATAATTAATTCAATGCGATATTGTCAATTAAACGCACATTTTCAGCAAAAACAGCAATGAATGCGCGATATTTTTTATTTTCTTCTTTTTTTTCTGCCAGCTGTAAACTGTCTGCTTCGGCAATTTCAAAATATTCGAGCGCGAACGTACTATCTGATGCAATTTTTTTGCCAACTTCCGCTTTGAGTTCGTCAATTTCTTTTTCATCGAAGTTTGCTGCACACCATTGCAAGGCACTGAAAATATATCCGGCAGTTTCTTTGGTAGCTGGGCTGAGCAAACGGTTTCTGGAACTCATTGCCAAACCGTTTTTTTCTCTGTAAATGTTGCAAGGAACGATTTCGACGGGCATTTGTTCGAGTTGGGTCATCTTGCGAATGACAGCCAATTGTTGGTAGTCTTTTTCGCCAAAATAGGCCTTGTGCGGTTTGGTTATTTGAAATAGTTTTTTGACAATGGTAGCCACGCCTTGAAAATGCCCGGGTCTGTATTTGCCTTCCATTTCCAGATCCAATCCCTGTAAATCAAAACGATCTGAAATCAAATTGTCTCCGTATATTTCTTTTACCAAAGGCGCAAAAACAAGCAGTCTATTTTGGCTAATGCCCTCTAGTTTTTGCAGGTCTTCATCAAGCACGCGGGGGTATTTTTGAAGATCTTCCGGATTGTTGAACTGTGTAGGGTTGACAAAAATACTGACGGCGACTCGGTCGTTTTCGCCGAGCGCTTTCTCTACAATAGACAGATGCCCGGCGTGCAACGCACCCATAGTGGGAACCAAACCGAGTGTGAGATTTGCAGCCCGAACGTTCGCCGAAAACTTTTGCATGTCAGCAGACAGCTCAAAAAGCCTCATATGAAATTTTTAGCGGGTGCAAACTTAAGATTTTAGAACCAATTCGCATAAATTTTTGTAATTTTGCAGAGTTTTGATTTGATACGGATTTGTTTCAGTTCTTTTCAGAACAGGCAGATGTGTCGAATAACTGAAAATAACATTACACAAATAGGTTTTATCGCAGCTTTCTAACACAGTTATAAAAGCTCGGTTTGCCTAACAAAAAGTAACCATGAAAGACCGTAGGATATTATACGTATCATCTGAAGTTTTACCTTATTTACCCGAAACGGAAGTTTCTTCAATGTCATACGAAACGCCCAAGCTCGTCAATTCTTTGGGCGGACAAATTAGAATTTTCATGCCGCGTTTCGGCAATATCAACGAACGCCGGCACCAATTGCATGAAGTCATCCGCTTGTCGGGCATGAACTTAGTTGTCAATGATATGGATATGCCTTTAATCATTAAAGTGGCCTCAATCCCCAAAGAGCGCATTCAGGTGTATTTTATCGATAACGAAGAATATTTCAAGAGGAAAGCCACTTTTTGCGATGAAGAAGGAAAGCTGTTTAAAGACAATGACGAACGCGCGATTTTTTTTGCCAAAGGCGTGATTGAAACCGTAAAAAAACTAAATTGGGCACCTGATATCATCCACGTTCACGGGTGGATGGCGTCGCTTTTTCCGCTCTACCTAAAGGAATTTTATCACGACGAACCGCTTTTTACCGACTCAAAAATTGTTACTTCTATATACAACGAAGATTTTGGCGATTCGTTGAACAAAGATTTGGCTCACAAAATCAATTTTGACGGCGTCGACCTTACCAAATTGAAACACCTTACCCAACCCAACTTTACAAACCTGACAAAAACGGTTATTGACTACAGCGATGCCCTAATTTTGGCCTCACCAGAAACTCCGGATGAAATCCGAACTTACGCTGAAGCCTCCAAAAAACCGTTGTTGGCATTTCAGCCTGCCGACACTTTTCAAGAGGCCTACAAGGCTTTTTACAATCAATTGATTTCTTAATTTTTTTCGATTTTATGACAATGAGAATTTTAAAAAAATTGCAGTTTCTTTTTGTGGTTGCAATGTTGGTTTGGGTGGCCGCCTGTGATGATGATTTTACCGAAATAGGGAGTGACATAGTGAGCGGGGTGAATTTTGATGTCAATAATTTTATGGCAGCGGATGTGAAAGCCTTTAATGTTCGGCTAAATCCAATTCAAAGCAATAATTTGCCGGCGCAACTGCTCGGCGTATTACACGATCCGGTTTATGGAGACCTCATTGCAAATGTAGCCACAGAAGTTTTTTTAACCCAACTCAATCCTATCTTTGGAGAAAATGCCACTGTGGATAGTGTATTGCTTACCGTTCCTTACTTCAGCACCCAAACCCAAGTATTGGTCGAAACCGGTCAACAGGTTTTTAGGCTAGATTCTATTTTTGGAGAAGACCCATTTAAGTTGTCAATTTACGAAAACCGGTTTTTCTTAAATAGCTTAGATCCTGAAAATGATTTTCAATCTACAATCCCTCTTTTTTCCGATAGGCACGAGAGTTTTTTCAGTCAGGTAGGCCCATTGCTGTATCAAAATGAGGCTTTCAAACCAAGCCCTGAAACTATTGTGATATTTCCTGAAACGGGTGATCCTGCCCAAGATACCATTCCTGAACAATTTATCAGACCGCAGTTACGCATTCCTTTAGACGAGGTTTTTTTTCAGCAAAAGATAGTTGATAATGAAGGAGATATCGTTTTGACAAACATCAATCAATTTCAAAATTTCTTTAGAGGACTTTATTTTGTAGCGGAACCCATCAACCCAACAGATAAGGGAATGGTTTTAATGGATTTTTCTCAAGGAAATATTGAAATTCGGTTTTCTTTTGACACGCCCGACGCCGGTGATGCTGACGAGGACGGAGATATAACTGAAATAATCCGCTCCAAACAGAGTATCAACATCTCTCTCACAGGAGCAAAAGCCGCTGCGTATGTTCAGAATTTTGACCAGACCATTGCTCAAAAAATTGCCCAATCAGATTCTGTTAACGGGGATGATAGACTCTATCTAAAAGGAGGAGAAGGTTCTATGGCCATTATAGATTTATTCGGCCCAGACACCGACGGAGATGGAGAGGCCGATCAATTGACACTGCTCAAACAAACAGACAGATTGATTAATGATGCGCGTTTGGTTTTTCAGATTGATACAGACGCTGTACAAAACAGTATCGAACCCACCCGTATTTATTTATACGACCTTAAAAACAATATACCTATCATCGATTTTAATAGGGATGGGATTATTGTATCACAAAATATTTTTCAGACAAAGACGACCTATGACGGACTCATCCGAAAGGATGAAAACGGACGAGGCACCACCTACCGCGTGCGCTTGACAGATCATATAAAGAATATTTTACGGAATGATTCACTCAACGTACCGTTGGGCTTGGTAGTGACAAATAATGTTTCGACCATCGGAAATTCTAACGTTAGTAATCCTGCCAACTCACCCGTTACCCAAATACCCAGATTCTCCGTGATTGAACCATTGGGAACTGTACTTTATGGTTCCAATTTACCGCCGTCCGAAGCGGCCAAAAAAATACGTCTAGAAATATTTTTCACCGAACCTAGCAACTAAATTATGTGTGGAATTGTTGGTTATATTGGCAACCGTCAGGCAGCAGAGATTGTGCTGAAGGGTCTAAAAAGACTCGAGTATAGAGGTTACGACAGCGCAGGCATTATGCTTTTTGATGGCGAAAAACTCAAAGTGTCAAAGACGAAAGGCAAAGTAGCCGACCTGGAAGCTAAAATCAACAGCCAAATCACGACCCATGGCACTGTAGGTTTGGGACACACACGTTGGGCAACCCACGGCATTCCCAATGATGTCAATTCACATCCGCATTTGTCTAATTCCGGTAATCTTGCAATTATACACAACGGAATCATAGAAAACTACGATGCTATCAAAAAAGCACTCATCAAAAGAGGCTATGTTTTTAAATCGGATACAGACACAGAAGTTTTGGTCAATTTGATAGAAGACATCAAAATTAATCAAAACCTTAAATTGGGAAAGGCAGTTCAAGTAGCTTTAAACCAAGTAGTAGGGGCTTATGCCATCGCTGTGTTCGACAAAACTAAGCCCGACGAAATCATCGTTGCCCGCTTGGGGAGTCCGCTAGCCATCGGTGTGGGGAAAGGTGAATTTTTTATAGCTTCTGATGCCTCACCATTTATAGAATACACCAACAATGCAATCTATTTGGAAGATGAAGAAATGGCCATTGTTCGGTTGGGCAGGGAAGTCCGGATTCGAAAAATAGAGGACGACACCATGGTAACTCCCTACATTCAAGAATTACAGTTGAATCTCGATCAAATAGAAAAAGGCGGCTATCCGCATTTTATGCTTAAAGAGATTTACGAGCAACCCAATGCCATTACAGATACCTACAGGGGCAGGTTGTTGGTTGATCAGGGTTTAATAAAAATGTCCGGTATGGATGACCACATGCAGAAGTTTTTGAACGCCAAACGCATCATTATTATTGGTTGTGGCACCTCTTGGCATGCCGGGTTGGTTGCAGAGTACATATTTGAAGATTTTGCCCGAATCCCTGTAGAGGTAGAATACGCATCTGAATTCAGATACAGAAATCCCGTAATAACCAAAGACGATGTGGTCATAGCCATATCGCAATCCGGAGAAACAGCCGATACATTGGCTGCCATTAAATTGGCCAAAGCAAACGGTGCTTTTGTTTACGGTGTTTGTAATGTAGTAGGATCCTCCATAGCCAGAGAAACGCATTCAGGTTCCTATACGCATGCCGGTCCCGAGATTGGCGTGGCATCTACCAAAGCTTTTACTACGCAGATTACTTTATTGACCCTGATGGCACTTCGGCTTGCAAAAGCCAATGGAAACCTGTCGGAAAAAGACTATTACCTGCACTTGCAAGAACTGGAACGAATACCGGGGAAAATTGAACAAGCTTTATTACTCAATGAACATATCGCTGGCTTATCTAATATTTATAAATCTGCCTCAAACTTCCTTTATCTCGGACGTGGCTATAATTTTCCGGTAGCCTTGGAGGGTGCTCTCAAACTTAAGGAGATATCCTATATACATGCAGAAGGCTATCCGGCTGCCGAAATGAAACACGGTCCTATCGCGTTGATAGACGAACATATGCCCGTAGTGGTGATTGCACCCAAGCAAGGCCATTATGATAAGGTCATCAGCAATATTCAGGAAATCAAGTCTAGAAAAGGAAAAATCATAGCGGTGGTCACCGAGGGTGATACGCAGGTAAAATCACTGGCAGATCACATTATTGAAGTACCGGAAACCCTCGAAGCTTTTACGCCGCTTCTCAATACTATTCCCTTGCAATTGTTGTCATATCACATAGCGGTGATGCGGGGTTGCAATGTTGACCAACCCAGAAACTTAGCCAAGTCTGTAACCGTAGAATAGCATTTTATGCTGCCCAAGTGGTGTTTTTAGCTTCTTTCGATTTCCATATTTCATAAAAGAACACGCCGTAGAGAATGCTGTATTCTAACCACAATATCCACGGACTTTCTATAAAGTTGGGGTTTGCATAAGTGAAATAACTCAACATCACCACAAAGCTCCATATTAGTGCATACCTGTATTTCGTAAACAAAGCGAGCAGCAAGGGCAAAGCTATGTACCACGGATGCACGGTTGTTGCCATAAGATAATAGCCTGTAATAGCAAAAAGCAGTGAGGTCATTACCTCTTGAAAATGTCTGTTTTTTCGAAAAAAAGCAATGATGATTACCATGCTTATGACCAAAAAGGGCGTGTATTTTCCAAAAGTGCGAATCATGTTGTAGCCCTTCGCTTCAAAGCCTATCCAACGCGCTATGTTGTAGAGACTGGCATTGAATTCGAAGTTTGAAAAGTACAGGTTTAAACTTTTGGTGTAGGCTTCAATTAAAGATACACTCATAAAAGGCAGGTATAAAACCAAGAAGCTAAAAAGCACTATCACATAGAAAAAGAGGGCTTTTTTTAGTTTGAAATATTTTATAAAAATGGGTAAAAATAACATCGTGATGAGTTTTACCGAAGCCGAAAAACCAAAAAACACCGCAGCCCAACGCCATTTTCCTGTCTGAATCAGATAAAGAGAAAGTGTTAGAAAAAAAATCATCATGCTTTCAAAGTGCAGGTTTCCGGTCATTTCTATGATGACAAACGGATTTAGCACATACCAAAAAATTTTATAAGGAGGTAGTTTCAGCTCCCGCAACAGCTTGTATCCAAAATATAAAATACCTAAATCGGAGAGCAACAGCGTGGTTTTCATCACTAAAATTGCACCCCAAATACGGTGGGGCGACAGCCAAGCCGCAAGTGCAAAAACAAATTGATTGATAGGCGGATATACTGTATAATGACTACCGTTTAATACACCCATGCCGTCATAGAGCGCTTTGGTCTGTGAGATTGGAAATGTGTTCGAAGCTACCCAATCACCGGGTAGCGACAGGTATGGATTGAGCCCTTCGGCAATCATTCGGCCGTCCCAAATAAACCGAAAATAGTCTTGCGACAAATTTGGGGTAGCCCAAAAAAGCACCAAACGAAACACCACCGCCAGTACAATCAAAAAGGGCAAGCGGTTTTTGTTGAATTGAATGAGTTTGTAAAAGAGAAAGAACAAAGCCCCGTAAAGCGAAATGAGTTTCCAGAAGTCTTCACGAACCAAGTCATAAGCAAAACTACCGTAAAACAAAACACTTAGCAAAGCTAAAAAATAACTCCATGTATCGCTTTGAAAATGCTTCAAGCCTTAGCGGAAATTGAATTGAAAAAGACGAATCCGAATCCGATAAAAAGCATCAGATGGAAGGGGAGCAAACCAAAATCTCCGTTTTTACCAACGGTGAAAGCACTCCAAATAGCAAACAGAAAATAGAGCATCAGTGCGCCTTCCAAAATGGTATTTTTGGATATGTTCTTAGCCAGGTATTTGTTTCCTTTCCACTTGTCTGTCAGTGAATTGATGTTGAATTTGGGTGTTCGTACAAATTCACTCTTTTTACCCATGTGACCTTCGTAAACAGCGATGGAATTGTGGAGCGAGAATCCCATAGCAATGGCATAAAAAGTAACAAATTCACCGATATATCGCAAAAACTTTACAAAACCGCCACCATGCGTGGCTTTAAAAGTATGCCAGTAGCAGATAAATAAAATCACGGTTGTAATGATAAAAAATCCGGTGACGTAAAAATAACCGGAAAGGTGGCCAAAAGTATTTTTGATATAGAGCATCGGGACGCTTAGCACACCCACAATCAGCACATTCAAAAACATGGTACTGTTGAGTAAGTGCAGTATTCCGTGCACCTTAGTTTTGAAAGGCAAATGCGAATGAATGACTTTTGAAGACATTTTAGAAAAGTTTTCGGCGCCACCTTTGTTCCAGCGAAACTGTTGTGATCTCGCGGCGCTTATAGCAACGGGCAATTCTGCGGGCGATTCTACATCTACCAAATATTTAAATTGCCAACCTTTGAGCTGCGCACGATAACTCAAATCCAAGTCCTCGGTGAGTGTGTCTCCTTGCCAGTTTCCGGCGTCATAAATACAGCTAGCACGCCAAACACCTGCGGTGCCGTTAAAATTAATAAAATGGCCTTTGCTGTTTCTGCCCACTTGTTCCAAAGTGAAATGCGCATCCAAAGCCAGTGCTTGAATTTTGGTAAGTATGGAGTAATCTCTGTTAATATGACCCCAACGCGTTTGTACCACGCCTATTTTTGGATCTTTAAAATAGGGTATGGTTTTGTATAAAAAATCTGAAGCGGGTAAAAAATCTGCGTCAAAAATAGCGATAAATTCCCCTTTGGCTGTTTTCAGACCTTCCTTGAGTGCACCGGCTTTAAAACCACTTCTGTTGGTTCGGCGGATGTGCAAAATATCCAAACCTTGTTTTTTCAGTTTTTGAATATGCGCGGCTGTGGTGTCAACAGATTCGTCAGTAGAATCATCCAGCACTTGAATTTCTAGCTTCTCCCTCGGATATGCCATTTTGCTAATACAATCAAGCAAACGCTCCATGACGTACAACTCATTGTAAACGGGCAACTGTATGGTGACAAACGGAATCTCTTCCGGATTTTCGAAGTTTAATTGAGGGCTGTGGTCTTGCTTTTTCTTTGATTTTAGATAATTTATCAGCAGGTTTAGCTGGGCCAAGCTGTAAAAAAAGATCAACAACAACGAAAGCGTGTATATTGCAATCGTTGCGTACATCAATATGTAGGCACTTTCGTAAGGATTGTAAATCACTTTAGGCTGTATTTAAATATCCAACTCAATATCTTGTAGCCTGCAAAGATAGTACCTTTTATGGTTCCGGAAACTTTTGAAACGCCAATTCTTTTTTTGTACCGAACGGGAATTTCGATGTAGGAAATATTTCTTTTCAAAACTTTCAGTTGCATTTCCACCGTCCAACCATACGTTTTGTCCTGCATTTTTAAATCGAGTAGTGTTTGATACCGAATGGCTCTGAAGGGACCTAAATCTGTAAAACTTGAACCGAAAATGTACTTCATAAGTGTGGTTGCCAGCCGATTACCAAATCGCTGTTGCAGCGTCATTGAACCCGGTTCTTGCAGTGCTTTGGCACGAGCACCCACTACAAAATCTACTTTTTGGTCCAATATAGGGGCAACCAATTTTTCTAACTCTTCCGGATAGTCAGAATAGTCTCCGTCTAAAAAAACCACGATGTCCGGCGGTGTTTTTAGTTCGGCCAAGTAGGCCATGCCTTTTAAACAAGCGTAACCATAACCCATCTGCGTTTCTCGCAAAACGGTGGCTCCGGCTTGGCGCGCTTCTTCGGCGGTACGGTCAATAGAGCAATTGTCAACTACTATAATTTCGTCAACTATTTTTGGAATTTCTTTAATAACCGCTCCAATCGAGCGTTCTTCATTATATGCGGGAATAATGACTTTTATGACAGTATTAAGCACTTTTTTGATTTCGAATTAGCGAAAGCAAATCTACATCATTTCCCAACAAAACGGCATCAGAATTGATCCGATTTTCCAACGAACCGTTTTCGAGTTTTAAAACGCCTCTTGGGCAGACGGCCGAACAAATACCGCAACCTACACAAGAAGACCGCACTATGTTTTCGCCACGTTGAGCATAGCTGCGCACATCTATGCCCATTTCGCAATAGGTAGAACAGTTTCCACAAGAAATACACTGCCCGCCATTGGTCGTAATTCTAAATCGGGAAAACAAGCGTTGTTGAAGTCCCAAAATGGCGGCCATCGGACAGCCAAATCGGCACCATACACGGTTGCCCAAAAGCGGATAAAATCCGACCCCAATGACACCTGAAAAAGCAGAGCCCACGGCAAAGCCATACCAACTTCTCAATTTGTAACTTTCGATAAAGAAAATATTTTTGGCATCGGAGAAAGTGTTAATTAAGAGTACGCCTACAATGATGACTACAATGGAAAGTATGATGTTGCGGATGTTTTTGTCGAAACCGTCTTTTTTGAAAAGGTAAATAACGCCTGCTACCAGTAGTAGGAATATACTGATGCCCCAAGTAAATTGATCGCGAGTGATGATACTAAGTTCAGGGTTTCTGGTCAGGAATGTAAAGATGACGGCAATGGTCATCAATACAGAAAATACCAAAACGGCGTGTATCAACCAGCGTTCAAATTTCCATGCACTAAGTCTTTTGTTGGAAAGTTGCCTGAAAGGATCGCCGGCAGTCTCTGCCAAGCCACCACAGCCACAGACCCAACTACAATACCATCTTTTTCCGTAAAAATAGGTAAGAATAGGGGAGATGATAAAAATCATCGCGATGCCAAACACGAGCATAAAAATGCCCATACCACCACTGTTGATGAGTTCTTTTAGATGCCACTCGTCAAAAAAGTAATAATTGAGCGGCCACATATTTTTAAAATCGTTAAAAGGCTGGTTGAGTCTTAATAAAAATTCGGGCAACAAAAAAGCAAAGCCCAGCTGAAAAAACATCACCGAAATGGTGCGTACGATTTGATATTTGTTGTGACGGTATTTGTAGATAAATTTGATTCCCAAACCCAAAATGGCCAATGTGTATAGCACGCCATAAACAAACCATTGGCTTGCAGGTTGGTTTTTCAGTAGTTGGCTCAGCGGATCAAAAAGTGCAACCAGGCCGCTGTTGGCTTTTCCCGATGCGCCTTGCCCAACGGTTTCAGGAAACCAATAAAGCAATACGTAAAAAATAGTTAGGACAACGCCGAGTATCCAGGCCCATGTGCCGCCATTGGTAAAATCTTTGAGCCAGACGCCATTGTTTTTAATGCCGGCCGGATGATTTTTATATAAATCCAGCGTATAGAAAACAATGCCAACAGCTATACTCAGCAGGGAAATGGTTAAAAAGAGAGACTGGTTGGGCAAGTTAATTTCAAAAAAAGCCAGCAACAATATAAAGAGACCCAAAAATCCTAAACCCAGACCAAGTTTGGACTTCCATCCTCTTTCTGTCCCTGGGTTTGACAGAGACAAACTTTCAAAATCGGTTGTATTTGTATTCATAAATATTTTTTTAAGAAACAGTTTGCGCGCTTTTTTGAAAAGCTGCTTTTATATTTTTTTCGTAGGTGCTGTAGAATTCAGGATCAAAGTTGGCAGCTTTCAGTTGGTTGATGATTTTGTCTATCGACCAATTTTCAGTCAAAGCTTTGTCAAAAAATTCGTGTCTCAGCCGGATGCCAAAAGAGTTCACACCTAAGAGAGTGCGATGGTTTTTGTCGTACACAAATCTAATGGCTTTTTTTCCGTCGGGGTGTTCCCAATAGAATTGATTTTCGTTTTCTTTGGGTTGTGCCCATACCCAGCCGTAGGTTTGGTATTCAATATCGAGAAATTTGGCAGAATTGAACCAATGCCCCGGATTGTAGGGTATGCGATTTCCACAGATGGTTCTGGCTACTGTTTCGCCCATCATCCTGCCGGTGTACCAAACAGCTTCTATGGCCCTGCGTTCGCCAATGGGCTCGCGTTGTTCGGCACAATCGCCTATGGCATAAACATCGGGGATGTTGGTTTCCAAATGCCGATTTACCAAAATACCTCGATTGAGTTCGATACCACTGCCTTTCAAAAAATCGATGTTTGGAGATACACCTGCTGTCAATCCGACAACTTCACAAGGAATCACATCGCCTTTGTCTGTTTTAACAGCTTTTACCAGGCCGGCTTCATCCGGTATAATTTCTTCTAAATTGGTGTTGAGTCTCAAATCTATGTGATGTTCGCGAATATGGCGGTTGATCATGTCAGATTCTTCCGGTGGCAAAACGCCGTTCCAAAAACTTTCTTCTCTAACTAGAAAAGTCACTTCTTTGTTTCTGGATCGGAGCATTTCGGCCAGTTCAATGCCGATGAGTCCACCTCCGACGATGACTGCGCGTTTGCATCTATCGGTGTGTGTTTCAAGCGCATCCAAATCTTGTTTGTGATACATTCCGATGACACCGTCCAAGTTTTGTCCGGGCCATCCAAATTTATTGGGTTTGGAGCCGGTGGCCAAGATGAGTTTGTCGTATTGGATTACCTGCGACCTGTCGAGTGTCAGTGCTTTTTTCTGGGTGTCCACTTTTGTGACAAAGCCGCGCACCAAATCGATGTTGTTTTGTTTCCAAAACCAATTTTCATAGGGTTGGGTGTGCTCAAATTTTAGGTGTCCCATGTACACATACATGAGCGCAGTGCGCGAAAAGAAATAATCGGTTTCACCCGATATGACGGTAATTCTGTTTTGGCTGAGTTTTCTGATATGGCGGGCTGCTGTGATGCCGGAGATGCCATTGCCGATAATGACGATGTGTTGCATTTTTGTAAAATTCATTAAGTCTGTCGAGAGAGGCTCGCAAGTCTTTCTACAAATATCGGAGTTTTTAGCATAGCGTAAAAATTTGCAGGACGTATTAATCGAGATTTAACGTGGTGAAGGTTTTTGAAAAATGCTTGAAAAACCCGATTCGATAAAAATTGCAAATAAAAAATGCTGTTCAATAGTTTCTTAACAACGGCCAACGAAAATGGGTGTTTAAAAATAACATCACGAAAAACAGGGAAGCAGATTTTAGGGTTTGCGTGGATGAGAAATCGCGAATTAAAAAGCGCATCACTTTTAGTTTGGTACAGACTTTCAATAAAAAGCACTAACTTTCGTTTTTAGTACCAAACCCGCTATTTCATAGAACACGCTGTTAGCGGTTAGGCGTTCTATCCGAACATTAAATTTACTCGTTTTCCTAGTCCAAATTCAAAAATTCGGTAAAGTGTCGATAATTGAATATCACATTTTCCATTTTCTAGACGAGAAATATAATTTTCTTAGTTCCAACCTTTTCTAGCACATAACGGTTTAGGCTATAAAAAGTAGCGTGCAAACCAGCACAAACTTTACGGATTAATCACTGAGAATAAAAATAGACAAAAAATTGAGGTTTTGGCACTTAGAAGCTATTTTTTTACCCATTGTTAGGCAACGTTTTTATTTTCAAATCGTTTTATTTCTTCTAATTCCGCTCTTTTTTCATCACGTTCCTCTTCAATGTCAAAATCATCTTGAAGCCCAAGCCAAAATTTTGCAGAATTCCCAAAATATTTGCTCAAACGCAAAGCTGTGTCCGCTGTAATTCGGCGGTTTCCCTTTATGATTTCGGAAATCCGAGTTTGCGGAATTTTCAAGTCCTTGGAAAGTCGGTATGCGGTGATTTCCAATGGCTCAAGAAATTCGTATTTCAAGACCTCTCCGGGATGTACATTTGTTAACTTTTCCATTTTTTCTTTTTTTTAATGATAATCGATTATTTCAACTTCGCTTGCATTTCCATCATTCCATTTGAAAATAATTCTTCATTGTTTATTAATCCGAATGCTATAAAATTCTTTTCGTCCTCCTGTCAATTTTTCAAGTCTATTGGAAGGTGGAATCCTCAAGTCCATTATATCTTGAGCGTTATTCAACATTTTCATTTTTCGTCTTCCAAGGTTTTGAATTTCAATAGGCATTTTTTTTTACTCGGATTCCGTTCTAAATCTGTTCGGTCTCTTTCGAACCAAATGTAATAATCATAGTCATATTCTACGTTACTAACGTCAAAGGTAAGTATAAAGTTTGTTTTTTCCAAATGTTGCACAACTTTAAAATAGCTCGAATTTAATAGCGCACCCTTGTTTATTTCTTCCACGAAACTACACCTCCTTTTGCAGAATCTACAGTAATGGTATAGTTCTCGTTTCCGTAAACAATCCAGCGTACTTTTACGGTTTGCATACCCGGAATGTTGGCCACACTGATTTTTGAAGGATGTTGTACTTGCTCGGTTACTTCGTTAAAGTCTTCATTTTCAACTACCATGCCCGCTACGACATTCACTCCGTCTATGCTTACATAATCCGGACGTTCAATTTTGTATTTTAAGTCCTGGCTGGAATGTGTAGGCATGAGTCTTTCGTTATAAAGGCTTGCCGTGATTTCTTTTAGGCCACCGCCCAGGTTTTTTTCTTTGACGTCTGTAACGCTCAATTTTGGGGTGTGGTAGGCGTGGTAAATGGTGAAAGCCATATTTCTATGGGCATCTTGTTCCAATAAAAAACCCGGATGCGCCCTGCTGAAATTCTTTTTAAAGCCGCCCACTTCAATGGTGCCAAACTGTGGGTGGTTGTATTCTTTCCAAGGCACAAAGGCATCGCCAAAAGTGAGGTATTGATCTACTTTCAACTCTTCTTCTTGGTTGGCTCTTCCTTCGTTTTTGTGAAAATAGAGGTACGAATTCATGAGTTCATTGGTGTAGGTATATATGCCTCTTCCGCCGTAAAACCAGTCGAGTTCCCCTCCGAAAACAGAATATAAATCTTTGTAAACCACTAAATAACGATAACCCGGTATGAGCTCTTCCCCTTTTTTGGCTATCGCGTCATAGATGCGAATGTCCTCTCTGTTGTAGGTGCCCAAATCTTCCTCGGCACCCGGACCTCTCAAAATCATACCGCCGTAGTTGTGGTAACTTTGCGCACCGGCTATGTTAGGGTGTTTCAATACGAAATCTGCCACGGCTCGGGTTTCGGGTAGGCTAAAAGGATATTTGTATGCGCCACGCTGTACATAATCGGGTTGCCATTTCCAGCCCCAATCTCGGTTTGGGTCGTAGTAGCCAATTCCATCTTCGTTGACGCGTCCGTCGCCATCACGGTCAATGCCTTCAAAACCCAACATTTCATATTCTCCTTTTTGTTCGGGGCTCACCTCTATAAGCCTTCGGTCATCTAGCGGGTCTTTTATATATCTGCCACTTGCCGATTTGCGAATCATAAAAGTGATGTGGTTGTCGTTGTTGAGGTCGTCAAACCGGTCTTCACCGGCCATGCCATCCCCGTCATTGTCTAAAACCAGCATGCCGGAACGCGGTGAATGGGGGGTGTTGGGCTCCTTCATGAAATTGTCTCTCGCATCCGGGTTAATGGTGGGTACAATGTAGAACGTTTTGTCTTGCAACAATTCTTTAATGAATTCTAATTCGTCGAACATTTCCGTAAGATACCAAGCGGTATAAAGCGAAAATTCGGTACCTTGTATTTCGTTGGAATGTATGTTTCCATCTATATACATAGCAGGCTTCCTGTCGGGATTTCCGGTTTTAAAATCGGATATGGTAAGTAGCCACATATCTCTGCCTTCAACAGATTTTCCGATACTTTCTAAGCGTGTTAAATTGGGATAAGCTTTGGCAATTTTTTGTAATACATCTGCCACACCATCGTAAGTGTAATATCGATTCCAGCTGACTTCAACCTTTGGTTGGTGTGGTGTGCCTATGGCGCGAAAAAACTTTTCTTGGGCCGTTATTTCAGTTAGAGACAAGGTGGTTAATGCGAAACATAGAACCGATATATATAGTTTGCGAGTCATCATTTTATAATTTTACGTTAAACACAGCAAAACCGGCGTGTGCAGCGCCTGCTTTTATTTCTACATTTCCGGATCCTTTAACAATCCAGGATAGTGTTTTGGTTTCAAAGGCATCTAATTTGTCAATGAGGTTAATTGTATTTCCTGCAATGACTTCTTTTTTGTCTTTGGTAATGTCAATACGTATTTTTTGAAGCCACCTCGATTTTTCACCCAGTTCCGAATGGGTTGGCAAGGGCGAATTGTTGTATAAGTCGGCTGTGATTCTGCTGAGGCCACCGCTCAGTTTTTCCACTTTTACATGGTGGAATTCCAACTTGGGCTGCATAGCCGCTAGTTTTAATATGAATGTAGTGTGTTGCAAGGCAAGACTATCGACCAAGTTGTAGGGCGGATTGTGCAAAGCAAAGGGTTTTATGCCGCCCACTTCAACTTTTTGATTGGGAAAATCGGGATGTGAGACGGGCGTCCAAGGAACAAAAATGTCTTTCAGATTTTGTTGATCTGCCCAAGCCATAAAATTAGATTCTTTAGTAACGATTGGTTTTTCCTTTGATGAAGGTTTTTTAGTCTCCGTTTTGTCATCGTCATTTTCTTTTAGTTTCACTTCCGGAACCCACCAACCCGGTGTGCTAAAGCTATATCTGCCGAAATGAAAATAAGCCCATTGGAAAAAGTCGCCGTCGGTTCCCTGATTGTCTTGTTGAAAAGCTTTTTGAGAAACAGTTTTGTTGTAGAGTTCCGATATCATTTTGTTGGTGGCAACATCTTTTTTAAGCATCGAACTGATGACCCGTTTCTTAGCGCCACTTTCGTTAAATTTCAAAGGTTCGGAAAGGTTGTTGGCCGGGCTGAAAGTGACAAATGCAAAAATGTTCCACTGTTCAAACAGGTAGTCTATAAGAGCTCTGTTCTCTTTTTGCGAAACGGGATAATCACCGGCTAGCGGCTCGAATACAGGGAATTTGTAAGTGAAATTTTTATTAAAAGCAATACCTTCCTCCAGGTCTTCGTTAAATTTTTTGTCTTTATCGTTGTCAATTCCTTCGGTGAATACCAAATAGTTTCCGGCTTCACCTTTTGTTCGGTCGGCTTTAACCAGAACACGTGTGTCATTGGGGTGAATTTTATAATATCCCATCGGGCTTTCTACCCGGATTTGAGTAATGAATCCGTCTTTGTTGAGGTCTTCGTATGGATCTTCGCTTACAGTGCCATCTCTGTCATGGTCTATTTTTGCTACATTTCCACGGCGTTCGTATTTTATATTGCTGTGGTATTGAAGGTATGCATCCGGAGACATATTAGGAAACACATAAAAAGTGGTGTGCTCCAATTTTTCGGGATAGTTATTGACCAGTTCTTCCGCAAATTGCAGTGCCAGTTCAACACTTACCAGGTGGAAGCCTTCAGCACCACCTACAACAGCTATGGCCGGTTTGTTGTCGAGGTCGCCGGTGCCAATTTTAAGAACCCAGATGTCTTGCCCTCCGTCGGTTTTTGTAATGGAGTTCAGCGTGGCAACTTTATGGTTGTTGAGTTTTTGAAGTCGTTGGGTGATTTCTGTAAGTGTAGGATAGTTATTTTGGGAAGACACTACTTGCGAAAAGGGAACTATCGCTAAGAAAAAAAGCAAATATTTAGTCATTAGAAAGTGTTTTAAAGCCTAAAGATATTTAAAAATATGCGTGGACTGAAATGTTAAGATTACTTTAACAATGCAGTTGTTTGCCAAATCAAGTTGCTAACAGATTCATTTTATCCGCCTGAAACTTACTGGTGGATGGGTTTTCAGTCTCATAAAAAAAGCCCGACGCATGCCGGGCTTTTAAGAATCAATTGTTAAGAGAAATAGCTTATTGCAAGTCGAACTTCCAAGACGCAAAATATTGCGCACCGATAAGTCCGGGGCCAATAGCTGTTTGGTATTCGTCATTGAGTAGGTTAGATACACCAATCTTAATGGAAGACCTCAGCACAGGAAGGTTGTAGCTTACTTGTGCATCTACTACATTCGCTGCCGGTACATATCCGTCTCCAAAGGATGCTTGCCAGAAATAAGAATCGAACCACCTCCAACTCACATTAAAACCGAAGTTTTTGAAAAGCGCACTGTTCGATAGAGAAGCTTTCACACGGTGTTTGGGTGTATTAAAGCCGGGTCTAAAATCCGGATCGGATTCTCTGTCAAAGTCAAACTCATTAAAGTCATAATTGGCCTGCAATTCATAATTCCCAAATACAGATTTGGTAACCCCAATGGTAAAGCCTTTAGAGGTAATGTCTGCCTGTGAATTTGTAAACACCTGAAATGCTTGTGTATTTCCTTGCGCTACGTCTGCCGCACCGGAAAAAGTTGTCAAATCTTTGGTAGAACCTACCAAGGGTGTCAATACATTTTTGTTGGCGATGAAGTCGTTATAGTTGTTAAAAAAGAAACTTGCATCTACCGTAAAGCCTTTGAAAGCGCCTCTATAGCCCACTTCGTAGGCCAAAATTTCTTCGGGTTGCACAATATCAGTTTCTACGGCTTCCAACAATCCGGCATTGGCACCAATGGCCTGTTGCGGTGTAAGCCCGCCATTGATGGCCGCTTGCACAGCAGCACCAAAAGCTTGTGCAGAAGAAATGGTGTAAGAATCTTCGTAAGCTTTACGTCCGGTAATCGTGGCAGTGCCGCCACCGTTCAAATTGAAAGTTCTGCGAAAACTATCCAAGTTGTCCGGCGCAGATCCAACCAGGATGATGTTACCTAAATCCAAACCTATGTATTGGTCTTGGGTTGTAGGGTTTCTAAACCCGGTTTGGAATGAAGCTCTAAAAGTGTGTTGTTTGTTTGCGCCAGCCGTATATACTGCGGAAATACGCGGTGAGTAATTGCTGTCAAAATTGCGACTTTCATCCCAACGGATAGATCCTGTCAGTTTAAGCCTGTCGTCCATAAACTTTTTACTCACTTGGGTGTAAACAGCCAATTCTCGGATGTCTATTGGGCCGTCGGCGTCGTTGAAAATGGTGCCACTGGAGTTGAGCAAAAATTCTCTGAAAGAACCGCCCACTTGCACGTCTGCAAACTTGACTAAATGTGTCAAATTATAATTTCCTTCAACGTGATAAACTTTTGTTTGATCTTGGAATTTAGCTCCGGTCTGTAAATCAGGATTGGCTACTACCTGATTAAATGCTTGTACAAAAGCAGGTGTGCCGGGAATGAGCCTGCCGGTTTCTGCCTGTTGTCTGGCAAAATTGTGGGCCGCTTCTTCTGTCTGTGCAGGTAAACCGGGGATGAGTCCAAGTCGCGCACCGATAAAAGTTTGTGCGTATTGTGTAAACCAGTCTGTGTCTGATTTCCAAGCGCGATTGATGTTGATGCCGGCAAAAACCATGTCGTAAGAGTTTCCTGCATCTTCGTCAGTGATATAACCTCTGACAAAGAAATTTTTATTTCTAAATTCCAACTTGTGCTGGTGTATAAAAAAGTCTTTCAAACGGAAGCGGTTTGTACCTTGATAGATCGTGTTTCCTGAGCCAAAACGGCCACTGAGTTCTATTTCAAAGTCGTTGGCCCACGGGCGATAGTGAAGTCCGTAGCCCAGTTTAAAACTTCTGGCGTCGTTGTCTGTCAGGTCGGTTTCGTTATAGCCGGTTCGGGTAACACGTGCGGCACCCAATGTTCCTGCGGGAAGATTTGCCAATTGGTCAAAGTTGAGCGTTGTGCCTACTAAGTCACCGAAAACGTTGACACCATCAAAATCTGTATCTGCCCGTGTTTTGTTTTCCGTACCCACTACACCATTAATGTCTCTGTGTCGGGTGTCGGTTGCGTGCCACTCCTCGCCTCTGATAAAAGAAGCTGAAAATTTTACACCAAACTTACCGTCATCGGTAGCGGTGGCCATACGGAAACCAACATCGTAAAATGTGTTGTCTCCTGCAGCATCTTGCGAGGTAAATCCGGTTTTAGCATAGGTGGTTACACCTTTGTAATCGAACGGATTTTTGCTTGTCATAAACAAAATACCGTTGAAAGCATTGGCTCCATACAAAGCAGAGGAAGCGCCGGGCAACAATTCAATACCCGCTACGTCCAACTCGGATAGACCGATAATGTTCCCTAATACAAAGTTGAGCGCAGGCGAGGAGTTGTCCACACCGTCAACCAATTGTACAAAACGCTCGTTGGCAAAGGTGGCAAACCCTCTGGTGTTTACAGATTTAAAAGTAAAACTACTGGTGTTGAGCTGCACACCTTTGAGGTTTTCGATACCGTCATAAAACGTAGGAGAAGCGGTTTGCTCAATGTCTTTGAGCGACATTCTTTCAATAGACACAGGCGATTCTCGGATGCTTTCCGGAGTTCTGGATGCAGAAATAATGACCTCGTCCAAAAGGGTTTGATTTTCTTCGAGGGCAACTGCAACGCTTTGGTTGTTTTGCGTAATGTTGACTGTCACTGTCTGAAAGCCCAGTATAGAAATGGTAATCTGAAATGGTGGAGGTGTACTTACTTCCAAACGAAATTTACCGTCAAAATCTGAGCTAACGCCAACATTTTGACCAACTACTAAAATGTTGGCACCCGGAATGGGTTGATTGGATGATGCCTCAGTAACGGTTCCGGTGACCACCGTTTGGGCATATGTAAAACATCCAATAAAAAAAGCCACTAAGGACCATGTAGTGTTTTTCATGTTCTTTTTATTTGAGTTTGTTTCAATGATGTGAAATTAAATATTTTTTTTGATTTAATTAACAAATTCTCATATATCAGGCGTTTTTTTTAGTAACTTTAAGAAGTGTTAATCTATTTTTAAGTTTTGTTAAATTAAATACTGTTGAAAATCAATCATTTTCGATAAATGATTCTTAAAATGTACTACTTTTGCAAACTAATTTTTTTTTCAAATGAATGCAATTGTAGCCATAGTAGGAAGGCCAAATGTGGGAAAATCTACCCTTTTTAACAGGTTGATACAACGAAGAGAGGCCATTGTAGATCCAACAAGTGGCGTTACCCGCGACAGACATTACGGAAAATCGGACTGGAATGGGGTGTCTTTCTCGTTGATAGATACCGGAGGCTACTTACCGCAAAGCTCGGATGTTTTTCAAACGGAAATAGACAAGCAAGTTATTTTAGCCATTGAAGAAGCCGATGCCATCATGTTTATGACAGATGTAGAAGATGGTGTACATCCGGCAGACCAAGACGTGGCCAAACTTTTGAGAAGAACAGACAAACCGGTTTTTTTGGTGGTGAACAAGGTGGATAACCACGCGCGCTTGACGGAGGCTACGGAGTTTTACAGCCTAGGCTTCGAAAAAATTCACAACATTTCCGGTATCAGTGGCAGTGGAACGGGTGAATTGCTCGACGATTTGGTGAAAGTGCTTCCTAAAAATGAAGAAGTTGTAGATGACGGCTTGCCGCGTTTTGCCGTGGTGGGCAGGCCCAATGCCGGAAAATCTACTTTTATCAATGCATTGTTGGGTGAGGAGCGGTACATAGTGACCGATGTGGCCGGTACCACGCGCGATGCCATAGACACCAAATATAACCAATTTGGATTTGAGTTCTATTTGGTGGACACTGCAGGTATTCGTCGAAAATCTAAAGTGAGCGAAGACGTAGAGTTTTACTCTGTGATGCGATCGGTGCGGGCAATTGAAAACGCAGATGTTTGCATTTTGCTGGTAGATGCCACCCGCGGATTTGAAGGCCAAGACCAACGTATTTTTTGGTTGGCAGCCCGCAACAACAAAGGCGTGGTTATTTTGGTCAACAAATGGGACTTGGTTGAAAGAGAAACCAACACAACCAAGCATTTCGAAGCTATGATCAGAAAAGAAATAGAACCCTTTACAGACGTCCCCATCATTTTTACATCGGCTACAAACAAACAGCGCATCTACAAAGCCGTCGAAAAAGCCGTTGAAGTATTTCAGAATCGAACCAAAAAAATACCGACACACAAACTCAACGATGTGATGTTGGAAATTATTCAAAACACGCCGCCTCCGTCAATCAAAGGCAAATATGTCAAAATTAAATTTTGTACCCAACTGCCCACACCTTATCCGCAGTTTGCGTTTTTTTGCAATTTGCCCCAGTACGTAAAAGATCCCTACAAGCGTTTTTTAGAAAACAAAATAAGAGAGAAATTCGATTTTACCGGTGTTCCCATGTCTATTTTTATGAGAAAAAAATAGAAGTTGTTAGTTTTAGGAAAATCTTTTCAATTTCTTAAAAGCAGTGGGCGTGAAATATCCTTAAATTTGAAGCTTTATTTAATAAAAACTACATGTTCAAACAGCAGATAGGGGGATTTTGGAATCGGATTGCGCGCTTGATACTTCGAAATAGGGTTGTGATTTTACTGACCATTGCAGTGATTACGGTTTTTCTGTCGCTACAGTGGAAAAACATTCAAATATCACATACAGAAGCCAATTTGCTGCCGGCAGACCATCCGGTATCGCTAACGTATCTCAAATTTTTATCAGAATTTGGTGAGGAAGGCAACGCCATCGTGATGGGCGTTGAAGATTCTCTTTTTTTTACACCCGAACATCTTCATGCCTGGCAAAAACTCAATGAAGCAATCAAGGCATTTCCGGAAGTTGACATGGTGGTTTCGGTGTCAAATTTAAAAACTCTGGAAAAAGACGAACAGCACACTTCTTTTGAGTTGAAAAACTTTCCAAAAGATACTGTAAAGACTGACAAAGAGGCTGAAGAATTCAAAAAAACCTTATACGCCAAGTTGCCTTTCTACAAAGGTCTGGTTTACAATACGGAACAAAACGTGGTGCAGTCTGTCATCTATCTGAAAAAAGACATCGTAAATACGTCTGTCAGAAAAGATTTTGTCTTTGACGATTTTATTCCCGTAGTAGAAAAGTTTGAAAAAACCTATCAGCTCGATGTACGCATATCGGGGATGCCTTATGTACGTTCTTTAAATTCGCAAAACACTCTAAACGAAATCGGGCTTTTTATTGGTGGCGCGCTGTTCGTTACTTCTTTTATATTTTTTATGTTCTTTAGGTCGTTCAGGGCCACTTTGATATCTGTAGTTATTGTCATTATCGGCGTTATGTGGGCTTTTGGTACTTTGGGTTTGCTGCAATATGATATTACCGCACTCACGGCTGTAATTCCGCCACTGATTATTGTTATTGGAATTCCCAATTGCATTTTTCTGATAAACAAATACCAATCAGAAGTTCAAAAACACGGCAACCAAGCCAAATCATTGCAGCGGGTCATCTCAAAAATTGGCAATGCCACCCTGATGACCAACTTGACCACGGCTGCCGGTTTTGCCACCTTCGCGTTCGTAAATAGTGAATCGCTTAGGCAATTTGGGATTTTGGCTTCGTTAAACATCATCTCAATTTTTGTGCTTAGCCTGCTCATTATTCCGGTGATTTACAGTTTTATGCACCTGCCCACCGAAAAACATTTAAACCATCTCAATAGAAAATGGATAGAAAGCTTTGTAGATTGGATGAGTAGGGCCGTTAAAGAAAGGAGATTTACGATATATATAACTACCGTTTCGCTTATTGTCATCAGTGTTATTGGCGTCACACAAATCAAACGCACGGGTAGCTTGATTGAAGACATGCCTAAAGAAGCTGATTTTTACAAGGACATCCTATTTTTTGAGAAAGCGTTCGGCGGTATTATCCCAATCGAAATTACGATAGATACCAAGCGCCCCAAAGGCGTGTTTAGACTGTCAACGCTCAACCGAATGGAAGAATTGGAGCAACTCATTGTAGAAATCCCCGAGTTGTCTTCGCCCATTTCGGCGGTGAGTTTGGTGAAGTACGCCAAACAAGCCTATTATAACGGAAATCCCAACTATTACCAACTGCCAACTAGCCAGGAAAACAATTTTATCATGAGTTATGTCAAAAATTCCGAAGCGGAAGACAACCTCATGGAAAGTTTTGTAGATTCTACACAGCAACGTGCCCGAATCACCACGTATATGAAAGACCTAGGCACCGAACGCATGGAGGAAATTGAAGCAACACTGCGTGAGAAAACAACAAAAATCTTTCCGGAAGATCGCTATGATGTGACGATTACCGGCAAGGCCATTTTATTTCTCAAAGGCACCAATTACCTTATCAACAACTTAGCCATCTCACTATCTTTGGCTATTCTACTGATTGCCGGATTTATGGCTTGGTCATTCCGATCCTACAAAATGATATTGATATCGCTGATACCCAACCTGCTTCCGCTGCTCATTACGGCCGGTATGATGGGGTATCTGAACATCCCGCTGAAACCTTCTACCATTTTGGTCTTTAGCGTGGCTTTTGGTATTTCCGTAGATGACACCATACATTTTTTGGCAAAATACCGACAAGAATTACTCTCAAACGGATGGAAAATAAGAAAGTCTGTTTTTGCGGCACTTCACGAAACCGGCGTCAGTATGTTCTACACATCCGTGGTTTTGTTTTTTGGATTTTCGGTATTTATGCTTTCCAGTTACGGCGGCACCATTGCCTTGGGCGGTTTGGTCTCCGTAACCCTGCTTTTTGCCATGTTGTCTAACCTGCTTCTTTTGCCCAGTTTGCTCTTGTCCTTAGACAAAAGCCTGACCAATAAAGCATCTTTTAGAAAGCCCATTGTAAACCTACTGCCGGAAGAGGAGGAATAGGCTATTTTATGATTTTATTATCATTTTTTTTGGTTGATTTAAAGTACATTTGAATTAAAATTAATTTTATGAATTTTAACAAACTATCTGTTTTATCACTAATTGTTATTTTAGCTACACCTGTTTTTTCGCAAGAAATCGTGCAGCAAAATAATGACTACGTCAACACAGTCTTTATGACCCGTAAAAAAGACTATTCCAATGAAAAAGCTAAAGGCTCGCCTTATTATCATGAAAATTTAGTAATGGGTTTTCCCTATTCAAAAGGAGAAAGGCAACCTGCTATTATGATGCAATACAATGCTTTTAACGACGAGATTGAAATCAACAATGGTGAAAACACTTATGCGCTTATCAAATCGGCAACAGTTTCCGCAGAAATTAATGGCGAAAGATTTGTCATGCATTATTATTTAAATGACGATGGGCTTGAAAAACAAGGCTATTTTATTGAAGTAAACCAACCCGGAAAACTACAATTGCTCTTCAAACCCATGAAAGAATTCGTAAAAGGTAAAGAGCCCACATCCGGTTATGAAAGTTATTTTCCGCCCGCATTTGTGGATAAAAGCGAATACTTTATCCTGAAAAATGACGGCAAACCGGCCCAAGTAATAAAGGTGAAAAAGAAAAGTGTCCTCGAGCTGATGTCCGACAAAGAAACCGAAGTAAAGAATTTCGTCTCCGAAAACAAGCTTGACTATAAAGACAGAGCAGATTTAAAAAAGATTTTTGAATTTTACAATGCATTTTAGTTTCCATAAAAAATGCGGCTTCAAAAGAGCCGCTTTTTTTATGGGTAAGCTCTCTAACTCATTTTTTTAAGGGAAATGGAAAAAAGCATCCTGATAAACGGTCACCCTGAATTTACTTTTGTTTAGCCCCTCGACAGCGCTCGGGGTGACATTCCCCTCAACTGCATGCCCGAACGATGAAGTCGGGCGGGTTCAATATGACAAATCGAGCTGTCACCCTGAACCCCCTTGACCTGTCACCCTGAATTTATTTCAGGGTCTTGTTGCTAAGGATGAAGATGCTGAACCAAGTTCAGCATGACAAGTTATTGGAGTTCAGCATGATAGAAATAGTGTTTTTTTTATTTCCTCAACACTTCAGCCACTTTTTTGCCGATTTCGGCAGGTGAGTCCGCTACGTGGATGCCACATTCGCGCATGATGCGTTTTTTGGCTTTTTTAACAATTAAAAATGTCTATTTAACAATTTATTGTGTATGTTTGTAGTGCATAACCCAAATTTTTTCATTATGAAAACAAAAATTACTACCTACCTACCTACCTACCTACCTACCTGTTCATTATTCTACTTTTTACCATGTTTAGTCTATTCGGACAGGTAAGAGAAAATGAAATCGCCCTAAAGAACAAATCAGGAAATGCTGTTCATTTTAAATTTAAAGAAACTAAAGTAACAAACAATCTTGAAAGTGTCAGTACATTTCTAAAAACACAGTTTAATGTACAAGACGAAACAAGTTTTAGATTTAAGAAAAAGTTTGGCAAAGATAATATAGGCTTTGAAACTGCGAAAATACAACAATATTATAAAGGGGTCAAGGTAGAATTCTCCCTTTTTAACGCTATAGCCAAAGAAGGGGTTTTAACATCACTAAACGGAAGGTTAGTTAAAATTGCTAACCTGAATATCAAGCCTAAACTTTCAGAAGAAGAAGCTTTACAATCAGCATTACGCACTATAAACGCTGAGGAATATAAGTGGGAAGACCAGAGGAATGAAAATATTATTAAATCAGTTACTGGAGACCCAAATGCATCTTACTACCCTAAGGGCGATTTGGTTATTTTAGATAAAACTAGCTTTTCCGATGAAGATGGTGTTGTGTTAGTCTATAAGTTCGATATTTACTCGATTATCCCATTTCAAAGAAAATACTACTATATAGATGCAAATAACGGAGAACTTATTTTTGCCAATGATATTTTAAAACATACAAATGGAACGGCGGCTACCCGATATAGTGGTCAACGTAACATTGAAACAGAGCCAATAAACGGTCTGTTTAGATTAAGGGATAATACTCGTGGAAACGGTATTCAAACCTTTGATATGAACAATGGAGGTAGCTATTCAAATGCTACTGATATGTTTGATAACGACAATGACTGGAATAATACGGAGTACAACAATATTAACAAGCTTAATTCTATGTTAGATGCCCATTGGGCTGCTGAAATGACTTACGACTATTTTTTGAATGAACACGATTTTAATAGCATAGACAACCTTGGGTTTTCTTTGTTTAATTATGTTAATGCTGATTTAACTCAAATATCAACCTTTTTTTCTGATAGTGATAATGCATTTTGGGATGGAGATGTAATGACATATGGAATAGGTACAAATCTTAACCCATTTGTGTCCTTAGATATAGTTGCACATGAAATTGGGCATGGTTTGTTTGAAAAAAATGTCTGTAATGGTTGCCCATCTTTTGGAGAGTTTGGTGCAATAAATGAAGGGTTGAGTGATATTTGGGGATCAATGATCGAATTCCATGCGGCTCCTGAAAAAAATACATATAGTTTAGGAGAAGAAGTAGGAATTGTTATTCGCTCAATGTCAAATCCTAAATCATTGGGAGACCCAGATACTTATCAAGGTGAATTTTGGTGGACATCTACGGCTGATAATGGAGGAATACATACTAATAACAGTATATTGAATCATTGGTTTTACTTATTAGCTGAAGGAAGCGCAAATACTGATGGTATAAATGACAATGGGGATGTATTTAATATTCAAGGTATAGGAAAAGTTAATGCCGCAAAGATTATATTTAGAGCGGAGACCACTTATCTGTTATCTAACTCAGATTATTTAGATCTTAGGGCCTTTACTATTCAAGCGGCTGAGGACTTATTTGGTGTAAATTCTTTAGAAGCCTTTACGGCTTGCCAGTCTTGGTTTGCTGTAGGCGTGGGCGATGGCAATTGCTCGGTAGAATTTGAAATTGCAGGTAACGAGGTGGTCTGTACTTCAAACACCTATACCGTAACAGGGCTTCCTCCCGGAGCATCGGTAAGTTGGTCTGTCACACCAAACCTTCAAATTGTCAGCAGTACTTCAGGCAGTGTTACGGTATCAACAAGCAGTAACGGTCAGAGCGGTACGATTTTTTTAAATGTCAACGGCTCCATATCTCAAAGAGATATTTGGTTAGGCCGTCCGGCATCCGCCTCAAAGATTTTCGGACCTACCTTAGTCAATACAGGCGCTATCGTTCAGTATTCAACAGGCACGGTGGGCGGCGCTACATCATACGAATGGAGATTGCCCTATCCTTATGATGAGGTAACCACCTTTGACTTATTTGGCCAGAATTGGCAATTGCAGTTACCTGCGAATGATCAACAAATTAGGGCATTTACCGGTTATGGTCAAGTTTCCGGTCTTGTACAAGTATGGGGTAAGAACGCTTGTGGCAACGGCGGTGCCAAACTATTAAGCGTATCTCATGGTACAGGGGGTGAACCGGGTGGAGGTGGTATTCCTTTCAATGGTTTCACGAATAATGGTGGTTCAGGAACAACTATTTATCCCAATCCGGCTAATGACCAAATTCATGTAGTATTTAAGGATAAATCACGGCGAAATATTAAATTTTTTAATTTTCAAGGAATATTAATTAAAAATTATACTTCTAAATCCAACACATTGGATATAGAAGTTTCCTCTATCCCCAATGGTATTTACCTGTTAGAAATCAATCAGGCAGGTGAAAAAATAACGGAGAAAATCATTGTTCAACATTAAAAAATTGATTATGAAAACTAAAACTTTGATAACATTTCTAATTTTAATAGCCTTTTTTGGTTGTAGTTCAGACGATGTAAACCTTCCCGATTGCTTTCAGAATTTTATAGATTTTGTAAATGACAGACCACCTCATGGCGCAACTATAGACAAAGTAATTTATAAAGAAAAAATTTTATTTGCGTTTAACTCCGGACTTCCGGACGTTCCTGTGGCCTATGAAGACGAGAAATGCCAAAATTTTTGTAGCAGCGGAGGGCTATTAGGTGAAACGAACTGTCCCGATGATTTTTTCGAAAATCTTGTATTTGTTGAAATCGTTTGGACAGACCCGAGATAAGCGTTTTGCTTCGATATTAAATCAAAAAAGCGGTTCTTTTGAAGCCGCTTTTTTTATGGGTAAGCTCTCTAACTCATTTTTAGGGAAATGGGAAAAGCATCCTGATGAACTGTCACCCTGAATTTGCTTTTGTTGAGCCCCTCGACTGCGCTCGGGGTGACATTCCCCTCAACTGCATGCCCGAACGATGAAGTCGGGCGGGTTCAATATGACAAATCGAGCTGTCACCCTGAACCCTCTTTGGCCTGTCACCCTGAATTTATTTCAGGGTCTTGCCTCTGTGGAAAGAGATGCTGAACCAAGTTCAGCATGACAAGTTATTGGAGTTCAGCATGACAGAAATAGCGGTTTTTTTTATTTCCTCAACACCTCAGCCACTTTTTTACCGATTTCGGCAGGTGAGTCCACCACGTGGATGCCACATTCGCGCATATACAGTAACATGACAATTATCATGTTTACATGATTTGATTAAATGTAATTTCGTTTGTGGGGTGGATTATGCTTCAAACATGTAAGAGATATATTTGATATGGATGTTTCAATACTCCCCAACGGCATTTACCTGCTTGAAATACGGCAAGTTTCAGAAAAAATAATGAAAAAAATCATTGTTCAACATAAAAAATTAACAGCCATGAAAAATACTCTTTTAGTCATCTATGTGTTATTTTCAGTTTTGAGTTGTAGTAGCAATGATGAAAATAACAATAATCCTCTTATTGGTTCGTGGAGTTTGGTAAAATTAGAATCCGGGTTTTCGGAAACGTTAAACTTTGAATCTGGCGAAATTATCTGGGATTTTCAACAGAACGGCACCCTTAGCGTCTTGGTTACAGGCTCCATAGCAAATTCGCAAATTGTATCATCAGGAAATCACAGTTACTCCGTAGCGGGTGATGATGTCATTATTGACAATCAAAGATTTGACTTCCATTTTGAGAATAGTTTACTGATTATTTCCGACAGTCCCGAGGCAGACGGGTTTAGGGCGGAGTTTGTCAAAAATCAATAGTCGATTGTTGTTTTTTAACTTTAATCTTACTCCACAAAGTTCTAAAACTCTGTGGAGTTTTTTATTCGTTCAGTTCAATGATTTGCTATAAACTACAAATAGAACGATCTATGTTGGATTTTGGAAAAGACTATGTTACAGTTGAATATAGATGCTGAACCAAGCCCGCCTGAATGACAAAGTCGGGCAGGTTGAACATGACAAATCGAATCGACCTGTCACCCTGAACTTGCTTGCGCTGAGCCAGCCGAAGCGTTTCAGGGTCTCGTCTCAGTGTCTTGTCTCTGTGGGGTGAAGATGCTGAAACCCTCGAGACTTCGGGGCAGCATGACAAATCGAACTGTTACCCTGAACCCCTTTGGCCTGTCACCCTGAATTTATTTCAGGGTCTCGTTTCAGGGTCTTGCCCCTGTGGGAGAAGATGCTGAAACCCCCGAGACTTCGGGGCAGCATGACAGAATTACGTTCAGGATGACAGAAATAGTGATTGTTTTTTTTATTTCCTCAATACCTCAGCTACTTTTTTGCCGATTTCGGCAGGTGAGTCCACCACGTGGATGCCACATTCGCGCATGATGCGTTTTTTGGCTTCGGCGGTGTCTTCTGCGCCGCCTACAATGGCTCCGGCATGGCCCATGGTGCGGCCTTTGGGAGCAGTTTCACCGGCAATAAAGCCAACCACAGGTTTCGTTCCGTTGGCTTTTATCCAACGCGCCGCATCTACTTCAAGCTGACCGCCTATTTCACCTATCATCACGATGCAGTTGGTTTCGGGGTCGTTCATAAACAACTCCACCGCCTCTTTGGTGGTTGTCCCAATAATGGGGTCGCCGCCGATACCGATGGCTGTCGTGATACCCAATCCTTGTTTAACCACCTGGTCGGCGGCTTCATAGGTCAGCGTTCCCGATTTAGATACAATCCCGACCGTCCCTTTTTTGAAAACAAAGCCGGGCATGATGCCTACTTTGGCTTCCTCAGGGGTGATGACGCCCGGACAGTTGGGCCCGACCAAACGGCAATCTTTATGCTGAATATACGCATAGGCTTTCACCATGTCGGCAACAGGAATGCCTTCGGTAATGGTAATGATGACTTTGATGCCTGCATCAGCGGCTTCCATGATGGCGTCTGCTGCAAAAGCCGGCGGGACAAAAATGATGGTGGTATCGGCGCCTGCTTGATCTACCGCATCTTTTACAGTATTAAAAACCGGTTTGTCCAAATGTTTTTGGCCACCTTTGCCGGGCGTGACCCCGCCAACGATGTTGGTGCCGTATGCAATCATCTGTTCGGCGTGAAAAGTGCCTTCGCTCCCGGTAAACCCTTGTACAATTATCTTGGAATGTTTGTTGACTAAAACGCTCATTTTTATTGGTATTTAAAGAAAAATATTAGATTTATTTATGTTTTTTCAAAGGTAAAACATCGGGTATGAAATATCGAATAATTTAACCTTTAAGTTTTTCAATTATATTCGGAATCTGGCGGATGGATGCCAACTCCTTGTACTTCTCCCTGGCTTCCCCTGCCGGGTAACCAAAATATACCTGTCCGCCTACCAAAGATTTAGACACCCCGCTTTGCGCCAACACCACTGCTTTTTTTCCGATGGTGATCCCGCTGATGATGCCTACTTGTCCCCAAAGGGTTACTTCGTCTTCGATAATTGTACATCCTGCAATACCTACTTGAGATGCAATCAGGCATTTTTTCCCGATGACGGTGTCGTGTGCGATTTGCACCTGGTTGTCGATTTTGGTGCCTGCCTTGATGGTGGTGCTGCCTGTCACGCCTTTGTCGATGGTGCAAGCGGCTCCGATATGAACGTGGTCTTCAATCACGACATTGCCGCATGATTTGAGCTGGTCAAATCCTTCCGGCCGGTTTTTATAGTAAAACGCATCGGCACCCAAAACCGTTCCGGCATGAATGACCACGTGGTTGCCGATGATGCAGCCGTCATAGATGGTCACGTTTGGGTGAATGACACAATCTGATCCAATGACCACGTTGTTGCCGATAAAAACATGGGGCTGGATGATGGTGTTTTTCCCGATTCTGGCTGTGGGGGAAACCGATTGGTTTGCCGGTTGAAAAGGCTTAAAATGTGTTGTCAATTTATTGAAATCCCGAAACGGGTCATCCGAAATGAGCAGGGCTTTCCCTTCGGGGCATGCCACGTCTTTGTTGATAAGAACAATGGTTGCGGCAGATTGCAAAGCTTTGTCGTAGTATTTCGGGTGATCGACAAACACGATATCGCCGGGCTCGACCACGTGTATTTCGTTCATCCCCAAAACTTCAAAATCCGGCGGACCGACAAACCTGGCACCAATCAAATGGGCAATATCTTGTAGCTGTTGGGGTTTCGGAAATTTCATTGGAAGAAATTGAATTTGATTTTAAAATGGTGGGACTGATTGTTTTGTAATATTTTTCTACTCAGGTTTAATTCTCACAATTTTATTATCGCGGATAATTATCAGTTCAGTATTTTTCTGTTTTTTAAATTCCAGCAGTTTTTCATAGGCTTTGTCTAAACCTTTTAGAATTTTGTTTCGGTGAATGGTTTTCTTAGCTGCTTTCATAAATCCGTTTTAGTTTAGTAAATTTTCGCTTATTCGAAATATTAATCTCGCCGTTCTCTAATTTTTCCGCAATCAGTATAGGCTTTCCCTCAGAATTATCAAAAATCATCGCTTCATCAAAAATCGGCAAGTAGATATCGAATAGGTTGGTAATTCCCCTGATGTATCTTCTCTCTATTATTTTTGTGTCAATATTATGTCCTCCTTCTAACACCCTAGCTTTTACCCTTTCCCTTGCTAAATCTATTGATTGTAGCCAAAAAAATATTAAAATGGTATTGTACCCTTTTCGCTTAGCCTCAACAATCTTATTTCTATAACTTTTTGTTGAAAGAGTAGTTTCAAAAGCAAAATTTTCTCCGCCATTCAATAATTCGTTTATTCTATTCAACATAATCCTCCCAGCCTCAAAGGAAACTTCTTCCGGTTGAAAGGGCGACAATCCTTTTGCAATTTCATCTGCATTTACAAACTCTTTACAATTCAATATTTCGGGCAATATTGTGAAAGAAGCAGTTGTTTTACCAGCTCCGTTACAACCCGCAATTGCGTAAAGATTTTTTTCATCCACTTATCTCAAATTTAAAAAAATAAAAGAACTTGATTTACAATTTATGAAAACTATAATATTTAGTTTTCATTTTGACACTCCTAAAATCAGTCGCCTATTCTTTTACACGTTCTAAATAAGCCCCTTTGGCCGTATCAATTTTAATTTTGTCGCCTTCATTGATAAACAGAGGCACATTGACTTCTGCACCGGTCTCCACTTTGGCAGGCTTGGTGGCGTTGGTAGCCGTATTGCCTTTTACGCCCGGCTCGGTATAGGTCACCTCAAGGACGACACTTGCGGGCATGTCCACAGACAGCGGCATCCCGGTTTCGGTGTTGGTAATGACCATCACGTTTTCGCCTTCTTTGAGTAATTCCGGCGCATCCAAGATGTTTTTATCCAACGATATTTGGTTGAAATCTTCCACGTGCATAAAGTGAAACAAATCGCCTTCGGCGTATAAAAATTGATATTTGTGCGTTTCCACACGGACTTCTTCAATTTTGTGCCCGGCAGAGAACGTATTGTCGAGTACTTTGCCGTTGGTCAGGCTTTTGAGTTTGGTGCGGACAAAGGCGGGACCTTTACCGGGTTTGACGTGAAGAAATTCGATGATTTTGTAAATGTCGTGGTTGTGTTTGATACACAAACCGTTTCTTATGTCTGATGTGCTTGCCATACTAGGTTAAATTAATTTCCAATGGTACTGATGTAGCCTTTCATAATGCCGCGTTGCGAATTGCGAATAAATTGTAAAATTTCGTCGCGTTCGGGTGTCGCTTCCATTTCGGCTTCAATGATTTCTGATGCCTGGCTGTTGTTGTAATTTTGTTGATAGAGAATTCTGTAAATTTTTTGAATTTCTTGTATTTTTTCACTGCTAAATCCGCGTCTTCTCAATCCGATAGAGTTAATACCTACATAGGAAAGCGGTTCTCTTCCGGCTTTTACATAAGGCGGAACGTCTTTTCTAACCAAGCTACCTCCGGTGACAAAGGCGTGGTTTCCAATTTGGCAAAATTGATGTACGGCTGTCATGCCGGCCAAAATAACATAATCGCCAACGGTGATGTGTCCGGCTAGGGTGGTATTGTTCGAAAAAATACAGTGGTCGCCAATGATGCAGTCGTGTGCTACGTGCGAGTAAGCCATAAGCAGACAATTGCTTCCGATGACGGTTTTCATCCGGTCAACAGTGCCACGATTGATGGTCACAAATTCGCGAATCGTCGTATTATCACCAATTTCTGCAGTGGTGACTTCGTCGTCAAATTTCAAATCTTGAGGAATTCCGGAGATGACAGCACCCGGAAAAATATTGCAATTTTTTCCGATGCGTGCACCTTCCATGATGGTGACGCTAGAGCCAATCCAAGTGCCTTCGCCAATCACTACGTTGTTGTGAATGGTTGTGAAGGGTTCAATGACAACATTTTTGGCGATTTTAGCGCCGGGATGAACGTATGCTAAAGGTTGATTCATGAAAGTTGTTTGGTTTTTTTGACGATTTGCGCCATGAGTTCTGCTTCGCAGGTGAGCCTGCCGTTTGCATAGGCATAACCTTGCATATGACAGATGCCTCTACGGATAGGCGAAATCAATTCAAGTTTGAATATAAGTGTGTCACCGGGCAATACCGGGTGTTTAAATTTTACATTGTCCATCTTCATGAAAAGCGTCAGGTAGTTTTCCGGATCCGGGACGGTGCTCAATACCAAAATACCGCCCGACTGCGCCATAGCTTCAATCTGCAAAACACCGGGCATCACCGGTGCATCCGGGAAGTGGCCAATGAAAAAAGATTCGTTCATGGTCACGTTTTTCAATCCGATGACGTGTGAGTCAGACATCTCAATAATTCTGTCCACCAATAAAAAAGGTGGTCTGTGCGGCAGCATTTTCATGATTTGGTTGATGTCCATCAGTGGAGGTTGACTCAAATCGAATTTGGGGACGTAATTTCTGCGTTCGGTTTTGATGATTTTAGAGAGTTTTTTGGCAAATTGGGTATTGACGTAATGTCCGGGTTTGTTGGCAATTACCTTGCCGCGTATGCGCATGCCCGCCAAGGCCAAATCGCCGATGACATCGAGCAATTTGTGACGCGCGGCTTCGTTTGGATAATGCAGGGTGAGGTTGTCTAGTATGCCGTTTGGCTTGATGTTGAGCTTGTCTTTTTTGAAAACACTTTTGAGTTTTTGAAGGGTTTCATCCGACAGTGCTTTGTCCACGTAAATGATGGCGTTGTTTAAATCGCCACCTTTGATGAGTCCATTGTCTAAAAGCATTTCCAATTCGTGCAAAAAGCTAAAGGTTCGGGCGTTAGCTATTTCAGATTTAAAATCTTTCAGGCGTTTTAAAGTGGCGTTTTGCGTGCCTAAAACTTTGGTACCAAAATCTACCATGGTGGTGATTTGATACGAATCGGCCGGCATCACCAGTATTTCACTGCCGGTTTCCTCGTCTGTATAGGAAACCACTTCGGTGACTACATATTCTTCCCTGCACGCCTCTAGTTCTACAATGCCTGCTTTTTCCAAGGCTTCTACAAAAAATTTGGACGAACCGTCCATAATGGGTGGCTCGGAAGCGTCGAGTTCAATAACGGCGTTGTCTATATCCATGCCAACCAAAGCAGCCAAGATGTGTTCGGAGGTCTGAATTTTTACGCCTCTTTTTTCTAGGTTGGTACCTCTTTGGGTGTTGGTTACATAGGTAGCATCTGCTTCAATGGCAGGATGCCCCTCTAAATCTACCCTCACAAAGGTAAAACCGGTGTTGGAAGGTGCGGGTTTGAAGGTAAGGGTCACATCTTTACCGGTATGAAGACCTACGCCTGTCAGGCTAACTGCAGAGGCGATAGTTTTCTGTTTTACGGATGCCTTCTCAATCATGGGTTTATTTTTTTTTCGAGCTTATCTAATTTATCCACAATCTTGGGTAGGTTTCTAAAATACACATAGGATTTGTTGTATTCGGAATACCCAAGTGCCGGAGAACCTTGCAGCACTTCGTTGTCTTTTACATTACGACCAATGCCTGATTGTGCCTGAATTTTGACGTTGTCACCTATTTTGATGTGTCCTACAATGCCAACCTGTCCGCCTATCATGCAGTTTTTTCCGATTTTTGTAGAGCCGGCTATGCCTGTTTGGGCTGCAATCACGGTGTTTTCTCCAATTTCAACATTGTGGGCGATTTGTATTTGGTTGTCTATTTTTGCACCTTTTCGGATAATGGTCGATCCCAAAGTGGCCCTGTCTATCGTCGTGCCGGCACCGATATCTACGTGGTTTTCTAAGATGACATTTCCGGTTTGGGGAACTTTTGAAAATTCGCCGTTTTCGTTGGGTACAAAGCCAAATCCGTCGGCACCTATAATTGCTCCGGAATGGATCACGCAATGGTTTCCTATGACGGTTTCTGAATAGATTTTAGCACCTGCAAAAATGACGGTATCGTCACCAATACGCGTATTGTCGCCTATGTAAGCACCGGGGTATATTTTGACGCGGTTGCCAATGCTGACGTTTTCACCTACGTATGCAAAAGCACCCAAATAAAAGGATTCTCCATACCGAGAACTTGCATCTATAAAACTGGGTTGTTCTATGCCTATCTTATTCATTTTTACTAAGTTATAATATTCTAGCAATTTAGAAAAAGACTTGTAGGCGTCATCAACCTTAATCAAAGTGGTTTTGAGCGGCTCTTCCGGAATGAAATTTTTATCAACGATGGTTACCGATGCTTCGGTGGAATATATAAACTGGGTGTATTTTGGATTTGCCAAAAAAGTAAGTGATCCTGCGATGCCATCTTCAATTTTAGAAAGCTTTGACACTTCGATATCGGGATTTCCTTCGATATCGCCGTCCAGGATTCCGGCTATTTGAGCTGCTGTAAATTTCATTGCGGCAAAATTATAAAAAAATTAGTTAGGGTTGCTTCTTTGGAAAACAAAGATAGTATTTGTCAACGGGTTCTGTCAACGAATTGACGATGAGTTTGTCAAACGGGTTTGTCAAAAGTCGCACAGCACCTTTTTTGTCCACCAAGCGTATGTGTGCTTCTCTGTTGTCGTAGGTTAAGTTGGTCAATTGGCCGGTCACTACAAAATAGTGTGTTAGCGCATCATCAATTGCCCATTTCTCAGCTACTTTGTTGCGGGTTTCCAAAAGTTTTGCTTCTGAAAACGGGCTGTCGGATAATTTCATTTTAAACAACTTACGATCAATCAGCGCCTTTGATAATTTTGACAACACCGCATCCGGATGGTTTTGCCATTCTTTTGTGGCAGCCAAAATGTCTATATCGTCTAAGGCAGCAAAATGACGTAAATCTGCCGTGGAGATGCGCTGTCTGTCTTGTTGCGATTTTAAAAAATAGATCAACGCCTTGTTTCCGGGCAATACTTCACCCAAATGGGTCAAATCCTTAGCGCGCTTCAGAATTTGGGTGAGTAAAATTTCGGCACCCACGCCGGCTTTGTGCAAATAGGCTTGCCAATACATGAACCTGCGCGCCATCAAGAATTTTTCGACAGAATAAATGCCTTTTTCTTCGATGACCAATTCGTTGTCTATCACATTCAGCATCGAAATAATGCGCTCCGAATTGATGTTGCCCTCGGCGATGCCTGTGTAAAAACTGTCGCGCTTCAGATAATCCATTCTGTCAATATCCAACTGGCTGGAGACGAGTTCGCACAAAAATTTCTTGGGATGTTGCTTTTTAAAAATCAATATAGCCTCGGCCAGTTTTCCGTCAAAATCGGCATTCAGAGTTTCCATAAATTGTAAAGACAGCGTTTCGTGATGCATGCCTTGTACTATGCTCGCTTCCAGCGCGTGAGAGAAAGGCCCGTGCCCTATATCGTGCAGTAAAATAGCGATGTACAGACCTTGTTCTTCGGCTTTTGAAATCTCAACCTGTTTGAAACGCAGCAAGCGAACCGCCTTTTGCATCAAATACAAACAGCCCAATGCGTGGTGAAATCGGGTGTGGTGCGCACCCGGAAAAACCAGCGATGAAAGCCCCATCTGAGAAATACGTCTTAACCTTTGGAAATAAGGATGTTCAATCAAGGCAAAAATTAATGGGTCTTGTATTGAAATAAAACCGTAAATTGGGTCGTTAAAGAGTTTGAGTTTGTTCGGTTTTTTCAAAGTCAGCCGGATATAATTACAAAACAAATATACACAAAGCTATGCACAATACGAAGATACTCTGGGTGGATGATGAGGTAAATCTTCTCAAACCTCATATTTTGTTTTTAGAACAGAGAAATTATGAAGTAAACACCTGCGAAAGTGGGGCCGAAGCCATTGAAGAAATTGCCAAAAACGACTACGATATTATTTTTCTGGACGAGAATATGCCCGGGCTTTCCGGGCTCGAAACCTTGCAGGAAATCAAAGAAATCAAAAGTTTGATTCCGGTAGTGATGATTACCAAAAGCGAGGAGGAATTGATTATGGACGACGCCATCGGATCTAAAATTGCCGATTATCTCATCAAGCCGGTAAATCCCAACCAAATCCTGTTGTCGCTCAAAAAAAACCTACAACAAACCCGTTTGGTATCCGAAAAAACGGCCACCAACTACCGGCAAGAGTTTCGAAATATAGCCATGGAGTTGGCTTCGGTCAATTCGTTTGAAGCTTGGACGGCACTCTACCAGAAGCTCATTTATTGGGAAATTGAGTTGGAGAATATTGAAGATGCTTCCATGACCGAAATTTTGGAATCACAGAAGCACGAGGCCAACACCCAATTTTTTAAGTTCATCGAAAAAAACTACGCCACCTGGTTCGACAACGCCGATGACAGGCCCGTAATGTCGCATACGGTTTTTAAAGAATATGCCTTGCCCGAAATCAAAAAAGGCAAGCCTGTTCTGATGATTGTGGTCGATAACCTCAGGTATGACCAATGGAAAGTGATAGAAGCCACGGTCTCTAATTATTATAAAAAAGCTGAAGAAAAAACTTTTTACAGCATACTACCGACGGCTACCCAATATGCCAGAAACGCTATTTTTTCGGGTTTGATGCCTTTGGATATTGAAAAATTGTACCCTCAGTATTGGAAAAATGATGTAGATGAAGGTGGCAAAAACTTATACGAAAGCGAACTTTTGACCTTACAACTAAAGCGGTTGGGTTTAAATATCAAGCATACCTACCAGAAAGTGACCAATTTGTATCACGCCAAGAAGTTTGCCGATAAGTTTTCTGAAAACAAAGACAACGACCTCACGGTTTTGGTTTATAATTTTGTAGATATGCTTTCGCATGCCAAAACAGAAACGGAAGTTATCAAAGAATTGGCTTCAAACGACAAGTCCTACCGATCATTAACCTTGAGTTGGTTTAAAAATTCCCCGCTTTTAGATGTCATCCAACAAGCCCAAAAATTGGGTTTTAGATTGATTATCACCACAGACCACGGCACCATCAATGTCAAAAACCCCACCAAAGTAGTTGGCGACCGAGAGACGAGTTTGAACCTGCGCTACAAAACCGGAAGAAGCCTTACCTATGATGCAAAAGACGTATTTGTAGTAAAAGATCCAAAAAAGATTCACTTGCCGGCCAACAACGTCAGCAGTTCTTACATTTTTGCCAAATCGGATCTGTTTTTGGCTTATCCGAACAACTACAACCACTATGTCAACTATTTCAGAAATTCCTACCAACACGGCGGTATTTCGTTGGAAGAGGTTATCATCCCATTTGTCATTCTCGATCCCAAGTAAACTAAAGGCAAGCCTGCCAAATGGGATCTTCGGGCAAGGGTGCCACAAAGGTCATCTCGGTTTTCAGCACCGGATGTATAATTTGGAGTTTTCTGGCGTGCAAACCGATACTGCCATCGGGGTTGCTTCTTTTGGCACCGTATTTTAAATCGCCTTTGATGGGGCATCCTATGCTCGATAATTGTGCGCGAATCTGATGGTGCCGTCCGGTTTCAAGCTGTATTTCTAACAGAAAATAGTTGCTGAGTTTTTTGATGACGTCGTAGTGCAAAATGGCGATTTTACTGCCCGAAACTTCTTTGGTATAGGCTTTGGAAGTGTTGTTTGCTTCTGTCTTTTTGAGGTAATGCGTTAAAGTGTCTTGAGGTGGCTCGGGCAGTTTCTTTACGATGGCCCAATAGGTTTTGACCGTTTCTTTTTTTGCAAATTGTTCGTTCAACCTGGAGAGCGCTTTTGAAGTTTTCGCAAATACAACTACGCCTGATGTGGGGCGGTCTAATCGGTGTACAACACCCAAAAAAACTTCTCCGGGTTTGTTGTAGGTTACTTTGATGTATTTTTTGAGTTTTTCAACCAAAGGCTCATCGCCCGTTTTGTCCCCCTGCACCAGGTCGCCGGCTTTTTTGTTGACCACAAGCAGGTGGTTGTCTTCGAATAATATTTCTGACAATTGAATCAATTTTTTTGACAAAAGTAAGCGGTTTTAGTAAAACGCACACTCAGTATTTCACAAACTTTATGGTGCTTGTTGAAGATGCAGTTTGGATTTTTGCAATGTAAATACCGGAAGATGCTGTGCTAAAAGGAATGGAAATTTCAACCAAATGGCCTTTAGATTGTATGTTTTGGTGTATGATGATTTTACCCGAGATTGAAAATATTTTTATAGACCTGACGTCGGAAGTTTGGTTGCGGAAAATTTTGAAAATGCCTTCTTCAGAATCGAAATAGCCCCCTACAGCAGCGGTGTTTGTCAAAAGGTCACTGCCAGAAAGCGTTTCGGAAGTAAAAACCAATTTAAGACGGTCATTAAAAGTACCTGAGCCCACACTTACTGTTGCCGCCTGTTGCTTAAGATTGTGGATCTGCCCGGTGAGGTTGTCAAATAAAAATACTTCACCGGTATAGTCCTCTAGAGCATCAATCATAAAAGTGTGCACTTGGTCAAAGGCAGAAACCACACCAATATCTACGACCAAGTCCAGCCGAAATGGTCGCCCCTGTATCACATAAGACCTGTTTTCTATCAGCCAATATGCATCTGTGCTAAAAGTGTCCAACATCAACGAATCATAGCCATTATCCACGCCATCTGTACTGTTGGGTTCAAAGGCAATCAGCAATTGTCTGTGAAAACCTTCTTCACCTTCGTGACCCAGTCTTATGATGGGTAGGGCATAATTGTCTTGTTTGGTGTTCGACTTTGGATAATCATTTTCAATAGCGTTTCGCTCTGTTTTGACAGTTCGTTTAGCTGTTGCTTCTTTTGAAAAAAAACGAAGATCCGTAGATGCATGTGTTTGCATACAAAAAACAGCAAATATGAGCTTAAACAGAGCCAGCTCCGCAAGCAGGGCTTTAGAAAATTTAAAGGAAATCAAAGGACTGTACATTAGGGGCAGTTTACAGTTACAATCAAAACTACAAATTTGTTTCCACTTTTCAGACTTTTCTCAATATTTCCGTTGCCTTTTTCAGGGTTTCATCTTTCTTGGCAAAACAAAAACGCAATAATTTTTGGTCGAGTTGTGCTTCATTAAATACCGAAACTGGAATGGCGGCTATTTTGTGTTCTTTGGTCAGCCGGATGGCAAAGTCTGTGTCTTTTTCGTCGGTGATGCGGCTGTAATCGAGCAATTGGAAGTAAGTTCCCCTGCAAGGCAATATTTTAAAACGAGAATTTTCGATATTTTCCACAAAGTAATCGCGCTTTTCCTGATAAAAAACATTGAGTTCCAAGTAATGGTCGGGATTTTTTAAATAGGCTGCCAAGGCTACCTGCACCGGATGGTTTACACAAAACACATTGAACTGATGTACCTGCCGAAAGAGTTGCATTAACCCGGTCGGCGCAACGCAATATCCCACTTTCCATCCGGTGTTGTGAAAAGTTTTGCCGAAGGACGACACGATAAAAGCCCGCTCTGCCAAACCCGGAAACCGCGCGACGCTTTGGTGCTGTTCACCGTCAAAAACCAAATGCTCATAGACTTCGTCACTCAACAATAGAATATTTGTGTCTTCTAAAATCGATGCCAATTGTGTCATATCGTCCCCCGAAAACACCGTCCCCGAAGGATTGTTCGGCGTGTTGATAATCACCATTTTGGTTTTCTCGCTGATGAGGTTTCTCACCTCGTTCCAATCCACTTGGTAACCGGGTGCGCGCAACTGTACCGGTACCACCTTGCCGCCGTTGAGCCGGATGGCGGGTTCGTAGCAATCGTAAGCCGGTTTAAAGACAATCACTTCATCGTCTGTTTTGACAAAGGCACTGATGATGGTAAAGATGGCTTGGGTAGCTCCGGCCGTGATGGTGATTTCACTTTCCGGATGGTAATTTGTCCCATAGAGCGATGCGATTTTCTCTGAAATCACCTCCCGAAGCTGCATTACACCTGCCATCGGGGCGTATTGGTTGTAGCCTTTTTTCATGGCATCGTACACCAAAGCGGTCAATTCGGCAGAAGATTCAAAATCCGGGAAACCCTGCGACAGGTTGATGGCCTTGTGTTCGGCGGCCAAGGCCGACATGACTGTAAAAATGGTTGTGCCGGTTTGGGGGAGTTTGGAGCTGAAATACATAAGGATAGGCTAAAAGACGAAAATACGTTTTTTAATGACAAGTTAAAGTTTTATGGATGTATTTGAAAGAAATATCCAGCAGGTAAAAATAAATGATAACATTAATAAGCCTCATACCAACTAAATTTTTCCTGAACAATTTGCTGTTTTTCTTTTTTTAAATAGTCCAAAAATGAGACAGATATGGGTGAATGTCTTTTGCCTTTGAGCCAAATCAAACTCCAGGTTGTTTTGATGGGAAGTCCTTTGACGCGGATAATTTGAAGTTGTTTGTCTTGCAATTCATTTTTGATGCCTATCAGCGGCATGATAGAATATCCCAAACCGGCCAATATGGCTTGTTTAACAGCTTCGTTGGATGTTAATTCCATTTTTTTTAGCACAGGTATGTTGCTACTTTCAATAAATCGCTCCATGGTTTGTCTTGTACCCGAGCCATTTTCTCTGAAAATAAGAGGTAAATCTTTTAAAATATTGACAGGTTGCACCCCCTTTTTAATTTGGGTTTGGGTATCGCTGACCAAAAAAAGTTTGTTTTGTAGTAGGTCTAGTTTTTCGACTTTTAGAGCAGGTGGAATTATAGAAACAAGGGCGAAATCAACCTCATTATTTTCCAAACTTTCCACCACTTTATTCTTATTTGTCACGTCCATAAATAATTCTATCCCCTGATGCGTTTTGATGAAATCGGCTAGAAAATAAGGCATTACATATTTCCCGGTTGATACGATGGATATCTTTAATTTCCCTGTCAGCTGCCCCTTATATGCTAAGGTTTTATAATTGATGGCATGAACTTGTTCGATGATCTTTTCTGCCACTTCTGCAATTTCTCTACCAAATTCAGTAATGTGAATCCTCCGACCAATCACCTCAGTAAGCGGTATGTCAAACTGGTCTTGAAAGTTTTTTAATTGAATGGATACGGCTGGTTGTGTCAAGTGTAGCGCTTCTGAAGCCTTTGTTACACTTTTTGTTTGCACGATTTTGAGAAAAATCTGCAATTGGTTGAGTGTATAGTTCATAATAAACACTAATGAATTGTATTACAAATATAAATAAAAATAAATGAATAAGAATGCTAAAATTTGCACCGCTAATCAATAATTTATTAAACATGACCAGAATAACAGTTGCAAAAGGAGATGGTATCGGACCCGAAATCATGGATGCCACCTTAGACATTATTTTAACGGCAGGTGCTAAAATAGAAATAGAAGAAATAGAAGTAGGCGAGAAAGTGTATTTGTCGGGTAACACCTCCGGAATTGCGCCCGAGGCTTGGAATACAATCAGGCGAAATAAAGTGTTTCTTAAAGCTCCAATTACAACTCCGCAAGGAGGTGGCTACAAAAGTTTGAATGTGACCACGCGAAAATTTCTTGGATTGTATTCAAACGTGAGACCTTGTAAGAGTTTACATCCTTATGTGAGCACCAAACATCAGGTGATGGATCTAGTCATCATCAGAGAAAATGAGGAAGACTTGTATGCCGGTATCGAGCACCAACAAACAGATGAAGTGGTACAATGTCTAAAACTCATCAGCAGACCCGGATGCGAAAAAATCATCCGTTATGCTTTTGAGTATGCCAAACAGCAAAATCGCAAAAAAGTAACTTGCTTTACCAAAGACAACATCATGAAGCAAACAGACGGATTGTTTCACAAGGTGTTTGAGGAGATTGCACAAGAATATCCGGATATTGAAAACGAACATTGGATTATAGATATAGGTGCGGCAAAAATGGCAGATACACCCGAAGCGTTTGATGTTATCGTAATGCCAAATCTGTATGGTGATGTGTTGAGTGATGTGGCCGCACAAATAACCGGTTCAGTTGGGTTAGCCGGCTCGGCTAACATTGGTGAAGAATGTTCTATGTTTGAAGCCATTCATGGCTCTGCCCCCAGAAGAGCCGGACAAAACTTAGCCAATCCTTCAGGTCTGCTACAAGGTGCCATAATGATGCTAAACCACATTGGACAAACAGCCATTGCAGAAAAAGTACAAAACGCTTGGTTGAAAACTTTGGAAGACGGCATACATACCTACGATATTTTTAAGGAAGGCATCAGCAAACAAAAAGTTGGCACCCGAGAATTTGCACGAGCTGTGATTGCAAATCTGGGCGAAAAGCCCACTGTTTTAAAAGCGGTTTCTTATTCCAACAATGCTGCGCTGAACCTGCCCAAATACAAGCGCAAACCGGCCGCCAAAAAAGTGTTGGAAGGCGTTGATGTTTTTGTACATTGGAATGGGAGCAATCCCGATGAACTGGCAGGCAAGTTACATGAAATTGAATTTAAAGACATCAACCTGACCATGATTACGAACAGAGGGATTAAAGTTTGGCCCGAGGGATTTAAAGAAACTTTCTGTACCGATCACTGGCGTTGCCGATTCAAATCTCGAGTGGGTGTCGAAATAAACAAAACAGATATCATAACCCTACTGCAAAACGCTGTTGATAAAAATATTGATGTCATCAAAACTGAAAATCTGTACAATTTTGATGGTAAAGCAGCGTATTCATTAGGCCAGGGTCAATAAAAAAATCAAGTTATGAACATACAATTAATAAAAGGTGAATTTCATGCAATCGATGCTTTGTCATTGATCACCCAACTGATCCACACCAAAATAAAGTATCATGAGAATAAGATCTCAAATGACAGCAGTGAAGAAGATGTGAAATACAGAGAGTCAAAAATTAAACATCTTCAAAAGGAGTTGTATGAACTCAGAAAAAATATTCAAGAAACTGGCAAAAACTTAAAAATTGATGCCACCATCTATGTGTCTTAAGATGTACACAAGCATTTGTATCCGTCTATTTATCAGTTTGATGCAAAATTTAGCAAAATTTAAGTATCAATGAGCCGACACTAAGACGTCGTAAATTCAATTAACTGTTTTTCAAGATTCAATCTTTTTTACAATAAACAAAAATTAATAAACATGGATAACACTCAAAAACTTATACTCATCAAGGGAACTTTTAAGCCCGACCATGCCAATGAAATTTTATCAAAAATATTTTCAGATAAAATTCACTTTCACGAAGTCAAAAATTTTAGTTCTCAAATCCGTCATGGTAAAGACAACAAAGTTTCTGTTAAAAGGATTCCCGAGCTGAAAGAAAGTATGGAAAAACTATCGGAGATCATCGATCATGCCAAAAAGAACAAAAAGAAGTTGGTTATTTCTTCAGATGTCAAAATTGAGTTGATTGATGACAAATAAAACCTTTGTTTAAAACAAAAAAACCGCAGCTTTTGGCTGCGGTTTTTTTATGGATGTATCTTAAAAACTCACACACTCGCCTTCAAAAACTCCCGGTTCATACGGGCGATGTTTTCTAGCGAGATGCCTTTGGGGCATTCTATTTCGCAAGCACCTGTGTTGGTACAGTTTCCAAAACCTTCCAGGTCCATTTGTTTGACCATGTTCAACACGCGGTCTGTGGCTTCCACCCGGCCTTGCGGCAACAGGGCGTATTGTGAAACTTTGGCCGCAACAAACAACATGGCCGAGGCGTTTTTGCAAGTGGCCACACAGGCTCCGCAACCGATGCAGGTAGCGGCATCCATGGCCTCGTCGGCGGCGTGTTTGGAAATGGGTATGGCGTTGGCGTCCTGGGTGTTCCCGGAGGTGTTGACAGAGATGTACCCGCCGGCATGCTGGATGCGGTCAAAAGAACTTCTGTCCACCACCAAATCCTTGATGACAGGAAAAGCTTTCGCGCGGAAAGGCTCAATGGTGATGGTGTCGCCGTCCTTAAATTTTCGCATGTGCAACTGGCAAGTAGTCACGCCCCGGTCGGGGCCGTGGGCTTCGCCGTTGATAAAAAGCGAACACATCCCGCAGATGCCTTCGCGGCAATCGTGGTCAAAAGCCACCGGGTCAATGCCTTTTTCGATCAACTCATTGTTGAGCACATCCAACATTTCGAGAAATGACATATCGGGCGAAACACCATCCAAAGGATAGGTTTCAAACTTGCCGCTTGCCTGGTTGTTTTTCTGTCTCCAGATTTTTAATGTAAGTTTCATGTTTTATTTTTTTAGAGGCATTAGCCAATAGCCATTAGCCAATAGTTTAGGATTTGTTTTTGATATTTTTGATTAAAGAATTGAGCATTTTGGATAACTCATGAATTAACTTGTCAATTTTATTAAGTGCATCAGAGCTTATAAATTCTAATTCTTTGGCAATGATTAACTGCGTTTCCAATTCAAACAAAGAACCACGGGAAATCTTTAAAAAATTGATGTAGCTTAACGTTGAATTTCTTCCCCATCCTTCAGCAATATTAGAAGGTACTGATATGACAGACCTTTTAATTTGTCCACTTAAACCAAACAACTCCTCTTGAGGCATTTTATCAATCACTTCATAAACTGCTTTAACCAATTCTATTCCCTTCTGCCAAACCAATAAATCTTTAAAAGAATTTATCTCAGACATTACTTATTTTTAATTATTTTTTTTGCCGCCTATTTTCTAATGCCTAATGCCTAATGCCTATTGGCTAATGCCTTTACTTATAACTCCTCGTCACTAATTTTATGTTCTCATATTCCAAAGCCTCTTTGTGCAACACGGCATCGGATGGTTTTCCTTTGTATTCCCAAGCGGCTACATAGGCGAAATTTTTATCGTCTCTTTGGGCTTCGCCTTCTTCCGATTGGTATTCTTCCCTAAAATGCCCGCCACAAGATTCGTTCCGGTGCAGCGCATCTTTGGCAAAGAGTTCGCCGAGTTCCATAAAGTCGGCAACCCGGAGAGCTTTGGCCAATTCTTCGTTGTATTCTTCGCCCGTCCCGGGAACTTTTACGTCTTTGTAAAACGCGTCCCGCAGTTGGGCAATTTCTTCGATGGCTTCTTTTAAGCCTTTTTCGTTGCGCGCCATGCCCACTTTGTCCCACATAATCTTTCCTAATTTTTTATGGAAATAATCTACAGAATGTGTGCCTTTGTTGTTGACAAAAGTGTCGATCTGGGCACGGACACTTTTCTCGGCGGCTTCAAATTCGGGCAAGTCGGTCGGGATTTTACCGGTGCGGATGTCTTTGGACAGGTAATCGCCGATGGTGTAAGGCAACACAAAATAGCCGTCGGCCAAGCCTTGCATGAGTGCCGAAGCACCGAGCCGGTTGGCGCCGTGATCGGAGAAATTCGCTTCGCCGATGCAGTAACAGCCCGGTATGGTGGTCATCAGGTTGTAATCGACCCACACGCCGCCCATGGTGTAATGCACCGCCGGATAAATCATCATTGGGGTTTCATACGGATTCTCGTCCACGATTTTTTCATACATCTGGAAGAGGTTGCCGTACTTAGCTTCCACGATTTGCGTGCCCAATTTCTTCACCAAAGCCGCATCGTTTTCATCCAAACCTTTGATATGCGCCTGTTCTTTGCCGTAACGTTCGATGGCGGCAGCGAAGTCGAGATAAACAGCTTCGCCTGTTTTGTTGACGCCAAACCCGGCATCGCAGCGTTCTTTGGCAGCACGTGAAGCCACATCACGCGGCACCAAGTTTCCGAACGAAGGATAGCGGCGCTCCAGATAATAATCGCGGTCTTCTTCTTTGAGTTGGGTCGGTTTGAGTTTGCCTTCGCGGATGGCTTTAGCATCTTCCAATTTTTTGGGAACCCAAATGCGTCCGTCGTTCCGGAGCGATTCGGACATCAAGGTCAGTTTGGACTGATGGTCGCCCGAAACGGGAATACAGGTCGGGTGGATTTGCGTATAACAAGGGTTGGCAAAAAACGCCCCTTTTTTATGAATTTTCCACGCGGCGGTCACGTTGCTGCCCATGGCATTCGTAGAAAGGTAGAACACGTTCCCGTAGCCGCCCGAAGCAATCACCACGGCGTGGGCAGCATGCCTTTCCAATTTTCCGGTCACCAAATCACGCGCGATGATGCCGCGCGCTTTGCCGTCCACCATCACCAGGTCGAGCATTTCGTGACGGTTGTACATTTTTATTTTTCCGCGGGCAATTTGCCGGTTCATCGCCGAATAAGCACCCAACAACAACTGTTGCCCGGTCTGTCCTTTGGCGTAGAAAGTGCGCGATACCAACACGCCACCAAACGAGCGGTTGTCGAGCAAGCCGCCGTAATCCCTGGCAAAGGGAACGCCTTGCGCCACACATTGGTCAATAATGTTGGCCGATACTTCCGCCAAACGATACACGTTGGCTTCACGCGAACGGTAGTCGCCGCCTTTTACGGTGTCGTAAAACAAACGGTAGGTAGAGTCGCCGTCGCCCTGGTAATTTTTGGCTGCATTGATACCGCCTTGCGCGGCGATAGAGTGTGCCCTGCGCGGAGAATCCTGAAAACAAAACGCTTTTACGTTGTAGCCCAACTCAGCCAAAGTGGCTGCAGCCGAACCGCCTGCCAATCCGGTGCCTACGACAATCACATCGATGTTGCGTTTGTTGGCAGGGTTCACCAAATTGATGTGGTCCTTATATGAAGTCCATTTGTCATCAATAGGGCCTGCGGGTATTTTGGAATCTAAAGTTGCCATGCGCAAAGATTATAATTGATTAATGTAGTGAAAAATGGCGATAAACACGAACCCGAGCGGGATCAAAATGGAATACCATTTTCCGATTTTTTTAAGCGCCGGGGTGTATTTTTTGTCGTTGAAACCCACCGACTGAAAGGCGGATTGAAACCCATGGTTGAGGTGCAACGCCAACAAGACAAACGAGAGCGAATACAAAACCACGCGAATGATGTCCGTGAACTTGTGCTGCAATTCGCCGAAGTATCTGTTGGGGTCTTCCGGAGCAAAATGAATGTATTTGTGTGCGATTTCCGGTATCCAGAAATCGTAGAAGTGCAAGCCGAGGAAAGCCAAAATCACAGCCCCGGAAATCAGCATATTTCGTGAAGCCCACGAAGCATTTGCGCCTCCGTTGTAGGAAGCATAGTTTACGCCGCGTGCTTTTTTGTTCTGAATTTCGAGTACAAATCCCATGACGAAGTGAAACACCACGCCAAAGATAAGTACAGGCTGTAAGGCAAACTGCACCAAAGGATTGGTGCCCATAAAATGGGACAATTCGTTAAAGAGGTCAGGGCTGAATACTGAGGTGACGTTGATCAGAAAGTGTTGAAACAAAAAGAACAACAAAAATAAGGCAGAAAGCGACATAAGGACCTTTCTACCTATCGAAGACTTTGTGTTGATTGCCATTTGATTGGGAAGTTTTTTTAAAAGTGATACAAATTTACAAGGATTGGACTTTTATAACAAGTTTTTAATTGCTAATAAATTTTTAAAATTGCTTATTTAGATTGAGTTAAAACGGAAGATGCATTTAAAACTCCTGTTTGTGGGTTGCTTTTGTCTTTATTTTTATGTTCACCTTGCTGAGGTTTTCAAAACAAACATATGTCGAATTTAATACCCGAGTTTCAATCATAAAAAAAAGCCACACCGTGAGATGTGGCTTTGTCTGAAAACAAAATACCGGGATAACCTATCTTTTTATCAGTTTCTTCGTCTCTGTGCGTCCGTTTGCTTCAAATTTTACCAAATACACCCCGGGACGTAGCCCTGAAACTTCCAAACTTTGGTTGGTTCTGAGTTCGGAGGTTTGAAGGATTCTTCTGCCGGTGATGTCAAACACCGACACACGCTCCACATCCTGCGAAAAAGAAACAGCATCCGATGCCGGGTTGGGATACATTTTAATGCTAAATGTATTAGTTTTCTCAAAATCTTCCAACGATAAGGTTTCTGCCGGATTAACTTCAGGCGGTATAGGTCCGGCTATATTGCCGTAAATACGGTATTCGCCGGGCTGAAGAGTTATCGACATAGAAGTATTGGTAACATTCAGTAAGGCATTGTTGTTTGCATAATCAAACCAATCGCCGGTTTCCTGAAAAAAGGGCTGGGTAGCTTGGGGTACTACGTCAAAGTTGGCTACCACCGTTAGATATTTGAGTTCGGAAGCCGTGTTGGTCACTGCATCGTCCACCAAAAATATTTTTTTGATCCCATTGGTAAAACCGGCTTCTACGGTAAAGTTGCTGGTTTTAAAGATGGGTAAGTTGTTCCTAAAAAACAACACCTTGGCCCAATCTTTATACACTTGGGCTCTTTCGGGGTCTTCTGCATAATCTAAACGGATGGGTTTGGGGTCAACGCGGCAGTTGTTGTTGATGGACAAATCAGGGCAAGTGTTGATGCTGAAATCGTAGCCCAACTCGCCAAATTGCCACAACATTTTGGGGCCGGGTATGGTAAACAATACTGCTCCCTTGGCCGCCATGCGTTGCAAAGCGATGCTTTGGTTTTTTACATCGTGGGCGGCAATAGCACTGTTGCCGAAGTTGGCCGCCCGCCACATTTGCCGTTCCTCATCGTGGCTCTCGGAATAGCCCACCAAGTGTGCTTTTTCCCAGCCTCTGTTTTTCCAGGATATACCCGAAAAGTTGGCATCGTTGTCGTTAAAGCCCAACACGGTTTCGCCGTAATTAAAATTGTGGTTGCCCCACAACATCATGCCCGAGAAAGTGCCGGTAAAACCGCTAAAAGTATGCGCGTCTTCCAAAATATCTTCCTCGCTATTGGGGGCAAAATGTTCTAAAATCACATAAGCATCGGGATGCACAGTTTTAAGCGCGGCGTTCATCCGTCTTAAATTCCCAATGCGAGTAGCGTCGAATCCGCTGCCGTCGCCTACCAAGTTTGTAAAGCCTTTGGTAAAGTCGAAGCGGTAGCCGTCCACGTTAAACTCTTCTATCCAATAGCGGTTCATCCTGTCCATATAGGCGCGGGTGGCCGATGAAAGATGGTCCATATCATTAAAAAAGGAGAAAGTGGTGTTGGGGTCATCCACATTAAAGAAAGGGTTTTCTACAGAAGCTTTACAATTAAAGTCACCGCCACATTGGTTCCACAACCTAAAATAAGGGTTTTGCCCCGTGGCGTGGTTGTACACTACATCCAAAATGATGGCAATGCCCATGTTGTGGGCGTCGTTGACCAATCTTTTCAAAGCGTCTTTGGTACCGTAGTATTTGTCCAAAGCCATGTGAAACCCGGGGTTAAATCCCCAGCTGATGTTGCCGTCAAATTCGCTCACGGGCATCAACTCGATAGCGTTTACCCCCAAATCTTTAAAATACTGCAATTTTTCGCGCACCGCATCAAAGCTGTGGCGGCTATCGAAATCGCGAATCAACAGTTCATAAATGATCAAATCGGTTTGGTCGGGTTTTACATAGGATGTGTCTGTCCATACAAATTCGGGGTCGCCAAAGCGAAGGAGTGTCACCGGAAATTGGGTTTGCCCTACCGGATAGGGCGGCAGGTTAGGATAGGTAATTGCGTCGATAAAGGGGTCGTCAAATTCGTTGAGCACCACTTCGGAATAGGGATCGGCTACGCGTATGGAAGCATCCACCAAGTATTGATATGTATGGTCGGTTTGTGCGGTTAGGCCGGTGAGTTCTATCCAAAACCGGTTCTGCGCACTGTCTTTGTTCATCAGAAAGTTGTTGTCGATCTGCCAGTTGTTAAAACTGCCAATCACGTGCACAAACGACTTGTTGGGGGCAAAGAGCACCAAGGTAACTTTAGGATTGGCCGGGTTGGTCAAATCTATGTTGATGCCGTCTTGCAAACCCGCAGGTAAAGGTACTTCAGGCACCGTGGGCGATATCACCACATCGAAAAATGAAGAAAGTACTGTGCCTGCTACAGGTTCTGTGGCACGCAATTCGTAGGATGTGTTTTGCGTGGGCGATACTGAAAAGGAATAATTGGAGGTATTGTTTTGTGTATTGATAGAAGATCCATCTGCAAGCAAAACAAAGTTGGCAGGAAGTGTTGTTGTCGCTTGTACAGATACGCTGCCACCGCTGTTGATGACGGTCGGACTGGAAGCCGGACTGCTTCGACTCAGTTGAAAGGCACCTACTTCAAACAGAAAATCGGCGGTTTGTTTGCCGTTAGAGCCGTCTTTGGCCTTGGCAAGAATACCAATACGGCCAATGCCTGTTCGTTGATAAAGCGTGGTAGGGGTGAAAGTAAACGAAAACGTACCATTGCCGTTATTCGTCATTCTTTGGGCTTCGTTAGAGTTGGTCCAAACACCATTGGTAGGCGAATCAAGTATGTTTGCATCGTTCAGGTCGAATGACCACATCCAAAGATATACATCTGTTACGCTCCAAGTGGCAACAGGATCCAACCCCGAGAGTGTGACGGTTACTTGTTGGTTTTCTTCAAAAGGAGTTGGGGTAATCGTCAGCGAGGCGTTTTGTGCTTGAGCCACTAATCCGAAGAGGCACAACGAAAAAAAGAATAAGCGGTATAAGTTTTTCATCAGGCAGTTTTTTTAAATAAAAAAAGGCAAAGCAGCTTTAACGGGCTACTTTGCCTTAGGAGGGATAATTAATTCTTGGTAACTACGTAGTTGTAATTGGAAGAATCTTTGAGGTCGATGGTAACGGTATAATTTCCGGCCTCAGGAATCGGAATATTGTTTGGATCTCTAGTGTCCAAAATTCCATCTCCTTCAGCATCACCAAAATTGATGTTCCATTCATCATTGGCACGGAATTTAATTTCTCCAACAATTAAATCCATGGTGATGGAGAGCACGTGGTTTACCGCATCATAGGTCATGTCGTGGTCAGAGTCCCAACCGGTTACCGGGATGGCACTTCCGATCATGCCCCAGTTGGTGGGCTCGGCAGACCAAGTGAGGTTGGCCAAATCGGCCCGAACCCTGTGTACGCCGGAGGTAAACAATATCATGTTATCCCCTTGAGAAGGTGGTGTAGCCAAAATATTTGTAAACCCTCCTGCACTATCTCCAAATACGCCGTTGTTCCAATCGGGCGCATCGGTAAACTTAAATTCTGCACTGCTTACGTTAAAAAACACATAGCCTTCGTATTTGTCGTCATTATTGGCAGAAACCAGTGCGGGTGCTTGGTCGGGTGTCCAATCGCTTACCCAGCCGCTAGCGGCCTGGTAATTGCCAGGCACATAGATTTTTTGCAAAATGATTTCTGTAGTAAAAGGCGTAACGGTAAAGGTAACAGTTTCGGTGGGAGCTGTTTTAAAAGTTTCATTATCCAAGGCTGCTATCACACGGGTATCGAGCGAAGCCGGTTCGCCGGGTACAAAACCCATAGAAAGTAGGCGGCTGTTCAACTGCTCTCCTGTCACTTCCAAAAAGGTGTTGGTGGTAACCCCCAACTCCTGCACATCGGCAAAGTTTGTTCCGGCGGTAGCGATTTGCACCGTATAATTTACTTGGGTCGGAAAACCAAAGTCGGCCGGGCTCCAAATAAAGGTTTGTACTACGTTGTTGACCGTTTCGGCAGTTATCACCACGTTGGTGGACGAGGTTGGGCTGATGAGTTCCGGCAATTCCTGTATGGCTGCCAGGGGCGTGGTATCGTCGTCTTCGCAAGCAGTGAAGAAGCCCACGGCCAATAGCGAGAAGATAAATAGGATTTTTTTCATAAGTGGAAATTTTTGATTTGATATGTTTTTTTTAAACCTCACAGGTTTTTAAAACCTGTGAGGTTTGTTTTTACAGACCGCGAGGTCTTATAATTTTTAATAACCGGGATTTTGTGTCAAATTAGGATTGGCAATGAGGTCTGTAGAAGGAATGGGGTGCAATACCCTAAACGCCTCTGAAGGCCTGCCATCCGGTACTTCGCCTTTAAAAGGCCAAACACGCGAGGTAAACACCCCAAAGCGGATGAGGTCGGTGCGGCGGTGGCCTTCCCAATGGAGTTCGCGGGCGCGCTCATCCAAGATAAAATTGAGATTGAGTTCACCGGCAGTGATGTTGCCATTGTTGTTGCCATATGCGCGTTGGCGCAATTGGTTCACAAAGCCCAAGGCGGTATTCAGATCGCCACCTGAGCCACCTCTAAGTACAGCTTCGGCATACATCAAGTAGGCATCGGCCAAGCGAAACATTGGGAAATCGGCATCGCCAAAGTCGCCACCTGCGTCTTTACCGGGCTGGCCGGTGGAGGTGAGGTTGGTGAATTTTTCAATCAAATAACCGTTGGCAAAATTAAAGGCATCTTCTATCTCAAGGGTTTGCCCGTCGGTGAAGAAGTTGGCGCGGTCGTCGGTATTGCCTGAAATGTCATCGAACAAGGATACAAATTGCGGGAAAGTTCTCAGGCCAAACCAACCACCATTGATGCCAAAGTTTGACGGGTTTTGATTGCCGCCCACAGGTGCGTGGATGAGGAAGGTCATGCCGCCAAAACCTTGGGTAGCCAAGCCATCGAAGGGCACTGTATAAATTACTTCGTTTTGCGCGCCGTTAATGTCGTTGTCGGCCATGAAGAGCTCATCGTAATTGTTGTGTAGTGTATAGCCTGCACCGATTACTTTATTGAGTTCGGTAAGTGCTTCTGTATAACGCGCTTGGCCAATATAAACTTCTGCATTCAAATACAGTTTGGCTTTGAGCATCCAAACGGCACCTTGGTCGGCACGTCCGTATTGGTTTTGACGTGCGGGTGCCATTTCAGACTCGATGGCATTTAACTCATCAATAATAAAGTTAAAAATTTCGGCACGTGAACCCTGCTCGGGCAAGAAAGCACCTGCTTCTTGTTCGTCGGTCACAAAGGGGACACTTCCGTAAAAATCGATGGCATGCCAATAGCTGAGTGCTCTCAAGAATCGCACTTCTGCTTTTAGTCTGAATAAATCTGCATCGTTAAATGCGGCCAACCGGTCGTCAGAAGCCTGACGAATAAATTCGTTAGACAAGGCAATTTGAAAGAAAATGCGATCATACATCGCGCGGACAAACTCGTTAGCGGCATCCCAAACATGGTTGTTGAGGTCGTGAATGGTGCCATCGTTCCAAGCGATAAGTGCTTCGTCGGAAGTGAGTTCTTGGTGTTTCCAGAATTGGCGCAGGTAGTTTGAAAAGCCTTCATCGATCCCTGAAATATCGGGGTTTCCGGCAGGGCCTTGTTGACCACTTACCGCAAATCCGGCGTACACACGAGCCGCAAAGGAAACAAAGCCATCGGCCGTGTTTAATGTGTTATTTGGTGTTTGCTCTGTCAGTGGGTTGAGATCCACCTCGCCGTCACAGCCTACGCATAATAATGATAGGGCAGTGATACCAAATACATTTCGAACGATTTTTTTATAATTAATTTTCATCAGTTTGATTTTTTTAGAAGTTAACATCTACGCCAAAAAGGAAGGTTCTGGATCTGGGGAAGAAGTTGTTGTCGATACCACCGGGTACTTCGGGGTCTAAACCGTCATAGTCTGTAATGGTAAACACGTTTTGCACTGTGCTAAACACGCGTAGTTGTGCCAATCCATTTAAGATATCTCCAAAGTTATAACCCAAATTGATATTATCCAACTTTAGGAAAGAAGCATCTTGTACAAAGAAATCGGAGAACAGTTGCTGCTGCTCAAATCCGGTTTCTAAGAAGGAGTCTGATACATTGGTCAGCGCACCTGAGACAAAAATTTCTCTTCTGTTGCCTGATGCTGCGTCCACATTGTTGTACACATAGTTTCCAAAACTGCCTCTAAAGGTGAAACTGGCATCCCATTTTTTGTATGTAAAATCAGATGAAAAACCGAGGGTAAAGTCGGGGTTGGGGCTTTTGAATCTCCTTCTGTCTTCGGGTGTGATTTGGCCATCACCATTGATGTCTTCAAAAACCCCTTCAATCGGATTTCCAGCAGCATCAAAGGCTTGTTTGAACACAAAGAAAGCATTTTGACCAAAGCCTACGGTGTTGATTTGGATGGTGTTGCCCACGCCTCCTGCAATGCCTCCAACGGGATTGCCTTGAAAGTTAGGATTGTCTGTGAGGGTTAATTTGGTAATTTCATCATCAAAGAATGAGATGTTGAAATTGGCATTCCACGTAAAATTGTCGTTGGTAATTGGCGTGGCATTCAATGTAAATTCAACCCCGTTATTTTCCAAGCTTCCTACATTGGTGATGAGCGCGTTGGATAAATTGGTACCTGCCGGTACGGAAATAAAGTTGAGCAAGTCGTCCACTTCTCGCCAATACAAATCTATAGCGCCGGAAATACGGTTGTTGAAGAATCCGAAATCCAAACCGATGTTCCAGGTTTGAGAAGTCTCCCACTTCAGATTGGCATCAAATTCTTCCGGACGGATAGTGGTGATAAACTGGTCGCCAAATTGGAAGCGCACACGGTCGTCACCAAAAGTAAACCGTGGCAAGAAACCAAAGTCCTGACCAATTTCTTGCTGTCCTGTTTCTGCATAACCGCCGCGAAGTTTAAGTTGAGAAATCACTTTTGAATCTTTCAAAAACGCCTCGTTGTTTAAATTCCAAGCGACACTCACACCACCAAATGCTTGGGTGCGGTCATCGGGGTTTAAACGGGAGGATTTGTCTGAACGGATATTGGCAGAAACCAAGTAACGATCGTCATAAGAATAATTTACCCTACCAAAGAAAGACTCCAAAGCGTTTTGCGTTTTGAATGGAACCGGACGTTCTGTGACGCCGTCACCTCTCACGTTGACGGAATTTCCGGAACGGAAGAAGCGTTGGAAGGAATAACCTGCCGTAGCATCAATCTTACTTTTGAGTGCAGGAAATTCTTTTACATAATTCAGATAAGTATCAAACAAACGGCTGCGGTTGATAGATTTGGACTGGTTTACATTACCTTGAGTAGTGGTAGCTGCAGCTTCGGGCAACACAAAGTTGGTGCCGTCAACCTCTGTGTAATCATAACCGCCGTTTGCCGTAATTTTTAATCCGGCTACATATGGAATGTCATAATCAACTTTTAAGTTTCCTGTGGAGCGTTGGGTATTGGCAGAGTTGTCTGTCAACTCAATCAGCCCGAGCGGGTTTCTGGCTGCTATGGTATTTTGGCTGCCATCGGGATTGGTCCACTCAAAAAAGCCGCCAAAGTCGTCATTGCCTGAACGGATGGGTTTGGTGGGGTCAAAACGCAGGGCAGCTCCAATAGCACCTTGGTTGCTAAATTCATCATTGACGAGGGCACCTCTTACGTTGGCTTCTACTTTCAATTTGTCATCAAACAAACGGTGGATGTATTTTATGTTTCCGGATATCCGTTCAAAATACGATTTTTTGAGCGTGCCTTCTTGGTTCATATATCCGAAAGATGCCCTGAGCGATGAGTTGTCAAAACCTTTGCTCACGGTTAAATTGTGGTTGTTGGTAAATGCGGTCTCGTAAATTTGCTCTTGCCAGTCAATGTTCTCTGTCCCTAAAAGTGCAATTTGTGCAGGCGTGCCGAATTGGTTTACCACATTTCTAAATTCGTCTGCGCTGAGCACATCTACTTTGTCTTCTATTTCAGCAAAAGAAACATAGGCATTGTAGTTGAATTTTAAAGGCGCTTTTGCATTGCCCGATTTGGTGGTGATGAGGATGACACCTGCAGTGGCGCGAGATCCGTAAATGGAAGCAGCCGACGCATCTTTGAGAACTGTAAAGCTCTCGATGTCATTGGAGTTGATGTAGTTAAGTGCACCACGACCGGTTTGGTCGAGCGGCACACCGTCCACAACTATTAAGGGATCGTTTCCGGCAGACAAGGAAGATGTGCCACCACGGATTCTAATAGATGCACCTGAACCCGGCGCACCACTTGGTGGGATTACCTGCAAACCGGCAGTTTTACCGGCCAGCAATTGTTCGGGCGAAGCAATGTTACCACCGTTAAAATCTTTGGAGGTAACGGTTTCTACCGCACCTGTTAAATCTTTTTTGGTGCTAGACCCATAACCCACCAAAACCACTTCATTGAGTTGGTTGGCGGCTTCTTCCATCACCACATCGATTGTAGCTTGTCCAGTGTAGGTAATCTCGCGTGCGGTAAAGCCCACATACGAAAAAACCAATACGTCACCACTGTTTAGTCCGGACAGCAAATATTTGCCGTCGAAGTCAGTAGTTGTTCCTTTGGTGGTGTTTTTTACCACCACGTTCACACCGGGCAAAGGACCTCCGGTGGCATTTTCAGTGACCGTTCCCGTTACGGAATTTTGGGCCATAAGACCCAACGGCATGAAAATGAAAACCATCAACTTTAGATAAAAAGTTCTCATAAAAATAGTGTTAATTAATAGTTTATATTCTTGTTTTTCACTTCTTCGAGGGCTAAATTAGTACAAAATGAAGTTAATATTCAACAGTTTTGTTTGGTAAACTTCACTATAACGTTTGAGTGTTTAAAACTTTTTTAACAAACCACATAAAAAACAACCTTAAATGTTAAAATTGTACATCCCAATCCTTTTCGTACTGTAAATGGCAAATCTATACCTATATGCCTCATCTAAAAATGACATTTGTCAGTTGTTTTATGTACTGAGGAATGATTTTTCGCAGCTTAAATCAGCGAAGTTGGGTTTAAAAGTCTTTATCGATAAAAAAATAGGGTTATCTTTACGCAATGAAGCACGACTTCACTAGAATAATAACTCTATACACATGAAACGCCCATGTAAAAAATTTGCACACAGGGGCATGATGAGTTAGGGTGTTCCATCTGACCACTTAAAAAACAATAAATATAAACAGATGAAAGGAAAAATAACGTTAAAACACATTTCGAAGGAGTTGGACGTGTCTATTTCTACAGTGTCCAAAGCCTTAAAAGACAGCCCGGAAATCAGTCAAGAAACCCGGGAAAAAGTGCAGGCCTTTGCCAAGCTCTACAACTACCGCCCCAACAACATCGCGCTGAGTCTCAAAAACCGCAAGACCAAAAATATCGGTGTTATTATCCCCGAAATTGTCCATCATTTTTTTGCTACGGTCATAGAAGGGATTGAGCAAGAAGCCAATGCCAGCGGCTACAACGTCATCATCTGTCTGTCGTCCGAATCTTTTGACAAAGAAGTCATCAATATGGAAATGTTGGCCAACGGCAGCATCGACGGTTTTATACTTTCGTTGACCAAAGAAACCCAGATGAAAAAGGATTACCACCACCTTGTAGAAGTCATCAATCAGGGTATGCCCTTGGTGCTATTCGACAGAATTGCCGATGAAATTCCGTGCGACAAAGTGGTCATTGACGACGAGAAAGGTGCCTTTGACGCGGTCAACAAATTGATAGAAGTCGGGTGTAAAAAAATTGGATTGATCTCTACGGTTGACTATGTGAGTGTAGGGCGTTTGCGTACCCAAGGATACTTGAAAGCCTTGATAAAGAATAATATAGAAGTAGATCAAAACTTGATTGTTAAAATAGAAGATGTGGCACATGCTTCTGAAATGATTGCGCCCTTGCTCGATTGTGGCGTAGATGGCGTTTTTGCCGTTAACGAAGCCTTTGCCATGACGGCGATTAATTTGGCACACGAAAAAGGCATCAAAATTCCAAGTCAATTGTCAGTCATTGGCTTTACAGATGGTGAACTTTCCAAATACGCCTCGCCTGCACTGACTACCGTGAGCCAAAACGGACATCAAATAGGGCAAGAAGCTGCACGTATGCTCATTGAAAAAATTGAAGAAGAATCGGAAGTTTTTCAAACAAAAGTGGTGAAAACCAAATTAATTGTTAGAAAATCAACAAAAAATTAAACCAACGCTTGTGGTTTAGAAAATATCTATAACTTTGTTGTCGGGATTTTATCCTTATCAAATCGAAACTTGTTTTTCACTTCTCTTCTAAGTTTTGATTGTTTCACATCAATCGGATGGTCTTTCGATTAATCACGTAATTCTTTAATATGGAAAAGAAGAGAATGTCTTTTTGGGAAATTTGGAACATGAGTTTCGGTTTCTTAGGTATCCAAATGGGATTTGCCTTGCAAAATGCCAATGCGAGCCGAATCCTTCAAATTTTTGGTGCCGATGTCCACGAACTGTCTTGGTTTTGGATGATAGCCCCGGTCATGGGTTTGGTTGTACAACCTATTGTGGGTCACTACAGCGATAATACTTGGGGACGATTTGGCCGCAGAAAACCTTATTTTTTAGTAGGTGCTCTGTTGGCTTCCGTAGGTTTGATTCTCATGCCGCAAGCCGAGCTTTTTATCGCCTTTTTACCCGCGTTGTGGGTAGGCGCCGGCATGCTCATGATTATGGATGCTTCATTCAATATTGCCATGGAGCCCTTTCGCGCTTTGGTGGGCGACAACCTTCGTACAGACCAACGCACCCTAGGGTTTAGTGTGCAAACTTCACTAATTGGTTTTGGTGCCGTCGTCGGCTCGTGGTTGCCCTACGCTTTGACCCATTGGGTAGGTTTGGAAAATCAGGCTGAAGAGGGTAGCGTACCCACAAACTTGCTTTGGTCGTTTGTCATTGGTGCCATTGTGTTGGTACTGTCTATACTCGTTACTCTTTTTACCACTAAAGAATATTCCCCGGAAGAATTGGCTGCCTTCGAAGACGAGCAAGCACACAAAGCAGCACTCGAAAAAGAGAAAATTCCCGAAAAAGCAAAACTCAGCGACATCTTTACAGATTTTGTAAAAATGCCGACCACCATGAAGCAACTCAGTTGGGTGCAGTTTTTTTCGTGGTTCGGACTTTTTGGTATGTGGGTGTTTACCACTCCAGCTATTGCACAACACACCTACGGATTGGCAGTTGATGACAATTCAAGTGCCGCATTTCAAGATGCCGGCGATTGGGTGGGCATCCTTTTTGGCGTTTATAATTTAATATCTGCCTTTTACGCTTTTGCCTTGCCGTATATTGCCAAAAAAATCGGTAGAAAAAGTACACACTCCATTTCACTTGTCATTGGCGGAATCGGCCTGATTTCGCTGTATTTTATGCCCGACAAAAACTGGTTGATTCTCTCCATGGTAGCCGTAGGCATCGCATGGGCGAGTATTTTGGCCATGCCCTATGCAATTTTGGCCGGCGCTATACAGCCCAAGAAAATGGGTGTTTACATGGGGATTTTTAATTTCTTTATCGTCATTCCACAGATTGTAAACGCCTTGATAGGCGGCCCCATCGTCAAATATCTCTACAACGACCACGCCATTTACGCATTGGTCGCTTCCGGAGTTAGCTTTCTCATAGCAGCCCTGTTGGTTGTGAAGGTAAAAGACATTGATGACGAAGTAAAAGTTGTACAACAACCTCAAGTTTAATATGACACAAAAAGCATTTATATTCGATTTAGACGGTGTGATCGTCGATACAGCAAAATTTCATTATTTGGCCTGGAAAAAATTGGCCGATGATTTGGGAATATCTTTCTCTGAAGAAGACAACGAACAGCTCAAAGGTGTGAGCCGGGTACGTTCTTTGGAAATTATTCTGCAAATGGGCAAGGTCACGATGACAGACACAGAAAAGACAGTGCATTTGGCAGAAAAAAACGAAGACTATTTGTCCTATATTGCTACGATGACTTCCGACGATATACTGCCCGACGTACCACGCGTTCTCCATTTCTTAAAATCGCATAACATACCTATGGCGCTGGGTTCTGCCAGTAAAAATGCCAAACAAATTCTCGCAAAAGTAGGCTTGTTGGAGATGTTTGACGCCATTGTGGACGGCAACGAAGTGTCCAAAGCAAAACCCGATCCGGAGGTGTTCCTCAATGCGGCAGCCAAACTTAGCGCAACTCCTGCCAACTGTGTCGTTTTTGAAGATGCGATTGCCGGTATTCAGGCTGCCAACGTAGCGGGTATGTACAGTATTGGCATTGGACATCGGGAAGTTTTGACAGAAGCCAAACAAGTTTTCAAAAATTTTACCGAAATTTCGACACAATTTTTAGAACACCTTATTCAAAAAACAGCATAACACATTTAACCATGAACTTAGATTATATCAAAGCCGACAGTTGGTCAATCATAGAAGAAGGTTTTGAACCCTCACACGTCAAAGCATCAGAAAGCTTGTTCAGCATTGGCAACGGCGCCATGGGACAGCGCGCCAATTTCGAAGAAACCTACACCGGAAAAACTTTTCAAGGCAGCTACATCGCCGGTATTTATTACCCGGATAAAACCCGTGTGGGTTGGTGGAAAAACGGCTATCCCGAGTACTTCGCCAAAGTGCTTAACGCGCCTAATTGGATTGGGGTACGCGTTTTTGTCAACAGTGTAGAACTCGATCTGAATACCGCAACAGACATTAAAAACTACCGCCGCGAACTCAATATGAGAGAAGGCAAATATGAAAGAAGTTTTGAAGCTACACTTTCAAATGCTGTAACGGTGAAGGTAAAATCGACCCGGTTCTTGAGTTTGGATATAGACGAATTGGGTGCCATTAAATATGAAGTCACCCCTGTCAATCAGGCTGCGAACATCACTTTTAAACCCTATTTAGATGCAGGTATTGAAAACGAAGATACCAATTGGGAAGAACGTTTTTGGGAAACACTCGAAGTAAAAAGTTCAGAAAACACGGCTTTTATTTTGGCTCGGACCAAAAAAACACATTTCCATGTCTGTACTTTTATGCAGAACCAACTGTTTTTGAACGCAAAATCCATTTCATCAAAATCCGATGAAAAAGCAGAAGCAGAGTTGGTTGAACAAACCTATGAAACCCATGTGACGCAAGGCGAAACGGTGGCCTTGGTAAAGTTTGCCGGATATACAGTTTCGCTCAATCACCCCAACGACAAACTTGTTGAAGCAGCGCAGAAAACCATTGCAAAGGCAAATGAAATAGGTTTTGAAGGTTTGCTGCATCAGCAAAAAGTGGCATGGGAGAAAATTTGGGACATGGCAGACATTACCATCGATGGTGATGTTAAAGCCCAACAAGGCATTCGCTTCAACATTTTTCAACTTAATCAAACCTATCTGGGCAAAGATGCCAGGTTGAATATAGGCCCTAAAGGATTTACCGGTGAAAAATACGGCGGCAGTACTTATTGGGATACAGAGGCTTATTGTTTGCCTTTTTACATGGCGACCAAAGACCACGCAGTAGCGCGCAATTTGCTGGCTTACCGTTACAACCACCTCCAAAAAGCAATAGAAAACGCGCAAAAATTGGGCTTCACCAATGGTGCGGCACTCTATCCGATGGTGACCATGAACGGGGAAGAATGTCATAACGAATGGGAAATCACCTTCGAAGAGATTCACCGAAACGGCGCCATGATTTATGCCATCAGAAACTATGTAAACTACACCGGCGATTTTGGCTACGTACCCGAAAAAGGAATGGAAGTGATGATAGGCGTTGCCAGATTTTGGGCACAGCGCGCTACCTTTTCTACAGATAAAAACAAATATGTAGTGCTCGGCGTCACCGGACCCAACGAGTACGAAAACAACGTCAACAACAATTGGTTTACCAACTATTTGGCCAAGTGGTGCATAGAATACGCACTCGAAAATTTGGATAGAGTTTCAAAGGAATATGCTTCAGATTACCAAAGAATTATTGATAAAACAAATCTGACGGCCGAGGAAACTGCACAGTGGAAAAAAGTATCAGATGGCATGTATTTTCCTTACTCGGAAAAACATCAAGTTTTCCTGCAACAAGACGGTTTTTTGGACAAAGAGCTCATTCCCGTATCCCAACTTACCAAAGCACAACGCCCTATCAATCAGAAATGGTCATGGGACAGAATTTTGCGTTCGTGTTACATCAAACAAGCCGATACGCTACAAGGCATGTACGTATTCGAAGAGCGTTTTGACAGGGAGACCATCGAAAAACATTTTGATTTCTACGAACCTTTCACGGTTCATGAATCTTCATTGTCACCTTGTGTACACAGCATTCAGGCTGCCTTTCTCGACAGAATGGATCAAGCCTACGCGTTTTACCTGCGCACTTCGCGTCTCGATTTGGACGACTACAACCACGAAGTGCACGAAGGATGTCACATCACCAGTATGGCGGGCACATGGATGAGTATCGTTGAAGGCTTTGGCGGCATGCGCGTGCGCGACGGAAAATTGCACTTCGATCCTAAGATTCCGAAACAATGGCAAGCCTACAGTTTTAAAATCAATTTCAGAGGGCAGATTCTGAAAGTGAGCGTAACCCATGATGCCACAGATTTTTCCTTGGAAAGTGGAGCGTCACTCGAAATTGTGGTTCAAAACAAGATAAGAACGGTTTCGGCAGTATAAATGCAAGTTTCAGACCTCACAGGATTTTAAAATGGGATCGCTCAGGTTTTTGAAATGGGATCGCTCAGGTTTTTAAAATAGACCTCACAGGTTTTTAAAACCTGTGAGGTCTTGCTAAGAGAAAGTGTAAATCGCAAAATGAAACGCCAATTGAGCTGTTTTTAAAGTCAGATAAAAGGATTGGAAAATAAAATTATATAAAATCCTTGAGGGTTTGAACTCGGTGGAAACCCATTAACGAACAAATTGGATGCTTCCTTTGATAAATAAATAATCCGGAAACTATGACTAGCACGAAAAAAAAACAACTGCACAAAATCATTTTTATTTTTGGGTTTTTCCTTAGTACAGCTGTGGGTTTTGCCCAAATAGACAGGGTAGAACCGCCAAATTGGTGGGTGGGTTTTCAAAACAAAAACTTGCAACTTTTGGTACATGGCAAAAACATTGCCGCTTCAATTCCGAGTCTCAATTATCCGGGGGTCAGTCTTGTGAAAAGCCATAAAGCCGACAGCCCAAACTATCTTTTTTTAGATTTGCTGATTGAGGCGACGGCCCAACCCGGAACTTTTCAAATTGTCTTCACACCTGCCAAAGGGAAAAAGACTTCTTATAACTATGAATTGAAGATGCGCGAGCGATCGGCGGAAAGCTATGTCGGTTTTGACCATAAAGATGTTTTATACCTGATTACCCCCGATCGATTTGCCAATGGAAACCCTAGTAACGACAGCGTTAAAGGACTGTTGGAAACTGCGGTAAACAGACAGGAAGATTACGGCAGGCATGGGGGCGATATTGCAGGCATTACCCAGCATGTAGATTACCTGAAAGATATGGGATTTACTGCCGTCTGGCCGAGCCCTTTGTTGGAAAACGATATGCCTCAAGCTTCTTATCACGGCTACGCCATTACCGATTTCTACAAAGTAGATCCGCGTTTTGGCAATTTGGAGGATTACAAGCAATTGGCAAACAAATTGCGCCAAAACGAGCTGAAACTCATCATGGATATGGTGGCCAACCACTGCGGCCGAGAACATTGGTGGATGAACGATTTGCCCTTTAACGATTGGGTCAACCAACAAAATAAGTTGCCAGATTATAAACAACTTAAAAATTCTAACCACCGCCGAACGGTCAACCAGGACCGATACGCTGCTGAGATCGACAAAAAAGAACTGTCAGAAGGTTGGTTTGTGCCTTCCATGCCCGATTTGAACCAGCGCAATCCTTTTATGGCCAATTACCTCATCCAAAACAGCATTTGGTGGGTAGAAACTTTAGGCTTGGGCGGCATCCGCCAAGACACCTATCCGTATCCGGATAAGAAATTTATGTCGGATTGGGCCGGTGCCATCATGCAGGAATATCCCAATTTCAGTATAGTGGGTGAAGAATGGAGCTACAACCCACTACTGATTGGTTATTGGCAAGATGGTGCCCAAAACGCAGACGGTTACGATTCGAATCTGACACATTCTATGGATTTTGCCATGCAAAAAAACACGGTTGATGCACTCAACGAAACCGAAAGTTGGAGTTCGGGACTTGTCAAGATATACGAAGGCTTGGCCAACGATTTTCATTATACAGACCCCAATCGCATCATGGTTTTCCCCGATAACCACGATATGGACAGAATCTTTACGGCACTGCGTGAAGACATTCCCAATACCAAAATGGCACTCAGCTATCTGCTTAGTTTGCCCAGAGTGGCACAACTCTATTACGGCACAGAAATCTTGATGCAGAATACGGCAAAACCCGGCGATCACGGACTAATTCGAACCGATTTTCCGGGAGGTTGGCATGGCGATACCGTCAATGCCTTTACGGGTGAAAATCTGAAGCCGGAACAAGCCGATATGCAATCTTATCTCAAAAAACTTTTACAATATCGCAAAAACAGTTTGGCTTTACAAAACGGGAAAACCCTGCATTTTGCTCCTGAAAATGGGGTGTATGTTCTGTTCCGTATAGCCGAAAGTGAAACTTTTGTGCATATCATCAACAAAAACGAAGCGCCGGTTGAATTGGACCTGAGCAGATTTAAAGAATTAGGTTTGGAAGGTAAACGGTTTAGAAACATCATAGAAGGTTATTCGGTAGAATGGAAAGACACCTTAAAATTAGATAAAAGGGGCAGTTATATTTTTAGTACCAGATTATAAATGAGAGTCATAATATTATTCATAGCAACCTTTATTGTTGTAGGCTGTAAAAACGAACCAAAAACAGTCGAATCGGCTACCGAATCTTCAAAAATTGAAGTCGGCTTGCTTAAAGACGCCATTTTATCTTCGGGTAAATTATACAGAATTGAAGCCTTTCCTACGGATTACATTCAATCAAGACCTGTAGATATTTGGTTGCCAGATAATTATTCTAACGCTGAAAAATTTGCTGTACTTTACATGCACGACGGACAAATGTTATTCGATTCTACCACGACCTGGAATCAGCAAGAATGGAAGGTAGACGAATGGGCCTCAAAACTCATCAGTCAAAACCAAACAAAGCCCTTTATTGTCGTAGCTGTACACAACATACCGGAGATTAGATGGCTCGATTTGTTTCCTGAAAAAGCCTTTTTAAATATTGAAGTATCAAAACGTCAGGAGCTTCTTGAAAACGGTATGAACAACATGAAAAACGTGTCGCTCAATGGTGATAATTATCTCAAGTTTATTGTAGAGGATTTGAAGCCATACATTGATGAAAATTATTCGGTTCATACCAATGCTAAAAATACTTTTATTGCTGGCTCTAGCATGGGTGGTTTAATGAGTATGTACGCTATTTCAGAATACCCCGAAATATTTTCCGGTGCCGCCTGTTTATCAACACACTGGCCCGGAGCGATGCCAAGTGAAGACAATCCGTTTCCGGATGCCATTTTTAAATACGTAGAAGCCAAATTGCCAAAAGCAGGACAGCACAAATTGTATTTTGATTATGGCAATCAAACTTTAGACGTACATTATCCGCAATACGCCTCGCGATTAGATGAGATTTTATCCCAAAAGGGTTATACCGATACTGATGCCAAGAATTTGTTTTTTGAAGGAACTGACCATTCAGAAAATTCATGGAATAAAAGACTGGATGTGCCGCTAACATTTTTGTTAGGGAAACAATAGATTACTAGCAAGATGTCAGATCTCACAGGTTTTAAAAACCTGTGAGGTCTAAAAACAAAAGTAAATGAAATCATACCTCTTATATATCACATTCATTAGTGCCGTTTTTGTTTTAAACGCACAAAACATCAATCGTAATTTTAAAAGTGCGGACTTTGACGGAACCCATTTAACGGTCGAAGTGAATGATGGTTGGTATCTGTTTAAACCTTATTCATCAGAAATTATTGAAACAACTTTTGTTCCAACAAACGAAATTTTTAATCCCAATTCTCACGCTGTCATATTGACTCCAACTATTGTAGAGGTTAATTATGATGAGGAAGAAAATATCATCAATTTTTCAACATCAGGTTTATCGATTACCATTACAAAACAGCCTTTTCAAATTAGTTATTATTTCAAAGGTGAAACGTTAATTTCCGAAAAACAAGGCTATTTTAAAAGTTCACATGAACCTATGGAAATGGTGCAAGGCAACATTGTAGCCGATTCTACTGAGAAAATAGAATTTAACCTTACCAAAGACGAAGTACTTTACGGTGCAGGCGCCAGAGCATTGGGGATGAACCGACGCGGTTTTAGATTGCCGCTTTACAACAGAGCACACTATGGTTACGAAACTAAAAGTGAATTAATGAATTTCACACTACCCATTGTATTGTCATCAAAGCAATACATGATTCACTTTGATAATGCACCCATTGGCTATTTAGATTTAGACAGTAAAGGCGACAATACGCTTACTTATGAAACCATTTCAGGCCGAAAAACTTATCAGATCATTGCAGGTGACACTTGGTATGACCTTGTTGAGAATTATACCACGTTAACCGGAAAACAACCCATGCCACCGCGCTGGGCCTTGGGGAATTTTTCAAGCAGGTTTGGTTACCGTTCCCAATACCAAACAGAAGCCACCATTAAAGCTTTTAAAGATGCCGAAATTCCTGTTGATGCCATTATTTTAGATTTGTATTGGTTTGGAAAAGAAGTACAAGGCACCATGGGTAATTTGGAAGTTGACCGCGATTCGTTTCCCGATTTCGAAGGAATGGTAACGCGGTTAGAAAATCAGGGTGTAAAAACCATTCCCATTACGGAGCCATTTATACTTGCAACATCGAAAAGATGGCAGGAAGCCGTTGACAATGATGTTTTGGCGAAAGATTCCATAGGTCAGCCATTTACGTACGATTTTTATTTTGGCAACACAGGGTTAATAGATGTTTACAAACCCGAAGCAGAGCAATGGTTCTGGAATATTTACAAGGATTTAGCCAAGAAAGGTGTGGCTGGTGTTTGGGGCGATTTGGGTGAACCTGAAGTGCATCCTTCAGCCTTAATTCATTATACCGGCACTGCCGATGAGGTTCACAATATTTACGGTCACGACTGGGCGCGTTTGGTGTTTGAGGGTTATCAAAGAGATTTCCCAGAGGTGCGTCCGTTTATTCTTATGCGTGCAGGTTATTCGGGATCGCAGCGTTACGGACTTATTCCCTGGTCGGGCGATGTGAATAGAACCTGGGGCGGATTGCAAAGTCAACCTGAGATATCCCTTCAAATGGGTATGCAAGGCTTGGCCTATATGCATTCCGATTTGGGCGGGTTTGCCGGTGGAGAGGTTTTCGATGCAGAACTTTACACCCGTTGGCTGCAATACGGTGTTTTTCAACCCATTTTCAGACCGCATGCGCAAGAACACATTGCACCCGAACCCGTTTTCCACGATGCAGTCACCAAACACTTGGCTAAACAAGCCATTGCGCTTCGCTATCGTTTATTGCCTTATAACTATTCGTTGGCGCATCAAAACCAGCAATACGGATTGCCCTTGATGCGTCCGTTGTTTTATGAAGAACCGGATAACATCGAAACTTACAGCATAGCCGACACCTATTTGTGGGGAAAGGCGTTTTTGGTGTCACCGGTTTTACAAAAAGGGCAAAAAGTAAAAGAAATTTATTTTCCAAAAGGTTCGCTTTGGTTCGATTTTTACAACGGAAAAAAATACCAAGGCGGGAAAAATCACCACATCAATTTAGTTCAAGACCACATCCCTACTTTTGTAAGGGCGGGCGCTTTTGTGCCGATGACCAAAGCGATTCAAAACACACGTGCTTATGACGCAGGTCAACTGGAATTGCACTACTATTTTGATGAATCTGCGCCACAATCCGAGGCAGAAATGTACCTTGATGACGGTACAACACCCGGCGCTTTTGAAAAAGGATTGTATGAGAATCTACACTTTTTGGCCCGGTGGCAAAACAAACAGCTGACATTTACTTTTCGTTCTGTAGTAGGTGCCGCAGCTGCGTTCGGCGAAAAGACGGTTGATTTTGTTATACATCATGTCTCCAAAAAGCCCAAATCTGTTGAGATAGATAACCAAACCGTCGATTTTGAATGGTTGGGGAAAGATAAAAAGTTGAAACTAAATTTTGACTGGCGCGAGAGTAAGGATAAAATGATTATTTTGCATTACTAGAAGATGAAGGAGAAAAGCATACCTCAAAAATCACCATGAATGAAACGCACAAAGTGAAAAAACTTTTCTAAATTGTGCTTTAGCGTAAATGCATCTTCGAAAAAAGTTTGATTTAAGAAGATTTTTTTAGATAACAAAAAACATAAATAGATGAACAAATCCGTTTTTATTGTGAGCATTATTTTAATACTATCAACAGGCAGTTGTAAGGAAAAAACGACTGCTGTAAACGAAAAGCCCAAAGTTCCATTTGTGTGGGAAGGCGCCAATTTATATTTTTTGCTTACGGATCGCTTCTACAACGGCGACCCTGCCAATGATGTCAATTTTGACCGGGTAGGAGAAGCAGCCAAACTTAGAGGTTTTGAAGGTGGAGACATTAAAGGCGTCACCCAAAAAATTCAAGAAGGTTATTTTACAGATTTGGGTGTCAATGCCATTTGGCTCTCGCCCATAGTAGAGCAAATACACGGTGCTGTAGATGAGGGCACAGGAAATACCTTTGGTTTTCACGGCTATTGGGCACGCGATTGGACAAAGTTGGATCCAAATTTCGGGACGGAAGAAGATTTGGCCGAGTTGGTGATGGTAGCCCACCAAAAAGGCATCAGAATTGTGCTGGATGCCGTAATCAACCACACAGGGCCTGTTACAGAGAAAGATCCGGTTTGGCCGGATGATTGGGTGCGAACAGACCAGCAATGTACCTATGATAATTTCCACAATACAGTCACCTGTACTTTGGTTAAAAATTTACCCGATATAAAGACAGAAAGCAATGAAAATGTGGCTTTGCCGGAAGTATTGCTGAATAAATGGAAAGCAGAAGGTCGCTACGAACAAGAAATGCAAGAATTGGACGAATTCTTTGACCGAACCGGTTATCCACGCGCACCGCGTTTTTACATCATCAAATGGCTGACAGATTACATACGCGATTTTGGCATAGACGGATACCGAGCCGATACCGTAAAACACACCGAAAGCTATGTTTGGGAAGAATTTTCTAAAGAATGCCACACTGCTTTTGCCGATTGGAAAACCACACATCCCGATGAGGTTTTAGATAACAATCCTTTTTATTTGGTTGGAGAAGTTTACGGCTACAACGCCCAAAACGGACAACTTTACGATTTTGGCGACAAACAGGTGAATTACTTTAAAAAAGGTTTTCACAGCCTCATCAATTTTGGTTTTAAATATCACGCACAAGGCGATTATGAAAGCCTTTTTTCTTTGTATGACACCCTTTTGCATAACCCGTTAAAGAACTACGGCACACTCAATTACCTTACTTCGCACGACGATGGCGATCCTTTTGACAAAGAAAGAACCCGCAACAGGGAAACAGCGGTCAAACTTTTGTTGGCGCCCGGCACTTCACAAATATACTATGGAGATGAGTCTGCACGGCCGCTAATTATAGAAGGAACAGAAGGCGATGCCACTTTGCGATCCAATATGAACTGGAATGAAGCCCATTTTAACGAAACTATTTTGGTTTGGCAAAAACTAGGCGTTTTTCGCAGAGACCACCCTGCCGTGGGTGCCGGGAAACATCAAATGATTTCTGAAAGTCCGTATGTGTTTAGCCGCATTTTCAGCAATGACAATTTTACAGACCAGGTGGTAATAGGTTTAGATTTGACCGCCGGGGAAAAAATCCTTTCGGTAGGTAATGTTTTTAAAGACGGCGATTTGTTGCGCGATGCCTATTCCAATTTGGAAATGAAGGTAAAAGGCGGAAAAGTAACAATCGATTCACCTTATGATATAGTGTTGCTGGAGAAAAAGCAATAACTGCTCGATAATTTGGGGAATAAAAACCGTTGTGGGTAATGTCGAACGAATACTAAAATTATATTGAAAATTCGTTTTTTACGATATGAAATCAGAAATAATAAAATCACTTTCAAGTAATTTTGAAGACCATTCTCAAACAACAGAAAACGGTGTTGAATTTTGGTTTGCAAGAGATATACAGCATCTTTTAGGTTATTCAGAATGGCGCAATTTTCAGAAAGTAGTGGTAAAAGCAAAGACATCTTGCGAAACTACTGGGAATGATATTTTAGACCATTTTGTTGACGTCAACAAAATGGTGAAACTTGGTTCTGGAAGTGAACGAGAGATTGAGGATATAATGCTTACAAGATATGCTTGTTATTTAATTGCTCAAAATGGTGACCCGAGAAAAGAACAGATAGCATTCGCTCAAAATTATTTTGCTATCCAAACAAGGAAATTTGAAGTGATTGAAAAAAGAATTAATGATTGGGAAAGACTTCAAGCAAGACAAAAGTTAACGTTTTCTGAAAAAGAATTATCTGAACTTATCTACGAACAAACAGGTAATGACAAAAATTTTGGAATAATTAGAAGTAAAGGCGACCAAGCCTTATTTGGGAAAACGACTCAACAAATGAAAATAAATTGGGCGTTCCTAGAAGCCGGGCTCTAGCAGATTTTCTTCCAACAATTACAATAAAAGCAAAAGATTTTGCGACTGAAATTACAGTATTTAACACTAAAGAGAAAGGTCTTAAAACAGAAAGACAAATTTCCGCAGAACATATAACAAATAATCGTGGAGTAAGAGACATATTATTAAAAAGAGGTATAAAACCTGAGGAACTACCGGCTGAAGAAGATATCAAAAAACTTGAAAGAAGAGTAAGTTCCGAACCCAAGAAACTTGGGAAAAATCCTGACAAATTGAAATAAAACCACTATACACTATACCGTGTATAGCTCGTTGCAGCTGAAGGCCTAAACCAAAAAGTTAGTATTTTTTTGCTAACTTTAATGCTTGTACGAAAAACCTCGGATTTTTAACTGCAACAAGTATTACACAAACACGATAGCATTAACCCAGATTGTTCAGATAAAACAGTTTGATGTCTTCTGCTTCCGTCAAATCTTTTTCTCTGATATAGATGGTTTGCAAATCCGGAATGCTTCCAAAGCCAGCAAGCCGTGCAGATTCGTACTCGTCTTTTACGATAACGCGAATGTCGTTACTGACCAAAGCCGTGCTCAAACCGTGGCACAAAACCATCGAACCGGTATAAAAAGGAATGTATGTCGAAGTGTCTGTCATGAGCGTATCCATTGTGTTGCAAAAAACAAGACAGCCAATAAAAAAGTACTCAAAGCCAGTTTTTTTAACTCAGGATCGAATTTTTGAGGTTCTTTATTAGAAAGTACAAATTTTAAATGTTTTAATATAGGCAAAAAAGCGAGCAAAAACAACAATTGAACCGGGCTGTAATGGTTTAAATACGCAAACCAAACCATGGCAAGTAGCGGACTCAGCATTAAAAAGGCATGATAGATTTTTGATGTATTTTCACCCAACTTCACCGCCAAAGTATTTTTACCGGCTTTTTGATCAGACAGGCGGTCGCGCATATTGTTGAGGTTTAATACACCCGTACTCAAAAAACCTATGGCCGCTGCGGGTAGCATCAAAGACGCAGAAAACTTCATGGTGTACAAGAAGTAGGTGCCCAAAACGGCCAAACCACCGAAAAACAAAAAAACAAAAAGATCGCCCAAACCTTTATAGCCGTAGGCGTTCTGCCCAACCGTATATTTGACTGCAGCACCTACGGCAGCCAACCCCAACAAGACAAAAAGCATGGCGTATGGCCAATGCGATACACCAAAAGCAACGAAAATCAGGAAACCAGCCAAAAGAAGGGAAATCAAAATCATCATCAAAATCCCTTTTTTGAGTTCGGCACGGCTGAGTGCACCACTCTGGAGTGCTCTTTGGGGGCCTATTCTATCTTCGTTGTCTGTGCCTTTAACCCCATCGCCATAGTCGTTGGCAAAATTGGAAAGTACCTGAAAGGCAATCGTAGTCAGCAGTGCTAAAATAAAAACGAGTACATCGAAACTTTTTTCACTGATGGCAACAGCCGTTCCAACCAAAATACCCGAAACGGACAGGGGCAGTGTGCGAAGCCTGGCAGCTGAGAGCCAAACCTTATATTTGGGTGTTTGTTCTTTTGACAAGCGCTACGGGAATTTTGGATATTGTTTAAAGTTGGGCGCTCGCTTCTCAAGGAAAGCGCGTTTGCCTTCCTGTGCTTCATCCATTAGGTAATACATCAGGGTGGCGTCGCCAGCGAGCTGCATCAATCCGTGTTGTCCGTCCAGCTCTGCATTCATACAGCGTTTAATCATTCTCAAAGCCAAAGGGCTTCTTTGTTGCATGATTTGACACCAGGCTACTACGGTGTCTTCCAACTCGGCTAACGGAACAACCTTGTTCACTAGTCCCATGTCCAAGGCTTCTTGTGCTGAGTATTGCTGACAGAGAAACCAAATTTCACGTGCTTTTTTTTGCCCCACATGGCGTGCCAGATAAGAGGAACCGAAGCCACCGTCAAAACTGCCTACTTTTGGCCCGGTTTGCCCGAAAATAGCATTCTCAGAAGCGATGGTAAGGTCGCACACCACATGCAGTACGTGTCCGCCACCAATGGCGTAGCCATTGACCATCGCGATGACCGGCTTTGGAATTTCGCGTATTTTTTTGTGCAAATCCAATACGTTGAGCCTTGGCACTCCGTCTTCGCCTATATAGCCGCCCGTTCCTTTGACGTTTTGATCGCCGCCACTGCAAAAAGCTTTGTCGCCCGTTCCGGTAAAGACCACCACGTCTATGTCGTGGCGTTCACGACAAATGTCCATGGCTTCCAACATTTGAAAATTGGTTTCCGGCCGGAATGCGTTGTACACTTGAGGTCTGTTGATGGTGATTTTGGCGATGCCTTCGTGAAATTCGAATAGAATGTCTGAATAGGTTTTAAGGGTTTCCCATTTTCTTTGTGCCATAATTTTTTGTTTGTAAAATTAAGGTATTTTAAACTTTTACAAAACGCTTAAATTTTGGTTTTTAATCGGGTTAGAGGAGATAAGTCAAAAATTCATTTGGCAGCGCAATCATGATATTTACAAATAGGGAAGCATCGTGGTGTTCTCTAAAAGTTTTTGACTGCGCAAATCACAACAATAATTTTATGTATTTATCTAGAGATTGTCCACTTATTCGTAAACTAGATTTTAAAATGTGTTTTTTGAAAGCTTACGTTTTATTTTAACAAATACAAGGTTCAAAATTTTAAGAAAACTGCTTACATACAACTTGTGACTTTTACCACAAAATTAACATGTGTTCAATTATCATAAACCTAGTCTTAAAGTTAACATAATGTTTAACGATAATTTAACTATCAACTTTTAACACATTTCACAAAAAAGATGATAATTCTGTAATATTACTTGTCAGTTCAATTTTTTTTGATAATTTCGGCTCAGAAAAAGTGAGGATTTAATTATTTAGACAGAGTTATCAACACGAAAACGTTTTCGATTATCTTTTAACTACTTTCTGTTGTAGGTTAACTCAAAATTTAGATAATTTTACCCCACGAGAAGTGAATTATTAACAAAAATCAAATGAGTTTAATTTAAAATGTTTATTATGAAGAACAGTTTACGAAAAGGATTTTTCCTTTTTTGTGCCTTGCTGTGTTACGGCTTGGTGCAAGCGCAAAGCGTATCGGGTACTGTTTCTGATGCCAACGGTCCGCTCCCCGGAGCAAACGTATTGGTAAAAGGAACTACGAACGGTACTCAGACTGATTTTGACGGTAATTATACCTTAAGTGGTGTGCCGGCAGATGCAGTATTGGTTTTTAGCTACATTGGCTTTAAAACCCTTGAAGTGCCTGTAGGTGGGCGTTCATCTGTGAATGTAACCTTGGAAGAAGATGCGCAAGCCTTGGAAGAAGTAGTTTTGGTTGGTTATGGCTCTGTCCGTAAAAAAGACGCAACAGGTGCTGTAGCTTCCGTAAAAGCAGAAGACTTTAACAAAGGGGTGACCACCTCAGCAGACCAATTACTGCAAGGTAGGGTGGCCGGTGTACAGATTACGCAATCTTCCGGTGAGCCCGGGGCTGCAGCCAACATTCGGGTGCGCGGTACTTCTTCTATACGAGGTGGTAATGACCCGCTGATTGTAGTAGATGGTGTGCCGTTAAGTGGAGGTGCTGTTACACCTGGATCTGATAATGCATTCGGAGGTTCAAGTTCAACAAACCCATTGAACTTTATCAACTCCGCAGACATTGAAAGCATTGACGTATTAAAAGACGCCTCTGCTACGGCTATCTACGGATCTCGTGGTGCCAATGGTGTTATTTTGATTACGACCAAAAGCGGAAAATCCGGCAAGCCTCAAATTACTTATTCTAGTTCTTACAGTTTTGCAAATCGATCAGAGACACTTGACTTGATTGAGGCTTCTGATTTTCCGGCTGCTGCTCAGGCTGCAGGATTTGAAACTCCTGATTTTGGGGCAAGGATAGATCCGTTAAACAACATCCTTCAAACGGCCTTCACTCAAACGCAAGATATCTCAATTGCAGGGGGTTCAGATACAGGTAACTACAGATTCTCGCTTGGGTATCTTGACCAAGAAGGCGTAATTAAAAATACCGGTCAAGAAAAATACACAGCTACTTTAAATCTTAGTCAAAATGCTTTTAATGATAGGGTTAGATTTACTATAAACACCATTGCATCGTTTATTAGAGACGATAGGGCTGCAATTGGTGATAATGCCGGTGCTGAAGGAGATTTAATTTCTTCGGCTTTAAAATGGAATCCCACTAGATCTTTTTTTAATGCTGATGGCACTTTTTTTCAAAATTCTGATAATCAAAGGAATCCACTTGCTTTGATAGATTTATACAAAGATTTGACTGAGACTACTAGAATCTTTACAAATATTGGTGCAAGAATTAAAATTATAGAAGGTCTAAGTTTTCAAACCAACATAGCTGTTGACCACGCTAAAGCTGATAGAAGGGTTGGTATATCAAGGTTGTTAAATACAAATGACACTTTTAATAGAGGGCGTGTAGATTTAGCGACACAAACAGCTTCCAGTATCCTTTTTGAAAACACCTTGACTTGGGACAAAGAGTTTTCTGAAAATTATCGCTTGAATTTGATTGGAGGTTATTCATATCAAATCTTTGAGAGAAGGGGTTCTAACATTCTTGCTCGTGACTTTTTGATATCAGATCCAAATAGGATGATTAAAAATATAGGTTTTGCTGAAACATTTAGGCAAGACGAGCAATCTTCTTTTGAAGATCCAAAAAACGAATTGCAGTCCTTTTTTGGGCGTGCGAATGCTACCTTCTTTGATAAATATTTGTTAACTGCAACACTTAGGGTTGATGGATCATCCCGTTTTGGTTCTGATGAGCAGTACGGATATTTCCCTTCTGTAGGTGCGGCTTGGCAAATGCACAAAGAAGAATGGTTACCATTACCTGACTATGTTTCCGATTTGAAACTCAGAGTGGGTTGGGGGATTACTGGTAACCAAGAATTTCCATCAGGTGTAGCACAAGACCAATTTGGGCCTGCTGAAAATGGTGCTACCCAAACTATAGTAGGAAATAATAAGTTGCAGTGGGAAGAAACCGAGCAATTCAATTTGGGTCTGGATTTTGGCATACTGAACGATAGGTTTACAGCATCAATAGACTATTATTACAAAGAAACTTCTGATGTTTTGTTCAGAATAGGAACAACCCAACCTGCGCCAAATGCCTTTAGATGGCTCAATTTTGATGACGTAACCATTAGAAACCAAGGGGTGGATATTACATTACATGGTGACATAATAGACAAGGGTGATTTTAAATTCTCTTTGGATTATAATATGAGTTTCCTAGCTAATGAGGTTAACGGAATTACCAATCAATTTACTAACGGTATTAGAACTGGAGAAATATCTGGGCAAGGATTAACAGGTGAACGAGGACAATTGCTTTTTGACGGTGTTGCTTTGTCATCTTTCTATTTGCCAATTTTCGAAGGATTTGATGCTAATGGAAATACGATTATTAGAGATTTGAATGGAGATGGAATTAGGAGTCCAGATTTCGCTCCTCCCGGACAAGGTGACAGGGCCTTTGTTGGTGATGCTAACCCAGATTTTACAGTAGGTATTCAAGCTAATTTTTCTTATAGAAAGTGGGATTTAAGTGCTTTCTTTAACGGTGCTTATGGTGCTGAAATTTTTGATAATACTGCACTTCAATTGTTTAACAAGTCTTCACTGGCAAGGGGCGAAAACGTTTCTACAGATGTAGTGAATTCGCCTCAAAATCCGGGTGAATCGGTAGCCGTTTCCACTAGATTTTTGAAAAGTGGTGATTTTCTTAGGCTGAATAACCTAACTTTGGGTTACACTTTCGATTCTGAACAATTGAAACAATCTTGGATCAACTCTTTGCGCTTGACGGTTACCGGACAAAACCTGTTCGTGATTACGCCATATGATGGGTTCGACCCCGAAGTTAACATTAATAAAAGTGTTGACGGAGTGCCCTCATTTGGTATAGATGCTACTGCATTCCCAAGAGCTACTTCAGTAGTTTTCGGTTTAACAGCTAATTTTTAATTTACTATGAAAAAGTCATTGTTTATTTTTGCATTTTTTACTTTCGTTTTAGGCTGTACAAGTCTTGACGAAGAGTTAGAAGGTACTATCACTCCTGAGGAGGCAGCAAGCTCAGGAGATGTTGAAGGTTTGTTGTCCGCTGCCTATTCGTCCTTAAACAGATTTGGAACTCAAGACAATGTTTGGGCTTTAGCACAACACACTTCTGACGAATTGGCCGGGCCTACCCGTGGCCCGGACTGGGATGATGGAGGTGCTTGGAGACAATTGCATCTACATACTTGGAATACCACAAGCGGATTCATTAATAATTCTTGGGGAGGACTTCTTGAAGGAGTTTTTAGAGCGGGTATCATACTTCAGTTCAATCCAACTCCACAACAAGAAGCTGAAGCTAGATTTTTAAGGGCTTTCTATTCATTTTGGGTATTGGATAATTGGGGATTGGTTTTATCAAGAGAACCTAATGAAGACTTATCACTGCCTCCTTCTGTGAATTTGAGCAGACAAGATGGTATAGACTGGATTATTGCCGAACTAGAAGCAGCATTAGTGAACCTTCCAGACACTAACAATAATGGTAGGGCAACTAAAAATACAGCTCGGGCTATGTTGATGAAAGCCCATTTAAATAGAGCTGTTTATAAAGCTACTAACGCAAACGGAGGGGCTCAAAAAGGGCCGTTTAGCCATGAAATTGCTGATATGAATGCTGTAATCAGTTATGGTAATGACGTCATCAACTCTGGCCAGTTTGAATTAGATGAAAATTATTTCGATAACTTTAGACCTGAAAATTCTTCATTGTCAAGCGAAAACATCTTTGTGATCAACAATGTAAGAGGAGCTAACTCGTCAAGTAATCAATCTCGTTGGTTTATGACGCTTCACTACAACCAAACCCCCGGGGGATGGAACGGTTTTGTTGGACTCAGTGATTTATATGACTCTTTTGAAGATGGAGATATTAGAAAAGGTTTTGAAGGTGAAATTCTCCCCGAGCTTAAAGGCAAAACTGGAGTTGACGTTGGAATACTGATTGGTCAGCAATACAAAAAAGACTCTTTGGTTTCTAGGACAGTGGGTGATTCTACAGTCATTGATACTTTCAAAACCAAAATAAAGGAACGCCCAGGTGCTGATTTGATATTCACCAAAAACTTTTCTTTGACAACTTCAAATGAATCAAGTGGTCTAAGGATTATTAAATACCCGATGGATTTTGATAACATTGACTCCCCTGAAAATGACTATGTACTCTTACGTTACGCCGATGTACTTCTTATGAAAGCAGAGGCTATTTTAAGAGGCGGATCAGATCCCATGGGTGAATCAGCCTTACAGATAGTAAACGATTTGCGTGCAGTTCGTGGTGCTTCACCTCTTGCAGCTGTTGATTTAAGCACCAATCGTTCTCAATTTAAAGATCCTGATGGACCAAGTATTTTGCAAGAACGATCACGAGAACTCTATTGGGAGGGCTGGAGACGTAACGATCAAATTCGATTTGGGACTTATTTAGATGCTTATCAAGAAAAACCCAATCAGTCAACCGAAACTTTCTTGTTGTTCCCTATACCACCAGACGCACTATCAACAAATCCAGAGTTAACACAAAGACCAGGATATTAATATTTTAGCGTTCGTTTATATTCCTGTTTTATTTCAAGAAACCGCCTCACTAACTGAGGCGGTTTTTTTGTTTTCATCTGTTTATATTATTTATTTTTATCGGTCATGCTTCGACTGCGCTCAGCACAGGAATGGAACGCCCTTAATAATCATGCCTCTGTGTGCAAAATTTTTACATGGGCGTTTCATCTGTTTATTTTATTTGTTTTTATCGGTCATGCTTCGACTGCGCTCAGCACAGGAATGGAACGCCCTAGGATAATCATTCCCCTGTGTGCAAAATTTTTACATGGGTGTTTCATCCTATTAAGAAAAAGGTGGAATTGATTTATAGAACGACACGTTTTTTATCGTGTTTTTGTAATGAACCTAAGGTCAGTTTTCTCTCTAGGTAGGCTGCTTATGCACTCATCGTGGTAAGGCAGAGCGCAGTCGAGGCTTGTTTGTAAAGCTCTTAAAGCCGGAAAATAGTGTGCTATTCCGCTCTTGATAACCTTTTCTTTTTTGAAATTTGTATGAAATGCCTTCCTGCTTTTTGTGGACCCGGGGTGTTCTTTTTGACCTAACTATGCTTTTGTTACACATTTTTCTACCGTAATAATCCGAGCTTATAAAGGCTATGCTAAGCACCGGTGAATAGATGCGTATATAAAATATCACATATAAAAAAAACCGCCTCAGTTAGTGAGACGGTTTGTATATGATTGAAAGTTCGATCTGAATACACTTATTTCTGCGAAACCATTTTCTCTTTAAAATTCATCACCTTTGAAGCATCTTCCTCAAAATTCACTAATTTCCCATAAGGATCAAACAAATAGATAGAGGGGAAACGCTGTACATTGAAGACCGCGCCAAAGGAATCGTCTAGTTCAAGCAAAGAGGTTACATTCGCCAGCTGGAAAAGTTCCGGGGCGTATTTCACCATGAACTTCTGCGTAGGGCCTACACCTTTGTAGGATATGGAATAGATTTGGAGATTGTTGGGTAAGTTTTCTATGTTGCTGTTTAGGGTTTTAAAGGCATTTTGGCAATGCGGGCAACTCGGGTTAAAATAGATAAACAACAAATATTTGCCTTTGGGCAAGTTGGCATTAGAAAAACTTTTACCTTGGATGTCTGTAATGCTAAAATTGGGTAATTTGCTGGGAGCTTGCGCCCATGCCATCAGGGTGAAAAACACAAAAGCGGAGGATAAAAAAAATGGTTTCATTTGTTTAAATTTATTTATTTCGACTTTGCTCAATACAAGTGTTTATTAATCGGACATGCTTCGGCTGTGCTCTGCTCAGGAATGGAATGTTCAATGATATTCATGCTCATGTGAATCAGTATTTTATAAGGGGCTTTTCGTCGCGACGGTTGGTTTTAAGAATCCGTTAGTGGACATCTCATACAAGTTTTATCAAATTTTTAGCACATCTTCCAGGTTGATATCCGCCACAGAGTTTACAATCAAATCGGGTTTGAATGCGTAGTCGTTCATGCTTTCTTGGGTAGAAACTCCCGAAAGGGTCAGTATGGTCGTGTAGCCCAATTGCACTCCGCCGAGTATGTCGGTATCCATGGTGTCGCCAATAATGATGGTTTCTTCGGCATTCAATCCCAAATATTTACGTGCCGATCGCATCATCACAGGGCTTGGCTTGCCCACAGAAAAGGCTTTTTTGCCGGTAGCTTCTTCTATCATAGCAACCACAGCCTTGATGCCGAGGTTTACCCAACCTTTTTTCTTAGGAGAAGGATCCAAATTGGTAGCGATAAATTTAGAACCGGATAATATCATGTCCACGGCATTGTTTACCATTTCCAAAGTAAAATTGCGCCCTTCGCCAACCACAACAAAATCGGGATTGGAGTTCACCAATTGATAACCCACATCGTGCAAGCTCGTCAACAAACCACCTTCGCCCAACACATAGGCCGTGCCTTTGGGTTTCATAAACGAAAGAAACCAAGCCGTGGCCATGGCACTCGTGTACACATTTTTTTCGGTGATTTTTAAACCCATTCGCTGCACTTTGTACACGGCGTCTAAGGGCGTGCGCTGGCTGTTGTTGGTCATAAACAAAAACGGAATCTTCTTCTCCTGTAGGGTTTTGATAAATACATCTGCACCCGGAATGAGTTTTTCGTTGGAGTAAATCACCCCGTCCATGTCTATAAGAAAGCCTTTTTTTGCCATGCGTTTTTTTTATTGCCGTAAAAGTATTAAAAACATTTGTTTTTTTAACAAAAGCATTTGTTAAGGCTTTGAAAAACTTCTGCTGTTTTGTTTTTATTTGGATGTTACCAGAATAAGTCTAGACTGTTGAATGTCGCTATAGAGCGATGCCAACATTTTTTCACTTTCAGATAAATCTTTTAAAATTTTTGATTGAGAATCTTGAAAATTGCTTTTCAAACGAGAAAAAAGTGCTACATAGTAATCTTTCCCTTTTTGTAGATTGGCTGCAAAAGTCAATAAATAACTTTGTTGCTTTTCGGTCATAGACGAACGGGTTTCTTCAAATTTAGCTTTGAGATAGTCGATATAGATATTGAGTTCTTTTACAAAAACATGGGGGCGGTTTGGATGCGTCATTTGGTTTTTGATGCCGTAAATATGATCTGCAATTTCCTTGAGCGTCATTACTTGGAAAAATAAGCAAGGTTGGGGCCCGGACAAACAGAAACACCAATTCCCTCTGTTTTTGTGTCGAGACCGTGCGCCAAAAGGGAAGCCGTACCCAAGCCGACACAGATACAAGATTTTTCGGTGATGCGATCCAAATTCTTTTGATATTCAGTTTCGTTCAACTGCAATTCGTTTAGCTCTTTTATCTTGAGATTTTGGTACTGTCTTGAAGCCGTACAAATGGCTTTGTCTGTAAATTCTTTATTGAGTGCCACATATTTTTTGGGACATGAACTGCCCGGTCGTCCTTTTTCTATTAAAGCGCGCTTTTCAGCGTCTTTGGTGTTGTTTCGTATGTTGTTAAACGGTACGCCCAAAGGTGATATGTTACTCAGATATAAATCTTTTTCCGATGCACGAACCAATTGTTCAAGGGTCGTTTGGTCAACCGTAGTGGCTTCCGGTACGAGCAAAAAAGGCGTTCCCCATCCTACGGAGTCTAATTGGTAGTGTTCTTTTAGAAACCGATGTTCCTCGGCAGTGCCCACGCCTCCTTGGGCGGTGATTTTGATGCCCGGCGGCATAGCCGGGATGGTTTTTCCTTTGCCGGAAAGTGCTTGCGTATAGGTGTCGTGCAAAGTTTGGATAAAATCTGTACGGTTGTCCCTAAATTCAGCCAAAATAGGTCCGAGCAAAAAACCGTCTGTGGCGAAAGCGTGGCCCCCGCAGTTGAGTCCGGATTCTATTCGGTATTCCGAAACCCACAAGCCTTTTTTGGCGAAAAATTTACCTTGTATAAAGGCAGACCGATAGTCGCTCACCTTGAGGATAATCTTCTTTTTAAATTGGCCGTCCGCGTTTGGATAGAAATCATCAAACTGCTCCAAATATGTGTAAAGTCTCGGATTCATGCCTGCCGAAAAAACAACGGAAGCGTTTAACTTGCTTTTTCCAAAACCGCGAAGTGCCGCGTGCGCATCGTTAAATTCTTGGGGCAATTTTTCGTTATTTTGGTAATTGTCTTTGTCAATTTTGGTCATAATGTTGACATCAATGCTTCCCATGTACAAATTGTCGTGAAGCCATTTTTTGATATCTTCGGCATGAAAATATTTGTCAGTCAGGCGGTTGAACTCTTGTTTGATGTGGGCACTGTCCGGCAATAGGTTGAAGTAGGCTTTGAGGTCTTTGTCAATTTTTGTAGCCGAGTTTTTCAGGTTTTCAAATTTTTCTTTCGCCAAATCGTGGATGAGGTTCAGATAAGCCGTGATTCTCTTGGCCCTGAAGTCTGCTGCTTTTGAAGAAATTTCGCTATAATGGCGTTTGTATTTTTCGCAATACATTTTGCGCATTTTCTCCAGAAGGATGTCGTCAACCAAAGAAACTACAGAGTCTATACCGTATGGAGAAACTTTGAGAGCCGTGTCGAGCGTAAATCCAATTCCCATGACAGGAATATGGAAAGTGTGGGCATTTTGCATGATGAAGGTTAAAAAATATTAGATAAAACTGAGGCACATTCGGTTTAGTCTTCCGATAAAGAAAAGAATCGATTGCTTCTGCAAATTTAGGTCAAAAGGATGGAGTTGGGTCACAATCTCTTGCAAATCTTATCACAATATTCAGCCTTTTTGGAGGTATTTTGTTAAACGAAACAGATAGAAATCAGGCGTTTGTTTTTCACATTGTAAAAAAAGTAGCATGAATCAGGCAAATGCGTGTATTCCGAAGCCGGCAAAGGTTTGTTAATTTTAAACAAATAATGAGGCAAAAAACATGGCATATTTAACGCCAATCCTTAAATTGCATCCCTTTTTTAAAACACTAAACATCCCCGATTTGAATACTAGAAATCTGAAAAACCTGCTGCTGATTTTTGCGCGAAATCCCGTTTTGGGCAAAACCAAAACCAGACTTGCCAAAACCATTGGCGATGAAAACGCACTGGCCGTCTATAAGATACTTTTAAACCATACCGTTTCGGAAACCATTGCCATTCGGGCAGATAAGCGCGTCTGTTATGCTGATTTTATTGACAGTCAAGATGTTTGGAGCCATGATGTTTTTCAGAAACAAAAACAATATGGCAGTGATTTAGGCGAACGGATGCGCCGCGCTTTTGAAGATGCTTTTGAAGAGGGGTATCAAAAAGTAATTGTCATCGGCACAGATTTACTCGACCTAAAAACGGAGTTGCTCGAAAATGCTTTTGCTTCGCTCGATGATTTTGACGTAGTCATAGGACCGGCAGCCGACGGCGGTTATTACCTCTTGGGTTTAAAAGAGCCCATAGTTCACATATTTGAAAACAAAGCCTGGGGTACAGATACGGTTCTTCGAGATACGCTATCCGATTTGGAAACCAAAAGTGTTTGTCTTTTAGAGACCTTAAACGACATTGATACCGAAAAAGATTTGTTGCCCTACGATGCGCTTTTGAAGTTTACAAACAAAAAGAATTAAACGAACTTTCAATACATAAAAATAAGTATATGATGATGACCGTTTTGCAAAAAAACTTACAAGAAACCCTTAAGTATCTCAAAAGCAAGGGTTTTAAAGAAGTGGAAACCGGAATTGTTTTGGGCACGGGGCTCGGCCAATTGGTGAACCATCTAGAGATAGAAACAGAAGCCCATTACAACAATATCCCCTTTTTTCCGCAAGCTACTGTAGAGTTTCATTCCGGCAAATTAATCTATGGCACACTATCCGGAAAGAAAGTGGTGGTGATGTCTGGCCGTTTTCACTATTACGAAGGCTACAACATGCAAGAAGTAACTTACGGAATTCGCACCATGCAACTCTTGGGTGTCAAAAACCTGATTATTTCCAACGCCGCCGGAGCTATTAACCGCTCCTTTGAAAAGGGCAATCTCATGTTGATAGACGACCACATCAACCTACAAGGAGATTCTCCTTTGGCATACAAAGGTGTAGAAGTTTTTGGGCCTCGTTTCACGGATATGTCTGCACCCTACGACAAGGTTTTTTCCGAGCAACTGCTCAACATTGCTAGGGCAAACAACATTCCTCTGCACCAAGGCGTTTATGCGGCGGTAGTGGGGCCACAGCTCGAAACTCGCGCCGAATATCGCTACCTGAAAATCATTGGTGCCGATGCCGTGGGCATGAGTACGGTGCCGGAGGTTATAGCAGCCAATCAAATGGGCATGCGCTGCGTGGCCATATCGGTGTTGACAGACGATTGCGACCCGGACAACCTGCAGCCCGTCAACATACAAGATATCATTGAAACGGCCAATAGGGCAGAACCCAACTTGGTCATGCTTGTAGAAAAATTGTTGCAGCGAATGTAGCTTAGTCAACCAAATCAATTTTGATTATGGAAAAATATTGGGAGATAGTATTGAAATCTTATAAAGGGTATTTCAACTATTTGGTACACGAAATTACGACACCCTCTTGGCACAATTATTTTTACTGGCTCATAGGTGTTTCCCTGCTTTTTTGGCTCATAGAAATTGCGCGTCCTTGGCGAAAAAACCAACCTATTGTTCGCAAAGACTTTTGGCTGGATGCCTTCTATATGTTTTTTAATTTCTTTTTGTTTTCGCTTATTGGCTACAATGCGCTGTCCAATGTAGTGGTCACTTTTCTGAACGACAACCTCAAAAAAATAGGTATAGACAATTTGGCTATTTTTAACGTGGCCGAGCTCAGTGTTTTTTGGCAACTTTTTATCTTGTTTGTCGTGCGTGATTTTGTGCAATATTTTATCCACCGCTTACTACATTATCATCCGTTTTTGTGGAATTTTCACAAAGTACACCACTCAGTCAAGCAAATGGGTTTCGCCGCGCAAATGCGTTACCACTGGATGGAAAATGTGGTGTATCGCTCCTTGCAATACGTTCCGTTGGCCTTGATAGGTTTTGGTATTCAAGACTACATTATCGTTTATTTGTTCGCTTTTGCGGTCGGTCATTTTAACCACGCCAATGTCAAAGTGCCGCTGGGGCCGTTGAAGTACGTTTTCAACAATCCGCAAATGCACATTTGGCACCACGCCAAGGAATTGCCAAACAGATATGGTGTCAACTTTGGTTTGACGCTTAGCATTTGGGATTATATTTTTAAAACAGACTACATACCCGAAGATGGCAGAGATATAGACCTAGGGTTTGAACATGACGAGAAATTTCCCTCAGATTTTTTGGGTCAAGCGGTTTATCCGCTAAACAAAAAGGATGTAGAATAATTGGTAGATATGCGTAATGAATCGCTATTCTCTTATGTAGCTGCTCGTAAAGCAATCTGCGCAGTCATCAATCAGTGTTAAAACGTCCCCTTTCAGGTCAACAATCTGTGCAAACCATCTTAGGGGACAATCACCTGCACAGTTTTATTAAAATGAGAAGATGTTCGGGTTTCAAGGGTGTAGTTAAATTCAGCCACCAAAACACCATTTTGAAAACGCTTTATGGTTCTAGGAAGTATGTCAAGTTTCATCTGTTTATATTTATTGTTTTTTAAAGGTCAGACGGAACGCCCTAGGATAATCATGCTCCTGTGTGCAAAATTTTTACATGGGCGTTTCATGGTGATTCCGGTAGATTCCGGCGTTTCTATAACCCCACCAATTCCACCTGAAGAACCTGTCCAAACCCAAACCCCTAATAGGGAATTAGAATCTCCGTCGTCGTCCGAGCAATTCAAAAAACCTATACAGACGAATAGAAGCAAAAATATTTTTTTCATGTGTTTATATTATTTATTTCGACTTCGTTGAATACAAGTGTTTTTAACAGTCGTACTTCGACTGCGCTCAGCACAGTCATGGAACAGCCTAACTCATCATGACACTGTTATCTCTTTTAAACCTCACAGGTTTTTAAAACCTGTGAGGTTTTATCCTTAATTTCCAAAACAAATACCTAGTCGCAAACTGAAACTGCATCGGTGGATTGGTATTTTTGATGTTTTTATTTAATTCGACTTCGTTGAATACATGTGTTTTTAACAGTCGTGTTTCGACTGCGCTCAGCACAGTCATGGAACACCCTAACTCATCATGACACTGTTATCTCTTTTAAACCTCACAGGTTTTAAAAACCTGTGAGGTTTTATCCTTAATTTCTAAAACAAATACCTAGTCTCAAACTAAAACGGCATCGGTGGATTGGTATTTTTTATGTGTTTATTTATTTCGACTTCGTTGAATACATGTGTTTTTAACAGTCGTGTTTCGACTGCGCTCAGCCTGACCACGATGAGTAAATGAGCTGTTTATGTATAAATGATCAATCTAACGAAGGTACATAGATTTTTGATCCTAATGTGCTTCTTTTTTTGAAGATTTTAATTTGGCACTTATTTTTTTAAAAACCAATACCACCAACAACACGGCTATACCTACGCCCAAACCAACGGCAAATTCCTTTAAAATAGCCGGAATTTCTGGAATAAGATGGTGGAAAAAATCGATGTAATGCACAAAAATGCCACCCGCCACCAACAACAAGGCAATGGTGCCTATAACCGACAACATTTTAATAAGCACCGGCAATGCATTCACCAAAAACTTCCCTAAGAAATTTAGAAACCCGGGTTTTCCGGAACTGTTTTTGATCAATCTAAGACCCATATCATCCATGCGAACGATCAAAGCAACCAAACCATAAACACCTACCGTGGCCAAGAGGGAGATGATAGAAACCACCACAATTTGTATGGCCAATGTTTTTTCTACTACCGTTCCCAAAGCGATGATTACAATCTCTACAGAGAGAATAAAATCTGTAACGATAGCCGACTTAATTTTTGATTTCTCCAATTGAACGGCTTCGTCAGCACTTAAAACTATGGCTTCGGGTGTTGGTTTTTCGTGTTTGTGCGGCATCAAAAACGCATAAATCTTTTCGGCACCTTCATATGCCAAATAGAGACCGCCAAGAACCAAAATCGCGATAATGGCCGGTTTGTAGAGCGCACTCAAAATAAAAGCAACCGGCAGTATCATCAGTTTGTTAAGCAGCGAACCTTTGGTAATTGCCCACAATACAGGAATTTCTCTGGATGATATAAAACCGGAGGATTTTTCAGCATTTACAGCAAGGTCGTCACCCAGTATGCCGGCAGTTTTCTTAGTGGCCACTTTGGTCATGGTAGCCACATCGTCCATCAATACCGAGATGTCGTCTAAGAGTGCAAAAAATCCTGAAGCCATTTTTTGAAAGTATTTTTGGTTAACAACTTGTTTTAGTTAAAAGATGTATGATTTTACGGCAAAGATAAACTTTGAAAAAGAGGAACAAAACGGGTATTATTAAATTCCTCTTTTAAAATATAAGCGAAATCGTTCTGAGCGAAACCGCTTGTCGATTAGGCGTCATCTATTGGTGATAAGTATATGGGATGTTTTTTTTATAATTCTGGTTAGCTTGCGCATAGTGAAAACTTCTTGGCAATTTATATCATGCACACCTAATAAATCTTTAGCTGTTTTATTTTAAAGTTAATTCATCATTTTTTGCAAATTTTCTGATGCTTTGGTTATAAATTTGCGCAGCATCTGTAAAATATTTCGTACCGGATATGGGTGCCGATTCTTGTACAGAATGTTTAACCTGACTGACAAAACAACATACCTAAAATGAAGACCAAAAACACACTCTTTTTACTAATGTTTTTAACATCTGCCTCCCTTTTTGCCGCAGAAAAAGTTTATGATTGGGGAAAAACAGGCCATCGTGTGGTGGGCGAACTCGCCGAGAGAAACCTCACTAAAAAAGCGTTACGAGCTGTCAACGAACTCCTAGGCGGAGAGGGCCTTGCCTTTGTTTCAACCTTTGCCGACGAAATTCGCTCCGACGGGCGCTATAAGAAATTTGACACTTGGCACTACGTCAATTTTCCGTTCGATAAAAATTACAACGACCAAACGCCAAATCCCGATGGCGATATCATCAAGGGAATAGAAACTTGTGTGGCGATTTTAAAAGACCCTGCGCAACCGAAAAGCGAAAAGGCTTTTTACCTTAAATTACTGATTCACTTTGTAGGCGATTTGCACCAACCTATGCACATTGGTTTGGCCGAAGACAAAGGAGGCAACGATTTTCAGGTGCAGTGGTTTGGCAGGGGGTCAAACATGCACCGGGTGTGGGATAGCAACCTGATTGACGATTACGGGATGAGTTATTTGGAACTAACAGAAAACCTTCCCAAGTTGAGCAAAGCGCAGAAGAAATTTATATCCCAAGCCTCCTTGATGGATTGGGTGACAGAAACGCGGGTGCTGACGATAAAGATTTATGAAAGCGCAGAAAAAGGTGAAAAACTCGGCTATAACTATGCCTACGAACACAACCATCTTGTGAGGCAGCAACTACAAAAAGCAGGTTTGCGATTGGCCGCCACACTCAACGAAATATTTGGATAAAAAAAAGCCTCACTTCAAAGTGAGGCTTTTCGTTTTTTATAAGTGAATGACTTCTCCGTAAGCGTCTGCTACAGCTTCCATCACCGCTTCACTCATGGTGGGATGCGGGTGTATGGCTTTTAATACTTCGTGTCCTGTGGTTTCCAATTTGCGGGCCACTACGGCTTCGGCAATCATGTCGGTTACACCGGCGCCAATCATATGGCAACCTAGCCATTCGCCATATTTGGCGTCAAAAATCACTTTCACAAAACCGTCGGGCGTGCCCGAAGCTTTTGCTTTTCCGGAGGCTGAAAACGGAAATTTACCGACTTTGATGTCGTATCCGGCTTCTTTGGCTTTCTTTTCGGTAAGTCCGACAGAGGCTATCTCGGGCGTACAATAGGTGCAACCCGGTATGTTTCCGTAGTCGATAGGATCTACGTGTAATCCGGCAATTTTTTCAACACAGGTAATGCCTTCGGCAGAAGCTACGTGTGCCAATGCAGGTCCGGGCACTACATCGCCTATGGCGTAGTAGCCGGGTATGTTGGTTTGATAAAAGTCGTTGACCAATATTTTGTCTCTATCCACCGCTATGCCAACATCTTCTAAACCAATGTTTTCAATGTTGGATTTGATGCCCACTGCCGATAGTACAATGTCGGCTTCTATAATTTCTTCACCTTTTTGGGTTTTGACAGTCGCTTTGACACCTTCGCCTGATTGCGCAACTTTTTCTACAGACGCATTGGTCATCACTTTGATGCCTGCCTTTTTAAACGAACGTTCCAATTGTTTGGAAACGTCTTCATCTTCTATGGGAACCAAAGTGGGCAAAAATTCTACTATGGTTACTTCTGTTCCCATAGCATTATAGAAATGGGCAAACTCAACACCAATAGCACCCGAACCTACCACTATCATTTTTTTGGGTTGTTTTTCCAAACTCATGGCCTTGCGGTATTCAATGACTGTTTTGCCGTCTATAGGTAGGCTCGGCAATTCGCGTGCCCTGGCTCCGGTGGCTATGATGATGTGGTCGGCTTCATAAATAGTTGTTTTTCCGTCTTTGGAGGTTACTTCTATCTTTTTACCGGGTTTTACTTTACCAAAACCATCAATGACGTCAATTTTATTCTTTTTCATTAAAAACTGTACGCCTTTGCTCATGCCTTCTGCTACACCTCGGCTGCGTTTAATGACGGCCTCAAAATCGTGCTTGGCGTCTGAAACCTGCAAGCCATAGTCGGCTGCGTGTTTCAGATAATCAAAAACCTGAGCACTTTTTAATAATGCTTTGGTTGGGATACAACCCCAATTGAGGCAAATGCCACCCAATGATTCTTTTTCAACAACAGCCGTTTTAAAACCGAGTTGCGAAGCCCTGATGGCTGTCACGTATCCGCCCGGGCCACTGCCCAGAACGATGATGTCGTATTTCATGTGTTTAAGTTTTAATTTTTTATGGTAATGAAACAATGCAAAAGGCGATGCAAAATTACAAAAATAAGCCTAAGTTTGTGTGTTAAATCCCTTTTAAAACCTCCATATGTTTCGTAAAGTTTTCTCTTCGGTCTTGCTTTTATTTTGTTTGGGCGTTTCGGCTCAATCAATTTCTGATGAATGGCAAGCCTTTGCGGCGGTAGAAATTTTTTTTGAAGGTTTTCACTCCGGTGATACCCTTTTGATGCAAAGTGTGGTGGAAAGAGGAGCCACACTGAAATCAGTAAGTTCAAATACAGCGGGTGAGACTACAATTTCAGAAATGCCGGTGTGGGCACTGATAAAGGCTGTCGCCAATCGCCCTCCGACTGAAGTTTGGGAAGAAAAGCTCTTCGGTCCTACCACCCTTGCAGACGGTCCTTTGGCAACTGTTTGGGTGCCGTATGAGTTTTGGCGAAACGGCCAACTCAGCCATTGCGGGGCAAATTTGTTTGTCTTAACCCAAGCTTCCGGTGGTTGGAAAATCCACTCCATTACCGATTCGAGGCGCAAAGCGGGTTGTGAAACCGTAAAAGATTAGCCGTTTTTTTTTCATTAAACCATAAGGCCTTTCTGCTTCTGCGGCACTTTTTATTGCTTAAAATCAGGCTTGCTGTGTGAACTGTGTAGGGAGGTAATTTTACTATAAGGGTAATTTGTCCAACACAATGAGGTTGCGGTTTGAAGATTGGAAGCCTTTAAGTTCGGTGTAAACTTCTGTATTGTTCCGAAAATTTGTTTTGAGCAGGCCGTTAATTACGTTTAAGGTATTGCTGGTAATGATATTGATGTATTCGTTTTCGGAAATGTCGTAGTATCCTTTTCCCATGACATCTACCAGACCCACAAAATCCAAAGATCCTTTAGCAATATAGGTTTGGTCCAGTAGGTTCAGTTCTACGGGTGTGGCAGCGTTTAAGATAAAGGAGTGAGACTTCATAAAAGCCAAACGGTTGTTGTCGATTGCAGCCAGTCTGCTGCCTCCGATACTTTCACCGTTAAAAAGCAATTCTTTTGCTTCACCATCGGACAGGTTTATTTGCCAAATACCCGCATTCCAAGTGGAAAGGTAAAGGCTGTTGTTCAGTAATTCCATAGAAGTAAACTCTTTGAACGGAACCTGAATGCCCAAGTCGGTTAGGGTATAATCATCAACATTAACTTTAACCAGATGCATAAAAGGACTTTGAATATCAATATCTTTCACGAGTAAGGCGTAAACACCCTGTTCGGACCAAGCCAAGTTGAATAAGGAAGGTGATGGTGCCTCTATGCCAGTCGGCACATGAAGTTTGTGCTTTTCGGTAGTTTTACTTGCCCTGTTGTAAACGAGCATAAAAAACTCAGGCACTTCATTAAATTCTTGTAACGATTTGTATATATGTGTATTGTTGAGTGTGAAGTTATTGAGAAGTATGAAGTCGCTTACGCCCTCTATATTGCCTACTTTTTTTGCATGAGCCGAGTTGTTGCCCACAGCGTGTAGTTCACCTTTGTCGGAGATGATAAGGAAATTAAAAACGTCCTGAAGGGGCACTTCGTTTTCAATGGGTTCGTCGGATCCGCTACCGCTACAAGCATAAAGAGAAAGCATTAAAAGGCCGAAAAAAATAGATTTAAAGTTCATAGCTTACTTATTTTGGCACAAAGTAAAGAGGGAATTTGGATTCTAAAAATGACTTTTGTCATGCAGTTAGGGAAGTAGATGCAAACATGTATTATAAGCTCAAGGTAAAATTAAAATGAATACTGATTATTTAACAAACAACTGCAAAAGGGCAATGGTATTTTTTTTAAATTAGCTGTTGCGTAGATTTCTTTATAATTAATTAGAATGCCTTTAGCTATTCAATGACCCCGGTTCTAAACAACAAAAAGACTTATATGTTAGAAGCGAATTGTCGGAACAACACCGACTCCCGTAGCCATACTTACGATGCCGCCGGGCGCATTACTAACAACAGTAGTATGGGCGACTATGCCTATATCGGCAGCGGTTACCAACTGGCCAATATCGCCCTGACCGGCACGGCCGATGCGCTCTATAAAAACAAGCCGCCCCAGACAATTACTTACAACGCCTTTAAAAGCCCCGTGGAGATAGTGGACGAAGACCGCATAAGCTTTTTGTACAACGCCTCGCAGGGCCGTGCGGCCATGTTTTGGGGTGGCACACAGGCAGACAAGCTCCAACGCCGCTACCGCAGGTTTTACGCCGCCGATGGCAGTATGGAGATCAGTTTTGACGCGCTAAGCAACACCACCACTTTTGTGACCTATATGGGTGGCGATGCCTACGGCGCGCCCGCCATCTGGCACTCCGAGCAGGGCAGTGCCACCACCGAGCAGTATTTTTACCTCTTTAGGGACTATCTCGGTAGCATTTTGGCCATTACCGACAGTGCCGGGGCGATAAAAGAAAAACGTATATTTGATGCCTGGGGGCGAGGTGGTAAAACTCACCGATGCCACCGGCAACGTTCTTTCAAATTTTGTGATTCTTGACCGCGGTTATACAGGCCACGAACACCTTTTAGGCGTTGGTTTGGTGCACATGAACGGGCGTTTGTATGATCCTAAACTGCATAGGTTCTTAATGCCCGACAACTATGTGCAGGACCCGTATAATACCCAAAACTTTAACAGGTATGGTTATGTGCTGAACAACCCGTTAAAATATACCGACCCGAGTGGGGAGTTTTTCTTCGCAATCTTGGGTGCGATTGCTTATGGTGCGCTTATAGGTGCAGCAACTGCAGCAGCGGTATATACAGTAAGTTCGTTAATTACAGGGAATTGGTCGTGGAGTGGATTAGGGACTTCTATACTTTATGGAGCTATAGGCGGTGGTATTTCGGGAGGGTTGAGTATAGCGGCATCCCTGTCGGGGAATGTTGCTGTTTCATCTTTTTTGAATAGTGCAACGGGAAATTTCTTATCGGAGCTTGCATCACAAGTAGGAGCCGGTGCTGCAATGGGCGACCCGATAACCTTTGGAACTTTTGCCGGAAGCCTTGCCGGTGGCCTTACAGGGAGCAGATTCGGAGATTGGAACGGAGTCAAGGGAGGATGGTTTAAAAATGCGTTGGGAGAACTTGGGTTTAATTCTATAAAAGGTGCAGCCAGAGGAGCTGTGTCAGGAGGAGTTGGAGCGGCAATTGACGGAAAAGCAATTGATAGAGGAATTGGCAACGGTATTAGGAATGGAGCAATAGGCGGTTTTAGCCAGTCTGCACTTATGATAAGCATGTTTGGAGCTACCTATAAACCAAATGGTGAACAATTGGAATTTGCAAATCAAATGGCAACTGCTTTTGGATTGTCAACCGATGATATAGCTTGGAGAAAAGGTGGATTTTATCAAGCATTGCAACCCTCTCTGGCTAAAATGTTTACACCTAAATCATTGAGAGAGGGATACTCGACATCAGATTTTGCAAGAGAAGTAACCTGGGGTAGAAATGTGGCCGTATTTGGTAACACAAGCTCAGCCACTTTCGGGCACGAATTTGGTCATGTTATTCAAGTTAATCAACAAGGTTGGGCAGCTTTTCAGGCCAGGGGGATTTATGAGCAGTTGTTTTTGGGTTTAGGCGGTTATTATAATTACAAAACCAATGAATATCAGGCTGAGTCTTTTTTACAACGCTTAGGAGGGTGTACTTATGGGTGTGGTAGAATACATTAATAATTAATGACTTATGAAAAAATTAGTGGTATTTTTATTTTTGTTCATGCTCTGTTCATGCCCACCATTTCCAAAAGAGAGGGGGCTTAAAATAATAAGTCATAAACAATTGATTTCTGATAATGTTTTGAATGTAAACATAAAGGCATTGGTTTTTATTCAGAATTATAGGTCTTTTTTAGCTGAATTGTATTTAAAAAACCTGTCTGATAAAAGGATTACAATAGAAAATTATGATTTCAAATTAAATACGGGTAGTACGGATTTTAAGTTGGAAAAAGTACTAGGATACAAAAGTGTTAAAGAATCTCCATTCAATGGTGGTTATGATGTTAACAATTACACTCAGAGAAAAAAAATAATTTATATTCCGCCGAACGACTCATTAATCATTCAAGTTTATTTTGAAAAAAATAACAAAAAATATTTAACTAATAAAACTTTTGATTTGATTAGTGATACTTTGATTTTTCGTTTATTTTTAAATAAAAATGAATATGAATATAAGCTTATGGCTGAGAGAAAAACAAATGTTAATTGATGTTATTTATGATAACACTCTACTTTGAAGTTGAAATGTGACTGTATTCGGCAACACAACACCTTCAACATTTGCACATGAATTTGCGCATACTGTCCAAGCTTCATAAACAAATAAAAGATTTTTAACCTGATTTCGATTTATCTTTCATACACAAATAGCTCTTGAACTCAGCATTGTCAGGCCGAGCGCAGTCGAGGCCTCAGCTTAAAGACCTCAAAGCCAAAATAACCGCTCGACTGCGCTCGAGGAAATATTTACTTTATTTGTAAATCATACACAATCAACATCATACATTTTTTTATCAAACTCGGGTTTTTACAGCTAAGAGTAAACACAGAAATTAAAGTACTTCGGCCACCACAAAATTGCTCCCGCCTATATAGATTAAATCTGCTTTTTGGGCATTTGAAAGTGCTTGCATATAAGCTTCGTCAACACTGGTATAAGCTTGTCCGGTAAAGCCGTTTTGTTCAAAAACACCACAAACAGACATGGCATCTCTACCACGCGGCAGGTTGGGTTTACAAAAGTAATAGATGGCGTTTTTCGGAAACAACGGAAGGAGGTTTTCCAAGTTTTTGTCTTCTACAAAACCCAAAACCATGTGCAAACGGGCATACGATTCTGTTTGCAGTTGCGCCATGGTATAGGTTAATCCGTCCAAATTGTGGGCCGTATCGGCAATTACTTTCGGTTGGGTTTGCAGTAACTGCCACCGCCCTAGCAAGCCGGTATTTTCTACAACCCGCTGCAAACCTTGGCGAAGGGCGGTTTCAGAAATTTCAAACCGATTATCCTTTCTCAGCACCTCCACAGCGGCAAGGGTTGTTTTCAAGTTTTTGGCCTGATAATTACCTTTTAAATCAGTGGTATAATCGTTAACCGAAACCTTTTCGGCGAGCTTGAGCGGTGCCTGCTTTTCGGCGGCTGTTTTTTCGAAAACCGGGTAGGTTTCCGGGTGATATTCGCCGATGACCACAGGGGTTTTCGGTTTGATGATGCCGGCTTTTTCAACAGCAATTTTGGCCAACGTATCCCCCAAAAATTGTGTGTGATCGAGTCCGATATTGGTAATGACGGCAAGTTCGGGTTGGATGATGTTGGTGCTGTCCAACCTACCACCCATGCCCACTTCAACCACAGCCACATCAATGTTTTCGCGCCTAAAATAATCGAAGGCCAAGCCCACGGTCATTTCAAAAAAGGAGCATGCCTGTTTTTCCAAAAATTTTTGATGCTCACTTACAAAATTGACCACATCCGTTTCCGGGATACAATGGCCGTTAATTTTAATGCGTTCTCTAAAATCTTTCAGATGTGGCGAGGTGTAAAGTCCGGTTTTGTAGCCTGCTTCTTGCAATACAGAAGCCAACATACTGCTCACCGATCCTTTGCCGTTGGTGCCGGCTATGTGTAGCGAACGAAAGCTACGGTGTGGGTGATTGAGGTGCGCGTCCAACAGCAAAGTATTGTCCAAGTTGGCTTTATAGGCCGCCGCCCCAATGCGTTGATACATGGGCAATTGGGTAAAAAGCCATTGAAGGGTTTGCGCGTAGTCCATCAGCGTTTGATAAATTTCCAAGTCCGGCTTTGCCCGCTTATTTTGAGCAGGTACACCCCGGCCGACAGGCCGGAAACTGGTATAGTGATACGGCTTTGACTGCCAGTGGCTTGCGTCAACACCTTTTGCCCCAACAGATTATAGGCCGAAAGCGAGGCGTTTTCGGGAAGCTGGCTAAGGTTTATCAAAAGTTCTAATTCGGTACTTGCCACATTGCCCGAAGCAAATTGCAACAAGGGTTTTTGTTCAAAAGCCTCTAGGTTGAGCAAAGGCTCGTTGAGCGTAAACTCGGCAACCACCGGCAGATGGTCGCTCATATTAAAGAGCGATTCGCGTAGCGTTTGGTCGAAAGCGCCGGTGCAGGCAGCATCGTTAATATTCAGGTTGAAGCAATTGCCGTTGTTGCCAAAGGCTTTGTAGGAACCGGTATTGTAGAAAAAATTGGGGTGAGTGGTAAAGTTTTGCGACATCATGATAAAATCGAAGCGGTCGTCCAGGCCGCCGCCGGCGCCACGGTTACCGAAATTGGCAGTAGAAGTTCGGGTGGCTTGGGTGTGTACATCGGTAAAAGAGCTGTTGTTGTTCCAGTTTCCGGGGCGGTTAACTGGGTCAACCAACACCACGTTATTGGTGGGATCGAGGATTTCCTGATAGGCAGCTTCGGCACTGCTTTTAAAGTTAAAATCGCCTGCAAAAAGCACAAAACTGTCGGGCGGGATGAGGTTCAGGGCATTGGTAAACACATTGACCATATTGAGGCGGTCTTGTTGGTCATCGTCAAAAACGGTGCCGTCATCGGCTTTGAGATGGGTAACATACACATGTAGAAAAATCGGATTTGTGGATTGATTGACGGTGTTGAGTCGAAAGGTATAGTGGTTGATGTCGCGCACCGTAGTTTCGAAAAGTTCTTCGTCTATCAGTATGAGCTTGTTGGTGTTGTAGAACACCATTTGGTTGAGGTTTTGAAAGCTGCTCGATTGGTTGGGGGCAAAAATGGCACGGGCGTAACCGGGAGCTAGGCTGAGCAAAGATTTATTGAGGATGAGGTTGGCACCGACTTCCGATTCCAGTTCGTTTACCATGAGCAGGTCGGGGGTAAAAGCCGCCAAAATGTCTTTAAGTATCAGTTCGCGGTTGGCCGGAGGTGCCGAGGGGAATTCCAGCAAGTTATAGACCATGGTTTTGAGTAAGCTTTGGCAATGACCCAATTGACAGGTAAGCCAAATAGCAAAAAAAGTTATGTATAAACGATGCATAGCTGACATTTAGCAAATATAAATGAAAAATACAGCAAATTTGTATGATAATGCCACTTCGGATTATGTATAAATAGGATGCTTGGATTTTGAGTTTGTTTTTTACAACATTAGATTTTTTTTAAACATCGCCTACATATAAATTTAGAATTTCGGACTAATTACATTACCAAGAGATTAAATAATTTGCAAAATTTATTTTTAATTTAGATATTTGTCTAAATAACTAATTATTTTAATGAATAATCTCTTTAAAGCATTGAACGATGAGACGCGTAGGACAATCCTTTCTCTATTAAAATACAAGGATATGAACGCTGGCGAGATTGCGGATTATTTTAGCATGACCAAACCGAGTATTTCTCACCATTTAGATATTTTGAAGCGAGCAGATCTGATAGTAAGTAAAAAGGAAGGACAGTTTATAAACTATTCTATCAATACTACCATTATGGATGATTTACTCAATTGGGTAATGAATTTTAAAAAATAATGTTTAAACCAAAGTGAAATATGAAAACGTTTAAAAAGGATTGGCTTTTATTACTTTTCTTGCTTTTAGCGATTGTATATCTCTTTTTTATTTGGTCTGAGTTACCGAAGAAAGTACCTATAAGTTGGGACTATGAAGGCAGAATTACACAGTATGGTTCTAAGTACACATTTCCGATTTTTTTTGTGTTGATGCCTATAGTAATTTATGCTTTACTGAGTTTGGCTCCTTATATAGACCCAAAAATGAAGCTAATGCAAATGGGCGCAAAATATTTAAAACTCAAAGTTATCATTAGTTTATTTATGGTCTCATTGTCGGTATTATTTTTATATCAAATACAAAGAGAAAATTTATATTTTAATTCTAGTTTTATATTTATCGGCATAGGTTTACTGATCAGTTTATTGGGTAATTATTTTAAAACCATCAAGCCAAATTATTTTATAGGTATCAGAACTCCTTGGACTTTGGAGGATGAAATTGTCTGGAAAAAAGTGCATCACACTGCGGGAATCCTATGGTTTGTTGCTGGAATTTTAATAGTTTTATTAGCCCTATCAATCGATCTGGATGTCTTCCAATACATATTGCCAGCGATTGTCATGGTTATTGCATTAGCACCTGTCATTCAATCTTTTATTCTATTTAAAATATATCAAAAGTGATGAGAACATTTTTATTATTTGCTTTAATCTTTAGCGTGTGTTTAGCCAAAGGGCAAAATTTTGTTGGATCTTGGGGTGGTAATATTCAAGTAGGACAACTCACTTTATTAATTAAATTTCATATTGAAAATAAAAGCGGAACTTATAAAGTTGCATTAGACGTTCCTCAACAAGGCGCAAAAGGAATAAAAGCAGACAGTGTTTTTATTGACAAAAACCAATTCGATATTATTTTTAATGCTTTACATGCAAAGTACTCGGGCGAATTAGAAAAATCAGACCAAATTACTGGAGTTTTTTCGCAAGCCGGTCAAAACTTATCGCTCAATTTGCATAGAATTATTGAATCTGAGCGAACAAAGAAAGGTATAGACAGTACAAAAACAATACTCAATTATATTGAACGGGAAGTTAGTTTTTATAATGAGAAGGATGATATCAATTTGAAAGGTACTTTAAACTTGCCTAAAACTGGAAGCCATTTCCCGGCTGTAATTCTTATTAGTGGCAGTGGGCCACAAAACAAAGATGGTGAAATTCTAGGGCATAAACCTTTTAAAGTTATTGCAGAACATCTCAGCCAAAATGGTATAGCAGTGTTAAGATATGATGAACGCGGAGTAGAAAATTCTGAAGGTGATTTTGGTAAAGCAACTTCTTTTGATTTTTCACAAGATGCCGAATCTGCTTTAAATTTTTTAAAAAGCATACCTGAAATAGATCCAAAGAAAATCGGCTACTTGGGGCATAGCGAAGGTGGTATCATAGCTCCAATGATAGCCAATAGAAATAAAGATGTAAACTTTTTAATACTGTTGGCCGGGCCAACATTACCGGGTGACGATATCCTATTTCTTCAACAGAGGAAAATTAATAAAATACTAGGCGTGACCGATAGTGAAATAGAAAGAACTGTCAATTTCAACAAAAAAACTTTTGAATTGATTAAAACAGAAACCGAAGATGAATTGAAACTAAAGCTTCAAACCCTTTTTGAAGAAGAGTTGCACAATCAGCCAATCAATCTGCCGGCAGGAATGGATAAAGATCAATACATTAATTTGCAAATCAATCAGTTGACAAGCGTCTGGTTTAAAAATTTTATCAGTTATGATCCACGAGATGCACTCAGAAATGTTAACTGTAAAACCTTGGCATTATTTGGTGAAATAGATTTACAAGTCCCCGCGACTGAAAATGCTGAGTCTTTGAAAAAAATTGTGGAGTCCGGAAATAAAACGAATTTTGAGGTTAAAATTTTAGCATCTCACAACCACTTATTTCAACGTGCTGAAACAGGATCACCTACAGAGTATGGCAGCATTAAACATGCTATTTCTGATGAAACTCTAGAGACTATTAGAAGTTGGATTTGGCTATTATCAAATTGATTATTAAAACAAGATTTTCTTGTCACAAAAATTGAACTTCATCGTCTATTTTTAAGAAAAATACAGCCGTTATGTTTAAAAAGTCAATACAAACAGTCATCGTAATATTTGTTGTATCCACATCATGCAATCCTAAAATAAAAACGGCTTCGGATGTTGTTGATGCTCACTTAAATGCAACAGTTTTAGAGAAAGCTGATTGGGCAGATTTTAAAGCACAAAAGTCATATTTGAATTTTAAAATAAAAATGGGCGGAAACTTAGTGAATAGTGTCGAACAAGTGGTTTCAACTAAAGGCACAAGCTATCAAAAAACAGAGACCTATCAAGATGCTGTTCTTGCAGAAACTTTATTGACAAACCCGAATTCAAGTTATATGATAAAGTTTGAAAAGGGTCGGTTTGTTGGGATGAACAATTTTCCTGCGCAAGCAATAAGTCTTATGCCGGTATCGGACTTTCAAAAATTAAAGAGTGATTTTAATTTGAAAGATACAATATGGTCAGGTAAACCAGTTTATCAATTGGTAAGCGAAAGTTCAGGAGAAGAATATATGTTTGACAAAGACTCTAAGTATTTAATTGCTATTATTTCCAAGAGTATGTACGGTAGGTCAGAGACAACCTTCTCAGACCACAGGGCAGTTAGCGGTTACATTTTGCCTTTTAGAATCGTGACCGTTATACCCGGTTCAGGTTTTGAATCTGAATTGAATTTCTCAAAAATTGAGGTTAACCCGGTGTTTTCGACAAGTGAATTTGAATTAGATTCAACATGGAAAAGACTTAGTAAGGGACAAAAAATACCTGATTTTGAAATTCCCTACGCAGAAAATCAGGATAAAAAGTTTTCGAGTAAAGATTTAAAGGGTAAAGTTACATTAATTGATTTTTGGGCAACTTGGTGTAAGCCGTGTTTAGAAGAATTTCCTGCAATTAAAGAAAGTTACGCAGCGTATAGCGACAGAGGATTTGAGGTGATTAGTATTTCTTTGGAAAAAGATAGGCAGAGACTTATGGCTTATTTAGATAAAAATCCATTTCCTTGGGATTATACGCTTTACTCTGCTGGCGAATTAAAATCTCAATTGGCAATAGATTTTCAGATTGTAGCGCTTCCAAGGCAATTATTAATTGATGAAAAAGGAACAATAATAGCAATGGATCTTGACTTAAGAGAGGGCAGATTGAATAATGTTCTTAAGGATTTGCTTGATAATTAAAACCGATTTTACTTTTTTTTAAAAAGTTATACTCATAGAAATCAAAGTTTTACAATTCGAAAACCAACTAAATAAAAAATGGAAACAGTCATAATAACCTGTTTAAAAAAAGCACGTAAGCAGGGAATACTCATTCGTTTTACTTTGGGTTTGAAACTTTTATTAGCCATAGCGTTCATCCCAACTGGTGCAGTGAAGTTATTAGGCAGACGATTCACAACTGGCGTACCTGAAGATGATTCACCATTGTTATTGTTTGAAGCCCTATATCAATCGGGAGTGTATTGGCAATTTCTGGGTGCAGTACAAATCTTAGCCGGCTGTCTGCTCTTATTTTACAGAACTTCAGCTATAGGTGCGTTGCTTTTTTTAGCTATTGCATCCAATATTTTATTTATCACAATTTCGTATGACTTTGGTTTGACAATATTTGTGTCGAGCGGCATCACACTCGCTTCACTTTGGTTAGTGTTTTGGCACTGGGATAGCATACGTTTTTTGTTTTTGAAGAATGTGTCAAACCAACCAATTTTGCTTGATAAACCTGTGTTAAAATCCAAAGTTGAAAGAATTGTTTTCACTACAGGATTTTTATCGGGGCTTGTTTTATTTTCTATATTAAGGGGTTTAGAGATGCCTATTTTTATGGTCTATATATCCATCCTGATTTCGGTATTTTGTTTTGTGTTTGCTATCATTTTAAGCATCATAGATTATATGAAGGGCGCAAAGCCCTAATTTTATTTAAGGCGTGATTTTAAACTTTTACATAGAAGCATAAATCAAGAAATCGCTCAGATAGAGTAGTAAATTGCACTTCAATTTTGAAAATAGTTTAAGCAATAGAATAAACTATCTGTTTTATATGCTTTAAAATACACTGCTTTCATTATAACGGTGAATCTTATTTAAATAAAATGGTAATTTGAAAAATCATTCCGCTTGATGATGGGCATAGTAACGCTAGGGTATATTTGCGATTTTTCTAGTGAAAGCGCAGAGGGATTCCTCTTTTATTTATTTAATCTCAAATTGATTATTCCGAGCAGTATGGTTCGAATTTTTAATGGTAACAAACCATTAAATAATTGCTACTGCTTAACCAATTTTAAAGTTTTTGATTCCGAAAGCGTATTGACTTTCACAAGATAAATTCCCGATGCCAGAAAACTAATATTTATGGCGCCCAACTGATTTGTTTTATAAACTTGTTGCCCATTAAGATTGTAAATTTCAACACCCTGTACATTCTCTTTTGTAGATGTTATTAGCTCAAAAGAATGCGTTGCCGGATTAGGAAAAATACTTATTCCGTTTTTTTCTGTAAAGGAGTCTTCTAAACTAAGCGTAAAATCATTAACCAATTTTGCTATGCGAGGACGCGAAGTAGCATCATAATCTAAAAAACCTCCACCTATGAATATGGCATTATTAGCATCCATTGCCGATACTGTTATAGTTCCGCTTAAGGGCATTAAGGATACAAATGTTGGATCCAAAGTACTATCCGGATTTATGCGAGCTATGCGTCTAATGCTTGTGCCATTATAATCGGTAAATGTGCCGGAAATAATCATTCTTCCATCCGATTGTAAATTGATGGCATTTACAACGGTGTTAGCGTTTGAAACAAATCCGGTATCCAAACTACCATTAGAGTTAAGGCGTGCTAATGCGCTACGCAATGAACCATTGTACCTTTCAAAAGCCCCTCCAATCAATATTTTACCATCGGGTTGTATGGTTACATAGTTTACTGTTCCGTCTGCACCTGAGCCACCATTGTTAAAGCCGGTATCTAAAGTCCCATCTGTATTAACTCTGGCAACCCTGTTTGTGTTAACCCCGCCGTAAGAGGTAAACTGGCCTACTATTAATATTTTACCGTCAGTTTGTAGAACAGAACAAAAAATACTGCTATTAGATCCGTTTGTTGAATTGAAAGTGCCATCAATAGTGCCGTCTGTATTTAGGCGTGCAATCCTCAGTCTGGTAATGCCATCATAAGTGCCAAAGTCTCCGGCTATAATGATTTTACCATCAGAAGGTTGAATTACTAAAGTACGAACCACTCCATTTGACCTTGTTCCGCCCAAAAAAGTATTATCAAGACTTCCGTCAGGGTTTAGGCGTACTACTCTGTTTACCGAAGAATTTCCATTATAATTCAAAAAACTTCCCCCAACCAATATTTTACCATCTGGTTGTAGTGCAAATGCGAATACTGTGCTATCAAATCCGGTTCCGGTTACAAAAGTGTTGTCTATACTTCCGTCCGGATTTAAACGGACAATTCTGTTAGCTGTTACTCCATTGTACGTGGTAAATATACCTCCTACCAAAATTTTACCATCTGGCTGAAAAACTATGGCTTGCGGTGAGGCATCAAATCCGGTTCCGGGATTAAAGCTGGTATCTAAATCGCCCCCTTGTGCCAGCAGGTTTCCAAAAACAAAAATAAAAATAAGCAATAGAATTCTTTTCATATTGAAAGTTTAATATTTTACGTTTAATATGTTAATTTATTGATTGTATTGCGAAAAATTATAAGCAAATGAAAAAATAAATAATTAATAAAAACCTAACATACGTTATCATTTTTTTATCGGTATTTTTGATAGGGACATACACAATTGTGATTTATAAAATTCGAATGATTCCATGCTTTTAATCTTGTTTTTATCTTGAGAAACGAGATTGAAAAATATGATTACTCGTATTTGGAGTGGGGATGAAAAAAAATTGAAAGGGATATTCCTTAGGTATTTTATTGACTTAAAACTAATTATTTCACAGCGCTTTTACTTACATTAAAATATCCAACTATACCTATAACAAGAAAGTACCATAAGCTATAAACAGAGAAACTGCTTAACCACTCAAAAGTATTAGGATTGGCCGGGTTGATTGCTGTTAAATTTGAAATATTGTATCCATACAAAAAGAAGGGAGCAAACCTGGAACTTCTAAATATGATGATGCCAATAATAACCATAATCAATCCAATTCCTAGAGGAATTAAAAAATTTTTAATTTTAAAACTTATCCAATATTGAAGCGCAATTACCCCGAATACTGTAGCAAAAGAACTTAAGAATACTTTAGACATCAATTTAAAATCAGGTTTGTAGAGATGAAAAGCATATTCAGCGTTAATAGCAGACAATAAGTAACCTGAGCACAATATAAGTCCAAAAAAAATAAGATAAGTGACAAATACTACACATAAAATTACTACTTGTTTACTGAAATATAAGGCCCATTTAGGCATTGGCATAGCAAAAATCATCTTTAAAGCAGAAGATTTATGCTCCATTTGAACCAAGTAAGAAGTAACAACGATAACAAAAAGTGAATAGAGCAAGGGTGTCATTGAAAATTGGCTAAAAAAGAATTTCCCCCAAGGATTCACACCTGGTTTTGGAATAACTCTTTCATAATCAATAATGTAATGTACAAAATAGATTGCGGGAATAAAAAATGCAACGGCTAAACTTATGACAAAAAGATAAGCGTTTTTAGTCTTTAGAATCTCATTAAGCAATGCATTCCAAAATAAAATTACGGTTTTCATACGACTATTGTTGGGTTAATTCTATAAAAAGCGATTCCATATCTTTCCTGTTTATTATTTGATAGATATGCAGATTTTCTTGTCTGAGGGCATCTATGACAGATGAAATATGTTCTTTATTGTTAAAATTAATTAACAAGGTATTTGTGTCGGATATTTTAGCTGAAAACCCCCTTTTTTCTACTAGGGCTATTGCTTTTTCTGTTTCGCTTATTTCAAACTCGACCGGTATGTTTTGTTGAGAAATGTTTTTAAAGTCTGCCAATGTACCTTGATAAAGAATTTCCCCTGAACGTATTACGCCCAAGTGAGTACATGTTTTTTCAATTTCACTTAAAATATGACTGGAAATAAAAACCGTTACACCCAACTGAGAATTCAATTTTTTAATCAAATTTCTCATTTCAATAATTCCCACAGGATCTAAGCCGTTTATGGGTTCATCGAGTATGAGCAATTCTGGGTTGCCTATCAAAGCCATGGCTACGCCAAGTCTCTGCTTCATCCCCATAGAGAAAGCAGACGTCTTTTTCATTTTTTCTCTGTGCAAATTTACAATCTCCAAAAATTCCTCTAACTTAGAATTTGTATATGCTTTACCTTTATATCGGGCTACTAGTTTTAAATGATCTAGGGCATTTAAATGGTTGTACAAAGAGGGGCTCTCAATAAGGGAGCCTGTTCTGTCAAGAATTTTCAATTTGTGATGTTTGATGTCATCCTTAAAAATTTCAATTTGACCGGAACTGCTTTTTAGCAAACCTAACAAAAGTTTTATGGTAGTTGTTTTTCCTGAGCCGTTTGATCCCAGAAAACCAAAAACACTTCCTTTTGGCACTTGTAAGCTTAGGTTCTTGATTTCGTTTTTTTGAGCTGTATAACTATAACATAGCTCATGGGTTTCTATAATATTAACCAACATAAAATTATTTTTTTTAAAATTTTATGACGATTCTACATATTGTTTGTAACAATAACGGTTAAAAGAATAACCTATGTTATCTTTTTTAAGAAGGTGTGTAGAAAAAATTGAAGCCACATATTAAAAGGTGATATAGATTTCCCAACTTAAAATGTTAAACTATGTAAGTTTTTTTATCGAAATCCGACTTTTGACAGGTTTAAAAATTCATGCAATGACCATTGAAGAATATATTAGAAAATTTATAGATCCAAAACTTGAACAAGGAAGTTTACCTTTTAAAACCAGACATCTTTACTTAAACAGGGGTAGTGTAATCACAGATTATGGTCAACATGAAAAAAACATATATTTTATTAAATCTGGTATAGCCCAATTAACGTTTCTTACCAATGATTTGAAGGAACGCATTTTATTTTTCCACACGGAGAATACTTTTGTAGGTGTTATTTCATCATACTATCTAAAGATTCCGTCAGATGTACAATTAAGTTGCGTGACGGAATGCGATATGGAATATATTGATTTAGATGAACTTGAAAATATATCTAAAACTTCGTTGTTGGCTAGTAATTTTGTTAATCATGAGCTCAAGTCCTTGATAATTAAATTAATAAAAAAGCAAAAGGATATTTACAGAAAAAGGGCAACGGATATGTATAGTGATTTGTTTGAGTCACATCCAGATTTAGTTAAAAGATTATCTGTTAAGAAGTTGGCACAATATTTAGGTATCTACCCTGAAAGCCTCAGTAGAATTAGACGTGATTTTTTGAAACAATAACATAGGTTATTGTTTTGCCAATAGCTCTTCCATAGTTTTGTGAGAGGTGAATGTTAATATATAATAGTAAATAATAAATGGCAGATTTTCTATTTTACGGGGTACTTACGTTTCAGTTTTTAGGCTTTCTTTTGGTGGTGTATCTCTTTTTATACACCCGTCAAAAAATGAACGCTCAGCCAAATAGAGAAATTTTGGATATGTACTATGAAGTCAATTACAATTGTTCTGGTAAAGATTATCATAAGTGTGTAAACCTCTTTAAAAAATTCAGAAAAAAAATCATGAATTTAGTAAGAGAAGGCAGGTTGAAGACTTCAGTTGACATGTATAATGCCGCATATGTTATTCATGCCGAGCCTGTGAAATTTGTAAACGGTAGATTAGACGAGGAAGGGAAAGATGCTTGCTATTTGGCTTATAGCCTATCAAACAATGCCTTGTTAAACGGTATTGAAGAAGCTAGATTTTTATCTCTATCTATATATGATAGAATTCTTTTATACAAAAACCAAAACTGTAGTTTGCAATTTCCAAATGATGAATTTTCAGAGTCTGTTAATTATGTTTTGTCTAAAATGGATAATCAAGAGGAATTGAGAAAATGGATTAACACATCTGATACCGGTTTAAAGTTTTCTACACGATAAGCATTTAAATGAATTTATTAAAATAAGTTAGTCTTTCTAAGCCCCAGGAAAGATTTAATTTTTAAAGTTGATGACTATATGTACAAATTTTTTCGTTGGGGTTTCTTTTTATTTATGTTCCTTTTCGGAATAACCTCCAGTTCTCAAACAACAATTGTTAACCAAGTAAATTTTGATCCTAGCTCCAGTGGATGGACAAGAAATGCAAATGCCGTTTTGAGTTCAATAACGGGTTATAAAAGTTCAACTTCTGTATTGTTGGCCGGTGCCACAACAAGAGGGACTCTTACATCTCCTACCTTGGATTTAAGTGGTTTTGACAAAGTAGAAATAGAATTTTTTTTTAATCCAACGGCCGTAAACACAGGAAATGAGTTTACGCTACAATATAGTAGCAACAATGGTGCTAGTTGGACGAATTTAAAATCATATATTAGAGGAGCGAGTGATGATTATAACGAAGTGGGAGTGTATCATCACAGGGCAGAGGTACTATTTCCGTCTGATTTTTTGTTTACCTCTACAGCGCGTTTTAGGTTTAGGGCAACTAGTTTAGCGATTTTTGTACATATTGATCAAATAACTATATTAGGAGTTAACTACTCGACTCCAATTGAAGGTTTAGGAGGTATAGCGAATGGATTAAGTGCTTGGTACAAAGCAGACATGATTCATGGTACAAACTTTACGATGGATCAAACCATAGTAGGTACTTGGGATGACTTGGCTCAAGGTCACCATGCTAGGGCGGTTGATTCAACAGCAGGGGGGACTTCAAGTAATCCCAGATTAAGAAACCATCCGGATTTAAATATCAATTTCAATCCAGTAGTAGTGTTTGAAAACGACAGGACTTATAACTTAAATAAAGTTGAAGCTACATATTTAGGTAATGGAAATACAGACTTCTTATTTGCCACAAGCGGTTTTTATTCAAATGATATATTTGCTGTCATACAGCCTTTGGAAAATGTTAACTCATCACTTAACCCTCCAATGGCACTTATAACTTCTCAGCTAAACAATTCAGATAGGACATCCTTAGACCAAACAGGCGTCTGGTTGGGCTCCTTTTCACCTAGGCTTGATAATGAAATAGTCTCCTATGCTGTTGGGATAAATCCGGCTCCCAATCCCGCTGATCCTTTTAACAGAAGCTATGGACTTTCAGATTCTGATATGCTTAAAAACCTAAACGGTCCAATCTTATTAAATTTCTCAAATAATCCAGCCTCAAACGGCATGGAATATTATCAAAATGGAATTAGACAAGACAATACAGAGGTTGGATCCCCTCAATTTGTGAACATAAACAATGGAAGAATTTGGATTGGTAGAAGTTTAGGTAGGGGAGCCGGATTATCTTCAAAAGTAGCAGAGATAGCAATTTTTTCAAACAGAAAAAATGACCTTACCGAGAGGCTGAAAATTGAAAGTTACTTAGCGATTAAATATGGTATTACGTTAGGGAACAATGGAGTAAGTAAAAATTATGTTGACAGTGATGGCAGTATATTGTTTCCATCTTCCTCTGGGTTTAACTATAATATAGCAGGAATAGGAAGGGATGATATTTCGACTCTTAATCAGAAGCAATCCAAATCTGTAAATGCACTACAAACCGTTGAAGACATTACTATCGGACTGGAAAATATTTTTTTGACAAATTCAGAAAATACAGCTCAATTTAATCAGGATAAAAGTTTTCTTATTTGGGGTCATGACAATGGTTCTCTTAATCCTTCTCCTGCAGTAGCTTATGACCTCAGTAACGGTATTCCTGGCTTAAGCACAATAGTTGATTATACCTCTATAAATAGAAAATGGAAAATAGTAGAAACAGGGAGCATTCAGCAAGTTAAGGTCTCAGTTCCAAAGACATTACTTCAAAACATTAATAATTCTGTAGCAGGGAGTTATTTTATGCTCGTATCAGATACTCAAATTTTTGACAATCAAGTAGAAATAGTCCCATTAAATAATTTTACGAATCATGTAGAAGGAATATATGATTTTCTGGGCACTAAGTTCGTTACTTTTGCATTTATCCCCGAGAAAGTATTTAAACGTTCTTTTCTTTTTTCGGGGGTATCTGATTTTTTAGATGCTGGTAATAATCACAATTTGGATCCAAATCATTTCACGATTGGTGCTTGGGTCAAAATTTCAGGTTCAGGTTCTGTTTTTTCAAAAATTAACGAATCTCTCACGGATGGGTATAATTTGGAAATAACACCTGCTCGATTTGTACGTTTCTATTATTCTAACATGGGTATGCAAACTATATCAAGTTCGGTTCCTTTATCCCAGGATAAATGGCATCACATTGCCGTGACATATGATGGTAGTTTACTCTCTATTTATTTGGATGGAGAGTTAGATCAGTCTTTAAGCATTGCTAGAGGGCCATTGAGCAACAGCTATAATTTTTTGATTGGTGCATCCGGCCATAAAATACCCAATCAATTCTTAGATGGAAATATAGACGAATTGAGAATTTGGAATAAAGCTTTATCTGTTGAGCAAATTCGTTTACTGATGAATCAAGAATTGACTAATATGAGTAATATTTTAAAGGGGACATACCTAAATGATAACGGCATAAATGAACTTGATTTCATCTTATCGGGCTTATTTTGGTCTGATTTGGAAGCCTATTATCCAATGTCCAAGTTCTTATTTAAATCTACTAAAGACGAGTCATCTAATAATTCGATAGCCGTATTCAAGAATGCAAAAGTAGATTTTCAATCGGCTCCCCTGCCTTATATTAGCTCACAAGACGGTAACTGGAATGATCATAATGTTTGGGAATTTGGAAATCAACAACTAATACCGGGTCAAACTGGTGTACTGGGTTTAACCATCAAAGGGAATATCGTAGAGTTGAACAATAATATAGAGCTGAATTCTAATGTTGAAGTTTTTGCTTTAAATTCGGTTAACAATACACTCACTGTGAATGGAAGCGGACTCAGTATTTCAAAATATTTAAAATTAGATGGTAAAATTGATCTGCAAAGCGAGGCTCAGTTAGTTCAATTTGACAACAGTATCCTTGATCCGGAAAGCAAAGGACAATTGGAAAAAGATCAACAAGGTTCTGCGGATAATTTTACCTACAACTATTTTAGTTCACCAGTTGGTATAATTAATGATTTTTCGAACAATAACGATTACAATGTATCAACCATACTCAGGGATGGGACAAATCCTTTAACTCCTTTAAACATTTCCTTCGTGAACACTTTTAACGGTGCTGACGGTTCACCTGCAAGTCCAATACGAATAAGTGATTATTGGATATTTAAATTTAATGGTCCTATTGGGGATATCAACTCTTGGCAGCAAGTTCGCAGAAGTGGAATGGTTAAAGTAGGTGAGGGTTATACCATGAAAGGACCTAACACAGGTGAAGTAGATCAAGTTCAAAACTACACTTTTATTGGTAAACCCAATAATGGTGATATTACTTTAAATCTTACAGAAGGGTATAATTACTTAATTGGGAATCCATATCCGTCAGCTATCGACGCCGATCGGTTTATCTTAGACAATCCGGATATTACAGGAACATTATTTTTTTGGCAACACGAAGGGGGAGGTAGCCATTTTTTGCGAGAATATGTAGGCGGATATCACATGTACAATCTTTCGGGAAGTGTAGGGTATATTACGGCTCCACCTGTAATTCCCGGGTTGGGCACTAAAACGCCTGCTCGGTATATTCCTGTTGGGCAAGGGTTCTTTGTTGCAGCAAACTCAAATGGCACTATAAACTTCAAAAACTCACAAAGAGCATTTGTAACAGAAGATAATGTCTCTAATTCAGTTTTCTTTAAGGCAAATAAGCCAAAAGACATAGAAGTAGGCAAGCTATTGAAGCCTAAAAGAAATAAAACGGAAACACAGACAGAGACAGACACAAGGATGAAAATTTATTTTGGCTTTACATCACCAAGAGGATATTATAGGCAACTTTTGTTGACAGTTGATGAAAGGGCAACTGTTGGTTATGACCGTGGGTTTGATGGTGAAAATGCTGACCTCGTCAACGACGATATGTTTTGGTTGATAAATCAAAAAGAATACATCATTCAAGGAATTAATGAAATCAGCGCATCAACCGTTTTGCCCTTAGGTTTTAAGTCGAAAGAAGACGGGAAGGCGTACTTAAAAATTGAAAAAGTATTAAATAATAAAGGCATTGAAAGTGTATATGTTAAAGATAATATGAACAATACGTTACATGATCTCTTAAATAGCACTTTTGAATTTGAAACAATATCAGAAATTAAAAACACAGAAAGATTTAGTATTGTTTTCTCTCCAAATAGTGAAGTTCTTTCAGATATTACCAAGGAAAAAACTGAAGCCGTAAATAATAAATTTACATATCAAGTGAAAGAAGATTTATTAAAATTTTCTGTCGACAGCGAAAATCCAATAAAATCTATAGTTTTATATGATATCTTCGGCAGAGAATTATTCAGAGATATTGAAGCCACAAAAATTGATTTTATACAATTTCCGTTTAAGAAGAAAATAATTATTGCAAAAATTCTTTTTAAGAATGGTGATTTGAAAACTTTAAAATTTATAAACTAGTCGGTTTAGGTGCGTCATTTTTTAAATTAGAGCACCCCAGCAGATTTATTTTCAACACCCTTTAATGCTTTTCCCCTTTAAGGCTATATATTTATCTGTAAGCGCTTGACAATACTCTTTAAGAAGACCGAAAGTAATTTGTGGCTTTTTTGTCCATTTTTTTACTTTTGTCGTATTTAGAATATTGAATTTTGATGTCATCCCGCCCACATCCTGTACATTAAGCCCAATGACTACCTTAGTGACCCCGTAGTGTCTTATGGCAAACGAACACATGATACAGGGTTCGTGAGTTGTATACATGACAGTTTCGTGGAGGTTTTTTACAAACCCCTTTTTAATAGCGTCTCTCAGAGCCAATATTTCTGCATGATTGGTCACATCTTGGGTTGTTTTTCCCGATTCAATACCTTTACCAATAATTTTGCCATTGAGCACCAAGACAGAGCCTACAGGTGGGTTTCCGCTATTTAAAGCTTTTTCAGCCAAATGAAGTGCTTCGAGCATAAAGAATTCTTCTGTTTTTATCCTCATCAGAGATTAAGTGTTATATGTGTTTTTGGTTTGGCACAGCATATGAATACATTTCCCGGACGAGCTTCTACGAAGGGTTCGGGTTCATATACTGTTTCACCCGAATGAATTTCGGTTTCGCAAGATGCACAGGTTCCCATTCTACAGCTGCTTGGGGCTTCAATACCTAAAGACTCTGCTAAAGTCAATAAATTTTCATGTTTTATATTCCAAAAAGTTTTCAATCCGGATTTCAAGAAGTAAACCTCAGGTTCTTCAGTATTAGTCTGTACAATTGAGGTATTTTGTATATTAATCCTATCAGGATTGTCAAACCGCTCAAAGTTAATTTTGTTTTTAGCTACACCCATAGCTGTCAGATGGTTAGACATGTCATGCATAAATGAGACTGGGCCGCAAATGTAAAAGCTACATTGTTCAATCTCCTTTATATTTTTTTTAAAATGATTTAAGTCTATAATCGTACTTTCATCATAATTCACTCCCCGTATTTCATTTTCCAAGGGTTGCGTATGATGCACATAAAGATTAATGTTTCCATTCTTACTTGAAAGTTTTTTTAACCTCTCGCCCATGGGTTGTAAGTCTTTATTTTTACTAGAATGATAAAAATAGACCTTTCTTTGTGGCTGATGTTCGGCAATATATTCAATCATACTCATCATAGGTGTAATACCAACACCCCCAGATATCATCACAACTGGAGTATCCATACCTTGAGAAAGATAAAAATTTCCTGACGGGGCACTTACTTTTAACCTTGACCCAACACTAATTTCATCATGCAAAAATGTAGACACTAGCCCTTTAGGCTCTTTTTTTACAGTAATTCTGTAATAGTCCATACCGGGTTTATCTGATAGCGTATAGTTTCTTGTGACGGCTTTGTCTTGTCCCTTGAGATGTATTTTAACAGTTATAAACTGACCCGGCAAAAAGCTAGGTAATAAATCTCCGTTTAATGGTTTTAAGTAATAAGATGATATATTTTTACTCTCTTTCAAAACTTTAGAAACCCTGTAATCATAAAAATTCATATAGTAGGATTAAAAGGTGAATAACTCAATAGTTCCCAACTCACATCATGGTGATTTTCTGTTATTATCCATTCTTCGGGAGAGAATAACCAGAACCTGCCTGTGCCTGTAGTCTTTATCAAATCTGATGCGTTTTGCTGTTCAAAAAGTATGGAAGCTTTTCCTGTCAACTGTAAAGTTTTACCCTTATTAAAATCTATAAATAATAAACCCACATTTGGGTTTTGCAATATATTTCCTAATGTATTATACATGCTGTTACCTACGTAATCAGGTATTTTCAGAATTTGTTTATCTACAAATTCAACAAATCCGGGAGGACCTCCGCGGTGAGAGGCATCAAGACTTAGAGATTGTCCTTGGCTGCCAACGAATAAAGTATCAGATGAGGTAATCCATCTTTTTATGTCATCATTTATTTTTCTCCCCATTGTTTTAATTGCGTTTGTTTTTTTAAAACCTTCCGGGCGACTAATGACACGTTGTTGGATATATTTAGGACAATTTGGATAGGCCTCTTTAACAGTAAGTTCTATTTGATTCTCACTAACTTTTGCCGCCCCGTTTATTCTAAATCTTCTTCGGGTTTCAAACTCGATAAAAAGCGAACCCATATTCCCGTTATCAGAAATATTTTTAAAAAATATATCATGGGGGTCACTATGTATCTTTTCGATGTCTATGTTTAGATTGTTTTGTGTTGGCACCGTCACAAAACCATGATCTCCAATCAGTAACGAAGTCCAAATGCGATTTTTATTATCTACTGAACTTACAATAGCCATAGGTTGTTTTTCAATAAAATTTATCGCACCTTTAATTATTGTATTGGTAATAACCCTTCCGTTTGATTCGGCTCGAAGAAGTTCCCCAACCCTTTTTTGAATCTCTTTTTCCCCGCTATGGTATACGCTTTCCATGTCTTTTGACAGTTAAAAGCCTGCCCTAAAGGGCAGGCTGAGATTTTAGAATGTTATAATACTGTAACCTTCCTTTTGCAGTTTAAAAAAACTAGATAGACCGGTTGTGCCAGGAATTTTGTTGTCTTTAACCAAGTCTAAACCAGATGGGTTTGCGCCAAAAACATCTGCACATCCGCAAGATATGCCTTCAATTTTGTCCTCAACGGCTTTGTAAAGTGCATTTCCGGGATGGCTCTCCTGTTGCAATACCTCCGGCCATCTTGTACCTGCACCTTGAAAGATGATTTTCACATCTTCATTGGCTTCCTTAAAATCATAAGCCGCCGCCAAGGCGTTGAACACACGTCCTAAAGCTTCTTCAGAACCTGCTTTTGGTTCGGAAAGAACCACAATTGCTGTTTTACTCATTTTTTTACATTTTTTAAAATTCATAATTAATTAAACCACTATTTCAACTAGTGGACTTGATTTTCATGGCAAATATAGTGATTTTTTATAATAACCAAACGTTCGGTAAAAAATTTAAATAGTATTGTTATCAATTCTAAATACTTCAGAAATGGCTTGATTATTGGCAGATAAAAGAGAAAAAAATATAAATCTCACTTATTATAGTACTTATTATTTTTCATTTTCCTTTTATTAAAAATGTCTTGGATAGCCCAAGTTTCTTCAATGTACATTGAAAAAGCATATATATTTTTGCAAACCGTCTTTCCTCTTCATTCCTTGAAATAAAGTATATAGAAAGACGATGAATACTATCCCAAAACCAAGGACACCTATATTGATGCCAAATAGGGTTTTTTCAGAGCCATCTAAATACTTCATTGAACCTCCGTAAAAATCTTGAAGGATGAAAGCCAAGAGAAATCCGCCGGTAATAAAAAGTCCTAAAACACAGGGCAATACAATTTTTTGTTTCGCCCAAACCAGCCACAAACAGAACAACCCTATGCTGCTGTTTGTGATTAATTGCCACATTTCGTGAATACGAACGTGAGGTGTCCAATCCGGATTAAAAACGTGCGTATCGTTAATTTCAAGAATGGGGACACCTACGGCATAAATTAGAATACCGAAGGTTAAAAGTGATTTTGAGTACATATGGTTTTATTAATTTATGAATATAAGGCTGTATTCTGAACTGAATATTACATTTATTTTACCACCCCACCGACGGTAAAGTTGAGCTTTTTAAAATATTTTATGGACTAAATGAGATATTACATAGACAATCCTTCGTCCTACCTTTGCCCGGAACCTAATGCCTAAATTTATGAATTTTAAAACTAAAACCAATGTGCGATTTTGGCTCGCCATTCTTACCATTTTATTGTCGGTTACTACCACAATTTCGCAAAATCAAATTATTATAAAAAGCCCCGGACTGTATCCCGAAGGATTGGTTTATGACGCCGTATCTGAATCCTTTTTTATAACTTCTGTTTCGGAAGGTAAAATTATAAAAGTGGATAAATCGGGTATCTTTTCTGTGTTTGCCGAAGACAATGACCTGATTTCTGCCATTGGCCTCGAAATCGATTCAAAGCAAAATCGCTTAGTAGTTTGCAACAGCGACCCCGGTGTGGGCAAAAAAAGCAGTGCTGCCACAATGGGAACCCTTGCCTCAGTCGTTTTTTACAATTTGAAAACCGGGAAAAGAGAAAAATACATCAACCTGACCAAAATAGCACCGGCAGGTGCCCATTTGGCAAACGATGTCACTATGGATAGCGATGGTAATTATTACGTGACAGACAGCTTTGCGCCCATCATTTACAAAATCGACAGTAGCGGAAAACCGTCCATTTTTATCAATGACGAAAGATTGGCTGCCCCACAAGGCACTTTTGGTTTAAACGGGTTGGTGTACCATCAGGATGGGTATTTGATTACAGCCATATACAACGGTGGAAAATTATTCAAAATTCCCTTAAAAAATCCGACCGGTTTAACCGAGATACACATTGCCAACAAACCATTTCCAACCATAGACGGTGTTTTGCTGATCGATAACCAAACTTTAGCTCTAGCCAGCAACAACCTCACCGGGACCGATTTTCCTAGTGTGGTTTATAAAATTGCGACCAAAGACCAATGGACCACGGCACAAACCATAGCACGTTTTGAAACCGGAAATACGTTTCCCACCACGCTCACCAAAGCGGTCGATGCTATTTATGTGATGTACGCCAAATTGGATATGCTTTTCGGGGGAAACAACCCTGTAGCACAAACATTTGAAATTACACGAGTAGATTTTAATTCAACAGAAACCCTTAAAAACCAAAATAATATGTCACAAAAAACCCTAATGATTGTCAATGCTGTTTTAATTCCTGAACAAAAGGAGGCTTTTGCGGAATATTCTGAAAAATCGGCCCTCATTTTTAAAAATGCCGGAGCTGTACCCGTTGGTAAGTACAAAGTGTCTAAGACCCTTGTGGGAACTACGAGTCCACAATTAATTGCGATAATGGAGTTTCCTGACCAAGGCACCATTGAGGATGTATTTAATTCGGAATCTTATAAAAATTTGATCCCACTTAGGGACCAAGCGTTTAAGGAATTGGAAGTGTTTATTGTTCAACAACAGTAGTATTAATGTGCGTGGGCGAGGTATCGACTACGTTCACGCACTTTTTCAAAAGAAATGGAATGGAGTTATTGAATGGAAAAAGAGCGGTAATCACCGGCGGCAGTGAAGGTATTGGTTTTGCCATTGCAAAACGATTTATTGAAAACGGGGCAGCGGTACTGCTCATAGGACGAGATAGAGAAAAATTGGGGCTTGCCCATAAAAAATTGACTGTCAATGGCAACCAAGTGCTAACGATGCCATTTGACTTGGCTGAGGTTTCAAAAATTAATGCATTAGTCAAATCGATAACTAAGGTATGGCCGAAGGTAGATGTACTTGTAAACAATGCGGCGGTTGCCTATTTTGAGCCCGTTGAAGCCGTAAATCTTTCAAAATTAGAACACATTTTTAAGGTGAATGTTAAAGCGCCCTATTTGTTATCTCAGGAATTGCTGCCCTCATTAATTGAAACAGAGGGAAGTATCATCAACATTTCATCTTATTTTTCAGACCGAATGGTGGCCGGCAGACCCAGCACAGCCTATTCCTTGACCAAAGGCGCCATTAACTCTTTTACCAAGGCATTGGCTTGCGAAGTAGGCCCAAAGAAAGTGAGGGTAAATGCCATAGCTCCCGGCAGCGTGCACACGCCAATGTTAGAAAATGCATTGCAAAAGATGAGTGACCAACAGCGACTGCAATTTCAACAAAACATTCAAAAAATATATCCATTACAACGCTTGGGAAATCCCGATGACATCGCTAATGTGGCTTTGTTTTTGGCGTCAGACCTTTCCGGTTGGATTACCGGTGCCGTTATTAATGCAGATGGTGGACTAAGAACCAATTGAATTTTGATGGAGTTCTTCATTTTTAAAGTATTTTTAGTTCCAAATTGGAAATTCTTATGATTGTTAATCTGCCGGAAGACATCAACAGCTCGAACATTCACAACAGCCTTGTCTATAAAATAGACGACAGCAGTGTAGTATATGTAAATAGACTACCCGTTACTAAAAAGGCAAAAATAAATCTCACCCAACATTTGATTGTTTTTGGAGTAAACGGTCAAAAAAAGTTTATGGCACCCGAATTGGCGCTAACCCTAGAGGAAAATGAAGCAGTATTTCTAAAAAAAGGGCTGTTTGTGAGTACAGAAAAGGTAGCACAAAACTATCAATACGAAAGTGTTTTATTCTTTTTAGGAGACCAATTTTTGGCCAATTTTCATCAAAAGAACGAGCAGCATCTTAAAACATTGGGGCAACCTGAAGGCAAGGGAAGTAATGGGCATTATAAGTTTGATGCAACCCCCAGCCTCATAGGCTATATCAATTCATTACTTCCCTATTTTAAAGGAAAAAGCCCATTGAATGACGCGTTGTTACGGCTTAAAATTGAGGAGTTGTTATTGGGGTTTTTAATGAATGATCAACAGGAACAATTTAAAGACTTTTTAGTTCAATTAAACAAAAAATCCAAGTTGAACATAGAAGCCCTGATGCTCAAGAATGTCAACAGTAATTTAAGTGTTGAGGAGTTGGCCTTCTTGAGTGGTATGAGTGTTTCCTCCTTTAAACGCTATTTTCAAAAGCATTTTGAAAAATCACCGGCCAAATGGATTAGCGAAAAGCGCTTAGAATGGGCTTCAAATTTATTAAACAATACAGAAAAAAACATTAATGAAATTGCCTTTGAACTAGGTTACGAGAACACTTCGCATTTTATTCAAAAATTTCAATCTAATTTTGGTGCAACCCCTAAAAAATATAGAGAGAGGTTGGTCAAACAATGATTCTTAATGGAAATGCGTAAATGAGAAACTTAATATTTTCCAAAATAACAAACCAAACGTTCGGTAATTGATTTTTTTTTTATTATATTTGCACTTTCAATGTTCTAAAAAGGATTTTTATTAAATCGAAATATAAGTGTTTATAAAAAATTACAATGATTTAAGGTGAATAAATGGTTTAATATCGTTTTGGGTTTTGAGTGAAGTTTTACTAGAAACTAAACATTTAAATATTAAAAAAGAGTTAAGTGAACGCTATATAGCAAACTTCTTTATTGAAGCCTTCAAATAAATTATAACGATGCTGGTATTATAACAAAATTTGCGCACTAAATTTTCCGAACGTACGGTTTGTAACAAAATTGCGCAAATCAATCGAACGAACGGATTCAATTTTTAACTAAAAAACAAAAAAAATGAGTAACGTAAAACATTTAACAACAAAAGTAAAAGGAATCGATATTTTTTATCGTGAAGCCGGAGAAAAAGGAAAGCCGGTATTAGTATTATTGCACGGTTATCCAACATCATCGCATATGTATCGCAATTTGTTGCGAAACTTATCAGACAACTACCATCTTATTGCTCCGGATTATCCTGGCTTTGGCAGAAGTGAGCAACCATCAATGGCAGATTTTGATTATACCTTCGAGAATTTTGCAAACATCATTGAAGCATTTTTAGAACAACTAGACATTCAAAAATTTAGTTTGTATTTAATGGATTATGGCGCGCCTGTAGGTTTTAGAATTGCTTCTAAAAATCCACAAAAAATCCAAAATTTAATTATTCAAAATGGATGCGCTTATGATGAAGGTTTGGAAGCGTTTTGGGATCCCATTAAAACATATTGGAACAACAAAACAATTGAAAACGGCAAGCCACTAGAAGGCTTTCACAGTCCAGAAGGCTTGCAATGGCAATATACGCACGGTGTGTCACAACCGGAATTGGTATCTCCTGATAACTGGGAAGTTGATTTAAGACACCTCACAAAAGAGGGCAACAATGAAATCCAGTTGGCATTGTTTTATGATTATCAAACCAATGTGAAATTATATCCAAAATGGCAAGCTTATTTTAGAACACATCAACCCAGAACTTTAATTGTTTACGGAAAGAACGATTATATATTTCCGGTTGCAGGAGCAGAAGCCTTTAAAAAAGATTTAAAAAACTTAGATTTTAATCTTTATGACGCCGGTCATTTTGCGTTAGAGAGCCACGAAATTGAAATAACTGATAAAATCAGAAAGTTTTTGGCTGTTTAGACATTAATTAAAACCACGATAACCTGTAATTTAAACTGAGTAGTTTTTTATGGGTTTTCGTGGTTTATCTCTTGTGTTTTATATCAACTCTAATTTAATCTAATTGGATATAGTTACTTTAATCATTCTATTTTTGGCAGCCATAATTGGCAGCACTTTAAATGCCGTGGCCGGCGGAGGTGGCTTTATTTCTTACCCTTCTTTGATTTTCTGCAACATTGTGCCTCTTAACGCAAACGGAATTAGTACAGTGGCATTGTGGCCGGGAAATATTACCAGTGCTATTGCCTTTAAAAAGGACATACAACTGCCGATTAAATTCATTTTGTATTTTATTGTTTCTATTTCGGTTGGCGGATTTTTCGGTGCCTATTTATTCTTAAATACATCTCCAAAAGCGTTTAGCAATTTTGTGCCCTTCTTTTTATTATTGTCATTAGTACTGTTTGTTTTCAGTAATGATTTAAGAACTATTTTTATTTCCAAATCTAAAGCATACAGCTTCTCAAAGCCAAATTATATACACCTTGTTTATATGTTTTTTATTGGTATTTATGGTGGTTATTTTGGGGCAGGTTTAGGAATGATCATACTTACCGCATTATCATTAATTGGTTTAAAAAATCTAAATGAAATGAATGGGATTAAAGTTATTTTGGTGTCATTTAACAATGGTATTGCGGCATTTACCTACATCTTTTCCGGAATTATACTGTGGCAATACACCATAGTGATGATTGCCGGAGCTTTAATTGGAGGATTTTATGGGGCTAAACTAGCAAGACAAATCAAACAGGAAGTCTTGAGGAATTTTATTATTTTCATCGGTGCGGTTATAACGGCCATATTTTTCTACAAACAATACTTTATTTAGTGGAATGAAAACAACACTTTTTTTAAAACAACTAGATTACGAACTTTGGGCAAACAAGATGCTCATCAATGCCATTTCTGAAGCTCATACTCCCGATAGAAGGCTTTACTAAATTTTATCTCACCTAATTATCGCTCCAAATAATTGGTTAAAAAGAGCTTTAAATGAAACCCCAAATTATAAATTATGGGATAATTTAACCTTAGAAAATTGTCTCAGGCTAGCCGAAGAAAATTGTGAAGAATGGAAAGCATTCATTTTGAGAAAAACCGCTAATGAGATGGAAGAACCTATCTTTTTTCCGTTTATGGGCGAACCTTCATCAATTTCATTGGAAGATTTATTGATACATCTGGTAAATCATTCGTCATACCATCGCGGGCAAATCATAATTATGTTAAAGGGGAAATTAGCGCAATTGCCTCTTACTACTTACATAGCTTATGCAACTGTGAAAGCAACATAGCGTTATTTTTTTTAAAGTAATTTCAATGATGAATAATTTTAATATTGATATACTTGCTTTTGGCGCACATCCAGATGATGTAGAATGTGCAGCCGCAGGAGTCATAATTCGCACCATTAAAAAAGGAGGAAGTGTAGTCTTAGTTGATCTTACAAAAGGAGAAATGGGAAGTTATGGCACCGTTGAAATCCGAAAAGAAGAAGCATTTACAGCTGCACAACTTATGGGTGTTAAAATAAGGGAACAACTCAACCTGCCCGATGGCAAAATTTCAAACACCTTACAAAATCAACAGAAGGTCATACAACTTATTCGGAAGTATAAGCCAAAAATTGTGCTCGCAAATGCTTTTAACGATAAACATCCCGACCATAGAAATGCGGCTGAATTGGTAGCTGATGCTTGTTTTATTTCCGGTTTAAAAATGAATGTTACACGATTGAATGAAAAAGAGCAGGAGCATTGGCGCCCAATGGCGGTATATCATTACATTCAGGATTATTTTATACAACCCAGCTTCGTTGTAGATATCAGCGATTGTTTTACTGCTAAAATGGATGCCATCAAAGCCTATAAATCACAATTTGTAATACCGGAAAATGAAAGCCCAAACGGAATAATTGCCTTGCTTGATCAAATAAAAGCTACCAATCAAATATTTGGAAGAGCTATAAACAAGAGGTATGCCGAAGGTTTTATTACTAACAGATATGTTGGAGTCGAAAATATTGAAAGTTTGATTTAGTGTATGAAATACCCTGAAAAGACTTAAATCAACACTCTGAAGTCTTTTCTGAAATTTAACCTTCAAAAGTTATTTCTAACTTGTAGGCATTGCTTTCTTCATCCACCAACTGTTTTTGGTAACCTCAAAAGATTGTTTGGTTTTTCGTTTGTAATAAATGGTTGTAATAATTACCAACAGAATTACCGTTATCCTAAAAATATTCATATAAACACCACCTAAGGCATTCTCTCCAGCGGAAAATAATTCGAAATACAGGTTCATCAATAAATGCAAAAACACCGGCACCCAAATGTTGTATTTCCATTCGGCATAAGCCCAGCCAAAGAACAGTGAGCCGGAAAAGGTAACTCCAAAAATACCGAGCATCATTAAGGGGTCGTTACTTTGATAGAGGTGCATTAAGCCAAAAATCATTGCGCCTAATAGTGAGGCCAAGATAAAACCTAGCTTGGTGTATCTGAACAGCAGTCCAAATAAAAATCCTCTAAAAATTAATTCTTCAAAAAAACCTGAGGATACTGCCTTAATTAAGATAGTTGTAACAGTAATTTGTTTATTGAATTCAAAAACAAACATATATCCAATCAGCATTGGCAATGTGCAAATAAAGCAAAAAAGGAAGCCGACTAAAATAGATTGATTTAAACCAAGACTTTCTAAAGTCTTCTTAAACGATTTTTGAAGTAAGTATGCCCCTAAAATAAGCGGTGTAAGAGATAGCGTATAGGCTAAAAGGTGACTCACTCCAATTTGGTCTATTGTACCATTCAGGAATGCACGCATTTTATTGAAATAAATTACATCGAGTGTAAAGTAGACACCAAATGTGATAAGTACTGTTAGTATTACGTTAAGCCGGCTTGTTGTTTTCATTATTAAGATTTTTGCTTTGTATTTGAGTTACTTTAAAATTTTTAAATAAAATATTGCTTCTATTTCTTATAAAGACGCAAAAAGTAATCAAATGGTTGCTTTTTCTTAAAATTACTTAAACAATGGCAACTTAATTTGGTTTATAGTTTTCTAACTTTTGTTTTTTCAAGGGCTAAATAATTAGTTTAGTATTAGAAGCTTTACACTTTCCATTTAATCTTATGCTTTTTAACATGCAATTAGTCCAAATTCATATCTTTAGACCGAATTACGCTTATACAATTTTTGTGGTTCTTTATATTTTTTATTCGTCTTTTAAAATTTTATCTAACTGAAATAGCTACATTTTTTAGTATCATTTCCTTTTTTGCTAAAGCAAAGGTTAATGGCTTTTATGATTTGTTTAATAAGTTATTCTTCATATACTGTGCAATAATTTTTTCGTTGGTATCCACGCTTTTTGATAAAGTGTCAATTATTTTTTGTTGCTCTGTTTCCGTTCTATTTTGGCTCAATTTTTTCTTAGCTTGCAAGTCCGTAACTACTACTTCAAAAGCTATAATTCCTTTAAGCATTTTCAGTTTATAGTCTTCTGGAAAACCATCCCATTGTGATCGATAAGATGTTTCGAAATTGTCAATCATCTTTTCTAACACTTCAAGAGTCTTTCCTGTTTCTGTAATTAATTTGCCCTGGCCGTAGGCGTGAATTGAAATGTAGTTCCAAGTCGGTACATTAAGTTTTTTATCGTAATTCTTTGTTGAAACGTAAGCATGAGGCTCGCTAAATATTGCCAATACCGTATTATTTTCAATGTCTTGCCATTGATCATTAGCTTTTGCAAAATGCGAAGTCAATACGATATCGCCGTCTCTGGTTGAAACTACAAAAGGCAAATGAGTTGCAATTGGAAAATTGTCTTTTGAAGTGATTATTGTTGCAAAACTAAACCGTTTCATAAATGAAACGATTTCTTCGTCGTTTGTTGTTAGGTTAGCTTTAGGGATATACATTTACATTTTTTTAATTTGCTTGGTTTGTCAACATAGGGAAAAGCTCCTTACGTCCGATCCCTATGGTAGCTTTTTCCACAAATATAAAGGTTAAGGATAAATGTCATCAAATATAATCGAATACTTTAAAATATTTGAGTGGTTAAAATATACAACCTAAAAGCACTGTATGATATGTTTTTTGATTCAGTCAAAACCAAATAATCACTTAAATTTCCTTTCAGTATCCTTTATAGCAACATCATTGATACTAGCATAGCGTTTGGCCATTAGCCCATTTTTGTCAAACTCCCAATTTTCGTTGCCATAGGCGCGCCACCACTGGCCGTTGGCATCTTGATATTCGTATTCAAACCTAACGGCAATGCGGTTTTCGCTGTGTGCCCAGTATTCTTTTTTAAGCCTGTAATGGCGTTCTTTTTCCCACTTTTGAGTAAGGAAAGCTACTATTTCCTCCCGACCGTTAATAAAAAGATCGCGGTTTCGCCATTCGCTGTCGGGCGTATAGGCCATTGACACGCGCTGAGGGTCTTTGCTGTTCCAGGCGTCTTCAGCCATTTGTATTTTTTGTTTGGCCGTTTCCTCTGTAAAAGGTGGAACGGGGTGCTTAATTTCAGTGTTTTGTGATTGCATTGTCAGCGTCATTAAGGTAATTAAAATTAAAATATTTTTTCTCATTTGTAATTTAGGTTATCATTTTTAATTTGTGAGACACTTCATATCAGTATTCTATTTTGGTGAGTGTCTATTTTAATTATTTTGGCTATTTCACATCAATAAAGTGTTTAAAAGCTGTCGAGAAGTAAAAAATTTACCCCTCGACAGCGAAACATTAACCATTAACTATTTCTTAAATTTATGAACAAAGTAAAATAAAGGTATTCCGTAAGCGATATGTCTCAATAAAGAAACTAAAGGTATTATTGGTGCCAAATTTGTACCCGCAATTCCGGCTCCTAAAAGGGGAAACATAAAAAACCAAACCAAGGCAATCGTTTCGGCTGTTACAAAAATTAAGGTTCTGAGCCACGATGGTCCCCATAAAGATGGAGCAATACCCGCATAAAGTATAGCCAACAATAAACCGTTACCAAAATGCCCTAAAACGCCGTAGGTCACACCAAGCCCGGTTTTTTCACCTAGTATGGCTGGTATATCCCACCATGTTCCTGTGAATATGAACCCTACAATGTCGAAAAACAGTGTGCCGATAAGACCGCCTATTAGGGCATTCTGCCAATTAATTTTTCCATTTTTTTCCATAAGAATATATATTTTAAAATTAGATACAAATATCCTTTGTTTGGTAATAATTTAAAGAAACCTTTTTTCCTAAATGTTTGGCATTTTTTCCCATGCATTTGGTTTTAAAAGTCATTGGAGATATCAATTCTTGATTTTTAAAAGCTCTGGAAAATGATTGTATATCGTTGTAACCTAAATTATAACTAACTTCCTTAACAGATAAATTGCCATAGCATAAGAGTCGCTTTGCTTCTAATATTTTCCTTTCAGTAATAATTTGAAAGGGTGATTTATTGGAATGTTGGCTAAATAAATTGGACAGTGTTTTAGAGGATTTATTCATGATTTTTGCATAGTCTTTTACCTTGTGTAATTTTTTGAAATGTAGTTCTACCAAATAATTAAATTCTCTAATAATTTCTATATTAGAAACTGTCGAAGTTGCCGATAAATTTTGTTGTTTATAAAACCTCGTACAATGAATTAAAAACTGCCTAAGCAAAAGCTGTAACATAGGCAATTGATGCTGATCGGCAATGGTAATTTCTCGTGAAATAGTTCTAAAAATAGGGTTTAGTAAATTTATCTGAGATTTAGATAATTGAATCTTGGGTAATGTTGAAGCTCCATAAAAAAGCAGTCCTTTGCAGCTCACGTCTTGATCGTGATTGATGATGCAATAAAAGGCGCGATTGAAACGCATCGTGCGTATGCTTCCTGTTTTAAGCATTTTTACATGATGCAAGTCGGTTATGAAAAGGATTTCATTTTTCGAAATATGATTCCTAATACCATCAGTTTCAAGGATACTATCATTGTCAAGAAACCACAGGATGGTTAATGAATTTTGAGGGCTTTTGTGAGGAATATGGTTACTTATTTCTTTATCGGAACTTTCAATATTTAGAACCTCGAAATATTCGCCGGTTATTTCCTTATAGAGTATCATGTCATGTGTTAAGTGTTAAATTCCTAGCATCATGCCACACGCTGAACGCGTAAAATATTTTTGGTTTGTTTATTCATATTTTATTAAAAAACGAATGTTCGGTAAAATTTATAATTAAATTTTTAGGAGAAATAATTTTCTTTTACTTGTATAAGAGCATTTTTAAAATGCTTGGGTTCATCCATGGCATTGGACAACACCAAACTGCCCTGAATTATCATTAATGAATGTTCTGCGGTTTCTTGGGCCTTTTCATTATTAAAACCAATTCCTAAACCAAACTCGTAGAAGGCCTTAATCCAAATATGTAGTACTTTTTGAATATCATCACTAAAAAGTTGTTTGCCGGTACCCATAGAGAGTGAACGAATAAAGCAAACATCTTTACCGCCTTGGTATAGGGAATCAATATTTTTTAAAACACGAGATAATCTTTTTTCAGGAGACACTGCTGGATCATTGAGAATTTTCACCAATTTGTTCAATATCCATTCTTCAATAAAACAAAACACATTTTGAGCAATTTCTTCTTTGCCACCGGGGAAACGATGATACAAGCTTGCTTTTTGAAGTCCGGTGGCTTTTGCCAATTCGTTTAAACTGGCTCCATCAAATCCTTTTTCTTTTAAAACGGAAAGTGCGCCCATTAATAATGTTTCTGTATCAACTTTTTGTGGTCTCAATTCTCTTTATTTAGATTTCAAAATTAAGAATATTAATTTAAAATTTCATTTAAATCAATATGATCACCAAAGTCCTTACCATAGTAGGTTTTTTCAATTATTAAACCAGGACCCAGTAGAAAATCTGCCGGGATAATGGGTGCCGCCTTCATAGACTTTAAATTGAAAAAGCCACTCGCCATCATTCTCAACATTTTTAGAGGTTTGAGCATGGTTTTTAACATACCACTTGCTGATTCTTCTACACCATATAAAGCATAAATATTTTTATTAGGGTCGGCCACCACAGGAAACCATGGGTTTTGTTTACCGGCATAGGATTTGATTTCGTCGGCATCTGAACTAAAAAAAGCAATCACTTCAATTCCGCTATCCTTAAACTGCTGTTCCTTTTTAATCAACTCTTGTACCCGCATATTGCAAAAAGGACAAGTAGCTGTTCTAAAAAAGCTTAAAAGCACTTTTTGATTGTTGTAATCGCTTAAGTGTATTTTGTGGCCACGGTAATCTTCAACTTTAAAGTCGGGTGCTACCTTCTTAGTAAGTAACTTCATCTTTTTTTTGTCAAAAATAGTGAAATTTTATTACATACCTAACGTTCGTTAAAAATTAACAACTTTTGCACTTCCTCACAACCAAGGTTTTTCTAAAATTAAGGCTTTGCTGAACTTTATAAGTAGATTTGGGTCAACCGAACCTGCAATCAATTATGTATTAAAATCTTAACGAAGGTTAACTTGCGTGACAATCACAGCATGCTTAAAATAATGACTATCAAAAATATAAACCCTATACCTACGAGAAATGCGTACTTATGGTCGCGCCATTTAGAAAGCGTGCCCTTAAAGCCTTTAAAAATCCAAATGAGGAGGCCGCCCAACAATTCTATAGCAACATTGTTCATTGTGACTACGTTTTTTAATATTTAATTCTGACTGTTCCCGTTTACAGCATCAACAACATTTGTTACCCCTTCAAAATTTTTAAAAACCTGAAAATTTGATTGAAACATTTTATTGGTTTCTTTGATGAGGTTGTTTTGGTGCATTCCGTTTTTGCGGTAGCGGGTGCGCAAAATAAAATGTGTGCTTCATTAACGTAAGGTAAATATAGCATTTTTTGAAAAACATCATGTACTTGCTCTAAAGGGTTACTTAATCAAGCGAACGGATTTCTAAGGATGATAGTCTGCAAACAAATATAATTTGCAACAGTCTGCCTTTTTTTGCACTTTTACCATCTGTTAAACAAACACATCATGCGTAAACTCATTCTTTTCGTTGGCTTGCTTTGGGTACAAAGCACACTCATTGCCCAAGAATTCAAAGTTGAAGAACACTACGACAAACAAGAAGTGACCATTGCCATGCGCGACGGTATCAAACTGCACACCACCATCTATAGCCCCAAAGATACTTCTCAGGAATATCCGATTTTGCTGCAACGCACACCCTACAGTTGCGCCCCATACGGCCCGGATGCTTTTCGCAGAAATATCGGCCCGAACAGTACCATGATGGAAGAGGGATACATAATTGTGTATCAAGATGTGCGCGGCAGGTGGAATTCTGAAGGGGTGTATGACAATATGCGTGCCTTTATCCCCAACAAAAAGAAAAAACAAACCGACGAGGCTTCTGATACTTACGACACCATCGATTGGTTGGTGAAAAATGTAGCCAATAACAACGGCAAAGTGGGCGTTTGGGGTATTTCTTATCCCGGTTTTTACGCTACCTACAGCCTTCTGAGCGGCCATCCGGCTCTTAAAGCCGTTTCGCCCCAAGCACCTATAGGCGATTTCTTTTTTGATGATTTTCACCACAACGGTGCCTATTTGCTCAGCTATTGGATAGCTACGGCACTTTTTGGGCATGAAAAAACCGAACCCACAACCGAGGCTTGGTACACCATGCCGAATATTGGCACCAAAGACATGTATCAATTCTATTTGGACCACACGCCACTTTCAAAGCTAGATGCCTACTACGACCAAAGCAATGTGTTTTGGCAGCAACTCAAAGAACACCCAAATTACGATACTTTTTGGCAATCTCGCGGGATTGTGCAACACATGAAAGACATCAAGCCGGCTGTGATGATAGTGGGTGGACTGTTTGATGCAGAGGATTTATACGGCCCGCTAAACACCTACCAAGCCATTGAAAAAAACAGTTCAAACTACAACACCATAGTGATGGGACCTTGGAGTCACGGCGATTGGGCACGCGCCAGAGAACGACAGGCTGTTGGCAATGTGTATTTTGGCGATCGTATTTCTGAAACCTATCAGAAAGAAGTGGAAACCCAATTTTTTCATCATTTCTTAAAAGGAAGTGGCGATGCCAACTCGCGTTTGCCGGAGGCACACATCTTTGATACCGGCAAAAAAGTATGGCGCAACTTTGCGGAATGGCCACCAAAAGAAGCAGAAACCAAAAGCTTCTCTATGACGCGGCAGGGTGCATTGGCCGAATTTGCCACACGCGAATTTTCATTCCGCGAGTTTGTAAGCGATCCGGCTAAGCCTGTTCCCTACACAGAAGATATCAAAGTGGTTTTTACACCCCGAAAATACATGACTGACGACCAGCGTTTTGCTGCACGTCGTCCGGATGTGTTGGTTTATGAAACCGATGTGCTGGAAGCCGATCTTACCATGGTGGGCGACCTTTTGGCCAAACTGCGTGTGAGCACCACCGGCACCGATGCCGATTGGGTAGTAAAACTTATTGATGTGTACCCGCCCGACCACGAAGAATACCCGGAAACCCAAGACCACCTCAAGATGAGCAACTACCACCAAATGGTGCGCAGCGAGGTAATGCGAGGCAGGTTTAGAAACGGTTTTGAGAAACCCGAACCCTTTGTGCCGGATGAGGTAACGGCGGTTGATATCAAGCTGCAAGACGTATTGCACACCTTTAAAAAAGGACATAAAATTCAGGTGCAAATACAAAGCACTTGGTTTCCTTTGATTGATTTAAACCCGCAAACTTTTGTGCCCAATATTTTTAAAGCAACCGAGGAAGATTTTCAGAAACAAACACATCGGGTTTACAACAGTTCGGCGATTGAATTTCGTGTATTGAAGGATTAATTTTATTGTGTTTTCATACATAAATCGCAGTCGATTAAACCTTTGAGGGGATTTTTGCATGCGTCATTTTTTAAAAAACATTGTGCATCAATGCGCTACAGTTACGCTGAGCCCCTCCTACTTGTCATAATGAACTCAACAAACCTGTCATGCTGAACTCGTTTCAGCATCTTCACCAACCGTAGGTCCTAAAATCCATTCTGTTTCAATCAATTTTATGGTGAATTAATGCGTTCTTTACTGACAAAACCATAGATTTTAATATCTTGCAACTTTCAAAAAAAATAGCATAAAAAATGGATTTAGTTAAAGATTACTTTCAGAAATTATTGGATTTGGCCATTGACTATTCACCAAAATTGTTGGTGGCGTTGCTCATATTTTTCATAGGTATCCGCATCATTAGACTTTTTACAAATGTGACCAAAAAGATGATGGTGAAGCGTGAGCTCGACATCACGCTTCAGTATTTTTTAAACAGCCTTATCCATATTTCTCTCAAAGTTTTGTTGTTTATCTTGGTGGTTGCACAACTTGGCGTGCAAACATCGAGTTTTATTGCAATTTTGGGTGCAGCTTCCTTGGCCATTGGTCTGTCGCTTCAGGGCTCGCTGGCCAATTTTGCGGGAGGTGTACTCATCCTGATTTTTAAACCCTTCAAAGTGGGTGATTTTATAGATGCCGTGGGTGTGTCGGGAACGGTTAAAGCAATTGGTATTTTCAGCACAAAGTTGAATACGGTTGACAACCAACTGGCTATCGTGCCAAACGGCAAACTATCTAACGACACCATTATCAATTATAACGGGGAAGAAACCAGGCGTAAAAACTTTGTAGTGGGCATATCCTATGGCTCAAATATTAAACAAGCCAAAGAAATTTTACTGGCCATTGCCCACGAGCATCCCAAAGTTTTGACAGATCCGGAACCGGTGGTTTTTGTAGCTGAATTGGCAGATAGTTCGGTAAATTTATCCTTGCGAATTTGGGCCAAAAATGAAGATTTTTGGGACGTCAATTTTTATTTGATTGAAGAAACTAAAAACCGTTTTGATGCGGCAAACATCGAAATACCTTTTCCACAGCGTGTTGTGCATAGCGTTAAATAATTTTTAAAAGAAAGTCCGCAATTTTTTTCACCTTTGCCAAAACAACTTATATGTTGCATACTGCTGAACAATTTGATGCAATAGTTGCCCAATGCGCCGATTTATTTGAGAAAAAACTCAAAGACTACGGCGCTGCTTGGCGTATTTTGCGATTGCCGTCGCTTACCGATCAAATTTTCATCAAGGCGCAACGCATCCGAACCATTCAAGAAAACGACCTTAAAAAAGTTGACGAAGACGAATCTTCGGAGTTTATCGGCATTATAAACTACTCGGCTATTGCGCTTATTCAATTGGATTTGGGCGTAGTGCAACAACCCGATTTGACGGTGGCTCAAGCGCTTGAAAAATACAAGGCTAAAATTGCAGAAGCCAAAGCCTTGATGATGGATAAAAATCACGATTACGGAGAGGTTTGGCGCAGTTTGCGAATTTCTTCTTTGACAGATCTTATTCTGCAAAAAATACTCAGAATCAAACAAATAGAAGAAAACAAGGGCAAAACCTTAGTCTCTGAAGGATTGGAAGCAAACTACCAAGACATGATTAACTACGCGGTTTTTGCATTGATTCTTATTGAACAGCAAGCTTCCTAACGCAGTTTTCCGAAGCCGCTCACTGCTTGTCGGTCAATTCTAACCACAACATTTCTTTTTCATCTATGGTTTGGTTGACCTCATTCAGCTGAATGGAGATTTTAGTAATCTCTTCGGGCGACAGTGCTGTGTTGGTAAATTTTTGTTCTAATTGCTGCTTTTCTGTTGCGAGCTTTTCAAGTTCGTTTTCCAAGTCTCGAACTTGTTTTTTTTCTTGAGATGACAAGCCTACGGTTTGCCCTTTCGCTTTGATTTCTCCTGATTTTTCCGGTTTTTTATCTTGAGGCGATTTGCTTTCTTCGTAAGCCCTGAAATCTGAATAATTGCCCGGAAAATCCTCTATTTCCGCTTGTCCTCTAAACACAAACAGGTGATCAACGATTTTGTCCATAAAATACCGGTCGTGAGACACCACGAGCAAACAACCCGGATAGTCGAGCAGGAAGTTTTCCAAAACGTTTAAAGTGAGGATGTCCAAGTCGTTGGTGGGTTCGTCCAAAATCAGAAAATTGGGATTTTGGATGAGCACAGTACAGAGATACAGTCTTTTTTGTTCGCCACCACTGAGCTTTTCCACATAGTCATATTGTTGTTTTCTGTCAAACAGAAATCGTTCCAGCAATTGTTCGGCAGAAATTTGCTTGCCTTTTTTGAGGGGAATAAATTCGCCAAATTTTTTGATGACTTCAATCACTTTTTGCCCCGGAACAATGTCAATACCACTTTGTTGATAATAGCCGAATTTGATGGTTTCGCCGATGACAATTTTGCCGTTGTCCGGTTGCATTTGTTGGGTGACTAAGTTGAGGAAAGTGGTTTTTCCCGTTCCGTTTTTTCCGATGATTCCAATGCGTTCGCCGGGTTGAAAACGATAGTTAAATTGTTTTAAAATAGGCAAATCGCCGTAGGACAAACCCACCTGATGAAACTCGACAATCTTGTTGCCCATGCGTTCCATATTGATTTCGAGCTCCATTTGATGTTCCTTGCGTCTTTTTTGCGCTTTTTCTTTGATTTCATAAAAATCATCTATACGCGATTTGGACTTGGTGGTACGGGCTTTGGGCTGACGCCGCATCCAGTCGAGTTCTTTTACAAACAGGTTTCTTGCCTTGCTGGTTTCGGCAGCTTCCGCATCCAGTCTGGCTTGCTTTTTCTCCAGATAGTTGCTGTAGTTGCCTTTATAGCTGTAGAGTTGGCCATTTTCCAACTCGATAATTTCGTTGCAGACACGTTCCAGAAAGTACCGGTCGTGACTCACCATAAGCAGCGTAACATTCTCCTTTTCAAAAAACTTTTCGAGCCATTCAATCATGTCCAGATCCAAGTGGTTGGTAGGCTCATCGAGCAGCATCACATCCGGTTTTTGCAAGATGGCAATGGCCAGAGCCAAACGCCTTTTTTGGCCGCCCGAAAGTTTGCCCACTTTTTGGTTCAGGTCTTCTAATTTGAGCAAGGACAGCACTTGTTGGTATTCGTTTTCGAAATCCCAAGCCTGTAATTGTTCCATTTTTTCGAAAGCTTTTTGGTAGGCTTGGTCGTCATCCATATTTTGGAGCGCGTGTTCGTATTGGGCGATGACTTTCAGGGTTTCGTGCCCAGAAGCCAAAATGGTTTCTTCTACGGTCAATGCTTCCGGAAAATCGGGCTGTTGCTCCAAGTAGGCAATTTTGAGGTCTTTTCTGTAGTTTACCTGGCCGGTATCGGGAAGGTCTGTGCCGCCCACAATTTTCAAAATACACGTTTTGCCGGTGCCGTTTTTGGCGATGAGTGCAATTTTTTGTCCTTTGTTGATACCGAAAGATAGTTTTTCAAAAATGACCCTTTCGCCAAAAGATTTGGAAATATTTTCTATGGAAATTAAATTCACGTGTTTTTTTGGGCAAATTTAATCAGAAAAAAACGGTCAATAGACGATATTTTTTTAGTATTGTTGATTTACCGACTATATTTGTTCACAAACTAACAAATGCGCTTTTTATGTCTGTAACTTTTTGGCGGTTTAACCTACTTTTTGTGGTTTTGATGAGCTCGTGCATTTCGCAAAAACAAATTACGCTTTTGCAGGAAGAAGAATTGATGATCGGCAATGACAGTATTTTTTACGATACACCAAAGTCACCTTACGAAGTACAGATTGGTGATGTGTTGAGCATCACGGTAAAAACTACAGATGAAAATCTTGCCCAATTGTTCAATCCTATTTCCAACTCGGCAGCGGTGCCATCGGGTGGTGCACAAACCGGAGGGTCTTATTTTACCGGGTTTACGGTAGATTTGCACGGAAATATCCGAATTCCAACGCTGGGAGAGATCAATGTTTTGGGCTATGCTATTGAAGAAGTCAGATCCAAAATTGAACAGCGTTTGCTTCAGGACTATTTCAAGACAGATGCCAGCTTTTTTGTAACGGTTAAGTTGGCAGGTTTCCGATTTACGGTAACCGGAGAAGTGGGCTCACCCGGAGGTAAATCCCTTCTTCAAGAACAGGTAAATATTATAGAGGCTTTGGCGAATTCAGGTGAAGTAAGTTTGACAGGTGACAAGAGAGATATTAAAGTCATCCGTCAGTATCCTGAGGGCAGGAAAATTCACACCATAGATATCACCAAAGCATCGGCTTTTGCATCGCCTTATTTTATGCTCAAGCCGAATGACATTATTTACGTAAGGCCACTGCCTCAAAAATCACTGGGAACAGGTACCACCGCACTGCAATCATTGTCAACCATTATCACGGTGCTGTCTTTGGTTACCACTACGATTTTGTTGACAACACGATAGACGAGGTTATGATAGAAGAAAATTTTAACGTCTCGCAGGTTCAAAGTAACTTCGACTTTAAGTCTTTTTTGATAAAGATTTTGAGTTATTGGAAATACTTTGTGGTGTGCATCGCCATCGCCATGTACATTGCCTACAAGATCAACCAGCGTGAGCAACCCATCTATAACATGGACACCTTGATTACCATCAAGGACGAACAAAATCCATTTTTCACATCCAACACAAGTTTAACTTTTAACTGGGGCGGAACCACCGACAAAGTACAGACCGTCATCACCACTTTAAAGTCTAGAACGCACAACGAAAAGGTGGTTGACCAGCTCGATTTTTTTATCAATTACTACAAACAGGAAGCGTATTTCAAAAGAGATGTTTACAAGCAAGTCCCTTTTGTAATTGACATAGATAGAAAAGCACCACAGGCTTTGGGCGTTCCGTTCAACATTATTTTTTTAGAAAACAACCAGTTTGAGTTGCGTGCCGAGTTTGCATCAGCTTCGGTGGGTGCACAGTTTTACGATTCCAAAAAAAAGACGCAAATTGGCGTGACGCCGGGAACTTTTAGCAAGGTTTTTTCGGTGGGGGATAAGGTCGTTTTGCCTTTTGCAAACTTCACCCTTACGGCACTTACTACAGAGCTGCCTGTAGGTGAAATGTATGAAATTAGTTTTTCCAATTTTGATGGGGTTGCCAATCGCTACAAAAATATTTTTGTAGAACCGGAGTCTAGGAATTCTTCTATATTGGTGCTCAGGCTTGGCGGAACTAACAAAACCAGGTTGGTAGATTACCTGAACGCGAGTGTAAAGGTTTTGCAACAGGACCAATTGCGCCGAAAAAATTTGTTTGCCACCAACACCATCAATTTTATTGACAGCAGTTTGGCAAATGTGTCAACCAGTTTGCGCGATGTGGAAGACGAACTCAATGAGTTTCGGCGTAAAAATAAGCTGTACGATGTTTCCGGTGAAATTACCAAAGTTTCCGGCAGGCTTACCGATTTGGATATGCAAATTGTGGGAATTGACCAAAAGTTGGGTTACTATCAATCGCTTGAAAATTATTTAAAATCTGGTAAAAATATTTCAGAAATTCCGGCACCAGCCTCTGTAGGTATTGATGATCCAAACATTACTTCAGGGATATCTTCCATTGTGCAACTGTCTGTTAAAAAATCGGGTTATGAGGTTTCCGTGCGTGATGACGCGCCTATTTTTGCGGAAATCAACAAAGAGATTGAGGCCATCAAGCAAGTGCTTTTTGAAAGTATAAATGCGAACAGAACGGTCATCAATGAGCAGCGAAGGCGGCTTCAAGACCGCATCCTGCAAATTGAAGCTGAGTTGGTAAACTTGCCCGAAGATGAACAACAATTATTGGGAATTCAAAGGCGGTACAACATCAGTGACAAGTTATACAACACCTTTTTGTCTAAACAAGGTGAAGCCACATTGGTAAGAGCAGCCAACGTATCGGACATAGTGGTGATAGATGAGGCCAAAGATATAGGTAACGGCCCGGTAGGCCCCAATACGCGACTGAATTACATTATGGCCTTGTTTGTCGGATCTTTGTTGCCATTGGCCGTTGTTTTTCTGATTGTGTTAATGGACACAAATATCCACAGCCCGGAAGAGTTAGATAAACTGTCACAAATTCCGTTGTTGGGCGTGGTGGGCAGAAGCGGACAAGACCAATTGGCTGTATTCAATGCGCCCCGGTCGGCTGTGGCGGAATCATTCAGGGCCATTCGCTCCAGTTTACAATTTATCTACAGCCGACAAAACCTGAAAGGCTGCAAAACTTTGTTGTTTACCTCTTCTGTCAGTGGCGAAGGCAAAACATTTTGTTCTATCAATACCGGAACTATTTATGCGCTGAGCGGAAAGAAAACCATCTTGTTGGGAATGGATTTGCGCAAACCCAAAATTACTAAAGAATTTGGCATCAAAGACGATGAGGGTTTGGTGAATTACCTGATTGGACAAGCAGAAATAGATGAAATTATCCAACACACCAAGATTGAAAATTTTGATGTAATTCCGTCCGGTCCTGTGCCACCCAATCCGTCTGAGCTCATTATAGGGGTGCAAACAGCTAATCTTTTTGATGAACTCAAGAAACGATACGATTATATTATTGTGGATTCGCCTCCCGTTGGACTCGTTGCCGATTCTATTGAGCTTTCTCAATACGTAGATGCCATCGTGTTTGTAGTTCGGCAAAACTACACCAAGCGCGATATGCTGTTGGCCATCAACCAGAAATACAAAGACGGTGTTCTGAAGAACATCTCTTTTGTCTATAACGATTTTAGAGCCAAGGCAAAATATGGTTACGGTTATGGCTACGGTTATGGCTATGGTTACGGCTACGGTTACGGCTATGGCAAAGGCTATCACGAAGAAGAAAAATCACCGGGGTTTTTACACAAATGGCGAAGAAAAATAAGAAGATGGAAGAGAAAAATCGGCTCCAAAAATAAAGTCAGTTAATTAATGGATACCTCAAACCAAGCCGCACGTGAATGGCTATATGAAATCACACCCAAAAACAACCTGTTCTCTTTGCGGTTGGCTGAGATTTGGCACTATCGCGATTTGTTGTTTTTGTTTGTCAAACGAAACATCGTTACGGTTTACAAACAAACCATACTCGGGCCGCTTTGGTTTATCTTAAAGCCCGTAATTACCTCTATAGTTCAGTATTTTGTCTTTGGTAGGCTTGCGGGAATTCCGTCTGACGGTTTGCCCTATTTTTTGTTTGCTCTGGCCGGGAATACCATGTGGTTTTATTTTTCAAACTGTTTTTCTGCTGCATCCAATGTGTTTAGAGCCAACCAAGGACTCTTTGGAAAAGTGTACTTTCCCAGGGTGATCATGCCTTTGTCTGTTACTTTTTCAAACTTGGTCACCTTCGGCATACAGCTTTTGTTTTTTATTGGTAACATATTGTATTTCATGTATTTAGGTTCAGATGTAAAGCCAAATGTGTACATGCTTTTGCTTCCGGTGCTGATGCTCATTATGGCTTTAATTTCATTGGGCTTTGGAATGATAATCAGCGCGATGACCAGTAAATATCGCGATTTGAGCTTCTTGGTTTCGTTTGGCGTACAACTCTATATGTACGTCACCCCGGTGGTGTATCCGGCGTCTTTAATTTTAGAAAAATTGCCAGACAAGCTAGATTATTTAGTTTATCTAAATCCGCTCACGGGCGTGATGGAAGCATTCAAATATGCCTTTTTAGGACAAGGCTCTTTTTCAATTCCGGGGTTGGGATATAGTTTATTGTTCGGTATTGTTGCCTTCTTGCTCGGGCTAACCGTGTTTAATTATACCGAGCGAAAATTTATCGACACGGTATAAAAAACAGAAAACATCTATAAACATCCAAGTTAAAAGGGTGTGTTTATTAATTGAATCACTTGATTTAGAATCGGTTCACGTGTAAGACAGGAAAAACAGCTTAGCTTATAAGCGAGCAGCGATCAATACTACACAAAATCTTTTGCAAATCTTTTACGGTCTATTTCGCTCAAATAAATTTTACGCAGTCGGATGCTTTTGGGCGTCACTTCTACGTATTCATCTTTTTGAATATATTCGAGCGCTTCTTCTAAGCTAAATTTAATGGCCGGTGCAATGCGGGCTTTGTCGTCAGATCCGGAGGCGCGCACATTGGAAAGCTTTTTTGTCTTAGTGACGTTGATGGCCATATCATCGCTTCGCGAATTTTCGCCAATAACTTGTCCTTCGTAAACCGCTTCACCGGGTTCGATAAAAAACTTACCCCTATCTTGCAGTTTATCAATGGAATAAGGAATAGCAGTGCCTTTTTCCATAGACACCAAAGACCCGTTATTTCTACCGGGAATTTCACCTTTTAAGGGTTGATATTCTTTAAATCGATGAGACATAACCGCTTCTCCGGCGGTTGCTGTCATCAATTGATTGCGCAAACCGATAATGCCTCTAGACGGAATCATAAACTTCAGAATCATGCGTTCGCCTTTAGGTTCCATGCTCACCATTTCACCTTTGCGAAGCGAAGAGAGTTCCACCGCACGTCCCGATACATTCTCGGGGATGTCAATGGTCATTTCTTCTATGGGTTCGCATTTGACACCGTCTATTTCGCGGATAATTACTTGCGGTTGTCCAATTTGTAGTTCATATCCTTCTCTTCGCATGGTTTCAATCAAAACAGAGAGATGCAGCACACCTCTACCGAAGACCATAAATTTATCGGCACTTCCGGTTTCTTCCATTCGCAAAGCCAAGTTTTTTTCAAGCTCTTTGGTCAAACGGTCTTTGATGTGTCTTGATGTGACAAATTTTCCTTCTTTGCCAAAGAAAGGGGAATCGTTGATGGTAAACAGCATACTCATCGTTGGCTCGTCTATGGCGATTGAAGTCAAGGCTTCCGGATTTTCTATGTCGGCAATGGTGTCGCCAATTTCAAAACCTTCTAATCCTACCACGGCACAGATGTCGCCTGCGGCTACTTGGGTAACTTTTTTACGACCAAGGCCTTCAAATATGAAAAGTTCTTTAATTCTGGTTTTGCTGATGCTTCCATCTCTTTTTACCAAAGAAACTTGTTGATTTTCTTTGAGCATGCCCCTGTGGATTCGCCCTATGGCAATACGCCCGGTGTAGGCAGAAAAGTCTAAAGAGGTGATCAACATTTGGGTGGAACCCTCGGCGACATTGGGTTCGGGCACGTGAGCGACCACCATGTCCAGAAGCGGTTCAATAGAGTCTGTGGGGTGTTTCCAATCTTCACCCATCCAATTGTTTTTGGCTGAACCATAGACCGTTGGAAAATCGAGCTGCCACTCTTCAGCGCCCAATTCGTACATCAAATCAAACACAGCTTCGTGCACTTCTTCCGGGGTACAATTTTCTTTGTCAACTTTATTGATTACCACGCAGGGCTTCAGTTTCAGTTCGATGGCTTTCTGCAACACAAAACGTGTTTGTGGCATAGGTCCTTCAAAAGCATCAACCAAGAGCAAGACACCGTCGGCCATATTGAGTACGCGTTCTACTTCGCCACCAAAATCCGAGTGACCGGGCGTATCAATGATGTTTATTTTGATGTCTTTATACATTACAGAGACATTTTTAGAAACAATGGTGATACCGCGCTCGCGCTCCAGGTCGTTGTTGTCCAAAATCAAATCTCCTGTGGCTTCATTGTCTCTAAAAAGCTGACAATGGTGAAGTATTTTATCAACCAAAGTCGTTTTTCCGTGGTCAACGTGGGCAATTATGGCAATGTTGCGAATGGCGTTCATGTGAGCAATTTTTTTAAGCGTGCAAATGTAGGCTTTATTTTTGTTGATTCAGAAGAATTTATGTTTTTTTAAAGAAGCCGGAAAATACAGGTGTTTTTTCTCATTTATAAGTATTTACGTACTTTTGCAAGTGATGGTTTAATACCCGATTTTTGAAATCAATTTACAAATTTATTTATCGCAACATTTTGGGATGGCACATGGTGGGTCAGTTTCCCGAATTGGATAAATATGTGGTCATTGTAGCCCCACACACCAGTTGGCACGATTTTTATTTGGGACTTCTCTTACGCGCCCAAGTGGATACACGAATACATTTTATGGCCAAAAAAGAGCTTTTTGTTTTTCCATTCGGATGGTTTTTCAGAAAAATAGGAGGTGCACCTCTAGACAGAAGCGGTCGTCAAGACAAAGTAAAGCAAATAGCATCTCTTTTTCAAAATCAGAAGACATTCAAATTGGCGATGGCGCCTGAAGGCACACGGAAGAAAGTGACGTCGTGGCGCACCGGTTTTTATTTTGTTGCCAAGCTGGCAAAAGTACCGGTGGTGATGGTAGTGTTTGATTATGCCAAAAAAGAGCATCGAATTTCCGAACCCTTCTACACCACAACAAACCAAGCTGAAGATTTTAGTCGTATGCAGGCATTTTATAAAGGTGCAGTGGGTAAAATACCGGAGTACACTTGATTTTTTATTTTTAACGATTCAAAAAGCCTTTTTTAGAAAGTTTACCGATATTTTTGCCTATCATTTTTTTGTATCATGGAAAACCACAAATCTCAGATTCGCGACATTTTAGCCCAGACAACGAAGACTGCCGATCAAAAAATGCAGGAAGTCTGTCAATATTTGCAACAGCAAATACCACACTACGATTGGGTTGGATATTACTTCGCCAATCATGAACATCGCACCTTGCATTTGGGGCCTTTTGCGGGCGACCCAACAGACCATACTGTCATTCCTTTTGGAAAAGGAATATGCGGACAAGTGGCACTCTCCAATCAAAATTTTGTGGTACCCGACGTAAAAGCCCAAGACAATTACATCGCTTGCAGTCTGCATGTAAAGGCGGAAATTGTGGTTCCTTTGTTCAAGAATGGTGTCAATATAGGTCAAATAGATATCGATTCGCACACACCAGATCCATTTACTGATGCCGATGTTGATTTGTTGGAATTTGTAAATGAGCGGGTTGCAGAAATTCTTTAAAAGTCCAACTAAAGGTTTATAATCATAAGTGGGGCAATTAGCTCTTATCAGATTCAGGGAAACCTTGACCGGTTGTATGTATTTTTAAAACCATTCCATCATCATTTTCTTGATTTTAGATTTTAAGAAATGAACCTTTTCACTTGTATAAACAAAAGGTTAACAAAAATCTAAAAATCATCAGAAACATGACAAATGTCATGTTTTAGCATACCTGTCTGATTTACTTTCGCAATGTATTCAGGTCAAGTATGGGTGTTATCTATCTTCTTATTGGAGCTTCTTTAGCAGTGGCGTTGGTATTCTTATTGTTGTTTTTTTTATCTGTAAAAAACGGTCAATTTGAAGACACTTACACGCCTTCTGTTCGTATGCTCTTTGATGATAAAGAGCCAAATCAAACGAATACTGAAAGTACCAAAGCAAAACCAACTTCAAAATTAAAATAAATGAATATGCAGACTTTTTCTTATGACAATAAGATTGTCAACAAGTTTATGATAGCCACCTTGGTTTGGGGTGCTGTTGGCATGCTGGTAGGACTGCTGCTGGCTTTTTTATTTCTTTTTCCAAACCTCACAGATGACATTCCGTGGTTGAGTTTCGGTCGCTTGCGTCCCTTACACACCAATGCGGTCATTTTTGCTTTTGTGGGCAATGCTTTGTTTGCCGGTATTTATTACTCTATGCAACGCTTGCTCAAGGCGCGGATGTTTAGTGATTTTTTGAGCAATGTGAATTTTTGGGGTTGGCAGCTTATTATTGTAGCCGCTGCCATTACTTTACCGCTGGGCATCACCACCTCCAAAGAATACGCGGAGCTGGAATGGCCTATTGACATTGCCATTGCCCTAATCTGGGTGGCATTTGGCATCAACATGATTGGTACCATTCTCAAGAGACGCGAACAGCATCTTTACGTGGCGATTTGGTTTTATATAGCCACTTTTGTGACGGTAGCAGTATTGCATATTTTTAACAGTTTTGAATGGCCTGTCAATTTGCTCAAAAGTTATTCGGTCTATGCCGGTGTACAAGATGCGTTGGTACAATGGTGGTATGGCCACAATGCCGTTGCTTTCTTCCTGACGACACCTTTTTTGGGCATTATGTACTATTTTGTTCCTAAAATCGCGAACAGGCCGGTGTATTCCTATAAACTATCTATTGTGCATTTTTGGTCATTGATTTTTATTTACATCTGGGCCGGGCCTCACCACCTTTTGTACAGTTCGCTACCGGATTGGGCACAAAACTTGGGTGTGGTATTCTCCGTGATGCTTATTGCACCTTCTTGGGGCGGTATGATTAATGGTTTGCTGACACTTCGTGGCGTTTGGGATAAAGTTCGTGTAGAGCCTGTTTTGAAATTTATGGTGGTCGCCATTACCGGTTACGGTATGGCCACTTTTGAAGGACCCATGCTGTCTCTAAAAAATATCAATGCTATTGCCCACTTTACAGACTGGGTGATTGCGCACGTTCATGTGGGTGCGCTGGCTTGGAACGGCTTTATGGCTTTTGGTATGATTTATTGGTTGGTGCCCAGACTGACAAAAACACCCTTGTTTTCAAATCGCTTGGCCAATTTACATTTTTGGATCGGCACACTGGGTATTGTAATGTATGCGCTACCAATGTACGTAGCCGGGTTTACACAAGCCTTTTTGTGGAAACAATTTAACCCGGATGGCAGTTTGATGTATGGTAATTTCTTAGAAACAGTCAATCAAATTGTACCTATGTATTGGATGCGTGCCATAGGCGGCAGCTTATATTTGGTTGGCGTGTTGATTGGTATTTATAACATCATTAAAACCTACGCCAAAGGCTCAGCCGTAGAAGATGAATTGACCGAAGCCTTGCCGCTACAAAAAGTTAAAAAATCCCGAATGGCCGGTGAAACGCTTCATGGCTGGCTGGAACGCAAACCCGTACAGTTAACACTTTTAGCCACCGTAGCCATTCTCATTGGCGGTGCCGTGCAAATTATTCCTACTTTGTTGATCAAATCAAACATTCCAACCATCAGCAGCGTAAAACCCTACACACCACTCGAACTGGAAGGACGAGATATTTACATAAGAGAAGGCTGTGTCTCTTGTCATTCTCAAATGGTAAGGCCATTTAGGAGTGAAACAGAAAGATATGGTGAATATTCTAAAGCCGGAGAATATGTCTATGACCATCCATTTCTCTGGGGCAGTAAACGCACCGGACCCGATTTGCATAGGGTGGGCGGCAAGTATAATGACAACTGGCATTTCAACCACATGTACGATCCGCAAAGTACGTCTCAAGGTTCTTTGATGCCCGCCTACAAATGGTTGATTAGAAACAAATTGGATACAGACGACTTGCAAAAGAAAATGCAGGTGATGGCCAACCTTGGTGTGCCGTACACCGAGGAGGAAATTCAACAGGCCTATGAAGATTTGACTGCACAGGCGATGAAAATTGAAGAAAGCCTAAAGAATGATCCCGATTTTGTATTGAGTTACGAAGCAGACAGGGCAGACAAAACAGCAAGTGGAGTACCCTTTATAGAAATGCATCAGCGCGAGATTGTTGCCCTCATTGCATATCTGCAGAGGCTTGGCACTGATATTAAAGCATCGAACACATCCCTTAACGAATAAATACCCGACCATGCTTAAATTTATAAAACAACATATGGAAACCATCGCAGGAATTGAAATATATCCGATGATTTCCCTGCTTATTTTCTTTACTTTTTTTGTCTTGCTGTTCTGGTGGGTTTTCACCTCGCGCAAGGAATACATAGAGAAGGTAAAGCAACTTCCATTAGATCCATCTGATTCTCAAAATTTATGAAATGGCTATCAATCATTTTGATACCTACCAAAATACTGATTATCTTGATGCAAATAAGTAATAGATTTTAAAAAATATGGGATGAACCATTCCAACAGACCATGAAAAATCAATAAATATTAACACATGAATAAAATACCTTCATACCTCCGTGTTTTGACGATATTCGGACTCGTATTCTATTTTACAGAGTTCTTTATCGATTCAGAAAAACCAGCTTTTATTCAGTATCCCTGGGTATCGCTCCTGCTTCTGCTTGTACTTTTTCTTCTCATTGCTATTGAAATAACCTACGCAGGCATTGAGAATATTACCTATCAACTTTTAGATGAGGATAAAAAGAAAGCATATTTGGAAGCGCGTGCTTTTTCAAAAGGTGAAAATTCGTTTTGGAAACGCGCCATGAAATCACTTACGCGAAGCAAGCCGATTGAAGAAGAAGACGAAATCATGCGCGACCACGATTTTGATGGCATTTACGAGTTAGACAATGCTTTGCCGCCTTGGTGGTTATACGGCTTCTATCTAACTATTGTTTTTGCAATTATTTATCTGGTGCGTTTTGAAATTTTGGATGGCGACAACCAGGCGCAAGAATATGAGAAAAGTGTAGCTGCGGCTCAATTGGCTATTGAAGAATACAAGAAAAACAATCCGGATTTGTTGTCTGCGGAAAATGTGGAATTGCTCACCTCAGCAGCAGATTTAGAAAAAGGAAAGGCTGTGTTTAATACCAATTGTGTGGCTTGCCATATGGCAGACGGCGGCGGCGGTATTGGCCCAAATCTCACAGACCAATACTGGATTTTGGGAGCAGGCATCAAAAACGTCTTTAACACAGTTTCTGAAGGCGGTCGTTCCGGTAAAGGCATGATTCCTTGGAAAGCGACTTTAAGCCCTTTGGAAATGCAACAAGTGGCCAGCTATGTCATCAGTTTGCAAGGCACTCAGCCTGCCAATCCAAAAGATCCCGAAGGCGACTTAGTAGAGTAACAACACAAAATGATTTCAAAAAACAGTTTTAGAGATAAAATCAGCACCGTCAGTGAAGACGGGAAACGCTTGTGGGTATATGCCAAAAAGGTAAAAGGAAAGTTTTTCAGTTACCGGGTTGCATTGAGTTGGTTTCTCATTGCTTTTCTAGTGGCAGCACCTTTTGTAAAGATTAAGGGCCATCAGTTTTTGCTGTTCAATGTTTTAGAGCGGCGCTTCAATATTTTTAGTTTTCCTTTTTGGCCACAAGACTTTCATATTTTTGCCATAGCTTTGGTCATCGGTGTCGTTTTTGTCGCACTGTTTACAGTAGCGTTTGGCAGGCTTTTTTGCGGTTGGATTTGCCCCCAAACCATTTTTTTAGAAATGGTTTTCAGACGCATTGAGTTTTGGATAGAAGGCGATCGAGGTGCGCAAATTCGATTGGACAAAGAGCCTTGGCATTTTCAAAAAATTAAAAAGAAAGCACTCAAGTGGTTTGTTTTCTTTGTCATTTCGTTTCTAATCGCTAATGTTTTTTTAGCCTACATTATTGGTAGTGATGCACTCATCGAAATTGTCACAGACGACCCGGTAAATCACGTTGGAGGCCTCATCAGCATACTCCTTTTTACGGGTGTTTTCTTTTGGGTTTTTACATGGTTTCGCGAGCAGGTTTGCATCATCGCTTGCCCGTATGGAAGACTACAAGGTGTTTTGCTCGACGACAGATCTGTCGTAGTTGCCTATGATTACAAACGCGGTGAGAAAGAAGCAGGCAGGGCCAAATTCAAGAAGAATGAAGACCGTCCGGCAACAGGAAAAGGCGATTGTATAGATTGTAAACAGTGTGTGTTGGTTTGCCCCACAGGGATTGATATCCGAAATGGCACACAGTTAGAATGTGTCAATTGTACTGCTTGTATAGATGCTTGTGATGAGATGATGACACATGTGAATTTGCCAACGGGCTTGATACGGTATGCATCAGAAAAAGAAATCGCCGAAAATCAGAAGTTTACCTTTACAACCCGTATGAAAGGTTACACTGCTGTGCTGACGCTTCTCGTGGCTGTGTTTACGGTGATGTTGGTGCTCAGAAACAGCGTGGAAGCAAATTTGACACGACTTCCCGGACAATTGTATCAACACATCGACGGGGGGCGTATTTCAAATGTTTTTACCTATAAAATTGTCAATAAAAGCAACGAAGATTTTGAAAATGTTTCTTTTCAGATCCTATCGGGCCAAGGCGTTATAAAAGATGCAAGCGGCAAGCTTTTTACGGTGCCTGCAAATCAAATAAAACAAGGTACGCTATTTATTGAAATGGATGAAAAAGACCTCTCAGCGGATAAAAAAGCGATTCAAATCGGTGTTTTTTCCGGAGACAAAAAAATAGAAACGACCAAAGCTGTCTTTATGGGGCCAAGGCGTTTTAGATAATACATCAGGTATTTAATAGATTTAAAAATAAGTAAATGAAACGCCCATGTAAAAAGAGTGACACACAGGAGTATGATTATCCTAGGGCGTTCCGTGTGACAAATAAAAACAAATAAAATAAACACATGAAATTCAACTGGCCAACCCTTATTGTTTTAGCTTTTATAGGCTTTATCGTTTTTATACTGAGTTTTGTGTACTTGGCTTTTACCGATAAAAAATACGACCACGAGTTGGTTACCGAAAATTACTATGAAAAAGAATTGGACCTACAACAAGAAATTAACCAACAAAATTTGGCAACAGAACTTTTGCTGAATTTGCAAATTCAACCGAGCGACAAGGGGATTGAAATCACTTTTCCCGAAACAGTTGATTATACAAAAGTAACAGGTAAAGTGTCCCTTTACAGGCCGTCTGATCAGCGCTTTGATTTTGAAATACCCATTTCATTATCAGAAATACACATGCTCATACCTGACTCAATGCTGGTGGACGGCCGCTGGGACATTACTATAGACTGGCAATACAATCAGTTACAACTCATGGAACGCAAACAAATATACTATTAAACATGCTGTGGAGTGGTTTTCTTCTCGGATTTTTAGGCAGTTTACACTGTTTGGGGATGTGTGGCCCTATAGCTTTGATGTTGCCAATCAGCCGATCAAACGCTGGTTTGGCTTTTGTGCAAATGATGCAGTATCACTTGGGTAGAATTTTAACCTACGCCCTTTTTGGTATTCTTTTTGGTTTTTTCGGAAAAGGCTTGGCGCTTGCAGGTTTGCAACAAAACCTCTCCATCTGGCTTGGTATTTTGTTTTTGAGCTACGTGTTCTTTACCTATTTACTAAAACTTAAAACCCCTACTTGGCACGCCTACAACAAGGTCATGATGCGCTTACAAGCGCACATGAGCCGGTTTTTTAAAAGTAAGAAACCGGGAGCCACTTTCGTGATGGGCGTGCTCAATGGTTTTTTACCCTGTGGCATGGTTTATATGGCACTTTTCGGGTCTATGGCCATGGACAGTTTAGAGCTCGGAATGATATACATGATGCTTTTTGGTTTGGGAACCATTCCTTTGATGAGTTTGGCCGCCTATATGGGTCGTAAACCCGGATTTTTTAAAATTCGCTGGCAGCGTGTTTTGCCCGTCATGATTTTTGTTTTTGGAGTTTACTTTCTACTGAGAGGCTTAGGTTTGGGAATTCCTTATGTATCGCCTGCTGCCCAACATCTGCAAGTGAAAGCAGAGGCAGCCTGTGTGGTGCCGTCGCATTAAAGTTTTCATTTTTTTTCATTCGGATAAAATGTACCTTTGCGGTCTATGATTACGATTAAAACAGCAGAAGAAATCGAGCTGATGCGCGAGAGTGCGCTGATAGTTTCCAAGACTTTAGGCATGTTGGCCGCTGAAGTAAAACCGGGTGTTACCACCCTCTATTTAGACAAGTTGGCTGAAACATTTATTAGAGACCACGGCGCGGTGCCCGGTTTTTTAGGCTTATACGATTTTCCCAACACACTTTGCATGAGTCCCAACGCGCAAGTAGTTCACGGCATTCCCAATACAAACCCGTTACAGGAAGGCGATATTATATCTATAGATTGTGGAGCCTTAAAAAATGGTTTTTACGGTGATCACGCCTACACTTTTGAAGTAGGCGAGGTAAAACCCGAAGTAAAAAAACTACTGCAAATCACCAAAGAATCGCTCTATGTAGGGATTCGCGAATTTAGGTTGGGCAATAGGGTAGGAGATGTGGGATATGCCATTCAGAAGCACTGTGAAAGCCATGGATACGGTGTGGTGCGCGAGTTGGTAGGCCACGGCTTGGGAAAAAAAATGCACGAAGATCCTGAAATGCCTAACTACGGCAGACGCGGTCATGGTAAAAAATTTGTAGAAGGCATGGTCGTTGCCATAGAACCCATGATTAACATGGGTACGCATCGAATCAAACAACTCAGAGACGGTTGGACGATACTCACGGCAGACGGCAAACCAAGCGCCCACTTCGAACACGATGTGGCCATCGTAAACGGTAAACCCGAGTTGCTATCCACTTTTGCTTATGTGTATGAGACTTTGGGTATTACATCTGATGAAGAGCGTGAATTCAAAAAATCAGCACTCGTATAAAAATGAAGCTTTTTAAGTTTATACTCAATACGGTTCCGCGTCCTTTGCTTATCAAAATAAGTTTACTAATCAGACCCTTTTTAGTTTGGTGGTACCGAGGCAATCGATACACAGATCCTATAGACGGAAAAAGTTATCGAAAGTTTTTGCCCTACGGCTATGAAAATCCTCGAGATAGTGTATTGGCACCCGGCACGCTATCTTTGGAACGACACAGGCTTTTGTGGCTGTATTTGCAGCATGAAACCCGCTTTTTTGATAAAACCAACAACTTAAAAGTGTTACATTTTGCTCCGGAGCAAGCTTTTCACAAGCGTTTTCGCCGGTTTTCACATTGGGATTACACCACTACTGATTTGAATTCTCCCTTGGCGGATGTGTCTGCGGATATTTGCCACTTGCCGTTTGCCGACAATTCCTTCGATTTGATTTTTTGCAGTCATGTTTTAGAACACATCAAGGACGACCAAAAAGCGATGGCTGAGCTCTTTAGGGTGATGAAGCCGGGCGGATTCGGTTTTTTCCAGGTGCCACTAGACACCAAAAGGGAAAAAACTTTTGAAGATGATACCATTACAACAGCCGAACAAAGGCGAAAGGCATTTGGCCAGTACGACCATGTACGCATATATGGTATGGATTATTTTGACAGGTTGCGCAAGGCAGGTTTTAAAGTAGAAGCGGTTTCTTATGTTTCAAAAATAGGAGCAGAACTTGCAAATACTTATCGACTTGACCAAAACGAATATTTACCGGTTTGTCAAAAACCTATTCAATCAAATACGGTTTAAAACCCGGAGTAATATATTTTTGTAACTTGTTGTTGTCATCCAAATAAATGATAAAGGCATCAATTTGATTGGACAGGCTATCAAGCAAGACTTTAGATTTTTCAATGTCCATTGCCATGATTGCGGTTGCGTATCCATCTGCTAACATGCATTCGGCTGCCAAAACGGAAGCGCTTAGTACATTACTTTTTTTAGGATAACCTGTTTTTGGATCGATGGTGTGAACATACTTTTCACCGGTTAAGGAGTCAATAAAAAACTTCCTGTAGTTTCCGGAAGTGGCTAAGGCCATGTTTTTGAGTTTTAGTGTAGCAATAAAACTTCGGTTTTCTTTTTGAAGCGGATTGTCTATGGCTACGAGCCAATCGAAATTGTTAGACAGATTTTTACCTTTTGCTCTAATTTCTCCACCAATTTCCACCAAGTAGTTTTCTATGTTTTTTCCATTCAGAAATCGCGCCACCAAATCCACCGCGTAGCCTTGGGCAATGGCATTAAAATCGAGCCGTATTCTTTTGTCTGTTTTGGAAAAGTAGTTTTTGTCATCCAATGAAACTTTCTCTAATCCGGTAAAGGCCCGGATACTGTCAATTTTTAAACTGTCGAGGTTTATTTTTCCCTCAGGGCCGAAACCCCAAGCATTGACCAAGGCACCTACTGTTGGGTCAAACACGCTATCAGTTTTTCTCCATATCTCTTGTGATGCAAGAAATACTTCTTTGAAAAGCTTATCTACTTTTACACGTCTGTTACTGTTGTTAATTTTCGAAATAATGGATTCGTCTATATACGTTGACATAGAGAAATCTACCTCGTGAAAAATAGAATCTAACTCCGGTTGGTAGTCGCGTGTGTCGGTATGAAAATATTTAATGCTGTAGGTGGTGCCTTGTGTTTGTCCGATTAAATGAACCAATTGGTCTTTTTTAACCTCCTCATTGCAGGCACTCAAAAGCACAAAAACGAAACACAAACATGAAAATTTATAGGTACACATTCAGCAAATTTTATTAAAGCCCTTAAAGTTAAGCATAAAATCATCTTCTTTGGTCAGCAATTCCTCGGGTGCTGATGCCTTGGCAAGTCCAACGCCCGCAAACCAGAGGTGTGCGTCAAATTTTTTGGCTTGCAGCTTCACAGACTCCATCCATACAGGGTCATAATCTTCGGGGTTATCAGGGTACGTCACTGCTTTAACAAGTATAAAGTATTTTTTTTGATTGGCATTTACACACACAAATTGCGGATGTCTTGTGATAAGGCTGTTTACGGCTAAAAATTCAAAACCCGCTTCTTCGAGCTTTTTGCCGATGATATTCATCGCCAAATTGTGTAAGTCTTGTTTGCTGAGTGCGCTCATGTGTATAAAAAAAACCGACACTAAGGTATCGGTTTTTATGGAATTATCAAGTGATTTTATCCGCCAAAATCGTCAAACCTGACTTGCTCGTCGGGAACGCCAAAATCGTCACACATTTTGAGAACGGCTTGGTTCATCAATGGTGGTCCACAGAAATAAAATTCTATGTCTTCAGGTGTTTCGTGTTTGCTCAGGTAATTATCGATCACAACTTGGTGAATGAAACCGACAAATCCATCGCCATCGCTATCCAATTCCGCTTTCACTTTCCAGTTGTCTTCCGGAAGCGGTTCTGATAGAGCGATATAAAACTTGAAGTTTGGAAAATCTTTTTCCAGCGCCCTGAAGTGGTCTGTGTAGAACAACTCGCGTTTGGAACGACCACCGTACCAGAAAGTTACTTTTCTACCGGTTTTTACGGTGCGGAACAGGTGGTACAAGTGCGACCGCATAGGTGCCATACCGGCACCGCCACCTACGTAAAGCATTTCAGCATTAGATTCGTTGATGAAAAATTCACCATAAGGGCCCGATATTACGACTTTGTCTCCAGTTTTTCTAGAAAAAATATAGGATGAAGCCACACCGGGATTTACATCCATCCAGCCGTTTTTGGCCCTGTCCCACGGCGGTGTCGCTACGCGTACGTTTAGCATCACGCGTCTGCCTTCGGCAGGATAGCTGGCCATAGAATAGGCACGCTCTACGACTTCGTCATTTTTCATGACAAGCGGCCAAAGGTTAAATTTATCCCATTCCAATTTGAATTTTTCCGGTTCATTCGGATGTTCAACGGGGTGTGCGGTGATGTCTATATCTGAATATTTTACAGTGGTTGCAGGGATTTCAATCTGAATGTAACCGCCGGCTTTGTAATCCATGTCTTCGGGTATTTCTACCACAAATTCCTTGATAAACGAAGCCACGTTGTAGTTAGACACTACAGTTGCTTCCCACTTTTTAATTCCAAATACTTCCTCAGGCACTTCAATAACCATGTCTTGTTTTACCTTGACTTGGCAGCCCAATCGCCAACCATCTGCGAGCTCTTTGCGCGTGAAGTTTGGAATTTCTGTAGGCAATGCCTCACCACCGCCTTCCAGTACGCGACATTTACATTGCAAGCAAGTTCCGCCCCCACCACAGGCAGAGGGAAGAAATATTTTACTGTTTCCGAGTGTTGTTAAAAGCGTACTTCCAGCTGCAACTTCAACATCGTTTTCTCCGTTGATATGCAGCGTAACCGGCCCGGAGGCTACAAGTTTTGCTTTGGCATATAACAAAAGAGACACCAGAAGCAGCGTGATGACTAAAAATACGATGAGGGCACTAATGATGACAGATAATCCCATGATTGCGTGTTGATTTGTTAGAGTTTAATTCCCATGAAGCTCATAAAGGCAACCGCCATGAGTCCGGTGAGTATAAAAGTGATGCCCAACCCTTTGAGTGGAGCGGGAATGTTAGAATAGGCTATTTTTTCTCGTATAGATGCTATGGCCACAATAGCCAGTAACCAACCCACACCGGAGCCTAGTCCGTAAACAGAGGCTTCAGAAATGCCGGAAAAGTCACGTTGTTGCATAAACAATGAACCGCCGAGGATGGCACAGTTTACAGCAATTAACGGCAAGAAAATACCCAACGCTCCATAAAGAGCCGGAGCAAATTTTTCAACCACCATTTCTACCAATTGCACCATTGAAGCAATCACAGCGATAAAAAGTATAAAGCTTAAAAAGCTCAAATCGATTTCTGCGTATTGCGGGCCAAGCCAGCTCAAAGCACCTGCCCTGAGCAGGTAGTTATCAATTAAATAGTTGATAGGAACGGTGATTGCCAACACAAAGATGACTGCCGCTCCAAGTCCAACAGCTGTTTTGACGGTTTTGGATACAGCCAAATATGAACACATGCCCAAGAAATAGGCAAAAATCATATTGTCTATAAAGATGCTTTTAACAAAGAGATTTACTAAATCCATAGGTCATTAATTTTTTTCGATGAGTTTTCTGTTTTTGGAACGCTGAATCCAAATGATGACCCCCACAGTAATCAGAGCCATAGGAGAAAGCAGCATCAGGCCATTGTTGACATAGCCCAAGCTGTAGAAACCATCCGGGATAACTTGAAGGCCAAATAATTTTCCGGAACCCAAAAGCTCTCGGAAAAAGGCAACGGCAATTAAGATCCATGCGTATCCGGCAGCGTTGCCAATACCGTCTAGAAAGGATTTCCATGGGCCATTTCCAAGGGCAAATGCCTCAAGGCGACCCATCACAATACAATTGGTAATGATGAGCCCTACAAACACGGAAAGTTGTTTGCTAACATCGTACAAAAATGCTTTGAGAACCAAATCTACAATGACCACCAAAGCTGCGACCACCACCAATTGTACGATGATGCGAATGCGGTTTGGAATCAGGTTTCGCATGACAGACACAATCACGTTACTCATAGCCAAGACAAAAAGGACGGCTACAGACATCACGATAGCGGGTTTTAGCTGTACGGTGATAGCCAAAGCAGAACAAATGCCCAAAACCTGAACAGTTATGGGGTTATTGTCGTTCAACGGATCTGACATAAGCGCCCTGTTTTTCTTAGAAAAAAGAGGTTCTTTTTCTTCTTTCACAAAAAGCACGAGTGGCTTTTTCGGTGTTTTGTTTTTTTCTTTTGCAGCCATAATTTTATTTTTGGGCGAGTGAAGATTTTTGTTTATCGATATAAGCTTTGTAGTGGCTCAATCTTTCTTGTATCATATTGGTGACACCATCGCTTGTAATGGTTGCACCCGATATGGCGTCCACTTGGTTGTCGTCTTTTTTACTTCCGCTGGGGTCGTTGTTTCCTTTTACGGAGGCAACACCTACCAACTGGGCATTAGCGTTAAAAATCTTTTCATCTTTAAACTGTTCCTGAAACCAAGTTGTTGTGATTTCACCACCCAAACCTGGCGTTTCGCCTTTGTGGTCAAAAACGGCACCTTTGACGGTGTTTAAGTCTTCAGCGAGTGAAATATATCCCCAAATGGCATCCCATAAACCGGCACCTCTGAGCGGGATGATGTAATATTTCTGACCGTTGTTTTCTGCGATGTACAGAGGATATATTTGATCAGCTTCATCTTTTTTAACTTCTTTGGCCAAGTCAATTTCGAAGGCGTTCACACCTTGGTCAATAGAACCGTCATTTTTCAATGATAATTCCTCTTTGATGACTTTATTGTACTCGGCTTCTGCTACATCTCTATCCACATTAATGCCAACGGTGCTCAAAATGTTTTGCATTTTTTCAAGCCGTACGTTTTTGTTGATCCGTGTTTTTGTGCTCACGGCCACAAAGGACAACAAAGCACCTACCACCACTACCATGGCAATGGAAAACAGGAATGTATATGAATTGCTACTCGTGTTCATTAGGATACGGTTTTGATGTTTTGAACTGCGATGAGACGTTTTTTTCTTCTATTGATGTGTGCACTCACTACATAATGGTCAATAGTAGGGGCAAATACATTCATCAATAAAATGGCGAGCATAACGCCTTCCGGATAAGCAGGATTTAAGACGCGGATGAGTATGCAAAAAATACCCACAAGTATGCCGTAAATCCATTTGCCTTTGAGCGTTTGTGCAGCAGATACAGGGTCTGTTGCCATAAAGACAATACCGAAAGCCAATCCGCCTACCAAGAGGTGTTGGTGCCAAGGAAAGCCCAACAGCGCATTGACCGGAAATTGGTTGAGGAGTAAACCCATAAGCGCAGCGCCTATAAATCCGCCTGCTATAATGCGCCAACTGCCTACCCCTGTCAATATGAGGATGGCTGCGCCCACTAATATCCATAAGGTAGAGGTTTCTGCCACCGATCCGGGGATGGCACCACTAAACATTTCTGCAGCGGTATAACTCAACTCTTTTCCGGCCGCGAGTTTACCAAGAATGGTTTCTCCCGAAATGCCGTCCACGTTCAGGGCTTCACTCACCCATACTTTGTCGCCTGACATAAAGGTGGGATAAGCAAAAAATGCAAAAGCCCTAGCCAGTAGCGCCGGGTTTAAGATGTTCATACCGGTTCCGCCAAAAGCTTCTTTGCCAATTAACACGGCAAATGCAACGGATATGGCTAGCATCCAAAGGGGAAAATCAACCGGCATAATCATCGGAATCAGGAGTCCGGTTACCAAATAGCCTTCATTGACTTCGTGTCCTCTGAGTATGGCAAAAATAAATTCGATACCCAAACCCACAGCATAGGAAACAACAATCATGGGTACAATTTTGATGGCACCGTGAAGGAAGGCGTCCCAAAAGGTGAATGCTTCACCCAACTGGGAATAATATTGAAAGCCCGTGTTGTAAATGCCGTAAAACAACGCAGGTAAAAGCGCAATGACTACCGTAATCATAGTGCGTTTCAAATCTACTGCATCGCGAATGTGTGCACCTTTTTTGGTGGTGTGATTGGGCACAAACAAAAAGGTTTCTAATGCGCTGAAAGCCGGTGCGTATTTCTCATACTTGGCACCTTTTAAAAAAGGTTTTTTCAGCTGATCAACTTTGTTTCTTAAAAAACTCATAGCTATTTTTTTAACCTACTTCTTTAATCATCAAATTCAATCCTTCGCGGATAATTTCCTGAGCTTCAATTTTGGAACTGCTCGCATAGTCAATCACCGCAAAATCTTCAGGGGCTATTTCGTAGATGCCCAAATTTTCCATTTTTTCTATGTCGTTGGCCAAACAAGCTTTCAACAATTGCATGGGATATACATCAAATGGGAAAACACTTTCCATCTCGCCGGTTACCACAAAGGCTCTTTCTTCACCGTTGAGGTTGGTGTTGACAACAGACTCTTTTTTGCCGAAAAGCCTGAACAAAGAGGTGTTGTATATACTTGGGATTTGGTTGTCTTTAAAAGGCATCCAACCAAACATACGGTAATTATTTCCTTCGGGAATTACAGAAACTGTGTTGTTGTAAAATCCGAGATAACCACTAGCGGAGGCTTTTTGTCCGGTAAATACCGTTCCGTTAATGACGCGGTGATCTCCTTGGTGCAAATTTTCTCTAAGGATGGTTTCTAAAGCGGCACCTTGCACCAATTTATAGTATTGCGGATTCTTGACACAAGAACCGGCCAAGGCAACAATTTTGGTGGCGTCAAATTTGCCGTGTAGGAACAGATTGCCGATAATGGCTACATCGTTCGGATTGATCACCCAAACGCGTTCGCCTGCGTTGATAGGCGCTATGTGGTGGATGAGAACACCCACATTTCCTGCCGGATAAGGTCCGGAGACTTTGTGAATAACAGCGTTGGATATGTCTTTTAGGTAAGATGTTGAGTTTTTCTCCACACCCAAATGAACTTTTTTGCCAACCAAGATGGCCAAAGCATCAACACCGGCTTGGAAAGCTTCCTGAAGGTCTTTGAGGATAAATTCGATATCTGCTTGCAAGGGTGCGCTGGCATAGGTAGAAATAAATATATCGCGGGGTGAGTCTTCCGGATTGGCAATCACATCATAGGGACGTTGTTTGATAAATGGCCAACATCCTGACTCCAACAAGAGTGCTTTTACTTCTTCCGCTTTAATTTTAGAGCGGTCTTTTTTGCCAAAATCTTTGTAAACCGGCTTAGCATCGGCTTGAATTCGAATTTCTAAAATCCGTCTTTTTTGACCCCTGACCACTTCTGTTACTTTTCCGCTGACAGGTGAAGCAATTTTCAGGTTTTCATTGGTTTTGGCGTGATAAAGCGGGTCTCCGGCTTTGACAGTGTCTCCTTCTTTTACCATAAGTCGGGGAATGATTCCCAACAAATCCGGGGGTTGGATACTGTGAATTTCAGAACGAGGCGCCTCTTTCACTACTTTAGACGCTTCTCCCTTAAGTTTTAGGGAAACGCCTTTTCTAATTCTAATGTCTTTAGACATAGCTGGCTAGATTCTTAATTGATATTAAGTTTAAAAATGGTTTGCAAATTTAATAAATAACATACAAGTTTGCATAAATAATCCGTTAAAAAAAGGATGCATCTTTTTGTTTTTGTTTTAAGAGCAATATTTAAAGAGCGATATCAATCTCCTACAACATGCATACAGGACAAAAATTGTTTTTGATTTTATGTTTTGTCATATCAGTGGCGAAGGCGCAACCCTTACAGGAAATTGTACCGCCCGAATACATCCAAACAGTTGAGTTCAGATCTCCTGAAAGCGGATTAAACCTTCCTTTTTTTACACTGGGAGATGCTTTTGAGCTGCATTTTGACGATCTCTACGGCGATGAAGCGGATTATTACTACAGCCTTGTTCACTGCGACCGCAACTGGTATCCATCAGATTTGACCAAAGTTGAATATATTAAAGGTGTTGATGAACAGCGCATCACCCAGTACCAAAATTCTTTGAATACCCTTCAAATGTACACCCACTACGTGTTGAAGTTTCCCAATGAAAAGACGGCTTTAAAACTGTCGGGTAATTATATGTTGCAGATATTGGACAGGGACTTTAACCTTGTTTTTTCGCGCAAGCTGCTTTTGGCAGAGCCATTGTTGCCTGTAGAAGTTTATGTTAAAAGATCCAGAGATATGCAGGCGATTGCGAGTGTGCAGGTGCCACAATTTACCATCAGCACCGCTACCTACCAAGTGGACAATCCAACCCAAAACATTCATGTACAAGTACTGCAAAACCACCAATGGAACAGTGCGCGTACTATTCAAAAGCCGCAGTTTACAAGCGGATACAATCTAATTTACCGATACGACAACGAATTGGCTTTTTGGGGTGGTAACGAATATTTGAATTTTGACACCAAAGATATTAGGAGTTCTTCCGATCGGATTTATGCCACGCAAACAAGTGATGATACCTATCAAACTTTTCTCTATCCGGATGAGGCACGCTCCACAGATTTGTACACTTACTATCCGGATGTAAACGGCCGGTTTGTGGTGCGAACCCTCCAAGGAAGAAATGTCGATATTGAATCGGAGTACAGTTGGGTCAATTTCACGCTCAAAGATTTTTTTGAAGCAAACGACAAGGAAGTACATGTTTACGGAGCATTCAACAATTTTTTACTGAACGACGAAACCAAAATGTTTTTCGATAAAACGACGGGCACTTACAAGGCAAGGCTCTACTTGAAACAGGGTTTTTACAATTATACCTATGTGGTCAAAAATCAGGATGCTTCCATCGATAAAGTACTGCTCAACGGCTCACATTTTCAAACAGAAAACATCTATACGGTTTTGGTATATTACAGGCGATTTGGCGATCGTCACGACAGTTTGATAGGCATAGGCGAAGGAAATTCGCAATACATAACCGATTAAAAATTGTTTTGAATTTGGAATAAAATTGTATCTTCGCTCTCCGAAAAGAGGGATTAGCTCAGTTGGTTTAGAGCGCTACCTTGACAGGGTAGAGGTCATCGGTTCGAATCCGTTATTCCTCACTATTTTTAGGTGTCATGCAGGATTTAAAAACGATATATTTAGGTATCCTATTGTCGGTCATTTGTTTATCCTGCCAATTGGAAAACCCACCCCTTTTTAATGGTAAAGACCTTTCCGGCTGGGTGGTTGATGTGCCCGAAGCCGACAGCGTTGCCGGACTTCCGCCTTCTTTTGTCGTAAGAGATGGGATGCTCATCAGTATGGGCGAACCGCGGGGACATTTGATTACCGAAAAAGATTACGAAAATTACCGCTTGACTGTCGCCTACCGCTTTCCGGGTTTGCCCGGCAATTGTGGCATATTGGTTCATGCCTCAACCCCCCGTTTTTTGTATAAAATGTTTCCCAAATCTATTGAAGTGCAAATGGAACACAACAATGCGGGAGATTTTTGGGTGATTGGCGAAGACGTAGCAGTCGAAAATATGGTAGCGCGCCGAGGCCCAAAAGAAGATTGGGGATCGACAGAGGGTAAAGCGAGGCGAATTTTAAACCTTTCGGACACGGCCGAAAACCCACTAGGAACTTGGAACACTATGGTTATTGAATGTGTGAAAGATGAAATTAAAGTGTGGATAAACGACGTCTTGGTCAACCACGGCTATCACGCAACTGCGCAATCGGGCAAAATTGCCATTCAGGCCGAGGGGAGTATTGTAGAAATCAGTACACTTTCTCTTGAACCGATTGCGGTTTTAAGCAAATAGAAATATTCCTTGTACAACAACTTCAGCCCGACTTTGCAGCGCAGATAAATAAAAAAAAAGCTACCTCTTACATAAAGCTCTATATAAAAGCTTCTTACAAATTGGGTATCACCAATACCTGATCTGGGAATATAGTGTCAGGGTTTTTAAGCTTATCTTTGTTTGCTTCGAATATGGCGGTGTACTTTGCCGCGTTATTATAGTAATGCTTAGCAATTTTACCTAAAGTTTCACCCTTTTGCACGATATGGTGGTGTAAAACAGAGGAGTCTGCCACCGTGATGTTGGCTAATACGTCAGTGGGGTTTTCTCCACCAATTTCCTTTATTTTATCCCAAAGTATATTTTTTTCGTACTGAGTTTGCACTTGTCCTTTAATTTTAAGTATGCCGTTTTCTTCGTGAACATCGCCGTTTTGCACCTTAATTTTTTCGCCCAAATCCAATACGGCTTGGTATTTTTGCTTTGTTGACATGATTTGTTGTTTTTAAATTGTTATAAAATCAAAAATAGCGTTTTATATAAAATGATTACATTAAATTTTGATGAATTTTACGGCAATAGTGTTGCGAAATTTGCAATTTCTTGTACTGCAACTATCGCCTAACATCGCAGTAAAAACCAACCTTATTTCTCATATTCCCTTGCGCCAAAGTCAGTAGATTTCGAAGTGCCGGGTGTTTGCAAAATCATTTTACAACTGTGCAGTAAAAATAAGAAAGATGATATTGAATTTTGGCATAAGAAAGAGGCGTTTTTGCCGAGGTCATAGTTATGGGTTAATTTTTACTACAGTTTTTCAAAACAGATGATAGAGCCTGTATCTATCTTTTTGGCATGTTCAATATAAATGAGTGTTGCGTTGAAATCGGCTTCTATGAGGTAGTTTTTACCGTTAAAATAACACTGTTTTACGACAGCCTTCAAAGGGGAATGTGCTACAATTTTTAACTGGTGTGCATATACAAAACCGAAAGGTTCTATGTAATTGTATTCGCCAAAAAATGCGGCTACCCAGCTGCTTTTTGGATTTTGATAGAGCTGTTCAACACTGCTGTTTTCTGTGATTTTCTGATCGTGTAAAACCAAAACCCGATCGGCAAACCCAAGCACATCGTTTTTGTCGTGTGTGGCCACCAAACAACTGATGTTTTGTTCTTTTAAAAATCTAAATACTTTTCTGCGTAGAGCCTGTTTTTTAAAACTGTCAATATGGCTAAAGGGTTCGTCGAGCAGAAGCAATTCGGGTTGTTTTGCAAGGGCTTGTGCCAATGCCACTCGCTGTTTTTGTCCGCCGCTTAGCCGCTTTACCTTGGTGTTGGCAAATTCATCTAGATCAACAACATGGATGAGTTCTTCAATGCGTCTTTGTTTGTTTTCCGGATAAAAAGGGGACAAATATTTGCCAATGTTTTCGGCGACTGTCGTAAAAGGCATTAAATCGAATTCTTGACTCAGGTATTTTATAAAATCATAGCCTGTAACCAAGTTGTATTTAGGGCCGAATAGTTGCTGATGTTTCCAAAAAATGCTGCCGGAATCTAGGTCGTAGTTGCCGTAAATAAGTTTCAATAAAGTGCTTTTTCCCGAGCCGCTTTCGCCAACCAATGCCACATTTTCACCGGGTTTAATATCGAAACTAATATTTGAAATTACAGGGGCTTGCTTGTAAGTGAAGCTAATATTTTTAACCGTTAACATTCGGTAAAAATAAACAAAAAAAAAGCTTACTCACGAGGAAACGCCACAGGTTTTAAAACGTTTTAGATTTTGTTTTAACATCGGTATTTTTTTTTAAAACCCAACCCTACCGTTCGCGGGGTTCACTTTTAAGCCAAAAAATCCGTCAAACGGATAAGCTGCAAAATCATACTGTTCTTCATTCAACCCGAAAAGCATTTACAAAATGTTAATTTTCAGTTGGCTGATGTATATTTTATTATATTTGATTTTTATTAACCATTAAGTCAGGAATGGTCCACCAAGTCACACAGGGCATAAAAATTTCGGTAGATACCTACTTTGAAGGTACCTTCCTGAAAAACTACAGCCTTCATTTTGCGTTTGGATATCGGGTTACTATCGAAAATCAAGGAAAAGATTCGGTACAGTTGACCTCGCGTTTTTGGCGTGTTAAAGATGCGCTAAACGACGTTGAAGTTGTACAAGGCGAAGGTGTCATCGGGAAAAAACCGGTCATCAAGCCCGGCGAAAAACACGTGTACAATTCGGGTTGCTTGTTGGCTTCGCCATTTGGTGCTATGGGCGGTTATTACAATATGATTAATTTCAGCTCCACCAAAAGGTTTCGTGTGGTAATTCCTACTTTTAAGCTGAGCGCACCTTTTGCGTTAAATTAATTGCGTTTTCTACAGCGGTCTGTCTGATAAAATCAAAGCGGTAGGTGTTTCCTTCTTGAGCGACATGGCAATACAAGCAATGTGAATCGTAGATGAAAGTAAAAGATTTGTCTGCGGAAAAGTTTGGTTTATCCACAGAAAAAACACCGTCAAAATCGAGCACTCCGGCATCGTTAAACCGCCGGATACGGTATAAATTATGGGATGTATCAAAAGTTGTGAGTAAAAACCACGCGCCGCTACCGATACCATCCAAGTATTGTGCATCGGGATGCGGGGCCTTTCTTTCAACTTTCAATGTGTTCCATTCCGGATTGTTGCGGTCAAAAAAGTTTTCGAGGTTGTGTAGTGTCGTATTGCGCTTGTATGCCCTGATGATGCCGTTTTCTACTTCAAACATATTTCCATCCGTACAGCCGTAAGCCACATTTCCGAGCGGACTGGGCGTAAAGCGTTTAATTTTTTCCAATCCTTTCTTCACCGTTTCGCGCGTTGTGGCTTGATAGAGGCTATCTGTAACAAATCGAGAGCAATTGCTGCCATGCTTTATAAAACCGCCGTATGGAATACTTCCCAAAGCTTGCAACTCATAGATATAGCGCCAAGCACTTTCAAAGTGAATGTCGTTGCTCACAGAGGCTATCAGTTTGCCTTTTCCATGTGTTTTTTCTGGATTTGCTTCCAGAAAAATCAAAAAATCTTCGAGGTTGGACAGGTTTTCATTTTCGTCAAAATCAGCCTTTATGGGTATGACGAGTTCGGCATCGGTTCGGCTACTTCGCACCCGACCGCTACCCAAAGGGGTGATGTAGCGACCAAAATCGAAGTAAAAAGCCTCGCCATCTGCTTTACGAATAAGCACCAAGGCTGCGTGACCGGCTTTTAGGTATTCTTTGGTGCCTACGCCTATGATGGGTAAAACTTTGCAAATAAATTCTTGCGACACACAAACAAAAGTGTCCGGATAGGCTAAAGATATGATGAGCGCATCGGACTTCACAGGCTTATGGTTTCAAATGTTTTCTTGTGAAGCGTGTTGGCTACCAAGTCTCGGTAACACATAGTGAGTTCGTCGGGCGATTTGCAGACCGATGAAACACTGACTGTTTTTAGGGTGCCTCTATCTATTTGCAAATCAATATTTTTGTCGCCACAACCGGCATTTAAGTGGAAATCTATGATGCTGTCTTGACAAAAATCGCCTTTGTCTTTCCACGCTTCAAACCATTCGCGCCGGCATTGTTTCATAGACTCGGCATAGAGGGTGGAAGACGACCAAATGTGAAAAGCAGTGGTATCCAGTTTTCGGAGGTGTCTGTTTTCCTCATCCCAGATCAATTCGTAAAATTTTAATTCGTCATCGTTCCAATCGATTGTCAGCACGGTGAAAGGCTCAACTTGATGCAAATCATAGTGCTGTAGAAAACCCAGAAAATCATCTGTTTGTAAGAGATTGCTCACAATTTTTCCGCGACTCATCCGGTATTTCGGCTTTCGTATATGATTGATAAAAGCACCGTTGAGCAAGCAAACCAAACGGTTTTTATCGCTAAGACCTATCCAGGTACCACCGGCAAGTTTGTCTTTTGGATACAACATCTCTACACCGTTTTCTTTATAAAAATCAGGCGGAAGTGTCTCTCTCGAAACGGCTTCATCCCGGTTAGAAGTTAGTATAAATGAAAGTCCTTGTTTGGGTATATAAGTAACTGTACACATGGCGAGTTTAGTCAGATTTTAATTAAATAACTTACAAACTGCTTTGTAAGAATGCTTCTCAAATTTCAGTTTGTTAACGATACCTCGGCAATATTAGCAAAAATATTTTAATCCTTAATTTTTTGTAACTTTGAGGAACAAATAAAATACAAAAAATACAACTTATGTCTAACGGAATTTTTAGAGTACCCACACCGATTAACGAACCCGTAAAAGCTTATCTTCCCGGAAGTCCCGAGCGCAAATCGCTATTGGCAACCTATGAGAAGATGTATGGCGAAACCGTTGAAGTACCTCTTTATATTGGCGCTAAAGAACTTAAGACAAGCAAAAAAGCGGCAATGTCGCCACCGCATGACCACCGGCATATATTAGGTCATTATTATTTGGCCCAACCCGAACACATCCACGAAGCGATTGAAAATGCGTTGTCCAACAGAAAAAGATGGTCAGATTTGCCTTGGCAAGAGCGCGCTTCCATTTTTCTGAAAGCCGCCGATTTGGTAGCCGGCCCTTATCGCGACCGTATCAATGCCGCCACCATGCTGGGACAATCCAAAACAGTGCATCAGGCAGAGATTGACGCCGCCTGCGAACTTGCCGATTTTTTGAGGTTCAACGTGTCATATGTGACAGATATTTATGCCGATCAGCCTATTTCATCCGAAGGTATTTGGAACCGTCTCGAATACAGAGCACTCGAAGGGTTTGTGTATGCCATCACGCCGTTTAACTTTACGGCCATAGCCGGAAATTTACCTTCCAGCGCCGCCATGATGGGCAATGTAGTAGTATGGAAACCGAGTGACAGCCAAGTCTATTCAGCTAAAGTGATTATCGATATCTTCAAAGAAGCCGGTTTGCCCGATGGTATTATCAATGTCGTTTTTGGCGATCCTAAAATGATTACAGACATCATTTTGGAACACAAAGATTTTGCCGGTATTCACTTTACCGGTTCTACGCAAGTTTTTAAAAGCCTTTGGGCACAGATTGGTGAAAACATCCACAAGTATAAAAACTACCCACGTATAGTCGGTGAAACCGGAGGCAAAGATTTTATTTTGGCACATCCTACAGCACATACGGCTGAAGTGGTTGCAGGTATCATCCGCGGGGCTTTTGAGTTTCAGGGTCAAAAATGTTCGGCAGCTTCGCGCGTTTATTTACCCAAAAGCAAATGGACAGAAACAAAAGACTTGTTGCTTTCCGAACTCAAAACGGTTAAAATGGGATCGCCCGAAGATCCGTCAAACTTTGTCACTGCCGTCATACACGAAGGCTCGTTTGACAAGTTGGTCTCGTTTATAGAACAGGCCAAATCTGACAAAGAAGTAGAAATCATTGCCGGAGGAGGTTATGACAAATCAAAAGGATATTTTATAGAACCCACAGTGTTGCTCACAACCAACCCAAAATACACAACCATGTGTACTGAACTTTTCGGCCCGGTGGTCACCCTGTATTTGTACGATGACAAAGATTGGGACAAAACGTTGGAATTGGTCAATGCCTCATCTGAATATGCACTCACGGGTGCCATTTTCTGCCGCGATAGATATGTGACAGCCCATGCCATTGAGGCTTTACGCGACGCAGCCGGAAACTTCTATATAAACGACAAACCGACCGGTGCTGTAGTCGGGCAGCAACCTTTTGGCGGTGCCAGGGCTTCAGGAACCAATGACAAAGCGGGTTCCGTGTTGAACTTGCTCCGATGGGTGTCGCCCCGAACCGTTAAAGAAACTTTTTTAACTCCAAAGAGCTATCGATATCCTTTTTTAGGTTGATTTTCTGGTGATTCTTAAAGGAGTAGCAAATGTGTATTTGTCAGGTTCTGCAAGGTCAAAACCTTTTGGCGAATTGTAAGATGTTTGTTCAAAAACTAAGCCCCGAGTGAATGTCACCGGGGCTTAATCAACCTATCTAAACCAAATAACTAAAAATGAAAACCTTTTTACTTTATTTTGAAAATGAAGGCAGCGTCAACACTTCTTCTTTTTCGATGTATTTTAAATTCCGTAGAAAATTCATCTCAGAATTTGATAGTATTCCGGTAGATGTATCGGCAATTTCTACTTGTTCTTCTACAGCTATATAAGTAATATCTTTAATGACACTCATTTGTGGATAATACACATACGGATTAAAACCTTTTGGCAAATACTGCGCTGTGTCAAATCCAAGTTCTACACTTTCTTCGTCTTCTATGTAAGCCAAGTCTTTAACAGTTTCCAACCCGGTGCTTACGGTGTCTTTACCTGTACTCGGGTTGTTGATTTCGGCTTGTGAGAAAGTTTGCACACCGGCAAACAAAATCAAGGTGATAACTATTTTTTTCATGATGTTGATATTTTAGCGTTATTGTTTTTGTGTTACGCTTAAATGACGCGCAAAGTTACTTCTTGTTACACCAGTAATAAAGATTTTAACACATGAAATAGGGGTTTTTGATTTTAAAAATATGACAAAAAATAGCTTAAAATCATGAAAATATATCAGTAATGATAAATATATATCGATTTCGATTAGCAATAATGCAATATTTAAGAACTGGGGTTGCATTCTTGATAAATCGTAAAACCAGGCCTTTCTCAGGTGTGATTTTAACATTTCGGCTTCTAAAAAATCAAAGTTTTTCGCGCTGATGTTTTTCGGCTTATTTCAGGTCGATTGAAACACTTCACTTTGCTTCAAATCTGGGTAAATAAAACGGATTTGTACACCTATAGTTAGGTTGAAATATCCATAGTCTGGAACAAACTTTATGATCAACCTATCGCTCCAAATCTTTGGCACTGACGTTCTCGTAATTGCGTTTCACAAATTCTAAGGAAGCGCGGAGCACTTCGCCCATAGACTGGCAATTTTTAAATTTAATATCTCGGGTAAATTCGTAAATTTCCATTTTCAGCTGGGTCATTTTTTCAGGCGTAGAGATGGTGTCCTTTTCCATACAGCCAATGAGTGTGCGTATTCTCTTGTTGGTGCTGAGAATCCGTTTGGCCAACAATGCACGTTCTTCGTTTTTGTATTGCTCCACCGAACTGTCTTGAAGCCTCTCGGAAACCAGTTTGACCAAGGCGGCATTTTCTTTGTAAAATTGAGGGCGATAGAGCCTGAATTTACCCTCGTAACACTGTTGGTCAAAATCGATAGCCCTAAATTTATAAACCACGTGGTCAAAATCATGGATAGGAACCACTACGTAGTTGTATGCACGCATATCGCCAAGCAATCGCATCATGCAACGCTCGTTAAATTTGACAAATTCTTTCGCAAGAAGCGATTTGCCGTGTTCATCACAATGTTTAAGATGTGTTTTGATGAATTCGTCACCCGGAATACCGGTGATGTGTTCTTCTACAAGGGTGTCTTCGTGCACCAAAAAATGAATGCGATTTGGTGAAAGTATGTGCTCGAGTTCCAATCCGTAAATTCGAGATGCATCTGCTTTTTTTACGTAAAAATGTACGTGATTGTCGTTGAGTATGTTTCTTATTTTTACCCGAAAGGGTTTTGAATTTCCAAAAGTGCAGTAATCAATGGCATCGATACTCAAGAATTCCGAAATTTTGTTAGTGCCGTCAGAATAAAGCAACGAATAAATCTTTTTTAGGCTGCTGTCTATCTCTTTGCGCTCAAACTCTTGATAGAAAACACGTATCCAAAGCGTGTCTTCTCCTTCTTTGTCATACACTACTATGGAACCGGAAAAACGAAGCAAATCTTCATAAAAAACAGGAATTTTGGTCTCCCGGTTGTACTCGCGCAGATAAGCACGAAGGTCGTCACTTACCGGATAACTCGGTTTTTTTTTCGAAATGAGCATTTTGTCTTCCGCCGACATGGGTTTTATTTTATGATTTCTTAAAGATACAATTTTATCACAAATACCGGAATCGGATATTTAAACAAAATTGTAACAAATATTCAAGTTAATCGTTTAATTTAGACTAAAATTTGAATTTTGGAGAATATACTTACACTACAAGCACTTACTAAAACTTACGGACGACTTAAAGCTGTTGATCAACTCTCTTTCAGTATCCAAAAAGGAAATGTCTATGGCATTTTAGGGCCTAACGGCAGTGGCAAATCAACCACTTTGGGCATGGTGTTACAGGTGGTCAACAAAACATCGGGAGCTTTTTCTTGGTTTGACGGAAACCTATCTACACACGAAGCCTTGAAAAAAGTAGGAGCCATCATAGAGCACCCCAATTTTTATCCGTACATGACTGCCCATCAAAACCTAAAATTGGTATGTAAAATCAAAGGTGTCGGTTTCGATAGAATCGATGAAAAGTTGGAGTTGGTTGGTCTGATTGAACGAAAAAACAGCAAGTTTTCCACTTTCTCTTTGGGAATGAAACAACGCTTGGCAATTGCATCGGCCTTGCTGAACAACCCGGAAATACTCATTTTAGACGAACCCACAAACGGTCTCGACCCACAAGGAATCCATCAGATTCGTGAAATCATTCGAAAAATAGCGCAAAGCGGCACCACCATACTTTTGGCTTCTCACTTGCTCGACGAGGTGGAAAAAGTGTGTTCTCATGTAGTGGTTTTGCATCGAGGAAAAAAATTGTATTCGGGAGCGGTGCGTGATATGACGGCTTCTTATGGATATTTTGAATTGGCGAGCCCGCAACACCAAGCCTTGAAAAATCTTTTAAGCGAAAGTGAATCTTTTTCGCAGATTGAAGAGCATGAAGACACCATAAAAGCTTTCCTGACAGCACCGATGGAGCCGGCCTTATTTAACAAACAGGCTTTTGAAAGAGGTATTCACCTGTCTCATCTGACAACTAAAAGACTCAGCCTGGAAGAACAATTTTTAAAATTGGTACAGGATACTGAAAACCAAGCGCAAGCAAATACTTAAAATGCTGAGATTTTGTTAAACCTAACGTTATAATTTCAGGCATTCCGCGTCTGTGCTGAGTGCAGATAGGCATGACTAACAATAAATATAAACAGATGAAACGCCCATGTAAAATTATTGACACACAGGAGTATGATTATCCTAGGGCGTTCCATCTGACCACTTAAAAACAAATAATATAAACAGATGAAACGCCCATGTAAAATTATTGACACACAGGAGTATGATTATCCTAGGGCGTTCCATCTGACCACTTAAAAACAATAAAAATAAACAGATGAAAAGACTCCTTCAGATAGAATTTCAAAAGATTTTTCTCAATCGCGCGTCCCGATTGCTTACCATTAGTTACTTTATCTTGCTAACAGCCATAGCTCTCATTGCGTCTATAGAGTTTGATATAGGACAGATTCATTTCAGAATCGCCGACCAGGGGATTTTTAACTTTCCGTATATCTGGCATTTCAACACTTGGGTAGCGGCCTTGCTCAAACTGTTTTTGGCAATCGTCATCGTTTCAATGATGGCCAACGAATACAGCTACAGAACCCTAAAACAGAACTTGATAGATGGCCTCAGCAAGAAAGAGTTTATCCTTTCCAAGTTTTATACAGTCGTTGTTTTTGCAGGTGTATCCACTATCTTCGTCTTTATAGTGTCCTTGGTTTTGGGTTTGATATTTTCAGACTTCACTGAGTTTTCTATCATTTTTTCTGATTTGGAATATTTGGCGGCGTTTTTTGTCAAACTGTGTGGCTTTTTCTCGCTCTGTTTGTTGTTGGGCATTTGGGTTAAGCGTTCTGCCTTTGCCTTGGGCTTTTTGATTTTGCTGTCTATTGCAGAAGGCATAGCATATCTTTTTATACGAACCCAATCCGATTCGAAGTGGGCAGACTCCATTTCACAATTTTTCCCGATGACCGCCATGAGCAACCTCATCAAAGAACCATTTTCGAGACTTTCCGGGGTAAAAACACTTGCCAATCAGGTAGGCGAGGAGTTGGTCAAAGACCACCAAATCTACCTTTGGCAAATTGCCATAGTACTGGTTTGGACGGCTTTTTTTGTATGGGCTTCTTATCGTTTGTTGGAGAAACGCGATCTTTAATCAGTTTAGCAACGAAAAGCGGATGCCGTCTCCTTCTCTCTTCTGTGCCAATATGTTGATGGCAGCTTCGGTGAGTTGCAAAATGCGCGGATAGCCACCTGTGGTTTGCGCATCTCTCATCAAAATCATGAGTCCGCCCGAAGGTGTCAGCTGTACGGTGCCCGGCAAAGTGGGCGAAGTCAGCATATCCACTTTGTTTTCGGAAAGTTTTTCTTCCAACTTATACGCCATGCGGTTGTTTTCGTGACCTACATGAAAAGTGAAATCTATAATTTTTTTCCGCATTTCAGCAGTCAAGCAGTCATACTCGGGCCCTTTCAAAACCGCTAATAGATTTGTAGTGAGTATTTTGTTATCGTGTTTTAAATGCGCATTTCCGGAGGGCAAAACCTTAGTTTCTTTCAGCATCAACTCCTGGTTTTTATAAAGTTTGGCTGAATGGGTTATTTCGGGATAAAAGGAACGGCTGCCTAAAATTTCTTCGGTTTGAAAGCCGCCTTGCAAGGCCAAATAAAGCCGCGCACCTTTTTCAATATTGCCTATTTCTAGGGTTTGACCGGCTTTTATGGGAAAGGGAATGAAGTGAGCCCTGATTTCACCATCGAGTTTTAGCTGGGCTTCCGCACCATAAGTAACTGCCCTTGTGTTGATGCCAAACTTTAGCGTTGGCCCTTTGAGTGAAATTTCCATCACGGCATCATCCGGATGGTTGCCCAACAAAGCGTTGGCAAAACGTGCAGCAAACGCATCCATATATCCTGAAACAGGCACGCCAATGTCTCGATAACCAAAGCGACCGGCATCTTGGATGGTGGTGTAAAAACCTGGATGGATGACTTTAAGCATGTTCCAGTAGATTTTTCATTTGAAAGATTCCCGATTTTACCTGTATGTTAATCAATTCATGTTCCTCTTCAGAAATGGATGAAAACCTGACGGTGTCGCCTACACTAATAGGGCATGGTTTTTTTCGATGTGCATCAAACAGTTGCACTGGCGCGTTTCCTATTAAATGCCATCCGCCCGGCGATTCCTGCGGGTAAACACCAGTCTGCTGTCCGCCAATGCCCACACTACCTTTAGGAACTTTCGCCCTAGGTTTGCTGTGCCTGGGTGTCCATAATTTTTGGTCGAGACCGCCGAGGTACATAAAACCCGGCAGAAAACCAATGGCAAAAACCCGATAAACGGCCGATGTGTGCAACCGAATCAAATCGGTCGGGCTGAGTTTTTTTTGCGTGCAAAAAGCCTCTAAATCCCAGCCCACTTTATTGTTGTAAAGCACCGGAATCTTCCACTGTTTTGGTTTGATGTTTAAAAACTCGCGAGATTGGTAAATTTTCTTGAGGGTTTTGACCGTTTCTTTAAAATCGATTTTCTTTTTGTAGATAAGTAGCAAAGACCGATAGGCCATTACGGATTCGCAGGGCTGTTGCTCGTCAATTTCACACTTGAAAGCGCGTATGTCTTGTAAAATAGCTTCTGATATTTCTTCGGGCCATTCAATAAGAATAGCACTGTTTGAGTACGGAAAAAAACGAAGCGAAAAGTTGCTCTCAGTTGGATGCATCGGAAAGAGATTTTACGACATCTTGTATGGTTTGCGCGGCCATCGGATGGTCCGAATGGAAGCAATACGTATCTGCAAATACCGGAATTTCTTTGCCCGAGAGGGTTCGGATTTTATGATGCACCATCATGTTTTTCAAATGTGAGCCTATTTGACGGGCATCATGGATCACAGCATCAGGCATCTCTCTGGATACTAGGCGGTAATCATCCAAGTAGTTTCGGTCTGTAAAGGCTTCTTTTTTGACTTGAAAACCTGCATCCATCGCCATTTTGGAAAAAGCGGAACCATAGGCTGCATATAAAAAAACGTCATTTTTATAATGGGATATTGCTTTTAAAAATGCAGAAGCCAATAGCCTGTTTTGAGACAAATCGTTGTACAATGCGCCATGAGGTTTTATGTGCTGTAAGCGAATGCCTTTCGCATCCAAGATGTCTTTTAAGCGTTTTATCTGATTTTTGACACTGTCAATAAGTTGGGCATGCGGTATGTTCATCGACATCCGTCCGAAGTGTTTTTTGTCGGGATAAGCAGGATGCGCGCCAATCTCAACCTCAAATTTAGCAGCCAGTTCCACGGTTTTTTTTATGGTTTCCGAATCGCCAGCGTGGCCGCCACAGGCAATATTACAAGCTTGAATATAGGGCATAATGGCAGTTTCGTTGCCAAAACCTTCACCTAGATCACAGTTGATATGTATTTTTTTTATATCCATCCGAAAACATGAGTCAACATTCTTAATCCCAATGCTAAAGTTATAAAAATGATGATACTGGTCAAAATATTTTGCCACATCTTATTTTTAAAGTTTCCCATAGCCGTGGTATTGTTGACGGCCCACCAAAGAAACCCAGCAATGATAGGAAGTAAAAGGCCATTGGCTGCTTGTGCAAAAGTGATGATGTAGATGGGATCGAATTGGAGCGAAGCAACACCCAAACCAAAAACAACCACCCCCAGGCTTACGGCTTTGAGTCTTTTGTCGTGCAGGTTTCCGGTCCAGCCCATACAACCACGCGCCACGTACGCCGCGGCTATAGGCGCGGTAACCGAAGAGGTGAGTCCGGCCGCAAAAAGCCCGATACCTAAGAAATACTTCGCACCATGGCCATACACAGGTGTAAGACCCTCAGCCAAATCTAGGGCTGAACGAATGTCTGTGAGCCCGCTTCCGGCTGCGGCCACGAGGATACTCATAGAAATAAGACCACCTACGGCTATAGAAACCATGGTATCGGTTCGTACGGTTTTGACGGCTGCGGGATCTTGCCATTTTTCTTTAACCAGTGCGGCGTGCAAAAACAGGTTGTAAGGAACAATCGTAGTACCTACCAAAGCTGCTATGGTAAGCAGGCTACCTTGTGGGAAATGTGGCACAACAAGACCTTGGAAGATAGCAGATAAAGAAGGTTTAATCAGTATGGCAGTGACCAAAAATGATATACTCATCAATAAAACCAAGCCAATCATTATTTTTTGGATGCTTTGAAAATCACCAAAACCCACAATGAGCAATGCCAAAACGCCCATGCTTACTTTTACCCATGCTAAATTGTCCAAAGCAAAAATACTTTGGATGCCCAGCGCAGCGCCATTGAGGTTTCCGGCTTCGTAAGCGGCATTACCAATGATAATTGCCGAAAAAATCAATACCAACGAAGCGATTCTTCCGAGTGGGTTTTTTATATGAAGCCGAATGTTTTCTGCCAATCCGTTTTGGGTGATGATGCCTAACCTAGCGGCCATTTCCTGCAAAACAGCAGTGGCTACAACGGATAGCAACAAAGCCCAGAGAAGGCTAAAACCAAATTGTGCGCCGGCTATGGAACAAACCGTGACTGTTCCCGGGCCTATAAAAGCGGCAGTGACCAGCGAACCCGGACCAAATTTTTTAGAAAGAAGCCTTTTGATACGTGTCAATTAGAGTACTTTTTTGATGCCGGAAAATTCTTCTCTATATGCGGAAGGCGTTTCGTTTTTGGCTTTTTTAAACACACGGTTGAAATGTGCCAAATTGTTGAAACCCGATTTGAAAGCTATTTCAGAAATGCTCATGTCACTTTCTATGAGCCACCTGCTGGCAAAACCTAGGCGAATGTCGTTTAGAAAATCGACAAAAGTGCGGTTGGTGTGTTTTTTCAAAAATCGATTGAGCGAAACCACACTCATATTTACGTGATCGGCAACATCTGCCAAAAGTATTTTTGAGTCGAAATGGGCGGTCAGGTATTCGTAGAGAAGTTCTAGCCTTTTGTTTTTTTCCGTATTGAATAGTTTTTTATCGGGCTGGTTGAGCACGCGCTGGTTTTTGGAAATGGCCAATTTATAAATGATGGTAAAAAATGAAAGATGGGTTTCCAGGCTTTCTTCTCCTGTGAGCCTTTGCAAATCGGGCATGATGCTTTTGGCGGTTTCCTGTGAGAACAACACGCCGTATCTTGCCCTGTTCAACAAGTCTTTTATAGGTTTTGCGATTCTTCTGTTCAGAAAACTTTCTTCAAATAGATTTTCCTGAAATTGTATGGTGATTTCATGGATGTTTTCGCTTTTGCATTTATACATTTCCCAACAATGTGAAAGGTTTGGCCCAACAAGAACCAATTCATGCGCGCCAATCTCCTCCATGTGGTTGCCAATTACACGCCTGACACCGTCGGCTCTGCGAATAAAATTGAGTTCGAACTCCGGATGAAAATGCAATGGATAATCAAAATCGTCTTTGATTCTTTCATAAATCAAAAAGGTGTCTTGTGGCGTAATCGATGTAATTTCCCTAAAAGGCTTCATTTTTTTTAACAATTTGTTGCAATATATGCAAATATAGGATTAAGAAATGATTAAATAAGATTAACAAAAACTTAACAAGCTGTCTAATTTCGAATCATCAAAAAGTGACAATAAAATTGTTAATAACGCATTTCATTCAGTGATTAAATTCGATTAACACAAAAATAATGCATGAAGTCAATAAAGTCGGTAGTTTAATTGTTAAAATTCTGGTGGTGATAACCCATGTTTTGATCGTGATGTCTTGTAAATCTTTGCCCCCGATAACTGATGCCTCCTATGAGCCGGATGGAAAACTTGTAGATGCAAAGGCTACTGAAAACACCAAACGTCTCTATGCAAAACTGCAAAAAATTGCCACTTCCGGTTTTGCGATTGGTCATCAGGATGCTACTGCTTACGGCGTGGGATGGAAATACGCAGACAAGCGGTTGGCCTATTGGAGTGATATTAAAGATGTGGCAGGCGATTATCCTGCTGTTTACGGTTTTGATGTGGGACACATAGAGTTGGGTCATCCGTACAATTTAGACACGGTTTCTTTTACGCTGATGCGCGATTTGATAGTCAGAGCACATGAAAATGGAGGTATTATCACGATCAGTTGGCATTTAGACAATCCTGTTTCCGGGGGTAGTTCGTGGCAAACCACAGCAGCGGTTACGCAGATTTTGAAAGGCGGCACGCATCGGGACAAATATGAACGCTGGGTGGCCCGTTTGGCTACTTTTTTAAATGATTTAGAGGCTTTTGATGGCAGTAAAATACCGGTTGTATTCAGGCCTTTCCACGAAATGAACGGTTCGTGGTTTTGGTGGGGCGGCAGCCATGTTACGGCATCGGCTTACAAGGCACTTTGGATAGAAACTTTAGATCTGTTGATGAACAAACACAACATTCACCATCTCATCTATGCCTACGCCCCCATTACAATTTCCGACGAGAACGATTTTTACAAATACTATCCCGGCGATCGGTTTGTAGATGTATTGGGCGTGGATATATACAACCACGGAGGCAACGAAAATTACCTCAAAAACCTAAAACAAAATTTGACCGTTTTGAGACAAATTGCCACGCAGAAAAAAAAGGTATTTGCGCTGACTGAGACGGGTAGCAACAAGCCTCCAACAATAGATTGGTGGACAAAATATTTGTATCCGGGCGTGAAAGATTCGGGAATTGCTTGGCTGCTGTTGTGGAGAAATGCCCATGCAAAACACTATTTCGCGCCCTATCCGGGAGAATCTAGTGCGGCAGATTTTCAAATTTTTAGAGATTATAAAGACACTCTATTTCTCGGAGACATGAAGGCCATTTTAGAACAACCGATAAGCGGGTCTCAAAAGCAATGATACAATTTTGGTCAACATGATAAGCGGATATACTGTATGTAAGAGGTTGTGAAATCTTTATTAATTGAGAAAATTTTAATGATTTTACAGTTAGAAAGCAACAGAGAGAAGTTAAAAGTATGTTTATGTAATAATGTGGCCTGATGGTTTGAGATTGGCACAAAGAGAAAATGTGGCCCAGGATTGACCAAAACAATTATGGTGAGTTTTATCGGTCTAAAAACTCCGGATTTTGAAAATTGAACAAGATGAATTGTTTTCGAAAACGTTTGAAATATGGTGCTGACAAAAATTAAATTTTTATTAACCTTTTAACAGTCGTTTTGTGTTGTCTGTCGATTAATTGCTGTTTTGTGTAGAAAATGAATCGTTTAATCTGATTAAAATAAATAAGTTTAACCTGAAATTTATTAGTAAAATTTTTCAAAAAAAATGATAATTAACACCTAATTCAAATTAATCCTTAAAACCACTTAGCTTATGCATGAACTATCAAATCGAATCATTAAACAACAAAATCAAATTTTAAGAAACTTAAAACCTTAATTATGTGTAAACTCAAACTTTTATTTTTTGCACTTACGCTCTCGGTTTTCAATATGGTTTTTTCGCAAACTAAATTAGTTTCCGGAACCGTAACCGATGATTCCGGAGCGCCGGTGCCGGGTGCAACTGTATTGGTAGTTGGTACTACGCGAGGCACCTCTACCGATTTTGATGGAAAATACACCATTGAAGTATCCCCAACTGAGCAACTGTCTTTCTCTTTTGTAGGATTGTCCACCCAAACCATTACTGTTGGCAATCAAACGGTTATCAATGTAACACTACTGCCTTCGGCAGAAGCATTGGCCGAAGTGGTGGTAACGGGTTATACCACACAATCTACCCGCGACATTACGGGCTCAGTATCTGTTATAAAATCGGAAGATTTATTGGCTACTTCGCCTCAAACGCTTGAGCAAGCCCTGCAAGGGCAAGCCTCCGGTGTAACCGTTGGCGTAGAAGGTGGCCCGGGTGGTAGTGCTGCTATCCGTATTCGCGGTTTTGGTACCATTAACGGTAACGACCCGCTCTTTATCATCGACGGCACCCCTACCGATTTGGGCTTAAACGATATCAATCCTAATGATATTGCTTCCATACAGATTTTGAAAGACGCTTCTTCCGCTTCCATATACGGAAACCGTGCTGCGAATGGTGTGGTTTTAATCACCACCAAATCCGGAAAGCGAAATCAGAAAGTCAGCTTTAGCGGTAATGCCCGGGTGAGCTTAGATTATGTGCCTAGTAACCGATTTCCCGATTTAGCAACTCCACAACAATTGGCTGATGCCATTTGGAGGGCTTCGGTTAACGACACCGGAAATACACCAAACCATCCTCAATTTGGAAACGGATCTCAACCAGTTATACCTGTGTATATTTTTCCACAGGGTGTTTCTTCCGGAGTGGATGAAAGTACTTACGACTTAATTAGCAACCCTATAACACGTGCCAATCCTAACGGAACTGACTGGTTTGATGAGTTTTTTAACAACACCACCAGCCGCCAATACAATTTTTCTGTTTCAGGTGGTAGTGAGAACTCAGACTTTTTTATGTCCTTGAGCGCGTTGGAACAAAACGGCGTAGCCGCGTTTACAGATTTTGAGCGTTACACCATCAGGGCCAATTCCAATTTTGACGTAACAGATAAATTTAGGATTGGTGAAAACATCACTATATCTTATTCTGACCGAATTGGTTTGGCCAATCAAGATGTGGAGCAATCAGTTGCTGCTTTAGTAAGGATAAATCCACTCATTCCTGTTCGAGATGTAGGGGGTAACTTTGCAGGATCCGGTATTGGAGGCTTGGGAAATGGAGACAACCCCATAGCCACCCGTTTCAGAGACAAAGACAACCACGACCTAACTTTTAGAGCTTTTGGAAATGCCTATGCAGAAGTAGAGCCTATCAAAAACCTCAAAATCAGAACCAATTTGGGTGTAGATTTGGTTTCTTTTAACGCCTCTGCCTTTACCGAGCCATCTTTTGAAGGTGAGGTGGATATTGTTGACGCTACTTTGGTTGAAACCAACACTTTTGAAAGGGTATTCACTTGGTATAATACGGCGAATTATTTCATTGAAATTGGAAAACACCGTTTTGAAGGACTCTTCGGAACTGAGTTTAACAAAAGAAACTTTCAAGTGACGACTGCCAACAGAAGTCGATTTTTGAGTAATGATATTAATTCTAGAGTGCTGAATTTAGGCCAAACCAACATCAACAATTCGGGAACCAAATTAAAAACCTCTTATTGGTCAGTTTTTGGTAAGGCCGATTATAAGTATGACGATAAATACCTAGCTTCATTTACATTGAGGTATGATTCATCATCTAAATTTTCGGGTGATAACCGTTCAGACTATTTCCCTGCAGTAAGTTTAGGATGGAGAGCTTCAGGCGAAAACTTTCTGAAAGACAGTAAGATTATTAACGATTTGATGATCAAGGCCGGATGGGGAGAAATTGGAAACGACGGCAACATACCCGGCACGGCCATTGCCAATTTAGTTGGTCCCGGACTTAACTTCAACTCTCTTCCTTCAGGTCCTACGGGCATTACTGTAGGAAACGGCTTGTTGGCAAGAGGAAACCAAGGCTTGAAATGGGAAACCACTACTACTTACAATGTAGGTTTTAGTGCCAGGTTTCTAGATAATTTCACCCTCGATTTTGAATACTACGATTCAGAAACCGAAGACGTACTCCTTCAAGATGTAATTCCTACCACTACAGCCGGTCAAAACAACGTGATTACCAAAAACTTGGGTCAAATGACCAACCGAGGTTTTGATATATCCTTAGGTTATTCCAATCAAACTACCGGCGGTTTTAAATATAGCATCAATGGTAATTTATCCCATTATGACAACACGGTCGATTTCCTTGATCCAACCAATTTAAGTGACAATATTGAAGGTGCACAGTTCAGAACCCAACGTCCAAACAGAACACAAGCAGGACAGCCTTTGGCTTCCTTCTTCGGGAAAAAGTTCACAGGTATTGGCGCAGATGGCCGTATGCAATTTGCAGATGTCAATAACGACGGCGTGTCTGATAATAACGACCAAACCTTCATTGGCAATCCGCATCCCAATTTCACTTTTGGTTTAAATTTTAACGGCAGTTGGAAAAATTTTGATTTTGCCATGCTTTGGCAAGGTTCTGTAGGAAATGATATCTATAACTTCCTCAGGTTTTTTACAGACTTCAACACCTTCCCCGGTGGAAAGAGTGTGAAATTTGTTACCGAAAACGGCTTGCCCGCAGTTACCAATGATCCGGGTATCATCAACAACGAATCTTTTCAATCTTCCTACTTTATAGAAGACGGATCCTATGCCCGTATGAAAAACATACAACTGGGCTATACCCTACCCGAAAAGTGGACCAACGGACTCAACATCGGTTTACAAAAAGTAAGGATTTATGCACAAGGCATCAACCTGATAACCATCACAGGCTATTCCGGATTAGATCCTGAGGTTAGCTTGGTAGATTTTTCAGGTGCCAACAATGCAAACTTAACACTAGGTGTAGATGCCGGAGCATATCCCATTACCAGATCGGCTATATTGGGTATTGATATTTCATTTTAAAAACTATTTCTATGAAAAATTTGATTAAATATGTAACTTGTTTGAGTATTGTCCTCACGATAGGATGTACCCAAGATGTAGAAATTCCTCTGGAAGGAGCCATAGATGGAGATGCAGTGACACCTACACGTTCGTTTGTAGAGTCGCTTGTGGTATCGGCCTATGGTATACTTGACGGCAACGTGGACAACGGAAACCCGTGGTTTTCCGCAGCGTCTAACTGGATTTATGGTGAAGTGGCCTCAGATGCCGCCTACAAGGGCAGTGATCCGGGTGACCAGCAAGAAATTGCTGCCATACAACGTTGGACTGCTTTTTCTCAAGGAGAAAGTGTTCGCCTCAAATGGCGCGCGGTCTTTGAAGGTGTAGCCCGATGCAACTTTGCCATCAACACAGCTAACCGAAGCTTTGACCAAGGGCAAATAACACAAGAAGAACTCAACGTTGTTTTGGCTGAACTTCGCTTTTTGAGAGGTCACTACCATTTTGAAGCGAAAAAGATTTGGGACAATATACCCATCGTAGATGAAAACACGCCTATTGAAGAGGTGCCTAGTAATGTAGGCAATGATTCATGGGGCTTTATTGAAAGCGAATTCCAGTTTGCGGCTGCTAACTTGCCACCCAATCCCCTCAGATTTGGTGGTGCTACCTCATGGGCTGCCAAAGCCTATTTGGCCAAAGCACATATGTTTCAGAATGAATTTTCAGCCGCTAAACCCTTGTTAAATGACGTGATAGACAATGGTCCTTTTGACTTGGCACCCAATTTTCACGACAATTTCAACCTCGAGACAAATGACAATATTGAAACGGTTTTTGCCGTGCAATACAGTGTAAATGATGCCAGCAACGAGAGTTTTAACGGTAACTGGGGCGATGTACTCAATTTCCCAAATACCAGCCCTGTAGGAGGTGGCTGTTGCGGTTTCTTTTTGCCATCTCAAAACCTTGTGAATGCATTTAAAACCGATGCAAACGGCTTGCCCATGTTCGACACGTTTAATAATGCACCCATAGTTACTTCAGATAAGGGCTTGGGTCCTAACGATCCGTTTACGCCTTTCCAAGGCAACCTAGATCCACGTCTCGATTGGACGGTAGGTCGAAGAGGCATACCTTTCCACGATTGGGGCGACTTTCCGGGTAGTCCGTGGATACGCGATCCCTCTACTGGCACTTTTGTTGGAAAAAAATTCGTGCATTTCAAAGCGCAACAAGAAGCCGGATTTGCAGCAACCAATACTTGGACATCTAGTGTGAACCCCATACAAACCAATATAATTCGCTTTGCCGAGGTATTGCTTTGGAGAGCTGAAATAGCCGCCGATGAGAACGATTTGAATACGGCTTTACAATTGGTAAACAGAGTGAGAGCCAGAGCGGCAAATCCTGCCGGCTATGTCAGAGATAGTGATGGCGATCCTGCGGCCAATTATGTGATTGGTGAATATACCTCATTCCCAAATCAAACATTTGCCGAAAGAGCGGTTTACTTTGAGCAAAGACTGGAAATGGCGCTCGAAGGCCACCGCTTTTTTGAATTGGTAAGGCAAGGAAGAGCTTCTCAGGTACTCAACGACTATGTAGCTGTAGAAGCAACCCGCCAACCAGAATTGGCCGGAGCCACGTTCCAACCATTTGCCGAACGATTCCCTATACCAAATTCAGAAATCAATGTTGCGCAGGGAGCACTTCAGCAAAACCCCGGATTCTAATTTAACCACCAACCTTAGACCCGAAAGGGGGCAGTATTTTCCCTACTGCCCCTTTTTTTATCAAAACAAACATCATGAAAGCCTTTTTATCTATCTTAATTCTGTTGCTAATTAGCCCCATTTTTGCACAGGAATTACCGGTTCGTTGGGACGAACTCACGGCGAGCGATTGGGCAGAAGCATTGGAAAAATCGAACAGAACCATCATTTTGCCTATTGGCATACTCGAAAAACACGGCATGCACGCCCCTTTGGGTTCAGACCTAATTCACGCCAGAGAATGGTCGCTTCGCGCTGCGCGCCAAGAATATGCCGTGGTGTTTCCCGATTATTTTTACGGTCAGATTTATGAAGCCAAACACCAACCGGGTACTTTTTCCTTACCACCCAAGCTCGTTTGGGAAATGTTGCAAGCTACCTGCGACGAAATGCATCGAAACGGCTTCGAAAAAATCATCATCGTGAACGGTCACGGCGGTAACCCGAACCTATTGCGCTATTTTGCACAATCTCAACTAGAGAAAAACAGGGGTTATGTGGTGTATTTTTACGACCCACAAACCGATGATGCTTTTGCCAAAGAAATGGCTGCATCCAGAAAATCGGACGCTTCCTATGACATGCACGGCGGCGAGAGAGAAACCTCCAGTCTTTTGTACCTTCGGCCTGAACTGGTAAAGCTCGACAGAGCCACACAAGAATCCGGAAAAAATCAAAACCGATTAAACCTACCAAATTTATACACCGGTATTTGGTGGTATGCCAGCTTCCCCAATCACTATGCAGGTCAGGCAGAGACCGCCACGGCTGCTTTTGGCAAACTCATCACAGAACACCAGATAGAAACCCTGGTCAAAGCCATCAAAACGGTCAAATCTGACAGCAAGTCGCTTCCGCTTCAAAATTCATTTTTTGAAGACAGCAAACATTAAATGGTATTTTATAACCTTGTTATGGGAAGAGATTTTAATATAAAAAAATTGGCTGCGCTCTCGGATGTGTCTATTTCTACGGTATCCAAGGCACTCTCAAACAGTTCTGAGATTAGTGATAAAACAAAACGCAAAGTTCAAAAACTAGCCAAACTTCACAATTATAAACCCAGCCGCTTGGCGCTCAATTTAAAAAGAGGAAATTGGAACACCCTAGGTGTTGTTATGCCTAAATTCCCAAATGAACGACACATGGGTTTGTTGGTTCAGGTGGAGCGTGAGGCCACAGAAAATGGCAGACAGGTATTGGTTACTTTTTTTGATGAAAAAGAGCTTTCGTTGGAACAAAAGATCCGAATGTTTTCAGAAGATGCGGCTATTCAAATCGTAATTGTATTGCATGAGGTGGATTTTGCATCACAAAAAGAACTCCATTCTAAATTTGAAAGTGAACTGTATCCTTCTGAAATTATTTTTGTGCCAGAAAGGAATGGTTCAGGATTTCCAAGAAACAATTTTCGTTTTTCATCGATAAAAGCATCACGAGAAGAAATCGCTTTTTTACAATCGCTGGTTTCGATAATGGATGTACCTCCAACATAAAAAATCAGCAAACTGTTAAACCTCATTCATATAAATCCCTATATTTACCATTGAAAGGACACACTACTTAATATTTAAACCATGAAACGCCCATGTAAAAGTTTTGCACACAGTCGCATGATCATTTGGGTTGTTCCATCTTACCTTGGAAAAACAATAAAAATAAACAGATGAAACACCCATGTAAAAATTTTGCACACAGAAGCATGATGAATTAGGGTGTTCCATCTGACCGATAACAATAAATAACATAAACAGATGAAACACCCATGTAAAAATTTTGCACACAGAAGCATGATGAATTAGGGTGTTCCATCTGACCGATAACAATAAATAACATAAACAGATGAAACAAAGAAGAAACTTTATCAAACAAACAGGAATGCTAGCAACAGGTTTAGCGGTTGCACCCTCATTGGCCTTTTGCTCAGATACGAAAGCTAAAGTGAAACCGATTGGTATTCAGCTTTACACACTTAGAGAAGAACTCAAAGGCGGTGTGTCTGCGGTAATTCAAAAAATTGCTGAGGCCGGCTACACAGAGTTAGAAACCTTTGGTTATAATGAAGGTAAATACTTTGGACAAACGGTATCAGAATTTAAAAAACTTTTAGACGACCACGGTCTTTATTCGCCAAGCGGCCATTATATGCCTATGGATTTTTTAAAACCCGAAGGCACGGTGGAGGATTTTAAATCGCTCATAGAAGTGGGTAAAACCATGAACCACGAACACATCATCATACCTTGGTTGCCACCCGAAATGCGCACCAAAGAAGTCTTTGTGCCTTTGGCAGAAAAAATGAACAGGGCGGGGGAGTTGTGCAAATCCGCAGGCATGAAGTTGGCTTATCACAACCACGATTTTGAGTTTGAATCCATAGACGGTAAAACCATCATGGATATGTTGATACAAAACACAGAAACCGATTTGGTAGATTTTGAAATGGATATTTATTGGGTCGTCAGGGCAGGGCATGATCCTGTAAAGATGTTTACAGATTATCCCGGCAGATTTACCTATTGGCATGTCAAAGACATGCACAAAGCAGATAACACCAAAAACACCGAAATTGGCAGTGGTACCATCAATTTTAAAGAGATTTTTGCAAACGGAGAATTGTCGGGTATTAAACACTACATCGTTGAACAAGAGAATTTTGACATGGATCCGTATCAGAGTATCAAACAAAGTTTTGATTATGTCCAAAATGATTTGATGTAAATTTCGATTTTTTTAGAAAAATAGTTTGCGGACATCAAAAACTCAATTATATTTGCATCCGCATTTGCAGGGGGCAATTAGCTCAGCTGGTTCAGAGCACCTCGTTTACACCGAGGGGGTCGGGGGTTCGAACCCCTCATTGCCCACCAATAAATACCATCTCAAAACGAGATGGTATTTTGTTTTTAAAACCAATCCCCGACGTTTTATAAAACATTCTCATTTTCTTAACACCATTTTTTGATTGTATCTACTACTTTTGTATATACAAATATTATAATTATGTCATCATCACAAAAACTTTTACAACCCTATAAAATGGGGGATTTGCAACTCAAAAACCGTGTCGTCATGGCACCCATGACCCGTTCGCGGGCAGACAATGAAGCACTCAAACCTACCCAAATGCACCAATTGTACTACGAACAACGCAGTACTGCCGGACTGATTATTTCCGAAGGGTCGCCCGTGTCCAAACGCGCTATTGGGTATATCTGCACACCCGGTATTTTTTCGCAGGAACAAGTGGAAGGATGGAAAAAAGTGGTGAATACTGTTCACGCAGCAGAGGGAAAAATTTTTATTCAACTCTGGCATTGTGGAAGCATGTCGCATCCCGATTTTCACAACGGCGAAAAACCTTGGTCTGCAAGTGATGTAAATCCCAATGAAAAATCATACACCCCTGAAGGATTTAAAGACACCGTGGCACCCAAACCAATGACTACAGCAGAAGTCAGACAAACCATACAAGAGTTCAAACAAGCGGCTGAAAACAGCAAAGCCGCCGGTTTTGACGGGGTTGAAATTCACGCTTCGAACGGCTATCTCTTTCACCAGTTTTTTAACAAACACACGAACAAGCGTACAGATCTCTATGGTGGCAGCATCGAAAATAGGGCGCGTATTTTGTTTGAGGTGATTGACGAAATCAAAAAAGTGTATCCGGAAAACAGGATTGGTGTGCGCCTAAATCCTTCTTTGCACGGTGCTTTTGGTATGCAAGCAGACGAAGAGACCATTCCTACTTTTGAATACATAGTGAAAAACCTCAACCATTTTGATTTGGCCTATTTGCATCTATCCGAACCTTTTACAGATGTGAGCAAAGTACCGTTTTTGGTCAGTGAAATTGCGAAGCATTTCAGGCCGCTCTACAAGGGCACTCTAATGATCAACAACAATTTTGACCAAGAAAGCGGCAACCGCGTTTTGGAAGAGAATTTGGCAGATTTGGTGGCTTATGGCAAACTGTTTATTTCTAACCCCGATTTGCCGGTGCGATTTGAAAAAAATGCCCCGCTTCAAGCATGGGACCAGGCTACTTTTTATGTGCCCGGCGAAAAAGGATACACAGATTATCCTTCTTTAGAAGAATTGTCAAAAAAATAAACAGGAATTCATTATTTTTAACTGAAATCTTTTAAATTTGCAGGCTCAATCTGCATGGGGATGTAGCTCAGTTGGCTAGAGCGCTTGCATGGCATGCAAGAGGTCGTGGGTTCGAATCCCATCTTCTCCACAAATAAAACGCTCAATAATCATATTTAAAGATGGTTGGGCGTTTTTTTATGCGCATAACTTTTCAAGCATGTGCCTTGTAGCAGATTTGGAATACAAAACGATATGCTTACACCAGTTTTGAAAAATAATGCAAAACGCCACCAAGAGTTTTTCTAAATGAATAGCTAAATTGATACAAAGCAGCATTGGCAAATAACATTATTTTGGCTTTATATTTGCAAAGGTCTTCTACATTCGAGGTACACAAAACCATAAGTTTATGATAAAATATATACACTTTTTGTTGATTTTCAGCTTTTTAGTTGCTTGCAACCCGGTCAAACAAACCGAAAAACAACTCTTGAACGGCGATTATGACACCGCTATAGCGCGGTCTTTGGAGCAACTCAGAAAAGGGAAACCTAAAAACTATAAATCTTTTGTGGCCCTGCTCGGCGATGCTTTTCAAAAAGCCAGCCAGCGCGATTTGGATCAAATAGATTATTTGAGCCAACAACAGAATCCGGAATATTACTCCAAAATATTCGAAACCTATCTCGACCTCAAAAACAGACAAGACAAAATAAGACCACTTTTGCCACTTCCCGGTTCGCAATTTGTCATGAACGACTACGCCGCGCCCATTGCCGAGTTTCGCAACAAAACATCTGTCTATCTGCTCGATAAAGCCGAAAATCTATTGAAGACAGATACCAAAAATAACGCGCGTTTGGCTTTTGATGAGTTGTCTTATTTGGATCGCATCAATCCAAACTATAAAAATGTGCGGTCTTTGCTCGATGAAGCCCGGTTTAAAGGCACCAATTTTGTCTGGATAAATTTTAGCACCCCATCCCATTTGTTTACCCCACGTGAGTTGATGTATCAACTCGAAGAAATAGACCTGAAGCGTTTGAACCGAAAATGGACTGTTTTTGATACCCAAATGCGTCAGGATTTTAAATATGATTATCGGGTAGATGTTGAACTCGAACACATGGAAGTTACACCCGAACAATATGTGGTAGATCGCACCATCATAGAAAAATCAATCTCAGATGGGTATAAAAATTTAGTAGATAAAAATGGAAATGTAGTGAGAGACAGTTTGGGAAAACCCATTCAGGTGGAAAAATATGTTACTGTGCGTTGCGAATTTATCCAGCACAACCAAGCAAAAGCGGCTCATGTTGGCGCAAAAACCTATATTGTTGACCTGCAAAACCGCCAAACAACTGGTAATTTTCGCTCCGAGGGGGAAGTCTATTTTGAAAACGTCTATGCCGAGTACCGAGGTGAAAAACGGGTGCTAGACAACAACCATTGGAACCTGATTAACAACCGCCCTGTTCCTTTTCCCACCAACAATCAAATGATATACGATGCCACAGAGATGCTCAAAGACAGGCTTGTCAGTGACATTAAAAACCTGACGACTTTCAGATAACCTGTTTCAAACCGGAAACCTGAATGTCGTGATGCGATACATTATACACTACTTTTCCTTGCTGAATAACCAACATTTGAGGCGATTCATGTATTGCCCGATAACGTTGCGCAACCGCCTCAGAAACATCGCGGTGTGCCAATAAATCCAAAAAATAGAATTTTGGCATCGCTTCAGAGAAGTCAAAGTCTTGTTCAAACCTGCGCAATACAGATCTACTGATACCACATCGGGTGCTGTGCTTAAAAATCACCACAGAATAAGACACAGATGCATTGTCAATTTCATCCAATTGTGACGTGTTGGTGAGCGCAATCCAAGGCACTTCTTGACGGTTGGGATTGGCTTCTTGGGGCGTGCCGAAAATGTTACTGAAAAAACCCATAACTTTTTTACTTTTTCTATTGATTGTAAATTCAAAAAACGCGTCTGTCTTTTTCTTCAATGATGGCATCGTTGATGCTTGCATATCTTTTTTTCATCAAACCATTTTCATCAAATTCCCAGTTTTCATTCCCGTAAGCCCTAAACCATTGTCCGTCTTCATTGTGATACTCATATTCAAAACGAACGGCTATTCTATTTTCTGTGTGTGCCCAATAAGTCTTTTTTAGACGATAGCCCAATTCTTTTTTCCATTTCTCAGTCAAAAAATCTTTTACTGCTGCTCTTCCGTTGATAAATTGGTTGCGGTTTCGCCATTCTGTGTCTAGTGTATAGGCCATACAAACCAAATCCGGATTTTTGGTATTCCAAGCATCTTCCGCAGCCTGAATTTTCTGCATGGCAGTTTCTTTGGTAAATGGCGGAAATGGTGGTTTTTGTTCCATGTTTAACTCAGTCGAAGTCACAAATATAAACTTTCTTGACTTTTTATAACCAAGAAGTCAAGTGCTTTTTCTTTTTTAAATATTTCAAGGGCGCGCAGCTGTTTTTTTAATGTTAAAACCGGCTTCCCTCACAACTTCTTCTATTGTAGCAGCCGTTACGCTATCGGTTTTTACTTTTAATATTTTATCGGGGTTTTCCGTATCTACTTCCCAAAAATCGATATTTGCTATACTGTTTAATGCCGGGGTCACTTTTTGTACGCAACCACTACAGTTGATGTTCGTTTTAAAATACAATTCAGATTTCATAGAGATTTCTTTTTGGTTCAGAGCAGTCTTGTTGCCCTCAATTTTTTTGTAGCGCAAGCGCAGGCTGTTGCTCACCACACTTACACTGCTCAATGCCATGGCTGCACCGGCAAACATCGGATTGAGCATAGACCCTATAAACGGATACAAAACGCCGGCCGCCACGGGGATGCCAACCACGTTGTAGAAGAAGGCCCAAAACAGATTTTGACGAATGGTTTGTACCGTTTTTTTTGAGAGTTCAATGGCGACAGGAATTTTCATCAAATCCGATGAAATAATCGTCATATTGGCCACGTCCATAGCAATGTCGCTGCCTTTTCCCATGGCTATACTCACGTTTGCTTGAGCCAAGGCTGCGCTGTCGTTGATGCCGTCACCAACCATGCCTACCATTTTGCCTTTTCTTTGAAGCGACGCTATAAAGTCTTTTTTTGCCTCAGGGAGTACTTCCGCTTCAAAATGATCGATACCAACTTCTGCTGCAATAGCTTTGGCAGTAGAAGCCTGGTCACCTGTTAGCATATAGGTTTCAATACCCATTTTCTTGAGTAGGGAAACGGCTTCTTTTGACGTCTCTTTTACGGTATCTGAAATGGCCAAAGCTGCCAAAATTTTGTCGGCATCTGCAAACCAAATAACCGTTTTGGCAGCTGCTTTCCATGTGTTCGAAAGCGAAACAAAAGTTTTATCGGGGGTGATGTTTACTGCTCTCAAAAATTTTTCATTACCCACCCGATATATTTTCCCATCCACAGTTGCCACTACACCTTTGCCGGTTACACTCTCAAAATGGGAAACTTTTAAATAGTTTTTTGGTTTTAGATGCCTCACAACGGCCTCTGCCAAAGGATGCTCGGATTGGTGTTCGATGCTGGCAAGAATGCCGCTGATATCTATTTCGGAATCGATCTGATGCATCGCCGTAACTTCAGGTTTTCCGGCAGTTAAAGTGCCCGTCTTATCGAGTACGACAACATCCATTTTTTGAGCGGTTTCCAAACTTTGAGCATCTTTGATGAGAATACCAAGCGATGCACCACGTCCGATGCCTACCATTACAGCCGTGGGTGTAGCCAAGCCTAAAGCGCACGGGCAAGCAATCACCAACACTGTGGCAAATGCCAAGAGTCCTTGCGCAAATCCGTTGGCACCACCAAAAACAAACCAAAAAACAAATGATAGCATAGCTATCAGAATGACAACAGGCACAAAAACACCGGCAATTTTATCGACCAGTTTCTGCACAGGCGCTTTGCTGCCTTGCGCGTCTTCAACGGTTTTGATAATTTGAGCGAGCAAGGTTTCGCCACCTACTTTTGATGCTTCGAAACGAAAGCTGCCTTTCTGATTTAAGGTTCCGGAAAAAAGGTGATCACCCTTTGTTTTGAGAACAGGAATTGGTTCGCCACTGAGCATGCTCTCATCGACGTAAGAGTTACCTTCTGTCAATATTCCATCTACCGGAATTTTTTCACCGGGTTTCACTTGCAGTATGTCGCCCTTCTGCACGGCATCAATCAATACCGTTTCGGTGTTGCCGTCTTCCCGCACTATACTAACGGTGTTGGGTTGTAAACCCATGAGCTTCTTTAGCGCAGCCGAGGTGTTTCCCTTGGCTTTTTCTTCCATGAGTTTGCCGAGCAATATAAATGTGATGATGACAGAAGCGGCTTCAAAATACACATGGGCTTCCAAATTTTGGGCTGACCAATAAGACGGGTATATCGTGTTGAAAACACTAAAAGCATAGGCGGTGCCGGTTCCCACCGCAACAAGGGTGTCCATATTGGCTTTACCATGTTTGGCTTGTTTCCACGCATTTGCAAAAAAATCACGACCAAAATAAAACAGTACGGGCGTGGCTAAAATCCAACTGATCCAAGCGGCAAAAGGCATTTCATCGAAAAACATAGAGATGATGAAAACGGGAATCGAAAAGATGGCCGAGCCTATTGTCCTTTTCTTAAGCGTGTTAAACTTCTCTTGTTGTCTTTCTTCAGCAGTTTTTTGTTTTTCATGAGGTGTTTCAATTACCAAATCATAGCCAATAGATTGGACAGCCTTTTTCAAGTCTGACAGTTTAGCGTTTTCAGGATTGTAAGTTACGCTCACAGATTCGGTGGCAAAGTTTACCGCCGCATCCTCAACACCCTGTTGTGCTTTTATCATGCTTTCTACGCTTACGGCACAGGAGGCACAGGTCATTTTTAAGACAGTGAAGGTTTTTTTTTGAGTGGGCATACTTTGGTTTTAATAGCGTTTTATGGGTTTTTGTAAGCCCAAATTTAGGGTAATAAAATTTCAAAATGAAACCTAATGTCTTTACCTTGATCTACGAATATTGTAGGGAATTCCAAATCACCCGTTGCAATGACTAATGGAGATACGTCGAAGTTGCATTAGGCTTTTTGTTGTCTGCTAAAACGGATAGGTTTTATATACGTCGAATTCGACTGGCTACAAAGGTACGAAATGCCAGTAAAGGAATTTTTCAAACCGACAAATTAAATATATGGCTTTGAATTTTTGTACGCGGTCAAAGCACGATTTTGAAAAAAACACACCAACAGCTGATATCTGAAATCATCATCTTTTTCAAACCAATCAAATCTCCTTAGCTTTTTTTGGCAGGCAACTCATGGCTCAAGCAATGCAAAGTGCCTAGGCCCCAAACCAAATCGAGGGCGTGAATACCGATAACGGTTCGCTTTGGAAAACAATCTTGGATAATTTGAATTGCTTTGGCATCGTTGGCATCGTTAAAAGTAGGCACCAACACAGCTTGGTTTAAAATCAGAAAATTGGCATAGCTTGCCGGAAGCCTCATGCCGTCAAAATATACAGGATGTGGCATGGGCAATTCCACAATTTGCAGTACTTTTCCATTGTTGAGACGTGTTTGCCGAAGAATAGATAGGTTTTCTTGCAGCAATGTATAGTTTTCATCTTTCGGGTTAGATTCGACACATGTGATCACGGTATTTTCATTGACAAACCTACTGATGTCGTCCACATGGCCGTGTGTGTCATCGCCAACGATGCCTTTTTTAAGCCAGATTACTTGTTCCACGCCAAAATATTCCAAAAAAAGAGCTTCGTAATCCGATTTTTCAAAACCTTTGTTGCGAATCTGAGTATCGGGATCTAAAAGACATTCTTCTGTTGTCAACAATACGCCATTTCCATTGCCATCTATCGCACCGCCTTCCAAAACAACGTGTTTGTTTTTGAAAAGCGTTTTGGTGAGGGGCAGCTGCATAAATGCGGCCGTTTTTTCGGGGACATTCCTGTCCTTGCGAAAATTGGTGTATTTTGCCCAAGCGTTAAAATTGAATTGCAACACTTCGCGTTTGTCATCCTGGTCATAAACGATGACAGGGCCACAATCGCGCATCCAACCTCTGTTGGTGTCTTGCTCAATAAATTGGATTTGAGAGACATCTACGTGGTTTTTGGTTAGCATTGCCAGCGCATTGTTTTTGTGTACTGTATTTTTAACAAACAAATACAGCTTTTCGAAGGTGGTGATTTTTTTGATAAAATCTACAAATGCCCACTGAGCAGCCTCAAATTTTCCGGGCCAGTCTCTCGAATTATGTGGAAATCCGAGCAAAATGGCTTCGTGAGGTTCCCATTCGGCAGGAAGTCTTCTTCGGGTTTGCATATTTCAGTCTATGGCGCGTTTGGTGATTTCTGCGTAAGCATCTATACGTCTGTCGCGAAAGAAAGGCCAATTTTGACGCACATCTTCTATCAAAGTAGGATCTACTGTAGCCATCAAGATTTCTTCTTTGTCCTCAGAAGCTTGTGCCAGAAATTCACCTTGTGGGCCTACGATAAACGAAGAACCCCAAAATTCAATACCATCGGTATTTTCGAGTGGTTTTTCCAGACCGATACGATTGGCTGCGGCTACGTAAAGACCGTTTGCCACTGCATGACCACGCATGACCGTTGTCCAGGCTTCTTGTTGTTTGGTGCCAAATTCGGCTTTTTCTTTTGGATGCCAACCGATGGCGGTAGGGTAGAAAAGGACTTGTGCACCTTGGAGCGCCGTGAGCCTGGCACCCTCCGGATACCACTGGTCCCAGCAGATGAGCGTGCCTACCCGTCCAAATTGGGTGTCAAAAGCCTTGAATCCGATATCTCCGGGCGTAAAATAAAATTTTTCGTAGAACAAGGGGTCGTCCGGAATATGCATTTTTCTGTATAAACCGGCTTGTGAGCCATCTGCATCAATGATGTAGGCACTGTTGTGATAAATGCCGGCTGTTCTTCTTTCAAAAAAAGGCACTTCTATCACCACTTTCAGTTTTTTGGCCAATTGGCTAAAAGCTTGAAACGAAACACCGCCTAAGGGTTCGGCATATGCAAAATTCGCGACATCTTCGCTCTGACAGAAATAATGTGCCGAGTACAACTCGGGTAAACAAATGACTTGTGCACCCATTTTTGCCGCTTTTTCAACCCAAGAAACTGCATTTTTCAGGTTGTTTTCGGGGCTGTCAAACAGGTTGAGTTGCAGTACGGCTATGTCAAATTTTTTCAGTGGCATCTGTTGATCAATTTTCGTCCACCAAAACCCATTCGCCTTTGTTGAGTAGGGTTTCGGCTTGTTTGTATTTTAAGACTTTGTTCTCCCCGCTGAGTACGTTTTTGATGCTAACCCGATCGTTGCGTCCTATTTTGGGTCGGTCTCGAACTATGGTTTCCACGGTTTGTCTGGCTTGTGTGTTCCCTGCGGCTTCTTTGGATTGCGCTGCGCGTTCGGCCATATTGAGCACTTCTTCTTTACTGACATTTACCTTGGGTGCAGGTGCTTTTCTGGTACGTGCTTCGGCTATGGCTTGCGGGTTTTGTGTGGGTAGCTCGCCTTTGAAGAGGAATGAAATCACGTCTTTGTTGATTTGCTCTATGGTGCTTTTGAAAAGTTCGAAGGCTTCAAATTTATAGATAAGCAAAGGATCTTTTTGTTCGTGAACAGCCAATTGAACGGATTGCTTCAGTTCGTCCATTTTGCGCAGGTGTGTTTTCCATGCTTCGTCTATGATGGCAAGGGTAATGTTTTTTTCAAAATCCTGCACGAGCTGCTTCCCTTTGGACTGGTATGCTTTTTCCAGGTTGGTCACCACTTGCAATGTTTTAATACCATCGCTGAAGGGGACGACAATTCGCTCAAATTTCTGAGCGTTGTTCTCGTATATGTTTTTGATGACAGCAAAGGCAGTATCGGCACTTCTTTGCATTTTTTCACGGTAATGTGCGTCGGCGGCTACGTAAACTTTGGCCGTCAGCGAAGTGGTGTCCATGCTTTCAAACGCTTTTGCGCTTACAGGCACCTCAAGTGAAAAATACTTGTAGAGTTCGTATTCGAAGTTTTTATAGTCACCAGATATTTTGTTGTTTTCAACAAGAATTTCTGAGGTGTCGTAAATCATATTGGCGATGTCCAAAGCAAGTCGGTCGCCAAACAAGGCGTGATACCTTCTTTTGTAAATAACCTCGCGCTGTGCGTTCATCACATCGTCGTATTCGAGTAATCTTTTTCGTATGCCAAAGTTGTTTTCTTCCACCTTTTTCTGAGCGCGTTCAATGGATTTTGAAATCATGCCATGTTGAATCAAATCGCCTTCTTGGTGACCCATACGATCCATGAGTTTGGCAATTCTGTCGCTGCCAAACAAGCGCATCAAATCGTCTTCGAGTGAAACATAGAACTGCGAACTTCCCGGGTCGCCTTGTCGTCCTGCCCTACCGCGCAGCTGCCTGTCAACCCTACGGGAGTCGTGTCTTTCGGTACCAATAATGGCCAAACCTCCGGCAGCTTTTACTTCTTCGGACAGCTTGATGTCTGTTCCTCTACCTGCCATGTTGGTCGCTATGGTCACGATACCTTTTTTGCCTGCTTCGGCCACGATTTCTGCTTCTTTTTTGTGCAGTTTGGCATTCAATACGTTGTGTGGTACATTTCTGATTTTGAGCATGCGGCTCAACAACTCAGAAACTTCTACCGAAGTGGTACCAATCAAAACGGGTCGGCCGGCTTGAGACAGCGCTGTGACTTCTTCAATGACGGCATTGTATTTTTCTCGTTTGGTTTTATACACTTTGTCGTTTTCGTCTTTCCGAATCACGGGTTTGTTGGTGGGGATTTCCATGACATCCAACTTGTAAATTTCCCAGAGTTCTCCGGCTTCGGTCACAGCAGTACCTGTCATACCCGAAAGTTTTTTGTACATGCGGAAATAGTTCTGCAAAGTAACGGTGGCAAAGGTTTGCGTGGCCGCTTCTACTTTTACGTTTTCTTTGGCCTCGATGGCTTGGTGCAATCCATCGCTGTAGCGTCGGCCGTCCATGATACGTCCGGTTTGTTCATCTACAATCAGCACTTTGTTGTCTATCACTACATATTCCACGTCTTTTTCAAAAAGTGTGTAGGCTTTAAACAATTGATTGAGGGTGTGTATGCGCTCGCTTTTGATGTTAAAATCTCTAAAAAGTTCGTCTTTTTGTTTGCTTTTTTCTTCTATCGGAATGTCTTGATTTTCAATTTTGGCTATTTCAGTACCGATTTCAGGCAGTACAAAAAAGTTTTTGTCGTCTTCCTCAGACAAGTATGCTATGCCTTTGTCTGTCAGTTCTACTTGGTTGTTTTTTTCATCAATTACGAAATACAATTCCGCATCTACCAAAGGCATTTCGCGGTTGTTGTCTTGCATGTAATGGTTTTCGGTTTTTTGAAGCAATTGCCTGATGCCTTCTTCACTTAAAAACTTGATGAGTGCCTTGTTTTTTGGAAGCCCTCTAAAGACTCTGAGCAACAAAAATCCACCCTCTTTAGTGTTGCCTTCTTTGATGAGTTTTCGCGCCTCGGCTAGCACGCCTGTGAGGTGTTGTCTCTGCAAATTTACCAAATTGGCGACCTTAGGCTTGAGTTCGATAAATTCGTGCCGATCGCCTTCAGGAACCGGTCCGGAGATGATGAGTGGCGTTCTGGCATCATCGACCAATACAGAATCTACTTCATCTACAATGGCATAGTTGTGTTTGCGTTGTACCAAATCTTCGGGTGCATGCGACATATTATCGCGCAGGTAGTCAAAGCCAAATTCATTGTTTGTACCGTAAGTGATATCGGCATTGTAGGCATTTCTGCGTTCGGGAGCATGTGGCTGATAATAGTCGATGCAATCGACACGCAATCCGTGAAACTCAAAAATAGGTGCCATCCATGCACTATCTCTTTTGGCCAAATAGTCATTTACGGTAACCAAATGTACGCCGTTTCCGGTGAGCGCGTTCAGGTAAACCGGCAGCGTGGCCACCAAGGTTTTTCCTTCACCGGTTTGCATCTCCGCAATTTTTCCTTTGTGCATGGCAATACCGCCGATGAGCTGCACGTCGTAGTGAATCATATCCCAAGTGATGGGTTTTCCTGCGGCGTCCCACGAATTTTGCCAAATGGCCTTGTCGCCATCAAGCTTTACATAGGATTTGGTGGCAGAAAACGTGCGGTCTGTTTCTTGTGCGGTAACTGTAAGCGTTTCGTTTTCTTTAAACCTACGCGCAGTTTCACGCACTACGGCAAAAGCTTCGGGCAAGATGTCGTCCAATACTTTTTGGGTAGTTTTATATATTTCTTCTTGTAGGTTATCTATTTGCTGATAATGCGCTTCTTTTTCGTCTATGTTGAGGTTTTCTTCTGCCTCTTTTCGGATTTTCTCTATCTCGGCTTCTTGGTCTTGTATAGCAAGCTTTATTTTCGCTTTAAAATCAGCCGTTTTTTGGCGGAGTTCATCGTGGGTTAGTTTCCCGAGAGATTTTTCTGCTTCGTTGATGGCTTTGACTAGGGGTAAAACTTCTTTGATGTCTTTTGCGGATTTGTCACCTACAAAAACTTTTAATATGCTGTTTAGTACATTCATTGCTTAATATGTTGAGCGGGTTCAAAATTAAACAAAAAAAAAGCCTCACAAGAGACTTTTTAGGATTGTTTTATAATTGTGGCTAATATTCGTCTTCGTTCCAAAGGTAATCTTCATCCGTAGGATAATCTGACCAGATTTCTTCGATAGACTCATAAATTTCACCTTCGTCTTCAATGGCTTGAAGGTTTTCAACAACCTCCAAAGGCGCACCGGCTCTGATGGCATAATCAATCAGTTCGTCTTTGGTGGCAGGCCAGGGCGCATCACTCAGGTAAGATGCCAATTCTAAAGTCCAGTACATAGTTTCGGTGTTATCAATTTTTCCGCAAAAATAAATTTTTAATTGAATCTTGCAAGTTAAATCTTGTCTTTTTTGAAAAATAAAATAGAGAAGATAAAAAGCTGAAAATCAATTTATTTTTTCTTTTTGATATAAAAAAAAGTAGCTCCGAGTGTTAAAATGCCCAAAATCAAACTGCTAAATAAGGCAATTTGACTTCCGGTCTCGATAACTTCGGGCTCAAATTTAAAATCCACGGTGTGTTTTCCTGCGGGCAATTGCATAGCGCGCAAAATGTAATTTGCCCGAAAATGAGGCTGGGGATTCCCGTCCACATAAGCTTGCCAACCTTTATTGTAATAAGCCTCAGAGAAAACGGCCACGCGCGGCGATTTTGATGTGTATGAATAAGAAAGATGGTTGGGTTGATAGGTTTTGATGCGAATCACATCGGTTGAATCTTTAGACAATAACGTCGTGTCAATCATATTGGCAAAAGCTTTATGGACGATGGCAGTGGTTTTGGTATCGACGCTGTCGAGCGCTAAAATTTCTTCATTTTCATCTCGTGAAAACCGTACTTCATCTACCCACCAAACCGCACCGTTGGCATCTGGATTGATACCCGGAATGGGGTTGCCTTCTTCACTATTTTGAATGATGTATTTGACATTCAGCATATTGAGAATCTCTAATTTGTTTCGTGAAATATAGAAGTCGTACAGATCCTGCATGCGCGCGGGTTTAGCTGCGTGATAACCCCCTATAGATTTGTGAAAATAGGATGCACGTGCACTGTTGAACGGACTGCTTGTGAGGTCCAAAACCCTAAAATGCCGGTTGTCTTCCAGTATGCGTTTGTCCGCTTCTGTGGGCAAAAAGGCTTGCTCAAGTTGTTTGGAATCGACAAAGCTATCTGCGTTTACATATCTTTTGGCTATGCCGGCTAGGTCAAAAACAACCAACAGTCCAATGCCTATCAAGACCACTTGGCGGTTTATTTTTTCTTGAAAATAACCCCAAAGCAAACCGGAAGTCAATAGCACGAGCAGAAAGCTGCGTAAGGCGTCTGCGCTGGCCAACGTTGCTCGGTCAGTTTCGAGCGCATCGATAAATCCGGGGCCGAGCTGTGAGGCATAGTAACCATCGTTGATACCGGAAAAATCAAACAGGCTGTTTTTGAACAAGATAATGAGTAGGCTCAAACCGCCGCTTATTCCCAAGGCATAAATGATTGATTTTTTGCGTTCGGATACATTTTGTTCTTTTTGTAGAAACAGATACAAGCCCCAAGCGGCCATGACAGGAGCACAAAGTTCGACAATGACCTGTATGGATGAAACGGCACGAAATTTATCGTAAAGCGGTATATAATCAATGAAAAAATCTGTCAGCAGCGGAAAGTTTTTACCCCAAGAAAGTAGTAGCGAAAGTATCATGGCGGCGGCAAAACCTTTTTTCAGGGCGCCTTTGGAGAGCATAAAACCGACAATTAACAGAAAAATAACCACGACACCCAAATAGGCCGGAGCTGCAACTATGGGTTGATTGCCCCAATAGGTGGGTGCGCTTTCAGCGAATGAAGTGGCTTGGGCGTTGGTGGCACCTTGTTTGCGAAGGTAATCGTAAAGAGCAGATTCTTTGCCAAGGTTTTCTGAATTGCTTCCGCCGTAAAGTCGGGGAATGAGCAGATTTAAAGTTTCCCCAATGCCATAGCTGTATTCGGTGATGTAAGATTTGTCGAGTCCGCTTGTGTTTTCTTTGGGTGTTCCGTCCGGATTGATGTTTAAGGTGGAAGTGCCACGGGTACTAAAAGCAGTGTATTCGCCGGTAGCCATCAGGTTGGTTGCGTTGAGGCCAAGTGCCAATACGACGGCAATAACCAGCAACCCGACAGTTTTCAGGAAAGTGGGTAATCTTTTGTCTTTGAGAGCTTGTAAGGCATAGAAGAGCAAGATTATTGCAGTGAGTATGCCCAAGTAATAAGTCATTTGGAAATGGTTGGCATTGAGTTCGAGCCCCATCGCGATAGTTGTCAGTAAAAAGGACGGTAAACCAGGCTTGCGTAGCAACCATAAAACACCTGCCAGAAAAAGAGGCATATAGCCTATGGCGTGCGCTTTGGCATTGTGCCCTACGCCGAGTATGATGATCAGATAAGTAGAAAAACCAAATGCCAGCGCGCCCAACACCGCAATTTTATAATCGATTTTCATAACGAGCAAGAGCGCGTAGAGTCCTGCAAAATACAAAAACAGATAATCTGCCGGACGCGGCAGGAAACGAAGCGCCAGGTCGAGTTTTTTGATATAATTATGCGGGTATTTTGCACCCAATTGATAAGTGGGCATGCCACCAAAAGCAGCGTCTGTCCAATAGGATTCTTCACCACTTTCTGCTCGAAAATCATTTTGCAATTTGGCCATGCCTCGATATTGTACGATATCACTCTGGTAGATTTCTTTTCCTTGCATCACCGGATAGAAATACACCATGGCGGCTACTGTAAAGAACGCCAAAACAATCAGGTGTGGGATAAATTTTCGAATCGCTAGCGTCATTATGAGTGGGTTTGATGGTTTAGTCAATCTCCTCGTAATCTATGTATTCGCCCAATTTGTCATCTTTGGGTTTTTGCTTCGGAGGTGTTTTTGATTGGTTTTGTTGGGTTTGTTTGTATTGTTCACGTACTTTTTGTTCGAACTTTTTGGACATATACCGCATAAAATAAGGCGCCAAAAAGCGCATGATAAACCGCAGCCCGTAATACACAGCCAGAAAAATAACGATAATTCTAATCAATCCGGTTAAGGAAGCCATCTGCATAATGCTTTTTTTTAGGCTACAAAAATACAATTCTACCCGAAAAGGAAAGGTAAAGAAAAGTATAAAACATTTTGCGCTGTTTTTTTCTCATAAAAACAGCCATTTTTAAATGAATGGGGAAAACAAACTAGTTTCCAAAAACAAGGTCGATGGCTTTTTGAGCCACTTGAATATCTTCTGACTCTTCCAGTCCGCTGACACCAATAGCTCCGATGACCTCGCCATTTTGAACAATAGGCAATCCGCCACCAAATCCTGTAATCTTCGGGTCGCCCCAATTGCCAATAGGGTAGGCGTTTTTACGAATTTTTTCGCCTAACGATTCGGTAGTGCAACGATCGCGAGCTGCTGTATAAGCTTTGTTTTGGCTGATGGTGACAGAAGCACCGTTGGCGCCATCCATCCGCAAGAAGGCCAGCAGTTCACCATCGGGACCGGCAACAGCTACGCTGATATTTGCCTGCATGGCTAGGGTGGCTTGAAAGGCCGAGGAGATAAGTTGTTGTGCCTCTGCGGCACTTACTTTTGCAAAAGTTTTCATATTGCGTATCATGGGTTAAAGAACAAATATAAGTTTTCTTTGCTATCTGAGTTGGATTTATCTGAGGTGTATTTTCATTTGGGTCTAACACCAATACAAATTTTGCCGCACCCAAATGTATCAACCCGGCATTTGGCTTCATTATTCTTCTCGCTTAGTGTTTTCATTCTTAGGAAATCAAAAAGTAAAGGAAACCTTCATTAGGTATAATAAGTCCATCTAATCTCAAAAAAACAAAGTTTATGATTGTTCACTTGGTTTTTTCAATGGCATTTGGGCCATTTTACCGGGCGGATAATTTTTTTGGTTTCTGTTTTTTTAGAAATAGCCCTATCTTCGCAAGGGATTCATTGGGCTGTAGGTAACCTAATTAATCAACACAAACAACAGAAAACAAACCATTAGCATGAGTATTCACATAGGAGCAAAGGCAGGACAGGTGGCCGAAAAAATTTTATTGCCGGGCGATCCGCTTCGTGCACAATGGATTGCCGAAACTTGGCTGGAAAATCCGATGTGTTACAACAAAGTTCGGAACATGCTCGGGTTTACCGGAACTTACAAAGGGCAGCAAATATCGGTACAAGGCACGGGCATGGGCGTGCCTTCCATTTCTATCTATGCGGAAGAACTTATCAGAGATTTTGGGGTGAAGCAACTGATTCGGGTTGGCTCGGCAGGGTCGTATCATCCACAAGTTGCGTTGCTCGATGTAGTTATAGCCATGACAGCTTCTACTACTTCTGGCATCAATCGCTTGCGTTTTCACGGTGCAGATTTTGCGCCTACGGCCAGTTTTGAGCTCTTTGTCAAGGCGCTTCGGGCTTCTGAAAAGCTGAAGATACCTGTCAAAGGTGGCAATGTGCTCACTTCAGATTTGTTTTACGAAGATCGCTTTGAGGATTTTAAAAAGTGGGCCGATTTTGGCGTGTTGTGTGTAGAAATGGAAACGGCCGGTTTGTACACCCTAGCGGCCAAGCACCGGGTAGATGCATTGACGCTACTCACCATTTCCGATTCGTTGGTGACCGGAGAGAAAACAACAGCTTCCGAACGCGAAACCACTTTTTCTGAGATGATAGAAATTGCACTAAACACACTCACAGATGCTTAAAAAACTCTTTTTATTGTTGGCGATAGCTTTGTTGACGGCTTGTCTGTCTCAAAATAAAGATGCGGAAATCACAACGTATTACTTTGTTCGACATGCCGAAAAAGAGCTCAGTAATCCGGACAATTCTAACCCCGATTTGACAGCCGAAGGCTTGCAACGCGCCCAAAAGTGGCGAGAAATATTGGGTCATGTTCGTTTTGATGAAGTGTATTCGACCGATTTGATACGTACGCGAAAAACAGCACAACCCATAGCTGAAGCCCAGGGACTCAGTGTTCGGCTATACAATCACAAAGATTTGGATTACAAACAATTTCTGGAAGACACCCGTGGAAAAACTGTCTTGGTGGTGGGTCACAGCAACTCCACACCCAAATTTGTCAACTGGTTTGTGGGGTATGATAAATATGAAGAAATCGATGAAAAGCAATACGGATTTTTGTTTCAAGTTGTACTGTTGGGCGATAAAGTAACTGCATCATTGATTGAGATAAATTGATTTTTATAGATGAAGTTGCTGAAATACGTTGAAAAATAATTTTCTGCCAATTGCTTATATTTACTGGTTTTTTTGTATAAACTCTTGTCTATGTCGTTTAAGCATGATTCCATCAAAGAGACTTTTTTGCATTTTGTTTGGCAACAAAAGAAATTCAATTTTCAGCATCTAAAAACGACACAAGGACTGCAAATTAGGCTATTGCAAGTTGGGCAATACAATACAGATGCCGGCCCGGATTTTTTCAATGCGCAAATCGAAATTGACGGTCAAAAATGGGCCGGAAATGTAGAAATGCACCTGCGTGCTTCGGATTGGTACAAACATCACCACGAAACAGACAAAGCTTACGACAATGTAATCCTTCATGTGGTTTGGGAGCAGGATGCAGAGGTGTTCTATGCAGACGAAAAACCCATACCTACCTTAGTTTTGGCGCCCTATGTGTCACGCGAACTGTTGGACAAATACACCGAACTGATGCAGCTCAAACCTTCAGGAATTCTCTGTGAGAAGGACTTTGCACAGGTAGATAATTTTGTAAAACAACATGGGTTTGAAAATCTGTACTTGGAGCGGCTTGAACAGAAAACCACTTACATTCACCAACTGCTTTTACAAAATCAAAACGATTGGGAAGCCACGCTTTTTCATATGTTGGCAAGGTATTTTGGTTTAAAAGTAAACGCAGCAGCTTTTGAATCGATGGCCCAACAAACAGACTTTGGCATTGTAAGAAAGCTCAGTGAAAACCAAGAAGCACTCGAAGCCCTTTTTATGGGGCAAAATCACCTACTTGATAAAGATATTGTAGATCCTTATCTACAGAAGCTGCGCGAATCCTATGCCTATACACAACATAAATTCCAATTGGACCATCAAAACATTCAACGCGCGCAGTTTTTCAGGTTGCGTCCGCCTAATTTCCCCAATATACGCCTATCTCAATTGGCAGGTTTATATGCAAAACACGCCGCCGTATTTCATCAACTTTTGGAAGCCCAAAGCCTCAATGATTTCTACAGTATTTTTAACGTAACTGCTGCGGCATATTGGGACAATCACTATACCTTCGGAACACTTTCCAAGCCTTCAAAGAAGAAACTTTCCAAAAGTTTTATTGACATTCAACTTATCAACGTTGTATTTCCGATGCGCTTTGCCTATGCAACTGCACAAGGCAAAAATCCATTTGAGCAAATATTGGCTTGGATGCAGGAAATGGCTCCCGAAAAAAACCGTTATACCAAACTTTTTGACGATATTGAACACGTAAATAAAAATGCACTCATCAGTCAGGCACTGCTTCAACTCAGTCAAAACTACTGTTTTAAAAATCGCTGCTTGTCGTGCGAAATAGGGAATTTTTTGTTGAAATAATTTGTTTTTATTAAAAAAAGTTAATTTTAGCAAATAAAATGTTAACTAAATTAAAGCCTTATTTCATGAAAAAAACTTTTTTGAACCTTAAATCAGCGCTTGTCCTCGGTACGATGGCAGCCTTTTTATTTGCCTGCCAATCCGAAGGTATTTTATCTGAAACCCAAAGCGAAGAGTTGGTACCTGTGACGGAACCAAGAGCAAATGGAGCAAACGACCAAGTAATAGCCAACAATTATATTATTGTGCTCAAGGAAGGTACTTTGCGCGGTGCGGCTGTCAGTAAATCAGACTACAAAAGTGCTGATGGGCGTTTGCGCAGCGAAATCAACCGTTTGTTTAACAGTCTTGGAATAGCACCCGGAAAAATTAAAGCCACATACGGTTTTGCGACCGAAGGTTTTGCAGCTGAACTGACCGACGAGCAGTTGTCGCTTTTACAGAGAGACAGTCGGGTTGCTTCTATTGAAAAAGATATTCAAATTCAGTTAAATCCTCCCTTGGAAATCAATATGGGCAAACCCGGAGGCGGAGGCGGAGGCAGCACACCATCGCAATCAACCCCTTGGGGCATAGCTAGAGTAGGCGGAGCCGGTGATGGTACCGGCAAAACGGCTTGGATTATTGATTCGGGTATTCAACAGGACCATCCCGATTTGAACGTAGATACCCAACGCAGTATTTCTTTCCTAGGTGGTAGAAATACCAGTCCCGATGACCAAAACGGACACGGTACGCATGTAGCCGGTACAGTAGCGGCACTAAACAATACTATTGGTGTGGTAGGCGTTGCAGCCGGTGCTAGTGTGGTAGCTGTTCGCGTTCTTGACAGAAGAGGTTCGGGGTCTATATCCGGCGTAATTGCAGGGGTGGACTATGTAGCAGCCAATGGCAACAACGGCGATGTAGCCAATATGAGTTTGGGTGGAGGTGTTTCTACTACACTGGATAATGCTGTCATCAATGCGGCCGCCACAGGTGTCAAATTTGCTTTGGCGGCAGGCAATGAAAGCGACGATGCCATCAATCATTCTCCGGCTAGAGCAGAAGGTGCAAATATTTTTACCATTTCGGCATTCGACAGCAGCGACCGTTTCGCTTCTTTTTCAAACTTCGGTGCCGGAGTAGATTTTGCTTGTCCGGGCGTTTCTATAAATTCTACTTGGACGGGTAGTGGTTACAATACTATTAGTGGTACTTCTATGGCAGCGCCACATATGGCCGGATTGTTGCTTTTGGGTAATGTAACCACAGATGGATTTGTAATCAACGATCCGGATGGCAATCCCGATCCTATTGCGCACAGATAAAATTTTAATTTTATATCCTCAAAAAACCACTTATTTATGAGTGGTTTTTTTTATTTTTGAGGCAAGAAGAATCATCGTGAAACGCCCACGTAGAAAGAGTAACATGCAGGAGTATAATTATCCTAGGGCGTTCCGTCTGACCTTTGAAAAACAATAAAAATAAACAGATGAAACGCCCACGTAGAAAGAGTAACATACAGGAGTATGATTACCGTAGTGCGTTCCATGCCTGTGCTGAGACAGTCGAAGCAAGGCCGTTGAAAAAATAATAATTATAGACTCATGAAATTTATCTATCTAATCCGAAGTTTTTTTGAAAAGCACGGTTTTGAAGTGGCTTCGCGTTTGGCAGATAAACTAGGTATGCGTGCCAAAAATGTCAGGCTCTTTTTTATCTACATATCTTTCGCAACCGTAGGTTTGTGGTTTGGTGTGTATATTACCATGGCTTTTTTACTAAGAATGAAAGATTTGGTTTATACCAAAAGAACCTCTGTTTTTGATTTATGATACAATTTTTTAAAAATAAAATTTATGTTGTATCCTTATTGTTGATGTTTCTCTTTGTAACAGCAACAACTGGCTATAAGTTACTTTCCGATATTCCTTGGTTAGATGCTTTTTATATGGCTGTTATTACCATAGCTACTGTGGGTTTTAGAGAATACGTTCCGGATACTGCCGAGGCTAAAATATTCACTATCTTTATCATTATTAGCAGTCTCGTCATTATAGGGTATTCTTTGTCGGTCGTGACGGAATATATTTTCAGTAAAAATATTTTAAACCAATTTATCTACAAAAAAGTGCAGCAAAAGATAGACAAACTCAGCAATCACATTATCGTTTGTGGTTTTGGCAGAAATGGAAGTCAGGCCGCAGCAAAACTCAGTACTTACAAAAAACCCTATGTTGTGGTAGAACGCGACGAGCAACTCATAGAGGGATGGGCTAGTGAAAATAAGCTTTTCGTAAAGGGCGATGCCAGCAATGATGAGGTGCTTTTGAAGGCGGGGATTCTAAAAGCTTCTTTTCTTATCACCGCCCTGCCAAGTGATGCGGACAATTTATATGTGGTATTAACTGCCAGACAGCTCAATCCTAAGTTGACCATCATCAGCAGGGCCTCGCAAGAGTCGTCTTACAAAAAACTGAAACTTGCCGGAGCGGACAATGTCATAATGCCCGATAAAATTGGAGGCGATCACATGGCTTCTTTAGTAGTATCGCCCGATTTGACCGAATTTATAGACCGTCTTTCCATAGTTGGAGAAAACGCAGTGAACATTGAAGAGATTTGTATAAAAGACATGTCTTCAGGAAAAAACATCAGCTCTATACGTGATTTGGATCTGCGCAAGCTCACCGGGTGTACCGTTATTGGGATGAAAAATAGTGACGGCGACTATACCATCAATCCCGATCCCGATACCCAACTCAATATCAATTCCAGAATTATAGTGTTGGGAAAAACGGAACAAATCAAAAAATTAAACGAATTATTTTAATTTGAATTTATTTACTAAGTTGTTTAAAATCATAAAGTTAAATATGTAATGCCCATTTGTGTTCACGGAAAATGCCAGATGACTCATTTTTATAAGCCTATTTTTCTATATTTGGACACCTTTAACTCAATTTAACCTCATGTCACAAAAAGTAGAATCTTGGGGCTCGCGTGTCGGCCTTATTCTTGCAATGGCCGGGAATGCAGTCGGTCTTGGTAATTTTCTCAGATTTCCGGTGCAAGCTGTTCAAAATGGCGGCGGTGCTTTTATCATTCCTTACTTGGTTTGTTTCCTGGTCATGGGAATTCCTTTGCTCTTTATCGAATGGTCATCCGGTAGGTTTGGCGGAAAATTCGGTAATCACAGTACTCCCTATATCTTGGACACCATGGCCAAAGGCCGGGTTTGGAAGTACATAGGTGTCTTTGGAATCTTTACCAACATAGCGGTCGTTTCCTATTATTGCTATATAGAATCTTGGACAATGTCCTATGTTTACCACTCTTTGATTGGTACTTTTCAAGGCATGAGTCAGGGCGATGTTGCAAATTTCTTTTCAGACTATACCACCATAGGCAAGTCCACAACCGGAATTCCATACGAGGCCATCGTTTTCTATGTCATTTGCTTAGCCATAAACACCTATATATTGTCCAAAGGCTTGGGAGGTATTGAAAAAGTAGCTAAAATAGGAATGCCTTTGCTGATTCTTTTTGGTGTCATTTTGGCCGTAAGAGGACTTACTTTAGGCACAAGCGGTGCCTCCGAAGCTTTTCCTGCCGGAAACGCTTGGGACGGGCTCAACTTCTTGTGGACTCCGCAATTTGATTCCCTGACAAACCCGAAAGTGTGGATGGCCGCTGCCGGGCAGATTTTCTTCACACTTTCTGTCGGTATGGGAACCATTCATTGCTATGCCGCTTATCTGAAATCTAAAGATGATGTGGCGTTAAACGCCGTTTCGGCCGGATTTATGAACGAGTTTGTTGAAGTTGTACTCGGCAGTTTGGTTGTGATTCCAATTGCAGCAGGATATTTGGGTTTGGATTGGGTACTCGAAAACGCCGGGTTTGGTATGGCGTTTCAGACCATGCCTTATCTCTTTCAACAATGGGGCACTACACTGGCAGCCATAGCCGGATTGCTTTGGTTTGGCTTGTTGTTTTTTGCCGGAATTACCTCTTCACTGGCCATGGGTACGCCTTGGGTCGGTTTTATGCGTGACGAATTTGATTGGAACCAAACCAAAAGTGCTTGGTCTTTCGGATTGTTGGCGCTTATCATGGGCTTGCCCACCGTATTCTTTTATAATATGGGTGTTTTTGACGAATATGACTATTGGGCGGGAACCGTCAGTTTGGTTGTGTTTGCCTTGCTCGAAACCATCGTGTTTTCTTGGATATTCGGCATCGATAAAGGTTGGCGCGAAATCAATGAAGGCGCTGATATCAAAATACCCAACATCTATAAGTTTATCATTAAATACATCACACCTACGCTACTGCTTATCGTGTTCTTGGGTGCTATATTTACACCGCTAAACAATGATTGGGCGGGTAATTTATCCTCGCTATTTAGCGGTAACGGTTGGACTTTGGATAATTCTTCCATCATCAACCAACTGGCTTTTTCGGGTATAGAGGAGAAAATTGCGGCAACCACAGACACCGTAGAAAAAGAAAGACTACTCGATCAAAAATTTTATATTTCCATGGCGCGTTTTATGCTCTTGGGGCTATTTTTATTTATCAGTGCCATCGTTTATGTGGCATTTAACAAACGCAGAAGAGAAGGGAGGAACACACTATGACAACACCAGCTATTTTAACCATGATTATCGCACAGGGAACCATCATTTCCCTAGCAGTTTATTTCTTTTACAGAGTGCTCACCACACCGCCAAAAGAAGAGCCTGACTCTTTTTCTGAAAACGATGATGAGCCACGGTAGCAATTGTAAGTAATTGTACTGCCCTAAGACTGATTAGACGATGAAACTCAATCAAAGTCAGCGTTCCGGTTTGGTATTTTTACTCGTGATTTTGGGATCGGTTCAGGCTTTTATTTGGTTTAAAAATGATGCGTATGAAGTTCAAGATGTAGCTTTGTCCAAAGATTTGCAACAACTTCAGTCGAAAATAGATTCTTTGAAAGCGGCTTCACCAAAACGAGACACGATTTATCCGTTTAACCCCAACTACCTTACCGATTACAGAGGTTATCAATTAGGGATGAACCTTGAAGAAATAGACAAGCTGATGGCTTTTAGAAAAACCGGAAAGTTTGTCAATTCTGCAAGGGAGTTTCAACAAGTTACAGCAGTTTCAGATTCGCTGCTCGATGCCATAAGTCCGTATTTCAAATTTCCCGATTGGGTGGTTGCTGCCCAAAAATCGGCTCCTAAAAATCGCTTTTCGAAAAACTTCGAAAATACAACTAACCTCAAAGTTGAAGTTTCCAAAATCGATTTAAACACAGCGACTGCTGAAGATTTAAAAACAGTGTATGGCATCGGAGAGAAGTTGTCGGTTCGGATTGTAGAATTTAGAGAAAAACTAGGTGGATTTGCTGCTGATTTTCAATTGTATGATGTGTATGGGTTGGATACTGCCACTGTTGAAAAAGCCTTGAAGAAGTTTACCGTACTCACACCTGTGGCCATTGAAAAACTCGATGTGAATACAGCTACTTTCGATGAATTGAAACAGATACCTTATCTCAATACATGGCTTGCCAGAAAAATCATTACCTTTCGTCAAAACCATGGGCCTATTGAAGACCTGCAAGAATTAACAAAAATTCAAGATTTCCCAACCAACAGGCTATCTTCAATTGCTTTATATTTGTACACCAAAAAGCTATGAGTAATACTATCAATTTTGATTACAGCGAGGCCATACATCTCGTGGCAGATTCGGCCAAAACCTTTTCCGAACAACACATACTTCCGCATGTGATGGAATGGGATGAAAGCCAAGAATTTCCCAGATCACTGTTTACCGAATTGGGAAAAATGGGTTTCATGGGCGTGTTGGTTCCCGAAAATTTAGGAGGTTCGGCGCTTGGCTATCACGAATACATAGCCATTATTGAAGAAATTTCAAAAGTAGATCCGTCAATAGGACTTTCTGTGGCAGCCCATAATTCCCTTTGTACAAACCACATACTGAGTTTTGGCAACGAGTCGCAACGCCAAAGATGGATTCCAAAATTGGCACATGGCGAATGGCTAGGCGCTTGGGGGCTTACAGAACACAACACAGGCAGCGATGCCGGAGGGATGAGCACCACTGCCGTGCGAAAAGATGGCGGCTGGGTTATCAATGGCACCAAAAACTTTATTACCCACGGAAAAAGCGGCGACATAGCCGTAGTGATTGCCCGCACAGGCGAAAAAGGAGATTCACACGGCATGACTACTTTTGTAGTGGAAAAAGGCACACCTGGATTTAGTTCAGGAAAAAAAGAAAATAAATTGGGCATGCGGGCTTCGGAAACAGCCGAAATGATTTTTTCTGACTGTTTTGTTCCGGATGACCACGTGCTGGGTGCAGAGGGCGATGGCTTCATTCAATCTATGAAAATATTAGATGGCGGACGCATATCTATTGGCGCACTCTCTTTAGGTATTGCGAAAGGCGCTTATGAAGCTGCATTAAAGTATTCCTCAGAACGCGTACAATTTGGCAAACCAATCAACCAGTTTCAAGCCATTTCTTTCAAATTGGCAGATATGGCAACAAAAATAGAAGCTGCCGAGCTGTTGCTTCACAAAGCGGCTTTTTTGAAAAATAAAAATGTAAAAATGACCAAAGAAAGCGCAATGAGCAAACTTTATGCGTCTGAAATATGCGTTGAAATTGCGTCAGAGGCCGTCCAGATTTTTGGTGGTTACGGATTTACGAAAGATTTTCCGGTGGAGAAATTTTACCGCGATGCCAAGCTCTGTACTATTGGAGAAGGCACTTCTGAAATCCAAAAATTGGTCATTGCGAGAAATATTATAGGGAAGTAAATAAGTTCTAATGCTTCGTTTTATCATCCAAATATACGCTTTTTTATTTTTTTCGATTTCGATGTTAGCGCAAGTGGGAGAATATAATCCTATAGATTCCCTTGAGAATAAAACAAAAAAACTTGATTACGTTTTTAAACCCAAAAAGGAAGCCGATGTTGCTACAAATTTATTCACTTTAAAAAAGGAAACGCCCGTTCAACTGTCAAAAAAAATATTCTTTGATAATACCACTGAAAGATTGAATAAATCTGTTTTGGGCAATAATTCAAACTTGGTCGGCAACAAAATGCCAGCTGAGAGCAAAATCAAGTTAATGCGCTCAGACTTCATTAGTCTAATTGTTTACAGTTTAAACGGCGACCTCAAGAGATATAAGCGTTTTCTGAAATCTGTTCGAAGAGATGAAGATATTTTGACTTTCAAGAATTATTATTACGCAGGATATTTTCGTAAAGAATATGGGATAGAGGAGGATTTATTGGAACAATTTTTATTTTATTGTGCTGATAAAGAAGAATTTAATTCGTTTTTGAAACCTGATTTTGATGAAATGAAGTTAAGGGAGTTTTTTTCTAAAACGTCCAAGGAGTTTATTGTAATGCACAAGGTATCTCAAAAGAATCAATATTAATTGTTTTTGAATAAAATACTTTTAATATATTTGCCGTCCAAATGAGAGGAGGTGTCTAAGCTATGTTAATTATTCCCATCAAAGAAGGCGAGAATATAGATCGCGCGCTAAAACGTTACAAACGAAAATTTGACCGCGTGGGTGTCATCCGTAAATTGCGTGCTAAGCAACAGTTTACCAAGCCATCCGTCGAGCGCAGAGCTACTTTGCAAAAAGCACAGTACATTCAAACGCTGAGAGACAAAGAAAACCAATAGTCAATATTTGCTTTTCAAACCATACATCTGATATAGAAAGTTTCGTAACTTTGTATATCAGATTTTTTTATGGACAATATTGAAGCCTTTTTGAGATACCTGAGTTCCGAAAAAAATTACGCCGGTCATACTTTGTTAAATTATGCGTCAGATCTCAGAAAATTTTCCGCATTTGTAGCCCTACAATCCGGATCTGAAAATGTGGGGAAAGTATCCTATGGCGAAATCAGGCAGTGGATAGTGTCCTTAAAAAACGAAGGGCTTACCAACAGGAGCATCAATCGAAAAATGAGTGCTCTAAATGCCTTTTATAAGTTTCTTTTAAAAATAGGTCAGATCGATTCGAGCCCTTTGGCGCATCACAAAGCACTCAAAACACCCCGAAAGATAAACACCCCGTTTACCGTATCTGAAATGAAAAGCATTTTGGAAGAAACACCTTTTCAAGACAATTTTGAAGGCAACAGAGACAAGGCAATTATTGCGTTGATGTACGCCACCGGCATCCGAAAAAATGAACTCATCCAACTGACCGATAAAGATGTCGATCTGTCAAACAAATTCATAAGAGTTAGCGGAAAAGGCAATAAGGAAAGGCGTGTGCCGCTTATTCCCGGTGCGATAACCCTTTTGCAGCAATACCTAACACACCGAAACAGTTTGCCTGAAAAAAATGATTCCCAATTTTTTGTTACTAAAAAAGGGTTAAAGATGTATCCAATGCTTGTATATCGTATCGTAAATGATTACCTTAGTAGTGTTACTTTAAAAGCCAAAAAAAGTCCGCATGTACTCAGGCACACTTTTGCTACACACCTATTGGATGAAGGTGCCGATCTCAACGCCATCAAAGAGCTGCTGGGTCACGCCAGTTTATCTTCTACGCAAGTTTATACCCACAGTAGTATGTCGCAATTGCAACAAGTTTACAAAAATGCCCATCCGCGAGGCAAGAAATAGTGTTTATGTATAATCCTTAAAATGACCATAATTATGAAAGTGAACACCCAATCCGTCAATTTTGTCGCCGACATTAAACTTATCGATTTTATTCAGAAAAAAATGGATAAGTTGGAGACTTTTTACGATAAAATCATACAGGCAGAAGTTTTTTTGAAAGTTGTCAACACAAGCGAGAAAGAAAACAAAATTTTCGAAGCCAAATTGCACATACCTGGTGATGACCTCATCATTAAAAAGCAGGCCAAATCTTTTGAGGAAGCCACAGATTTAGCGGTACAATCACTAGAGCGACAACTCAAAAAGAGGAAGCAAAAAACCCGTCCTCATGTCTAGATAAAATTTTAGAAAAAAAATTTTGTATAAGAAAATAAATCTATACATTTGCAGTCCGTTAGAAATAGCGGACTTTTTTTATGCCTAAAAGTTGAATTCAGGTCATTTTTAAAAGTTTTTTTAGGTTCATTAAATTACTGAAAATATCAAAAGGGGAGATACTCAAGCGGCCAACGAGGACAGACTGTAAATCTGTTGGGTAACCTTCGCAGGTTCGAATCCTGCTCTCCCCACCAGATGTGAAACAAACAAGCCTGTTCAAAGTTTCAGGCACGACTCAGAAATAACATCCCTTTTTGTTTATATTAGGGGGTTTTGGTTGGTTTTTCAAATCGATTCAATAAAGTTGCATGCAGTTTTATTGATAAAAACGCGGAAGTAGCTCAGTTGGTAGAGCTCCAGCCTTCCAAGCTGGTTGTCGCGAGTTCGAGCCTCGTCTTCCGCTCAAAAGCCGGTGTAGCTCAGGGGTAGAGTGCTTCCTTGGTAAGGAAGAGGTCACGGGTTCAAATCCCGTCATTGGCTCGGATTATAACGCTGTTTTACAGGGTTTAATTTTTGTACAAAATTTGAATGTCATTGTCGCAAACAATCATTCGCCAAATCAAGTGTAAACACAAATATTTATAAACTAAGACTAAATTTTTTTCATCATGGCAAAGGAAACATTTAACCGTTCCAAACCCCACTTAAATATCGGTACCATCGGGCACGTGGATCACGGTAAAACTACATTAACTGCAGCTATTACAACAGTTTTGGCTTCAAAAGGCCTTTCTGAATTGAGAAGCTTTGATCAAATTGACAACGCTCCTGAAGAGAAAGAAAGAGGTATTACCATCAACACGTCTCACGTGGAATACCAAACAGAGAAACGTCACTATGCACACGTTGACTGTCCGGGTCACGCGGATTACGTGAAAAACATGGTTACGGGTGCTGCCCAAATGGACGGTGCTATTTTGGTTGTTGCTGCTACGGATGGTCCTATGCCACAAACCCGTGAGCACATCTTGCTCGGACGCCAAGTTGGCATTCCAAGATTGGTTGTGTTTATGAACAAAGTGGATATGGTTGACGATGCTGAATTGTTGGAATTGGTGGAGATGGAAATCAGAGAATTGCTTTCTTTCTACGAATACGATGGTGACAACACACCTGTGATTCAAGGTTCTGCACTTGGTGCGTTGAACAATGAAGCCAAATGGGTTGATACTGTAATGCAGTTGATGGATGCCGTAGATGAGTGGATTGAATTGCCACAGCGCGATGTTGACAAGCCATTCTTGATGCCTGTTGAAGACGTATTCTCAATCACAGGTCGTGGTACAGTTGCTACCGGCCGTATCGAAACAGGTGTAGCCAACACAGGTGATCCTGTAGAAATCATCGGTATGGGTGCAGAAAAATTGACTTCAACTATTACTGGAGTTGAGATGTTTAGAAAAATTCTTGACAGAGGTGAAGCCGGAGATAACGTAGGTATCCTTTTGAGAGGTATTGAAAAGTCTCAAATCAAAAGAGGTATGGTTATCTGCAAGCCGGGTTCAGTAAAACCACACGCTAAGTTTAAAGCGGAAGTCTATATCTTGAAAAAAGAAGAAGGTGGTCGTCACACGCCTTTCCACAATAACTACCGTCCGCAGTTTTACGTTCGTACAACTGACGTAACCGGAACTATCAATTTGCCTTCAGGCGTTGAGATGGTTATGCCTGGTGACAACCTTACCATTGAAGTACAGTTGTTAAGTACAATTGCACTAAACGTAGGTTTGCGTTTTGCCATCCGTGAAGGAGGTAGAACAGTAGGTGCCGGTCAGGTAACTGAGATTTTAGACTAATATTTAGATATACAGTCAGGATGTTGTGCGCAACATCCTGACTTCTATAAACAGCTCATTTTAGTGGCTGTTTTTCTAGTCTAATGACCTACGGGTGTAGCTCAGTTGGTAGAGCACTGGTCTCCAAAACCAGGTGTCGGGAGTTCGAGCCTCTCCACCCGTGCAATTAGTGGATTCCACTTGGTTTGTGAGTGTGTAAGGTATGTAAATTGAAAAACCGAGAAGCGTCAACAGCGTATTGAAAATCGCGCAGATTTTTTTACGGTAATTATAGTGTTAATAAAAAGAGATCGTGTAAACTGTCTTAAAAATAAATAAGCATCAATGGAGAGTTCATTAGTTGATTACTTCAAAGCTTCTTTCGAAGAGCTCAAAACTAAAGTGACTTGGCCTACTTGGGCAGAAGCACAAAAACTAACAGTCACCGTGGCCACTTTTTCCGTACTTTTTGCCTTGGCAATTTGGGGTATAGACATCGTCATGAGTGAGGTTTTAGATTTTTATTTTAATGGTATTAATACCTAAAAACGACTTCGAATGTCTGATGCTGTAAATGTTAAAAAGTGGTATGTTGTCAGGGCCGTTAGCGGTCAGGAAAACAAAGTCAAAACCTATATTGAGTCTGAAATTAAAAGGTTCAATCTTGAAGATTATATATCTAAGGTTTTGGTGCCCACCGAAAAAGTCGTTCAAATAAGAAACGGAAAAAAAATCAATAAAGAACGCGTGTACATACCCGGCTATGTAATGGTTGAAGCCAATTTGACGGGTGAAATACCACATATCATCAAATCTATTAACGGTGTGATTGGTTTTTTGGGTGAAGTAAAAGGAGGCGATCCCGTACCACTCAGGATGTCTGAAGTCAATAGATTGCTTGGCAAAGTGGATGAATTGGCTGTAAAAGCCGACAATGTAGCCATTCCGTTTACGATAGGAGAAACCATCAAAGTAATCGACGGGCCATTTAACGGATTTAACGGCACCGTTGAAAAAATAAACGAAGAGAAGCGTAAACTAGAAGTCATGGTGAAGATTTTCGGAAGAAAGACACCATTAGAACTCAGTTATATGCAAGTAGAAAAAGTGTGAAAGTTGTTACGCAATTTATATTCCGTGTCGCTTAGCTTCCACAAAGCACACAAAACTAAATTTTATTAAAAATGGCAAAAGAAATCAGTAAGGTTGTAAAACTTCAAGTTAGGGGAGGTGCCGCGAATCCATCGCCACCGGTCGGACCCGCCTTAGGATCAGCCGGTGTAAACATCATGGAGTTCTGCAAGCAGTTCAACGCCAGAACCCAAGACAAACCCGGTAAAGTATTGCCTGTAGTGATCACTGTTTTTAAAGACAAGTCTTTCGACTTTGTCATTAAAACACCTCCTGCAGCGGTACAGCTTCTAGAAGCGGCAAAGATTAAGAGCGGTTCGGGTACACCGAACAGAAAAAAAGTGGCTTCCGTAACTTGGGACCAAATCAAAGCAATCGCAGAAGACAAAATGAGTGACCTCAATGCATTTACCATTGAATCATCCATGGCTATGATTGCCGGAACAGCACGTTCTATGGGAATCACCGTAACGGGCGACGCTCCCTTTTAATCTTTAAAAGCTTACAAAATGGCAAAAACAAAAAAATACAAAGAATCCTTAGCCAAAATAGACAAAAACAAAGTCTATTCTATAGCAGAAGCTTCATCACTCGTTAAGGAAATCACCAATGTAAAGTTTGACGCATCTGTAGATATCGCTGTTCGTTTGGGCGTTGATCCGCGTAAAGCAAACCAAATGGTTCGCGGCGTAGTGACACTGCCACACGGTACAGGTAAAGATGTTCGTGTATTGGCTTTGGTAACTCCAGACAAAGAAGCAGAGGCCAAAGAGGCCGGTGCTGACTATGTAGGTTTGGATGATTACCTCCAAAAAATCAAAGACGGCTGGACAGATGTAGATGTCATCATCACTATGCCTAGCGTGATGGGTAAACTAGGCCCGCTGGGTCGTGTGCTCGGGCCAAGAGGCTTGATGCCTAACCCCAAAACAGGTACGGTTACCATGGACGTTGCAAAAGCTGTTACAGAAGTAAAAGCCGGTAAAATCGACTTTAAGGTTGACAAAACCGGAATTGTCCATGCCGCTATTGGCAAAGCATCTTTCGAAGCCCAAAAACTCACCGAAAATGCCACAGAAATTCTACAAACATTAGTCAAACTCAAACCAACGGCTGCTAAGGGAACTTATATCAAAAGTGTAAGTTTGTCAAGCACCATGAGCCCCGGAATTCCCGTGGATCCTAAAGCGGTTTAAAAAAGACCATTATGACCAGAGAAGAAAAATCGGCAGTCATTGATCAATTGACCGCCCAACTCGAAGAAAACAACAATATCTATTTTGCAGATATTTCCGGGCTCAATGCCCTATCGACCTCCAATCTTCGCAGAGCTTGTTTCAAATCTAACGTCAAACTCGAAGTAGTTAAAAATACTTTGTTGGCAAAAGCGATGGAACAATCTACCAAAGATTTTGGCGATCTTGCAAGTATTCTCAAAGGGAATACCTCCATGATGACCGCAGACACAAGCAATGTGCCTGCCAAAGTAATCAAGGATTTTCGCAAGAACTCAGATAAACCCATCCTCAAAGGAGCTTTTATCTTTGAAGCAATTTATATCGGTGACAACCAACTCGACGACTTGACCAAAATCAAATCTAAAGAAGAGTTGTTGGGCGATATCATTTCCTTGCTTCAATCACCTGCCAAAAATGTTATTTCCGCACTCCAATCGAGCGGAGGCAAACTTGCAGGTATTGTTAAAACACTTTCCGAAAGGGAAGCCTAATTGTGTACGCACTCAAACCCTTATATTTTTAAATTTTAAAACGATAGAAAATGGCAGATTTAAAAGATTTTGCAGAAAAGTTAGTTAACCTCACTGTAAAAGAAGTAAACGAATTGGCAACCATCCTTAAGGATGAATACGGAATCGAACCCGCTGCTGCTGCAGTTGCGGTTGCAGGTCCTGTTGCCGGTGGCGGAGAAGCCGCTGTAGAAGAGAAATCAGAATTTGATGTAATTCTTAAAGCAGCCGGCGCTTCTAAACTCGCTGTTGTTAAATTGGTAAAAGAACTAACAGGTCTTGGCCTCAAAGAAGCTAAAGATATTGTAGATCAAGCACCTTCAACAGTAAAAGAAGGCGTTTCTAAAGACGAGGCCGAAGGTCTTAAAAAGTCTTTGGAAGAGGCCGGTGCTGAGGTTGAGTTGAAGTAATTTCAACAGCAGAACTAATTCGGTTTAGGTCTTGGAAGTAAGCTTCCGGAGACCTAAACCATTTTACGTATAAAATAACATACGTTCATTTTTATTAAAAATAACTCTAATTTTGTCCATTGATGGTCGCAAATCAATCCGAAAGAATCAACTTCTCATCACTCAAAAACAAGGTTGATTACCCCGATTTTTTAGATATCCAAGTAAAATCATTTCAAGATTTTTTCCAGCTTGAAACCAAATCTGATCAGCGGGAAAACGAAGGGCTTTTCAAAACCTTTATGGAAAATTTTCCCATAACGGATACCCGAAACCAATTTGTCTTAGAGTTTTTAGATTACTTCGTTGATCCACCCCGATACAGTATTCAAGAATGTATAGAGAGAGGTCTCACACACAGCGTGCCACTCAAAGCCAGACTCAAACTGTACTGTACAGATCCGGAACACGAAGATTTTGAAACCATCGTTCAGGATGTCTTTTTAGGTACCATTCCCTATATGACACCCAGCGGTACTTTCGTTATCAATGGAGCCGAACGCGTCGTCGTTTCTCAACTTCACCGATCTCCCGGTGTGTTCTTCGGACAAAGTTTTCACGCCAACGGTACAAAATTGTACTCGGCCAGAGTCATTCCTTTTAAAGGTTCATGGATCGAATTCGCTACAGACATCAACAATGTGATGTATGCCTATATCGACCGTAAGAAAAAATTACCCGTAACCACCCTTTTCCGCGCCATCGGTTTTGAGAGAGACAAAGACATTCTCGAAATTTTTGACTTGGCAGAGGAAGTAAAGGTATCCAAAACCGGGCTTAAAAAAGTTTTGGGTCGCCAACTCGCTGCACGTGTGCTTAAAACATGGCACGAAGACTTCGTTGACGAAGATACCGGCGAAGTGGTTTCTATTCCGCGTAACGAGATTATTCTCGACAGAGATACCATCTTAGAAAAAGACCACATAGACGAAATCGTCGATGCTGACGTGAAAACGATTTTGTTGCACAAAGAAAATACGCATCAGGCAGATTACTCTATCATCCACAATACACTGCAAAAAGACCCGACAAACTCCGAAAAAGAAGCTGTCGATCACATTTACAGACAATTGAGAAATGCCGAGCCACCCGATGAGGAAACCGCTCGTGGCATTATAGATAAACTGTTCTTCTCAGACCAACGCTACAACCTTGGCGAAGTAGGTCGATACAGAATGAATAAAAAACTTGGTTTAGACATTTCTGTGGACAAACAAGTCTTGACCAAAGAAGATATTATCACCATCGTGAAATATTTGATTGAGCTGATCAACTCTAAAGCAGAGATTGACGATATTGATCACTTGTCAAACCGCCGTGTACGTACCGTAGGAGAACAACTTTCCAGCCAATTTGGAGTGGGCTTGGCCCGTATGGCACGTACCATCAGAGAACGTATGAACGTCAGAGACAATGAGGTATTTACCCCAATAGACCTGATCAATGCCAAGACACTTTCATCGGTAATCAACTCCTTCTTTGGTACCAACCAGCTTTCTCAGTTTATGGATCAAACCAATCCATTGGCAGAGTTGACACACAAAAGAAGATTGTCTGCCCTTGGGCCGGGCGGTCTCTCCAGAGAGCGCGCCGGTTTTGAAGTACGTGACGTTCACTACACACACTACGGCCGTCTTTGTCCCATCGAAACGCCTGAAGGACCTAATATCGGTTTGATTTCCTCCTTGGCGGTGTTTGCCAAAGTAAACAACCTTGGCTTTATAGAAACCCCTTACCGCAAAGCCGAAAACGGTGCTATCGACTACAAATCAGAGCCCGTTTACCTGAGTGCGGAAGAAGAAGAAGGCAAACTGATTTCCCAGGCCAACGTGAAGATAGACGAAAGCGGAAAATTGCTCGACGAAAGAGTGATTGCCCGTAAAGAAGGAGATTTTCCCGTGGTGGATCCTTCCGAAATTCACTATGCTGACGTGGCACCAAACCAGATTGCATCTATCTCCGCTTCTTTGATTCCTTTCTTGGAACACGATGATGCCAACCGCGCCTTGATGGGATCCAACATGATGCGCCAAGCCGTACCACTGCTTCGCGCAGAAGCTCCTATTGTAGGAACCGGCTTGGAAAAACAAGTAGCTACAGACTCACGCGTTTTAATCAACGCAGAAGGCTCAGGCGAAGTAGTGTATGTTGATGCGAACGAAATTCAAATCAAATACGATAGAACAGAGGCCGAGAGCTTGGTCAGTTTTGACTCAGAAACCAAAACCTATCCGCTCATAAAATTCAGAAAGACAAACCAGGGAACTGCCATTAATTTGAAACCGATTGTCAGAAAAGGCGACCGCGTAGAAAAAGGACAAGTACTCTGTGAAGGCTATGCCACCAAAGGCGGTGAATTGGCCCTAGGTAGAAACATGCAAGTGGCTTTTATGCCCTGGAAAGGATACAACTTTGAAGATGCAATTGTTATTTCTGAACGCGTAGTTCGTGAAGACATCTTCACCTCTATACATATAGACGATTATTCGTTGGAAGTGAGAGATACCAAATTAGGTGCCGAAGAACTGACCAACGATATTCCAAACGTAAGCGAAGAGGCCACCAAAGACCTCGATGAAAACGGTATGATTCGCATTGGGGCTGAAATCAATCCCGGAGATATTCTGATTGGTAAAATCACACCCAAAGGCGAGTCGGATCCTACTCCCGAGGAAAAACTGCTTCGCGCCATTTTTGGCGACAAAGCAGGCGATGTAAAAGACGCTTCGCTCAAGGCATCTCCATCACTACACGGTGTGGTTGTCGATAAAAAACTCTTTACACGTGCCGTCAAAGACAAGCGCAAACGCGTCAAAGACAAAGAGGATATCACAGAATTGGAGTTGAAATACCAAACACAATTCCAAGAACTGAGAGACAAACTCCTCGAAAAATTGTTCGCTTTGGTGAACGGAAAAACCTGTCAAGGTGTACTGAATGACTTGGGTGAAGAAGTATTGCCAAAAGGCAAAAAATACACGCTCAAAATGCTCAACAGTGTCGAAGATTACACCCACCTTGGCAAAGGAACTTGGGTGACAGACGACGATACCAATGCGCTTATCGAAGACCTGATTCACAACTATAAAATCAAAGAAAACGATATTCAAGGTTCCTTGCGAAGAGAGAAATTTACCATTTCTGTAGGTGACGAATTGCCCGCAGGCATCATCAAACTTGCCAAAGTGTATGTCGCCAAAAAACGCAAACTCAAAGTGGGTGATAAAATGGCCGGACGCCACGGTAACAAAGGTATTGTTGCCAGAATTGTTCGTGACGAAGATATGCCTTTCCTCGAAGACGGAACCCCGGTCGATATCGTATTAAACCCGTTGGGTGTACCCTCGCGTATGAACATCGGGCAGATATACGAAACCGTTTTGGGTTGGGCAGGTAAGAAACTGAACAAGACATTTGCCACCCCAATTTTTGACGGTGCAACACTCGACCAAATCAACGGTTATACCGACGAAGCCGGTTTACCATTGTTCGGCAGCACCTATCTGTACGATGGTGGTACAGGTGAAAAATTTGACCAACCGGCAACTGTAGGTGTCATTTATATGCTGAAACTCGGCCACATGGTTGACGATAAAATGCACGCGCGTTCAATTGGCCCGTACTCGCTTATTACGCAGCAACCCCTTGGTGGTAAAGCCCAGTTTGGTGGCCAGCGTTTTGGAGAGATGGAGGTTTGGGCACTCGAAGCCTACGGCGCTTCCAGCATTCTACGCGAAATACTCACTGTCAAATCTGACGATGTCGTAGGACGCGCCAAAACGTACGAAGCAATCGTAAAAGGCGAATCTATGCCAGAACCCGGTTTGCCGGAGTCTTTCAACGTATTGATGCACGAACTCAAAGGTCTCGGACTCGATATCCGTCTCGAAGAATAATCAAAACAGTCTTTAAATTATTATTTCCATGATTATGGCAAAAAATAAAGAACAAAATACCATTCAAAGATTTAACAAAATCGCCATCGGTCTTGCCTCTCCGGAAGTTATCCTTGCAGAATCGCAAGGTGAGGTTTTGAAGCCGGAAACCATCAATTATAGAACACACAAACCCGAAAGAGATGGTCTTTTTTGCGAGAGGATATTCGGTCCGGTTAAAGATTACGAATGTGCTTGCGGTAAATACAAAAGAATACGCTACAAAGGAATTATCTGTGACCGATGTGGTGTGGAAGTTACCGAGAAAAAAGTGCGTCGCGAGCGTGTAGGCCATATCAATTTGGTAGTGCCGATAGTGCATATTTGGTACTTTAGATCGCTTCCCAACAAAATTGGCTATTTGCTTGGATTGCCATCTAAGAAACTCGACATGATTATTTATTATGAAAGATATGTAGTCATACAACCGGGTATTGCCAAAAATGAAGAAGGCGAACCTTTGCAAAGACTCGACTTTTTGACAGAAGAAGAATATCTGAACATATTGGACACGCTTCCACAAGAAAATCAGTACTTGGAAGACTCCAACCCCGATAAATTTATTGCCAAAATGGGTGCGGAGAGTTTGATCGATTTGCTCTCGCGTATCGATTTGAATGAACTTTCATTCGAACTGAGACATAAAGCCAATACAGAAACGTCTAAACAACGCAAAACGGAAGCACTCAAAAGACTTCAAGTAGTAGAAGCCCTCAGAGATGCCAATAAATCCAGAGAAAACAAGCCCGAGTGGATGATTTTGAAAGTAGTTCAGGTTATTCCACCCGAACTCAGACCTTTGGTGCCACTTGATGGTGGTCGTTTTGCCACTTCCGACTTGAACGATTTGTACAGACGGGTTATTATCCGCAACAACCGCCTCAAGCGATTGATGGAAATCAAAGCACCGGAGGTTATTTTGCGAAATGAAAAACGTATGCTTCAAGAGGCTGTCGATTCCCTTTTTGACAATACCCGAAAAGCATCAGCCGTTAAAACGGACTCTAACCGCCCTCTAAAATCTCTTTCAGACTCGCTCAAAGGTAAACAAGGACGTTTTCGCCAAAACTTGTTGGGTAAACGGGTCGATTACTCTGCACGTTCGGTAATTGTCGTGGGTCCCGAATTGAAGTTACACGAATGCGGTCTGCCTAAAAATATGGCGGCCGAGCTATACAAACCGTTTATTATTCGCAAGCTGATTGAACGCGGTATAGTGAAAACAGTAAAGTCTGCCAAAAAAATTATAGACAAAAAAGAACCTGTTGTTTGGGACATACTCGAAAATGTTATCAAAGGACATCCCGTTCTACTCAACCGTGCTCCAACTTTGCACAGGCTGGGTATTCAGGCATTTCAACCCAAACTGATAGAAGGCAAAGCCATACAATTGCATCCGCTAGCTTGTACAGCTTTTAACGCGGATTTTGATGGTGACCAAATGGCGGTTCACCTGCCCCTAGGTCCGGAAGCCATCTTAGAAGCACAGTTGTTGATGCTGGCCTCAGGTAATATTCTGAACCCGGCCAATGGCTCTCCGATTACTGTTCCGTCTCAAGACATGGTTTTGGGCTTGTATTACATGACCAAAGAGAGAAGATCTACGCCTGAATACCCCGTAAAAGGTGAAGGAATTACTTTCAGCTCTCCCGAAGAAGTGACCATCGCACATAACGAAAAGCGGGTAAACATAAACGCCATAATCAAAGTGCGTGTAAAAGATCTTAACGAAAATGGCGAATTGGTCTCCAAAATTGTTGAAACCACTGTAGGACGCGTCCTGTTCAATGAGGTAGTTCCTGAAAAAGCGGGCTATATCAACGAACTATTGACCAAAAAATCATTGCGCGATATCATTGGTAATATCCTGAAAGCTACTGACATTCCAACAACCGCGAAGTTTCTTGACGGCATGAAAAGCATGGGATACTACTACGCTTTCAAAGGCGGTTTGTCTTTCAGTTTAGGCGATATCATTATCCCGAAAGAAAAAGTAGATTTATTGAGTCAGGCCAACGAACAAGTTGATGAAATCATCACCAACTACAACATGGGTCTGATTACCAACAATGAAAGATACAACCAGGTTATCGATGTTTGGACTTCTACCAACGCGCTACTGACAGAATTGTCTATGAAACGCATTCGCGAAGACCAACAAGGATTTAACTCAGTATATATGATGCTCGATTCCGGTGCTCGGGGTTCTAAAGAACAAATCCGACAGCTGACCGGTATGCGAGGTTTGATGGCGAAACCTAAAAAATCGACAGCAGGTGGTGGTGAAATCATTGAAAACCCCATTTTGTCTAACTTTAAAGAAGGTCTTTCTATCCTAGAATACTTTATTTCTACCCACGGAGCACGTAAAGGTTTGGCCGATACGGCTTTGAAAACAGCTGATGCGGGTTACCTCACACGTCGTTTGGTGGACGTTTCTCAAGACGTTATTATCAATACGGTAGATTGTGGTACTTTGAGAGGGGTGGAAGTGAAACCGCTCAAGAAAAATGAAGAAATTGTGGAATCGCTGGGCGAACGTATCCTTGGTAGGGTTTCGCTTCAAGATGTTCGAAATCCACTTACCGATGAAGTATTGGTGCGAGCCGGAGAAGAAATTTCTGAAGAAATCGTCAAACGCATTGAAGCATCTCCTATAGAATCAGTTGAAGTACGTTCCGCACTCACATGTGAAGCTGCTAAAGGAATTTGTGCCAAATGTTACGGTAGAAACTTATCTACCGGAAAAATGGTACAAATGGGCGAAGCTGTCGGCGTAGTTGCCGCACAATCTATCGGTGAGCCCGGTACACAGTTGACATTGAGAACCTTCCACGTAGGTGGTATTGCCGGTAACATTTCTGAGCAAAACAAATTGACAGCCAAATTTGATGGTCGTGTCGAAATTGAAGACCTCAAAACCGTTAAAGGCGATAGTCCGGATGGTAAAAAAGTAGATATCGTAATATCCCGAACTTCCGAGTCTAAACTTTATGATATCAAAACAGGTATTTTATTGAGTGTCAATAACATTCCTTATGGTTCTACCCTTTTTGTAAAAGACGGGCAGGAAGTGAAAAAGGACGAAGTTATCTGCCAGTGGGATCCATTCAACGGCGTCATTGTTTCCGAATTTACCGGAAAAGTTTCGTACGAAAATATTGAACAAGGTGTCACTTTCCAAGTAGAAATAGACGAACAAACCGGATTCCAAGAAAAAGTGATTTCCGAATCGAGGAACAAAAAATTGATTCCAACGCTGAATATTTTAGACAACAGTGGAGAAATTATCCGCTCTTACAACTTGCCATTAGGCGCCCACTTGATGGTGAACGATAATGAGAAAATCAAAGAAGGTAAGATTTTGGTTAAAATCCCTAGAAAATCTGCCAAATCCGGCGATATTACAGGTGGTCTGCCACGCGTTACCGAACTTTTCGAAGCGCGTAATCCATCCAATCCGGCAGTAGTTGCCGAAATAGACGGGGTCATTTCGTTTGGTAAAATCAAACGCGGTAACAGAGAGATTATCGTTGAGTCTAAATTTGGCGAAATTAAACGTTACCTCGTTAAACTATCCAGTCAAATATTAGTACAAGAAAACGACTTTGTGCGTGCCGGTATGCCACTTTCTGACGGCTCCGTTACACCGGAAGACATTCTCAGAATCAAAGGACCTTCCGAAGTGCAACAATACTTGGTAAACGAGGTGCAAGAAGTATATCGTTTGCAAGGTGTGAAAATCAATGACAAGCATTTTGAAGTGGTTGTCCGTCAAATGATGCGCAAAGTTGAAATCCAAGATCCCGGTGATACGATTTTACTGGAAGGCGAATTGGTACACAAGGATGATTTCATTGCAGAAAATGACAAACTCTTCGGTATGAAAGTTGTTGAAAATGCCGGAGATTCTGAAAATCTCAAACCCGGTCAAATCATTTCCCCAAGAGAGCTGAGAGACGAAAACTCTTTGTTGAAACGAAATGACAAAGCATTGGTAGAAGCCAGAGATGCTATTTCAGCAACAGCCACACCAATTTTGCAAGGTATCACCAGAGCATCTTTGCAAACCAAATCATTTATCTCGGCTGCATCATTCCAAGAAACAACCAAAGTACTCAATGAGGCTGCCGTCAGCGGTAAAGTGGACGAACTCGAAGGACTTAAGGAAAATGTTATTGTAGGTCATAGAATTCCTGCCGGTACGGGTATGAGAAGGTTTGACGATTTGCTCGTCGGTTCCAAAGAAGAAATGGAAACGATGATGAAGAAGAAAGCGAACGATCAGTTGATTTTTAACTAAAAAATGTTATGGACAAAAATCAAGAGAGCGAAAAACTCAATATAGAACTAGATGAGCAAATGGCAGAAGGAATCTATTCCAATTTAGCCATTATCAACCATTCTGCGTCTGAATTTGTATTGGATTTTATCAGTATCATGCCGGGTAGGCCTAAAGCCAAAGTAAAATCACGCATCATATTGACGCCACAACACGCCAAACGATTGGTCAGAGCCATATCTGACAACATCAAAAAATTTGAACGACAGTTTGGCGACATTGAAGAAGCTCAGCAAACCCCGCTACCACCGAGCTTCGGTCCGGTTGGGGAAGCTTAAATATCAAAAAGCCGTCTAATTTATTTGGGCGGCTTTTTTTTAAAAACACAATCACAGCATACCAACCGCGTTACAGATTTAACAAAGAATTTACTTCACATTCTTCCTACAACTAATTTTTTTTATAATATTGCACTGTAATTATCGATTCAGTTTAGTGAAAATTTTATTTTTCTTATCGACTTTCAGTACGTTGTCAAGCTTACCGAGTTTGACCCCGACGTTTATATCGCGCCGTCGCCCGTATCCACGCCTTTGAGCGTGTATCATATTTGGAATCAGGTGTGTCCGTTTCCCCTCTCAAAATCCTTTTCTCTTTTTAATTAATTCTAACAATTACCTAAATGGTCAAAATTGTTATTGCAGACGAATCGCATTTCAAATATGCCGATATTATTTGTGAAACCATCGAAACTTCGGCACAACAACGCGGCACGGGCATTGCCAAGCGGTCGCCCGAATACATCATCACCAAGATGACCAATCGCAATGCAGTAATTGCATTGGATGGCGGTAAATTTGCCGGGTTTTGCTACATCGAAGCCTGGGGGCACGGGAAATATGTGGCCAATTCCGGGCTGATTGTACACCCGGATTATCGAAACCAAGGTTTGGCAAAAAAAATCAAAGAAAAAATCTTTGCCTACTCTCAGGAAAAATACCCCGGTGCCAAAATATTCGGGATTACCACCGGATTGGCAGTGATGAAAATCAATTATGAACTGGGCTACAAACCCGTCACCTTTTCTGAATTGACAGACGACCCCACTTTCTGGAAAGGCTGCCAAACCTGTAAAAACTACGATGTGCTCACGCGCACCGACCATAAAATGTGTTTGTGCACAGGTATGTTGTACGACCCGGCAGACAAAAAACACGAACAAAAACATCCGTTTAACAAAAAAGTATTGCAACGCCTCAAAAGCATCAAGCAAGCCTTGTTTTTAAAAAATAATAAAAAGTCATGAGCCATAAAAAATTAGTGCTCGCCTACAGTGGCGGCCTCGACACTTCTTATTGTGTAAAATATTTAACCAAAGAATTTGGCTATGAAGTCCATGCCGTTAGTGTCAATACGGGCGGTTTTTCGGATAGCGAAATCGAAGTCAACAAACAAAAAGCACTGTCACTCGGCGCCAAATCGTATGTGAACATTGATGCCGTGCAGACTTTTTACGATACCGTTGTGAAATATCTGGTGTACGGCAATGTGTTGAAAAACAACACCTATCCGCTATCGGTAAGTGCCGAACGCATTGTACAGGCGCTCGAAATCGTCCGTTATGCCAAAAAAACGGGTGCGCAAGCTATCGCGCATGGCAGCACCGGCGCAGGAAACGACCAAATCCGCTTCGATCTGATTTTTCAGGTATTGGCCCCCGAAATCGAAATTGTCACGCCCATCCGCGATAAAAAACTGTCGCGCCAAGAGGAAATAGATTACCTAAAACAAAATGGTTTGGATTGGCCGTGGGAAAAAGCCAAATATTCCATCAACAAAGGTTTGTGGGGAACGAGTGTGGGCGGAGCCCAAACCTTGACTTCCCATCTTCCCCTGCCCGAAGAGGCTTACCCGAGCCAGCTTACAGCGACTGAACCCAAAAACATTTCGCTGACCTTTGAGCAAGGGCAACTCACCGCGCTTGACGGACAAAAAGACACACCCGTTAGCAACATCGAAAAACTTCAGCAGATGGCTTCCGCCTATGCCATCGGACGCGATATACACGTGGGCGATACCATCATCGGCATCAAAGGACGTGTGGGATTTGAAGCCGCTGCGCCGCTCATCATCATCAAATCGCATCACTTGCTGGAAAAACACACGCTCACCAAATGGCAACAACATTGGAAAGAACAGTTGGGCAATTGGTACGGCATGTTGCTGCACGAAGGCCAATATTTGGATGAGGTGATGCGTAACATCGAGGTTTTTTTGGAAAGCACCCAAAAAAATGTCTCCGGCGAAGTTTTTGTAACTTTACACCCCCACCGCTTTACCATAGATGGCATCGACTCTCCCCACGATTTGATGAAATCTGATTTTGGGCAGTATGGGGAAACCAACAAGGCATGGTCTGCCGAGGAAGCCAAGGGCTTTATCAAAATTACAGCCAATGCGAATAAAATTTACAACCTGAAAAATCATGTCAACGATTAAAACAGTCGGAATCATCGGAGGTGCGGGTTATACCGCGGGCGAATTGTTGCGCTTGCTCATCAACCATCCGCAGGTTGCCATCGATTTTGTGTACAGCACTTCCAATGCCGGAAACCCGGTTTCTGATGTGCATGATGATTTGACCGGGCAAACGGATTTGATGTTCTCAAACCAAATCAATCCGGATGTGGATGTCGTTTTTTTGTGTTTGGGCCACGGAAATTCGGCTAAATTTTTAGTAGAAAATCATTTTTCAGATGCTACCAAAATCATCGACCTGAGCAACGACTTCCGATTGCGGGCCGATGCGGTTTTTAGTGGCAAAACCTTTGTTTACGGTTTGCCGGAATGGCAAAAAGACAAGATTAAACAAGCGCAATTTATTGCCAATCCGGGCTGTTTTGCCACCACCATTCAAATGGCTTTGTTGCCGTTGGCCCAACACGGAAAGATCCAATCGGATGTGCACATCAACGCCACTACAGGCTCCACCGGTGCGGGTGTTTCGCCTTCTTCCACCACGCATTTCAGTTGGCGCGACAACAATTTTTCGGTTTACAAAGCCTTTACGCACCAGCATTTGGGGGAAATCACGGAAAGCCTTACTTCCCTGCAACTCGATTTGGATGGCGAGTTGTTGTTTATCCCCAACCGGGGCAATTTCAGCCGGGGAATTTTCGCATCCGTCTATCTCGATTATGCCGGTGATTTGGAAAGTGCCTACCAAATTTTTGAAGATTTTTACAAGGATGCGGTTTTTACAAAAATTTCGCACCGGGAAATTCATCTGAAACAGGTGGTGAACACGAACAACTGCATCCTTCATTTGCATAAGCACAAAAACAAATTGCTCATCACGAGCATCACGGACAATCTGCTCAAAGGTGCATCCGGACAAGCTGTGCAGAACATGAATTTGATGTTTGGTTTTGATGAAGCAACGGGTTTAAGGTTGAAGGGGAGCAGTTTTTAGGAATGGGAATATTTGTTTAAAGTTTGGGTAATTAATAAAGCCATTAAATATTATCAGAAAATCATATCATTAAATTATCAAATCATTGAATCATCAAATGATTAAAACAGTTCGGACAAATGCGGAAAATGTAGATTTCATCAAATTGGTTCAACAACTTGATGCCGATTTGGCGGTTACGGACGGCGATGAACATGCATTTTACGATCAATTTAATAAGCTATATGCCATCAAATATGTGTTATTGGCTTTTGAAAAGGAAACACCCGTAGGCTGCGGGGCGATTAAAGCATACGATTCTTGTACAATGGAAATCAAACGGATGTATGTTGCGCCGGACCACAGGGGAAAAGGGATTGCGGCCAAAGTGTTGGCGGAATTGGAAAAATGGGCCGGCGAATTGGGTTTTGAAAAATGCATTTTGGAAACCGGGACCCGGCAAAGTAGTGCCATCAGGTTGTACCAAAAAAGTGGGTATCAACAAATCCCGAATTACGGACAGTACGCGCAGGTGCAAAACAGTTTGTGTTTTGAGAAAAGTTTGAAAGGTTAATATGCATTAAGGAAAAGTTGGTTATACGTTATTGGTTATTTGTTCAAAGTTTAAAGTTGGTAAATTCATTGCTGCATTATCAAATCATCAAATTATCGAATCATCATATCATCAAATCATTAGATTATGAAAATAGCCATACTCGGTGCTGGAAATTTAGGCTTGTCCATCGCCAAAGGCCTTTTGGAAAGCGAACAAGCTGTTTGTGAATCGCTCTATTTGACCAAGCGCAACCCGGCTTCGTTGATGGCATTTACCAAATATCCGCAAGCCAAAATTGGGACAGACAATCTGGAAGCCGTCCGAAATTCGGATGTGATCATTGTGGCTGTCCAACCCGGGCAACTGTCTGGGATATTAGAAGAAATCAAACCGGAAATTACCGAAAACAAGTTGGTTATTTCGACCGTCACAGGCAGGAACATCGCCGTTTTCGAATCGGTTTTGGGCGCACACATCCCCATCGTCCGCAGCATGCCCAACACGGCCAGCGCCGTCGGGCAATCCATGACCTGCCTCAGTGCGAACCGCGCCGCGCAAGGCAAAGTAAAATGGGCCGAGGCGGTTTTTCAACCCATCGGAAAAACGCTGCTGATTGAAGACGAAATGATGCAGGCCGCCACCGTGATTTGCGCCAGTGGCATCGCTTTCTGGATGCGTTTGATCCGCGCCACAACGCAAGGTGCCATTCAGTTGGGTTTTGATGCCTCAGAAGCCAAAGAACTGGCGGTGCAAACTTGTCTGGGTGCGGCCAGTTTGTTGCTCGAATCGCAAAACCATCCGGAGACGGAGATTGACAAGGTGACCACGCCGCGCGGCTGCACCATCGCCGGGCTCAACGAAATGGAACACGCCGGCATGAGTTCGGCGCTGATCAAAGGTTTGGTGAAATCGTATGAGAAAATTAATTCGATTAAATGATGGAGGCATTAGGCATTAGGCATTAGGCATTAGCCAAAAGGCAATAGGCAATAGGCAAAAGGCAATAGAAAAAGAATTAAATGATGGATGATAAAAGTTATTGGTTGTAGATTATGAGTAATTATATCATTTTCAAATTTTCAAATTAACATATTTTCAAATTAGCACATGAACCTCTTCAACGTATATCCACTCTACGACATCACGCCGGTCAAGGCCAAAGATTGTCTGATCTATGACAACAAAGGCGTAGAATACCTCGATTTGTACGGCGGTCACGGCGTGATTTCCGTGGGGCACACCCATCCGCATTACGTCAACGCGCTCAAAAACCAGTTAGACCAAATCGGATTTTATTCCAACGCCATCCAAAACCCGGTGCAGGAAGCCTTGGCAAAAAAATTAGGCGCCTTGTCCGGTTACGGAACTTACGATCTGTTTTTGTGCAGTTCGGGTGCCGAAGCCAATGAAAACGCATTGAAATTGGCCTCTTTTCACACCGGAAAAGCCCGCGTGGTCGCTTTTGACAATGCTTTTCACGGGCGGACTTCAGCCGCTGTGGCCGTCACCGACAACGAGAAAATCAACGCGCCGCTCAACAAGCAACAACAAGTCACTTTTTTACCTTTGAACGACATACAGGCGGTGGAAAACGAATTGGCAAAAGGCGATGTGTGCAGCGTCATCATTGAAGGCATACAGGGCGTAGGCGGGTTGGACCAGGGGACCACCGGATTTTTCCGGGCTTTGGAAGAACTTTGCCAAAAACACCAAGTGGTTTTGATCTTAGATGAAGTGCAATCCGGTTACGGGCGCAGCGGGCATTTTTTTGCGCACCAGTACCACGGCATCTCGCCCGATGTCATTACCACCGCCAAGGGAATGGGCAATGGCTTCCCGATAGGCGGCGTGTTGATTTCGCCCAAATTTGAAGCGGTTTACGGGATGTTGGGCACCACTTTCGGAGGCAACCACTTGGCCTGTGCCGCCGGATTGGCCGTTTTGGAGATCATGGAGCAAGAAAAATTGATGGAAAATGTCCGCGAAATTTCGGCTTATTTTATCGAAAAAGCCCAACAAATACCGCAGGTAAAAAACATCAAAGGACGCGGGCTGATGCTCGGCCTCGAATTTGATTTTGAGGTAGCCGCCTTGCGCAAACAACTCATCATGGAAGGGCACATTTTTACGGGCAGTGCCAACAACAAAAAATTGTTGCGCATCCTTCCGCCTTTGACCATTCAAAGAAAACACATCGACTTGTTTTTTGAGACCCTTCGGGGGATTTTAGAACAAGCGGCATACGAACCCAAAACCGCCTGATTTTTTTAGCATGCAAACGAACAGAAAACGCATCGTGCTCAAAATTGGCACCAACACGCTCACGAAGGAAACCCGGAATATTTCCCGCGGAAAAATTGAAGATATCGGCATTCAGATTGCGGCTTTGCGCGACCGTTTTGAGTTTATCATCGTGACTTCGGGTGCCATCGCTGCGGCCCGGCAGTTTGTCAAACTTGAGAGCAACGGCAGGGAGATTACCGTCAAACAAGCTTTGGCGGCCATCGGCCAACCACATTTGATGCGTATTTTTCACGAGAGTTTTCACGATCTGGGCCTGAACACTTCTCAATGTCTGTTGTCCTATTCCGATTTTGAAAAAGCGCAGTCCAAAGTCAATATTGTCAATACCATCAACGTGCTGTTGGCCAACGATTACATCCCGATCATCAACGAAAACGACACCGTGGCCACCGATGAAATTCAATTTGGCGACAACGATAAGCTGGCTGCTCTGACGGCCCAACTCGTGCAGGCCGATTTGTTGGTCATCGCCACCAACACTTTTGGCATTTACACAGGGGAAAGCATGGCAAACGGCAAACCCGAAACCATTTTGAATGTCCCCGATTTAAACGTCTTGACCCATCAAATCGGCGATGCAAAATCGTCCGGCGGCACGGGTGGCATGAAATCGAAAGTGGAAGCCGCGGCGATTGCCCAACAAGCCGGTATCGAAACCTGGATCGTCAACGGCCTGGAAGATTTGTTTTTGGAAAAAGCCATGAAGGGGGAAAGCGCGTTTACGACAATTGTTTAATGTAACAATTCAACAATGTAGCAATTGAACAATGATAATTTGATGATGTGATGTTGCGATAATTGAATAATAAAAAAAATAATTCTAATGCCTAATGCCTAATGGCTTCTGGCTCTTTAAACAAATAACGATTAAATGAACTATCTCTCTATCAACGACATCGATTCGCTTTCCGGTTGGGTACGGGAAGCCATTCAACTCAAAGAAAACCCGTATGCGCATCAAAATTTGGGAAAAAACAAAACCCTGGGGATGTTGTTTTTCAACCCGAGCCTGCGCACCCGCCTCAGCACACAAAAAGCGGCCATTCACCTCGGCATGAACGTGATGGTGATGAATTTTACCGGGGAAGGCTGGACACTCGAATTTGAAGACGGCGCGGTGATGAACGGCGGCAGCTCCGAGCACATCAAAGAAGCGGCAGCGGTCATTTCGCAATACTGCGATGTGTTGGCCATTCGTGCCTTTGCCGGATTGGTGGACCGCGATAAAGATTATGCAGAAACCGTCCTGAACGGATTTGCCCAATACGCCACCATCCCGATTGTCAACATGGAGAGCGCGGCCGGCCATCCGTTGCAAGCCCTGGCAGACGCTATCACTATGGAGGAATTAAAGCCTGCCCATCGCCCCAAAGTGGTGTTGAGTTGGGCACCGCACCCCAAAGCCCTGCCGCAGGCCGTGGCCAATTCGTTTGTAGAAATGATGCAGTTGCAGGACGCCGATTTTGTCATCACCCACCCGAAGGGTTACGAGTTGAACCCCGCTGTGGTAAAAGGTTCGGTAGTCGAATACGACCAGGAAAAAGCCTTTGAAAACGCCGATTTTATCTATACCAAAAACTGGAGTGCCTACCACGATTACGGCAAGGTACTTTCCACCGACCCGGCCTGGATGGTGACAGCCGAAAAGATGAAGCTGACCAACCACGCGTATTTTATGCACTGCCTACCCGTGCGCCGCAACGTGATTGTGACAGACGCGGTGTTGGACAGCCCGCAATCGGTGGTCATCCAACAAGCCCATAACCGCACTTTTGCGGCGCAATTGGTGTTGAAGAAGATATTGGAAAAAATTTGAATTTTTATGAAACCCGTCTTAAAAATCGTCAAAATCGGAGGAAATGTCATCGATGACGAGGCTGCGCTCCATACTTTTTTGGAAGGTTTTGCCGCCTTGGCACCGCCCAAAATCCTCGTGCATGGCGGCGGAAAAATTGCCACCCAACTCGCCACCCGGCTCGGCGTGGAAACGAAGATGACGGGCGGACGCCGCATCACCGACCAGGCTTCGTTGGACGTGGTGGTGATGACCTACGCGGGCTTGCTCAACAAAAAAGTGGTGGCCCTGTTGCAAAAAAACGGCTGCAACGCCATCGGGCTTTCGGGTGCCGATGCAGGAAGCATACTGTCGCGCAAACGCAACCACCCGGAGATTGATTTTGGCTTTGTGGGCGATGTGCAAGCTGTACATTCTGAAAATATCGACAAACTGCTCCAAGCCGGTTTTACCCCCGTTTTTTGCGCCATTACGCACGACCGGGAAGGGCATTTGCTCAACACCAATGCTGACACCATCGCCTCGGAATTGGCCATAGCCATGAGCGCGATTTACCAAACCGAACTGATTTATTGTTTTGAGAAAAAGGGGGTTTTAAGGGATGTAAATGATGCAAATTCTGTTATCGAACATATTGACAGTCAAAAATATATCGAATTAAAGAACGATCAAATCATCGCCGACGGCATGCTCCCAAAAATGGAGAATTGCTTTCACGCGCTGCAAAACAACGTCTCGAAAGTCATCATCGGGAATCCGTCGTTGATTGGCGGTAAAGAAACCTTGTTTACGACACTGACGCTTTAGAAAATAAATTTCAAATAAAACCTCACAGGTTTTCAAAACCTGTGAGGTTTAAATACCTTTCCGGCTTATTTTAAAATCATCCGAAGTTCGTTTCTGTACGTGGAAGGATTTCGCCCGGTAAATTCTTTAAAGAGCTTATTGAAATGCGAAAAGTTGTTGAAACCGCTTTCGTAGCAAATTTCAGTGATACTGGTCGGTTTTTCAGCCAGCAGTTTGGAGGCGTGCACCAAACGGTATTCGTTGACAAATTGGGTAAAAGTTTTCCCGGTAATTTTCTTGAAATACCTACAAAAAGCGGGCACTGTCATACTGACCAGGTTAGAGATTTCATCGAGTGAAATGGCACGTTGAAAATTTTCCCGCACAAAGCTAAAGACAATATCGATTCGCTGGTTGTCCTGCGGCTCCACCTCAAGCACAAAACCCTGGGCGTTGAGCAAGGTATATTCTTCGGACTCTTCCAAATCTTTTAAAATTTGTATCAACTTCATCAAACGCTCAAAGGGTTCATATTGACCGAGTTTTTCAATTTTGGTTCCCACATTGCGTTTGGTGTTGCCGTGGAATACGATGCCCATTTTGGCGCGTTCCAACATATTGTTGATACCCGATAGTTCGGGGGTGTTAAAAAAATCTGAGCCAGCAAAGTCGTGGTTGAATTGGATAATAGATTCACTTTTGTTTCCCGTCAGCCTATCGGTAAAGCCGTAATGAGGCAAATTGGAACCAATAAGAATCAAATCGCCGTTTCTGTAGAAGGAAACATGGCTACCCACCAGACGCTTTCCCATGCCGCCATTTACGTAAACCATCTCTATCTCGGGGTGAAAATGCCACTGCGGGTCTTTATTTTGCGATTTATCGGCAAATTGTTTAAACGAAAAGGAACTGCCAAAAGGCGTGGATATCTTTTCTAAAGCCGGTTTTAAATTTGATAATGTCATGATTGTCAGCTATTTTTTATTCAAAGGTAAGGGTTTTAATGTGATTTTAACCCATTAGATTGATGAAATTGTGTGCAAAATTATCATTTATTATTAAATAAAAGAAAAATAAAGTTAAAATAATAGATAAACAGGGCAAGTAACGGAATTTTTAATTGCGATGCGGGGTGTACTTTTGTCTTGTATAAACGTTAAAACGCTATTGTTATGAAAAAAGATGTAAAGTACAGTTTGTTTGCCTTTTTATTAAGTGCTACGATGGTTTTTGCCTCCAACGGTAAAGACGAAGTAAGGTCTAAAGTAGTGAACCTTACGATTGGTCAGTTGCAAAATTTTAACCAAATTATCATCAAAGATGATGCGGGGGTGATTTTGTATTCAGATTTTTTAAAGGACAACGCTAAAGTTGGACTCCGAATGGATTTTAGTAATTTGCCTGTAGGAAATTACTTTGTTTTGTTAGAATCTTCCATCAAAACAGTGGTTTATCCGCTTGAAGTAAACGGACAAAAAGCACAACTCAAAACAACCGAAAAAACGGAGGTATTCAAGCCTTTTGTGCGTTTGCAAAACAACTTGTTAGACGTGATGGGTTTCAATCCAAACCGCCAAGACATGGAAGTGTTTATTTATAACGAAGCCGGAGAGGTAATCTTTAATGAAACCATCTCTGATGCTTTGGAACTTAAAAAACGCTATGCACTCAGAAACCTTGCGGATGCCACGGTGAGCATCAAGGTGGTGAAAGATGGCAAGACTTTTAATTTTAGTTTTAAGAGTTAAGTTTCTATTTGTTTGTTTGTTTGTTATTTGGTTTTAAAGCGTCCCTCGGGGCGCTTTTTTTGTTGATGCGTTTTGAATATATAAGTAATTTGATGTGCTCTTATGTCAAAATTTATGTCGTAAAGGTGTCTTTTATGGTAGTATATCGGTGAGATATTTTAGTTTTATAAAAAATACTCTACTTTAGACGTTCAAACAAATACTACTTATGAAGCGCAGCTACCTTTTTGTCCTATTGGTATTGGTCACATTTTTTATCATTTCCTTTTTAACCAATATTTTGGGGCCAATTTTACCCGCAGCCAACAAGAGTTTTGACCTTTCCTTAGCCTTGGCCGGTTTTTTGCCGCTCAGTTTTTTTATCGCCTACGGACCTACGTCTATTCCTGCGGGATATCTGACAGAAAAATACGGCCCAAAGTGGACGATGCTTGCGGGTTTTTCGCTCATGGCAATCGGTTGTATTTTCTTTTTATTGAACCCTGGTTTTCTCACTTATGTAAGTTCACTTTTTATCATGGGCATTGGTATGGCATCTTTGCAAGTGGTTATCAATCCACTTTTGCGCGTTTCTGGTGGTGAAGAAAATTTTGCTTTTTTTTCGGTTTTGGCGCAACTGGTTTTTGGTGCGGCTTCTTATGTCAGTCCCGGTGTTTACAACCGCCTAACTGCTGGCTTGGAAGATCCGGAAAAAGCGGATTTTTTGAGTCGTACCTTGCGGGGTTTTATACCTACAGAGATGGCTTGGACTTCTTTTTACGGCCTTTGCCTGCTTTTGGCACTGACGATGGTTGGGTTAATGGCGTTTTTAAAATTTCCGAAAGTGAGCTTCAAGAAAGAAGAAAAGTTGGAAGGATTCTCGGTGATTAAAAAACTCCTAAGAAACAAGGTAGTTCAACTTTATTTCTTCGGCATCTTCTGTTATGTGGGTTTTGAACAAGGCGTTTCTGTTTGGATAGCTTCTTTTTTGGAAACTTATCACGGTTTGGATCCTTCGGTGGAGGGTTCGGATACCACCGCACTTTTTTGGGGTATGCAAGCCATTGGAGGCATTTTGGGGTTGTTGTTGATGAAACTTTTTGATGTTCAGAAAATTTTGGCCACCTTCGTGATGTTGGCTTTTATGAGTCTAATTCTCGCCTTGTTTGGCAATTTCAGTACCGTACTTTGGGCTTTTCCTGCGGTCGGTTTTTTCACCTCGGTGATGTATCCAAGCGTTTTTTCTTTAGGGCTCAACTCGCTAACTGCACATCACGGCACTTTCGCAGGTGTGCTGTGCACCGGTATTATCGGCGGTGCTGTTTTTCCTTTTTTGATTGGTGGTTTAGGAGATTTGCTGGGTCTCAGGTTGGGTATGCTGCTCAATGTAATTGCATTGACATACTTGCTGTATATTGCCATTTCCGCAAAGCCAATCGTCAAAAACAAAACGATTTTGTAGCCGCTTGTTAACAAATTTTGGCAAGACTCTTGTCGGTATTTAAGGGATAAATCGCTATTTTTGAAAACTGACAATATCTATCCATGCGACTACCTACACTCTTTAAGCAACGACCCAATAAAAGCTATAGCTACACCCCTCGTTACTACGACGAACGCAAAGAAAGATTGGAAAAACTCATTGAAAAACACCACGGCAAAAAAGACGGATCTATAGGTCATAAAAAAGTGAGTTTTAGAGACGAGTGGAAGCAACTCAGGCAGACGCGTTCTGATCAAAATTCACGTTTGCGCTTGGCCGTTATTATGGTGTTGCTTTTTGCGATGGCTTACGTAGCTTTGCAGTATATACAAATCGACTTGTTTTAATGGCGGATGTCATTCAACTTTTACCGGACCATGTAGCCAATCAGATAGCTGCGGGAGAGGTGGTACAACGGCCGGCTTCTGTGGTGAAAGAATTGCTTGAAAACGCCATTGATGCCGAAGCTGACAGAATCCAACTCATTATTAAAGACTCCGGAAAAACCTTAGTTCAGGTCATAGACAACGGCAAAGGCATGTCTGTTACCGATGCCCGCCTTTGTTTTGAGCGCCATGCGACTTCCAAAATTCGAACCGCAGAAGATTTGTTTGCGCTTCATACCAAGGGTTTTCGCGGGGAAGCATTGGCGTCTATAGCTGCTGTAGCCCAGGTAGAACTCTCCAGCAAACAAGAAGATTCCGAACTGGGAACCCTGCTTCGCATAGAAGGCAGCAAAGTGCTTTCACAAACACCGGAAGTGGTTTCTAAAGGCACTTCCATAGCCGTTAGGCGTTTGTTTTATAACATCCCGGCACGCCGTCAGTTTCTAAAGTCTGATCCCGTGGAGTACAGACACATCGTGGACGAATTTCACCGGGTAGCTTTGGCGCATCCGCAAGTATCTTTTAGGCTTATCCACAATGATGTAGAGAATTTTAACCTGCCGGTATCCAACCTTCGTCAGCGAATCGTCAATATTTTCGGAGGCAAAACCAACGAAAAATTATTACCACTCAAAGAAGAAACAGATTTGGTCACCATTGATGGTTTTATAGGCAAACCCGATTATGCCAAACGCAGCAAATCTGAACAGTATTTCTTTGTCAACCACCGTTATATCAGAAATCCGTATTTGCATCACGCTTTGATGGCTGCTTATGAAGGACTCATCAAAGAAGGCACTTTTCCGCAATATTTTATTTTTTTAAAAGTAGATCCGGCTTCTATCGATATCAATATCCATCCCACCAAAACGGAGATAAAATTTGAGAACGAACAGGCTTTGTACGCCATCCTCAGGGCCTCGGTTAAACACAGTCTCGGTCAATACAGCCTTTCGCCCATGTTGGATTTTGAGAAAGATCCAACCCTGGAGCTTTCCTATTCGGAAACCAAAGAAAAGCCGCGTATGCCTCATATAGAAGTGGATAGAAATTTTAATCCGTTCCGGCAAGAACAAAAGTCGTTCTCAGGCGCATCCAAAAAGACAGCTTCTTGGGAAAGTTTGTACGTGGGTATTGAGTCCAAATCCAATACCAAACCTTTTGATTTGGTTGAAATTGAAGATTTTCAGGAAGAAAAAACCATGGATTTAGGTGTAGAAACCTCAGAACAACCCAAGGCCGAAACATTTCAGCTACGGCGCAAATATATTCTCAGTCAATTGAAATCGGGTTTGTTACTGATTCACCAACACCGGGCGCACTACCGCATCCGATATGAAGAAATATTGACCAAAATGAGCGATACGCAAATTGCGAGCCAGCAAATTATTTTTCCGATAAATCCCGCCTTCACACACGCTGAAATCTCCATGCTCTCTGAAATTAAGGAACACTTGGAGCAAGCCGGCTTTCAGTTTTCTAAGTTTGGCTTTGAAGGTCTGGAAATACAAGGAATTCCGGCCTATTTACAACCCGAAGCTGTAGAAGATTTGCTCAAAAAAGTGTTGGCAGCCCTCGAAATGGAATTGCCCGATTCTTATTTTTCCGGTTTGGATTTGATTGCCAAGTCTATCGCCAAAAGTTCGGCTGTGCGTACCGGTCAAAACCTGGGTTGCGATGAACAAGCACAGTTGTTAGACAAGCTTTTTGCCTGTAAGGAGCCGCAACTTTCACCCGATGGCAAGCCGGTTTATATTTCGTTGGATTGGGAGGACATTGAAAACAAATTTTAGCTATGAGTAGAATCACAGAGACGGTTAAACACCTCATTATAATCAACATCATATTCTTTGTAGGCGCCCTCACTATCGGCCGACCTGCCTATGATTTGTTGGCACTTCACTTCCCCAAAAACCCCGACTTCCATTTTTGGCAGTTTCTGTCGCATATGTTTATGCATGACAACCAAGGTTTTACACACATATTGTTTAATATGCTTGGCTTGTGGATGTTTGGCAGTCCGTTGGAACAGGTTTTGGGAAAACAACGCTTTATTTTCTTCTATTTTTCTGCGGGTTTGGGTGCGGCACTTATACATACTTTGGTCAATTATTACGAGTTTGATCAGGGTTTCAACATCATGCTGCAAGCAGGCTACTCTGAGGCAGAAATCTATGAGTTTGTTACCAAATCCATGTACCGAAGCGACTTGGCTGTTCCACAGGAAGTGCTTCAAAACATGCTGACCACCTTCAACACACCCGCGGTAGGTGCTTCGGGTGCTTTGTATGGCATCTTGGTCGCTTTTGGTATGTTGTTTCCAAATACGGCTTTGTTTTTGATGTTCATTCCAATACCTATAAAAGCCAAATATTTTATTCCGGCCCTCATCTTAATGGATTTGTATGCAGGTTTCACAGGAAATTCTATCTTTGGAAGCGGCATCGCGCATTTTGCACACATCGGTGGCGCACTTTTCGGATTTTTGATGATGTGGTATTGGAAAAAAAATAGTTTTAACGACAAAAGGTGGTACTGATGCGGACAACACCTCAATCTTTAACGGATAAAATAAAACAACTGCGCTATTTTGAAAAATTAATTGCGCTCAATGTAACTTTGTTTGTCTTTAACCACCTCATTACTTTTTTTGCAGGTTTGCCCCGCGATTTCTTTTTTAAGTATTTAGAATTGCCTAAAAGCCTTGGTGCGTTTTTGATGCAACCTTGGTCTATGCTCACCTATGCCTTTGTGCATTACGATTTTATGCACCTGTTTTGGAATATGTTGCTGCTCTTTTTTGTCGGTAGGCTTTTTGTCGATTATTTTGGACAACGCAATTTTCTTCCGGTCTATTTTCTCGGTGCTTTCAGTGGCGGACTGTTTTTTTGGGTGAGCTATAACCTGTTCCCGGTTTTCTTGGAAGTTGACTCTTCTTTGGTTGGAGCCTCGGCTGCTATCATGGCCGTACTCATTTATACCTGTACGTATTTGCCCAAAACGGAGGTGCAACTCATCTTTTTCAGGGTGCCGTTGGCTTATATCGGTATTGGTTTTGTTCTGATTGATTTGGTTCAGCTGCCACAGTCTAACCCCGGTGGCCATTTGGCTCATTTGGGTGGCGCACTTTTGGGTTTTACACTAGCTTACAACCTGATTAAAACCACCGGCAGTTGGTACAAATTGGATCTTTTAAAAAAGATGAGGGCAAAGCACGCCAAGCTGCATTCTGTTTACAAAAATGAAGAGGCTTTCCGAGGTGCACCGCGGACTAATGGGATGAGCAAATCGGAAAAACAACAAAAGATTGATGAAATACTAGATAAAATCAGCCAATCCGGTTACGACAGTTTGTCTAAAGACGAAAAAGACTTTTTGTTTAGATCCGGAGATGATATTTAGTCACCGCTCAGCCTATCAAGTTACATTTTAACTCAAATCCGTTTTATGGCTTCTATTTCCGAACTTACCACCGATGCAATAGAACTTCTAAAAGAATTGATTGCTACCCCATCTTTCTCCTCGGAAGAAGACCAAACCGCCGGATTGATTGCAAAGTGGTTTGCGCTTCACCACATCCCAACAGAAAGAAGGCAAAACAACATCATAGCCAAAAACAAACATTTTGACCCTCAAAAACCTAGCATCCTCCTCAATTCACACCACGATACGGTAAAGCCTAATACAGCCTATACCAAAAATCCATTTTTACCACAAGTGGAGGCGGACAAACTCTACGGTTTGGGCAGTAACGATGCAGGAGGTTGTTTGGTTTCTCTCATGGCTGTTTTTGCGCATTTTTATGCGTCGGAAGACCTGCGATACAATCTGATTCTCGTGGCCTCTGCAGAGGAAGAAAGCTCAGGCCCAAACGGACTCAATAGCGTGTTGCCGCATTTGCCTCCTTTCGATTTTGCCATCGTTGGAGAACCTACGCAAATGCAATTGGCCATTGCAGAGAAAGGCTTGTTGGTGTTAGATTGTTTTGCCCACGGCCAAGCCGGACATGCTGCTCACGGGCTGGGCGAAAATTCTATTTACAAAGCCGTTGAAGCCATAGAATGGTTCAGAACCTTCGAGTTTCCTAAGATTTCCGAAACCTTGGGCAAAATACGAATGACTGTCACCCAAATAGATGCCGGAAACCAGCACAATGTCATTCCTGCCAGCTGTCATTTTGTGGTGGACGTCAGGGTAACGGATGCATACACCAATCAAGAAGTTTTGGAGATTGTTCAGCAATCTTTGGATATAGAAGTAAAGGCCCGGTCGCTGCGTTTAAATGCATCATCTATACCCAAAGATCATCCCATAGTACTGGCGGGTATCCAAATGGGCAGGGAAACCTATGGTTCACCCACATTGTCAGATCAGGCGGCACTCAGTTGCCATTCCCTCAAACTGGGTCCGGGAGATTCGCACCGCTCGCATTCGGCAGATGAATTTATTTACCTGTACGAAATAGAAGAAGGCATCTTATTATACACAAAATTGCTAGAAACAGTCATTTTTTAATTTATAAAAACTTCTCAACTTTGCTACGCAATATTTTTCAAGCCATTTATACATGAAACAACCATGTAAAAATACTGACACACAAAGGTATGATGGGTTAGGGTGTTCCATGCCTGTGCTGAGCGGAGTCGAAGCATGACCATTGAAAATCAATAAATATAAACACATGAAACTTTGGGACAAAGGGTTTTCTACCGATAAAAAAATTGATTGGTTCACCGTGGGCAACGACCGCGAACTCGATTTGGTCTTAGCAAAATACGATGTCATAGGTTCTGTGGCCCACGCCCGGATGCTTCAAAGTATTGGTGTTTTGTCTGAAAAAGAACTGTCCGATTTGTTGGTCGAATTTGACAACATTCAACAAAGCATTTCTGCCGGTACTTTTACCATTGAAGACAGCTTTGAAGATGTGCATTCCAAAATTGAATTCTTGCTCACGAAAGCCTTAGGCGATACCGGCAAAAAAATACACACCGCCCGTTCCCGTAACGATCAGGTTTTGCTAGATATGCACCTCTACCTCAAGGCCGAACTCGATGAAATAAAGATCTTGGTGCAACAACTATTTTCGTTACTGATATCCAAAGCCGATTTGTACAAAGAGTTACTTCTGCCCGGATACACACATTTTCAAGTGGCCATGCCTTCCTCTTTTGGCATGTGGTTTTCGGCCTATGCGGAAAGTTTAATTGATGATGTCTATATGCTCAATGCGGCTTACGCTGTAGCCGACCAAAACCCTTTGGGTTCAGCTGCCGGATACGGAAGTTCTTTCCCTATCAATCGCACACAAACCACCGAATTGCTTGGCTTCGATACGATGAAATTCAACGCCGTTGCTGCGCAAATGAGCCGTGGGAAAGTAGAGCGGATTTCGGCCGTGGCCATCAGCAGTGTGGCCGCAACTTTGTCTAAACTGGCCATGGACGTGTGTTTGTATATGAGTCAAAATTTCGGTTTTGTCAGCTTTCCCGACACGCTTACTACAGGTTCGAGCATTATGCCTCATAAAAAAAATCCGGATGTCTTTGAACTTATTCGCGGCAAGTGCAACAAAATTCAAGCCTTGCCATTCGAACTTACACTGCTGACCAACAACCTGCCAAGTGGTTACCACCGCGATTTGCAATTGCTCAAGGAAGGATTGATACCGGCGGTGCAAACCTTGAAAGCTTGTTTGGATTTGGCTACTTTTTCCTTGGAACAGATTCGCGTCAATCCGGATATTTTGACAAATCCCATGTACGATTATCTTTTCAGTGTAGAAGAAGTAAACAAGCTTGTCCAACAAGGGTTGCCCTTTAGAGACGCGTACAAAGCTGTGGGTGCGTCTATAGAAAACGGCACTTTCAAACCCGATAGGAAGGTGCGACACACCCACGAAGGCAGTATCGGAAATTTGTGTTTGGAAGCCATTACAGCCAAAATGAATCAGGCACTCAAGAGCATATAATTTAACAAACTTATTGTAAATTTTAGCTTCCTTTTGAGACTTAAAATACAACTGTTTTAAGCTTGAAATGATGAGAATTTTATTTGGTGTTTTGTTGTTTTTAGGATGGACTGCTCATTCGCAGGTTTTTAATCCCAATAAAATTCCATGGGACTGGCAAACCGATTTGTCAAACACGCAGCTCGATCTTACTGAAGTGACAGTCGTTGTTAAAAAAGGCGCATTTCCGGTATTGAAAAATCCACTTTTTATAGGCAAAGAGGCAGGGTTGCTTACTTTTTTTGAAAAAGAACCCGTTTTGGTAGTTCAGTTGTCTGGCGAAGCGCGTGCCTATCCTTTTAATATGCTCACCGTACACGAAATTGCAAACGACCGTATCGGTTCGCAAGACATATTGGTCACCTATTGTCCGTTGTGCAATTCCGGAATGGTTTTTAGTCGAAAAATCAACCACGAAGGCCGCGAAGTGGTTTTAGATTTTCAGGTGTCGGGTATGTTGCGCAACAGCGATATGATTATGTTTGACGAACAAACCGAAACCTGGTGGCAACAACTTACAGGCGAAGCCATCGCCGGAAAATACGAAGGCGTGAGTTTGGAAATTCTGCCTTCAATGGTCTTGTCGGTATCCGATTTTTTTAAACGCTTTCCCGAGGGTAAAATCTTATCTCAACAAACAGGAATCAGTGGAAGATATGGCCGAAACCCCTATGTTGGCTACGACAATCAAGACGGCAATCCCTACGCGGGGTTTATTTCAACAGACAAACTCACCAACAAACTGCCCAATATGGAGCGCGTGGTTAACCTGACTGTGGATGGGCAACACAAGGTGTATTCTTTTTCTTCTTTGCAATATAAAAAAGCACATCACGACAACTTTCAAGGTAAAGAAGTGGTTGTGTTCTATAAATCCGGGACGGTTTCAGTTTTAGATGCCCATAAGATTGCCGAGAGCAAAGATGTAGGAACAGCTGTGATTTTTAGTCCTTTTGTTGAGGATACCAAACTGACTTTTCGAGAGAAAAACGGGTATTTTTACGATAAACAGACCAAGAGCAAATGGGATATTTCCGGTTTGTGCTTAGAAGGTGCATATGCAGGTAAAACACTAGAGATTGTACCACACGGAAACCATTTGGCTTTTGCTTGGTTGGCTTTTTATCCGGACAGTGAAGTCTATTGAATTTTCTTAAAAGATGATTTTCGTCATGGCGAGCTGCTCAGAATAGGCTTATTTTTGCAAAGTCAAACTATATTTTGTGATTATGAAAAAACTGTCAATATTACTGCTTGTATCCATTTTTTTAATAGCTTGTCAAGAAAATTCCAATAAAAATACAGTCACACAGTCGGAAGAAGCCGTTTCCGAAACGACCGAAGTTCAGCCTTTGGCTACAATTGAAGGTTACGAGCTTTACGGATTGAATCAGGATTTAACCCCGGATGCTTCTTTGACGGTTTCGGATTTTTCTAAAAACCCTGAAGCACTTTCTAGCAATCCCATCAAACTGAAAATTGAGATTTCAGAAGTATGCCAAAATATGGGCTGCTGGGTTACTTTTCCTATGAATGGCGAAATGGTTCGTGTTCAGTTTAGAGATCACTTCAGCATTCCCAAAAACAGTTCAGGAAGAGAAGCTATCATTTATGGATTGGCAAAAGTAGATACTATAAGTGTGGCAGACCAAAAGCATTATTTGGCTGATCAAGAAAAAGCCGGAAAGGGAATAGATGCGCAAGCTTATGCGACGATTACTTCCCCAAAAATTACACGGACTTTTGACGCCGAAGGTATATTGATAAAACAGTAAGTTTAGTTTTTTAAATCCTTCTGATGTGCTATTTTTGCAATCCTTTGGCCTCGTAGTTCAACGGATAGAATAGAAGTTTCCTAAACTTTAGATACAGGTTCGATTCCTGTCGAGGCTACTTTTTTTGCTTTTCCTAAATTTTTATTTTCCAAACACCATCTTTTTTTTAAGAATAAACTATCTTCGTAACGAATTTTGGTTCCGATTTCGCACTGCGAAAAAGGATTAAAAGGGAATCCCGTGAAAATCGGGGGCTGTTCCCGCAACTGTAAGCTAATCAGCTTGTTGTTATTCTTTCGTACCACTGTCTAGCATAGCGCGATGGGAAGGTCAACAACAAGACGCAAGCCAGGAGACCTGCCTTATTCAAACATTTATTGTCAAACTTTCGGGATAAAAGTTTGGGTATGGACACACTGTACTCGCCCGTATTATTTTTTTAAACATGAAAACAAAAACATGTTTGTTTTGGGTATTCACCCTACAAATGACTTTTGGGGTTTACGCCCAACAAGTAGATTCACTACAGGTTCAAAAACTTGAAGAGGTTACCGTTTCGGACAGTCGATTTCCTTTAAAACGATCTCAATCGGGTAAAATTATTTTTCGCACCGATGCGGAAGCACTCAAAAAAATGCCCGGACAAAACATTGCAGCGGTTTTGGATAGAGTAGCCGGGATTGAGATTAACGGCAGTGGTAGCCATCCGGGTCAAAATTTGGGTTATGCCGTACGCGGTTCTAGGAACAGGCAAGTGCTCATCCTGATTGACGGTGTTCAGGTAAGCGATCCGTCATCGATTGCCAATGACTTTGACCTGCGTCTGCTCAGTACAGATCAGGTTGCTTCCATGGAAGTAATGAAAGGCGCTTCTAGCACTTTGTATGGCACAGGAGCCGCCGCTGCCATCATCAACATCACGCTTAAAAATCCGGAAGAGACACCTTTCAGCGGGATGGCTACTTGGGCATTTGGTACCAACCAAGCCCAAAAAAACCAGCAATATCGGATAGATGAACTGTATCAGTCCTATGCCATATCGGGCTCAACTGGCAGATTTTCTTATTTAGCCTCTTTAAATTATCAGGATTTAGAAGGTTTGTCGGCCATAGATACCGAAGAAGATCAACCGGATGATTTTTCAAGACTCAACATACTCACCAAGCTGGGTTATCAATTTTCAGAGCACTTTAAGTTGGGCATTTTTGGGAATTTTGATCGATTTGAAAGTGATTTTGATGAAAGTTTCGGTTTGTTGGATGCAGATCATTTTTCTGAGTCGTCTAATTATCGAACCGGTTTGACGGCCGATTGGGAAGCAGGTGCGCATACTTTGCATTTTTCAGGAGCTTTCCAAGCAGTGGATCGGGATGTGGAATCTTCTTTTCCCGGCCGATTCAATGCCACAAGTTGGGTAGGCGATCTTTACAATAAGTGGGTGTTGCGCAAAGATTTGTATATAGTAGCAGGAATTAATGTCCAGCAAAACGACATGGAGAGTGCCGATATTCCCTTTGGTGAGACGCGCTTCGTCAAAAATATCCAAAGCGACAACGCCCAATTTACCCTAGTAGATTTTTATGCCAACGCCGTGTATCTAAATCCCAACGGATGGCAAGTGAATGCCGGCGGTAGACTAAACACACATAGCGAATACGGCAATCACGGGGTGTTCAATGTCAATCCGTCCTACACCTTTACCTTTGGAGATGACAACCTACGCGTGTTGACTTCTTTTAGCACAGCTTTTATCACGCCTTCTTTGTTTCAACTTTTTGCACCCGATTTTGGCAATCAGGATCTTTCGCCCGAGCGAAATGAAACTTTTGAGGCCGGTTTGGAATTTAATCGAAACCAAAAACACCGCTTGAGTGTGGTGTATTTCAACAGGGTAGAAAACGATTTTATTGATTTTGTCACCATCAACCCGACCACTTTTGAATCGCAATACCAAAATGTGCCGGGCAGTTTTACGGCAGAAGGTGTAGAGATTGACCTAAAAATCACAGCTATAGAAAACCTGACGCTCAGCGGCAACTACAGCCATACCGATCGCAAAAAGGCATTGCGCATCCGAATTCCGGCCAATAAAGTAAATTTGTCTGCACAGTACACGCTTTTGCGAAAGACAAACCTAACACTATCGTATCAATACACAGACGCACGCGATGATGTGTTTTTTTCGCCGGACACCTTTGCTTCCGAAAACAAAACTTTGGATGCTTACAGCCTCCTCGATTTTTTTGTGTCGCACCAAATCGACAAACGCTTTCGGCTGTTCGGCTCTGTAACCAATATTTTCAATGAAGAATATGAAGAAATTTTTGGTTTTACTACGCGGGGAAACAATGTGCGACTGGGTTTGGAAATGCGTTTTTAATTGCTGCTCCAAGCGTTTCACAAAGTTTCATTGGTGCTTTCCTTTTTGAATTAAGCAGTCAAAGAGGGATTTTTTACCTCACCTAAGTTCGATGGGGTCTGCTTCAAAATGGCTCACAACAATTCAATCAATCTTTTTGCTTTAACAGCTTTTTGATGGTTTTGTTGGGCTTGATGTTGTTTTTTTCATCGGCAACATAGGACACTAGCAATGCTTCGGCTCTTTTACTGATTTCTTCATCGGTGAGCGGTTCGCCGTTGTATTCTAGCACGGCTTTTGTCATGCCGGCCAAATACAATCCCAACAAATCAGCACTGCCTTCGGTGAGTTTCATGGCATCAGCATCGATGGCAAATGTATAATCGGGTGTGCCTTCCATCCACCTCATGATAAATTGAGTGGCAGCCAATCTTTTGTCTTTGTCCAAGTCCGCAGGGTTGGTAAACAGGTAATTTGTTGCTGCTAAAACCTTGGGTTCAGCTGATTTAAAATCGCCCGGTGCCGTCATGGAAATGGCTTGAAGGGCCGTAAAGTCTTGTGCGTGTATGCTACAGAAACTCATGGCAACTGCAAGAATTAATAGTAAGTTTTTCATGTTTATAAATTTTAGATTTAAAATTAAATAAATAATTGACTCACTGCGCTATTTCTTACTTTAAAATGTCAACAAAATTCAGGTAGCATCTCGAAGTTTTCGCACCATGTTTTCCAAACCGTTCAGTTTTAGTTCATAGACCAATTCAAGTTGGGAGCCGAGTTTCCCCTTCGGGAAGCCTTGGTTTTTAAACCAAACGATATAGTATTCGGGTAAGTCTGTCAGGTATCGATTTTTATACTTGCCAAACGGCATTTTGGCGTGTGCCAATTCTACGAGTTGTTTTCGTGATTGTTCGGGATCAGGTATCAATGCTCGAAGGCGTATTTTACAATATTGGCACCCATGCGCAAGGCTTTCAATCTTACAGCAGGCGGATTGTTATGGATTTCGGGGTTTTCCCAGCCATCGCCCAAGTCGGTTTCGTGGGTATAAAGCAGTACCAACCTGCCTTCAAAAAAAATTCCTAAAGCCATAGGCCTGTTGCCGTCGTGTTCGTGAATTTTTGGAATGCCTTCCGGAAAATCGAAGGCGCTACTGAATATGGGATGCGACTTTGGCAATTCGGTAAGTTCGGTATCGGGGAAGAGTTTTTTGATTTCTTTGCGCACGTATTGGTCCATGCCATAATTGTCATCTATGTGCAAAAAGCCACCTGATTTTAAGTAATTTCTGAGATTTTCAACATCTTCCTCACTAAAAAAAACATTGCCGTGTCCGGTCATGTGTACGAGCGGATACTGAAAAATTTCTCTACTGTTAGGCGATACTGTTGCCGGCTTGCTGTCTAAGGCAGTTTCAATGTTTTCGTTGCAAAAAGCAATCAGGTTGGGCAGGGAAGTTGGGTTTACATACCAATCGCCGCCGCCTTGGTATTTGAGTAAGGCAATTTGTTGCCCGCTGACGGAACCCACACACAGGAAAAGCACCAAAATACGAAGCAAATTTTTTGTCATGATTTTAATTTTTCCTTTTCCAATCGGTCTTTTTCTATATTTTCTGCCAATCTTCTCGGATGTATGGGTTGAATCAGTGTTTTTCTAGCTTTAATTTTTAAAAACGGATACAACTCGCAACTGTCTTTCATGCAATCTTCCGGATTGGGATGTTTGGTAGTGCCAATAAGTGTCAATTTGCCACGCGCCAATGCGTCTAATTCTTTTTGATGGCTTTCGTTTATTTTTCGTTGTATGGTTCCGTTTTTAAGCTGTGTAAGCAATCCGTCACCGGCTTCTATGTCTTTAAAAATTTGGAGGGCTTTTTCGGCGAGTTGACGGGTCAAAGACTCCAAATAGTAGCTGCCATCGGCCGGATTGAGCGTGTGATGAAAATAGCTTTCATATTTTAGTATCAGCAGTTGGTTTCTGGAAATGCGCTGTCCGAACTCGTTATCCTTGTGAAAAATAGCGTCGTATGGTAGGTTGCAAACTGCGTCGGCAGTGCCAAGTACGGCACTCATACATTCTGTAGTGGTTCGCAACATATTGACGTTATAGTCGTATAGCGTCTTGTTTCTCAGGCTTGGTTTGGCGAGGATGTGGCAATTTTCAGGCGCCTGATAGGTGCGCGCCAAAGTGGCATAGAGCAAGCGTAAAGCTCTGATTTTTGCAATTTCAAAAAAATAATTGCTCCCTACAGACACTTGCAAACACAGCGAAGTTGAAGGTTTTTCCAGACGGGACAGGTATTCATGAATCTGCGCCATACCATAGGCGAGTTGTTGCACCATGTTGGCACCTGCTTCCTGATAAACGCTAAGGTCTGCACCTAAGACGGGCACCTTGGGGTGGTTTTGTTGTGTTTTTACCGCAAGTTCCAAGTCGGTTTTCATATTTACAAACCAGTTGCCAGACCGAGCCAATTGCCCAATCGGGTCAAAATTCAGATAAAATTTGGCTTGCCTTTCTTTTAGAAAATGGAGGAGCTTTTCATAAAAAATTTGGTGATAGAAGCGCAAGTTGAAATAAATGGTAATGTCATTTAAATCAATTTTCGCAAAGAGTTTTTCGATGTCAAAAGGTTCTTCGGAAAGCAACCAAACCGCTGTGGCACCATTTTCTATGGCGTGATGCATATTGCGGTTGGCCAGTTTTTCATTTTTAGTAAAAAAAGAACTCACAATTTTCCAATCGTCTTGGTTTCTGCAAATTTCCGGATGGGTAAGCGTGTCTTCGTCAGCGTGGTAGAAGGGTTTCACATGTATGCCTTCCAAACTTTCCCAAACCAGGGTTTGTTGATAATCGGCTCCTTTTAGAGCCGCTTGAAGGCTTTGTTTCCACTGCTTGGTGCTGATGGGATCAAATTCCGAAAAATCAACATTTTTATTCATGAGCTGTGCTGTCGTATTCAATGATGTAAACGTCTTCGTTGTCGCGTTTCATATAGTATTTTTCGCGGGCAAATTCTTCCAGCTTTTCTGCGTCTTTCAAGTTTTCGATGGCATCGCGATCACTTTGAATTTCTCCGGAAAAAAAATCTCTCTTTTTTTCGAGTTGTTCAATTTCTTGGTCTAATTCGCGGTGGATCAAGTAGGAATTGGTGTCCAAGAAAACCATCCACAATACAAACAGTACAAAAACCACCAAGTATTTGTTGGTAAAAAACCGCACGTATTTGTTCTGTATGAATGTTTTCCATCCCATTTGGTTAGACTTCACTGAGTTTGTTGTTTATTATTGTGCGTACGATGTCCACAGCCACCGTATTGTAACGGTTGTTGGGTATGATGATGTCTGCAAACTCTTTGGTGGGCTCTATAAATTGCTCGTGCATGGGTTTGAGTGTGTTTTGATAGCGGGTCAGCACTTCTTCCAAATCGCGTCCGCGTTCGGAGATATCTCTGCGCAGGCGCCGGATAAGCCTTTCGTCGGAGTCAGCATGGACAAATATTTTGATGTCGAACATTTCTCTGATATCGGCGTGGGTGAGTATCAAAATGCCTTCTACGATCATCACTTTTCGCGGATGTGTAATCACGCTTTCTGAGGTGCGGTTGTGTGTTTTGAACGAATAAACGGGTTGCGGAATGGGTTTTCCGGATTTGAGTAGCTTCAAATGGCTGACGAGCAAGTCAAAATCGATGGCGCGCGGATGGTCAAAATTTACTTTGGCACGTTCTTCAAAGCTGAGATGGGAGAGGTCATTATAGTAAGAATCTTGTGAGATAACGCCCACTTCATTGATGTCTAACTCATTGATAATCTGATTGACAACGGTAGTTTTGCCACAGCCTGTTCCCCCGCCGATTCCGATGATAAGCATGCTTTAATTTTTATGAAACGAAGTTACGGTTTTTTGTCAAATCAAAAAGCAATCTGGCGTAGAGTTATGCGTTTTTCTGTCAAATGGCTAATGCTATCGGAGTGTTTTCGGGCTTTACTAGCAAGTGATTATTGCACTTTATTTTACGATGAGCATCACTTCCTCGGGGGTCACTATTTGTTCAGATTTGTTGCCCCAAGTGTTGAGTATATAGTTCATCACATCGGCAACTTCTTGTGTGCTGAGTCCGGGATCGGCCATATAGTTGTAGTAATCTTTTCCGTTTACGGTGATTTTTCCGGAAATGCCATATTTCACCGCACGGATGGAAGCCGCTCTGTTTTTGAGCAGAAAATCGGATTGCGCCAAAGGCGGATAAATAGCGCCGTCGCCTTTGCCGTTTGCCATGTGGCAATTCATACAAATGTCTTCATAAATACTTTGTCCGCGGACGATACTTTCTTTGAGTGGGTCTTGCAGTGTGCGTTCTTCAGCAACAAAAGACCACCAAAAAACCGAAGCAAAAGCCAGAATGGTTAATTTGAATTTCATGGTTTACAATTACTTTTTCGGAACTACTTTATAAATGCCCTTCCCTTCAAATGCGACGTATAAATATCCGTCCGGACCTTGGCGAACGTTGCGGACTCTGCCCACGCCCAACATTAGGTTTTCGCGATGCGTGACTTTGCGCCCGTCCATTTCGAGCCTTTCCAGCAACTGAAATTTTAACGAACCTACCATCAGGTTGCCTTTCCAAGCCGGATATACATCAGAGGTGACAAATGCCATGCCGCTAGGTGCTATGGAAGGCACCCAATAGTGTATGGGTTGTTCAAGGCCGGGTGCTTCCGTTTGATCTGTGATGGGCGTGCCGTTGTAGTTAATGCCATAAGTGATGCTCGGCCAGCCGTAATTTTTACCGCTTTGAATAATATTGATTTCGTCGCCACCCATGGGGGCCGTGTTCGTGGTCCCAAATTTCTCCGGTTACCGGATGCTTTATCAAACCCTGCGGATTTCTGTGTCCGTAGGAGTAAATAGCTTTCTTGGCGTTGGCCTCGTTGACAAAAGGATTGTCTTCCGGGATGCGGCCATCGTCGTGAAGGCGGTATATTTTACCACCGTCACGGGTGATACTTTGCGGATTTTGATCGCGGTTTCCCCGGTCGCCAATTGAGAAATAGAGATAGCCTTGGTTGTCAAATTCGATACGCGAACCAAAATGCTGTCCTTTGGTGGTGTTTTCTTCGCCTTTGTACAATTTTTGAATCTCGGTCAGGCTGCCGTTTATGAGTTTGGCTCTGATAAGTGCCGTGTTGCCACCCTCGCCTTCGCCCTCAGCAGCGGCATAAGTGATATATATCCAACCATTGTTTTTGTAATCGGGGTGAAGTTCCAAATCGAGCAGGCCGCCTTGTCCGCGTTTGTAAACTTCAGGTACGTTTTTAATTTCGGTTTGTGTCCCGTTTTTGAGGTGAATTAATTTGCCACTTTTTTCGGAAATCAACATACTGCCATCGGGCAAAAAAACCATACCCCAAGGAATTTCAAGCCCTGTGATGACCGGCTCCAAGGTGTAGTTGAGTTTTTCGCTTTCGTAGCCGCTTTCATTTTGTGCCTGACAGGCTGTTGTCAGCATCAGGAAGCAGACAGGAAGTAGTAAATTAATGGCAGTTTTCATGTGTTTATATTTATTGTCTTTTAATGGTCACATGGAATCTCGCATGGAAAATAATTATCTCTCTGTGTGTCGCTTTCGTCATGCTCGATTTCATCTGTTTATATTATTTATTTTTATCGGTCAGATGGAACTCGCTAATAATCATTCTCTTGTGTGTTACACTTTTTAGCATGGCTCGTTTCATCTGTTTATAATTATTGTTTTTCAAAGGTCAGATGGAACGCCCTAGGATAATCATGCCCCTGTGTGTCAATAATTTTACATGGGCGTTTCATCTATTTATATTATTTATTTTCATCGGTTCTTTGGATTAATTTTTATTGGCCAAACGCAATCTTAATATCTGAAAAATACAACAATTTATTTTAAGATATTTGTTGATGCATATTTCAAAGATGTTTCATCAATTTGTTTGCTAAGATAAAAAAGTCGGTAGCAAAGTTTGATAAAAAAATGTTAATACCCTTTCAAATGCCCCTCAAAATAAATGGATATTAATTGGAGGCAGATGCCATGTTTTTTTTCTAGTATCAGCCTTAAAAAGATTTGTTTACAACTTCGACTTTGTAAAATTCAGCCTGACCTAATTTTAGTTTTCGAAGCTATGTATGCAATTGGGCGTGCAATTAGAATTTGTGAATAAATTTTGATGCTAAAAATTTGGATAAACCCTATCTTTGATGTGTTTATTTATATTTAAAAATTTAGATTATGTCAACAAATCCTGAGCGAATAAAATGTTTGATTATAGGTTCCGGACCAGCGGGTTATACGGCGGCTATTTATGCCGCACGTGCCGATTTGAAGCCGGTTTTATACACCGGTATGGAGCCGGGCGGGCAGCTTACCACCACCACAGAAGTAGATAATTTTCCCGGTTATCCCAACGGGGTAGATGGGCCTTCTATGATGGTAGATCTTCAAAAACAGGCCGAAAGATTTGGTACCGATGTACGCATGGGCATGGCCACGGCGGTTTCATTTAGCGAGGAGGAAGGTGGGCTTCACAAAGTAACCATAGACGGAAACAAACAATTGGAAGCGGAGTCTGTGATTATTTCTACCGGAGCTTCGGCGCGCTATCTCAATTTGCCCAGCGAACAGCGTTTGCGCGGCGGAGGCGTATCGGCATGTGCGGTTTGCGATGGCTTTTTCTACAAAGGCCAAGAAGTGGCTATAGTGGGTGGTGGCGATACTGCAGCAGAGGAAGCGACCTATCTTGCCAACATCTGTAAAAAAGTAACCATGTTGGTGCGCAAAGATTATATGCGTGCGTCAAAAGCCATGCAACATCGTGTTAAAAACACGGCTAATTTGGTTGTGAAATACAATACCGAAGTAGAAGAGGTGCTTGGCGATACGGTAGTAGAGGGCATTCGGATGGTAAACAACCAAACCGGGGAGAAAGAGGAAATCAAAGTGACCGGTTTGTTTATTGCGATAGGCCACAAGCCCAATACAGACATATTCAAGGGCCAGCTGGAAATGGATGCAACCGGTTATTTAATTACAAAAGGGAAATCGACCAAGACTTCCAAACCCGGAGTTTTTGCAGCCGGGGATGTTCAAGATAAAGAATACAGACAGGCTGTGACGGCCGCGGGTACGGGTTGTATGGCTGCTTTGGATGCCGAGCGTTATTTGCAAACAGCCGGCGTGGTTGCGGTTTCCGTTGAGGAGTAAGCAACCTCAAGAAAAAAAGTGCTTTTCCGGCTCGCAATGTTGACCGCGACAAGAGAATGCCTTAATTTTTTTGAGTACTTGGGCAGTTAACAGCTGTTGTTGTAATGCCCGATTCTTGAATTGCTTTGAATCCGCCTGTCACATCCATCAGGTTGTGGATGCCGCGGCTTTTAAGAATGGAAGCGGCAATCATGGAACGATATCCACCGGCACAGTGTAGCGCCAAGCTTTTATTCTTGGGTAATGTGTCAAACTGTTCGTTGATAAAATCCAAGGGAAGAGAAAGTGCTTGTGGCAAATGCGAACTTTCATATTCGCCCGGTTTTCGCACATCTATTACGGCGAGTTGGTCATCGCTGAGTTTGTGTTTTAAATTTTCGGCGGAAATAGAATCTACGTGGTCAGTTTCTTTACCTGCTGTTTTCCAAGCATCAAAACCGCCTTCCAAGTAACCAACGGTGTGGTCGAAACCAACCCTGGACAATCTGGTGATTACTTCTTCCTCACGACCTTTGGGTGCGACAAGGAGAATTTCTTGGCGGGTATCAGAAATCAGGGCACCTACCCACGGTGCAAAACCCCCATCGATACCAATAAAGATAGATTTTGGGATGTGTGCTTGGGCAAATTCGTCTGGAGAACGAACGTCTAAAATAACCGCATGGGTGGCGTTGGCCGCTTCTTCAAAGGCGTTGGGCGTAAGTGCCATCAAGCCCCTGTCTAAAACCTGTTGGATGTCTTCATAACCCCTTTTGTTCATTTGCACGTTGAGGGGGAAGTATTTGGGCGGTGGCATCAAGCCATCGGTAACTTCTTGTATAAATTCATCGCGCGTCATATTGGCACGAAGGGCATAATTTATTTTTTTCTGATTGCCCAAAGTGTCCACGGTTTCCTTCATCATGTTTTTACCGCAAGCCGAACCGGCGCCATGCGCGGGATAGACCAAAACATCATCTGAGAGTGGTATAATTTTGGTTTGCAATGAGTCAAACAGCAAACCTGCCAATTCTTCTTGCGTCATGTGTGCGGCTTTCTGAGCCAAATCTGGTCGGCCTACATCGCCCAAAAACAGCGTGTCGCCCGAAAAGATGGCGTGGTCTTTTCCGTTTGCATCGCGAAGCAAGTAGGTGGTGCTTTCCATGGTATGGCCCGGTGTGTGCAAGGCTATAATTTTGAGTTTTCCAATCTCAAAAACTTGACCGTCGGAAGCAATTAGTGCTTCAAAATCGGGTTGGGCGGTGGGTCCATATACAATTTGCGCACCGGTTTCTTTAGCCAAAGTAACATGTCCACTGACAAAATCGGCATGAAAATGTGTTTCAAAAACATACTTAATTTTAGCCTTGTTTTTGGCAGCTCTAAGCAAGTAGGGTTTGGTTTCCCGCAGGGGGTCAATGATGGCGGCTTCACCGTCACTTTCAATATAATAGGCGCCTTGTGCAAGACAACCTGTATAGATTTGTTCGATAATCATAGCTTAAAATATTTTTTCAAAAGTACGTGTCTAAACCATTGTGGTTTGTAATCAAAGTTACAGAAAATACGGCTAATACGGTTGTGTTTAGGTTCGAAATTAACAGATTGTTTCTTATCTTGTCACCATAAAAAAATGTATCTTGGAAACTTTTAAATTGTTTATATCTAACTATTTAACGCAGATTATTCAAACCGGAATTTTGATTTTGGTTTTGGGTGTGCTCAAGTTTTTGCTCAAAAATATAGTGAAGCGCTTCGGGAAACTCACAGATTTGTTGGAAAACCGTACCAGGCTCATCATTAAATATATCAATTTTTTGTTGACTTTGGTTTTACTTCTCATTTTACTGCTGATATGGGGTGTCGATTTTGGAGAAGTGATTATCTTGTTTTCTTCTGTGTTTGCCATTATTGGCGTGGCTCTTTTTGCCCAGTGGTCTATATTGAGCAACATTACCTCCGGCATCATACTGTTTTTTACGTTTCCCTATAAAATTGGCGATCGTATTCGGATTCACGATAAAGATTTTCCGATGGATGTCACCATCCTCGATATCAAGGCATTTTACCTCTTACTTGAAGATGCAGAGGGTGAATGGACAACTTATCCTAACAATATGATGCTGCAAAAAGGGGTGAGCATCCTCAAGAAATACGACGACGGAAAAAGTGAGTTGTGAGGGGAGAGCCAATAGGTATTAGGCATTAGGCGTTAGGCGTTATTTGTTATAGGTTATTCGTTATTTGTTTGAAGTTATTAGCCAAGAGCCAATAGGCATTAGCCAGTAGAGTTGTTTGTTATAGGTTATTCGTTATTTGTTTGAAGTCATTAGGCTATAGTCATTAGGCAATAGCCAAAAGGCATTAGGGGTTATACGTTATTTGTTAATCGTTACTTATTCAACATTTACAATTCAAAATTCATCAATTCATCGTATCATTAAATCTCACTAACTCTAAAAACTGTCATGCTGAACTTGGTTCAGCATCTTCACTCAATGGAATGTCACCCCGAGCGCAGTCGAGGGGCAAGACCCTGAAACAAGTTCAGGGTGACAGCTAAAGGTTGTAGGGTTCTTTCGTGATTGGTTTAAAAGGCATTAGCCAATAGCCATTAGGCAGAAGGCATTAGGTTTGTTTCATCGCATCATCGTATCATAATTAAGAAGCCACAAACTTTTCCTTTTTACTTTGTTTTTTAAAATAGATTGCCAGTGCCAATAGGGTAATCAAGAACCAAAAAGTAGGGTTGTAGAGTGCGTTGTTGTAGAGCCAACTGATCAAGAGTCCGCCAAATAGAGGAAAGAAATTATGCAGCCATTGCGTTTCGCTTTCATTTGTATGCTGAGAAAACTTATACAAACTCAAAAGCATGCTTCCAATCAAAATCAACAAGCCGACAAATCCCAACAAACCGGCTTCGCCGAGCAATTGCAGATAGGTACCGTGTAGGCCATAACGGCTGTAGAAAATCTGATGCGCACCCAAGCCTGTTCCGGTGATGGGATGCAAACTGAAAGCACGGAAGGTGTTTTCTAAGTTATCTACAACAAAATCAGCTTCTTGTGTGCCGGCTTGTCTTTCAAATATTCGCGATTGGAAACGATAAGCGAACCGATCGAAAACCGGTCTGAAAAACACAAAAAACAGACCGATATGTAATATAAAAACAAAGGCTATTTTGGCTATGTTTTTTAAACTTGCTCCATCTCGATTCCATAAAAAATAGCAAGTGAGTCCGCCTACAAATCCCAAAATGGTGGAGACCCTGCCCGACGCCATCAAAAAAAACATCCCTGTAAACACGGTTAAAGGAGTCAACCAAGACCATTTTTCGGGAAAAGGACTTTGGTTGCTCCACCAAACCGCGATGGTAACCAACAAGAGCGGAAGCGCAAAATTGCCAGCTTCGTGAAAGCGACTCAATAGGGAAGTGGCTGCATCTTTGCGTGCATAGCCGAGCCAAGGGTTGAGGTCTAGGTTTGAGATGATTAAATTTCCGATTCCTATAACGGATACAAGCAGCAACAGCAATACAGCGCATCGCAGAAACAAGGTAGATGATTTGTTTTTAAAGGCTTCATATATGCATATAGACATTGCAAGCAGAAAGCCGGTTGAAATGACTTGTCTAAAACTGACATAAGGTGCCAACGAAAAAACTGAAGAGACAGACAATAAGATGATAAAGATAAAAGCAGCCCGGAATAGTTTGGGTAATTCCTTTATCTCGTTGGACTGTCTTGTATATAAATAGGTTGTGAGTAGCAATAGCGGAAAACCAAATAGCCTGGAGAGTAATATTTTGGAATGAAAAGGTTTAAAGATTTCAAATACGGGTGTGTAGGTCACAAATGAGGTGAACACAAAAGCCAAAGCCAAATAGTATTGAAATTTTTGCAGGGTTTTCATGGAAGGTTTTCAGGAAAAAGCCAAAAGGCAATAGGCAATAGCCAGTAGAGTTGTTTGTTATTGGTTATTCGCTATTTGTTTTGAAGCCAAGAGCCAATAGCCAGTAGGCATTAGCCAAAAGGCATTAGGGGTTATTTGTTATTTGTTAATCGTTACTTATTCAGCATTTAAATTCATCACATCATCGTATCATTAAATCCCACTAACTCTAAAAACTGTCATGCTGAACTTGGTTTAGCATCTTCACTCAATGGAATGTCACCCCGAGCGCAGTCGAGGGGCAAGACCCTGAAATAAGTTCAGGGTGACAGCTAAAGGTTGTAGGGTTCTTTCGTGATTGGTTATTCGTTATTTGTTTTGAAGCCAAGAGACAATAGCCATTAGCCAAGAGCCAATAGGGGTTATACCTTATTTGTTATAAGTTATTCGTTATAAATTAAATATTCATAATTCAACATTCATCATATCATAGAACGTTTCGCAGCTACACGCAGGTGGGTATTTATAGCACTGAACTTCATTAAAATCACAGAACTTTGGTTTAGTACTTCACTTTCATAGAAGCACTGAGCCCCCACATGCGTGTAGGTGCTGTTATATGTGGTTTTTCTTTTTTTGGTCAAGCGGTCTCAGTTAGATTTTTACGTTCAGTTCAAGTCGTCCGCCAAATCCAAGTTCAATGATTTTTTGGAGTGTCGAAATGCGCGCTTCTTTTAGATTGTTTTCAATTTTTGAAATGTAGGATTTAGTAGTCCCAACTTTTTCTGCAAGTTGTTCCTGTGTCATTCCCATTTCAATACGAGTGTCGTGAATCAAAGCACCGATTTTAAATGCTTCATAACCTGCTTCAAGTTCGTCACGCTCTTTTGTTCCACGTTTGCCGTAGTTTTTTTCTTTGAACTCTTCTAGAGTCATCAAGTTTTTATTTTTACTCATAATTTTTTACTTTTTTATTTTGAATTCGTGAATGCTTCGCATTTCGCTTTCATATTCTGTTTTTATTTTAAGTGCCATTTCTATTTCTTTCTTTGGTGTCTTTTGCGTTTTCTTTTGAAATCCGTTCGCTAAAACAACAAGTTGCCCTTGGTCAAAAAAACAGAAAATTCTAAAAATGTTGCTTCCTAATTGAACTCGGATTTCATAAAGTCCGTCTGTATTTTCAATGTGTTTTAGATATGTTTCAGGAACTCTTTGTAAGTCTTCAATCAAGTCAAAAGTCCAAACAATTTTTGCTTTTACTTTCTTGTTTTGTTTGGCAAAGAAGTCTTGAAAGTAGTTCTTATAAAACGTTATCTTTCTATGTTTCTGATTTTTGTCCACGGTGCAAAGTTACAAAAGTTTCCCTAAAGTGAAACATAAAAGTTGGTTTATTTTGTCTAAAAATTGATTAGTAGAGGGTTCTCAAAATCGCATAGAACTATTAAATCCCACTAACTCTAAAAACTGTCATGTTGAACTTGGTTCAGCATCTACACTCAATGGAATGTCACCCCGAGCGCAGTCGAGGGGCAAGACCCTGAAACAAGTTCAGGGTGACAGCTAAAGGTTGTAGGGTTCTTTCGTGATTGGTTTAAAAGTCATTAGCCAATAGCCATTAGCCAAAAGGCATTAGGGGTTATACGTTATTTGTTATACGTTATTTGTTATACGTTATTTGTTATAAGTTATTCGTTATAAATTAAATATTCATAATTCAACATTCATCATATCGTCACAATAAAAAATCCTCCACATTAGCAGGGTTTATTACCTCAATTGGAGTGTTCGGATAGTGGGAAACAAACTTGGCGGGAGGTTTAATTTTGGCTTTATGGTTCCATTTGAATTCATAGGCCTTCAGTTGTCCGTCAGATTCTTCAATAAAATCGAGTTCGTGTTGCTCTTTTGTCCTCCAAAACCAATAATTGGTCCATTTGTTATGGTAGTTCAGGAATTTAATCCGCTCGGAAACCAGAAAATTTTCCCAAAGCGCCCCTACATCATTTCTGTTTTCTACTTGATTAAAATTAGCGAGTACCGCATTGCGTATGCCGTTATCGAAAAAATAAATTTTTTTACTGTTTTTGAGTTCGTTCCTCACATTTCTACTGAATGAACTGAGCCTGAAAACAACGAAAGTTTTTTCGAGGATGCCGATGTATTTTTCAACCGTTTTAGAATCGAGACCGCAAAGATTGCCCAATTCATTATAGGATACTTGCGAACCCAACTGCAAGGCCAATGCCTGCAACAGCCTCAACACTTTATCTGGTTTTTTAATGGCATCGAGCATCAGCACGTCTTTATACAAATAGCTGTCCGACAATTGCCTGAGAATCTCTTTTTCATTTCCTTCATTATTCACTACCTCCGGATAATAACCATAAAGTAAACGGTGTGGCAACATTCTTTTTTCGGTGAGTAAACCGTGGTGATTTACCATTTCTGAAAAAGAAAGCGGGTACAGTATGTATTCCCATTTTCTGCCTGTAAGTGGTTCGTTTACGTATTGGGCCAATTCAAAAGATGAACTCCCGGTTGCGATGATTTGAACCTCAGGCAAAGTATCAGTTATGAGTTTGAGGCGCAAACCTATGTCCTTTATGCGTTGGGCTTCATCAATGATAACAATGTTTTTTTTGCCGATGATTGCTTGAAACCTCTTGGCAGAAATGTTTTCAAATAATTGTTGTATATCAGTTTCATCTCCGTTTAGCCATAAAGTATCCGTATTTTGATGAAATATTTTTTTAAGCAGGGTGGTTTTTCCGACCTGACGAGGCCCCATAATCAGTATGGCTTTCTTTTGAAAAAGCTTATTCCTGATGGTGGACTCTAAGTGACGTAAAACCATAGATTTAAACTTTTTTGGATTTCATTCCGCAAAAATACATACCTTTTTGGATTTCATTCCGATAAAGTTTAAACTTTTTTGGATTTTAATCCTGATAAGTTGAAAAATTGAAACGTAAAGCAGTTTTAGAAACCTACGTACGTTATTTGTTTTGAAGCCAAAAGCCATTACTAGCCAAAAGCCATTAGGCAAAAGGCAATAGAGGTTATATGTTATTTGTTAATCGTTATTTGTTTGAAGCCAAGAGCCATTAGGCATTAGCCAGAAGAGTTGTTTGTTATAGGTTATTCGTTATTTGTTTGAAGCCAAGAGCCAATAGCCATTAGGCATTAGCCAGTAGAGTTGTTTGTTATAGGTTATTCGTTATTTGTTTGAAGCCAAAAGCCATTACTAGCCAAAAGCCATTAGGCAAAAGGCAATAGAGGTTATATGTTATTTGTTAATCGTTATTTGTTTGAAGCCAAGAGCCATTAGGCATTAGCCAGTAGAGTTGTTTGTTATAGGTTATTCGTTATTTGTTTGAAGCCAAGAGCCATTAGGCATTAGCCAGTAGAGTTGTTTGTTATAGGTTATTCGTTATTTGTTTGAAGCCAAGAGCCAATAGCCATTAGGCATTAGCCAGTAGAGTTGTTTGTTATAGGTTATTCGTTATTTG
>JAHJTN010000049.1 GCA_018829465.1 Bacteroidota bacterium | reverse complement strand
TGTACACAAGCTGCGTCGCACGCGACGTGTTCCCACAAGAACTGCCGTGATGGTACACCTACAGCTTGTCAGGCCGAGGGTACTGGTAGCATGGCTGTGTTTGGACAATACACAGGAATTCAAGATAACAACAGCTTTGAAACAAACACCAGCACTCAGGACAATCCTACGTTCACCGGATTTACTTATACTGAGAATGCTGGGGATGGTACAGCCAACGTCTCTCAGTATTTTGGGGATTCTAAACACGGGGCTAGTTCCCTAAGAATCAAACTGACCGGAACTACTAGTTATGCTTTCACAGGGTCTACCTGTAACGCCATGCTGCCCAACACGGCTTATTATGCCTACGTTGCTGCAAAGCATTTAAACGGGAAGCGTCCGACCAATGCGCGAGTATATGTATTAGAGTACAGCGACGCTGGATGCACGCTAAATTTGGTTTCCAATTCTGGAACCATGAGCAATCTGGTTACTCCGTCTTGGAAAGATTACGGCGTATCGTTCACGTCGGCTGCAACGACTAACTTCTACAAAATTGGGTTCGAAGCCAGGGATGGAAACTCTGATACCTTGTTCGATAACTTGGATCTGAAAGCTGCCTCGCATCACACACCTTGGGTGCGTGTTCCATCAGGTGGGGGTGCGGTTACATACAACATAAGAGACTACAAACTATTCAACCCGCTTTCCAGTTATGTTCAATCCGAAGGTGGATTCGCTTATGCGAGTGGGTTCTGTTTGGGAGGCTGGGTTTACACCGATTGGGCTGGGGATGATGGGGTTACACATTATATTGCTGCTGTTCCCGGTACTGTCGGGAATAATAATTCATGGCACATCTCTAAAAACAGTTCAAATAGAGTACAATTCATTCTTCATGATTCAGCCGGCACGTTCAGATACACTTTTTACACCGTAACAAATGTAGAGTGGACATCTGGAAATTGGAAATACATAGAAATTTGCAGCAACAATACAGACAACATACTCCAGCTACGTCATTATAATGTCAATAATTCAACTTGGTATACCGCAGTGACAACTTATGATACCGGTACAGGGGTTCAGAATGGACAGGCAAATTACATAAGTGTTGGTTCGAGTCTGGCTGCGGTTCCCCTCAACGGCTACATCCGTAACCTTACCATCGGCCCCTACAATGCGATTTGGCCCATGCTTGGGTGGAATAATGGAAGAATACCGGCAGCGAGGCCGTATTAGTGAGGTATTAAGTATTAAGTATTAAGTATTAAGTATTAAGCATTAAGCATTAAGGCAGTACCGATGAATAAATCAATGAAAAACATCCAACTAATCTATGGCGATGATTTACTAGATTCTGATGATTTGAATCTAGCCGACAACGATTCCCGGGCATTGGCAGCAAGATGTGAAATCAGGATATCTAGCCAAAAAGATTTACTGGCAAGTTATGTAGACCTAGAAGAAAAAATCATAATTGCGGCAGCTTTTGATTTTTTTGTACTTGGATATTACTCTTTTGACGTTGTAGTGGACAGAAGATACCGAAGGATGGGATTGGGAAAAAAACTGATAGACATCGCAATGCAAAAATTTTATGAGCTACAGAGTGATTTAGATGATTTTGACAAGACTACTCTTTTGCTACATGTGGTAAATCCTGTACTGGTGCCTTATCTTATGAGGGAATATGATTTAGTTGTTACGAATGAGATTAATAGCGATACTATTTTAAGCAGTGAGTAATTAAAAATCAAGTGAGTAATCAACGTGACAAATTTTAGAATCTTGATACCATTGTCACAGGTGTTGGTGTTACAAGTGTTGGTGTCACAGGTGTTGGTGTCACAGGTGTTGGTGTTACAAGTGTGGGCCGAAGTCCATCAAAAGGAGAATTACCATGCCGACTATTAAGTTTCAAGATGTGAGAGAAGTTACAGTTACGATTCCGAATGGAGGAGATGTTGGACATGTTGATTTCAATCCTGGCATAACTGATCAAGATGGAGTTGCGGTTGCTCCGGACACTGTAATTTCTGAAATTGTTGGAGTAGTTGGAACATTGAATAATCCATGCACCATAATGGTGGCGAGGGCTGGAGTATTACTTGGAATATATGTTGCAAAAGCTCAAAATGCTACCGGATTTGATCAAGTTTATACAATTAGAGTAACATCCTTGAGATGGCACAGTATCCAGGGTGCTGATCACACGATTTAATTTATAAGGAGTTTCAACAAGGAGATTGCCACAATGTCCCCAACTAGAGATGACATGCTTGTAATGTGGATGGAGGATTG
>JAHJTN010000048.1 GCA_018829465.1 Bacteroidota bacterium | reverse complement strand
AAGACGAGATAGGAGATAACATGCACGTTCCAGAATGGGTCCGCAGGGACCTCGGCTACATTGACCCCAGGTATAGAATCTTCTGTGACGAAGAGGTTGGGACATACGACATCCTCCTTGACGGGAAGATCGTGGACACAACCCCTGCCCTCAACAGCGCCTTTCTTAATTATCTCCGATTCCGGAAGTGGCTCGGGAGGCAGTTGTTTACCGATGATGATACTCCCCAGTCAAGAGCCATGAAGGAACAACTGATCCTGAAAAAAGACGCAGCAGACGCAACGAAAAGAAAACAGGAACTCGCCATAGACATGACGACCGAGGGCTTAATGAAGATGCACAAGATGGAGACATCGAAGACGTTCTCATAAGGAGAGGCCATGACAAGAGCAGAGATAATCAGCCTGACGAGAGACCTGATAAATGAAATCAGCACGGACGCCGGGGCGCTTTTGAGCGATACCGGGAACCTCCTGGAATACGTCAATGCCGGGATGGAGGATGTCGTTCTTGACCTTATGCCCTTAATGAAAAGCGTGTTTATGCGGACAAAGACGATAAGCCTTGTCGCTGACCAGGCGGCTTATTCTCTGGCCCAGACTATTACCGGGACTACGATTGCGCTTGTTACAGGCACCCCCCCGACGATCACGGACTCGGGGAGTGGGTTTGTGACTGCGGGCTTTGCGGCGGGCATGTCAATTACGGTTTCAGGGTCCACAGCCGACGATGGGGACTACCTCATCGAAACCGTAGTTGCCGGGACGCTGACGCTGGACGCGGCCGACACCATGACAGGAGAGATAGCAGGAGCCTCTATAACGATCACCCAGAAAGACCCCTCGTGGATGATCTACAAGGTCGAGAGGAGCGTCACCGACCAGTCCCCGCGGGAGATCGAGATAATCGATCCCCTTGACTTCCCCTTTGCCTTTACCGTGGGGGATACCGAAGCGAGTCCGACCAAGTGCTATTTCCAGGGTGATGATATTTACTTCGTTAAGACGCCAGACACGACCACTTCAAACTATGCGAAGATTTACCTTCTAAGGCCGGAGGCGGTTACGCTCCCGACAACCGGGCCAAAGTATCTGCCGCGACCCGCCCATCGCATGATTGCGTATAAGGCCGCCATGCTGGCCGCCACTTCAATCGGGGCGAACGTCGCACCGTTTGTTGCCCTTTATGAGATGAGAAAGAACCAGGTTGCAAGCCTCTACAGAAAACAGTTTCAGCAAAAGACCCGGCATGTCAGGGACGACTCCTCAAGGAGGAACGCCGTTGATGACCGGGAGAAAGTGTTTTATGATCCAGGGTGGGATTAGGCTATGATTGAAAACGTCCCCGGCATAGTCCAAAGGGAGGTTCCCCTTGTGGGTGGGGTTGACGAAGTTTCGCCCGTTACAAGGCTGAAGCCGGAAGACTATCTCACGATGGAGAACTGGCGCCTTACCAAAGACGGTGCGAGGATCGAGAAAAGGGCGGGCCTGTCAGAAGAGGTCACAAACTTCGGTGAGGACGTGTACGGGTACTCGACATACTACGATGCCGATTCGGTCTTCTGTGAGCTTGCTATTCTTGAGTCAAGGATCATGAGGAAGGTTACGGGCGGATCGTGGGCGGCGATCCATACGTTCTCGGCAATTATCGCTCACCCCTCAAGCGTCCTTGAGATCCACGGGAAACAGTTTATCATAAACGAGGTTGACAGCCGGTTCATCCACATCGACAAGGCTGACTACCAGATAGGGATAACGGCCCCAGCGACGCTTCCGACCTTAACGGCAAGCTCGGGAGGAGCGTTTGAAGTCGGGACGTACAGGTACGCCGTAACCTATGCCAGATCGGGAAACTTCGGAAACGAAAGCAATCCGATTAAGTCCTACGTCGCGGCCGCGGCTATTACCGGGGCTGGCCTTGACGACCTCACGGCCGGGGGCAGCTATTCGGGGTCAGGGAATATCACCATCAGGGTCCAGATTGATGCGACAGGAACCCCCGACACGGTGAAGATATCCTATGACGGAGGAACAACCTGGCATACGACTGGCGTACCCATCCCTGCCACGTTGACGATTAGCTTCAGCTACGGGGCTACAGGGACGTTCGGGGCCACAACCGGGCACACTCTAAACGATTACTGGGACATCGCCTGCTCCGCCTGCTCTATCACCGCAACCGCTAACCAAAAGGTTACACTTACAAGTATCCCCGTATCCTCAGACGCCCAGGTAAACCAGAGAAAGATATACAGAACCACGGCAGACGGGGCCACGTTCTACTGGCTTGCGACAATAAGCGATAACACGACCACAACCTACGTTGACAACCTCGAAGACGGCGCCCTTGGGTCAGAGGCAAGCGAAGACAGGGACGTTCTCCCCAACGGGAAGTTTGCCGCCTGGTGGGACAACCGCCTCTGGGTGTCCGGGACAAACATCGCTTATTATTCAGCCATTGACGAGCCGGAGGCGTTTGACACCGACTCCAGGTATGTCCTTGTCAGGAAGGGAGAGAAGGGAGACGAGATCACCGGAATGGTTGACTATAAAGACGCCCTCTACGTCTTTAAGCGTAACTCCATCACGGTTATCCAGAAGAGGGCCGACGGCGGGTACGGCGCCGACCTTTTCAACTCCGACTTCGGCTGCATCGCCCCCTACAGTATCGTCGAGGTCAATAACCTGCTCATGTTCCTGACGTACCGGGGATGGGAGGTCTATAACGGGCTCGACACATACGAGATGAGCTTCTCTATTAAACTGGATACAACCCTGTCATTAATCGACCACACTAAACTTGACCTGATATCGTCGGTTCATGTGAAAGAGCGGAACGAAGTCTGGTTATCGATTCCTGACAGAACCGGGGGGAACGCTGCCTGTACTCCCGTTTATAATTATTTAAATAATAAGTTCTATGTATTTAAATTCTACAAAATACCATCATGCCTGATTGCCTGCCGGAACTCGTCCAAGGCCCTCGTCAATAAAATGGGGACGCGGGACGGGTACCTGTGTCTTTGCGAGAGCGGGACTCAGGACGGGACGACAAACATCTCGGCGACGGCAAGGAAGGGGTGGCACAATCTAGCGAAAACGTCAGACATCCGGAGAATGGACCTTGAGTACGAAGTCCCGGCCGCCAAGGCAATCACCGTAAATTTCTACTATGACTTTGATAAAGACGTCCAGAGGACGGATACCGTGACTGGAGAAACCTTGTCGGCAACAAACATAGACATCCGCCGCCCTCATCAGGACCACATCGAGCTTGGGGGGAGGGGGAAGTATCTGTCCATTGAGTTTAAAAGCACGGATAACCCGGGCGGCGCTGTGAAGATAAACGAGATGATTCTCTATCACAAGCCAAGGGCGATAAAGGGAAAGAAATATGGAGACTAAGGACCAGGTGGAGGAAAGAAACCCTTTTACCGACGAGGCGTTTCGGGCTTCTGTTCTGGGGTTTGCCGACATGGCCCAGAAGCAGGCGGTGTCCAGGCTTATCCAAAAGCTCGTTATCGACTGGAGAAATTCATCGGTTGACCTGGAGACCAGCGGAGACGTTACGGGCGACACCGTTAATGCGGCGGCCGTTGACTGCGAGGATGGAGTCGGAACCTTCGAGGATCTCGTTGTTGGCGAGTTTGCCGAGCTTGACGGCGGGACGTTTGGCGCCACGATAACAGAGGTGAGCGACATCTGGGCAATCCTGAAAGAGGACAACGCTATTAGTGGCGGAGACTTCGGCGCCGTTCAGGTAATTGGAATATCAGGAGGGACCTTCAGATGAGAATAACTGTACGGCAGGGTCTTTATGCCGACCTCCCTACTTTATCGTCCGGAGAGTTCGGGCTTTGTACTAATACCGATCAGCTTTACCTTGGGACGGGAAGCGGCAACCTGCAGATTGTGTTGTCAGCTGGCGCCATCGACCACGGAGGTCTCGCTGGACTGGCCGATGATGACCACTCGCAGTACCATAACAACATCAGGGGTGACGCACGGTACTACACGGAAACAGAGCTGAATGCAGGACAGTTGGATACCCGATATTTTACAGAAACCGAGCATATCAATATATCGGCAGGGGCAGGGGACGCAGGGAAACCGATAAAGCTGAACGCTACGGGTCATGTTGATGGAACAATGGTGTCAGCCGGGGCTGTTGACCACGGCTCGCTCGCAGGACTGGCCGATAACGACCATCCTCAATATTTTATGCCTGTCGGCGTTATCATGGCATGGTTGGGAGGCTATTTTGCCGACGGGTCGAACGGGACATATACAAGGGTT
>JAHJTN010000039.1 GCA_018829465.1 Bacteroidota bacterium | reverse complement strand
GCCGGGGGCCTCACTACACTCCCACGTCCCCCACCGCCGTTAGGGGATTTGACCATTCATTTACTCTGTAGAGTTTCGCACCGGCCTGTATTTTATGGCGGATACGCACTTTCGTTTAGGGGCTTCCGAACCAGCCAAAGCATTTGTTTGTTTCTTTCCACCCTCTCTTCCTTTCACCCTCCTGCAGCTCCTAAAAGCGTGGTTATTTCACGATAAAGCTGAGAGTATTTCGCGTTAACTTGACACAAGGGTAGGGTTTTTTATTACTACTCTGTAGATTAATACTTAGAGTATTAATATACTATACCCTTATTGAAAGGGCGTATGCGCCACAGGGACAAAGCGCAAAGCTTTACGCGGCCCCCGCCTAAAAAATTCCACCTAAACCAGCTTTACCTAACATCCCCTTCAAGGGAATTGATTCCTAAAATCGTATTCCCAGATGAACACCACATTATAACCCTCCTTGCGAAGCAGCTCTAACCGTCGGATGGTTTTCTTATGTAGAGCCCCAAACGTCTCTTTATTTACAGGGTTAACCTCCTGCGGGTCGAACCTTGCAGGGTTCCCGTGCCAAAAGTCCCCAAGAAACTCGTACACTGTAAGGGTTTCTGGGTCAAAACCATCAATTCTAAAGGGGTGCTCTCTACCAGTTAGTTTAATTGGAACTTCACGGTGCTCAGCTGGAACACCTAAGGAATCTAACCAGCGCTGAGAGACTTCAGAAACAGGGCCTGTCATACAGGTGTGGCATCCATGACCGCGTGCTCTGGTGGATACTCTGGCTTTCCATTCATGACCTTCTGGGCACAGCCACCAGACCTTCTTACGTGAGGCCCTGGTAACCATATAAGGGGTTAAATCGCCATTTTTAGTAGGGTGCCATTCTGGAACTAGGTGGGGGTTAAGAGTGGCAAAACAGTTTTCAGGGCTGGCTTTAGTACCGGAGCAATAGGGGCAGCCGTGGCCTTTGGCCCTATTAAACACACAGGTTTCCCATTCGTGGCCCTTAGTACAAAGCCACCAAACTTTTTTATGCGAGCTGGTAGTTACTTCAAACGGTGTCAAAGTCCCATTCTTAGTTGGGTGCCACTCAGTTACTAAATTTGGGTTAGTAGTGGGGAGACTAGTGTCACTTGCAGACAATCGGCCCGAGCAGTAGGGGCATTTACGACCATTTGACCTACTATTGATAGTGGCTTCCCACTCATGACCAGCCGAACAACACCACCAAACCTTTTTATTGGAACCAGGTAAAACTTCTGAGGGCGTAAGGCTACCATTTCTAGTAGGGGCCCACTCAAGTGCTAAACTTGGATTTACTGTAGAAAGGCAATTAGCTTGACACACACGCTGCCCAGCACAATAGGGGCACCCTTGACCAGCAGACCTATCCGCAATGCGCGCCACCCACTCGTGGCTTTCTTTACAACGCCACCAGACCCTCACGTTGGAGAAGGTGGTCAGGGTACCAACCGATAACCCCTGGTTTTTAGTCGGGTGCCATTCCTTGACTAACTCAGGCCGAGTTTCTGGAAGTTTAGGTTTCATGATTTTCGGCATAGACATCCCCCCCCACCTCACTGCTAAATGCCCTTACAGTAGCATATAATGGCGTTATATGCGTATTGAGCTGCTTTTACTAACCTAAATACCCTCCTGCGAGCCGAGCTTGCGAGGCGACGCAGGGTCTCTTCGGTTGCTTTGAGCGTCTCTATTACACTTCCAACACCGCTTACGCTGGTCAGCGGCGGTTGGAATATACATAGTACGTAGTACTCTGTATAGTCGGACAAAACGCGGGTGGATTTTTGGGCGGTGGTCAGGCACTGTCCAAACCAGGGGATTTGTACCATTGTAGGAGTGTACCCTTAACCCTGTTTCTCGTCGGAGGTCCAGTTGATGACGACTAAGCCCGAACCTTATATTCTCTGTAAGTGCCCCACCTGTGGAGCCACTTCAAGCCTCGACCGTGAGGTATTTGAGGAGGCTGACTCCAAGCTAACTGCCAAGGGCGTTTGTATGGCGTGTGGAGAGCTCGTAGAGTTTACGTATTTGCCGACGGACTACTCCAAAATGGTTACTGGAAGCAGGACCAACGGGAAGTTGTCTAGTCGGAAACCTCACTGGTAGGAGTTTTGGATGTCTCGGATTGCTTTTCACGTCAGCGATATACACACAAAGTACACTTTTGGGGAGAGACATTGGGTTTCTATATCCCCCTTTGCTTTCACTGCTCACTTCCCTGAGTTGCGGAATGCTGAGTTGCTCATTGGGAGGGATGCAGTTTCCCGTTTCGCTGACTACGACTTGGTTTATTCATCTGCGTGTTATTCCGACGAGGTAGTTACAGCGGACAATGTTGTTGTCGGAGGGCCCGCAGTAAAGTCGGGCCCGTTAGAGTATTATTTTGGGAAACCACTGTCATCAACGCTCTCCCCAGTGTGGGACCCTACTGACCTCGCTGTAATTTCACTAGGGACTGGGTGTTATTGGGCTAAATGCAGATATTGTTTTAGCAAGGGCCACAAAATGATACTTCGCCCTGATATACCAGCTATATTAAAGCAGCTCCAGTCTTTTGGTGAGCGCCGCGTCTTTCTGGAGTTGGAGGGGCCCGATATAGATACTACGTGTCATATCTTACGCTCAAAAGGGCCTTCTATATTGAACGCTTACTCCAGGCCTGAGGTTTTGCTCGAGAGCTTGCATAGGGTAAAGAAACCCCTAGTGGACGCAATATTTTCTGTTGGGGCAGAGGCTTTAGACGACGCGACACTTAGATTTTTGGGGCGGGGCCATAGTGTAGCAACGTATAGGGCGGCCTGTGAATTAGCTATGACTCGAGGGGTAGGTATTACACTCCTACTGATGGGGCCTCACCCAGGCGACGGAGATAATAATCGTTTAGAGGGCTTCTTAAACTGGTTAGATAATTTACCTTCAAAGTACTTAAAAGTTAGGTGGACAGGTCCTACTGTGTATCCAAAGCGTACTTCTCCCTCAGATATCCCCTTCGAGGATGGCTTTCTAAGGAGGGTTTCCGCTAAGGACCTGCAGGTTTTTGAGACTAGCTTTGAACGTTTTGTGATTTCTAACTCTACATTTCACACAGACCGCATTAATGCACTATGGGCAGCACTTGGCCAAGGACACCCCTAATGACTAATTCCTGGGTAGAACGTAAAGATGAATTGCAGGCGCTCGCGCGTACGGTCGATAAATCTATCGTCCTGAAGACGAAGGACTGCTGGTTCGCTAAATTCATTGCTGTATTCGCTGGTATCTTTATGGACAAGAAATCTTTCGTAGAGGATTTCGCGTTTACGACCGCCAACTTCCAGTTCTACCACGAGAGCTGGACGTACGGCCAAGTATTGACTACCATTCTCCACGAATCAAGGCACACGAGGCAGTTTCGTTGGTTTGGATTCGGTATTCATCCACTGGTGGGGGTCCCCCTTTATAGTATTGTCTACCTATTGGTACCATTTTTTGTCGGGGTAGCATATATGCGCTTCTGGTTCGAGCTCGACGCTGAGCGGTTTTCATCCAGGGAGGAGCTCAAGAGAGGCATCTCCACCCCGACCGAAATTTTGGCGCGGGTTAAAAGGTTTGGCGCCGTGGTATGTTCTAGGGATTATTTTTGGCCTTGGCCCGCGGCTTGGGGGATTCCCGCCTTCGAGCGGATGGGCCGGCAGGTCGTAGAGGAGGTGGGTTAAATGACTTGTGCGAATGTTTCAAGTACCTCGAGCAGCAGGATGTGCACGGTTTGTGGTGCTCCCCTCACCCTTGTTACTTACGGTGGTGGTACAGGGCTTCCAATAAGTAATGAGACTTTATCGTATGCTTACTACTACTGCCCTATTTGTGCTAAGTACGAGGATTCTCCATTTATTAATGATAACACGTACGACTTCGCCAAAACGGTATACCCCCCTCTGGAACGGCTGGTTAACTGGGAGATAGAGCCTCCTACTACGCCCCTTCCACCAGTTGATGTTGTAGAGGCCTCTGGCAAGATTCTTTTGAAGAGGGGCGCCTACCTAACAGTGATGGAGCTCACGCCAGGTGAAGCAAGGACGCTGGCTAGGAAGTTGAAGAGGCTGGCCAAGAAGATGCAAAAGGAGCATGAAAATGATTACTAGTTTCTGGTACAACGTGGCAACCGTGTTGGTGGTGTCAGTAGTTGGTGGGGGTATTGTGTACGCCGCGCTGGCGCTGCTCGCTAAGTACAAGGGAGAATAATGGCTACCAGACGCGAGCGTGTTTTTGGTCCAGCCCCCCAGCCCCCCGGGGTTCCTCCTCGGGGCCCCCAGGGGGAACTACCTTGGAGGCATAAGCCCAAATCTGCCCTAAGAAGGTGGTACGATAGGACCCCTGGGTGGGTAATTTTTGTGGCCCTAGCAGCCTTGCTAGTTTTGGTCGGAGGTATAAAGTGCTGAAAGTATTTTCATTTATGGTAATAGTGGGTATTGGCATGTTTATCGGATGGTTACTAACTCGAACGTACGGTGGGAAAGATGAAGCTAAAAAATCTTAGGACAAAATCTTTTTGGGTTGCCGCAGCCATCTCTTTGGTTTATATTGTAGCTGTGTTATTTGCATTGGATTATGCGGTAATGCCTTCTTCTAATGACATTACCACCCCAGCGCCTTCTATCGTAGAGAAGTGTAAGAAGGGTGATTGTTATGAGCCTTAGGAGTTTATGATGGGCAGTGTAGTAGCAGGGTTTTGCATGAAGTGTGGCGCTATTACCAGTACAGTTGGTTCCGGGTCAGCGCCAGAGCGCTTGCTATGTAATAAGTGTGAGAATTTCTATAGGAACGACTTACGCAATCAGGTGCTTGCTGAGCAAGAAACAGCTCTCGCAAGTGCCGAGAAAGAGTACAAGGCAGCACGGGAAGCGGAGGCTTCGAAAAAGACGGTTGACGCCCCGAGTTTCGTAATTGGGTGTACTGATACTATAGAGCTTCGGGCCAAGCCGGAGGAGATTTATGAAGTCTCTATGGGGCTTGATGTTAAGTATGGCAACGTCCTAACGATTAATGGCAAGCGATTCGAGTTAACAGAGGGAATCGCCTCTTGGCTCCGGGAGGTGATACGTTGAGTTATACTAGCAGTGGATTCTACCACGTTTCCACTGTATTTATGAAGGATGTTTGTAAGGAATGTACCTACCCGGAGCTTTGTATAGTATGGTTTGGTACTACAACCAGCGGGGGACTTGGGCACGGAAGCGCTATCTGCCCTAATTGTGGGAACGCAAGTGAAGTGAACGCAACACAGCGTGCTAAGTACTGGGATGGGGTGTTCAGAGCAAGCTACACAGTACCAGACGATAGTTTTTAATCCCTGGGTTTTTTGGCGGGGCCACCTAGAAGTTTTGAGGTTTTCAGATGTCCGATGTAGTCTTCCTACCAATCGATTTAGTTACGGCTAAGGTGATACACTCTCCATCCGCTAGACTGCTCTATTGGGTATTATCCGCCCGTTGTATCGGTGGAAGAGCATTCAACGTCACCAGAGAGTACCTCTCCTCCATAACAGGATTCCACGTAGATAAGGTATCTAAGTTAGTGGGGGAACTCCGAAAGCTTGGTTTGGTCAGAACATACCTCAAAGGTCCGAGGGGGATGGCTTACTACCTCCCCAGAAGCCACAGGGTGCGTTGTGCGCCCGGTAAATTTTCCGTGGTGCCTCGCTATGTCATCCTGAACAAACGGCTTAGGGCGCAAGCCAGGGTTGTCTATGTGGCTATCAGGGTGCTTGCCTTCGGTGCGCTGGGCGCGCCTGTGGCAGTGAGCAGGCTCGAAGCCGCCACCGGTTTTTCCGGGCGGACCATTTCCAGATATATTCCTGGTCTCGTGGGCTCAGGCCTCCTAGAAATTCATAGGGAGAGGGAAGAACTAACACACTACTACCCTACAGACGGGTACCGTGAGCCCCCCATTCGGAAAAAGCAATATGTAGTCCGCCGGGCAAAAAATTCCCCCTCGCTGCCCCCCGAGCTGCTGTGGGAGGACGCGGTGAGGCGTGTTAGGGCGGTGGAGCCCCCTGCAGTTTCTGGAAGAGCCCCTTTTGTTTTAAACAAAACATTGACATAACCGAATTCTTTTATCATACTTTGATAGATTATACCCCTGGTGTATACGGTGTTCCGGGCCTAGCGCTCGCAGACCCCCGTCCCTACCCAAAAGGTCCTTATCCGATGAGGGAGGACTCTCGTAGTACTGAGGATAAAGGAACACACCTGGGAGGACGCTCCTTAGTTGAACCCTCAGTAAATTAAAAAGCCTTGGTGCTTGGTCTAAATGGGTCGTGGCATCTAAGGCATAAGAGAGAAACGGCAGGGAAAGGCCGTCAGCCCACCAACTAGAAATCACATAAGTTTGGAGTTTGATTTGGCTGGCTCTGGAAGAGACCATTACAGGTCTATTGGTGTGCGGAAGAGTGAAGCGGAGCAGATGTCCGTTATATACGTGCGCAAAAATGGCTCTGACCAGCACGATGGCTCTTCACTGCAGAAACCAGTCTATTCTTTACTCAGGGCTTTTGAACTTCTCCCTGTTAAGTCTGCTACAGGCTTGCTGGTAGACGTAGGAGAAGGTACTTGGAGCGAGGATATAACTATACCGAGTATCCAGTTTTATGGGAACTCTAGGTACTCAAGAACGATTAGCACAAGGATAGGTTTGGAGGGGAGGGGTTCCTCTCACCTGGGGTTAGTCATTAGAGGCTCTGCCGGCCCATTAAAATACGGGGTC
>JAHJTN010000001.1 GCA_018829465.1 Bacteroidota bacterium | reverse complement strand
CGGAGCCAATGCGGTTTTAACGGCGACCTATACCATTACCCAAGCCGATGTTGATAATGGAAGCATCAGCAACTCCGCCACGGCCAACAGCACAGAAGGCGCCACGGACGTATCGGATGACGACAACGGTCTCACGGACGGCAATATGGATCAAGACCCAACCAACGACCCCACGGTTGTTCCTTTAACTCAAAACCCAAGTATAGAAATAATAAAGAATGCCAACTTGTTTGATTTAAATGGTGATGGCGTTGGTCAGGTAAATGAAGTAATAACATACACATTTCAAATTATTAACAGCGGGAATGTAACTCTTAGTAACATTAATGTTAGCGACGATTTGGTACAAAATTTAAACTGTGGAATAATTCCATTAACCCTAAATCCCGGAGACACATTTAATTGTACTGCAAGTTTAACCATTACAAATGTTCAAATTAATTCCAATCCACTTATAAATACTGCTAGCGTTGAAGCAGATTCATTTACAAACGGTCTTATTCGGGATGAAGATTCGGCAAGTACCCAAGTGTGTACAAATGCCGCAGGAATAATTATCGGAAGAATATGGGAAGATTTGAACAGGAACAATCTAATAGACTCAGCTGAAAACGGCTTGCCTTCATTTATAACCTTAACACCAACGGGCTCTACAAATGTTGAAGATGTTATTTTAACTCCTGCGGATTTAAATGGTTTTTATTCATTCGAAAATGTACCAAGTGGAACATATGAGTTAAGGGTTTTGGAAGCTTACTTAGGGAATAATTTTAATTTGTTTGCCGTGAATGAGGTTTTTAGAACCATTACTATAAATAATTGTGAGCTATTAGAAGAAAACTTTAATTTTTCTGCTCCATTATTAGGGGTTGTAGGAGATTTTGTTTGGTTTGATGATAACGAGGACGGATTGGTAGGTGAATTTTTTGATGCTGACAACGATGGTCAACTAACCTTAAATAACGCCAATGGTTCTATATCAGCATCTAATTTTGAATGGATTGATTTAAACCAAAATGGAATACCCGATTCAGGCGAATTTAATAGGGCAGGATTGAGTAATGTAAGAGTTAACCTTTTTGATCAAAATAATAATTTGGTTGCAACTTTAACTTCCAATCTTAGAGGTGAGTATTTCTTTAGGAACCTCCCTTTAAACATTAGCTATACAGCCGTTATTGATGAAAACGATTCTCAGAATTTTTCATCAGCTCAGGCAATGAGTCTAACAGGTTTGGTGAAACAATTACCACCCGTGTCACAGCCAAATCAAATAAATCAGTTTGACAATGTAAACCAAAATCAACAAGCAAACTTAGTTCCAGGTTGTGGTTTTACCACTGGAAACATATTGTCATCGGTAGTTTTAAGTAGCACTCAACTGTTAGATGATAGTTTAAATTTTGGACTAATTTGTTCGCAAGATGCAAGTGTAAGTTTAACTAAAGCCTTGACAAATAATTTGGATGAAGACAATTCTGTAGATATAAGCTTGGGGGATACTTTAGAGTACACAATAACAGCTACCAACCAAAGCTCAATAGCTATTTCAAATTTAGTTTTAACAGATGATTTAATTCAACCTAATTCAGTTACTTGTAGCTTAGTTTTACCAGGAGACAGTTGTATTTTGGTGGGAACCTACCGCGTTACACCAGAAGATGTTAATAATGGTACTATAGTCAACACGGCGACTGCAATTAGCGATCAATCCTCTCAAATAACTACACAGAACACAGCTATTGTAGCTCAGAATATTTCAGTAAGTCTCATCAAATCTGGTGTGTTTGTTGACCAAAATGATGACACTTATGCCGAAGAGGGTGAAATTATCACTTACACCTTTACCATTAGCAATACCGGCAATACCAGTTTGCAAAATGTGACACTAAACGACCCGCTTTTGGGAGGCTTTATGAGCTTGTCATCTCCCATAAATGGCGACTTAAATAATGACAGTATATTGGATGTTGGCGAAAGTTGGATAGTAACAGCCGATTATACACTCACACAAGAAGACGTAGATAATGGCGAGGTAGTCAATCAAGCTAGGGTTGAAGCCGCAACTCTTCTGCAAGGGCCACCTGTTAGCGACTCATCGGATGACAACAGTCCGACTGAAGATGATCCTACGGTAACCCCATTGCCCACGCTTTCATCTGTTGGTTTGATAAAAGTAGGCACTTTCAACGATGAAGATAGCGACGGCTATGCCCAAGAAGGAGAGACGATCAGCTATGTATTCACTGTGACCAATACGGGAACAGTAACGCTGACCAACATCACAATTCAAGATCCTTTTGCTACAATTGAAGGCGGTCCGCTGCCGAGTTTGGCACCCGGAGAATCAGATTTTACAACATTTAGAGCTACCTACACTATCACACAAGCAGATATCAATGCAGGATTTTTTGTCAATCAAGCCACTGTTTTTGGCGAAGATCCAGATTTGGTTGTTGTCAGCGATTTTTCCGATGATCAAACTGTATTGGGGGACAACCCGACTGTGACGCCTCTTTCACAAAAAGCAGCCATAGCCATCATAAAAACAGGTGCTTTCCGTGATAACGATGGTAATGGAATTGCGCAAGCAGGCGATTTTATTGACTACACTTTTACCGTGTCCAACCTCGGAGATGCAGCTGTGGAAAATGTGGTTGTTACCGATCCGTTGTTGGGCGGAAATATTTCCGGACCGGCATCTGGCGACACAAACAATGATGGCATTTTAGATGTAGGCGAAGTTTGGGTTTTTGAGGCTACTTACACACTTACCCAAGACGATATAAACGAAACGGCAGTTGTCAACCAAGCTACGGTAGATGGAAGAACCTTGGGCGGTATAGATTTGAGAGATGTTTCTGATGACGATTCAAATGAAGAAGATGAACCAACCGTAACCACTTTCCCAATCTCTAATCAACTTTTCCTTTCTAAAGTTGGGATTTTTAACGACGAAAACGGCAACGGATTGGCAGATGCAGGTGAAACCATTACCTATCTGTTTACGGTAACCAATACAGGTAGCCTAATGATTTTCCAGATTTTTGTCACAGACCCACTTGTAACCGTAACCGGAGGTCCGATTGACTTGGCTTCAGGCGAAAGTGATAGTACTACTTTTTCTGCAACCTACACCATCACCCAAGATGATATCAACCTGGGCTCTGTGGTAAACCAGGCAGTAGTTAATGGCCGTGTTGACGATGCCACAGCCGTATCCGACCTGTCCGATGACCCCGGAGATTTTACTGAAAGTGACCCAAACAACGACGGAAACCCCGATGACCCAACCGTGGTTTCGTTACCACAAGCACCCGGTCTTGTTTTGGAAAAATCCGGTGTATTTTTCGATGAAAATGGCGATGGTTTTAGCCAAGTTGGTGAAACGATTAGATATACCTTCACGGTGACAAATACAGGCAATGTCGATTTGTTTGAAGTGTCTATTACTGATCCGATTGTGACTGTTAGCGGTATCTTGACTTCATTGCCCGCGGGTGCTACAGATTCTTCAACCTTTACTGCAATTTATGTCCTTACACAACAAGACATAGACAACGAAGAAGTAATCAATCAGGCCACTGTAAACGCTGTGACTATAAACACAGAAACTGTTTCTGATATTTCTGATGACCCAACCACTTCAGCTGCAAACGACCCAACTGTAGTTCCGCTACTAGGTGATTTGATTATATACAACGGAATTTCAGACAATGACGATGGTAGCAATGACACATTCACCATCAAGGGTATTGAAAGATTTCCGGAAAATTTAGTGGAAATTTTCAACCGTTGGGGCGTGAAAGTATTCGATCAAAATGGCTATGGACAGCCCGGTGCAAAAAAATTCAGAGGCATTTCAGACGGACGTTCGACCCTTAGTAAAAATGAAAAATTGCCCGAAGGCACTTACTATTGGATATTAAAGTACAAAGACGGTAATGGCACAAACCGTGAAAAAGCCGGTTACCTATACATAAACAGATAAGCCCTATGAAGAACTATATATTTACTTACGTTTCCGATTTTAAACCGTGTTTGTCACTCACGCTATTTGTCATCTTTTTTTGTGGCCAAATTACTCATGCCCAACAAGACCCGCAATTCACCCAATACATGTACAACACATTGTCCTACAACCCTGCTTATGCGGGTCAGCGTGATGTGTTGAGTGCAACGGCCTTGTATCGCACCCAATGGGTAGGGCTTGACGGTGCACCGGAAACAACCACAGTGAGCATCCATTCCCCCATTTCTTTTATGAGTAAAATAGGTTTGGGTTTGAATATCATTCATGATGAGTTGGGACCTACTAAGGAAACCTACTTCGACATAGATTTTTCTTATAAAATTCAAATCACTGCCTTTAGTGATTTGGCATTTGGTTTAAAAGTAGGCGGCAACCTGCTTGACGTAGATTTTTCGCAACTCAACCTTGAAAATCCGAATGACCCTGCTTTTCAGGAAAACATCGACAACGAATTCAATCCCAACTTTGGGGTAGGTGTTTTCTATTCTTCAGACAAATGGTATGTGGGTTTGTCTGCGCCCAATTTGGTAGAAACCGATCATTTTGACCGTTCGAGTAATTCTAACCAAACTTCATCTCGCACACTATTGGCACGCGAACGCATTCACTATTTTTTGATGGGTGGTTATGTTTTCGATCTCACGCCCAGTTGGCAGTTTAAACCGGCCACTATTTTCAAAGCAGTAGAAGGTGCGCCATTGCAGTGGGATGCTTCGGCCAACTTTATGTTTAGAGAATCGCTGGTGCTCGGCGTAGCATACAGATGGTCTGCAGCTGTTAGTGGCCTTGTCGGTTTTCAGATTTCAGATAATTTATTTTTGGGTTATGCCTATGACAGTGACACCACCAATTTGGGGGAATTTAACAGCGGTTCGCATGAAATTTTCCTGCGGTTTGAATTGTCCAAAGCACGTGTTCGTTCACCCAGATTCTTCTAAAAGCTAACGATTATGAAAAAAAATAACATACGCTTCTGTTTACTGATCAGTCTGATGTTTCTAGGCGTCACATCAGGTTTTTCACAAAAAGCCCTCATTCGGAAAGCAGCCCAGACCAATGAAAATCTCGAATATATCAAAACCATAGATGTCTTGCAAAAAGTAGCCGACAAAGGTTACAAATCCGAAGATTTATTTAAGCGTTTGGGTGATGCGCATTACTTCAACAACCAGATGGAAGAAGCCCAAAAATGGTACGGAGAATTGATGCAAATCAACGAGAATACAGACCCCGAATATTATTTTCGATATGCGCAAAGTTTGAAAGGAGTAGAAAATTATACTGAAGCAGCCAAGTGGATGCAAAAGTTTGCCAATGCCAAATCGGAAGACGCACGAGCTCAAAATTACTTGGACAACACAAATTTTTTGGAAGCCATACCCGATTATTCTGAAAAAACGCCCATTTATAATTTGGGAATCAACACTGTTTTTTCAGATTTTGGGGCATCTTTCCATAACGGAGAATTGGTTTACGCATCTGCGAGAGGAGAAGGACCTCGCTTTGGATGGAACAACCAGCCTTTTTTAGACTTGTACACAGGCAAACGATATGAGCAAACACAAAACAATTTCTCTGAAGCATTAGAACTGCCCGGAAAAATAAACACCCGTTTTCATGAATCAAGCGCTGTGTTTCCGTCAGATGGAAATACAATTTATTTTACAAGAAACAATTACAACCGCGGCAGACTCAGAAAAGATGATGAGAAGTTTAGTAACCTAAAAATATACAAAGCCATTTTTGATGGCACCGAATGGACAGACGTTATTTCACTCCCCATCAATAGTGATGATTTCAACACATCTCACCCGGCACTGACGCCTGATGAAAAATACCTGATTTTCTCATCAGATCGCCCCGGCTCCTTAGGCTCTGCAGATATTTACTTTGCAGCCATCAACCCCGACGGCACTTTTGGCGAACCTCAACCCCTAGGACAAGGCATCAACACCCAAGGAAGAGAAACCTTTCCTTTTGTGGATGAAAACTACAACCTGTATTTTGCTACTGATGGCCATCCGGGATTGGGCGGTTTGGATATTTTTAAAGTGGAAAACATCAAGCCACTTATAGAAAACAGTAATGCGCAAGTAAGTATAACCAATATAGGAAAACCCTTCAACAGCCCTTTCGACGATTTTGCCTATGTGTCAAACCCGGCCGAGGGCATGGGATATTTTTCTTCCGACAGACCGGGCGGAACCGGTGATGATGATATTTACACCTTTGCTTTGTTATGCGATGTAGTTGTCAACGGCATGGTTGTAGATGCGGATTCGGGATTGGCTATTTCGGGAGCTTCGCTCGAAGTTTTTGACGCCAACGGAAAATCTCTGGAAAAGAAAGGCTTAGGACGAGATGGCTTGTTTGAATTGCCGGGTGATTGTGAAGACCTTTTTGTGGTACGCGCCACACATCCCGATTATGTAGGCAATGAAGTGCGTGTGTCTCTAGCCGATTTTTCATCGGAAAACATACTAAAAATTCCACTTCAAAAAGATAAATCAGCCTTAGAACCGGGACTCGATTTGGCCAAGATTTTAGACCTCAACCCTATTTATTTCGACTTCGACAAATCCAAAATAAGACCGGATGCGGAAATAGAGTTGCAAAAAATAATCGCTGCCATGGAGCAATATCCACAGCTCAACATCGATGTAAGATCGCATACAGACAGCCGTGGCAATGATGCATACAACCTCAAACTATCAGAACGTCGCAATCAAGCCACTATCGATTATATTATTAATGTTGGAGGCATCGAGGCAAATCGCTTGTCCGGCAAAGGTTATGGAGAGACCCAATTGACTAATGCTTGCGCCAACGGTGTGGCTTGTAGTAAAGAAGACCATCAACTCAACAGAAGGTCTGAGTTTATTATCTTAGACAAATAACCAAAGCGAATGCTTTTTAGTTGTATGGAGATTTGTAAACCCGCAAATCTCCATTTTTTTTATGTGTTTTAGTTTATCAACTTAATTAGATTGAGTTCGTTCGAATTCGTATTTTTGCCATCAAACTACGAAAACAAATGGCCAGAACTAAGAAAGTAACACCTCCTGAGTCGCCACCACCCACGGAAAATCCTACGCGGTTTCAATTTACACACAAACACAGGATTGTTTTGGGTCTTTTCTTTATGCTTTTTAGTGTGGGGTTAGCCATTTCTTTTATTTCTTATTTTTTCAATTGGCAGGCAGACCAAAGCACGGTTTGGCAATGGACAGACAGGGCCGAAAAAGCCGGCAATCTTTTGAACAAGTTTGGTGCACTGATGGCACATTTGTTTGTTTTTAGAGGTTTTGGTATCGCTGTATTTATCCCCACAGTTTTATTGTTTTTGTCCGGTTTGTATTTGTTTTTAGATATTCCTATTAAAAAATTGGGTAAGAGGTGGTTTTGGGGCATCGTCCATACCATTTGGCTGTCAGTTGTTTTGGGTTTTTTAACCAATAAGTTTTTGATATTTAGTGGTGTGGTTGGTGCAGAGCTCAACAGCTTTCTGCAAATTTATCTAGGCAAGGCAGGTTTGTTGCTTTTGTTAGCTTTTGTACTGATTTCCTATTTTGTCTTTAGGTTTGATTGGAATCCGAAAAAAACGGTGGAAAAAGTGAAATCTAAAACTACAGACATCGACTTTGCTGCGGAAGAAACAATCGAAGATAATGTAGCTGGAGGCACAGACCTGGCAGAGAATGAACCCAAAAACACCGTTTTTAAGTGGTCGCCAGAAAAATTAGAACCTACCATTAAAAACCATTCCGTCCCTGAAACTATAAATCACCAAGACGATCTTTCCATCCAAATTGAAGAAACCATAGATGAAGATGAAGACGTGGATGAACTTGAATTCACTACAGAAACATTCAAAGAAGAAACGACATACGATGAAAATTTGTCTGAAAAATTGTTAAAAGATTTCGGCGCTTTCGATCCTACCTTAGAGCTGAGCCATTACAAATTTCCGACACTCGATTTACTGCGTGATCACAGTGGAGGCGGTGGCATCACCATCAATCAGGAAGAGTTGGAGGAATACAAAAACAAAATTGTCGATACCCTAAAAAATTACAAAATAGAGATTGCACAAATAAAAGCAACTATTGGTCCAACAGTTACTTTGTACGAAATTGTTCCCGAAGCCGGTGTGCGCATTTCTAAAATCAAAAACTTGGAAGATGATATTGCCCTCTCACTTTCGGCGCTTGGCATCAGAATTATTGCACCCATGCCTGGCAAAGGTACCATCGGAATTGAAGTGCCCAACAAAAATCCGACCATGGTGTCTATGCGTTCTGTGATTGCGTCACAAAAGTTTCAAAAAGCGGAAATGGAGTTGCCTATGGCTTTGGGAAAAACCATATCCAACGAAACCTTTGTAGTTGATTTGGCAAAAATGCCCCACTTACTTTTGGCAGGTGCTACGGGCCAGGGGAAATCCGTCGGCTTAAATGCGATTTTGACTTCATTAATCTACAAAAAACACCCGGCCGAAATTAAATTTGTGCTTGTAGATCCCAAAAAAGTAGAGTTGACACTTTACACTAAGATAGAAAGACACTTTTTAGCCAAATTGCCGGATGCAGAAGACGCCATCATCACGGACGTTACCAAGGTGGTGCATACGCTCAACTCAATGACCATTGAAATGGACTCGCGCTACGAGCTATTAAAAGATGCCCGCGTCAGAGACATCAAAGAGTACAATAAAAAGTTTAAAGAACGCAAACTAAACCCCGAACTTGGCCACAAGTTTCTGCCCTATATTGTTTTGGTCATAGACGAATTTGCAGATTTGATTATGACTGCCGGCAAAGAAATAGAAATGCCCATCGCCCGTTTGGCGCAGTTGGCCAGAGCCATCGGCATTCACCTTATCATTGCCACGCAGCGTCCGTCTGTCAATGTTATTACGGGGATCATCAAAGCGAACTTCCCGGCGCGTATCGCCTTTAGGGTAACTTCAAAAATAGATTCCCGAACCATACTCGACGGTTCCGGTGCAGACCAACTCATAGGCCGTGGCGATATGTTGTTTACCCAAGGCAATGACCTGATTCGCCTGCAATGTGCCTTTGTAGATACGCCTGAAGTTGACAAAATAACCGACTTTATCGGCTCGCAAAAAGCTTATGCAGATGCCTATCATTTACCCGAATATGTTGGTGAGGAATCTGGCACAAGTCTTGATGTAGATCCTGCCGATCGCGACCCGCTTTTTAGGGATGCAGCAGAGGTTCTCGTAAACGCCCAGCAGGGTTCGGCATCTTTGTTACAACGCAAGTTAAAACTGGGTTACAACCGGGCGGGTAGACTCATCGATCAATTGGAAGCAGCCGGCATTGTTGGCCCTTTTGAAGGCAGCAAAGCGCGGCAAGTGTTGTTTACAGACATCGTGTCGCTACATAAATTTTTAGATAATGAAGGTACTTTTTGAAAGGATTGCACAAAATGAATACACATGAAACGCCTATATAAAAATTTCGCACACAGGAGTATGATTATCCTAAGGTGTTCCATGCCTGTGCTGAACGCAGTCGAAGCATGACCGATAAAAATAAATAATATAAACAGATGAAAAAAATAACTTCTTTTATCCTTATTCTTATTGCATTTCAAGGTTTTAGCCAAAACGATGCCAAGGCAAAATCTTTGCTCGACGAAGTTTCGGCCAAGATGAAGTCATATGACAATCTCTTTATCGATTTTAAATATGTGCTTGAAAATACAGCAGAGCATATCCAACAAGAAACTAGGGGAGATGTCACTTTAAAAAAAGACAAATACTTGCTCAATATGATGGGAGTAGTGAGGCTGTTCGACGGAAAATCTACCTATACCATAGTGCCTGAAGACGAGGAAATCACCATTTCTTCTCAGCTCGATGAAGATAAAAATAGCATTACGCCGGCTGAATTGCTTACATTTTATCAGAACGGATATGCTTTTCAATGGGACAAAGAGCAAAACCTAAAAGGCAGAAAAATACAGTATGTTAAACTCTTGCCTACAGATCCAAAATCTGAAATCAAACACATACTTTTGGGTATCGATGCGCAGACCAAAAATATTTATAACCTGATAGAAATTGGAAAGAATGGCACTCAAACAACTCTGACAATCAGTTCTTTAAAGGTAAACCAGCCTATTTCCGATAAACTATTTACGTTTGATGCGTCAAAATATCCGGATTATTACATCAACAAACTCAACTAAGAATTGCGAATACTTGACAAATACATACTCGTCAGTTTTTTAAAGACATTTTTGAGCGTCTTTGTCGTATTGGTGTTTATTTTTATACTACAAACCATTTGGCTTTACATCAGTGAATTGGCAGGAAAAGACTTAGATATAGTAATCGTTTTCAAATTTATTTTTTATTTTTTGCCTAAACTCGTTCCATTGGTTTTGCCACTGTCTATTTTGCTGGCATCCATCATGGTTTTTGGGAGTTTTGCAGAAAACTACGAATTTGCCGCCATGAAATCGAGCGGGATTTCCCTTCAACGCGCCATGCGCAGTTTGATTGTGTTTATCGCCTTTCTGAGTCTGGCAACTTTCTTTTTTGCCAACAATGTGATTCCGTGGTCCGAATACAAATCGTATAACCTGCGAAGAAATATCGCCCGGCTCAAGCCTGCTATGGTTATCGTAGAAGGGCAGTTCAATGACGTCGGCAATATGAATATTAAAATTGAAGAAAAATACGGCGATCGCGATCAATTTCTTCGAAATGTGATTATTCATAAAAAAGAGGAAGGACAGTCAGAGAATTTCACAACAATTATCGCCCAAACCGGTGAACTTAAAGGCAGTGAGGATTCCAATATCTTACAACTCATTCTCAACGACGGCTATTATTACGACGATATACAAACCAAAGATTACAAGCGAAAGCGCCTCTTACCACATGCCAAAAGCGCCTTTCAACGATATACCATCAATATCGATCTTTCGAGTCTTAATGATGTTGATTTTCAAGACGAAAGTTTCTCTAACTCTTCAAAAATGTTAAAAGTAAATGCACTCAACAGAACCATAGACTCTGTGTCGGTAGCATATAACCAAGACTACGATTACTTCAAAAAGAATACACTTATCCGAACCGGACTCGAACAAATTTCTACCATCAAATACCAAGATACCGTTACTGAAAAATCTGAAGACGTCATACTCAGTCTTAATTCATATCAAAACAAAATAGATGTTTTAGATTTGGCCATCAATGCCGTTTTGACCAACAAAGGTAGCTTGGAGTCTAAGAAAAAAGACCTCAAAATAAGGGAAAAAAACCTCAACAAATACGAAATAGCCCTCCACGAAAAATTTGCAATTTCATTTGCCTGTATCGTTCTTTTTTTTGTGGGCGCACCTTTGGGAGCCATCATCAGAAAAGGAGGTCTAGGTTTGCCTATGGTCATTGCCATCGTATTGTTTGTCACCTATCATTTTGTAGGTATTTTTGGCAGAAACAGTGCAGAAGAAGGCGGACTTTCACCTTGGATAGCAGCTTGGTTGCCCACCATTATCATGCTGCCACTTGGCATATTTTTTACACGCCAAGCCACGGCAGACAAAGGGGTTTTCAAATGGGATGATGCCTTGCGAAGTGTGGTCAACTTTGTGAAAAATAAATTTGCCGAATTCAAAAGTCAAAAATTCCGCTTAAAGCGCATAAAAACCAGTACATGAGTCAAATTGAGTTGCCCCGCACGCTCGATTCTATCGAGTCTGCCATCGCAGATATTAAAAACGGAAAAGTAATAATCGTAGTTGATGACGAAAACCGAGAAAACGAAGGAGACTTTGTGGCCGCGGCAGAACTGGTTACGCCCGAAATGGTCAATTTCATGGCCAAGCACGGTCGCGGTTTGATTTGCGCTCCGCTATCCGAAACCCGCTGCAAAGAACTCGATCTGGAAATGATGGTGGGCAAAAATACCGACCCTATGGACACGGCTTTTACCGTTTCCGTTGATTTGAATGGACAGGGAGTTACCACAGGCATTTCTGCCTCAGACAGGGCCAAAACCATTAGGGCACTTACGTCCCCCGATACCAAACCACATGATTTGAGAAGACCGGGTCACATTTTTCCCCTTCGCGCCAAAGACGGAGGGGTTTTAAGACGTACCGGCCATACAGAAGCCGCTATAGATTTTGCGCGCTTAGCAGGGCTGCAACCGGCCGGGGTAATTGTTGAAATCATGAACGAAGATGGCTCTATGGCGCGCTTGCCACAACTTTTTGAAGTGGCAGAAGCCTTCGACTTAAAAGTGGTTTCTATTGAAGACCTCGTGGCCTATCGTATGAAACACGATTCGCTCATCAAAAAGGTGTCCGATTTTTATATTGATTCCCGATTTGGTAAATTCAGACTGCGGGCATTCCACCAAACCACAAACGAACAAATTCACTATGCCCTTACTATGGGCGATTGGGATGTGGGAGATGAGGTTTTGGTGCGCGTAAACTCATCTATGGCTTCTTTTGACTTGTTGCAATTGCTTTTTCACGTCAAACCACAAAAATGGGAAAACGCCCTGAAAATGGTAGCAGATAACGGAAAAGGTGCCGTTGTGTTTATCAACAAAGACTACCAAGCCATTGATGTCATCCAAAGTTTGGAACTCATGCAAAAGAGTCCGGATTTTGCCGAAAATATGCTGTCTGCCACCAAAATGGACCACAAAGATTTTGGCATAGGCGCACAGATTTTACACGAATTACAGATTTCTAAAATCAGACTTATATCCAATGCAGAAAGTCAGAAAAGGGTTGGTATCATTGGATACGGACTGGAAATTTCAGAATACGTGCGGTATTGATTATTGATGACACGTTACGCAAACAGATCAGAAGATAAATAACGATCGCCACGGTCACAAACAATAGAGACTACCAAGCCGCTGCTTATCGATTCGCACAACCTCAAGGCTGATACTGCAGCACCGCCACTGCTGACGCCGGCAAAAATTCCTTCTTCTTTTGCCAATTTTCGCGTCATGGCTTTAGCATCGGTCTCACTTACTTCTAAAATACGATCTACTTTTGAAGGGTTAAAAATTTTGGGTAAATAGGCTTCAGGCCACTTGCGAATTCCCGGTATGCTGGATCCGTCTGTGGGTTGTACGCCTACAATTTGAATATCCGGATTTTGTTCTTTTAAATAAGTGGATGTACCCATGATGGTTCCGGTCGTTCCCATAGATGATACAAAATGTGTGATTTTTCCATGGGTGTCTTGCCAAATCTCAGGTCCGGTGGTTTTGTAATGTGCTTTCCAATTATCAGGATTGGCAAACTGATTAATCATAAAAGCACCTGTTCTTGCCACCACTTCATCTGCATAATCTCTGGCACCTTCAATGCCGCTATCTGCAGCAGTTAATGTCACTTTTGCACCAAAAGCTCGCATGGTTTGAACCCTTTCTTTGGTGGAATTTTCTGGCATGATAAGTTCGATATTCAACTTAAAAACACCGGCTATCATCGCCAAAGCGATGCCTGTGTTGCCACTGGTAGCTTCAACCAAAGGTGTGTTGCGGGAAATATCGCCACGCTCCAAGGCGCTTTTAATCATATTGTAAGCCGCTCTATCTTTAACACTTCCTCCCGGATTGTGTCCTTCCAGTTTGAAATAAAGACTGACATTCGGATTTTTTACTAAAGCAGATTTAACAAGAGGGGTATTGCCAATCAAATCGACGATAGAATTATTCATGGGTGGCAGTTTTAATTTTGACACTGGCCGTGTTAGAAACTATAGAATGTGCCGGGATAGAGCTGGTTATCCACGTGTTACCACCAATGGTACAGTGGGCGCCGATAACCGTTTCGCCTCCCAAAATGGTTGCATTGGCATAAATGGTTACGTGATGTTCAATGGTCGGATGTCTTTTTACATGGCGCATGTCTTTACTCACAGATAAGGCTCCGAGTGTAACACCTTGATAAATTTTGACGTGGTCGTGTATTTGGGCTGTTTCGCCAATCACCACACCGGTTGCATGATCTATAAAAAAATATTCTCCAATTTGAGCACCCGGATTGATGTCCGTTCCGGTGAGCCTGTGTGCATATTCTGTCATCAATCTGGGGACCAAAGGAAAGCCCAGTTTGTACAATTCGTGACTCAATCGGTAAATAGCAATGGCATAAAAACCCGGATAGGACAAATACACTTCCTCTATAGAATTTGCTGCCGGGTCATTTTCGGCTATGGCTTTTGCGTCTAGGTTTAGTTTTTTGAGAATATTGGGCAACATACTACAGTAGTAATCCCAAATTTCGATACATGATTTGTTTGGATCCCAACAGACCAACTCCACCAATTCATGAAACTTTTTTGCCAATAGCATCATGTTTTCCGCTACGGGCGTTTCTTGGTCGAACAAGGTATGAAACAGCAAATCTGTAAATGATTCTGCTCGGTGTTTGATGCGTAGTTTAAGATGAGGATGCTGTTTTTGTTCAATAATTTCAGCGATAATTTCAGCCGCTTTTTTCAAAATATGGTTGTTATAAAATTGATTTTTCTGGTTGTTTGTCGAACAAAACGGATGCGACTTGCTTTAATTGGTTTTCAGTTTGGCTTCCTGTATCATTTGTTGGTTGGCAACAATGGCAAACTCTACCCGACGGTTTTTAGACCGACCATCAGGGGTCGTATTGTCATATTTGGGTTGCGTTTCGCCGTGCCAAGCTGTAGTAAATCGGCTGGCTGCCAAACCTTGGCTCACCAAGTAATCGCGTACTGCATTGGCGCGCTGCTGAGAGAGAGTCATGTTGTAAGTGTCACTTCCGGTGTCGTCTGTGTGGCCTTCTATGAGGATATTGGTGTCCGGATAATCGATAAAAACAGTTTTTAACCGGTTGAGTGTTTCTTGGGAGGCAGGCGTGATATTGTATTTGTTGGTGTCAAAATAGATACCGCTTTTTTCGTCAAAAACCACGTTGATGCCTTCGCCCACGCGGGTAACTTGTGCATCGGGCAAAGCTTGCTCAATTGCTTCTGCCTGTCTGTCCATGCGATTTCCAATATAGCCTCCGGCAGCACCGCCAACGGCAGCACCTAAGATGGCACCTACTGCAGTGTTGTTTCCATCGCCCACATTATTACCAATAATTCCACCCAAAATGGCACCACCTGCCGCACCAATTACTGCACCGCGTTGGGTGTTGTTGGAATTCTGATAGGCAGAACAAGCTGTGAGCAAACTCAAGCTTAAAAACACAAGGCAAATTTGTTTTATCATTTTCATAGTAGTATCGTTTAGAATGTTAATTTTTGAAACTCATACACCAAAGTAATGGGCTGGCCGTCCACTTGAAGTTGCGAACGCAAAACCATTTGTCCGCCGTTCAGGTTTGAAACATCGAGGCGGTAGCCTGCATTGTTCATGGTGGTGTTTCGTCTGTTGTCTGTCGGTTTTATTTGAAGCGCATATCCGTTTCCAAACCCTTCTACCAACGACCAAATAAAAAATCGCTGCCCTGTTTGGCAGTCCGCTTTGGTGATGGTGTAACTTCCATTGCTGTTGTTGGCTCTGAAAAACCACTCACTTCCTATAAAACAAGCGTCTTTTTCGTCGTTGAACAGTAGGCTTTCAAAACGCCCCTGATTGCCCTCGTACCTGATATTTGTAAGTTGCCAACTTCCGTTTACACTGGTGCGAAGTGCTCGGTTGTCTTTTGACAAGGAACAAGAAAAAAATGTCAAAGAAGCCATCAAAATCCAAAGAAAATTTTTACAAAACTTAAGCATGTCGCAGGGTTTTTTATTTATCAAATTTACAAATATTAATGGAATCATCTATTATTCTTCTTATCAAAGTTTTCTAACATTGTTCTAATTTGTAAGTTTGAAAATGTTTACTTTTCAGCACTGTTTTTCAGTAAAACAGATATTCTTTTGTTAAACAACAACAATGCCACACTGCAAGAGATGAATTTCCTGAAAAAAAATGAATGAAATGCTTTAATTACTTAGACGCAACTGATATCTTACATGAAATTATTTCCGGAACCATTCAACCCGAACGAAAACCTACTTCCCTTCGACGGTGAAGTCTATTATCACGGTTGTGTTTTTTCAGCTACCAAATCGGCTTATTTTTTTCAGACGCTTATGAATGAAATTGCTTGGAAAAATGATGAAGCGCTCATTTTCGGTAAACGGATTATTACCCAAAGAAAAGTAGCTTGGTATGGCGAAAAACCTTTTGCTTATACCTATTCTAAAACCACAAAATACGCCTTACCTTGGACGCAAAGTTTGTTGGAAATTAAAGCCGTTGTTCAACAAATATCAGGTGCGGCGTTCAATGCCTGCTTGTTAAATCTTTACCACAATGGCACAGAAGGCATGGCTTGGCACAGCGATGCAGAGAAAGACCTGCAAAAAGACGGCGTAATTGCCTCGGTCAGTTTTGGTGCTGAAAGAAAATTTGGTTTCAAACACAAAAAAACATCAGAAAAGGTGTATTGCCTGCTCGAAAACGGCAGTCTGCTCTTGATGCAAGGAAAAACCCAAACCCATTGGCTTCACAGATTGCCGACCACAACCAAAGTACACAGTCCAAGAATCAATCTGACATTCAGAACTATAGTAGGTTGAGTTACTTGCTCAAGTACATTTTGCGTCTGGAATACAATTCGTAGAACTGGTCGTCGCGAAGGTTATCAATAAACAAAATGCTCTCGCCGGTACTTTTCATTTCCGGCCCCAGGTTTTTGTTTACGTTGGGGAACTTGTTGAAAGAAAAAACAGGCTGCTTGATGGCAAAACCTTCCAATTTTGGATTGAAATTGAAATCGGCAAGCTTTTTCTCGCCCAGCATCACTTTAGTGGCGTAATTCACATAAGGCTCTCCGTATGCTTTTGAGATAAAAGGAACGGTTCGCGAAGCGCGCGGGTTGGCTTCGATGATGTACACCAAATCGTCTTTAATAGCAAATTGAATGTTGATCAATCCCACCGTATTGAGTGCTAAAGCTATTTTTCGGGTGTGGTCTTTGATTTGTTGCAGCACCAGTTCACCCAAATTAAACGGCGGCAAGGTGGCGTTGGAGTCCCCCGAATGAATGCCACAAGGTTCTATGTGCTCCATGATGCCAATGATATAAACATCTTCTCCATCGCAAATGGCGTCGGCTTCGGCTTCGATGGCACCATCCAGATAATGGTCGAGCAGCAATTTATTGTTGGGGATTTTACGCAACAAATCTACTACGGTTTCAATTAATTCTTCTTTGTTGATTACAATTTTCATTCCTTGTCCGCCCAACACATAAGAAGGTCTTACCAATATGGGAAATTGCAAGGTTTCGGCCAGTGCCAAAGCTTGTTCGGCATTTTCGGCAACGCCAAAGGGCGGGTAGGGGATGTCGTTGTTTTTGAGCAGTGTTGAAAAACTGCCCCTGTCTTCGGCCAAATCAAGAGATTTAAAGGAGGTTCCAATGATTTTTACACCGTATCTGTCCAGTTTTTCGGCCAGTTTTAAGGCGGTTTGTCCGCCCAATTGCACGATGACGCCTTCGGGCTTTTCGTGTTGGATAATATCGTAGAGGTGTTCCCAAAAAACGGGTTCAAAATAGAGTTTGTTGGCCGTATCAAAATCTGTAGAAACCGTTTCGGGGTTGCAGTTGATCATGATGGTCTCATATCCACATTCGGCAGCAGCCAACACACCGTGCACGCAGCAGTAGTCAAACTCTATTCCCTGTCCGATTCTGTTGGGCCCCGAACCGAGAACCACTATTTTTTTCTTGTTCGATACGATACTTTCGTTGGCTACATATTTACTGCCGTCAGGTTTTTCGCAAAATGATTCGAAAGTAGAGTAATAGTAAGGCGTTTCTGCCCGAAATTCTGCCGCACAGGTGTCCACAAGTTTATATACGCGTTGGATATCCAATTCCTGACGGCGGTTGTAAACTTCACTCTCATAACAATCGAGCATATGTGCGATTTGTCTGTCTGCAAAGCCTTTCTTTTTGGCTTCGAGCAGCAAATCGGCCGGAAGGGATTCTAAGGTGTAAGTTTCTATTTCTTTTTCGAGTTGGTGTAGTTCTTCAAATTGTTTGAGAAACCACATGTCTATTTTGGTGATTTCGTGTATTTGACTCAACGGAATACCCATTTGAACGGCGTCATACAATACAAATACTCGATCCCAGCTGGCGTGGGTGAGTTTTTCTATTATTTGATCATAGTTTTTGAGCCCTTTTCCATCGGCACCCAAGCCATTTCTTTTAATTTCCAAAGATTGTGTGGCCTTGTGCAAAGCTTCCTGAAAACTGCGCCCGATGCCCATGACTTCGCCTACAGATTTCATTTGCAAACCTAAGGTGCGGTCGGAGCCTTCAAATTTATCGAAATTCCAACGCGGTATCTTCACAATCACGTAGTCGAGCGTGGGTTCAAAAAGCGCGGAAGTCGATTTGGTGATTTGGTTGTTCAGTTCATCAAGCGAGTAGCCGATGGCCAGTTTGGCGGCAATTTTTGCAATGGGATATCCGGTAGCTTTAGACGCCAAGGCAGATGACCGAGACACACGCGGATTGATTTCGATAGCAATAATATCTTCTTTTTCATCCGGACTCACCGCAAATTGTACGTTGCAACCACCCGAAAAATCGCCTATACGCCGCATCATTTTGATGGCCATGTCGCGCATTTTTTGGAAAGTGGGGTCGGAGAGTGTCATGGCAGGTGCTACTGTGATAGAGTCTCCGGTATGGATGCCCATAGGATCCATATTTTCAATGGTACAGATAATGACCACATTGTCATTTTTGTCGCGTAGGAGTTCGAGTTCGTATTCTTTCCAGCCAATCAGGGCTTTGTCGATGAGCACTTCGTGGATGGGAGAGGCTTCCAGTCCTCTGGTAAGCAACTCTTCAAACTGATCTTTGTTGTGTACCAAAGATGCACCAAAACCGCCCAAGGTAAAAGAAGGCCTGATGACAAGGGGAAAACCAAATTCTTGGGCAATTTCTTTACCTTTCAAGTAGGATGTTGCAATTTTGGATGGCGCAACGGCTATGCCAATCTTGTCGAGCAACACTCTAAATTTCTCTCTGTCTTCAGTAATCTGAATGGCATCAATATCCACACCTATGATTTTCACACCAAATTCATTCCAAATACCTTTTTCGTCGGCTTCTATACAAAGATTTAGGGCTGTTTGGCCACCCATAGTAGGCAGCACGGCATCTACTTTGTGTTTTTGGAGAACTTGGATAATAGATTTGGTTGTCAACGGAAGAAGATAGATATGATCGGCCATGGAGGGATCTGTCATGATGGTTGCCGGGTTCGAATTGATAAGAATGGTTTCTATACCATCTTCGCGCAAGGAACGCAATGCCTGACTGCCCGAATAATCGAATTCACAAGCTTGTCCGATGATGATGGGCCCAGACCCAATAATAAGGATAGATTTGATGTCTTGGTTTTTTGGCATGACTGATTTTTTAATTTTTTAAAACTATAAAAATTTTGACAAAAAAAAAGGTGTTACTTCAAAAGTAACACCTCGTATATGTAAATGACTGAATCACTACTTCTTGTGTCTTGGCTCTGAAGAAACAGTTAGTTTTTTTCTGCCTTTGGCTCTGCGGCGGGCTAATACTTTTCTACCGTTGGCAGATGCCATACGTTCACGGAAACCGTGTTTGTTTCTTCTTTTTCTCTTGGAGGGTTGATACGTTCTTTTCATTTTAATTTCTTTAGGCGCTATACAACTGCATAATGGCTCATTTCAAGAGCGGTGCAAATATACAACAAGATTTTACTTTCACAAATTGAATATAATTTAATTCTTTAATTTTTTGTCTAATTCTAATATGTTATGCATCAATACGTTAGTGCCATTCGCCATGTCTTCCGGACTTGTATATTCTTTTGGGCTGTGGCTGATGCCGTCTTTACTGGGCACAAAAATCATACCCGTAGGAACCACCAAAGCCATGTCTTGGGCATCGTGCCCTGCCCCGCTAGGCATGTATTGAAAGGTATAGCCGAGACGCTCAGATGCTTTTTGAATGGCTGTTTTTATGACGGGATCTGTAAGTGCCGGACTGCTGGTAGCGTCAATAGGTGAAAAACCAACGGATACGCCGGATTGTTTAGAAATTTCTGTAGCCTTTGCTTCTACGGAATCAAAAATAGTTTCAATTTTTTCAGATGATAAATCTCGAATTTCTAGACTCAGAACAACTTTTCCCGGGATGACATTCGGAGCGCCGGGAAGTGCCTGAATTCTGCCTACGGTGGCAACATGGTTTCCGGGTGTTTGGATGGCTACTTCGTTGACGGCTTGTATGAATTTCGCAGCAGCCAGCAACGCATCTTTTCGGTTGTTCATGGCGGTGGTGCCTGCGTGGTTGGCAAAACCTTCAAATGTTACATCCCACCATTTGATACCGACTATGCCTTCCACTATACCGATTTGAATATCGCTTTCATCCAATTTGGCACCTTGTTCTATATGTAACTCTATAAAAGCGGCCATTTCTCCCTGCTTGCGGGCAACTGAAGCTATATTTTCCGGATTGCCACCCAAGCGTTTGATGCCTTCTTCAATGGTAAATCCGGTACTGTTTTTTACCCCAAGCCCAGTGGCTTTTAGGTTGCCCGAAATGGCACGACTACCCACCAAACCGCCTTCTTCGTTTGTGAAAATTATCACTTGAAGCGGGTGGTCTGTGGTGAAGTTTTTTTCGCTTAGTGTTTTGATAACTTCTATAGCACCCATAGCACCGACACAGCCGTCATAATTGCCTCCGTGCGGTACCATATCTATATGCGAACCAAAAACGATGGGCTTCAATGTTTTTTTGCCGACCCTGTTGCCAATCAGGTTTCCGGCGGCATCTATATGCACTTCCAAACCTGCCTCTTGCATCATTTCCATCACAAATTGGTGTGCAGCCACATCGGCATCGCTAAAGGCGACCCTGTTGGTTTCGCCGTTTGGCAACATGCCGTAGGTAGCTAAATCTAAGATTCGCTTCTCTAAGCGTTCTTGATTTATTCTAAAATTTACGGGTTTTTGTTGTGCAAAAATCGGAAGTGATGCAAACAAAATTACCAATAAAAAGCTTTTCATGGTTGCAGGTTTAAAGAAATGAACAGCCATCACTTTACCAAACGGACTCAAAACGTATAGCCAAACTTATTTGGCAATATTGACAGATCTTGTCTCTCTAATTACAGTGACTCTTACCTGTCCGGGATAGGTCATTTCTGTTTGAATTTTTTGAGAAATATCAAAAGACAATCCGGCCGCCATTTCGTCAGACACTTTGTCGCTTTCTACCATGACGCGCAATTCGCGTCCGGCTTGTATGGCGTAGGCTTTGTTCACACCCTGAAATCCGTATGCTACTTGTTCCAGGTCTTTGAGTCGCTGGATGTAGGAGTCCAACACTTGTCTTCGAGCGCCGGGTCTGGCACCTGAAATGGCATCGCAAACTTGAACGATAGGCGCAAAAAGGGTTTTCATTTCTATCTCGTCGTGGTGGGCACCAATGGCATTGCACACTTCTTCTTTTTCGCCGTATTTTTCTGCCCATTGCATACCCAGTATGGCGTGGGGAATTTCTGTTTCCGTATCGGGGACTTTTCCGATGTCGTGTAGCAAACCGGCGCGTTTGGCCAATTTGGGATTGAGTCCGAGTTCGGCTGCCATGACCCCGCAAAGCTTTGCGACTTCTCTGGAGTGTTGCAGGAGGTTTTGTCCGTAAGAAGAGCGGTATTTCATGCGCCCAACGATTTTGATGAGCTCGGGATGGAGACCGTGAATGCCTAAATCGATTACGGTGCGTTTGCCGACTTCAATGATTTCTTGTTCGATTTGTTTGGTTGTTTTTTCAACCACTTCTTCAATTCTTGCGGGGTGAATACGGCCGTCTGTGACCAATTTGTGCAAAGACAATCGGGCTATTTCCCTACGCACGGAATCAAAACAAGAAAGAATAATGGCTTCGGGTGTGTCGTCCACAATAATTTCGACGCCGGTAGCGGCTTCTATGGCGCGAATGTTTCTGCCTTCTCGCCCTATAATTCTACCTTTTACATCGTCTGATTCCAGATTGAAAACAGAAACGCAATTTTCAATAGCTTCTTCCGTACCGATACGCTGTATGGTGTTGATGATTATTTTTTTGGCATCTTGTTGGGCGGTGAGTTTGGCTTCTTCCATGGACTGCTGAATAAAACCCATCGCCTCTGTCTTAGCCTCATTTTTAAGCGATTCTACAAGTTGTTTCTTGGCATCTTCCGCAGATAACTGGGAAATCACTTCCAGTTGCTCTACTTGACTTTTGTGCAGTTTTTCAACTTCTTGTGTTTTTCTGTCGAGATATTCTTGCTTTTGTTCTATATCTTTCAAACCTTTTTCCAAATCGGCAGACAGTTTTTTATTTTTGGCCAATTCACCGGAGATTTGAGATTCTTTGTCGCGTGTGCGTTTTTCAGCTTCAGCTATTTTCTTCTCCCGATCCAGAATAACTTTTTCGTGCTCAGATTTGAGTTCGATAAACTTTTCTTTGGCTTGAAGAATTTTATCTTTTTTTATGCTTTCTGCTTCGTTGGCAGCTTCTTTCAGGACAGATACAGCTTCCTTTTTGGCATTTTTGACCAATTTGGAAGCATTGGATTTTTCAAAAAACTTGGCTATGAGAAAGCCGGCTAAAACACCGACCAGAATTAGTATTACATATAAAATCGTTGTGTTCATTATGTTGGTATTAGTTGGTAAAAAAAAAGCCTACACCAGTGAAGTATGTATAAACTCCATAATGACAGGTTTAAGGCTAACAAACTGATCAAGTATCCGATAAGGTGTTGAAACCATCGGCGCGCTTTTACAGTTTTGACTCACCTTTTTGAATTGTTTTCTGTTGAGTTTATCAATTCCTGTTAACTAGTGTAGGCAGTAACAAATATATTTTTAAGAACGTGTTTCCAAAGCTTCATCCATTTTTTTAATCCAGAGCTGCAACTTGGATTCAAAATCTTGGATTTCGTCTTCTTTTTTAATACTCTGTTGTTCAGTGGCGGCGGCAAACTGTAAGGCACACATGGCCAATACATCTTGTTTGTCTTTCACTTCGTACTGTTCTTCAAACTTCTTAGAGAGTTGTGCGATATCTTTTGCTGCTTTGCGCAAACTTTCTTCTTGTTGCGGCTTGATCGTCAGGGGATAAACCCTGTCAGCAATACTTATTTTTACCTTCAACAACTCTTGGTCTTCATTCATTTGGACAATTGAATAATACAGTTATCAATCTCGCGAACCAAAGTATTTATTTTGTTTTTTGTTTCATGTTTAAACGCGTCACTGCCGGAAATCGTCGAGGCTATCCTGAGTGATTCAATTTGTTTCTGCAAAGCTTCTACCTCCGATGCCTGCTCGGAGATTTGTCGCTTGTAGATGGCTAAATCGTTGCGCAACTGTTTGTTTTCTATTAACAATTGCTGCTGTTTAATGATAAGTTTGTTCAACTTATTATCAACATCAACAACCAATTGCGACAATTCACTCATGTGATGACTTTCAATACGAAATCGTTTTCAAATTTATAACAAGCCGTCCTTATTTACAAGTGTTTTAATATAATTCGTGTTTTTTTCAATCACATGCTTTCAAAAGTTTGACCTTTAATTAATTATTTTTTAATATTCTATGACATTTATCAGTATTTAAGAAATGCCACCATTTTAATTTTGCAGGTATAAAACTAACATACCTAATTCAACTATGAAAAAACTTACTCTTTTAACGCTAGCAATCAGCTTTTTTTCTCTAGCCTTGTTTGCACAAGAGCCCGAAGAAACTGACGTCAAAGAAGATTTTAAACGTTGGCAAATTCGCTTCAGAGGCTTGTTTGTTTCACCTTTCGAAAGCGACAATCTTCCGGGAGCCGAGGTGGATGTTTCTGCAACGGCTACACCCGAGGTGGATTTTACCTATTTTTTTACTAAAAACATAGCCGCTGAATTGATTCTGGCCACTACCTATCACGAAGTAGATTTGGGTAGCGATGTGAGTCTTGGCGGGGTGTGGCTTTTGCCTCCTACTTTAACCCTGCAATACCACCTTCCGATGGAAAACTGGAAGCCTTATGTGGGTGCGGGTGTCAATTATACTATTTTTTATGAAGAAAGCAATGGAGATATTGTAGACATGGACTACGATGATAGTTTTGGTTTTGCCTTTCAATTGGGCGTAGATTATTTTTTGAATGACAAATGGTTTTTAAATCTGGATGTGAAACAGTTAATTCTTTCCACTGATGTAGATGCACAGGTCAACTTGACAACAAGTGTGCCTGTAGAGGTAGATTTAAATCCCATCATTATTGGTTTTGGCGTAGGTTTTAGGTTCTAACATACGCAGTTTTTGGTTAGTTGAAAGCCGCTTGGGAAGGTTAGCCCGGGCGGTTTTTAATTTTTATATCTGTTGGACAAAACGCACTTTTCTTTGTCTTGCAAGCTTAAAGATGGCGAATACTCATTGTGAAAAAAGTTTTAGACGCCTCTGTATAATAGCCTTAGCGTGATAAATCATTAATTTTATTTTTTTTTGTAAGGAATTTCAAACAGAACGGTCTAATTGGTGTATGAACCGAAAACATCAAAAAAGCGAAATATTAGACAAAGGCATCCTACTGATGTGTAGGGGAGGTTATCACCAAACAGGCGTGACCGATATTTTAAATGCGTGTCAGATTCCGAAAGGTTCTTTCTATAATTTTTTTGAAAGCAAAGAGCAATTTACACTCCAGGCTATTGCGCAATACGAAAAAGGTTTACTGGAATTACTGGATAAAATTTACCTAGGTAAACAGGCATCAGCTTATAAAAAAATAGAAACCTACTTTAGAGAGGTTGTTAAAAGATTTCAATCAACCGGTTTCAACTGCTCCTGCCTTTTGGGTAACCTTTCTACCGAGGTTGGTGCCGACTTTCCCCGGATTTCCGAAGCCATAAGCCAAACGAGAATGAAAATAAAAATGCGGCTTGTCACCTTTATATTTTTGCATTTTGACAATCAAAAAGCGGTTGAAGAGACTGGCAAAATGGCGGATTTTTTACTCGATGCTTTTTACGGTGTGCTCACCCGTATGAAAGTAGAAAGGAATGGTCTCGCTTTTTCAGATTTTTTCGAATTTCAACTTCCTTTTATACTTAAAAAATAAATGTTTAACCTTAAATTTCAATAATTATGAGTCATGTTTTTAAAACTTCTCTGCCCACCTTGGGTTTAGATACGAACAATGCCGAAGCCAAAAAATTGCTGCAAGCGGCGCAAGACGAAATGGGAATGATTCCGACCATGTATGGTAACATGGCAAACCACCCCGATTTGTTGGCCACCTACAGATTGGGTTATGATGCCCTGCGCAAAAGAACCAACTTTTCACAAACAGAAGTAGAGGTAGTCTTTTTAACCATCAGCTACGAAAATGCTTGTGAATATTGTATGGCAGCCCATAGCTTTCTGGCAGACGTAGCCTCCAAGGTGCCCAAAGAGGTAACCGAAGCTTTGCGCAACGGCGAAGCCATACAGGATGAAAAATTGAACGCATTGCATCAGTTTACCAAAACGATGGTTGTCAAACGCGGTAATCCCAGCCCGGAAGATGCCCAAGCTTTTCTGAATGCCGGATATACCGAAAATCACATTTTGGAAATCATTTTAGCCATATCTGTTAAAATTATCAGCAACTATTCCAATCATATTTTTCACACCAAACCCGACCCTGCATTTGCCGGAAGGGCTTGGAAAGCGTCTCAACACGCATAGAAACCTGTCTGTTTTGTATAAAAGACCATCTTTCTGGATGGTCTTTTTGCTTTTGTACCTTTCTATAAATCAGTGTGATATTTTTTAGTCGAACGGAAAAAAGTTTACATTTGCAAAAAAATAAACAGGTACATGAGCCTACCTTCCAACAGATTGTTTTATATAGATGCCATGCGAACTTTTGCCATCTTGATGATGTTGCAAGGTCATTTTATATACGAAACTTTGGATATATCCTACCGTGTGGACAGTAGTATGGCTTATACAACCTGGAAATATTTCAGAGGCATTACAGCACCGCTGTTCTTCACGGTTTCCGGCTTTATATTTACCTACTTGCTCATCCGAAATCCACTGCGCGGCTGGCAAAACCCTCGCGTAAAGAAAGGTATTCGCAGGGCGTTGTACATCATCTTCTGGGGCTATTTGTTGCGCCTTAATATTTGGATGTTATTCAGCGGCAAGATAAACAGTGCGTTTTGGATGATAGATGTTCTACATTGTATCGGACTGTCCATCATAGGTATTGTTGGACTCTATTTACTCTTTTCAAAATTGAATATTAAATGGTTTCCCTACGCAATGGCACTCATCGGAATCTGTATTTTTTTGCTTCATCCTTTTTACGACAAAGCAGCTGTTGATTTTCTGCCTAGATTTTTAGCTAACTATTTTACAAATGTCTATGGTTCCAGTTTTACCATTATTCCTTGGTTTGGCTATGCTGCTATTGGTGGCAGTTTGGGTTGGGTTTTTTATAAATACAAAGACTATAAAAATTTACTCGCCTGGGCGCCTGCGGTGTTTTTGCCCACAGGATTGTTGCTCATTTTCCTCTCGTCTCCATTTTTTCTTTGGGCGGGCGACATGTTCAATCTAAACTTACTGCAACGGATTGCTGCCAACAACTATTTATTTATCAGGCTAGGCGACGTTTTTATCTTTTTTACAGTTTTTATTGCCTTGCGTAGGCTCTTTACAGGCAGTATCGTGCAACGCCTAGGTGCCCGTACGCTCACCATTTACATTCTGCATTTTGCACTGCTATACGGAAGTTGGCTAGGTTTGGGCATCAATAAGCAATTCAAAAATGCCCTAAGCCCGGACGAGGCCATCATTGGAGCATGCGCCTTTCTACTAATCAATTGTGTTTTTGCTTATTATTTTGACAAAGAAAAGCTATATGGGTTTATCAGAAACACTATAGCCTACCAAGCAATCTTTGTGAAATTACCCAAAGTTTTGATGACCAAAATCAAGTGGGTAGGTGTTAGGCAGACAAATTAGCGAGGTTTACAATATGACAACCAACCAATGCGGCGGTTTCCGTTCTCAATCGCTTTTTTCCAAAAGTTACAGCTTGAAAATTTTGCTGTAGGGCCTTGGTAATTTCTTTTTCTGAAAAATCACCTTCAGGACCTATGAGTAACAATACTGCTGTATTGGGTTGGACTAAGCTGGTTAATGGTTTTTGGTCGGCATCACCACAATACGCTATAAAGCGCTGAGCAGCTTGGGTGTTTTCTAAAAATGTTGTCAACGATACGGGTTCGTTTAACTGCGGTAAATACAACCTAAGCGATTGCTTCATAGCCGCTTGTAAGATTTTTTGCAACCTTTCTGTTTTTACAATATTCCTTTCGGAATTTTCACAAATAATAGGTGTGATTTCGTGTATGCCAATTTCGGTGGCTTTTTCCAAAAACCATTCGAAGCGATCCATCGATTTTGTAGGCGCCACTGCCAAATGCAGGTGAAAAGCGTCCGGTGCTTCAAAATGTGTCCCGACAATTTCTCCGACAGATTGTTTGGCGTGTATATGCGTCAATTGAACGTCAAAAACATATCCCTTTCCATTGGTAACTTGTACCAAGTCACCCGATTTTTTTCGCAACACCTTTGCCAAGTGAAGACTTTCAGCCGTAGGAAAAAGGCAGTTTGTGTGTGTTTGATCGAGTTCGGGTTGGTAAAAGAGTTGCATTTCAGAGTGGATATTTTGCAGTTGAACTGATGCTTTCGTCTGTAAAATCGTTCTTTAAAAATTTTAAATAGCCAACGATGCCAATCATCGCAGCATTGTCAGTAGTGTATTCAAAATCAGGAATGTAAATAGTCCAGTTTTTGTCTTTGCTGTATGCTTCTAACTTCCGTCGCAATGCCGAATTGGCCGAAACACCGCCACCCACAGCCACCTTGGTAATACCCGTTTGCTGCACAGCCAAAACGAGTTTGTCGAACAAAATTTCAATCAAAGTGTGTTGAATGGAAGCACAAATATCGGCTAGATTTTCTTCGATAAAATCCGGATTTTTGACTTTTTCTTTATGAATAAAATTTAAAATCGCCGTTTTGATGCCGCTAAAACTGTAGTCAAATCCGTCCATTTTGGGTTTAGTGAACGTAAACCGATACGGATTGCCCGTCTGTGCGTATTTGTCTATCAGTGGTCCTCCCGGATAGGGCAAACCTAGCAACTTGGCAGATTTGTCAAAGGCTTCACCCACCGCATCGTCTTTAGATTGTCCCAAAACCGTCATGTTAAAGTAATCATCTACCCGAATCAGCTGGGTGTGGCCACCGGAAACCGTCAGTGCCAGAAAAGGAAAAGTGGGTTTTATCTTGTTTTTATCATCTATAAAATGCGCCAAAATATGACCTTGCATGTGGTTGACTTCTATCAGTGGAATTTTTAAGGCTTGTGAAAGAGATTTTGCGAAAGACATTCCGACCAACAGAGAGCCTAACAAACCCGGACCTTTTGTGAAAGCAATAGCATGCAGCTGATTTTTGTCAATTCCGGCTTGTGCCAAGGCTTGGTGTACCACCGGAACAATGTTTTGCTGGTGCGCCCTGGAAGCCAATTCAGGCACCACACCGCCAAAGGCTTGATGTATTTTTTGATCTGCCACAACATTGGATAGCACAGTTGCGTTTTGCAGTACAGCCGCCGCCGTGTCATCACATGAAGATTCAATGGCAAGTATATAAACAGTTGGTTCGCGGTCGGGCATAAAATTTGCTACTTTTGTGAGAACAAAAATACAACATACGAAGGCTATCGAAAAATTTAAAAAAATAGCAAAGCGATTTCTGGCCGGATCCCTGATTTTTTTGGTGACGCTCAGTTTGATATTGTCGATACCGGCAGTACAGACCTACCTCGCCAAAAAAATAACCACTTCGATCAATGAAAAATACAAAACAAACATTCAAATTGGAAAAGTAGATCTTTCTTTTTTAGGTGCGGTTTCCCTGAGAGATATTTACATAGCGGATTACAAGCAAGATACACTCATCTTTGCCCGCAAGCTCAATACATCATTGGTAAGCGCCGCCAAACTCTTCAAGGGACAATTGGAACTGGGCAGTGTGAAAATGGAAGATTTTGTATTCAATATGATGCTGTACGAAGGCGAAGTCTTGACTAATCTGGATATTTTTATAGCCAAATTGGAAAGCAATAATCCCGATGCCGTACCAAGCAACAAGCCCTTTTTTATGCGAATGAAGTCTGTTTTGCTCATCAATGGGGTGTATCGCTACTACGACTATGATTTGAATACGCCCGAAATTGTTGACCTGTCCGACCTAAACGCTTATTTAGAGGATTTTGTAATCGAAGGCCCGGAGGTGAGTACGGATATTCAAAAACTGTCTTTCAACGGATTCATGGGTTTGGAAGTTAAACAGTTATCCGGAAATTTTGCGTATCTGCGCGAACAAATCCGACTGGATAATATGCGCATCAAAACGGCCTATTCTTCTTTAAACGGAAGTTTTGCATTGGGCTACAAAGCCGGCGATTTTAAGGATTTCAATAACCTGATTCAGTGGAATTTTAAAATTGACGAAGCCATTGTCGCCATGCGTGACATCAATTTGTATTACAACGAATTTGGACATGATGTGGTGGTCGAACTCCGCACACACATGACCGGTACGCTCAACCATTTTCAACTAGACGATTTGAAAATAAACAGCAATGTGGGCACTTCCATAGACGGCTATTTTACCTTTAAAAATATTTTTAACGAAGCCGATTTTGCTATGGAGAGCCGCTTGTCCGACTTGACAACGAGCCGCAACAGTTTGGCTGTATTGATGCCCGATGTTTTGGGGAATGACATACCTGAAATTACCGAAAAATTGGGTCGCATCAGTACTTTTGGTATCTTGGAACTCAACGGCAACCAGCTGAAGGCAGATGTGGATTTGGAAACGCAAATAGGCAAAAGCATTTTAAATTTTGAAATGCTGAATCTGTCAGATGCAGACAAATGGACATACTCCGGCAATGTGCAAACTACAGATTTTGAGCTGGGAACGTTGCTCGACAATCCCAAATTAGGCAAACTGACCATGGATGTAAACGCCATCGGAAGCGGACTGAATCGCAATACGCTCAACACCACTGTTTTTGGAAATATCAGCAGCATTGGATACAACCAATACGACTTTACCAACATCAACCTGTCCGGCAACATCGTCAAAGGTGTTTTTGAAGGATCGGTCAAAATTGACGATTACAACCTAAAAGCAGAAGCCAAGGGTTTGGCCGATTTTTCACAAGCAACAAAGAGATTTGAGCTGAATGCAAAAATCCCATTTGCCAACCTCTACGATACCAATTTGTACACCCAAGACAAACTTTCGGTTTTTTCGGGTAATGTGGACGTCAATTTCAGTGGAACTGAACTCAACGATTTTGTCGGATATATTCAATTTACCAATACGACCTACGGAAATGTTCGGGAAGAATACTACTTTGATGATTTTACCATCCGATCCGATTTTAGAGATAAAGAACACCTCATCAGTATCAATTCGAAAGACATCATAGACGGAGAAGTCAGCGGTTTTTTCAAAATTGAGGAAATAGGAAGTCTTGTAAACAATGCGTTGGGCAGTATTTACACCAACTACGTTCCGCAAGAAGTTTCCCCCGGGCAGTATGCCGATTTTAAGTTTGATGTGTACAACAAACTGCTCGATGCTTTTTTTCCCGGAATTGTTTTGGGTGCGGGCACTCAAATAAAAGGCAGGTTGGATGGCAATACCAACCAATTTGAATTTAGTTTCGATTCGTCCAATATTGTTATTTACGACAATGAAATTAAAGATTTCACACTCACTTTCGACAACCAAAATCCGCTGTTTAACGCCTACATCGAAGCATCTCAAATACATTCAAAATACTATGATATCCAAAGCTTCAGCATGGTCAACATCAATGCGCGAGACACGCTTTTCTTTCGATCCGAATTTGACGGGGGCAAGAAAGCCAACGACCGTTTTGAACTTAACTTTTATCACACCATCAATAAAGATAACCGATCTGTGGTTGGTTTTAAAAAATCGGACCTCACTTTTAAAGGCAGCACGTGGAGCATCAACAAAGAAAATAACAACCGAAACTATCTGGTTTTTGACGAAGGTTTCAAGAACTTTTCCATCAATCAGATTGTAGCCAAACATCAGAACGAAGAAATCGGGCTCAATGGTGTTGCCCGCGATTCAAGTTACAAAGATTTAAAATTCAGCTTCAAAAACGTTCACCTAGAAAAAGTTACACCCGATATAGACAGCCTTCGCTTGGATGGGCTTGTCAATGGCAATATTTTGTTGCTACAGAGTGAAAATGAATATTTTCCGACTTCGTTTTTGACGATAGATGATTTTGAAATCAACAAGATACTTATGGGAGATCTGCGGTTGGACGTCATCGGCAGCGATAACCTATCCGAATTTGACGTAGATGCCAGTCTTCGAAAAAACAACAAATTTGAGTCACTGTCTGCGGAAGGGAAAATATTTGTCGGAAACGAAAACACCACCCTCAATATAGATGTGGCACTAAATAATCTCGATGTAAAAGGGTTTTCACCACTTGGCGGCACAGCCATCGATCGAATTAGAGGAAACATTTCAGGAAATGCCGTTCTAACAGGGGCACTCAAAAACCCAAGTTGGACAGGCAGTCTCACCCTTAACAATTCCGGCATGAGAATTCCTTACCTAAACGTGGATTTAGATTTTCCAAAATCAGCCACGGTAAGACTCAGCGATAGACAAATGCTATTTGATGCATGGAGGGTAACCGATGTAAAATACAAAACGGCTGCTTTGCTCAACGGAAGCATTTCACACGACAACTTTGTAGATTGGCGTATGGATATGAACCTGAACACCGAAAGGTTGTTGGTGCTAGACACCCAAGAGGATATTGTTTCGCTTTATTACGGAACCGGCTTTATAAGTGGCAATGCGCAGTTGTACGGACCACTAGACAATTTGGTAATAGACGTGCAAGCGCAAACCCAAAGAGGAACCAATTTTGTGATTCCAATCAGTGATGCGGCTACAGTAGGCGACAGTTCATTTATTCGATTTATCACGCCCGAGGAAAAACTCCTCCGCGGACAAGGACTTTCCTCGTCTTTTGATGAAATCAAAGGCCTGAGCCTTAATTTTGATTTAGATGTGACACAAGAAGCACTTATCGAAGTACAGATAGACAAAGAAAACGGCAGTTCGCTAAGGGGAAACGGTGTGGGCAATTTGCTGATTGAAATCAATACCAACGGCAAATTTAATATGTGGGGCGACTTTATTGCCATGAACGGAAACTACGGTTTTAAATACAAGGGCATCATCGATAAAAAATTTGAGGTTATCCGGGGTGGTACCATCACTTGGGACGGAGACCCCATGCAGGCACAGGTCAACATCCAAGCGGTTTACAAAACGGAATCCAATCCATCAATATTGTTGGAGTCGCAGACCGTTACCCGAAAAATACCCACTTTTGTGTATATTTCCATACTCGGAAATCTCACGCAACCGGAGTTGGATTTTACTATAGATTTTCCCAACGCCACCGCTCAGGTAAAATCGGAAATACAGTTTAGACTCGATGACGATGAACAACGACAAACCCAAGCCTTGTCGCTCATCTCGGCCGGTACTTTTTTCAACAATAGCAGCACTTTTGGTCAGGCAGGTGCCAATCTGTTTTCCGAAAGTGCCTCAAACATTGTCAACGATTTGTTTCAAGACGACAACAACAAATTCAACCTCGGCATAGACTACGTTCAGGCTGACAGAACACCTGACTACGAGGCCGAGGGCAGGGTAGGTGTCGCTTTTGAAACCCAACTCAGCGACCGTGTGCTCATCAACGGAAAAGTGGGTGTGCCTACAGGTGGTGTTTCGGAATCGGTAGTGGTGGGCGATGTGGAGGTCGAGTTTCTGCTCAATGAAAACGGCACGCTCAGGGCCAAGGTGTTTAACAGGCAAACACAAGTACAATTTATCGGCGAACAAGAAGGGTATACACAAGGTGTTGGACTTTCATATCAGGTTGATTTTGAAACTTTTAAAGATTTGATGCAGCGTATTTTTAAATCGAAAAAAGAAAAGCAAATTATTGAGTTGCCCAAGCAAACTGCCAAACCGGAAAGTCCGTTGCCCGGCTTTATAGAGTTTAAAAATAATTGAGTACATTTAGGGCAATGAATATTTAAAAATAAACTTTAAACACTTACGTATTATGGAGAAGAAGCCTACAATAGCGCAAAAAGCACCTTATGTTTTAGAAGTTGAACCCGGTACTTATTTTTGGTGTGCTTGTGGAGATAGCAAAAACCAACCCTATTGTGATGGTTCGCACAAGGGCACCGATTTTATACCCGTAAAAGAAGAAATCACAGAAGCCAAACGTGTGGCTTGGTGTGGTTGCAAAGTAAGTGGAAAAACACCTTTTTGCGACGGAACGCATAAAAATCTGTAAGTTTTGGGATGTCAATGGTAGGATGAAGATTTTTAGAGAAGTACTTGAAAAAATGAACCTCTAAATAGACGGCGATTTTGACAAATGGTTGTGAAACATTACCAAAACATCATTTATGGTGCCGGACAATCCATCGGATGAAGCAAAACCGAGCCTTGCGTCCGTCCCAAAGAGCCAAATCCAAAGCGTATAACCCTAAGATGCACTTGTATTGAGCAAAGTCGAAAATATAATGAGAAGCAGATGAAATTTGAAGTGCAGTCTGTTTTTGAACCGACAGGCGACCAACCGGCCGCCATCAAAAAAATATCGGATGCCATAAAAACTGGCGAATCCCACCAGATTTTGCTGGGTGTTACCGGCTCAGGTAAAACTTTTACCGTGGCCAATGTCATTGAGCAGGTGCAAAGGCCCACATTAGTTTTGGCGCACAATAAAACTTTGGCGGCCCAATTGTACTCAGAATTCAAACAGTTTTTTCCCAACAATGCAGTGGAATATTTTGTGTCTTATTATGATTACTACCAACCCGAAGCCTACATTCCCACCACCGGCACGTATATAGAAAAGGATTTGTCAGTCAATGATGAAATCGAAAAACTAAGGCTTAGCACCACTTCATCGCTACTGTCGGGTAGGCGTGATGTCTTAGTGGTGGCTTCCGTATCTTGCTTATACGGCATCGGAAATCCTACCGAATTCAAGAAAAACGTCATCGAAATACAGCAAGGCCAAATCATCTCTCGTACCAAGTTTCTACACCAATTGGTACAGAGCCTGTATGCCCGTACGGAAGCCGAATTTACCAATGGAAATTTCAGAATCAAAGGCGACACCGTCGATGTCTATCCCGGCTATGCAGACCACGCTTACAGAGTTCATTTTTTTGGCGATGAAATTGAAGAAATCGAAGCCTTTGATCCAAAAAACAATTCGGTTTTAGATCGATTTGATACACTACTTATTTATCCTGCCAATATTTTTGTGACTTCACCTGATATTTTGCAACAAGCCATCCGAGACATACAGGACGATTTGGTGAGGCAAGTATCTTATTTTAAAGAAATTGGCAAGCATTTGGAAGCCAAAAGGTTGGAGGAACGCACCAATTTTGATTTGGAGATGATACGCGAACTGGGTTATTGTTCGGGTATAGAAAATTATTCACGCTATCTTGATGGTCGCGCGCCAGGTACAAGGCCATTCTGCTTGTTAGATTATTTTCCGCAAGATTTTCTGATGGTGATAGACGAAAGCCATGTCACCTTGCCGCAGGTTCACGCCATGTACGGCGGTGACAGATCCAGAAAAGAAACGCTGGTAGAATACGGATTCAGGCTCCCGGCCGCGATGGACAACAGGCCTTTGAAATACGAGGAATTTGAAACCTTGCAAAACCAAGTTTTGTATGTAAGTGCTACACCGGCAGATTATGAATTGCAAAAATGTGGCGGCGTTTACGTGGAGCAAGTTATCCGCCCAACCGGCTTGCTCGATCCTGAAATTGAAGTCAGGCCTAGCCTCAATCAAATTGATGATTTGCTGGAAGAAATACACCTGAGGGTTGAAAAAGACGAGCGTGTTTTGGTTACAACACTTACCAAGCGGATGGCTGAAGAATTGACAAAATACCTGACGCGTGTGCAGGTTCGCTGTCGGTACATACACTCGGATGTGGATACCTTGGAACGCGTGCAGATTATGGAAGATTTGAGGCGCGGTCTGTTTGATGTACTCGTCGGGGTCAATCTTTTGCGCGAGGGTCTCGATTTGCCCGAAGTTTCCCTAGTTGCTATTTTAGATGCCGACAAAGAGGGCTTTCTGCGGAGCCATCGTTCCTTGACGCAAACCATTGGTCGCGCAGCGCGCCACGTTAGCGGAAAAGCCATCATGTATGCCGACAAAATCACCAATAGCATGCAGAAAACCATCGATGAAACCCAATACAGAAGGATGAAACAAATGGCGTATAACGTGGAAAACAACATCACGCCTACTGCCATTCAGAAGCAGTTTCACAATGCGTTGGCCAGTAACAAAGCGTATCATCGGGAAAATGAAGTCCATTTGGCAGCGGAAAAAGCCGTGGCTTATCTCAGTAAGGAAGAATTGGAAAAAAGAGTGAGAGAAGTCCGGAAAAATATGGAAAAAGCAGCCAAAGAATTAGATTTTTTACAGGCGGCCAAATTCCGTGACGAAATAAAACTGCTGCATGACATGTTGGGAAAGGTAAGTGCTTAAATTTTAAATCAATGCATCCGCTTTTTTGCTTTGTATCGATAGCGACCAAATTGTTTTCGATGTACACTTGTTAGGTAGGGATTGTTTCGCCGAGAAAAATCAAATATTGAAAATGGAGAAAGCAACCCTCAAAAACACAACCTGTATTTACGGTCATCCAACAACACCCTCAACTTTCACCCTGAACTTGTTTCAGGGTCTTGCCCCTCGACTGCGCTCGGGGTGACATTCCATTGTGTAGATGCTGAACCAAGTTCAGCAAGACAGATTTTTTAAAAACTTAACTTCTTTTTGCGAAGTTCAAAATTCTGTCCCAAATACACTTTTCTCACCATTTCGTCTGCGGCGAGTTCTTCCGGAATCCCCGCTTTTAGAATCCCGCCTTCAAACATCAGATACGTCCTGTCGGTAATTGCTAGCGTTTCTTGAACATTGTGGTCCGTAATCAGGATACCGATATTTTTATTTTTAAGCCTGGCAATAATTCGTTGGATGTCTTCTACAGCCACCGGATCTACACCGGCAAAAGGTTCGTCGAGCAAAATAAACTTAGGATCAGTGGCCAGTGCACGCGCAATTTCTGTTCTGCGTCTTTCGCCACCAGAGAGTAAATCGCCGCGGTTTTTACGGATGTGCCCTAAGCCAAACTCCTCAATGAGCAGTTCTACTTTTTCGTCTTGTTCGGCTTTTGGTTTTTTGGTGAGTTCCAACACACTGCGGATGTTGTCTTCCACGCTGAGCTTTCTGAAAACGGACGCCTCCTGCGCCAGATAGCCAATGCCGTTTTGGGCGCGTTTGTACATAGGGTAATCTGTGATGTTGGTGTTGTCTAGAAAGATTTGGCCTTCATTGGGTTTGATCAGTCCCACGATCATATAAAAAGAAGTGGTTTTTCCTGCACCATTAGGTCCCAACAAACCAATAATTTCACCTTGGTTAACTTCTAGCGAAACACCCTTCACCACTTTTTTGCCTTTGTAGGCTTTTACCAAATTTTCAGCAATCAGTTTCATTCGTTGTACTTTTTGTGAGAACACTCAGGTTTTATTTTAAGTCATTTTTTAGCTTTACAGGCCCGATGCTTTTTCGTTTTCCAGTGCTTCCCAAAATTCATACGCTCGCCGTAGGTGTGGAATGACGATGGTGCCGCCTACCAAAGTAGCAATCGACAGTGTTTCCATGACTTCTGCTTTAGAAGCACCGTTTTTGTGGGCAGTTTCCAGATGATACCGAACACAGTCATCGCACCGAAGCACAGCCGAAGCGACCAAACCCAAGAGTTCTTTTGTTTTTACGTCCAAAGCGCCGACAGTATAGGCGTTGGTGTCGAGGTTAAAAATACGCTTGATGATTTTGTTGTCATCTTGCAGTAGTTTTTGATTCATCGCGCTGCGATAAGTGCGGTATTCGTGGAGCATATCAGACATTTGATTTTTCTTTTTTCTTTTCTCGTTTGATGACAAATTTAGAAATATAAATACTGATTTCGTATAAAATCAATATAGGAATAGACACAATTACTTGGCTTGCAATATCCGGTGGTGTAATGATGGCAGAAAGTGTCAGGATAATGATAAGCGAAAACTTGCGGTATTTTCTTAAAAATTCGGGTGTGACTAAGCCCAATTTGGTCAAAAAATAGATAATTACCGGAAGTTCAAAAATCAGTCCTGAAGCGATCACCGATGCCCGAAGCAGCCCGATATAGGAGTTTAAATCGATGTCGTTAAAAACCTGATCACTCACGGTGTAGGTACCCAAAAAGTTTATCGAAAGCGGTGTGATTACGTAATAACCAAACAAAACACCCACAAAAAACAAGAAGGAAGAGACAATAATAAAGGCACGTGCATACTTTCTTTCATTATCATATAGAGCCGGACTTATAAATTTCCAAACCTCGTAAAGCAAAAACGGAAATGCCAATATAAAACCGGCCGTTATCGATGTCCAAATGTGCGCTGAAAACTGCCCCGACATTTGCCGGCTTTGAATTCTGAAAGGCAATTCTTTAATACAAAAACTTTCATCCAACCCAAAACGTTGAGAAAACTCACACAAAATTTTATAGGTGTAAAAATCAGTGTTTCTCGGACCAAAAAGTACCACATCAAATATGAAACTTTTCATCAAAAAAGCGACAGCACCACAAAGCATTACAGCCACTGTCATTCGAATTAAATGCCAACGCAAATCTTCTAAATGATCCAAAAAAGACATTTCCTCAACCGGCTTTTTCATGTGTTTATAATTTATTTGTTTTTATCGGTCAGATGGAACGCCCTAGGATAATCATACTCCTGTGTGTCAATAATTTTACAAGGGCGTTTCATCTGTTAATATTTATGGTTTGATAAATTTGTAAATAGACATGTCATCATCTCAAGAAATTTAAGGTTTGCTCAGAAAAGAAAATGATTTTTAGTTGAGAAAAAAACCGAAATGGCAAGGGGTATAAGGCCATTATTATATATTTTTTGAAAAATGTTTTTGAAAATGAATGTTTATACTATCTTTATAATGCACAAAAGTATCAAATTTGGTTCTAAATGGTGATTATACAATGAAAATAGATTTGCACAAAGAGCTTAAAAAGTATTTTGGATTCAGTCAGTTTAAAGGACTACAAAAAGATGTTATAGAAAATATCCTTTCAAAAAAGAATACTTTCGTCATTATGCCCACCGGCGGAGGAAAGTCGCTTTGCTACCAATTGCCGGCATTAATTCAGGAAGGAACAGCCATAATTGTTTCACCGCTTATTGCACTGATGAAAAATCAGGTAGATGCCATCAGAGGTATATCTGAACATGAAGGCGTTGCCCATGTGTTGAATTCTTCGCTCAACAAAACGGAAATCAACCGCGTGAAAAGTGATATTACAAATGGTATTACCAAACTTCTGTACGTAGCACCCGAATCGCTGACCAAGGAAGAATACGTAGATTTCCTCAACACCGTCAAAATATCTTTTGTGGCAATTGACGAAGCCCATTGTATATCTGAGTGGGGTCACGATTTCAGGCCTGAATACAGAAACTTAAAAAACATCATACAGCGTATCAGTGATGTGCCGATAGTCGGGCTCACCGCTACGGCTACACCCAAAGTGCAGGAAGACATCCTCAAAAACTTGGGCATTACTGAAGCAACCACTTTTAAAGCCTCTTTTAACCGCCCCAATCTCTACTACGAAGTACGTCCCAAAACCAAAAATGTAGATGCCGATGTCATTCGTTTTATCAAGCAGAATTTAGGCAAGTCGGGCATTGTCTATTGCCTGAGCCGTAAAAAAGTAGAAGAAATGGCTCAGATGCTTCAAGTAAATGGTATTTCAGCAATCCCTTATCACGCCGGACTCGATGCCAAAACCCGAAGCAAACACCAAGATATGTTTCTTATGGAAGATACCGATGTAGTGGTCGCCACCATCGCATTTGGCATGGGAATCGACAAACCGGATGTGCGGTTTGTCATCCACTACGACATTCCTAAAAGTATAGAAAGTTACTACCAAGAAACCGGTCGTGCCGGTCGCGACGGCGGCGAAGGGCATTGTTTGGCATTCTACTCTTATAAAGACATAGAAAAACTTGAAAAATTCATGTCGGGCAAACCCGTAGCCGAACAGGAAATAGGGATGGCACTCTTGCAGGAGATGGTCGCCTACGCCGAAACCTCAATATCGAGGCGAAAATTTATCTTGCATTATTTTGGCGAAGACTTTGACGGCGAAAACGGCGAAGGTGCCGATATGGATGACAACGTAAGGCATCCCAAGAAAAAATTTGAGGCAACCAAAGAGGCCAAGTTGGTTTTGGAAGCGGTTGTCAAAACCAAAGAAAAATACAAAGCCAAAGACTTGGTTTGGGTGTTGCTCGGAAAGATTAATGCACTCATTAAGTCTCACAAAACAGATGCACTGCCCGTTTTTGGCAAAGGAAGTTTTCAAGACGACCGTTTTTGGATGGCATTAATCAGGCAATTGTTGGTAGATAAATTGCTCAAAAAAGACATCGAAACCTACGGCGTCATAAAAATCACCGACGCAGGGCGTTTGTTTCTGCAAAACCCCACTGTTTTTATGATGGCAGAAGACCATGTGTACAGCGATGAAAATGATGACAATATCGTTGCGGCGGCCAAAGGTGGCGCAGTCACAGACGAGGTTCTTATGCGCATTTTGAAAGATTTGCGAAAGCAAGTTGCCAAAAAATTAGGCGTTCCGCCCTATGCCGTTTTTCAAGATCCTTCTTTGGAAGATATGACATTGAAATATCCCATTACGCTGGAAGAATTGAGCAACGTTCATGGTGTGGGCGAGAGCAAAGCAAAGAAATTCGGGAAGGATTTTGTTGCGCTGATTGCTAAATATGTAGAAGAAAACGACATCACACGCCCGGATGATTTGGTCGTGAAAACCACAGGAGCAAATTCTTCTCTCAAACTTTACATCATTCAAAATATAGACCGAAAATTGCCTTTGGAAGATATAGCCTCAGCCAAAGGACTTGCCATGAACGATTTTATAAAAGAGTTGGAGCAAATTGTGTATATGGGCACCAAAATCAAAATAGATTACTGGCTCGACGAATTGCTGGATGAAGACCAACAAGAAGAACTGCACGAATACTTTATGGAATCTGAAACAGATGATATAGAGTCAGCACTCAGCGAGTTCAACGGCGACTACGATGAAGAAGAATTAAGACTCTACAGAATAAAATTTATCAGCGAAGTAGCCAATTAATCATTCATACTGTTAAAAGCTTTTCCAAGATGGTTAATGATGTCTGAAGCCGATAAGGATTCGGGGCTTTCATTTTCTTGGATGGCAATGTCAGCGGCCAAGCCGTGTATCCATACACCCAGTTTTGCCGCATCCAAGGTTTGGTAGCCCTGCGCGAGCAAAGATGTGAGAATTCCCGCCAATACATCGCCGCTGCCGGCGGTTGCCATACCCGAATTTCCGGTATGGTTGAACCAAACTCCGTTTTTATCAACGATAGCTGTGTGCGCCCCTTTAATCAAAATAACCCATTGGTGTTTTTTAGCAAAATCGCGGCTTTTGGACAATTTTTCAAAATCATCCACCCACGAGCCAATGAGCCTTTCAAGCTCTTTGGGATGGGGTGTCAACAAACTGTTTTTGGGAACCAACGCAAGCCACTCCGGATGTTTAGATAAGATATTTAAACCATCTGCATCAATCACCAAAGGTTTGGTTTGGTTTTTTAAAAATTGACACAAAGCATCGGCTGTTTTGGTATGCAAACCCAATCCCATGCCTAATCCCACACTTGAAAAAGATGTTTTAGGCGCTAAGTTGCTGATGAACTCCTTCTCAGCATCCGTTTCCACCATCACCTCCTGTAATGCCGTTTGAAAAGGCAAATAACCACATTTGGGAACATAAACACTTACCAATCCGCAACCACTTTTCAAAGCGGCACGCGCAGCAAGTAATACAGCTCCTATTTTTCCATAGCTCCCTCCGGCTATTAGTGCATGCCCGTAAGTGCCTTTGTGCGAAAATACCGGCCTGAGTTTTCGAAGCTTTAGAACGTTTTCTGAAGTGAGCAAATGAAAATCACTCTGCAAATCGCTATGGTCAGCAGGGGTTTCATACAAAGAAATCAGTTGCCATTTTCCTACAAATTTTCCAGTTTCCGGCAGAAGCATGCTAAGTTTTGGAAAAGCAAAAGTAAGCGTATAGTGAGCACAGATGCAGGTGTGCGTAAGATTTTTATGAGCAAACAAACCGCTGGGTAGGTCTATGGAAACCACACAAGCTGCTGTTCGATTGATGTATTCAAACAAGTGCTGTACCCAAGATTCGGGTGGTCTGTTGAGCCCGTACCCAAAAATAGCATCTATGACCAAACTACCATTAGCGAGTGACACATTTCTATCCTTTTCGGTGATATAACTGACGGTAATATCGGTTTCTGCGACTTGCTTGAAGTAATGCGTGAAATCTGCCGAGTAATTTTGAGAAAAGGCAACGATGTGCAAGCGGACACAGTAACCGTGGCGATGCAGTTGCAACCCGATGGACAAACCATCGCCGCCATTGTTTCCGGTACCGCAAAAAATGTCGAAAGCACTGTAACCCAAGGTATCGTGTTGCAAGAGCCATGCTACACAGCCCGATGCAGCCCGCCACATCAGTTTTTCTGAAGTGATTTGTTGTCGCTTCATTAAATTTTCATCAAACAAGCCGAGTTGTTCTGCATCTAAAATTTTCATTTTTCACGAAAAATGTATCAAAATTGATAATTCGTTAAAAATTCTGCATGAATTTTTTTACTGCCTTAAATATAATACTTTTGAAGCGCAAAATAAAAGTAATGACAACCGTTTCTTTTTACGGCATTTTGAAAGGTATGGGGCTTTGCCCTGCGACTACTATTTCTATCATTACCATTACCCCTTTTGGGGTATAAATTCACATATCATCCATTTTTCGTATTTTCTTTTTAGGAAAAAGTTTCCGAGTTGTTTCTATGTTTAAAGTGTTTAAAAAATCAAAAAATGAAAGTTTTAAAATTTGGTGGTAGTTCGCTGAAAGACGCGAAAATCCTCGAAAATTTGCGCAATATAGTTGTGTCTTCCGCACAAAAAAATCGTTTGGCAGTGGTGGTTTCCGCCAGCGGAAAAACAACAGACAGGCTTATCCAAGCAGCCCGACTCGCAGTGGCGAAACAAGAAGCTTTCCGAGACGAACTCACCGTCTTGGAAAAACACCATGTAGATTGGACAAAGGCGGTGATTCCAATTGCCAAGCAGGGTGCGGTTTTGTCTAAAGTAAAAACCATGTTTAACGAGTTGGAGAGTATTTTGGAAGGGATTTACCTCATCAATGATTTATCCGACAAATCACTCGATAAAATTGTGAGTTTTGGCGAATTACTCAGCGCGTGGGTGGTTTCTCAAATGTTGGCTGAAAAAATCGAAAAAGTAGCACTCAAAGATACCCGAGAACTCATACAAACCAACAGGCAATTTACGCAAGCTTTGGTCAACTTTAAAGAAACAAACCAGCGCATTCGCGCATATTTTGAACAAGCAGATGCGCAAGTGACTGTTCTGCCCGGATTCATTGCGGCTTCTTCCCTAGGCGAAACCACCACCCTCGGGCGCGGTGGTTCAGATTATACGGCAGCCATCATTGCAGCTGCCTGCGATGCAGCTGTACTCGAAATATGGACAGATGTCAGCGGTATGTTTACCGCCAATCCGCAAATCGTCAAACAAGCCTTTCCAATTCCTGAAATATCTTACCAAGAAGCGATGGAATTGTCGCACTTTGGAGCCAAAGTACTTTATCCACCAACCGTGCAGCCGGTTCTGGAAAAAAAGATTCCGATAGCCATTAAAAACACCTACGCACCACAAGACGCAGGAACGCTTATTCACAAAGATGCCAACGATAAATTAAAACCCGTACGGGGCATCACTTTTATAGACCACGTGGCTTTGCTCACGCTAGAAGGAAGCGGTATGGTTGGCATTCCCGGATTTTCAAAGCGATTTTTTGAAACCCTTTTTCAAGAAAAAATAAACGTCGTTTTTATCACCCAAGCCTCATCCGAGCATTCTATTTGCATCGGCGTGAACGACCAAGATGCCGAACACGCAAAAGAAGTGGTGGACGAGACCTTTGCTTACGAACAAAGCCTTCGAAAAATAGAACCCTTAAAAGTGGAGAAAAATCTTTCCATATTGGCTTTGGTAGGAGACCGGATGAAAAACCACCAAGGCATAAGCGGAAAAATGTTTAGTGCCTTGGGGCAAAACAACGTGAATATTCGCGCTATTGCACAAGGCGCATCCGAAAACAATATTTCTGCAGTTATCAGTAACAAAGACGTGGTAAAGGCACTCAACACGCTGCACGAAACTTTCTTCGAAACGCAGTTGGTGCAAATCAATTTGTTTATCTGTGGCGTGGGAAATGTCGGTTCTAAGTTGCTTCAGCAAATTGCACAGCAATCAGATTACCTCAAAACGTTTTTACACTTGAATATTCAGGTGGTCGGGTTGGCAAATTCCAAAAAAATGGCATTCGACAAAACGGGTATTTCATTGGAAAACTGGCGTGAAGTTATAGAAAATGGAGAGGCTTCCGATCCGAAATCTTTTTATAGGGGTGTAAAAAAACTCAATCTGCGCAACAGTGTTTTTGTGGATAACACTGCCAATGATGCTGTTTCGGACATGTACAAACATTACTTAAAGAAAAGCATCGCCGTAGTCACTTGCAACAAAGTGGCGGCATCCTCATCGTTGGAAAGTTATAAAGAACTCAAAAGGCTATCGCGAAGTTACAACGCACCTTTTTTGTTTGAAACCAATGTGGGTGCCGGTTTGCCGGTCATCAATACGCTCAACAATTTGGTCGCTTCCGGAGATCAGATCAGGTCTATACAAGCCATCCTCTCCGGCAGTTTAAATTTCGTGTTTAATCATTTTAACGAAAAAACCAAATTTGCCGACGTTGTGCGTCAGGCACAAGCAGAGGGCTACACAGAACCCGATCCCAAAATTGATTTGAGCGGTGTGGATGTATTGCGAAAAATCCTTATTTTGGCCAGAGAAAGCGGTTACAAGCTCGAAGCTGCAGATGTAGAAAACATCTCATTTTTACCTGATGAAGCTTTGCAAGCCGAAACGGTAGCCGATTTCTATAACGCACTCGAAAAGCATGCATCACATTTCGAAAATTTACTTCAAAATGCCGTAAAAAAAGACTGCAAACTCAAGTATGTGGCCACATTTGAAAACGGAAAAGCAAAAGTTGGACTGCAAGAAGTGCCCAAAGGTCATCCATTTTACGACATTGCAGGCAAGGACAACATCGTGTTGTTTTACACAAACCGATACAGTGAGCAACCCTTGATAGTAAAAGGTGCCGGGGCAGGAGCAGAGGTGACGGCTTCCGGTATTTTTGGTGATATCATCCGGGTGAGGAGATAATTTATTTGCACCTGAAGAGACCTAAATATATCATGATAGAACTACATACCTTTACCTTCAAATTAGCTTTGGGATGAGAAGTATCACATTATTTGCACCGGCAACCGTTGCCAATGTTTCCTGCGGATTTGATCTGTTGGGTTTTGCACTTGAAAGCGTGGGCGATCAAATGCTTATAAGGGAAAATAATGTCAATCAGTTGCGGATTACCAAGATTGAAGGACAAATGCTCCCGATGCAAACCGAACAGAACGTGGCTGGCGTGGCTGGTTTGGCATTGCTTAACCAACTCAATACCAAACAGGGATTTGACATTGAAATTTATAAAAAAATAAAACCCGGCAGCGGTATCGGCAGCAGTGCAGCAAGTGCGGCGGGTGCCGTTTTTGGCCTCAACGAGTTGTTGGGAAAACCTTTTTCTTCAATAGAATTGGTTGCTTTTGCCATGAAAGGAGAGGCCTTGGCGGGCGGCGCGGAACACGGAGACAATGTGGCGCCTTGTCTGTTAGGCGGATTTACGTTGATTCAGAGTTATAATCCCTTACGCGTGGTGTCGCTTCCCACACCCGAAGCCCTGTCTGTTGTCATTTTGCATCCGCAGATAGAAGTCAAAACTGCCGATGCGCGCAACTTGCTAAAACAACAAGTTTCACTCAAAAAAGCGGTGCGACAGTCGGGCTATTTGGGCGGATTTGTGGCAGGATTGTTTCAAAACGATTACGATCTTTTGGCAGCTTCTCTGCGCGACGAGTGGGTAGAGTCTTCACGCTCTGTTTTGATCCCCGCTTTCGACGAGATGAAAGCGGCGGCATTGGCATCTGGCGCCTTGGGTTTTGGAATTTCAGGTTCCGGGCCGTCTGTTTTTGCCCTTTGTAAAGGTGTGGAAATTGCCAAAAAAACAGCCCAAGCCATCCGCCATGTGTTTGATAAAACAGCCATTCCTTACGATTTGCATCACTCTGAGGTAAACCCACAGGGGATAAAAACTCTGTAATACAATAAAGTTCTAAAATTTGAAATGCAAAGGAGCAGATGTTTCGAACCAATCTATTTAATTGACAGGAATGCAGTTACAGTTTGGGTGGGGGTATTTGTTTTAGGAATTAAATAAATATAAAACCTCACAGGTTTTTAAAACCTGTGAGGTTTAAAAGAAATAACAGGGTCATAATGAGTTAGGGTGTTCCATGCCTGTGCTGAGCGCAGTCGAAGCATGACCGATAAAACAAATAAATATAAACACATGAAACGCCCATGTAAAAATTTTGCACACTGAGGCATGATTATTTAGGGTGTTCCATGTGACCATTGAAAATCAATAAATATAAACACATGAAATATTTTAGTTTACAAGATAAAAGCCATAGTGTTTCTTTTGAAGAAGCGGTTGTCAATGGCATAGCGCCAAACAGAGGCTTGTATTTCCCAGAACAAATCAAACCTTTGCCTTTGGCGTTTATAAATTCGCTTCACGAAAAAGACAATACAGAAATTGCCTTAAAGGCTATTTCACAATTTATTGGAGACGAAATTCCCGTAGATATTTTAAGAACCATCGTTAGTGAAACCATCGATTTTGATTTTCCGGTAGAACAAATTTCGGACGATGTAGCCGTTTTGGAACTTTTTCACGGCCCCACCATGGCTTTTAAAGACGTGGGTGCAAGGTTTATGGCACGCTGTCTTGGCTACTTCAACCGGGAGAAAAAAGACCAGAAAGTAATCGTTTTGGTAGCTACATCCGGAGATACAGGCGGTGCGGTTGCCCACGGTTTTTTAGGTGTGAAAGGTGTGGAAGTTGTCATTTTGTATCCGAGCGGAAAGGTCAGTGATATTCAGGAAAAACAGTTGACCACACTCGGACAAAATATTACCGCCCTAGAAGTTGACGGCACTTTCGACGATTGTCAAGACATGGTCAAAAATGCTTTTTTAGATACCGATTTGAAAACGCTTACACTCACATCTGCCAACTCCATCAACGTGGCGCGTTGGTTGCCTCAAATGTTTTATTATTTCTTTGCTGTAAAGCAGATTTACCACGCCGGTTTGCCCTTGGTGGTTTCGGTACCGAGTGGGAATTTTGGTAATATTTGTGCGGGGATTATGGCCCAAAAACTCGGTTTGCCCATTGCGCATTTCGTGGCTTCGACCAATGTTAACGATTCCGTGCCGGCCTTTTTAAATTCCGGTATCTTTGAGCCCAAACCTTCGGTTTCAACCATTTCCAACGCAATGGATGTAGGAAATCCGAGCAATTTTGTGAGGGTTCAGCAACTTTTCGACCAGAATTTGGAAGCACTGAAATGTCAATTTTCAGCTTATAGTTTTGACGATGCACAGACGCGTGAAGCCATGAAAAAACTTTATGAATCTTACAAATATTTGGCAGATCCGCACGGCGCGGTAGGATATTTGGGACTGAAAAAATTCTTAAACGTCCATCCCAAATACCACGGACTGTTTTTAGAAACAGCTCACCCGGTCAAATTTCTGGAGGAGGTAGAGAAAACCCTAAACCTTCAAATCCCTATTCCGCCTCAGATTGCCTCGGTGATGGACAAACCCAAAACGAGTATCCGAATATCTTCTTATGAGGAGTTGAAAGGGGTTTTGTTGGGGAGATAGTTTTTTGTGGTTATGGGCACAGTTACGTAATGATTTTGTTATGAAATATCTAACTATTTTTCTATATATCTCTTGTTGGTGGCAATTTGAGCCAAACGCACAGCGGAAAGAAAACAATAGAAAATTTATTGCTTTTTTATTTTAAAAATGTTCCATTATTAGTTAACTTTGCAGGGTGAAAATAATAAGAGAAATTGTTTTTTATAAAGACTACTTTGATGACTTTTTTGAACCTTTGACTAATAAAGTAAAGGACAAAATTGACGAAGTTCTGTTTATGATGACAATTCTTGAACGTGTTCCTACAAAATTTTTTAAAAGTATAGAAGGTGTTAAAGGACTTTTTGAAATACGAATTGAATATGAAAGCAATATTTATAGGATTTTTTGCTGTTTTGACAAAGGAAATTTAGTAGTTCTTTTTAATGGATTTCAAAAGAAAACTCAAAAAACACCTACAAAAGAATTGCGTAAAGCACAAAAAATAATGGAGGAATATTTTAACGAACAAAAAGAAAACAAAAATGGAAACAAAAAATAAAAACATCAAAACTTTCGCCCAACATCTTAACAAAAGATACGGAGAAACAGGCACGATAGAAAGAACTGACTTTGAAATTAAAGCTAAGTCTTTTGCGATTGGAGAATTAATAAAAGAAGAAAGAAAATTGGCAAAATTGACACAAGAGCAACTTGCCGATAAAATTGGAGCTAAAAAAAGTTTTATTTCACGCATTGAAAACGGACATAGCGACATTCAACTTTCAACACTTTATAAACTTATAGAATATGGGCTTGGTAGAAAAATAAACTTCACAATACAATAAAAAACCGCCACCAACAGCACCTACAAGCAAATGGGGGTTCAGTGCCTCTATGAAAGTGAAGTGCTAAATCAGAGTTCTGTAATTCTAATGAAGTTCAGTGATAAAAATCCCCACCTGAGTGTAGGTGCATAACGAAATTAAAAAACCTAATTTCTTTAATTCATCGAACCCCGATAATTGCCCGGCGTAACGCCCACTTTCTGTTTAAACAACCTTGAGAAATGCTGCGGATACTTGAAACCGAGTTCGTAAGCGATTTCATTGACTGTTTTATCGCTTTCATAAACTTTGCCCTTGGCTACTTCAATCGTTTTGTTTAGGATAAATTCCTTTGCCGATTGTCCGGTTTCCCTTTTGATCAGGTCACCAAAATAGTTTGCCGACAAATGGAGCTCATCGGCAAAATAAGCAACTGAAGGCAAGCCGTTGGTTTGAGGATTGCCCGATAAGAAATAATCGTTTAATAGCTCTTCAAATTTTGCCAATAATCCCCTGTTCTCATTTTCCCTAGTGATAAACTGACGGTCGTAAAAACGCTCACAATAGTTGAGGAACAACTCAATATTTGAGGCAATGAGTTTTTTACTGTGCTTGTCAACAGGCTGTTTCAATTCAGATTCTATTTTCGAAAAACAGTCCAAAACCAACAACCTTTCAACATCGGAGATATGTAGAGCCTCGTTTGACTGATAGCTGAAAAAATTATAATCATTGATGTTTTTGGAAAGGGAAGTTCCGCGTATCAGGTCGGGATGAAAGATCAGTCCATATCCCATCGGTTGATAGCCCGCTCCCGGGTTTTCTATTTCTGCGACTTGTCCCGGCGCAAAAAACACCAAAGTGCCGGCCTGGTAATCATAATAATTACGGCCATACCTGATGTCGCCGCATTTTACGTCTTTTAGATAGATACAATACAGGCCGTACTGAAATTTTATTGACGTGGCATCGCCCCAATTTCGCGGATCTGCTTTTGAAAAATCGATAACGCTTACCAAAGGATGGAGCGTTTTGTGATTGTTGGCGGCATTGCAATCATTTATGTTGTCTATTGGATATAAAAGTTCCATTTTTAATCTTAATTTGAAACAAAATTAGCAATTCTACAATACCTAAATCTATATAAGTTGTGTAATCCGTAAAAATGGTATAACAAGCCGTAATTTTTATACCTTTTACCTACCCAAAAGCTTTGATATTTGTGGAATCATTTTTTGACCGTTTTTACTAAAAACCCATGTTATTAGAATAATTTTCAATCCCAAACATTAAAAAAATTTCAAAATGAAGGCATTAATTTCAGTATTTTCAATCCTCTTGATGACACAATTTTCTTTTGCACAATCAGGCACAGACATTTCAAAAGCTGAACAGGAGATTATCCAACTCTCTAAAGACAAATGGCAGTGGATGGCTGATAAAAATGTGGACAAACTGGAACCCCTTTTCCATGAAAAATCCAAGTTTGTACACATGAGTGGCACTTGGAAAAAAGAGGAAGAACTGGAAATCATTAAATCGGGGAGCATTTGGTACAAGAATGCCAAGGTCCATGATGTAGCGGTAGAAATTTCCGGAAAAACGGCCATCGTCTGGAACCGGATCACACTTGAGGCCATTGTCAGGGGAAGTGAGGCTTTGAATGAATTTACAGTGACCGAAATCTATCAAAAACAAGGTAAAGATTGGAAACTGTTGGGCTTGACATTCAGCAGTGTGCGGGACACCCATGTGATTAAACATTAACAAAACTCTTATATGAAAGCAACAGTTATTGGGCTATTTATTATGTTAGTAGGTACAAACGTAACCGCACAAAATACTTCTGTTGAAGCAGAAATTATGCAACTTTCTAAAGACAAATGGCAATGGATGGCAGACAAGCAAACGGAGAAATTAGCGAATCTTTTTGATGAAAAGTCTGTTTTTGTCCACATGGGCGGCTCATGGGGGAAAGAACAAGAAGTAAACGTCATCAAAAGCGGGGGAATTTGGTACAAGAAAGCGGATATTCATGAAGTATCGGTAAATATCATTGGCAATACTGCCATCCTGCTGAACAGGATTACCCTGCTGGCTGTAGTAGGCGGAAACGAAGTTACCAATCCGTTTATCGTGACAGAAGTATATATTAAAGTTGACAGAGCATGGAAACTGGGCTCGCTTTCTTTTACAAAAATGCTCACACCGTGAATAGACTTTTACAAACACATATAATTCATCTGAATTGCATATATCGTGCTTGATTTTCATAGATTGTAGTTTGATTTTTATAATTTCCGCAGGCATATAATGAGTAGTTTTACGAAGATTTGAGAAGTCTGGAATTTTTTAAAACAAGAAACAGGACTCAGGAATCAGGAAAATTGGGAAACGGTGGCTTCGACAGGCTCAGCCACCATGCCTGAGACCGTAAGGCTGAAGTTTTTTGAGACAGAAACAAGAGATTAGAAACTCGTATAATTTTTTTAAAATGGCCACAATTTACACGTTCAAGTATTCGTTAATTATTTTGTAAGTATTTGATAATTAAACTTTATTATTTTAATTTAGTCAGCGTTTTTATGAAACTCCACCCTCTTATTTCAATATTATGGCAACATTCAATTTAAACATCAACGGAAAAACCCATCAGGTAGAGGCCGATCCCGCCACGCCCATGCTTTGGGTATTGCGCGACCACCTCAATATGGTTGGGACAAAGTTCGGTTGCGGTATCGCTGCTTGCGGCGCATGTACCATTCACTTGGGCGACATGGCCATGCGTTCGTGCCAACTGCCCGTTTCCCAAGTGGGCAATATGCCCGTCACCACCATTGAAGGGCTCTCTGAAAACGGAGACCACCCGGTACAAAAAGCCTGGTTGGAGATTGATGTCCCGCAATGCGGCTACTGTCAGGCCGGGCAAATCATGAATGCTTCGGCCCTGCTTAAAGCCAATACCAATCCGAGCGATGAGGAAATAGAAGCCGCAATGAACGGAAATATCTGCCGCTGTGGCACTTATACCCGTATCAAAAAAGCAATCAAAACCGCAGCTGCCGAAATCAACGGCGCCGCTTAAAACCAAGCTTGACTTAATTTCTAAAACCCTCAGAAAATGACACTTGTAAAAACTTCATACGACCGACGTTCATTTTTGAAAATCACAAGCCTCACAGGAGGCGGCCTAATGATTGGCTTTAACTGGTTGGTTTCATGCCAGTCCAAGCCTGAGGCTGTACTCACCATGCCCAAAGAATGGTTTAAAGTCACCGGATTTTTGAAAATCGGCGAAAACGGCGTTGTCACCATCATGTCGCCCAATCCCGAAATCGGCCAAAACGTAAAAACCTCCATGCCGATGATCATAGCAGAGGAGCTCGATGTGGACTGGAAAAATGTGATTGTAGAACAAGCACCGCTCAACACGGCTATTTTTACCCGCCAACTCGCCGGGGGCAGCCAATCCATCCGCCAAGGGTGGGAAGGCCTTCGCATGGCCGGTGCCGCAGCCCGTCAAATGCTTAAAGAAGCAGCGGCCAAAGCTTGGAACGTGCCCGTAGATGAGATTACCACTGAAGCAGGATACCTGACACATGCCGGTAGCGGTCAAAAAGCCGGTTTTGGTGAAATGGCCTCCGCGGCGGCACAATTAGAAATCCCAAAAGAAGTAAAATTAAAAGAGAAAAATGACTTTAAAATCATTGGTACTTCCCGCAAAAATGTAGATGGCTTAAAAATTGTCACAGGTAAACCCCTGTACGGCCTCGACTACAAACGCGAAGGCATGGTGTATGCCATGGTGGCACATCCGCCGGCTTTTGGCCTAAAACTCAAATCGTATGACGCTTCGGCCGCCAAATCCATGCCCGGCATCAAAGATGTGTTCACCATTGAGACGTACACGGCAGAAACATCTAAAAACGCCTTCGATGCCACCTCTTTCACGGAGCTGGTCGTGGTTGCGGGCAATTCAACATGGGAAGTGTTAAATGCAAAAAAAGCATTAAACTTAGAATGGGAACAAATTGAAGATTATGTAGATGTCTTTTCCGGTTATGCTCCGGGAACTAAAATTGAACGAAACATGCCCGCCGGTTCAGAAAGCACAAGCAGCCACAAAGCCCTCATGGCAGCGCATGGAACTAAGCCGGGTAAAGTGGTTCGAAAAGACGGCAATCCGGAGGCTGCTTTTAAGAAGGCCGCAAAAATCATCGAACGAACCTACACAGCACCTTTTTTGGCACACAACACCATGGAGCCGATGAATTTCTTTGCCCATGTCACGGCAGATAAAGCTGAACTTGTCGGGCCGATACAAACACCTGAGTTTTTAGAGCAAACCATCTCGTCCCGCTTAGGGTTGCCACTTGAAAAAATCGACATCCAAATGACACGGATGGGTGGCGGATTTGGTCGAAGGTTATACGGACACTTTGGGGTAGAGGCCGCTGTTATTTCCCAAAAACTGAACGCGCCTGTCAAGTTGGTTTACACACGTGAAAGCGATATGTCTTATGGAATCTATCGGCCATCTTATCACGCCTATTACCGTGCCGGATTGGACAAAGACGGCAACCTGATTGCCTTCCATGTCCGGGCAGGTGGTATTCCGGAAAGCCCCCTCGCTGAAAACCGTTTTCCCGCAGGTGCAGTTGACAATTATCTCGCAGAATCTTGGGCGATTGATTCCAATATTTCCATAGGCGCTTTTAGGGCGCCCAGGTCAAACTTTATCGCCGGGGCCGAACAATCTTTCCTCGATGAAGTGGCAGAAGCTGCGGGCAAAGACCCAATCCAATTCCGGTTAGATTTGATGAATCGCGCCAAAACCAATCCGATCGGGGAAAACAACGATTACGATGCTGCGCGCTATGCCGGTGTGCTGGAGTTGGTCCGGGAAAAGTCTGATTGGGACAAACGCGATAAGAAAGGCAGGGGTGTGGCTGCTTATTTTTGCCACAATTCATACGTAGCACATGTGTTGGACTTGGAAATGGAAAGCGGAAAACCCGTAGTCAAAAATGTTACTTGCGCCGTCGATTGTGGCATCGTGGTGAACCCCATTGCTGCTACCAACCTTACCGAAGGTGGCATTGTAGATGGCATTGGATGTGCTTTATACGGGAACTTGACTTTCAGTGAAGGGAAACCCGAGCAAAACAATTTTGATTCTTACCGTTTGATTCGCCACAGCGAAGCCCCAAAAAATATCGATGTGCATTTCGTAAAAAGCGATGTAGATCCGACCGGATTGGGAGAGCCGCCTTTTCCGCCTATCATGGGCGCTTTAGCAAACGCCTTATACAACGCTACCGGCAAGCGATATTACGATCAGCCATTGATTGGAAGTCAACAAATTTTAGGTTAGCATTATTAATTAAATACCGTATTTACATGGAAATCCTGTTATTCGGAATCACGAAAAACATCGTGGGCGCATCCACTTTTACCGTTCCCGCATCAAAAAAATCGGAACTTGGCATAGCGGATGTTGCATCACTCAAAGGCTATTTAAAAGAAACTTTTCCGGGCTTGTGCAACATCAGTTCATTGGCGGTAGCCGTCAACAATCAATACGCATCAGACCATACTTCGATAAATGAAACTGACGAAATCGCACTTATTCCACCCGTAAGCGGCGGCTGATTATGGAAAGAATCATTCAAATATCCGAATCCATTGATTGCACAACAATCTATGAAGAACTGTCCCACCCCGATAGTGGGGGCATTTGTGTTTTTATAGGAACGGTACGCCAACAGACGAATAATGAGGAGGTTACTTCCTTGTTTTTTGAGTCTTACGAATCGATGGCCATCAGCGAAATCGAAAAAATCATCGATGAAGCCACTCAAAAATGGGCACTCAATAAAGTTATCGTCAAGCATGCCGTGGGCTCGAAAAAACCCACAGAACCCGTTGTTGTTGTCGGGGCTTCATCAGCCCACCGCGATGCCTGCTTCGAAGCGTGCAGGTATCTGATTGACACCCTGAAACAAAAAGTGCCCATCTGGAAAAAAGAGTTTTTTAAAAACAAATCGGTGTGGGTTTCCGCCCATCCGTAAACGATTTTTATGCTAATAGACAATCACAATAGAAAGATAAACTACCTGCGCTTGGCGGTTACAGACCGCTGCAACCTTAGGTGCAACTACTGCATGCCGGAAGCGGGCATCAATTTTGCCGAGAACAACAAATTGCTTTCCATTGAAGAGCTCATCACAGTCAGTGAAAATTTGGTCGAACTCGGTATCGATAAAATCCGTATCACGGGTGGCGAACCTTTTGTCAGAAAAGATTTGATGGTTTTGATGCGAAAACTTGCCGGAATAAAAGCACTAAAAGACATATCTGTGACCACCAATGCCACCCTGATTGGAAATCACATTGATGAATTAAAAGCATTGGGCATTACCAATATCAATTTGAGCTTGGATGCCATTGACAAAGAGACTTTTGAAAAAATCACCCGGCGCAGCCAATACGAAATTGTGCACCGTAACCTCCTTCGATTGATAGACGAAGATTTTAACATTCGTATCAATTTTGTGGTACTTGACGGACAAAACACCCAAGATATCTTACCGATTTTGGAACTGACCAAGCACCACAACGTTTCTGTCCGGTTTTTGGAAGAAATGCCTTTTAACGGTGGTTCAAGGACTTTCAATACGATTAAATGGGACTATAAATACATTTTGGAATACATCCAAACAAAATATCCCGACATCACGCTGATCCCCTCCGAAAAAACCTCCACTTCCATCAATTATAAGATTAAAAACCACGTAGGAAGTTTCGGGTTGATCCCCTCTTTCAGCCGGACTTTTTGCGGGAGTTGCAACCGCCTGCGCATTTCGGCCACCGGCGATGTGATCACCTGTTTGTACGGCAAACCCGTGGCAAACATCCGCGAGGTTTTAAGAGCTCATCAAGCTAAGGAAAACCTCCGGGATGAAATCCAGAAAGCCATCAGCACAAGGGCTGCAAACGGATTTGAAGCCCAACAACAAAACCGGGGCGTATTTGATAATTCGATGACTTCCATTGGCGGGTGAAAAGTTCTGTTTAACTTCACGGCATGAAATGCCCATGTGAAAATTTTGCACACACGGGCATGATTATTTAGGGCATTCCATGCCTGTGCTGAGCCCCGAAGCGTCGGGGTCGAAGCATGACCGCTGAAAATAAATAATTATAGACACATGAAAAAACAACTCTCTCATATCTCCGAAAACGGTGACATCCAAATGGTAGATGTGACGGATAAAAACAGCTCCGTACGCGTGGCAACAGCTTCGGGCAAAGTGATTTTTCCGGCAGCAGTTTTCGCGGAATTGGAAGCCCAGGGTTTTGTGGGAAAAAAAGGAAGCATCATCCAAACTGCGGTCATCGCGGGGATTCAGGCTGTCAAAAAAACCGCCGATTTAATTCCGCTTTGCCATACGCTCCCAATTTCCAAAATAGATATTCAAATCGTGCCGGAAGCCCCGGTATTTCACATTCAATGTACCGTGAAATGTACCGAAAAAACAGGTGTGGAAATGGAAGCACTCACCGGGGCCAGCATCAGCGCGCTCACGGTTTACGACATGTGCAAAGCCTTGTCGCATGACATACAAATCACAGACATCAGGCTCGAACAAAAAACAGGCGGGAAAAATGATTTTAAAAGATAAACTATTTGGCCTTGTGCTCTCCGGCGGAAAAAGCACAAGGATGGGGATTGACAAGGGATCAATCAACTATCACGGCATCCCGCACCGCGAATATTTACTGAACCTTTTGGGTAAATTATGCGACAAAGTTTTTCTGAGTGTCAGCGAAGAACAAATGCCTGAAGTTTCGCACGATGTGAAAATCATCGTTGACGAAAACCAGCACCGCGGCCCGTTCAACGGCTTGCTGAGTGCGCACCACAAATTTCCGGAAGCTGCCTGGTTGGTGTTGGCGTGCGATTTGCCTTTGATTGATAAAAATTCCCTTGAACGTTTGATTCAAAAAAGAAATCCGAAGAAATTTGCAACCGCTTTTGCCACCCATGCTAGCAAACTTCCCGAACCCCTTTGTGCCATTTGGGAAAGCATGGCATTGCAAAAGGCGGAGGAAAACCTCAAAGCCGGCGCAGGCAGTTGCCCCAGAAAATTTCTTATCAATTCGGACATTCAACTGGTTTTCCCGGAAGATGACAAGGTGTTGTTTAACGCCAATTCGATGGAAGACTATAACGAAGTAATTACAAAATTATAAAGATGCGCACCGAACGTTACATCAGGCAAACCAGCTTGGCCGAATTTGCTTCGGATGCTCAGTCAAAACTTCAAAAAGCAAAGGTTTTGGTGGTGGGCGCAGGCGGGTTGGGCGTTCCGGTTTTGCAATATCTGAACGCCATGGGAACCGGCACGCTCGGTATTGTTGAACACGATACGGTGGACATCACCAATTTGCACCGCCAGGTATTGTATGATGAAAGCGATATCGGCAAGCCGAAAATTGAAGCAATTGCCAAGAAACTTTCCATGCAAAATTCAAGCACAAAAATTGAACTTTTCGATACTTTTCTGGATGTTGAAAATGCTTTAAAAATCATTTCCGACTTCGATTTGGTGATGGATTGTTCCGATAATTTCCCGACGCGGTATTTGGTGAACGATGCCTGCGTGATTTTAAACAAACCTTTTGTTTACGGGGCTTTACACGGTTTTGAAGGCCAAGTCAGCGTTTTTAATTACAAAGGCGGGCCTACCTACCGCTGCCTGTTTCCCGACATGCCCGACCCGGCGCAAATCCCGGATTGCAATACCAACGGTGTTTTGGGCATCATCCCGGGAATAGTGGGAAATTTTCAAGCTTTGGAAGCCGTGAAAGTAATTGCGGGAATCGGCGAAATTTTGTCAGGCAGCTTGTTGATTTACGATGGCCTGAAACAAAATGCATTCAAGATAAAATTTACGCCGATAACAGAAAACCTCCGGATAAAAAGCCTTCAAAAAAACTATGCGATTGAAACTTGTCCGAATCATCAAACTATTGCTGTCGAAGAATTTATAAATCTTTTGGAAACAAAAAAAACCATTCAGTTGGCAGACGTCCGCAGCCCGGAAGAGTTTATGCAATTTCATATAGAAAACAGCCGAAATATTCCTTTAGATGTCATTGAAAACAGGCTTGATGAGATTGATTTTTCTAAAGCTGTTTATCTGGTTTGCCAGTCGGGTGTCCGAAGTTTGAAAGCCATCCAAATAATACAAAAAAACCATCCGGCATCTGAGTTATACAATTTGGAAGGCGGGCTTAACCAATACCGAAAATATGCTATTGGACATTGACAATTTTATTTTGCTCTGCTTCGGTTTTTTTGTGGTTGCCACCTTGTATTCTTCGGTGGGTTTTGGCGGCGGCTCCAGTTATTTGGCACTCTTGGCACTTTTTCTGACAGAATTTTACACCATCCGTAGCATCGCCTTGCTTTGCAACCTAGTAGTGGTTTCAGGGAGTTGTTTTTTGTATTACAAAAAGGGGCTTTTCGAGATCAAAAAATTTCTACCTTTCGTCCTCACGAGCATTCCGTTGAGTTTTTTGGGCGCTTCCTTCCGGCTGAAAGAGCATGTTTTTTTTGTCATTTTGGGCATCACACTCATCGTTTCGTCTGTCGCTTTGGTGGTGCAAACCCTTAAAAAAAGAGGCCAATCGGAGCCTTATAAGGAATATCCAGTTTTCGTAAATTATCTATTGGGAGGGGCAATCGGTTTTTTAGCAGGCTTGGTCGGCATCGGAGGCGGGATTTTCTTGGCCCCGGTCTTGAATCATTTGCGTTGGGAAAAATCGTTGACCATCGCCGCGTTGACGAGTTTTTTTATTTTGGTAAATTCGATTTCGGGCTTGGCCGGATTGGTTGTAAACGACACTTTTCAAGTCCCGGTTTTATACGCCCTCGGTCTGATGTTTGTGGTGCTGTTGGGCGGACAGTTGGGCGCCAGGATAACCCTGCGAAAACTTAGCGGAAACGGCATCAAACGGTTGACCGCACTTTTGGTTTTTAGCGTAGGCATCCGGGTTTTGTTGGTCAACGGTTTTCAAATAAATTTCTGAGATGATTACATTCGAAAAAGCACATACCGAAGTGATGAAAAACACCGCCTCTTGGGGGTTGGAAACGGTTCATATCACAGCATCGACCGATAGGATTTTAGCAACTGATGTGTTTGCAGACCGGGATTTTCCGCCCTTTCACCGCGCTACCAAAGACGGGATTGCCATCAATTATGAAGCCATCCATAAAGGCATCAACGCGTTTCCGATTGAAGGTATTGCAAGTGCCGGTTCGCCACAGGTTTCATTAAAAAGTGTTTCAAACTGCATCGAGATTATGACAGGCGCGGTGCTTCCCGACAACACGGACACCGTGATCATGTATGAAGAAACCGAAATCAAAAACGGCACGGCCGTCATTCTCAAAAAACCTCAAATTGGGCAAAACATCCACCGAAAAGGAAGTGACGAAAAGCAAGGCGATTTGCTGTTGAAAGCACCGCTGAAAATAACTTCGGCGGAAATAGGCGTGCTCGCCTCAGTCGGGATTTCCGAGGTTTCGGTTTTTAAAAATCCAAAGGTTGCCATCGTATCGACCGGAAACGAATTGGTGGATATAAACCAAAAACCCTTGCCGCACCAAATCAGAAAGTCGAACAGTTATTCGCTGCACGCATTGTTGGAAGCCGAAAGAATTAAGGCAGACTTGTTGCATTTGGCCGATGAGCCGGCCATCATCCGGGAGAAGTTGTCCGAAGCACTCAAAACCTACGATGTGTTGTTATTGAGCGGCGGCGTTTCAAAAGGGAAATATGATTACATCCCCGGGATTTTAGCCCAACTCGGCGTAGAAAAAGTATTTCATTTTGTGATGCAACAGCCCGGCAAGCCTTTTTGGTTTGGTGTCCATCCCGAATTGAAAACGGTCATTTTTTCATTCCCCGGCAACCCGGTTTCCACTTTTGCCAATTACCACATCTATTTTAAAGATTGGTTGCAAGCGTGTTTTGGGCTAAAATCCACAGCTTTTGAGGCCATTTTGACGAGAGAAATTACCGGTTCGGAAACTTTGACTAAATTTATCAAAGTAAAAACCCATTTTGAAAGTGGCCAGCTTTTTGCCGAAGCCATTCCCGAAAACGGATCGGGCGATTTGACCAGTTTGGCGCGAAGTGACGGGTTTGTAAAGATTGAAGCCGGAAAGGGAACGGTTCGGAAAGGCTCGTGTGTTTCATTTATCCCGACACGGAAAATCATTTAAAATCTGATTCCATGACACACGAACTCAAAAAAATACTGCAACATTACGCCATAGCCAAAGCTGGGGACAAAAAAACCGTCTTGGCAACGGTTGTGGCACTCGAAGGTTCTTCTTACCGAAGGCCGGGCGTGTCGATGCTTATCGTAGAAGGCGGACAGATGATTGGTGCCGTCAGCGGCGGTTGTGTGGAAAAAGAAATTTTGCATCAGGCGCAAAGTGTTTTTCAGGACGGCAAAGCCAAGGTAATGACTTATGACGGCCGTTACAGATTGGGCTGCGAAGGGATTTTGTATATCCTGATTGAACCCTTTGAACCCTCAGAGATCTGGATGCAGGAATTTCAAAACGCACTTGCCAACCGTACGAACTTCACAACCAAAACTTTTTATACCAAAGACGACCTTACATGTTCAGAAAAATTTGGTACGGCTTACTTTTTTTCCAATGATGCTTTTTTAACGGTTTCGCCAAATTTTGATGTTCAATCGGCTTTGGCAGATGCCGATATTTCATTTTTTGAAAACGAACTAAAACCTTGTTTCCGGTTGGTGATTGTCGGCAGCGAACACGATGCGGTCGAACTTTGTGTGGCGGCTTCTTTTTTAGGTTGGGAAGTGACCGTCATCGCTTCGCCAAAAGACCCGAAAACCATAGAGAATTTCCCGGGCGCAAATGCTTTGCTCCACAGCAGCCCCGAAACTTTGGATGTAACCCATTTCGATTCCGGTTCAGCAGTTGTTTTGATGACACACAGCTACGTGACCGATTTGAAGTTTTTACTGGCCCTTAAAGATATACGTTTTGACTATTTGGGCTTGTTGGGACCGTCCAAAAGAAGGGAAAAACTATTGGGTGAGTTTATTGAACATGCACCCGAAGTTGAAGAGGCTTTCTTCACCAACATACACGGGCCGGCCGAATTGAATTTGGGCGCCGAAACCGCCCAGGAAATAGCTGTTTCTATCGTTGCCGAAATTTTATCCGTCATCAGAAAACAAGATGGATTGCCTTTAAAAATGCGCAAAGGCCGCATTCATAGCCAAGCAGAATGAAGAAATCTAAAAAAATAGTTTCGGTAGTTTTGGCAGCGGGTGAAGCTAAAAGAATGGGAAAAACCAAGCAACTTTTGCCATGGGGTAAACACACGCTCATTGAGCATGTGATTGCACAGCATTTACAAACCAAAGTGTCGGAAGTTTATGTCGTTCTGGGAGCGAATTTTGAGGAGATTATGAATCAAATTAAAAAATATCCTGTGAAGATTTTGGAAAACACAGCCTGGAGATTGGGTTTGGGTACATCGATACTGGCGGCAGCCCATCATTTTGCAAAGGAAAAAGTTGAAGCAGGCGGCATCCTCATCACGCTGGCCGACCAACCACTTTTAGATGCCGATTATCTAAATACCATGCTCCAAATATTTGATGAAAATTCCGATAAAATTGTGGCCACTGCTTACGAAAGGAAATGTGGCGTCCCGGCTGTTTTCCCTATTTCTTATTTGGATGCGTTAAGCGAATTGAGCGGTGATAAAGGCGCTAGCCAACTTATCCATGCTGAAAAGTGTAACGTAATTGTTGTCAATTCAGATGGTAGAACAACAGATATTGATACACCTGAAGTTTATCATCAGGTTTATAGAATGTTTGGCAGTCCTCAAAAAGGTTGAGCCTAATTGAAAGTCACGCGTCCTTTAATTGGGTTTTTTGCTTCGGTTTGTCCGTCCGGAGCTTTAGATTTTTCCAATTGCCTTTGAATTTTTTTAATGGCGGATTCTATAGATTTTTCAGGTTCTATGATATTGTAGGCGCCCCAAAAATCGGGGTCGGAAAAGCCCGAAGCTTCGTCACTCAAAATCATATTGGTTCTGATTTTTTCCCGATTGGAAAGTCTGTTGTCAGTAAGATTAGGTTCCCAGTCGGTGATGGCCATTTCACTGGTCAAAGTATAGCGCGAATTGAACAGACGGTTTTTCCAATCTACTTTAAATTCCAGCAACACATTGCTATACCCGTAGTACCATTTTCCGTTTTTTTCTCTATAATCCACTCGGTAGGCCACATCGGTAGGCCACACGCGTACATCGGTCGGTTTTTTTCTAACGAACATGGCGGATGCTAGATCCGGATCGGTAATATTTAGAGAGAAGATGGCACTCGTCAAGATTTTTTTCTCGGCATCTATATACAGTTTGCCTTTGTACAAAGGTTCTACGATTTCGGGTCTTTGTTTAAAATTGACCACATAGATGAGTTTGTTGTTAATTCGCGTAGCGTTTTCAAAATTAAATTCATAATCGGCCATGGTCTCTTCCGTAAAAATATATTCGGGGTATTTCATGATATCGACAAACAAGGTGTTGAATGGGCCGCCTTGGAGTTTTAATGCCAAGGTGTCCAACTTCGTATAATCGGTACTTTTTCGAGATTTATACAACTCCATAGCATCTCTACGCGTGGATGAGTAGGGTGATTTATAAATATTGACAACGGCTTCGGAAAGCGAGACGTTGGTGCGTCTTCGCTTAATGGTTTCTCTGTAAAACGCCGTCATCACAGTGGGATCTGTAAAATAGTTTTCCCCTTTTTTGCGAAGGGTTTCCCGGACAAGTGTTTCGGCATTCTTGGGCGCTACGATGTTAATTTCCGGCAGTTCTGTAACCAATATGTCAAGTGTGACTTGATTTCTATTTCCCTCAAATTGACGCAACGGAAAAGTAGCTGTTTTGTAGCCGAGAAATGAAATGGTGAGATTTCCATTTGCCAAATCGATGGGAACTTTGATAGAAAATTGTCCTTCGGCATTGGTTACCGTACTGATGTTGGTGCCTTCCAAAGTAACGGTTGCAAAAACCAACGGATTTTTGGTTTGACTGTCCTCAACTTCACCGTTAAATTGCTTAAATGTCGAATTTTCTGGCTTGTCTTGGAAGAACACAGCACCTTGTACGGATACAAATAATGTCATAAACAAACATGTGAATACTAAGGACAACACATGTTTTTTGTCTTTTTTTGAGAGGTTCGTTTCCATAATTATAAGAATTTATGTTAGTTTTTTTTGTAAATCAAATTTAAAAGCCTAAATTAGTGATATTAAATGATATATAAATATAGTTTCTTTAAAATTTAACAATTGTTGTGTAAGTTGACCGTTGGTTTTAAAGATGTTGGCCTTAGCAGTCTTAACCATGCCAGGTAGGAAAAATGTATCAGTCATTCAGAGGAATGCGCACCAACACCACTTTCGTTAGTTCCATCAGAACCAGAAAAATATACAACACAGACATTAATAATTACAAACAATTTTAAGATTTCCTACGAGTCTAGATTTTTAGGAAGTAGTAATTTTATCTTGATAAATATTTATAGGCTTACTAACATAAACAGACCAACTAAGGATTAACTAACAAGTAATTCAAAGCAAATCAATATCAAATCCGTTGCCTTTCCTAGTTCTTTTAAATACCTTTGCGATAAACAAACAATATATGAAGCAGACTGCGCTTTCCCAAGTTCATTTAGATTTAGGTGCCAAAATGGTGCCATTTGCAGGTTTTAACATGCCCGTTCAGTACGAGGGCGTCATTGCAGAGCACCATACAGTTCGCAATGGTGTAGGTGTTTTTGACGTCAGCCACATGGGCGAATTTTTGATAGAAGGTCCCAAGGCCTTGTCGCTGATACAAAAAGTAACTTCAAACGATGCAGCAACCCTGACTATAGGTCGCGCACAATATTCTTGTATGCCCAATGAAAGCGGAGGTATTGTAGATGATTTGATTGTCTATCGCGTCAAAGAAGAAACTTATTTGTTGGTAGTGAACGCTTCCAACATAGAGAAAGATTGGAATTGGATTTCCAAATACAACGAAGCCATAGGTGCTGATATGCGGGATATTTCAGACGATTATTCCCTTTTAGCCATTCAAGGTCCCAAAGCCATCGCTTCTATGCAAGCACTCACCTCGGTTGATCTGTCAGCCATTAAATATTATCATTTTGAAGTTGGGGATTTTGCGGGTGCGGCACACGTCATTATTTCCGCTACCGGATACACAGGTAGTGGCGGCTTTGAAATTTATTGCAAGAACAGCGAAGTCAAACAGATATGGCAGCAAGTTTTTGAAGCCGGAAAAACGTACGGTATCAAACCCATCGGATTGGCCGCACGGGATACCCTTAGGCTCGAAATGGGATTTTGCCTTTACGGCAATGATATAGACGAAACCACTTCGCCCATAGAAGCCGGTTTGGGTTGGATTACCAAATTCACCAAAGACTTTGTCAATGCAGAAAACCTCAGGACAGAAAAAGCAATCGGGCCGAAGCGAAAATTAATTGGTTTTGAACTTTTGGAAAAAGGCATTCCCAGACATGGATATGAAATTGCAAATGCCGATGGCCATGCCATAGGTGTAGTCACCAGCGGCACATTGTCGCCTAGCCTCAACAAAGGCATTGGGTTGGGTTATGTGCCTGCCGAACTGGCCATAGAAGATACCGTAATTTACATTCAAATTCGCAAGAACCTCTTGCCGGCTCGAATCGTCAAGTTGCCTTTTTATAAAAAACCATAATTTTTTTTCACAATGGACAAATTATCACAAGATGAAGTTGTGGCAAAATTGAGCAAGCTGCAAGGTTGGCGGCTTAAAAAAGATGCCATTGAAAAAACCTTCACTTTCGCCGATTTTAAAACGGCCTTCTCGGCCATGACCCGAATCGCTTTTGAAGCGGAAACGATCAACCACCACCCGGAGTGGTTTAATGTGTACAACAAACTTACCATCACACTCTCTACACACGATGCGGATGGTATTACAGTTAAGGATTTTGATTTGGCCGAACGCATAGAAAAAGCAGTTTCTTGTTTTGTCTAGTCTGATGAATGTTTAATTTTGCGTCGCTAAAAATCGATATTATGGGAAGAGCTTTTGAATTTAGAAAAGCGAGAAAAATGAAGCGTTGGTCTGCCATGTCCAAAGCATTTACACGTATTGGGAAAGACATTGTAATGGCGGTTAAAGAAGGCGGCCCAAACCCCGAATCTAACGCACGACTGAGGGCAGTCATTCAAAATGCGAAGTCCGTCAACATGCCCAAGGAGAATGTGGAACGCGCCATCAAAAAAGCTTCTGATAAAAACCAAGCAGACTACAAAGAGATTTTATACGAAGGATATGCGCCACATGGAATTGCAATCTTGGTAGAAACGGCTACAGACAACAACAACCGCACTGTGGCTAACATCCGCAGCTATTTCAATAAATACAATGGCAGCCTCGGCACTTCAGGCTCTGTGGAATTTATGTTTGACCACACCTGCAACTTCCGCATACCCAATGAAGGTATAGACCACGAAGCACTCGAACTCGATTTGATTGATTTTGGTGTGGAAGAGGTATTTATAGACGAAGACGGTATTTTGATTTACGCACCTTTCGAAGCCTTCGGTGCTATCCAAAAAGAACTGGAAAACAGGCATATTGAAATCCTTTCATCCGGATTTGAACGCATCCCCCAAGTAACCAAAAAACTGACCCAAGAAGAAGTAGCCGATGTAGAAAAACTTCTAGAGAAAATAGAAGAAGACGAGGATGTACAGAACGTGTATCACACCATGGAAGAGTCCGAAGGGTAACTTTTAGCCCAGCCAGCCGTCTCTGTCCAGACTTCTGTATTGGATAGCCTCGGCAATATGTGTGCTACAGATGCTGTCTGCGCCTTCCAAATCGGCTATCGTTCTCGAAACTTTGAGGATTCGGTCATAGGCTCTTGCAGATAAATTGAGCCGCTCCATGGCAGTTTTCAACAAGTGTTTGGAGGTTTCGTCCAAGGCACAAAATTTCCGGATGTGCTTGGTATTCATTTGCGCGTTGTAGTGAAGGTTGTCTAACTCTTTAAACCGATCAGTTTGCCTAACACGCGCAGCCATTACCCTGTTACGGATTTCCAGACTGCTTTCGCCTTTTCTGTCTTCGGATAGTTTTTCAAAAGGCACAGGCGTCACTTCAATATGGATATCAATTCGATCTAAAAGAGGACCGGAAATTTTACCCAAATAGCGCTGCATTTCAGCAGGTGAGGAGGTTACAGGAGCGTTGGGGTCATTAAAATAACCACTTGGTGATGGATTCATGCTGGCTACTAACATAAAACTACTAGGGTAGGTAACGGTAAATTTGGCTCGCGAAATGGTTACTTCCCGATCTTCCAAAGGTTGCCGCATGACTTCCAAAACGGTGCGTTTAAATTCGGGCAGTTCGTCCAAAAACAATACACCGTTGTGCGCCAACGAAATTTCGCCGGGTTGCGGATACGTGCCACCACCTACCAAAGCCACATCTGAAATGGTGTGATGCGGGCTTCGAAATGGTCTTTGCGTGAGGATGCCGGTTTCTTTGACTTTTCCGGCTACGGAATGTATTTTAGTAGTTTCCAGGGCTTCGTCAATAGTCATGGGTGGCAAAATACTGGGCAATCTCTTCGCTAGCATGGTTTTTCCCGCACCTGGAGGGCCAATCAATATGATGTTGTGACCGCCGGCTGCGGCGATTTCCATACATCTTTTAATGGATTCCTGTCCGCGTACTTCCGAAAAATCGAACTCCGGATAATCGAGGTTTTTGTAGAATGCTTCTTTGATGTCGATTACTGTGGGTTGAAGACTTGAACTGCCTTCAAAAAAATCAATCACTTGTTTGATGTTTTCAACGCCGTACACATCAAGACCGCTCACAATGGCCGCTTCATCTTTGTTTTGAATGGGAAGAAAAAAACCTTTAAAGCCCTCTTCTTTGGCTTTGATGGCGATAGGTAAAGCCCCCTTGATGGGTTGCAAACTTCCATCTAGCGAAAGTTCTCCCATAATCAGGTAATCTTCCAGTTGGTTTTGTAAATCGATTTGGTTTGAAGCCGCCAAAATGCCCATGGCCAACGTCAAATCGTAGGCTGAACCTTCTTTGCGCAAATCGGCAGGTGCCATATTGATGGTGATTTTCTTACCCGGAATGGCATAGCCGTTGTTTTTGAGCGAGGCAGCTATTCTGTAATTACTCTCTTTGATGGCATTGTCGGGCAAACCAACCAAGTGGTAGCCGATGCCCTTATCTATGTTGACTTCTACTGTGATGGTAGTTGCTTCTACGCCAAAAACAGCACTTCCAAATACTTTGATGAGCATAAGCGATACTTTACGCTAAAATAGTAAAAAATGTTTCGTTATTTTAATGTGCCTTTGGCAAGTCCGAAGTTTAAGAAAAATGTAGCTTTAGGTCTTGTAGAAGTGCGTGATAAATGGGGTTGCAAAACGCGGCTACATCGCCTTCTTTGGCAGATTCCCAATGGGAAGTCCACAGCACAAAAGATGTGTTGTTGTCCGATACGGGAAAAACAGTCACCTTGCCTACGTATCCATCTACATTGTCTTTTGAAACCACAGCCGGACCGTCGTCTATGCTATAGGTGAAGGTCATATTTGATGCATCGATAGAAAGCAGGGTTTCATGGAAGGCGTCGTTTAGAACTCTTTTGGCACCTATTTCGTGCCCTTGTTTGTCTCCGATAGCATCTACTTTTTGAACGACATTTTTGCTCCAAGACAAGTCGTGAAAATTCTTTAAAACAGCCCATACTTTTTCGGCTGCTGCATTGATAACGGTCGAATTATAACATCCCATGGTTTTAAAATTAAAGGTTTATGAATTTTTAAGATTATCTAAAGTAAACAAAATAATGATAGTAAGGGTTTATAAGGGTAAACTCATTTACATTTTTTACCAAGGTGGAATAAATCTCATAAACCAATTATGAGTTGCTTTTTCAAAATAATCATCCACATATTTTTGATATTCAGGAATCGGCAATTTATCCCAACCACCATAAGGCGCTTTTTGAATGCTGTCCGGGACGGGGAGTTGCACAAAAAGCTCGCTATTTTTTGGCCTGTTCTTGTTAAATATTACAAAGAATCGGCCTCCTATTTTTCTTTTCTTTTTGTCTAAACTATAACCTGTTGTCCTGTGTTTTTTCCCTTTAACTTGAAAAATATATTCCATATCAGATACCTTGCTATGTGTCAGTGCAGTAATATAGCCAATAGTATAATTTCCATTTTCAATTAAGTTTATATTCTGATATTTCCCTATGATAATAGATGAAAATGTTAATGTCAAGACAAAAGTAAATAGCCACTTCTCTCTTTTGCTTAAAGTTAAATTAATTAGCCGTTTCATCTTTAATCTTACCATCTTACCATTCATTAAACTAGCACAGCCAAGGTTATTTTATAATTTCTACACACCTTTGCATACTTCCAAAAATAGTAAAAATCTTCTATTTGGTTATAAACTACCCCAAATCTTAGAATCAGGAGACTTCGGCGTGCCGAGTAGCCCATCTTAAAGACCGAGTGTTTCTTTGATAAAAACAGCTGTTATTGTTCGTTTTATCAAACAATGTACGCTGTACTTTGTTAATTGTGCAATTCAATTGTCAGCGTTTCCGTGTTTTTCATGAATACTTTTTAAATCTTACCTGAAAATGAAGCTAAATGTTACATTTTTTTAAATTTGCTAAGCAAAGCAATTAAATTTAAACAAAATCTCATGGCTGTACAACCTCATATAACAAACCAAATTTCTCTTAAACCATATGGCATCCACCCTAAAAAGGTGATGTATCAACTAGATCCCAATCTACTTCACCAAATGACCATTGATTTGAAAATGGGACGGGAGGCTGCCAATGGTGCATTGGCTATCAATACAGGAAAGTTTACTGGACGCTCACCCAAAGACCGATTTATAGTGGAAGATGACATCACACGCAATAAAGTTTGGTGGGGCGATATCAACCTTCCGTTCGATGCCGAGAAGTTTGATCGGCTCTATCATAAAATTACAAATTATTTTTCCGGCAAAGACGTGTTTGTCAGAGATGCAATCGCCTGTGCCGATGCAAATTACCGCACACAGATTCGTTTTATAACCGAATATCCGTGGAGCGCACTTTTTATTTACAATATGTTTATCAGACCTGAAAGTGCAAAAGGAGATAATTTTACACATGATTGGTTGGTTATAGATGCGCCCGGCTTTGAAGCAGACCCGGAAGTGGACGGAACGCGTCAGGGCAATTTTGCCATTTTGAATTTTACCAAAAAAATAGCAATCGTAGGCGGAACGGGCTATACCGGCGAAATGAAAAAAGGCATTTTTTCGGCTCTAAATTTTGAACTTCCCGTTTTTAAAAAAACTTTGCCAATGCATTGTAGCGCCAACGTGGGCGCTGATGGAGATACCGCGGTGTTTTTTGGATTGTCCGGCACAGGCAAAACTACTTTGTCTGCTGACCCCAATAGAAAGTTAATTGGCGACGACGAACACGGTTGGACTCCCGAAAACACCATATTCAATTTTGAAGGTGGTTGCTACGCCAAAGTAATAAACCTGACGGAGGAAAGCGAACCCGAAATTTTCAGAGCCATTAAAAAAGGCGCGATACTCGAAAATGTCATACTCAACGAGGCAGGAGAAGTGGACTATAGCGATACTTCTATCACACAAAATACCCGCGTGAGCTACCCTTTGTACCACATAGATAACATTCAAGAGGGTTCTATTGGACACAATCCTAAAAATATTTTCTTTCTCACGGCAGATGCTTTCGGTGTTTTACCGCCCATTTCAAAACTCACACCCGGGCAAGCGGCCTATCATTTTATATCGGGCTATACTGCCAAGGTTGCCGGGACGGAAGAGGGCGTCAACGAACCTCAACCCAATTTTTCCGCTTGTTTTGGTGCACCTTTTATGCCCTTGCATCCTGCCGTATATGCAGAGATGCTGAGCGATAAAATAAAGCAAAACAACACCAATGTTTGGCTGGTCAATACCGGATGGGCGGGTGATCCTTACGGTGTGGGCAAACGCATGAAATTGGCTTACACGCGCGCCATGATTACCGCAGCCCTCAATGGCGATTTTCCGGAAGATGTAAATGAAGAAAACTATCATATTCACAGTATTTTTGGTGTGGCACAACCTAAAAAATGTCCGGGCGTTCCGGACAGCGTGCTCAGCCAGAAAGAAACCTGGAATGACGATGCAGCCTACTACAAAAAAGCGCGAATTTTGGCAGATGCGTTTCGAAAAAACTTTGAAAAGTTCAAAGAATTTGCCAATGAGGAAATCGTAGCGGGCGGTCCTAAAGGATAATTTTCTGAAAATTTATTACTTGTAGAGCAGTCACAGTTTTTTTTTAATTATCTGCCCATCAAAAGACTCCAATCGGCTTTACAATGCCATTTCTTTTCATAACTTTGTAAAGGTGCGGCATCACTCAAAAAGGATATGCTTTTGAATGTCGCATCTCGCTAAAAGTGTTTCTAATGAAAAAATTTCAAATCATGACGTTTTCGGTTTTGATTGCACTCTTCGGGGCGTGCAAGCAAAAAACCGTAACCAAAATTGCAGAAGAACCTATGGATTTAAAGGAAGGTAAAGTCGTTATATATCAAGTTTTTACAAGATTATTTGGCAATCAAAATACCACAAACAAGCCTTGGGGCACGATTGAAGAAAACGGCGTTGGAAAATTCAGCGATTTTACAGACACAGCCCTGAAAGAAATTAAAAAAATAGGTGTCACTCATGTTTGGTACACCGGCGTACCCCATCATGCCGTCATTAGAGATTACACCCAATTTGGCATAGACAACGACGATCCTGACGTGGTTAAAGGACGGGCGGGTTCGCCTTATGCCGTAAAAGATTACTACAATGTCAATCCGGATTTGGCAGACAATCCGGCAAACCGGCTGGCCGAATTTGAAGCGCTCGTTCAACGCACCCACAAGCACGGCATGAAAGTACTGATAGATATCGTTCCAAATCATGTAGCCAGACATTATAAAAGCCTATCAAAACCGGACGGAGAAGCAGATTTTGGCGAACATGACGATACGCGTCAAGAATATGCTCGCAACAACAATTTTTATTACATTCCCAATTCTCAGTTTGAAGTGCCCACAGCAGACTATTATCAACCCCTTGGTGGCGAATCGCACGCATTGGCTGATGAAAAGTTTACCGAAATTCCCGCAAAGTGGACCGGAAACGGATCGCGCGCACCCAAGCCGGATATCAATGATTGGTACGAAACGGTAAAGATAAATTATGGAATCCGTCCGGATGGTTCCAAAGATTTTCCTGCGCTTCCTGAGGGTTTTGACACCGCAGATTTGGCTACACATTACGCGTACTGGCAGGATAAAGACGTGCCGGACTCTTGGCACAAGTTTAAGAATATTGCGCTTTACTGGCTCGACAAAGGTGTAGATGGTTTTCGTTTTGATATGGCCGAAATGGTACCCGTAGAATTTTGGAGCTACATGAACGCAGCCATCAAACACCAAAACCCGGATGCTTTTTTGTTGGCAGAAGTTTACAATCCGGCAGAATATCGAAATTATATTCGCTTGGGTAAAATGGATTATCTCTACGATAAAGTAGAATTGTACGACACCCTAAAAGCCATTATACAAGGACGAAGCAGTACAGATTACATCACCGATATTCAACACCGATTGGCAGATATTGAGCACCACATGTTGCACTTTTTGGAAAACCACGACGAGCAGCGAATTGCCAGCCCCGATTTTGCAGGCGACCCGCGCAAAGCACTTCCGGCCATGGTGGTTTCGGCGACAATAAGCACATCGCCTACCATGTTGTATTTTGGTCAGGAAGTTGGCGAACCCGGTGCAGAAAAGGCCGGATTTGGCGCACCTACCCGTACCAGTATTTTTGATTATATAGGTGTGCCACATCACCAAAGATGGATGAACAAAGGTGCATTTGACGGCGGACAACTTTCAGCCTCCGAAAAACAATTGCGCAACTACTATGTTCGCCTGTTAAACTTCACAGCCAAAAGTACAGCCTTGATGGGAAAATTTGAAGAAATCCATCGCTACAACCGCGAGCGTACTCAAAATTACAACGAGCGACTGTACAGTTTTGCACGCTGGTCCGAAACCGAAAAACTCATCATTTTAAGCAATTTTGATGCAGCACAAACCTATGCTTTAGACTTAAAAATTCCGCAAAGTATTCTTCATCAGTGGGATTTAGAAGACGGTACTTATTCATTGCTCGATCAGTTAGACAATTCCAATGTATTTGAGTTGAAAATCTCAGAGGGTCAAGGTGCTATTTCATTGGAAGTTTTGCCATTAGGCTCGTATATTTTAAAAATAGTTGATTAATTTTTTATGCGTAAAAAGTCCGTTCAAAATCTGAAATTGATAGAAAAACACGCCGGTAGCCGTCCGAAGAAGACTGCTGTGTTTTCTACCTCAGAAAAAATTGACATCAAACAACTTTATAATGCATCTGATTTTAAAAAATTAAAACACACCGGATTTGCCGCCGGATTTGCCCCTTTTCTCAGAGGACCCTATCCGAGCATGTTTGTTCAACGTCCTTGGACAATTCGTCAATATGCCGGTTTTTCTACTGCGGAGGAAAGCAATGCTTTTTACAGAAAAAATTTGACAGCCGGTCAAAAAGGACTTTCCGTAGCTTTTGATTTGGCCACACACAGGGGTTACGACAGCGACCACGAAAGGGTGGTGGGCGATGTGGGCAAGGCCGGCGTTGCCATCGATACCGTTGAGGACATGAAAATTCTTTTCAATCAGATTCCTTTAGACGAAATGTCGGTATCTATGACCATGAATGGTGCCGTTTTGCCTATTATGGCTTTCTACATAGTGGCGGCAGAGGAACAAGGCGTATCTCCGGACAAGCTATCCGGAACCATACAGAACGATATTTTAAAAGAATTTATGGTGCGCAATACCTATATTTATCCGCCAGCACCTTCTATGCGTATTGTTTCAGATATTTTTGCATATACGGCCAAGCATATGCCAAAATTTAATTCTATCAGCGTGTCCGGATACCACATGCAAGAAGCAGGCGCCACAGCAGATATTGAACTGGCTTATACTTTGGCAGACGGTTTGGAATATATTAGAGCAGGTTTAGCGGCCGGACTTTCTATTGATGACTTTGCCCCGCGAATTTCCTTCTTCTGGGCTGTCGGAATGAACCATTTTATGGAAATTGCCAAGATGCGTGCCGCGCGTTTGCTTTGGGCCAAATTCATCAAGGGATTCAAACCCAAATCGGACAAATCGCTGATGCTCCGCACCCATTGCCAAACCAGTGGATGGAGCCTTACCGAACAAGATCCTTTCAACAACGTGGCACGCACCTGTATAGAAGCTGCCGCAGCGGCATTTGGCGGTACGCAATCGCTACACACCAATGCCTTGGATGAAGCCATTGCCTTGCCTACCGATTTTTCGGCGCGTATAGCACGCAATACGCAATTGTTTCTTCAAGAAGAAACCTTTATTACCAAAACCGTGGATCCATGGGCAGGGAGTTATTTTGTAGAATCGCTTACTGCCGACATAGCCGATAAAGCTTGGGCACTGATTCGTGAAATTGAAGAAATGGGCGGGATGACCAAGGCTTTGGAAGCCGGTATTCCAAAACTCCGCATAGAAGAGGCGGCCGCAAGCAAACAGGCCAAAATAGACAGCGAAAAAGATATTATAGTTGGAGTAAATAAATACCAATCTGACGAGGAATCGACTATACAAATTTTGGAAGTTGACAACCAAGCGGTAAGGGAAGCCCAACTCAAACGATTGGCATCCGTAAAAGCGTTGAGAGACGAGGAGCAGGTCGTCAAACTTTTAGACGAATTGACAGCTGCATCGACATCAAATCGGGAAAATTTGTTAGCTTTGAGTGTAAAAGCGGCACGTGCTAGGGCAACTTTGGGCGAGATTTCCTACGCACTAGAAAAAGTGTATGGCAGACACCAGGCTCAAAATGAAACGGTCAGTGGCGTTTATAAAAGAGAAATGAAACAGGATCCATCTTTTGAAAAGGCACGGCAATTGTCAGATCGGTTTGCCGAACAAGAAGGCCGCCGACCTCGAATTATGATTGCCAAAATGGGCCAAGACGGGCACGACCGCGGCGCCAAAGTGGTGGCGAGCAGTTATGCCGACTTGGGTTTTGATGTGGATGTGGGGCCTTTGTTTCAGACACCTGCTGAAACCGCCAAACAAGCCGTGGAAAACGACGTGCATATACTCGGCGTGTCTTCACTTGCGGCGGGTCATAAAACCTTGGTTCCACAGGTGATTGAAGCCCTGAAAAAATATGGAAGAGAAGATATTATGGTGATTGTGGGCGGGGTTATTCCGCAACAAGACTATCCTTTTTTGTTCGATGCCGGTGTGGCAGCCGTTTTTGGCCCGGGCACAAAAATTAGCGAAGCCGCTATAGAAATATTGGAAGGTATGATGGGTTGATGCTATCCGATAACTTTCAACTTGGCAAACCGCAATAAAATTTTCTTCAATCCACCAACTTCAAATTTGATTTCGGCTTTTTGATCGCTCCCAACCCCTTCAATTTGCACCACTTCCCCTTTGCCAAATCTTTCGTGCAATACCAAGTTGCCTACGGTCAATTTGTTGTCAAATAAATTGTTGGTTTGCGATTGGCCAATTTCGGGTTTTATTTTTCGCAACTTTCGCAGTTGGTTTTCGTTTGGACCTTTTGGAGGTTCGCCGGAAACAGGTTTTTTAAGTCGTAGTTTAGACAAATCGGGCTCGCCAAAAATATCGTTTTGAAAACCCCTAAAAGACGGTTTTTTGTCGAAGTCTTGGTAGTCTAAATATTGGCTGTCTATTTCTTCTATAAACCGGCTTGGCTCAGCGTCTGTGAGCTTGCCCCATCTGTAGCGCGATTGTGTAAAAGTGATCACGGCTTTTTTCTCGGCGCGGGTCAAGGCTACGTAAAATAACCTTCGCTCTTCTTCAAGTTCCGAACGCGTATTCATGCTCATGGCGCTTGGAAACAAATCTTCTTCCATGCCCACTACATAAACGTAGGGAAATTCGAGACCTTTGGCCATGTGTACCGTCATCAGAGAAACGCGGTCTTCGTGTTCGCCACCTTTGTCGAGGTCTGATGCCAATGCCACATCTTCCAAAAATTCGGTAAGCGAACCCGTCATGCCTTCAATTTCTTGTTGGCCTTCTATAAAGTCTTTGAGTCCGTTGAGCAACTCTTCTATGTTTTCGATTCGCGAAATGCCTTCGGGCGTGCCATCTTTTTTCAACTCTTGTAAGAGTCCGGTTTTTCGGACTACATGTGACGCCAAATCGAATGCGTTATAGGTTTGATTGAGCACTTGAAAACTGAGAATCATGGTTACAAAATCCTCCAAGCGTTGCCGAGTACCCGAATTGATTTTGAGGTCTATTTTGTCGAGGTGTTGAATGACTTCAAAGATAGATCTCTTGTAGTGGTTGGCAGCGACGGTCAGTTTTTCGAGGGTTGAATTTCCAATACCTCTAGCCGGATAGTTGATGATGCGCATCAAAGCTTCCTCATCTTTAGGATTGATAATGAGTCTCAAATAGGCCAGTACGTCTTTAATTTCTTTTCTCTGGTAGAAAGAAAGTCCGCCAAAAATGCGATAGGGAATGTTGTGTTTTCGCAGGGCGTCTTCAAGAGATCTGGATTGGGCATTCGTCCGATACAACACGGCAAAATCACGGTTTCGAAGCTGTAGTTGCATTTGGGTTTCAAAAATAGAATTCGCCACATACCGCCCTTCTTCACCATCGGTAAGCAGTCTTTTTACAAGGATTTTGTCGCCTTCGTCATTGGCTGTCCAGATGGTTTTATCGAGCTTTTGTTTGTTTTTTTCAATCAGACTGTTAGTCGCTTCTACGATGTTTTTTGTAGAACGGTAGTTTTGTTCCAACCTGTAAACGGCTACGTTTTCATAATCGCGCTGAAAATTGAAAATATTCTGAATATTTGCACCGCGAAATGCGTAAATACTTTGAGAATCATCGCCAACCACACAGATGTTCTGAAAGCGATCGGACAGCATCTTCACAATCAAATATTGCGAATGGTTGGTATCCTGATACTCATCTACCAAAATATACCGAAAGCGATTTTGATATTTCATTAAAACTTCCGGAAAACGAGACAGCAACTCATTGGTGCGCAGCAGTAAATCATCAAAGTCCATGGCACCGGCTTTGAAGCATCGCTCCACGTAGTTGTGGTAAATTTCGCCCAATCGCGGACGCTTTGCCATGGCATCTGCTTCTTGCAGTTCGGGGTTGTTGAAATAAGCCTTGACGGTAATCAAATTGTTTTTGTATGCTGAAATCCTCTGAAAAACCTGTTTGGGTTTATACACATCTTTGTCCAAATTCATTTCTTTGATAATTGACGTAATGAGCCGAACGCTGTCTTGGGTGTCATAAATGGTGAAATTAGACGGAAAACCAAGTTTATCTGCTTCAAACCGAAGAATTTTAGCAAAAATGGAGTGAAAAGTACCCATCCAAAGATTTTTGGCTTCTGAGACGCCAACCAGTGTAGCAATTCGGTTTTTCATTTCTCGGGCAGCTTTGTTGGTGAAAGTGAGCGCAAGTATTGAAAAAGCATCTACCCCACGATGCATCAAATAGGCAATGCGGTAGGTGAGTACCCGGGTTTTTCCGGAACCTGCACCGGCTATGACCATGAGCGGTCCTTCTTTATGAACCACCGGTTGCCGTTGTGCTTCGTTTAGGCTTGTTATGATATCTTCCAAAGGTGAACTAAAATTAAAGTGGGTGAAATTAATCATTACCCAAGTCTTTTTAAAAAGGATTTGTCATTTTTTATACACAGCAAATTTGTTTTACTATATTTAGACTCACAAATACTTGAAATTATGCAAAAGACTTTTTTAATGATCTCATTTTGTTTGAGTTGCCTTATTGGTTTTTCTCAAACACAAACTGCCGGAGTTGCTGTGCCCGACTTTGGCAAATTTTACCGTGTTGACCAACCCGAATTTAAAACCGACAAGGCGCAGGTTTTTCGAGTTTTGTTTGATATGGTAGATGCATCAACTGAAAAATCACAAGTACATCCGTTTTTTAACACGGCCGCCCGATTTCTGAACATGCATACCGATGCCGGCATTCCGTTGTCTCAGCTCCATGTTGCCTTGGTTGTACACGGTGGAGCATTCGATACTGTTTTGAATGATGAAGCTTATATGGAGAAACACGGAATCAAAAATCCAAATACAGCCTTGATCCAACAACTGAAAGCTGCCGATGCACAAATTATTTTATGCGGGCAAACCGCAGCACACAGAGGTATCACTCCCGAAAAGAGAAACCCGGATGTCATGGTAGCACTCTCCGCCATGACCGCCATTTTACAGTTACAAAACCAAGATTACAAAATGATTTTCTAAACCTTAAATATTTTTAAAATGAAGAAATGTTTTTTATTACTATCGCTCTCACTCGGGCTGGCTTCAGTTGCACAGTCAACAGACAAAAAAATTGCGACCTATGCGGATGCCATTGAAACCAAAGTTATAGATTGGCGACGCGATATTCATGAAAATCCAGAATTGTCTAACCGCGAGTTTAAAACAGCCGAAAAAATTGCCAAACACCTTGAAAGTCTTGGGATTGAGGTGCACACAGGCATTGCAAAAACCGGTGTGGTGGGCGTGTTGAAAGGTGATAAGCCCGGAAAAACCGTCGCCTTGCGCGCAGATATGGATGCCCTGCCGGTTACCGAACGCGTAGATTTGCCTTTCAAATCGAATGTTACAGCCATCTATAACGGCAAAGAAAGCGGTGTGATGCACGCTTGTGGTCACGATACGCACGTGGCCATGTTGATGGGTGCCGCTGAGATTTTAAGCAAGATGAAAAATGACCTAAAAGGCAATGTGGTATTTATATTTCAACCTGCCGAAGAAGGTGCACCTCCGGGTGAAGAAGGCGGAGCCAAATTGATGGTTAAAGAAGGTGTGTTAAAAACATTTAAGGTTGACGCCATTTTTGGCATCCATATCAGTTCCGGGACCCATGTGGGGAAAATCAACTACAAACCTGCCGGAGCCATGGCAGCCGCTCAGCGCTATGAAATCATTGTAAAAGGCAAACAGGCTCATGGTTCTACACCTTGGAACAGCGTAGATCCTATCATGGTGTCGGCGCAAATTATCAACGGTTTGCAAACTTTGGTGAGCCGCGAAGCCCAACTTACTAAAGAAGCGGCTGTTGTATCTGTGGGGATGATAAATGCCGGTATTCGAAACAATATTATCCCCGAATCTGCACAGATTGTGGGCACCATCCGTACGCTTGACTACGACATGCAGAAAAAACTCAACGATCGGATGAAAGAAATGGTGACTACCATTGCTAAAGCCTACCGCGCCGAAGCGACGGTTTCTATCAGCGATGGTGCATTGATTACCTACAACGACCCTGATTTGACAGCTAAAATGTTGCCGAGTTTAGAAAAAGTAGCCGGAAAAGAACACGTAAATTTAGTACCGGCCATAACAGGTGCTGAAGATTTTTCTTTCTTCCAAAAAGAAGTGCCGGGTTTTTACTTTTTTGTAGGCGGTACGCCACTCAGCATGAAAGAATCTGATGCGCCCTCGCACCACACGCCTGATTTTTTTATAGACGAAAGCGGAATGATTACCGGCGTAAAAGCTTACACCCAAGTAGCTGTTGACTATTTGAATTTGAAATAAAAGCGATAAAGTGGCACTAGGTTATACAAAAAAACCACCCGGTATTTGGGTGGTTTTTTTTGATGTAGGTATAATGCTACTTTTTTTCTTCTGCGGGCTTGTTTGCTTTGACGCTCATTTCCATAGAAATGGCAGATCGTTCAAACTTTGCTTTTCCTGCGCCTATATCCAAAATCAAGGATTCTTCGTTGTCTCCAAAATCGAGCACTTTGGCGTGTAATCCGCTTTTGGTGACAATTCGATCACCTTTTTTGATACCGGATAAAAATTGTTTTTCTTGTTTTTGTCGCTTAATCTGCGGACGTATCATAAAAAAATACATCACGAAAAAAATTAAGATGAGCGGTAAAAAACTTCCAAGTCCTTGCATGTTGTTTTAGTTAATAGGGTTGTTTTGGTAAGAGGCTGCTTTGTTTGGATCAGGAGTGACAACAGCTTTTATTTTAAGCAACTCTTTGCCCTTTTCTGTATTGGCAAAAAGTGTGACTACTTTTTGTTGTAGATTGGGTTTGCCGCTAGAGTCGAAAGCTACTTGAATTTCTCCGGATTCACCGGGAGCAATGGCTTCTTTTGGATAGCTGGGAACGGTACAACCGCAACTGCCCAATGCACGTGCTATGATAAGCGGGCTTTTACCTGTGTTGGTAAATTTAAAAGTAGTCTTTGCGATATCGCCCTCATTGATGGTGCCAAAATCGTGTTCGGTTTTATCGAAAGTAAATTGTGGATATTCACCGGCTTTGGCAGTTTCTTGCTGAACGGCGTTAAGGTTTTCTTGATTGATTTTTGAGGAGGCATTTTCTTTACATGAAAGCGAAAAGACCAAAACCAAAAGAGAACTCAACATAAAGATTTTCCTTTTCATAATAGATGTTTTATCGGATTAATAATTAGTTTCCAAAGATATAAAAAAATAAAATCATAGCAGACCGCGTCCGACCTTTTGAATGCGATTTTCTTTTTGGTACTTTTTCTCCAAAGTGTCTAATAAACCGTTTAGGAAGATGCTACTTTTTGGCGTGGCGTATTCTTTGGCAATTTCTATATATTCGTTGATGGTGACACGCGTGGGCACAGACGGGAATTTTAAAAATTCGCACAGAGCCATCCGAATGAGCACCGTATCTACCTCGGCTATGCGATCTTTGTCCCAATTGGGTGTATGGCCTTCAATTTCTTTATCAAAATCGACGGCATTGAGCGCTACTTTTTCCAACAACTCCATAGCAAACTTTCGGTCATCCTCATCTTTAAAAAGTTTGATAATCAATTTATTATCGGGCTTGGCTGGCGTGAGCGATTTAATTTGACGCAACAAAAAAGTATTGACCAACGGCAAATCGTCAATCCAAGTGAGGTTGTTGTCTTCCAAGAATTCATATAATTTTTCGTCGGGTGCAATTACTTCCGAATATAGAGTAGCGATAAATTCTTTGTCCTTATTAAAATCCGTTTCTGTGCTCTGAATGTATTGCAGATAACAATCCGAAGCAATGACCTTGTCATAAATCAGGCGCACGTATTCTTCGTGCGATTTCCAAAAGTTTGATTTAAGCGAGGTCGTTTTTTCGGCTAAGACTTCGCTGTTTCTCACTAAGTTTAGCACGGCGTTATTCAAAAACTTCTTACTGATAAATTTGTCAGATTCTACAGGGATGTGTTTTTTCAAGGTTTTTTGATACTGATCTTCGTGCAAAACATGTAACTGATAGAGCAGGTCTATGAGTAGGTAGTACAAGATTTCCATGTCTTCCATACTCTTGTTCAAAAACTTCTTTTGGCTGTTGAGGTTGTCGGAACCTGACAAATGCATGGCATAAAGCGTTTGCATGACTTTTACGCGGAGCTGTCGTCTGTTGAGCATGGAAAAGAACTTTACAGTAGGTTAATTAGTGTGCAAAAGTAATTATTTTGCCTGTAAATTACCTTGCACAGCTTTTATATTTTGGTTAAGTGAAGTGTTTTTTGATTGAGAAGTCGCTTTGGGTGGCGTTAAAATGGTTTTTTGCTTATTGATTTTTATACTTTTGAACGTTTTCTTAAAATTTACGCCAAACCAAGTGGTTTTATCCCTTGTCAAATTTCGTAGCTTTGCCGGGTCAAAGAAGCAGCATGAAAGCCTTAAAGCATCTCAATAAATATTTTTACAAATACAGAACCAAACTCATCATCGGTTTGTTTATCACGATACTCGCAAGGGTGTTTTCGTTAGTGATGCCTGTGAGTATTGGTAAAATACTAGACGCGGTAGAAGATTATTCAAATGGGTTGCTCACAGACACGGCCTTGGTTAAAAGTGAATTGGCTTGGAATATATTTCTGATTTTAACTGCTACGGCGCTTTCAGGTATTTTTACCTACGCCATGCGGCAATACATCATTAATGTTTCTCGCTATATTGAATTTGACTTGAAGAATGAGATTTTTCAGCACTATGAAAAACTTTCGCTGAATTTTTATAAAAAAAACAGAACCGGCGATTTGATGAGTCGCATCAGTGAAGACGTTGGGCAAGTGCGCATGTTTGCAGGTCCGGCATTGATGTACAGCATACAAACAGGCATACTCTTTGTCATCGTGGTGCCGCTTATGTTTTACAAAAACCCCATGCTTACGTTCTACACTTTAATTCCTCTGCCGATTTTGTCTTATTCTATTTATCAACTCAGCAGGAACATTCACAAAAAAAGTACGATAGTACAGCAATTTCTCTCCAAACTCTCTACTTTTTCTCAAGAAACTTTTTCAGGAATTTCAGTCATAAAGGCCTATGTGTTAGAAGATCAAACGCACAAACAATCTGTGGTTTTGGCCAATGAGAGCCTACAAAAAAACCTCGATTTGGCCAAGGTGCAAGCCTTGTTTTTCCCGTTGATGGTACTTTTAATTGGCATTAGCAACGTGGTTGTAATTTGGTTGGGCGGTAAGATCTATATAGACGGGAAAATTCAAAATATTGGTATGTTGGCAGAGTTTCTGATTTATGTCAACATGCTTACCTGGCCGGTCGCCACAGTGGGTTGGGTGTCGTCTATAGTGCAGCGGGCAGAAGCTTCTCAAAAGCGCATCAATGAGTTTTTGGAAGTGAAACCCGATATTGTGAGCCAAACAGATATTCCTGAAAATATTGTAGGAAAAATCAGTTTTAAAAACGTGACGTTTACCTACGACGATACCCACATTACAGCCTTAAAAAATATTAGTTTTGAAGTTGCTGCCGGAAAAACCTTGGCCATTTTAGGCAAAACAGGCTCCGGAAAATCCACCGTACTCGATTTGATTTCGCGTACCTATGATGTGTCAGCCGGTGCGGTTTGCATCGATGATAAGAATGTAAAAGAAATGCATCTGGATTCTTTGAGAAAAAACATAGGCGCAGTGCCACAACACGCCTTTTTGTTTTCAGATACCATCAGAAACAACATTCGGTTTGGAAACGTAGATGCAGACGATGCTGAAATTGAAGCCTATGCAAAATATGCGCACATACACCACAACATCCTCACTTTCAAAAATCAATACGAAACCGTGTTGGGCGAGCGTGGCATCACGCTTTCCGGTGGTCAAAAACAGCGACTTTCCATAGCCAGAGCACTCATCAGAAAACCAAAAATTTTATTGTTGGACGATTGTCTTTCTGCCGTTGACACAGAGACCGAAGAGGAAATTCTCAGCAACATTCTCAAAATAGCCTCCGGCATCACCACGGTGATTGTGAGTCATCGGGTTTCATCTGCCAAAAATGCCGACAAGATTATTGTACTTGATGCGGGACAAATTATACAGGAAGGTTCACACAATGAGCTTATTAAAACGGAGGGTTACTACAAAAATCTGTACGAAAAGCAACTTTCTGAAAAAGATTCGTGATTTTTTTTGCATAGCTTGACAAATTTTTTCACTTTTGATAGCTAAAAAACATTATTAACCATTAAGATGTAAGGATTATGAGTGAAAAAGATACCAGAGACAATGACAGAGAAGAAATTTTCTCTAAAGTACTCCGAGCCGGCAGAAGAACCTACTTTTTTGATGTGAGATCTACGCGCGCCGGAGACTACTACCTGACCTTGACAGAAAGCAAAAAGTTTACACACGACGATGGTTCGTTTCGCTATCAGAAACACAAAATCTACCTGTATAAAGAAGACTTTGAACCCTTTCAGGAAATTTTAAAAGAAATGACCGATTTTGTTTACAACGAAAAGGGAGAAGAGGTCATCAGTGAAAGGCATCAGAAAGATTTTAAACGCGAAGGCGAAGACCATGATGCAGAAACACTGGACGAAGTAACCGATGTTCCAAAAAACTTTACAGATATTAAATTTGAAGACATTTAATTTTTTGTTAAAACTTACCCAATTACAGAGCCATCTGATATCAATTCAGGTGGTTTTTTTATTTTTAACAAACTAAATATAACCCAATGAAACGCCCATGTAAAAATTTTGCACACAGGAGCATGATTATTTGGGGCGTTCAAAGTGACCTCTTAATAACCATAAAAATAAACACATGAAAAAATTAACCTTACTCCTCCTACTTATTTGTTCAAGTTTTGCACAGGCACAAGTGCCCGACATCAATTACTACTTGCCCCAAGACGTCACTTACAACCCCGAAATTCCCACACCCGAAAGTGTTTTGGGCTATCAAGTAGGTACTTGGCACGTTTCTCACGACCAGTTGCTGATGTATATGCGAACTTTGGCGGCGAGTTCGGATCGCATTACCCTAGAGAACAGAGGCACCAATTACGAAGACCGGCCTTTGATTTTACTGACCATTACCGCACCTAAAAACCATCAAAATATTGAACAAATCCGGACGCAGCACCTTCAACTCATAGAGCCAGCCGGAAGCAGCCTCAACCTGTCCGAAATGCCGCTCGTGGTGTATCAGGGCTTTTCAATACACGGCAACGAACCCAGTGGTGCCAATGCCGGCCTGTTGGTGGCCTACTATTTGGCAGCCGCACAAGGGCCTGAGATAGATGATTTGCTCAACAATACAGTCATTTTGTTTGACCCCTCTTTCAATCCGGATGGGCTTCAACGATTTTCATATTGGGCAAACACCAACAAGGCAAAAAACGTAAATCCGGATCCCAATGACCGTGAATACAGAGAGGTATGGCCCGGCGGACGCACCAATCACTACTGGTTTGACATGAATAGAGATTGGCTTCCCGTGCAGTTGCCCGAATCTAAAATACGTATCAAAACTTTTAGGAGTTGGATGCCCAATGTACTCACAGACCACCACGAGATGGGAACCAATGCCACTTTCTTCTTTCAACCCGGCATACCGTCGCGCACGCATCCGCTGACGCCAAAATCAAATCAGGAATTAACCGCAGAAATAGGAACCTTCCATGCTAAAGCCTTGGACAAAATCGGTTCTATGTACTATACAGAAGAGAGTTATGACGATTTTTATTACGGCAAAGGTTCGACCTATCCGGATGTTAATGGCGCCATAGGTATTCTTTTTGAGCAAGCCAGCTCAAGAGGTCACGCGCAGGAAACCGCCAACGGATTGTTGACATTTCCTTTCACCATTCGCAATCAGTTTACCGCCGCCTTGTCCACTTTGGAAGCCGGAAAGAACATGCGCATAAAGTTGCTGGAGCACCAACGCACTTTTTTTGCAGATAGCCGAAACCTTGCCGCAAAAGATAAAGTAAAAGCCATCGTTTTTGGCGACTCTAAAGACTATTCCAAAACGGCCGCGCTTGCAGAAGTGCTTTTGAGGCATAAAATAAAAGTACATGAAATAAACAATGATTTTAGCGCATCGGGTAAAAATTTCAAAAAAGGATATGCTTATGCAGTGCCAACCAATCAGAACAATTACAGGTTGATTCAAGGTATTTTTGAAGACAGAACCCAATTTGAAGACAGCTTGTTCTACGATATTTCTGCCTGGTCTTTTGCACATGCTTTCAATATGGATAGGGCAGACGTGACCTCCACAGCGCAGTTGGGTGCCGAGATAGCCGATGCACCGCCACTGCAAGGGAAAGTTACTGCAAAAAGCAACTATGCCTATCTTATGGAATGGCATGAATACTATTCACCTAAAGCGCTCAATGCACTTCTGGAAAAGAAACTCATTGTCAAAACGGCTTTGAAACAATTTACCCTAAATGGGAAAAGCTATGACTATGGCACTTTGATGATACAAACCCATAACCAGCCTTTGAGCACAGATACACTCTACGATTTTCTTCAGCAAACAGCCGCCGACAGCCACGTGGTTTTTGAAGGTGTCGGCACCGGGCTTACGCCTGTGGGCATTGATTTGGGAAGCCGGTTTTTTCAGAATGTTTCGCATAAAAAGGTGGCCTTGTTGGTTGGAGACGGGGTGGATAGTTATGATGCCGGTGAAATCTGGCATTTGTTTGACCAACGTTATGACATGAAAATCACCAAGCTGGATACCCGAGATTTTGACCGCGCCAACCTTTGGGATTATACAACCTTGATTGTAGCAAATTCTTTTGGTCGCATTTTTAGTGAAAATCAATCTAAAACCCTAGAACGGTGGGTGCGCGATGGAGGCACTTTAATTGCATATCAAAATACTTTGCGTTGGCTCAATTCAAGCAAATTGATGGAAATGGACTTTGTTTCGGAACCTTTGGTGGCAAAAACCATCAATTTTGAACAAAAAGACGACTACCGTGGCGCACAAGGTATTTTTGGTGCCATATTCGATGTGCGTATCGATCGTTCACATCCCATTAATTTTGGATACAAAAACAACCGCATCCCGATGTTTAGAAACACGACCATTTTTGTAAAAGCAGATGAACAGAGCTACAACAATCCGCTGCAATACACAGCCAATCCTTTGATAAGCGGTTACATATCCAAGGAAAACGCCAAGCTCATCAAAAACACCGTTCCGGTCAAAATAAAAACGATGGGAAGCGGAACGATTGTCGGTTTTACAGACAATACCAATTTTAGGGCTTTTTGGTATGGCACCAACAAACTACTGATGAACGCCGTGTTTTTTGGGGATATGATGTAGTTGTAATGCATTATGAAAACAGTTTTTAAATACATTATTCCTGCAATAATATTTATCGCTTTTTTTGTTTTGGCAATAACAGAAAAAGCGGACTTAAATTCTGGAAATTATTTAAATTTTGGACTTACATTACTGACCTATTTCTATGTAGTTTTCACTTGGGAAATGTTAGAGCGAATGAAAATGGAATCGTATTTAGAAAGACGACCATATATAGTAGCTGACTTTAAAAGCCCGAAAGGCGATTTACACTTTGAACTTGAAAATATAGGAAAGACACCAGCATTAAATGTTAAGGTTAAAGTTACACCAGACTTTGAACTTGGAAAGAAAGAAGAAACTATTAATTCGACAATTTTCAATGATAAAATTGATTTCTATCCCCCAAAAAAAATGATAGAAACTTACATATCGTCGACTTCAAGTTTTTTTGATAAAAATCCAGATAAATTTATGGTTCAATTGGATTATGAAGATTGTTTTAAAATGAAATTTTCGGAAAAAATAATATTGGATTTAAATCATCATAAAAAGCAAAGTTATTTGATAGAAAAAGATTTGAAAGACGTTGTAAAAAGTATTGACGACCTGAAGAAAATAATTGAAAAAAAATAATGCAAAACAACACCGTGTGTAACTCATTGTTAGACAGGCTGTCGATTCAAAATTTTGTAGTTTTTTGTTAGCTTTACCTCTGATCGAAAAGCCTCGTATTTCTAAACCACAACTACACCAAACATCGATCCGTTTGCGGTATTTTTGCATAAAATAACGATACAGTAAAACAATACACAAACCGTCAGTATGGCACTTTTACTATTCTATCTCTTTATTGCCTTATTCATCTCTTTCTTATGCTCTGTAATGGAGGCCGTATTATTATCGACGCCCATCTCTTTTCTAAGATCACAAGTAGAAAATGGAGACAAAAGGGCTGAAACAATGCTTGGGCTAAAAGAAGATGTTGACAAACCACTGTCAGCTATCCTTTCACTAAACACAGTAGCCCATACCGTAGGTGCCGCAGGAGTAGGTGCTCAAGCAACAATAGTGTTTGGTGAGGCCTATTTCGGCATTGTGTCTGCCGTTTTAACGATACTCATTTTAGTTGTCACAGAAATCATCCCCAAAACACTAGGTGCAAACTACAACAAAGAGCTGGTGAATATCTCTTCTAAAATCATAAAGGGTATGATTTTCATTACGTATCCTTTAGTATGGATTTCATCCATTTTGACAAAAATGTTGTCAAGAAGTAAAACCGAGCTTACCACGAGCAGAGAAGAAATATCTGCTTTGGCAAGCATTGGTACACAGGAAGGTATTTTTGCAGACAAAGAAAACAAAATCATACAAAATCTTATAAAACTAAAAAGTCTTAAAATAAAGGAGGTAATGACACCCAGAATCGTTGTGGTGACGGCAAATGAGGACATGACTTTAGAGGATTTTTTGAAGAATAAAGAATTTTTACATTTTTCAAGAATCCCTATTTTTCAAGATAATAAAGACAATGTTACCGGCTATATATTTAGAGAACTTGTTTTTGAAAAATTAGCTGAAGACCAATTCAATATGAAATTAAAAGACATCAAAAGAGATATTGTTCACTTTCCAGAAAACATGACCTTATTTGACGCTTGGGAAGAAATGCTTCACAGAAAAGAACACATTTCGTTAATTGTGGATGAGTATGGTGGCATGGACGGCATTACAACACTTGAAGACATCATAGAATCACTTTTGGGTTTTGAAATCGTCGATGAAAAAGACAAGATAGAGGATATGCAACAATATGCGATAAAGCGATGGCAAGAAAAACAGAAAAAGTACGAGCTTTTGAAGGATTTAAAATAAGAATCTCGCCTCAATACTTCTAACAATACCTTCAAAAACTTGACAAGCAAAAAATGAGCAAGTTTCGGATTTTATAAGCACAAACTTCTTACCAATTTTGCCATAAAATTTGAAATAATGAACCAGCAACAAATCAACTACAACCGAATTGCAGAGGCAATTGCGTATATTAAACAAAATTTTAAAATACAACCCAATCTGGACGAAGTTGCAGAAAAAGTACACCTGAGCCCGTTTCATTTTCAACGACTTTTCAGCGATTGGGCAGGTACAAGTCCAAAGAAATTTCTGCAATACACAACAGTCGAATACGCCAAAAGACTTTTAAAAGAAAATCAAGCTACGCTTTTTGAAGCGGCTTACCAAACAGGGCTTTCGGGCACAGGTCGTTTACACGATTTGTTCGTTAACATTGAAGGCATGACCCCCGCCGAATATAAAAACGGAGGGAAAAACTTAGCTGTAAACTACAGTTTTGCCGATAGTCCTTTTGGAAACATTTTGGTAGCTTCTACAGAAAAAGGCATCTGTTTTATGGCTTTTTCCGAAGATGCATCTGTTGCATTTCAACACCTGCAAAGCCTTTTTCCAAATGCGCGTTTCAAACAGCAGTTAGATGAAGCGCAACAAAATGCTCGCTATATTTTTACGAAAGATTGGAGCCGGTTAAAAGCGATAAAACTACATTTAAAAGGGACAGATTTTCAACTCAAGGTGTGGCAAACACTTTTAAAAATTCCGATGGGCCAATTGACAACCTATGGTGCGGTTGCGAATAAAATCAACAATCAAAAGGCTTCAAGAGCAGTGGGTACAGCCATAGGAAGCAATCCGATTGCTTTTCTGATCCCTTGTCACCGGGTTATCCAATCAACCGGAATGTTTGGCGAGTATAGGTGGGGCAACACAAGAAAAACAGCCATCATCGGTTGGGAAGGGGCTAAAACCCATCTGCAAAGTATTTAACGCCTGTTCTATATTATTTTTATAAAAAACCTAATAGAAATATCGATTAAACTTTAGCAGCGCGGAGCTTTGCAAGCTTTTGCACAGCAAAAATACCTCGTAAAAGTGTCCTTTCTTTTGGTTCGTCGTCACCCTGAGCGTAGTCGAAGGGTTGGACAAGCAAAGAAAATGAACATAAATGATTGACGCGTTTGTTCTCAGATAATAAGCTGTGATTTCTTGTTTTCTTATGCCGAACTCACATTATTTGACAAAATTCAGTTTTTGTAACCCTAAAATGCTTTTAAAGATTTCGGTTTACAGTTGTATGACACCTTTCTAAAATCAATCAAAGTAGCTAAAAGACTGTCCGTTTTCTATCTGCAACAAACTTTCATAAATCAGTTTGATGACGTTTTCTACATCATCTCTATGCACCATTTCAACCGTGGTATGCATATAGCGCAAAGGCAGCGAAATAAGTGCTGATGGCACACCGCCGTTACTGTAAGCAAACGCATCGGTGTCGGTGCCGGTAGCGCGCGAGGAAGCAAGACGTTGAAACGGAATTTTTTCGCGCTCGGCGGTTTCTATAATCAAATCGCGCACCTTGTGTTGCACGGCCGGCGCATAAGAAATCACCGGACCTTTTCCAATTTCTGTTTCTCCTTCTCTTTTTTTCTCAATCATCGGCGTAGTGGTATCGTGGCAGACATCGGTCACAATGGCCGCATGGGGCTTGATGGTATGTGTGATCATTTCGGCACCGCGAAGTCCAATTTCTTCCTGCACAGAGTTGGTAATGTATAGCCCAAAGGGCAATTTTTTATGGTTTTCGTGCAGCAATCGGGCCACTTCAGCTATCATAAACCCGCCCATTCTGTTGTCTAATGCCCGACAGACAAAATAGTTTTTGTTGAGCACAAAAAAGGTGTCCGGATAGGTAATCATACAGCCTACATGCACGCCAAGTGCTTCCACTTCTTTTTTGTTTTTACAACCCACGTCTATAAAAATATTATCCAAAGCGGGTGCTTCCTCTTTGCCGCGGTTTCGTGTATGGATAGCCGGCCATCCGAAAATACCGGTTACCAAGCCTTTTTTTGTGTGTATATTTACTTTTTTTGAAGGAGCAATTTGGTGGTCGCTGCCGCCGTTTCTAATGACATAAATGAGTCCGTTATCTGTGATGTAATTCACATACCAAGAAATTTCATCAGCATGCCCTTCAATGACTACCTTAAATGACGCATCCGGATTGATAATGCCTACGGCAGTTCCATAATTATCCGTGATAAAAGTATCCACATAGGGTTTCAAATATTCCATCCAGATTTTCTGACCACTGTATTCCGCACCGGTGGGCGAAGCGTTATTGAGGTATTTTTCTAAAAATGTTAAAGATTTTTTATTGAGAATGCTCTTTTTGCTCATGGTTTTTAAAAATTTGAGCGAAGATAGACAACTCTGTAAGAATTAACAATTTGGTCTGTAAAATTTACTTAATTTTGTGATTCAAACTCTATGAAATGCGCACACTTATCGCGATTGCAATTTTGTTGGTCGGTAACTTGCTCACCGCGCAAGTAACCCCTCGTCAGGATACACTTGTCCGCGATACCACTTTGGTGCCAATGATTGCACTGCAAGAAGTGACGGTTTCTGAAAACAAAAGTGCAGCGCGCGCCAAACGCTTGGCATATTTAACACGAAAGGTCATCAAAGTATATCCGTATTCTAAGTTAGCGGCCGAGAGACTTGTCGTTTTAAACGAACGCCTCGAAGCGTTCGATTCCAAATACGAAAAGAAAAAATATATTCGCTTGGTACAAAATTACATGGAAGACGAATTTGAAGCCGAATTAAAAAAAATGAGCCGAACAGACGGGCGCATACTCATGAAGCTCATTCACCGCCAAACCGGACAAACCACCTATGATCTTATTAAAGCATACCGAAGTGGTTGGAATGCATTTTGGTACAACACTACAGCCGGCATGTTTGATTTGTCTTTGAAAACAGAATACCACCCGGAATCTGAAGAAGAAGATTTTATGATTGAAAGCATACTTCAAAAGTACTTTAGATACGGTATTTTAAAGCCTCAAAAACCGGCCTTTGAAATCAACTACGAAGATTTGGCCAAAAAGTGGACGGCCTCTAACTAATTACACCCAATTTCCTATATTTTTTATAACTTGTATATCCTGAGCGCGTTGAGGGTACACAAAACCATTGCAGCCAAACTGAGCAGTCCCAGCAATTGAAAAGAAACATTTGCGTCTAACAAGGTGCCAAACACCACAGGTCCCAAAGCCGTTGAAAAAATCATAACCGTGATAAAAAGACTCCGCACGCTTCCTAAGAATTTGGTGCCGTATATTTCTGCAAGCGCCGCATTTTTTACCGGATTGCTAAAACCGTTCGTCATACCTATACTTGCAAGAAACGCAGGGTAAACCCAAGCTTCTGAAACGATCAAGAATAAAATGAGACCCACCATAAAAGGTACTAAAGTGAAAGGATAAATAGACTTGGCAGAAAACCGATCGGTGAGCAAGCCACCAACTATGGAACTGCTTGCGCCGGCTAGTGCGTAAGCCACAAAACTCGAAGCCATAAACGCCTCGCTCCAACCGCGTGTCAACCCCAATTTGAGCTGAAAAAAAATAAAAGCTGTACCGATGCTCGCCGATGCAAAATTGTTTGGTGCCAAAATCCAAAACGCCTTTGATTTGAGAAATTGCAAAGGCCGTGCTTTTTTAATCTCTTCCGGGTCTTTGGAGATAGAAGGCAACAGTTTTCTTAACCGGGAAAAATCTCGATTTTTAAAAAGAAAAAACAAAGCCACCGGAATAAACATAAAAACCATCAGGGAGGCGATAAGCATACTCATACGCCAACCTACCAATGCAATGAGTGTAACAAAGAGAATCGGAAAAACAGCTTCTCCTGCCGGATGTCCCAAAGCAGCCAGGCTGATGGCTTTTCCCCTGTCGGCGTCAAAAAATTTACCCATAGATGTCAAAGAGGTATGCGTCATCAAACCCTGGCCAAACAATCGCATGGTAAAGATGGCCAAAACCAAAACGGGTAAATAATAGGTCTGTGAGATAAAGAGCAGCGATAGTGAAAGTCCGAGCATGACTCGAATGGTGAAACGCGGCAGGCGAACCATATCGATATATTTGCCCACCCAGGAAAGTGTTGCGGCACTCAAAACCGTTGACAAGGCATACAACCCGCTAAAAAAACCATCGGATATTTGAAAATACTGCTGTATGCTAGGCACAAAAAGCGAAATAAAAAACGTTTGTCCGAAACCGGAGAAGAAGGTCAGCAAAAACCCAAAAAGTAAAAGAGAAGTGTTCTGACGCGCGAAACGGAAAATTTGGAGCATCCTTTTTTTTGGCAAAGATAACACAGTTGCTTTTAGGTTGTTCGATGCCTTGTTTTAAATGTAAATATTTTCATCGTATTTTTGTAAAAGTTTTTTTATGCAAAAGATTTGCGGATTCAAACAAATGCACTAATTTTGCAAACCATTTTAAAAATCATTTTTTATGAACCATTATGAAACTGTTTTCATTTTGAATCCCGTTTTATCTGATACCCAGATAAAGGAAACAGTAGAGAAATTTGAAAGTTTTCTGACTTCACGCGGTGGCGAATTTGTCGCTAAAGAAGATTGGGGCCTCAAAAAATTCGCCTACCCGATTCAAAACAAAAAAAGTGGCTTTTACCACTTGTTCCAATTCCAAATCGCAGGAGAGCACATCTTGCCTCTAGAGGTTGAATTTAGACGCGACGAGCGCATCATGCGCTTTTTGACGGTTAAGCTAGACAAGCACGCTGTGGCTTGGGCAGAGAAAAGAAGAAAAAAATTACAAACCGCTAAAGCCTAATCATCATGTCAGAGACTACTGTAATCGAGCAACAAGCTTCCAGCAAAAAAGAGGGTGAAATTCGTTATTTGACCCCGCTAAATATAGAAACTGCAACCGTAAAAAAATATTGTCGTTTCAAAAGATCCGGTATTAAATATATAGACTATAAAGACCCGGATTTTCTCTTGAGCTTTGTAAACGAACAAGGAAAAATTCTTCCCAGAAGACTTACCGGAACTTCTTTGAAATACCAAAGAAAAGTGGCGCAAGCCGTTAAGAGAGCCCGTCACTTGGCCCTAGTTCCTTTTGAAACAGATTTATTAAAATAAAAACAAAGCCGACATGGAACTGATACTAAAACAAGATGTTGAAAACCTCGGTTTTAAGAATGATATCGTAAGCGTAAAGAACGGTTACGGACGCAACTTTTTGATTCCTCAAGGTTTTGCCATTATGGCAACACCTTCTGCTAGAAAAGTTTTGACAGAAACCCTCAAACAACAAGCGTTCAAAGAGCAAAAACTCATTGACCAAGCCAATAAAACAGCCGAAAGCCTGAAGACTTTAGACATTAAATTGACTTCTAAAGCCGGTGGATCCGGAAAACTATTTGGCTCTATCAACAGTGCAGACGTTGCCGAAGCACTTGCTAAAAACGGACACGAAATAGAAAAAAAATTCATTTCTATTCCCGGAGGTACTATCAAAACTACAGGGCAGCATACGGCTTCTATCCGACTGCACAGATCTGTAATTGTTGAATTCCCTTTCGAAGTTGTTGCCGAGGCAATTAATTAACAATAAACGTTAATAAAAACATAAAGCCATGCGTTGCATGGCTTTTTTTTTGACATACATTTGTTAGACCAAACGTTAAATCTAACAAAAATGTTTAAAAAACTCCTCTTTTCAGGGCTTTTGCTCTGTACAATCATTTCTTTTGCCCAAACCACAACCTCCAACATTCGCGGTGTTGTGACGGATGACAACAACGAGCCGCTTCCCGGCGCAACAGTGGTAGCTATCCACGTTCCCACGGGTACCAATTACGGCACGGTGACCAACATAGACGGTCGAGTCAATTTGCTCAACCTGCGCGTGGGTGGCCCTTACAAAATTACGGTATCCTATGTGGGATTTACAAACTTTGAACGAACCGATGTCTTTCTAGACTTGGGTCAAACCTACAACCTGGAGGTTCAGATGGCGTCCGCCACGGAGCAACTTTCCGAGGTAGTGGTCACGGGCGGTAGAAATACCACTTTCAACAGCGACCGCACCGGACCCGAAACCAACATTGGTAGAAAAGAACTGTCCCGATTGCCTACCATTTCGCGTTCTGCGCAAGACTTTTATCGGCTTGAGCCTACAGCAACAGGCAACTCTTTCGGAGGTAGAAATGACCAGTTTAACAATTTTTCTTTGGACGGTTCTATTTTCAACAATCCGTTTGGACTTGATGCAGCTACACCGGGTGGGCAAACCAATGCACAACCTATTTCTTTGGATGCCATAGAGCAAATCCAAGTTTCTTTGGCTCCCTACGATGTTACGCAAGCCGGTTTTACAGGCGCGGGTGTCAATGCTGTGACCAAAAGCGGCACGAACGAATTTCACGGCACTACCTATTTTTTCTACCGCGATGATAACTTTACCGGTGATGAGGTAGAGGGTGACAAAGTTTTTGTACCGGACTTGACGCAAATTCAAACCGGTGTTAGTTTTGGCGGCCCTATCATCAAAAACAAACTTTTTTTCTTTGCCAATTTTGAATTGGACGAAAGAGAAGATTTAGGATCAAACTTCTTGGCAGCAAGACCGGGTTTATCCGGCTCTAATATTTCCAGAGTAGAAGCGTCTGACCTCGAGTTGGTGTCTTCATTGCTCGGCGGATTGGGCTACCAAACCGGACCCTTTGAAAGATTCAAACACGATACAGAATCTACAAAAGGAATCCTGAAAATTGATTGGAACATCAATCAGAACCACCGTTTGGCAGTTATCTATAATTTTTTGGATGCTTCTCGTGATTTGCCGGCAAACCCGAACGCCATCGGCAGAAGAGGCCCAGATCAAATTACCCTGCAATTTCAAAATGCGGGTTATCAAATCAACAACGAAATTCAATCTTGGTTGGTGGAGTTAAACTCCAATTTCGGAAACAAATACACCAATAAATTCCAAGCCGGCTTCACCCGTTTCAACGATTTTAGAAATCCGTTTTCTGCTCCGGCACCTGTTATCAATATCAACAAAGACGGCACGCGGTATATTGTGGCCGGCCACGAGCCTTTCTCCATCAACAACCGATTGGAACAAAAAGTATGGCAAGCTACCAATAACTTCAACATCTTTTTAGGTAGCCATACCCTTACTGTTGGAACCACCTTCGAGAAGTTTTCTTTCAACAATTCATTCAATTTAGGAGTGTTGGATGCACCCGGTTTTAAAGGCGGTACCTTTGGCCCCGGTTTTGACAGTGTGGCAGAATTTCAGCAAGCTGTGCAAGACGGAACAGTTGCTGCGGCTTTGGCTTTCGCACAAAATGTAAGCGATAACAACGACGCCAACAACACATGGGCGCTTGCCGAAACCAACGTGGGTCAGTGGGCGGCTTATGTGCAAGACGAATGGAATATAGCCGATAATTTTAAACTCACTTACGGACTTCGTTTTGATTTGCCACTTTATTTTGATACCAAAGATAAAATCAAAGAAAATATTGCGCGCAAAGGCGGTTTGCTTTCAGATGGCGGCACTTACGACCCCACCATTCAATATTTTGACGAAAAAGGCAATCCTGTTTTTCTCAATAGCTTAGATTTGCCTGCTCAAAAAGCACTTTGGTCGCCGCGTATAGGCTTTAATTGGGACGTCTTTAATGACAAAGTGTTCCAGGTTCGCGGTGGATCGGGCATTTTTACGGGTCGTCTTCCGTTTGTTTGGATTGGCAACCAAGTAGCTAACCCCGATTTCTTTTTCTTCACCACTACAGCTCCTGATTTCGAATTTCCGCAAGTCTGGAGAAACAGCCTCGGGATTGATTACAAGTTTAAAAATGGTGTGGTAGCCACTACAGACCTTATTTTTACACGCGACATCAACGCGCAAATGGTGCGCAACTTCGGTGCGGGCATTCCTACCGGTCGCTTAGACGGTGTGGACAACCGCCCGGTTTATCTCAATTCTGACCGTTCTCAGGTATTCGGTTCGCCTACCAATGCGTATGTGTTTACCAATACCGGCGTAGGATATTCGCTAAACTGGAGCATGAAGTTGCAAAAACAATTTGCCGGCGATTTCTTTGCCAGCGTTGCCTACAATTTTTTGGAAGCCAGAGATGCGAGTTCTATAGATGCTGAAATTTCTAGTGACGGTTTTGACAGAAACCCCGCATTGGGCAATGTGAACGTTGCCGTAAGCGGTCCGGCATTGTTTGGCGACCGTCATAGAATTGTCGGGCAGCTCAACAAGCGATGGACTTATGGAAAAGGCAAGTGGGCTACCACGGTTTCCAGCTTTTTTGAGTTTGCAGAAGGAGGCAGGTTTAGCTACACCTATTCGGGAGACATCAACAACGACGGTTCTTTTCTCAACGATTTGATTTATGTACCCACCTCTGCAGAACTCCAATTGATGCAGTTTGAAGGTGATTTAACCACTCAAGCCGAACAAAGAGCCGCTTTTGATGCGTTTATTCAACAAGACGAATACCTTCGCGACCGTCGGGGTAGTTTCGCCGGGAGAAATCAAATCTTAAGCCCTTGGAGAGACCGCATCGATGTGAAGTTTTTACAAGATTACAATTTCAAACTCGTTGGCGGACAAATGAATACCATCCAAATTAGTGTGGATATTTTGAATTTCGGCAACCTTATAGATTCTGATTGGGGCGTGATTGAAGTACCTACGAACACCCAACCCATTGGTGTACGGGTAGAAAACAACAGGCCTATTTTTAGCTTTGACCCTTCACAAAAGAAAACATTTACCAATCGTGTAGATTTGGAATCGCGTTGGCAAATGCAGTTGGGTGTAAGATATATTTTCTAAGCCTTAACCTTAAGATCACTAAAAAGCCCGCAACAGTGCGGGCTTTTTTTATTATGCTTTTTAATGTAGTTTGATACAAGAAATTAAAAGGTTGAATTGTCAACAATGCGGCGTTCGATTGATCATTTACACATAAACGACTCTTTTATTCCGGATTCTCTAGCCGAACGCAGTCGAGGATTCATTTCAATCACTCATTTGTGCCCACAGATATTGCTTGCCATCCCAATAAATAAGACCGCTAGAAGCTTCTAAGGCAATGATTTCGATACCGGTGTATGGCAAAACAAACTCCCTGTCGCCTTCAATTTCACCCGCATCAGAAATTATCAATTCATATGCTTTTTTGTGTCGGTATAGCTTCCAAACATCCATCCACGAAAAATCATCAATCCGATTGTCAAATATCTTTCCGGCACCCAAGACAAAGTACTGATTCGTTTCGCCGTGAATAATCAAAATACCTTTTAGCTGGCTACTTTTTTCTTCAATAAGTAGGGCAATATCCAAAGAATTGTCGCCGTTAAAATCCGCCTCAAAATAAAACGGATTCACATAATTGGAAAGCAAATGCGATTTTGAAACAGCCTGTTTTTGAAAAACTTCAAAAGCCCAATCGGGGAGACTTTGCTCTAAAGTCCAATATGCATAAGACTCTTGTGCCTTTGTTGAAAAAAGGGAAAGCATTCCAAAAAGGGATATAAATACTATTTTATTCATCTGTTTATATTATTTATTTCGACTTCGCTCAATACAAGTGTTTTTATCGGTCATGCTTCGACTGTGCTCAGCACAGGAATGGAACACCCTAACTCATTATGCCTCTGTGTTCAAATTTTTTACATGGGTGTTTCGTCTTTGAAAACATACTATCAATTAACAATCTCACTCATATCGAAGCGATTCTATAGGATCCAGTTTAGAAGCTTTGATCGCTGGAAAAGAACCTGAAATCACCGCTACGACAAACGACACTATAATTGCCCAAGTCATGGCACCCCAGGGCATAGCAAAGTCCAAATCTGTCACGCGCGCAAAACCAACTCCCACGGCCAGCCCCAATACGATGCCAAAAAAACCGCCCAACTGACCAATAATCACCGTTTCAATAAAAAATTGCGAAGCAATCGTGCGGCGTTTAGCGCCCAAAGATTTTCGAATGCCAATTTCACGCGTGCGTTCGGTCACAGAAACCAGCATAATGTTCATCAAAGCAATAGACGACCCAAAAATAGTAATCAGGCTGATGATGACGGCCGCAATGTTTAGCGCACTCGTAATGTTTAAAAAAGTGTTCAGCAAATCATCACTGCGTTCAATGCCAAAATTATTTTCCTCTACCGGATTTAGCTTTCGCACATTTCTAAAAGTCTGTATCGCCAATCCTTGCGCATTGTCATACAAATCTTTTTGAGGAATATTTACACTTACACTGTAGTTCAAATTAGGCACAGAAAAAGTAGTCCGAGCCAGTTGAATCGGAATCATCACCCGCAAATCCTGATTGTTGCCAAACGAACCACCCTTAGATGCCAAAGTGCCAACAACGGTAAATTTCATGCCGCGCACGCTGATGATTTTCCCAACGGGATTTACGTTTTCAAAAAGCGCTTTCACCACATCCGAACCCAATACGCACACATTGTTATTGTTCGAAATATCAAAGGTGTTAAAATCCCTACCATTGTCCACCTCCAAGCCCGCATTCTTAAAAAAGTTTTCATCTACGCCTAAAACCGCAACTTCCGGATCGGTCTTTTGGCTCTCAAACTTCACTTCAGCAGTCCCCGTTGCCGTAAAAAATATAGAAACATCCGCACCGGGAAAATCATAAGTATCTTTAAAATCCTTTGCATCGCGATATGATATCACCGGGTTTACCTTTTCCCGCTCACCGCCACCGCGTCTGCGCACGGTTAATTCATACTGCCTGATGTTAAAAGTATTGGCGCCCATCGACACAAAATCGCCCGAAATCGTATTCTCCAAAGCCTTTACACCGCTCAAAATCCCCACCAAAGCCGTAATGCCAATCGCAATAATCAACACCGTAAGGATGGTTCGCAACAACTGACCTTTGATAGAATCTACCGCAATTCGAACATTTTCACGAAACAGAGAAAACATATAACCTAATTTTTCGATAAAAATACGTAAAACACCACCACCACCACCATGCTAAGGGATATTTTTTGGGCGTGTGCTACCAATTCTCTAAAAAAAGAATTGGTAGCACCGGGCTGTCCGCTATAGGTCCCATGTCGGCCCAAGGCCGACAAGGGGCGCTGCCGCTCCCATCCCTCACGCAAAAAACGCACTTCCTATACAACTTCATTTGCCAACCAACTTTGTATATTTGCACAAACATAAAAGCGCTATGGCTCAAAAACCCAACACGCCCAAAGGCACCCGCGATTTTGCTACACTCGAATTGGCCAAACGCAACTATATCATCGACAAAATTAAAACCCAATTCAAGCACTTTGGATTTCAGGCTATAGAAACACCCGCCTTCGAAAACAACGACACACTCCTCGGCAAATACGGCGACGAAGGCGATAGGCTCATCTTTAAAATTCTCAACTCAGGCGACTTTCTCGCCAAAGTGCCACAAGATATCCTACAAGCAAAAGACAGTGCCAAAGCAGCCGCTTATCTGACCGAAAAAGCGCTTCGCTACGACCTCACCGTACCTTTTGCCCGCTTCGTTGTTCAGCACCAAAACGACTTGGTTTTTCCGTTTAAGAGGTATCAAATACAACCGGTTTGGCGTGCAGATCGACCTCAAAAAGGACGCTTTAGAGAATTTTACCAATGCGATGCAGACGTAGTGGGTTCCAAGTCGCTTTGGCAAGAAGTAGAATTTATCTTGCTTTACGATCGTGTTTTTAACAACCTCCAACTCCCAAGCGTGACCATTAAAATCAACCACAGAAAAATTCTTTCCGGCTTGGCTGTTTTAATGAATGCAGAAGACAAACTCATCGATTTTACGGTGGCTTTAGACAAGTTGGACAAAATAGGTAAAGAGGCGGTCATCCAAGAACTTTTAGACAGAGGTATTTCACAGCAAGCCATAGATAAATTGAATCCCGTTTTTGATATTTCCGGAAATTTCTCTGAAAAATTGACACAACTCGAATCGCTCTTTCAAGGCAATAGAAGCGGATTGGAAGGCATACAAGAGTTGAAATTTATAGAGGCACAAGTGGCTGCACAAGGGTTAAGGGCCACTACACTTCGGCTCGATCTCACGCTTGCGCGCGGACTCAACTACTACACCGGTGCCATACTTGAGGTTGCTGCACCTGCTTCAGTTGGTATCGGCTCCATAGGTGGCGGCGGTCGCTACGACGACCTTACCGGTGTTTTCGGCCTCAAAAACATAAGCGGCGTAGGCGTTTCATTTGGTTTGGACCGGATTTATATCGCCCTAGAAACCTTGAGACTTTTTCCGGAAACCATCAGTGAAAGTACACAAGTATTGTTTGTCAATTTTGGCGATACCGATGCAGCCTACGCCTTCGATGCGGTTCAAAAACTCAGGGAGAAAGGGGTGATAGCCGAGTTGTACCCGGATGCCGCCAAGCCCCAAAAGCAACTTGCTTATGCAGACAAACGCCACATTCCTATGGTCGTTTTTGTAGGTGAAGCGGAACGCAAGAATCAGGTTTTTACCCTGAAAAATATGAAAACGGGCGAACAAAAATCCTTGACATTTGCCGAGTTAGCTGCTTTATTTGTACATGAGGACATTGCATAATCCAACCAACTTTTTTTCTACTGCGTTTAATAGGAACATGAATTTGGAAAGATTATTTAAAACCATTCGACCATCAAATAATTTCCAACCTCACTTAGATCTCTTACAAGAATCAATGCCCGATGCGGACATAATTTTCGGCTTGGGTATAATTTCCTTTAGCGTCCACAGAGATTTGGGAGTAAGTGTTGTCTGAAATTTCCAGCTTGAAAGTAAACACGCGGTTGGTGTCTATAACTTTCATCATGGCGGCCGAACCATACTCAAGGGTTTCAATCAGTTGGCCGTTGGTTACTTCGTAGTTGCCGTAGCCAAACCATTCATCTTCGTCTTTGGGTACGTAACGTGTCCACATCACTTTTCCGTTGCTGTATATTTTTATCTGTTTGTATTCATCATTTGATACAATAGAATCTGAAATCTTGTTGTCCTCATATAAATGAATGCTCCTCAACTGCCAGGGACCTTCCATTTTGTTTGTGTCGTTTTCGCTGTCTTGCCAATCTACAAAAGCCATCAAGACAACACTGGTCATTGTGATAAGAAAGATTTTAGTTTTCATAACTGTTAGTTTTTAGTGAGTTTGAAGTGTGAAATTCACAATAAAGTTATGAATAAAAACAGAATTTACAAATTTTGTATAATTTAAAATGAAGAGTTAATGTTCAATTAAGCTTTCTTTTGATAAAATCACAAATTTAAATTTCTAAATTTTCACCTTCTCCCAATTGCAGTTTGATGGGTTTGTCGCGTAACAAGAATGCATAGTCGGCCATCTCAAAAGTTTTTTCGTCGAAAGCCGGATGTTGGTGTTTTTTCTCCTGCATGCGTAGGATAGCAGTTACATAGCGACGAACTTCTTCCTTTGATTCCAAAATCAAACCGGGCACTTGGGCATTTTTTCCGCTTTTGTCTTTGGCAACCATGGTAAAGTAGGAAGAGTTGCAGTGTTTACAACTGCCTTCCAAAATGTTTTCAGCTTCAACCCTTATGCCCACCACCATAGAGGTGTTTCCTACATAGTTGATAGATGCTTTTAGGGTAACCAATTCGCCGACATCTATAGGGTTTAAAAAATCTACGCGTTCCACAGCTGCCGTGACACAGTATTTTTGAGAGTGCTTGGATGCGCAAGCAAAGGCAATTTGATCCATGAGCGACATGATATAGCCACCGTGAATTTTTCCACTAAAATTGGAGTGGGAGGGAAGCATTAATTCGGTGAGCGTGATAGCAGCGTCCGAAACTCGTTTGTACACTTTTTCCATAAATTACTTTTTAGGTTATGTCGTTAAAATGTGTCAACACTTAACTATTCGGTTTTATCTTTTTTGCAAAAGAACGAGAAACGGACAAAAATCAATAAAATTCCGAACCAAAGCAAAATACTCGTCGCAAAGAGTGCCTCATAATAAGCAGGAAGCAGTCCATAACCCATATAAAACATAAACCCTTGCACAAACAACCAAGTTTCGGATAAAACAAAGCCGGCTATCAATAGAAAAAATCCGAATGTAACAACCTTCTTTTTGGCGAGTTTTGAAAATACCTGAAAAATAAAATAGAACAAAAATCCGGAAATAAGACCGAGCATGGTCAGGTGAATAAATCCTATCACGAAATTTTTAATTTGAAAGGAGCGCAGTGCCCAATTCGGAAAAATTGAAAACACCTGCAACACTATTTTGAGGATCAAACTCGTGGCTCCCAAAATCAAGGCAGCACGAATGATGTTGGAAGGCTTCGATGGAACAGAAAACTTTGTGGCTAAAAAGATTTTGATCGCAATAAACAAGGCTGCAAACTGACTGAACACGCCTATGGTATTTAAGAATCCCAAGCTGTTAGCATCCCAAAACCAACTGATGGGAAGCGCTAGCGTGAAAACTGTAGCCAAAATCAGGGAAATGAGAAACAAATTTGAACTTCTACTAGGGAAAATAATCCCGTTTCTCTCGCAGATTTTAATGAAAATTGCCAGTACGGCAAATAAAAACCAGCCGTTGAATTGGAGGTGCAAAAACGTTTGAATGGCGATATGGTAGGCAGCTGTGCCGTTGCCACCCGAAGCCATAATAGGACCAAGTGACCAAACTCCGGCGGTGGAAATCAGCATCAGAATAAAAGCCGTTTTGAGAAACCGAGTGGCCATTTGACTGCTTGCGCGAAGTTTTGGCCAAACTTTTAAGACAAATGCGTAACTGCAAAAAATATGAAGTGTCGAAAAAATGATGGAAAATACAGCGTAACCTTGAAATGGGAAACTACACATCATACCGATGACTGAAAATTGGGTAACCCAAAAGAGTTTTCTGAATTTTTTTAGGTCTTCGGGTATAAACACACACACGATGCAAGCAAACAAAACCAAATAGACCCATCCCAGCATGGCTACGTGCGAATGGGCATGCGTCACAAAACGATACTGAAACGGTAGCGCAAACAAATACTGCGACCTAAGCAATAAGCCAAAGGACGCAGCTATGGTTAAATTAAACAAGGCAATGGAAATCCAACTTCGGGGAAAAGTCATCTCAGACGTATTTAGCATACGAAAGTAGTCAAACTTTTAGCAGCCGGTCAATTCAGCTTCCAAGGCAATGGCTTTAGGGAACAATATGTTGTTTTCCAGATGGATGTGTTGGTGCAGATCGTCCTGAAATTCTTTTAGCATGGCATAACTTACCCTGTAGGTATTACAAGCTTCCTCAGGGGGCTGATAATCGTTGGTGAGTTGTTCAATTTTCCGGAAACGTTCGCCTTCTGTATCGTGTTCTTGATGCATCATTTTAATGGGATTTTCTACGGAACCAAAAGGAGGTAGCTGTGGAGCCTTGTTTGCTGATTTGGCTTGCAGCATTTTTTTGATATAGGGAAATAAGATGATTTCTTCTTTTTTCATGTGCGCCGCCAAAGCAGCCGAGGCAGCATCAAACTCTGCCCTAACTTCAAGCAATTCCGTTCTGTGGTGCCCGTGGACCGTGGCTACCTTCTGAAGAAATTCCTTCAAAATAGGAATGCGCTCTTCTACGTAGCGGTGGTGTTTTTTTTCGATATAGTCAATCAACAAATCTGCCGGCCAAGTTTGAAAATCTATACGCTCCGAATTTCCAGATTGCACAGCCTCCTGTAGTTGCGTAAGCAAAGTTTGGCTGTCTATTTTTTTCTTTTCGCAGGCTTCTGCAATGCTTCGGCCGCCGTTGCAGCAAAAGTCTATTTTGTGTTTTTTAAAAACCGTGGCGGTGCGGTAGTCTTTGGCTACCAATTCGCCAATCATAGCTTGTGCAGTAATATTCATGATGTTTATTTTAAATGAGATATAAATTGTTCAGGAAACGCGCTTTAAAAAAGTTTCCCCCTTGTGCAGACCATCCATCAAATCGAACAAGGTGGTGCCTTGCAACATAGCACTCAGGTCATTTCTAATACTCAGAAATTGGTTGTGTACGGGACAGGGACACTCAGCGTCACAAGTAGCTAAACCCAGACCACAACCTCTAAAAATCGCATCTCCGTCTATGGCTTGTACGATGTCACCCAAATGTGTTTTGTGGGTAGTTTCTTCCAAAACAAAAAAACCACCGCTTGGTCCTTTAGTAGATTCCACTATATTATTTTTGACCAGTTGCTGCAATATTTTGGCGGTAAAAGCTACCGGCGAGTCTATAGCCGAAGCAATTTCTTTGATGGAAATTTTATTTTCTATAGAAGCATGAGCTGCTATGTGAAGCGTGGCCCGAATGGCATACTCGCAAGCTTTGGAAAACATAGGCTGTAATTTTGATACAAAGATAAGAAAAAAACAATAAAGGACAAATTTGTCCGAAATTAAATTTTACACAGCGCAACTCATGCAAAATCTGCTTTCGGGAACTGCGAGGAGTCTTTGTAGAGGAATGTTTTGGTTGCATTTGGCACAGGTGCCAAAATCGGGATCATCTATATTTTGCAGTGCCAAATTGAGTTTTTCCAATTTTTTTCAGCCTTCTCCAAAGCAGCCTTGTTAATGCTACCATTGTTGATGGCATCCATACGAGAAACGCGCCCTATGGCATCGTCAGGTGCCACGGGTTTGGATAAATCTCTATAGAAATCTATACTGTTTTTAGTTTTTTCGATAGCAATACGCAGGGCATCTTCAAAACTTCTTCTGTCTTCTTCTTTCATCGGTCTTGTATAAAACAATATTCCAAAAGCGTTTGTACTTTTTTGGATGCATTGACATGGGAAAGCGGAAAGCTTCAAACCGTTGTCTGTGCTTTTTTAATTACGCCATGCGGCAATGGCGTCTTTGTTGAGTTTTACATAATCTTTATTGCCGGCTTTTTCGGAGAGTTCGAGCGATTTTTGGGCAGTAGCAATTGCCCCTTTAAAATCGCCCAATTCGGCTTGAATTTGAGATTTTAGTCGAAAAACCCAGAATTGTTCAGAAGTGGCCAACGCAATGGATTTGTTTACCCAATCCAAAGCTTGTTTGAAGTCTTCGCCCGATTCAAAATAGTATTGGGCTGCTGCGAAATAATCTCCTGCAGACGGCCCGTTCATCACTTTTTGGATACTGGCCATAGCTTTTTCTTTGGTGGGCACTTCAAACTTCATTTTTGCATAGAATTCTTCCCAAATAAGGATGAGTGAGGCACTGCTATTGGTAAGATCGCCAAAGGCAATGGTAAAAGTTTCTACCGGAACGGGAAATTCTTCCATATCCGCCATCACCCGAAGGGCTACTTTGGACTCATCCCATTTGGCAGGCAGCCCACCATTGTTAGTATCTGTATAAAAAATCAACTCCCAAAATGCCGGATCCGGTTTTGAAAACAGGGCGTAGGTACCGGCAGCTAAGGTTTTTCCGTCTATGACCACATCGTCTGAAAAGGTAATTTTGGTATTGGCGTTGGCTCCTGTTCTCCATAGCTGTTCCCAAGGTACAAGGTCACCAAAGATTTTGCGTTCTCTCATGGAAGGTCTGGAATATTCCAGAGTAACCTTTGTGAGCCCTACCATTTGTTCGGTTTTAGAAAAAGGGCTGGGTGCAGGTGTTTCTATTTGTGCAGAGGCCGAAAGAAAGCTCAGTAAGCCCATTACCGAGAAGCAAACGTATTTAAAATTTTTCATGGTTGTTGAATTTTGGTTTGTTTGTGTAAAAATATTTAAAAATTATCAATTTTGCAGAAAACACTGATAAATTGGCAAAAAACAAGCAAGTAGAATTTTTTAACTTTTTTTTCCTGCTGAAAATTTTAAATAAAAGTGAATGATTAAAAAAAAAATGTAAATTTGCCTATCATCAAAAACTGAAAAACACAACAAAAATGAAAATTTTACGCCTTTTCTTATGGTTAGTTATCTTCGGACTGGCCTATTTGGTTTACAATTCCGTTACCGGACCAGTAGCGTTTAACAAGGTAAAACAAGTGCGTTATGCCAAAGTCATAGAAAACCTCAAAGATATACGTGTTGCCCAATTGGCACACAGAACCGTCACCGGATATTTTGCACCTTCTTTTGACAGCCTGGTTAAATTTATTGATACTGCCAGGTTTACCATCACCCAAAGAAGAGACTCCAGCATTGTAGATGAAGTAATGACCAAAAGATACGGTGTCACTACATTGAAAGACATTGTTATAGTTGATACCTTGGGTTATGCATCTGTTAAAGACTCGCTCTTTAAGAATTCTGACCGATACAAAACTATGGCCAACATCCCTATTGAAGGCGTCAGTAAAAAATTCGATTTAAAAGCCGGTTTTTTAGAGCAGAACAACATCAAAATTCCCGTTTTTGAAGTGAAAGCCGCTAAAAACGACATTCTATTTGATCAGGATTCCAATTTGTTAGTCCAAGAAAATCAAGTAGTTTCTGTTGACGGTGTAAACGGTACGCACCTACGCGTGGGCTCGCTCACGGAGGTAAACACCAACGGGAACTGGCCCAAAAACTATGGTAGCAACGACGAGTAGCAAAACCTTACAGTATCATAAAAGTTTGTCCGTTCAAGTGAGTTTGACCGGACTTTCTTTTTTTGTTCGAGCCCCGGATGGAGTGTCTCAAGTCACTAAAAAGGACATAAAAGTTTCACAGCCCTCAGAATTGCTCGATGCGCTTTCAGACTTTTTTACCGAAAAATCGATATCCGTTAAAGACTTTGACCAATTGACGGTGATTCACAAAAACGACTGGTCTTCTTTTGTGCCCAAAGCCTTTTTTAAAGAAGCCCATTTGGCAGATTATCTCAAATTTAATGTAGCCTTGATGCCTACAGATTTTATATCTTACGACATCATCAACAACAACGACATGGTAAATGTCTATCTGCCTTTTGTAAACATCAACAATTTTTTTATTGACGCCTTTGGCACTTTTCAATACAAGCACCATGCAACAGTTTTGGTCGAAAACATTTTGAACAAAGAAGCAGGCATGCAACGTGAGCAGGTTTATTTGCATTTTGACCATCATCAGTTTGAATGTGTGGCTGTCAAAAACGGCAAACTGCAACTCTACAACCAATTTGCATACACCACAGCTGAAGACGTGCTGTATTTCACCTTATTTTGTATGCAAAGAATCCATTTTAATGCCGATTACGGATTGATTCTCTTAGGAGATTTCAGCGGTAAAGATGAATTAATCGATTTGATAAAAGTTTACTTGCCGGTTGATTCGGACGTAATAAACAACCGCCAAACAGACACCGAAAACACCAAAAATTTTATTTTGATGCACGCCTAAATCATGAGAATTATATCTGGCACCCACAAGGGTCGAAAACTACAAATACCTAAAAATCTTCCGGTCAGACCGACAACAGATTTTGCCAAAGAAGCTCTATTTAATTTGCTGAACAACCAAGTTTATTTCGATGAAATACGCGTATTGGATTTGTGTACAGGCACAGGAAGCATTGCTTTTGAGTTTGCCTCACGAGGCGTATTGCACATAGATGCTGTGGATGCAGACAGGAAATGTGTTGCCTTTGTAAAAAGCACAGCCACCGCATTCGATTTTCCAATTGTAGCGCAACAGGCAGATTTGATTGTTTTTTTGGAAAAGACCTCTCAAAAGTGGGACGTTATTTTTGTCGATCCACCTTACGATATTGGCGATGAAGTGTATCAGAAGATTCCGAAAATTGTCTTCGAAAGAAAGCTGCTGATGCCGGATGGTCTTTTGATTTTGGAACACAGCAAACGTACTGATGTGAAAACACTGCCACACTATGTGAATTCCCGAAGTTACAGCAACAACGTTTTTAGTTTTTTCGAAAACGCCTCTGCATGAGTGGTTTGCTAATTTGAATTGTCTTTTTTCTGTTAGTAAATGATAACGGTAAATTAACCCAATATCTAAGATGTCATTTGGTTTTGAATAACTACTTTTGCGAAAAATTTGAATATGGGCATTAGTTGGAAAGAAATTGCGACCTCCGGTATGATTTTGTTTGCTGTGATAGACATCATTGGCAGCATTCCTATTATAATTGAACTTCGAAAAAAAGTTGGACACATTCAGTCTGAAAAAGCGACCATCGTTGCTGCCATCATCATGATTCTTTTTATGTTTTTGGGCGAAGAAATCTTAAAGTTTATAGGCATTGATGTAAATTCCTTTGCGGTTGCGGGTTCATTTGTCTTGTTTTTTCTTTCACTTGAAATGATTTTGGGTATCACGCTCTACAAAGACGAGGCTCCGGAAACGGCTTCCATAGTGCCGATAGCTTTTCCGCTTATCGCCGGTGCCGGTACCATGACGTCCATCCTGTCATTGCGAGCCGAATTTCAAGCCGTCAACATCGGCATTGCTATTCTGATCAATTCGGTTTTTGTGTATATTGTATTAAAATCTTCTGCCAAAATAGAACGCATGTTTGGCAAATCGGGCATCAACATTATCCGGAAAGTATTTGGCATTATCCTGATGGCTATTGCGGTCAAACTTTTTGCGGCCAATGTCAAGGACTTGTTTGCATAGGCTCGTTGTTGTTTGCAGACGAAGCTTGATGAAACAGCATTTATTGTAAACTATAATAACTAAATTTGCATAAAATTTTTGAAATATGCGTGTAGTTTGGTATTTATTGGCATTGTTGGCTTTGGCTTTAGCCGTTTTTAATTTGGTTCAAATGGATTTAAACGATCCGTTTAGCAAGGACAGTACCATTGCTTTAGGCAGTGCCATCGTTTCGCTATGTGTGCTGGTAATTATCTTTATTTATTTGATTTCCAAATCGATAAAAGATAAAATGAAATCTTGAGATGCTTAAGTCTTTCGCATTTGCTTTTTTAATACTGACGGTTTCCCACAGTTTTGGCCAAAGCCATTCTCAAGCTGAGGTTCTTGGTGTGGAGGTTTCCGGCAAACCGAACCATTACCGTTTTTCAGTTAGCATCAAGAGTCCCGATTTGGGATGCAAGCAGTATGCAGATTGGTGGGAAGTAATTTCAGATAACGGGCAAACACTTTTTTACAGACGTATATTGATGCACAGTCACTCCGATGAACAACCTTTTACCCGATGGGGTGGGCCAGTTAAAATTGATCAACATCAAAAGGTAATCATTCGGGTTCACATGAACACTTCCGGATACAGCACAGAGGTCTTTAGCGGAAGTGTGGCAACAGGTTTTGAGAAAAACCAGACAAAGGCTGACTTTGCCCTCGATTTTGCCCTACAAAAACCCTTACCCAAAAATTGCGCTTTTTAATTGTATGATCTAGGCGTTCTTCAAACAGTCAGCAAAAAACTTGAATAGTTTTCCCTGTCATTCTTTACATCGTATTGCATTTGCTCTAAACCGGCATTAAACATAAACCGTTAGGGTATTTTGATTGACTTTGTGTATTTCGAAATCTCTTTGTGTTCTTTCTGAAAAAATTATGCAACCTCACCAAACCACTTTTTTTGGGTTTAGAAAGTATTCAATTTTTAAATTAAGCCGAAAACTATTTCCTCAATTATTTACTCCAATCCTTCGATGATTTTAGCACCTGCAGGCGGATCAAAATAGCCGGCTTGGACACTGTTTACAAACGAAACTTCACTGAGCGTGATTTCTGTAATGTATTGGGTGGGTTGGTTGTCTTTGCCCAGCCAGTACGTTTTGTAAGCCTCGGGAAAAACGATGCCATCAACCACTTGCTTGCCGATCACATCCATAAATTTTTCGGGCATGTGCTCGCCTTTCTTAAAATATGCCGGATAGCTCACGATATACCTGATGACTCCGAGCGTATGGTCCGTTTTGTCAAAATACAATATGTAGTAATCGTCGGGTGCATCTCCGGTTCCCGGATCAAAGGTTACTTTGACCACATCCCAAGTTTTACTTTTGAAGTTTTCGTCGGGCAATTGTTCCAAGTTTACACCGGCACCTTCCAACACAAAAGGGATGGCCGCAAAATAGTAGGGAGTGAGTGCCCAAAATCGCGTATTGTAAGGGATGGAAGTGCTATCTTTTTTGACCTCCCAAGCTACTTTTCCATTCCATCCGTATTGTAAACTCGTATCCAAGGCTTCTTTATGGCGTGCCAAATTGCGCCAAGTATCCACCACTTGGTACGTATTTCTTGGAACGCCTTCGCCTAGCGGTTGATAGTTGAAATGAAAAGACAGATAGCCATTTTTATAGTATTTTTTGAGCCCGCCATGCGCTTCCATTGCTTGCCAAACTATTTTTCCCGCAGCTGTTTTTTGGAGTTTTTCGGAGGCTTTGTGCACCCGGTTTTCTATCCAACTCTTGGGTACCATCTCAGGTGGTTCCTGTTGGTTGGCCACAACTTGCGGTTGTGTTTTTCCGTCGTTTTGGCGACAGGCATTCAACATCAAAAGCGTAAAGAATATCAATAAAAATCTTATGGTGTTTGATACGTTGGTTTGAGTCGCTTTCATTGGTTTTAATTTTGGTTAGAATAAAATAGCGGGTTTCCTACAAAGTTATAAAAACCTTTTACACAATAGTTTTTAACTTGTTAAATTTTAACAAGCTATGAAAATGGTCAGATGTAAAATAGGAGGGCTAACCGCAGGCTAAGAATTTTTCCAGTATTGTGGATTCGTAAGCGTGTCTTTTTGTTCCCAGTATGCAGGCGTTACTTTGTGTCCGTCTAAAGTTTTAAGTTTGCGTCCATATATCCAAATAGTCGGATTGAACACCATATCGGTTACGGCCACAGTGTATAGTTGCGGATCTTCTTCTGCTTTTTTAACGACCGGATCTATGACCACTTCAAATCCGTTGTGAGTTAATAGTTTTTCGAGAAAATCTTTTCGTTTTTCATCCACGTTTTTCTCCACAAAGGTTACACGAGTTTCCCCGATGCTTCCAAATGAATGTTTTCCTTCTAATGTCATAATTTTTAATTTCAAATTCAAAATATCAAATTACCGTTAACTACAAAAGCTTGCTGCTCAATTCGTGTATGTATTCATAAAGCGGACTGTATAAACCAAGCGATAAAATACCCAATACGGTGGCAATAAGCCCTATTTTCATGTAAAGCGAACTTTTGAAATATGGTATGGCATCGGGACGGGTTCTCAAAAACATAGCCCTAATCACTAGGAGATAATAATAAAGCGAAACAGTCACGTTTGCTACTGCGATAAAGACCAACAGATAATAACCCTCGCTTGCGGTAGCTGTAAAGAGAAAAAACTTACCAAAAAAACCGGCTACCGGGGGGATGCCTGCCAGCGAAAACAATGCTAACATCATCACGAGGCTCAAGTTGGGGTTGGTACGGTATAGGCCTTCATAATCTGACATATTTTCTTTGTCTGTCTTTTGTGAGATGGCTTGTACCACGCCAAAAGCTGCCAAGTTTGAGAAAATATAAATAGCGATAAAATAGACCATGGTTGTAGCACCCAATTGCGTTCCTGTGATGAGCCCCAACAAGATAAAACCTGCTTGTGCGATAGATGAAAATGCCAAAAATCGCTTCATGTTTTGTTGCCGCAAAGCGAATAAGTTACCCAGTGTCATTGTCGCTACGGCTAATACATACATGATGTTTTCCCAAATATCAATAAGCGGTTTAAGTACCGTAAACAAAATAATCATCAGTATAAAAGCTGCGGCACCTTTTGAGATGACAGATAAATAAGAAGCCACACAGATGGGTGCGCCTTCGTAAACATCTGCAGTCCAAAAATGGAAAGGCACTAGTGATATTTTAAATCCTAAGCCCGATAAAAACAGCACCAAAGCCAAAGCGGTCAGTGGGTTTTGTACGATGTTGGCAGCTATGACATCAAAATAAATACTCCCCGAAACGGCATATAAAAGCGAGATGCCAAAGAGGGCAACACCCGAAGCCAAAGCCGCGGATAAAATAAACTTAACCGCAGCTTCACTCGATGTAAGCTTGTGGGTTTCGTAGGCCGCTAAAGCTGCGATGGGAAGTGTTGACAGCTCCAATCCGAGGTAGAACATCAAAAAATCACCGGCTGAAATCATAAAATACATCCCGAGCAAAGAGGTGAAAAGCAATACAAAAAATTCGGTACCTCTGTCCTGGCTAAATATTTTATGCTGAAGCCAATCTGCGGATTGAAACAATAAAATAAGAACGCCTATGTTCAGTATGTTTTTAAAAAGATGTATTAAAGTGGTGTTGCGAAACATTCCGCCAAATAGGATGCCTTCGGCCATAGGTAAGAATCCAACCAATGTATGTATGGAAAACAAAAGCAAGGCCAAGTGCACTATCGATTTTTTGCGGTTGGCAGGAACGAAGATTTCGGCAACTATCAATAAAATGACAATAGATGCCAGTAATATTTCTTGGCGCATCAGTAAAAAGTTGACCGTATTCATGCGATTGTGATTTTGCTAAGTTGAAACATGCGATTCTTTAAAATTTTATTGACTTTAGGTTAAATGTGCCAAAAAGGGCGTTAAACTGTCCAGTATGGCATTACTCAGCCACAAAGGCGCTACCCCGATAATGACGATAGGGATTAGCAAAAGCATAATGCCGGTTCGTTCAAACCAAGTTGCTTTTTCGAGCTGCAAATACGCATCGTTTGTTACCGGCCCCATCAGCATCATCCCAACGACGCGCAATATGTAAACGGCTGTTACCACGATGGCTGAAACGGAAACGATGGTGGCGATTCTGTAAAACAAATTGTCGTGCTGAAAGGCACCCACAAAAATATTCATTTCCGCTACAAAACCACTAAATCCGGGTAAGCCCAAAGAGGCCAAACCGGCTATGACATAGATGACAGAGATAAAAGGAATTACTTTGAGCAAACCGCCCAGTTTGGTCACATCGCGGGTATGTGTGCGTCCGTAAATCATCCCTATCAGTGCAAAGAAAAGTGCGGTCATGAATCCGTGAGATAGCGATTGTAATATGGCACCATTCCAAGCGGTTTTGTTTAACATCAACAGGGCAAAAAGCACCATGCCCAAGTGGCTCACAGAAGAGTAGGCATTAATGTATTTCAAATCGGTTTGTTTGATTGCGGCAAAAGCACCGTAAATCACTCCGATTGCAGATAGGATAATAAAAAACCACGACCAGTGCAAAGCACCCTCCGGCAACAAAAACAAAGCTACGCGAAATACCCCGTAACCCCCCAATTTCATCAACACACCTGCGTGCAACATGGAAACAGCTGTGGGCGCAGAGGCATGACCGTCCGGTGACCATGTGTGAAATGGAAACAAGGCGCCAATGACGGCAAAACCTATAAATGTAAGCGGGAAAAACAGTTTCTGCGCTTCGAAAGGGATGTTTACTTCCGCTATTTGGAGCAAATTAAAAGTAAGCGCACCCCCATCAGCGTTTGAATGAAAATAGATGCCCAAAATACCGACGAGCAATACCGCAGAGGCTCCCATCAACATCAGGGTTAATTTCATTGCAGCATATTCTCTGGGACCAGAACCCCAAATGCCTATCAGAAGATACATCGGAATTACGGCCAATTCGTAAAAGACAAACATGGTGAACAGATCTGTAGAGATAAAAAAGCCGTAAACGCCTGTTGATAACACAACCAGAGAAATAAAAAATTCCTTGGGCAATTCTGCCATTTTCCACGAAATAAATACACCGGCCAAAACAACGATGGACGTGAGTAAAATCAATACTACCGAAATGGCATCAACACCAATACTGTAGTGAATATTGAAAGATTCAAACCAAACGACATCTTTGACAAATACAAAAACAGCTTTGTTTATCGTTTTTTCATTAAAGTAGGCAAACAACAGATTTAAGGCCATTCCAAGCTGAATCAAACTGCCCACCATGGCAATTGTGCGTGATTGACGCAAATCTTTAGCAAAAATAAGTGCCAAGATAGTCAGTATGGGCAAGGCGACAAATAGTGTTAAAATATCCATAGCGTTAGTTTTTCAAAAAGTAAACGAATATAAGAGCCAACACAACGACTCCGGAAACAAAGGCGAAAGCGTAATCTTGTAGCCTGCCGGACTGTATTTTTTTGATTTTTTCAGAAAGCCACACCGTTTTGTTGCCTATGCCTTCCATGCTGCCATCGACGTATTTTTTGTCGAAATAAGCAATGGGATAAGAAACGTTTTTAAACAGAATTTTTTTGGTGATAAATAAATATAACTCATCAAAATAAAACTTGTGAAATGTCCAGGTATAGAATTGGCCAAAGGCATGCACGAATCGATCCGATAGATCGTTTTCTTTCTTGTAGAAGACAAACGCAAGCCCGATACCGATGAGACCGACAGCTGTTGCTATGGCAGCCAAAGGATAGTTGAGGTGGCCTTCAAACCCGGTCTTATCTGCGGAGATGAATTCACTAAAAGGTATAAACCCAACCACGATACTCAAAAATGCCAAAATAACCAATGGTATCGTCATAGATGCTGGCGACTCTTGTGGTGGGTGTTTGTATTGGGTTTCTTTCCCCCAGAAAATACCGAAATAGATGCGAAAAATATAGAAAGCAGTCAATCCGGCCACCAACACGCCTACCAAATAGATGAGTTTGTTTTGTTCGAAGGCAGCCACTAAAATTTCATCTTTGCTCCAAAATCCGGCCAAAGGCGGCACACCCGATATGGCTAAGGCGGCTACCAAGAAGGTGATATTGGTGAGAGGCATAAACTTGCGCAAGCCACCCATATCCTTTAAATAATTGCTGTGAACAGCATGAATGACCGAACCCGCCCCCAAAAATAGCAGGGCTTTAAACATGGCATGTGTAAACAAATGAAACATGGAAGCCGTATAGCCGACACCCTCATGTCCCTCATAACCGGAAACACCCAGTGCTAACATCATGTAGCCCAATTGCGACATGGTAGAAAACGCCAACACCCGCTTGATGTCGGTTTGTGTAACGGCAATCACGGCGGCAAAAAGCGCCGAAAATGCACCTACATAAGCCACCACCTGTAAGGCAAAACCATTTTCTACAAAGTAATACATCGGAAAAAGTCGGGCCACCAAAAACACACCCGCAACCACCATGGTAGCGGCATGTATCAAAGCAGAAACAGGTGTGGGGCCTTCCATGGCATCGGGCAGCCAAATATGTAGTGGAAACATGGCAGACTTGCCCGCACCACCTATGAAAATGAGTATCAAAGCCCAAGTGAGTATAGACAAACCCATGAAAGAGCCGGAAGTCCAGCTCAGTATGGCAGCACCATCGGGTTGGTTGAGTGTCTCAAAATCGTAAGTGCCGGTGTAGTAACCGATAATGAGTATGCCAATCAGAAATCCGAAATCTGCAAAACGGGTAACAATAAAGGCTTTTTTAGCAGCAGCAACAGCCGAAGGTTTGGTGTAATAATAACCGATCAAGAGAAAGGATGAAACACCTACCAATTCCCAAAAAATGTAGATCTGAAAAAGATTGGTAGCCAATACCAAACCAAACATCGAAAAGGTAAAAAGTGATAGGTACGCAAAAAATTTAGTGTAGCCCGAATCACCTTTCATATAGCCACGACTGTAGATTTGAACCATCAGGGATATGGTAGAAACCACAACCAGCATCATCACCGAGATGGGATCTATCAATACGCCCATATCGATGTGTAAGGTATCGGTAAAACGCATCCAAACAGTTTTTTGGCTGATGCTTTGATAAACGCCGTCAATCTGACCATTCACAAGAAAGTATTGGTAAGCCGTATAAACAGATAAACCAAACGACACCAACATACCCAAAACACCAACATATCCTGAAACGATTGGTTTGATTTTGTTGTAAAAGACGCCGAGAACCAAAAATATGAGTAGCGGTATCAGCGGAATTAAAAGAGTATGGGAAATATCCATTTTTTTTTGTTTTTGTAGATGCGAATCTATTCCTGTTTCAGTTTTTTTAATATTTCATATTTTCCACATCGGCTACTTCCACAGAACTGATTTTTCTGTACAAGTTTATGATAATGGCAACGGCTAAGGCTGTTTCTGCGGCGGCCACCGCAATGATAAAAATCGAAAAAATAGCACCCTGTAACATTTCAGGATACAGGTATTGGTTAAAGAAAACAAAATTCAAAACCGATGCGTTTAAAATCAATTCGACTGATATTAGCATGGAAATGAGATTTTTTCTTGTTATAAAACCGTACACGCCAATAAAAAATAGCAGGGTAGTGACGGTCAGTACTTCGTATAAACTTATATCGGTGATCATGACTTAGGTGTTTTTTCTTGAGGTTTCTTTCCGGCTTTTGCAATGACGATTCCTCCTATCATCACGGCCAAAAGCAGCACACTGATGACTTCAAAAGGAAGTATAAAACCTCCGGCTTGATAGCCCAGTAGCAAAGTGCCTACCTCAGCCACAGTGATGGTGTTTTGTGTGGGAACTATGGCAAACGGATGCTGATAAATCGCGATCAGAAAAACAACTACGCCCGATAAGCAAAGTGCAGCCGTGAGTGCTTGCTTGGTTTTGCCGGCAACTTCCATTTCCATGTCTATATGATGTACGAGCATCACCGAAAAAATCATTAAAACCACAATGCCTCCTGCGTAAACGGTCAGTTGAACAGCGGCCAAGAAGTTGTAATCTGCCATAAAATAAAGTCCGGCAATGGCACAGAGTACAAAGAGCAAATAAATGACCGATCGCAACATTTTCCTGCTGCTGACAGCCGAAATGGCAAAAATCAATATGATAATTGACAACAAATAAAATAGGATTCGTTCCATAATTAATCTTCTATGCCCGCTTTCACTTTAGAGCCGGGTTGGTTGAGTACTTTGGTGAGTTGGGTACGGTCAAAAACCGAATTTTCAAAATTAGGTGCCCACACTATGGCATCTGTAGGGCAGGCTTCTATGCAAAGGCCGCACATGGTACACATACCCAAATGATAGATGTGTCGGTCTATTTTCTTTTTCTTTTTTCCGGTGGCTTCGTCTATGCCTCTGTCCCAGATGATTTCTATACTTCCGTTGGGGCAAGCCAGTTCGCATTTTTGACAACCGGTGCATTGGTGTTCGTTGTTTTCATCATGTGGCATGACTACTTCCCCACGAAAACGCTCAAACATTTTCAATGTATCCCTATTGTCCGGATATTGTTGTGTGATGGCACCTTTGCGGGCATGCAAAAAATAATTACCCGTTACTTTCATACCGGTTAGCAGCGTGTTTAAACCTTTAAAAATTTCTGAAACATAACTCATGACGCATCAAAATTTAATTGTTAATCCCAGCCAAATCAAGCCGGCCATAAAGACCAAATTGAACAGGTTGATGGGAAGCAAATATTTCCATTCCAAACGCAGCAGTTGATCTACCCGCAACCTCGGAAAAGTCCAGCGAAACCACATCATCAAAAAAACGAGCAAAAGTGTTTTGCCTAAAAACCAGAAAACCCCCAGCCACGGAATGCTGTCTGTGATGCCGAAAGGAGAGAGCCAGGCGCCAAAAAACACGGTAGTGCCAATGGCGGCGATGATAAACATATTGATGAACTCTGCCAGAAAAAAGTAGGCGAATTTCATACCCGAATATTCTGTGTGAAACCCGGCACCCAATTCAGATTCTGCTTCTACCAAGTCAAAAGGAGCCCGATTGGTTTCGGCCGTGCCGGCAATCATAAAAATCACAAAAGCAATGACAGCCGGAATGTGTCCTTGTACAATCAGCCAGCCGTTTTTTTGCACAGCTACAATTTCTGAAAGTTGCAAGCTCTCGGTAAGCAGCACCATGGTGAGTAGTGATAATCCTACGGAGAGTTCGTAGCTGATGGTTTGCACACCGCTGCGCATGGCACCAATCAGTGCAAACTTATTGTTACTGCTCCAGCCACCAAGCAAAATTCCGATGACACCAATAGATGAAATCGCCGTCAAGAAGAAGATACCGATGTTGATGTCAAAAGCCTGAAATTCCTCAGAAAAAGGAAACACTGAGAGTGCCATCAAAGAAGTGACAATCACAAAATAAGGTGCCAAATTGTACAGAAACTTATCCGCTTTTTCCGTGCCTGTCAGTTCTTTTGAAACCAGTTTTAGGGCGTCGGCCATGGTTTGTAACAAACCCTGATAGCCTACCCGATTGGGGCCTAAACGCAATTGAAACCAGGCTGCGACGCGTCTCTCCAAAAGCACTAAGTACAGACCTGCCACAGCAAAAATCAAAAGGTAAACTACGGCAATGAGAATCATTTCTACTACGCCGGCTACGCCTGCCGGCATCAGTTCAAAAAGCCAGTCGTGTATGGTTTTCGTAATGCTAAATTTTAGAAACATAATAATTGTTTTATCGATCTATATCCGGGATAACAAGGTCTAAGGTGGCCATGCTTGCCACCAAATCGCCAATTTTTCCGCCAACGGCAATGTGATTTAATAGCGAAAGGTTTGAAAATCCGGGTGAGCGAAACTTCATCCGATATGGATTTTTGGTTCCGGTGCTGATGATGTAAACACCCAACTCGCCCCGAGCCGTTTCTACCTTCTGATAAAATTCTCCTTTTGGCAATTTAATAACGGCATTGGTAGCCACTTTGTAATCGCCTTCCGGAATGTTGTCTATCAACTGTTCGATGATATTCATAGATTCCCACATTTCATCAATCCGAACCCTGTAGCGCGCAAAAGAATCACCTTCGGTTTGCAGGGCCTCTTTAAATGAAATTTTGTCATAGGCACTGTATGGATGGTGTTTGCGAACATCGCATGAATAGCCTGAACCTCGACCCACCGGACCCGATGCGCCAAAAGAAATAGCATCTTCCCTGCTCAGTATTCCCACACCTTTCATGCGGTTTTGAAAAATAATATTTCCGGTGAGCAGGCGATCATATTCGGGTAATTTGTTTCTAAAATGTGTAATGAATTCTTTGGTTCGCTTTACAAAATTTGGGTGGATGTCAAACATGAGCCCGCCCGGTATGTTGTAGTTCATGGTCAAACGCGCACCGCAAGTTTCTTCAAAAATATCGTTGATCATTTCGCGGTCTCTAAAACCGTAAAAGTAGGTACTCAAAGCACCCAAGTCCATTCCGATAACACCCCACCAGAGGCAATGCGATGCAATACGTGTCAGCTCTCCTATGATGGTTCTGATGACTTTTACCCTATCCGGAATGTCGAGTTGCAACGCGTTTTCAACAGTAAGGCAAACGGCTTCATTGTTGATGTGAGAAGAGAGGTAATCCATCCGATCGGTAAGGTGCACAATTTGCTGATAGCTGTCGCGCTCACACATTTTTTCAATAGAGCGATGGATGTAACCCAAGTCGGGTTCTACTTTTTTGATGATTTCTCCGTCCACGGTGAGCAACAGCCGCAATACCCCATGTGTGGCCGGATGTTGCGGCCCCATATTGATGAAGTACTCCTGTGATTTTAATTCTTCGTATAGCAATGTCTTTTCCATGACGCTTTATTTAATCACCATATTGGCCTCGTCCGTATAATCTTTTCGAAGTGGATATCCTTTCCAATCCTCTGTGAGGAAAAGCCTTTTTAGGTTGGGGTGGTCTTTAAAATGGATGCCGAAAAAGTCAAAAGCTTCTCGTTCGTGAAACTCAGCGGTTGCCCATATATTCGATACCGAATCTAAGACGGGTGTTGCTCTTTCATCTGTTTTTGTACGAACCACAAGGATGTGGCGGTGTTTTGTAGATTCGAGATGATATACGACTTCCATCGTACTTTCCCAATCTACGGCAGTCAGACAGAAAAGGTAGTCAAAATAGGTTTCAGGATCGCTTTTGAGTTTACGCATAAATTCTAGCAGCTGGTGCGGATGCACATTGACATTCAGAAACTGATCGGTTTCTTCGCCAAAAGTCAGTTCGAATTCCCATGCTTCTAAATATTTTTGTAGTGCTTCTGTTTGCATTTTTTTGAATTTTAGGGATTAACAGCCCTCGTCAAAACCATCAATAGGATTTATCTTTTCTTTCATGTTTTCTTTGCGAATCTTTTTCTGCAACAACAACATACCTTCCAGCAGGGCTTCGGGTCTGGGAGGACATCCCGGTACATACACATCTACCGGAATCACATGATCGGCACCTTTGACAACCGAGTAAGAATTGTAGAAAAACGGCCCTCCGGAAATGGCACAAGCGCCCATGGCAATTACGTATTTAGGTTCTGCCATCTGGTCGTAGAGTCGCCTCAATACGGGTGCCATTTTATTGACGATGGTACCGGCTATTATAATCAAATCGGCTTGGCGCGGGGAAGGTCTGGCCACCTCAAAGCCAAAGCGAGAGTAATCGTGACGCGCAGCTCCGGTTTGCATCATTTCTATGGCGCAACAACTCGTGCCAAAATAGAGCGACCACAGCGAATTGGATCGTCCCCAATTGATGATTTGGTCTAAGGATGTCACAATGACGTTGGCGCCATTGCCCGCAGGAATTACCTTGCCGGGAAAATCTTCCGGTATAGGTTCTTTTCTGCCCTCGGCTTCTGCTTGGCTGAGGTATCGTATTTTTTCGTCTAGTCCCATTGTAGTGCTTCTTTTTTCCATGCGTATAACAATCCAAGACCCAAGATGAGTAGAAAGATGATGATTTCGACCAGGGCCACACTGCCGATGCTTTTGTACACCACAGCCCAAGGCACCAAGAAGGCAATTTCGACATCAAAAATCAAAAAGAGTATGGCAAACAAATAATAGCCAACTTTAAATTGTACCCAAGTTGGGCCAATGGTGGTCATGCCGCTTTCGTAGGGTTCTCGTTTTTGAGGGTTATCCGACTTGTGCGAAATTAAATTCGACAAAAAATTGGCGCCTGCCACCAGTGTGACACCGGCCAAGAGAAATACGATAATTGCTTCTGAGCCCATGTTTAAGTTTATTTTACATTGTATGTTTCACCCGAAAAGAACAGGTCGTCTGTCTTTTTAAAATTTGAATTTGCCTTCACCTGTGCTGTCAATGCTTCTTCGCGTTCGCCCAAGGTGACATCTTCAAAACTTCGAATGATTCCGGTAACTAAAGGATATTTGAGCCTGGCCAACATTTGATGAAGCGTAGGGTCTTTCTCATTGGCTTTGTGAACCAAAATATCGGATGCTGTGATGCCGTTTTCGCCCAGGTTTACCACTTCGAGTTTAAGGCCGTTTAGTATCAAACCTTTATCTTTGTTTTTTCCGAAAATCATCGGTTTGCCGTCTTCTACAAACAACTGCTTGTCTTCTCGCACGTCTTTATCCGTGTATTTTGCATAACAATTGTCATTAAAAATCACACAGTTTTGCAGGACTTCAATCAATGATGTGCCTTTAAATTTTTCTGCTTTAATAAAAACCTCGGTCATCTCTTTCGGCTGATTCCCGGCAATTCGGGCAAAAAATCGGGCTTGTGCGCCTATGGCCAGTTCGCCGGGTTCAAAAGGTGGCTGAGTATTGCCGTAGGGCGATGATTTGGTCTTTTGACCCACAAGCGAGGTGGGCGAAAACTGTCCTTTGGTAAGTCCGTATATTTCGTTGTTAAACAAAACAATGTTGAGGTCAATGTTGCGACGGAGCACATGGATAAAGTGATTTCCGCCAATCGCCATGGCATCGCCATCTCCGGTGACTACCCAAACGCTCAGTTCGGGATTGGCCAGTTTGACCCCTGTGGCAATGGCCGGTGCACGCCCGTGTATGCTGTGCATTCCATAGGTATTCATGTAGTAAGGAAATCTGGAGGAACATCCAATGCCCGAAATAAAGACAACATTTTCCCTTTTGACGCCCATTTCGGGCAAGGCTTTTTGCATGGCGCGCAGTATTACATAATCGTCGCAACCCGGACACCAACGTACCTCTTGGTCGCTTGCAAAGTCTTTAAAAGTATATTTTTGTGTGGCAGTATTTTCCATGGTTATAGTTGGTTTTTAAACTGTTGGATGAGTTCGTCGTTTGAGAAGGGAAGGCCCTGAATTTTGTTGAATTGGGCAATGTTGAGGTTCTCAAAATTGACTTTCAGTACTTTTACAAATTGTCCGTTATTGAGTTCGCACACCAAGATTTTTTTGAAACGCCTCAATACATTTTCGGTGTTTTCAGGTAGCGGATTGATGTAGTTGAAATGTGCAAAGCCGATGTTTTTATATCCGCTTTCGTGAATTTGTTTCACGGCTGTGTGCAAACCGCCGTAAGTACCACCCCATCCCACTACGAGCAAGTCGCCACTTTCGGCAAATTCTGTGGTCAAATCGGGGATGTTGTCTTGTACCCGTCTTATTTTTTCGGCGCGGATTAGAACCATTTCTTGATGGTTTTCAGGGTCATAGGAAACGTTTCCGGTGACCTTATCTTTTTCCAGTCCGCCCACCCTGTGTTCTAGGTTCGGCGTTCCGGGTATAGCCCAATTTCGTGCAAGTGTGTCTTCAAATCTATCATAGGGATGCCAATCTTCAGAGGCATGTTTAACAAGATTTGTGTTGATGTTTGGCATTTCACTAACAGATCTCACTTTCCACGGAGCCGATCCGTTGGCGATATAACCATCGGTAAGCAAGATGACAGGCGTCATATGTTCGAGTGCCAATCTGCACGCTTCATAAGCAAAGTTGAAACAGTTGGCAGGGGTACTGGCCGCAATCACGATTACGGGGCTTTCGCCGTTTCTTCCGTAAAGTGCTTGAAGCAAATCTGACTGTTCAGTTTTTGTGGGCAATCCTGTAGAGGGACCGCCACGTTGTACATTTACAATGACCAGCGGAAGCTCCAGCATCATGGCCAAGCCCACGGCTTCACCTTTGAGGGCGAGCCCCGGACCCGATGTGGTGGTGATGGCCAAATCACCCGCAAATGCGGCACCAATGGCCGAACTGATGCCTGCAATTTCATCTTCTGCCTGAAATGCTTTTACGCCAAAATGCTTGTGTTTTACGAGTTCGTGCAGTATGTCTGTGGCAGGTGTAATGGGGTAGGAGCCCAGGAAGAGTTCTAGCCCAGATTTTTCAGCAGCTGCCAGAAATCCCCAAGCCGTAGCGGTGTTACCCATGATAATTCTGTAGGTACCCGGATTCATCTTTGCAGGGGCAATAGCATAGGCGTTGGGTATGAGTTCAAGGGTTTCGGCGTAGTAGTAACCGGCATTTAAAACCTTAGTGTTGGCTTCTAAGACCGGCGGTTTGTTTTTGAACTTTTTATTTAAAAAAGCAATCGTGTGTTCGGTATCTCGGTGATACATCCAATAAACCATACCAAGGGCAAACATGTTTTTGCTTCGGGTGATGGTTTTATTGTCCAATCCTTCCACTTCTTTTAGCGATTCTTTGGTGAGCGATGTCATAGAGACTTCTATTACCCTGTAGTTTTCAAGACTGCCGTCTGTAAGTGGATTTTCTTTATACTGTGCTTTTTCTAAACTTTTTCTGTCAAAGGCATCTGTATCTACAATGATGGTGTGGCCGGGTTTGACGGCATACAAATTTGTTTTGAGTGCGGCCGGATTCATCGCTACCAACAAATCAACCTGATCGCCCGGTGTGCTGATTTCCACACTGCCGATGTGAACCTGAAACCCGGAAACACCATACAAGCTTCCTTGGGGTGCTCTAATTTCTGAGGGATAGTTTGGGAAAGTAGCTACATCGTTGCCAAACATAGCTGAGGTGTCCGAAAATTGCGTACCTGTGAGTTGCATTCCGTCGCCGGAGTCACCGACAAATCTAATGACGACAGCCTCCAAAACTTCGGGCTGCAGCTTTTCTTTAGTTGAAATCATAAGTTAGGTTCTTTAAAGGGCAAAATCTTCGTTTTGCATTATTCGAAATAATACGTCAAATTTATTTTCATTCTAAAGAGTGTAATATGATTTTTGTCATATTTCATCAAATAATTCCAAATTAATTTTGAAAATGTAAAATCAATAAATTAAAATGTTATGGCAATTGTAATAACCGAAGACTGTATAAATTGTGATGCTTGTGTGGCAGAATGTCCCAACAATGCAATTTACGAACCTGATCAAAATTGGTCCTATTCAGAGAAGACAGCTTTGTCAGGCAGCGTTGTCACTCCGGATGGATTGACGCTCGATGCGGATGCGGAAAATGAACCCCTATCGGATGAATTTTATTTTATTGTCACAAGTAAATGCACAGAGTGTAAAGGCTTTCACGACGAACCACAATGCGCAAAGGTGTGCCCGGTAGATTGTTGTGTGCCTGATGAAAATCATCCTGAAACTGAAGCAGAACTTCTTAAAAAGAAAGCTTGGCTACACGGAGAATAAGTTTTGTAATTGAGGTTTTATAGCAGATTGTTTATTTTTTTTGATGTTAAAAAAAACCGTCTTCGAAAGGTTTGATGACGGTTTTTTGCATTCATAAACATTAAAAAAAAAACAGGCCTGTAAGCCGGATTCTGTCCGCTGGAAAATTCCAACGGCCTTATCATTTATCTCCGATGGCAGTTGCCTGCCACCTCTAGCTGCCTACCCTCCGGCTCGGGCGCACAACCCTCAAGCACCGGTTTATTTGGCATTGCACCGCATAGAGTTTACCTGATTTCACTACAGCCGAACTGTACATTCTTTCTGTTGCACTGGTCCTGACCGCCAAAGACGGACGACGGGTGTTACCCGCTATGCTGTGCTGTGGTGTCCGGACTTTCCTCCACGCATTTGCGTGGCGATAAGGCGGCCTGTCGCTTACAAAGGTACACCATTTTGTAATTGTTGATAAAAAATAATCTAATTGACAAGTTTGGCTTTCTGCCAAAACCGATTTTATTAAATTTGCTGAAAAGCATCTCATGGAACATTTTGTTGTTTCGGCTCGAAAATACAGACCTGTCGATTTTGAAGATGTCGTCGGGCAAAAAGCCATCACGCAAACGCTGCTCAATGCCATAGCACGCAATCACTTGGCTCAGGCACTTTTGTTTACGGGGCCGCGTGGTGTAGGCAAAACCACTTGTGCCCGTATTTTGGCAAAAAAAATTAACACCACAGCACAAACACTTCCTGAAGAAGACTTTGCCTTTAATATCTTCGAACTCGATGCAGCGTCTAACAATTCAGTAGATGATATTCGTAACCTCATCGATCAGGTAAGGATACCGCCGCAGACGGGTAAATACAAGGTCTATATTATTGATGAGGTGCATATGCTTTCGCAATCTGCCTTTAATGCCTTCCTGAAAACCTTGGAAGAACCGCCGCCACACGCCATTTTTATCTTGGCAACTACCGAAAAACACAAAATCCTGCCGACGATCCTTTCCCGATGTCAAATTTTTGATTTCAAAAGAATCACAGTTAAAGACACCAAAGAGCACTTGGCACACATTGCCAAACAGGAAGGCGTGGAAGCAGAGGATGATGCGCTGCACATCATCGCACAAAAAGCAGACGGTGCCTTACGCGATGCTTTGAGCACTTTTGACCGGGTGGTGACCTTCTGCGGCAAAAAACTTACCCGAAAAGCGGTAGCGGACAATTTGAGTGTGTTAGACTTTGAAGTTTTTTTTGATGTGACAGATGCTATACTCCAAAGTGATATTCCAAAACTTTTGATGCAGTTTGACGCCGTGCTGGCCAACGGATTTGACGGCCAACATTTTTTGAGCGGATTGGCTGCCCATTTACGCGATTTGATGGTTGCCAAAAACAATCAAACCTTAGCGCTTCTTGAAGTAGGTGAAGATATGCGAGACCGATATTTAAACCAAAGCCGCAACTATGATGGGGTTTTCTTGATTAATGCCTTGGATGAGGTCAACCAAACCTTGATTCAATACAAACAAAGCATACACCAACGCTTGTCTGTGGAACTGCTACTTATGAAATTGGCCCAGACTTTCGATAAGACTGAAAAAAAAAATCCGGTAGTTAACCAAGAAACCGAACGCAAAGCACAACCAATTCAGCCTGCAAAGCCAAATGATAACCATCCGATGCCATCCCCCGATGGGCTTGAGAATTCGACAGAGCATACAAAACCCGAAGCGGAAGTAGTTTCAGAACCAGAACCAGAAATAAAACAAGTATCGGCTAAAACACCTCATACCAAGCGCGTTTCTGCACTTTCCGTAAAAAGTATTGCTTTTCAAAAAAAAGTAAGTGAAGCAGCCCAAGCACAAAAGAAGGAAACGCTTGAAATGCCACAAAAACCTTTTACAGAGCAATCCTTACAACAAGAGTGGTTGTCGCTTGCCGCACATTTAAAATCCAAAGGTTCGTTTAATATCGCTTCTATCTTATTGTGCAACAAGCCCTCACTTGAAAAAGGTAAAATTGTGTTTGCTTTTCCCAACAAAACCATGGAAAATGATTTTCAGGCAAATAAAGCAGAAATTGTGGGTTTTCTTTCTGAAAAATTAGAAAACTATGATTTGAAGTTTCATTTTTTGATAGACGAAACGGCACAGTCTCAACGGGCTTATACCCAAAAAGAAAAGCTGGAATTGCTAATGAGAGACAATGCGGCTATATTGGATTTGATAAAATCTTTAGAATTAGAACTTTAACATAAATTAATGCCAATCATTAAAAAGCTGTTAAATCATTGAAAATTCAATGGAATTTCTTAAATTTGTACGACAAAAATACAAAACCTAAAAAAAAACACACAATGAAAAATGCTCTTTTGTACGTTTCGGCTGTAGCACTTCTTCTCGCCTCTTGCGGCGTGCCCAAACAACAATTTGAAGATCTTCAAGCGCGCTATCAAAAATCACAAGATGATTTGAATTCCGCAACACTAAAATTAAATACTTGTTTGGAGGAGAAAGCACAATCTACTGCCCAAGTAAAAACTTTGCAGGATCAGGTTGCTTTTTTGAAAGACCAAAACAATACTTTGACAAATCTTACCTCTAAAGGCGCAACCAATTTGGAGAAAACATTGGAAAGCATCCGGGAAAAAGACTTAAAGATAAACCGTATGCAAGATGCGCTTACCAAGCGCGACTCCATGACATTGGCTTTGGTAACCAGTCTCAAGGGTGCATTGGGTGATTTGAACGATCAAGACATAGAAATAAATGTAGAAAAAGGTGTAGTGTACGTATCCATATCTGACAAGCTATTGTTTAGCAGTGGCAGTTATAACGTTACGGCACGAGCCAAAGCCGTTTTGGGTAAAGTAGCCAAAGTGGTCAATGCAAAACCTGAACTTGAGTTTATGGTAGAAGGCCATACCGATAATGTGCCAATCAAAAACGAAGTATTGCTTGACAACTGGGATTTGAGTGTGAAACGTGCTACTTCCGTGGTTCGTGTCCTTCAAAACGATTTTGGTGTTAATCCAAGCAGAATGGTTGCTGCCGGTAGAAGTTATTACGTGCCTTTGGCCAGCAACGACACTGCTGAAGACAGAGCCAGAAACCGCAGAACACGTATTGTAGTGCTTCCAAAGTTGGATCAGTTCTATACTTTGATCGAAGAAGGTATGAAAAAATAGGTGAATGCTCATAAATTATAAAGAGCCTCCGCAAGGAGGCTTTTTTTTGTTTATGTATATTTGTTTTTTATTGAATAATTTTTCGATACTTTATATAAATGTCGCAAGCACAAAATCTGACCGCATCTTTACTAAAAAACTTCGATTTTGAACCCACAAAAGGACAGCAGCTTTGTTTTTATATGTTGGCTAAATTTCTGACCGATCCGCAAACGGCAGATGTTTTTGTATTAAAAGGTTTTGCCGGTACGGGCAAAACCACCATGCTGAATACTTTGATCAAATCGCTCAAGGGCACACCCTATCGCTTTGTGCAAATGGCACCCACAGGTAGGGCGGCAAAAGTGATGAAAAGGGCTACACACAAAGAAGCGACTACCATTCATAAAAAAATTTACTATCCAAAAAGCGATAAAAAAGGTGGTGTTTCTTTTACGCTTCAAGAGAACAAACACAAACACACACTTTTTTTGGTAGATGAAGCTTCTATGATTTCTGATGAAGTTTCCGATGCTAAATTTTTTGAAAACGGCTCGTTGTTAGAAGACTTACTTTTTTATGTGGCGGGAGGCGAGGCCTGCAAATTAATTTTCATTGGAGATACGGCGCAATTGCCACCGGTTAAACAATTATTGAGTCCGGCACTCAACGAAAAACAACTCTCCGGCAGGTTTATCCAAGAAGTGATGCATATAGAACTAGACGAAGTGATGCGACAGGTTAAAGACTCCGGCATACTCTACAATGCCACTATATTGAGAAATTATTTGCAAGCAAACACCGTTGCGCAAATACAACTAAAAACTTCAGGTTTTGAAGATGTGATTCGCCTGGTTGACGGATACGAAATTCAGGAAGCACTCAACAGCGCTTTCTCTCAAAGCGGACGAGAAGAAACCACCGTAATTGTCCGATCAAATAAAAGGGCTAATCTCTACAACCAGCAAATTAGAGAGCGTATATTTTTTAAAGAGAGTGAACTCTCAGAAGGTGATTTTTTGATGGTGGTCAAAAACAATTATTTTTGGTTAGAGAAAGACGCTGTGGCCGGATTTATTGCCAATGGAGATATGATTGAAGTTGTAAAACTTATCAGAATTGAAGAACTCTACGGATTTAAGTTTGCAAAAGTGAAAGTACGCATGGTTGATTATGAAGATCAAGCCGCCTTTGAATGTGTCTTACTACTCGATACGCTCACTTCAGAAGGGCCTTCGCTCACCTATGAAGAATCAAACAGGCTGTATCAGGAAGTTTCTAAAGACTTTGCATCCGAGCGAAGCAAGTATAAACAATTTTTAAAAATCAAAACCAATCCGTATTTCAATGCCTTGCAAGTCAAGTTTTCCTACGCCATCACCTGTCACAAATCGCAAGGCGGACAATGGAAAAATGTATTTGTAGAACATCCTTACTTGCCCAACGGTTATGATGAAGATGCGCTTCGTTGGCTTTACACGGCTTTTACACGTGCGAGTGAAAAATTGTATCTCATCGGTTTTAAAGACGATTGTTTTGAATAGGAAATGTAAGCATCATCATTTCAATAAACCATCACGCAAAATTCTTTCAATTTTTTAAATTTCGTTAATCACTACCAAGACGACACTTTCCAAATAGAAGTTTGTAAGCAAAAAAAACATCCCTTGGAGAGATGGTTTTTTAAACAAAGCAAATTACATAAAAATCAAACAGTATTTTTTAAAATCTGGCTACTATCCCCAAAGACATGCCGAAGGGATGTCCGGGTCTTAAGCCGGCAGGTCTTCTGGCCACAACAAATTCTTCGTCAAGCAAGTTGATGATGTTCGCTCTCAAAGAGATGTTTTTGTTGAGGTGATAGGCTGAAGCAAAATCAACGATAGTGTGTCCGCTCACTCTTTGGTTTGCGGGTATAGTTCCGCTTCCTGCAAATGTTCTAAAGGTGTCGGAATATTTGGCACTCAGGCTGATGTTGAATTTTTCGTGTTCCAATCCGATGGAGGCATTAAATTGGGATGGCGTTATATAGGGTACTTCATCGCCATCGTTGACCACACCGAAGATGTCTTCTGCGCTGTCAAAACTGCTTTTAAACTCGGCATCGTTATAAGTAAAACTGAATCCGAGTGGGATGCTGTATTTAGACTTGGCATAGTGAAGCAAATTGTAGTTTAGCAACAATTCTATACCTTTAACTTCTACCTCGCCGGCGTTGAACTGGTCTAGAGAGCCTGTGCCACCCGAAGCAGCTAAATCACTACCCAAAAGGTTGCTATAATCGTTAAAAAAACCAACGACTTCTCCAGTCAAGCCCTTCCAGGAAAAGCGAGTGCCGAGTTCGTAGTTTATACTCTTTTCGGGATCTTGTCCGGGTGTGTTGGTGGGTGGAGAAAAGCCTCTGTGAACCCCGCCAAATGCAGAAAAAGATTCGTTGAATTTGTAGCTGACACCAATACCGGGTATCCATTGGTCTATATTGTTAACCCTTCTGGATAGGTTTTCTCCGGTTCTTGAAGTGTCATTTTTGCCATAGTCTTCACGTTCCAAGGAGATGTTTTCGTATCGAATACCGGGTGTTATGGTCAGTTTGTCATAGGTTAATTTGTATTGTATAAAAGCCGAAAAGGCTGTAGCTGCACTAACGCGATTGGCGTCGGTACCGGGTGTTCCTGCCTGAGTCAGCTGCATGCGGCCATCTTCCACTTTAAAGGCATCAACCCATTGAAAACGATCTTCTTCGTCGTAGTGATAACGTGCGCCTACTTCAAACTGGTGTGTGGCCCAATCATTCCAAAAATAGTTGAAGTTGGTTTGGATACCTCTAGCCTTGTAGCGTCTGTTATTGGCTTTTACAGCCAATACATCGTCATCGGAATCTTGTTCGCCTTTTACAATGGCCATAAGCTCCGGAAAATCGTTCGGATTGTCGAGCAAATTAGCAATGCCAATCTTCTTGCCTTCCTCCAACACATAATCGAGTTTAAACCAGTTACGTTCAAAAACATTGATATAGGCAGAGGTTGTTATATTAAAATTTTTAAGAGGTTCTATGTAGTGTGTTAAAGCATATTGTTGATGTTCTGTTTCCATCACGTCTTCTTGGGAACCTACATATCTTCTGAATGGATTGCTTTCAAAATCTTCCTCGGTTAACCCCAAATAAGTTTCGTTTGAGGTTTCATCCGAATATTGAATTTTAAATAAGAGGTTTTGATAAATTTTCGCGTCTGCCCTCGAGCTGTAGCTCAGTTTTGCTACGTAATCATTCTTGTCAAAACCAGTGTGGTCATCACTGTTATCGATGTCTTTGAAACCATCCGAATTTTGATTTAAAAATTCTGCCATGTACCCAAATTGCCCCTCAGTACCGCTAACGCGCGCATGCACTTTGTTGGTGTGGAAATTACCCGCGCTGGCATCTAAGTAACCTGAAAATTCTTTGGTAATGGGTGAGGAAATTAGGTTGATGGCACCACCGGTAGTGTATGGGCCATACTGTATTTGGCTACTGCCTTTGAGGATTTCAGTGCTGTTCATCCTACCCACATTAGGGAAATAGTAAGCTGCGGGGGCCGAGTAGGGTGCCGGTGCTATGAGCACACCGTCTTCCATAACGGTTATTTTGGCACTGCGCTCTGCAGATGTACCTCTCAGACTGATATTGGGACGCAAACCAAATCCGTCCTCTTCATAGAGGTTGACCCCGGGTACGTTTCTCAATACCCGATTGATGTCTGTGTAGCCAAATTTTTTGATTTCAGTCTGATCTATAAAATAGGCGCTACCGGTTCTGTTTTTGGCAGCAAATTTACTGCCGAGCATGGCCTGCGAAAATACGACAACTTCTTTGAGTTTGCGAATGGAGTCCTGCTTTTGAATGGTATCTGTTTGCTGGCTGAAAATGTATGTAACACAGCTAAGCGATAAGATAAAAGTGGTTAAAGTTCTCATGTGCTTATTTAGATTGAATAATAATAAGGCAAAGATAAAGCAGGCTGTGAAAACTTCAAAATTTATTTATACTAAATTTAAATAAAATTTATGTAAAAATGTAAAGTACTGTAATAGAATTATTTATAATATCAAGTCAAGCTTTCAATACGTTACAAAAGCAATAAAAAGGACAAATATCGTAGACATTCCGGCTTGAATAGACAGTAAAATCAAGAGCAAAATCATCTTGGTAATTGTGATGAAGAATTTTTGCTCATAGAATTTTCTAAGGCTTAAAAATAGATAAACGGGAAAAATAAGACCCAGCAGCCAGTTCAAATCTATACCGGTAAATTCCTTGATTAATAGCAAAATTAAAAGCCAAATTGAAAAATAAGAAGCTGTGTAAAACACAAAAACCAAATGTTCGGCAAAAGTTTTTTTCTTTCTGTAGTAAAACAACCAAAATGCAAGCCCAAAAAAGGGCAGTGTCAAAAAGAGAATAAGTGGCATATTGCTTTTCAGATAGTCTAGAAACGCGTATCGACTGTCCTTCTCTTTCATGCCGTTGATTTTTCTGGCGCGGTCGTATAAAAATAAATTGCTTCTGTTGTTTGCATGTCCCAAGCTGTCAAGTCCTTGTGCATCTGAAAGCAAATCGTTGGAGGGTTTGTCAATAAAATTTTGATACATTTCTAGTCTGAGAATCATAGATTTAAACAATCCCATTTGAGCAAGCTCTTCTTCAGTATATTTTTTGGTTTCAGACTGTTTTGCCGTATCTATATCCATAGAAAAGGCAATTTCCTCAGGTGTCTTTATTTCTTTGTTGGCTAGGGCATTTGGGTTTGTGTCGTTTGCAGTTTCTTGAAATGTATTGAATTTGTCAAACAATCCCGACAGCAGAAAATAGATTAAAGTCACGCTTAAATAAAACCTGAACGGATTGGCATAAAATGCCTTTTTTCCCGCTGTAAATTCTTTAGCCGCCCTACCCGGTTTTGTGAAAAGTGACCTGATGGTATAGGGAATTTTAGACTCAATTGAATACAGATTGGCCACAAAATCAGCAATAAAATCGTTCAGAGCCAGGCGTTTCAAATCGTTTTTTTGACCGCAATACGGACAAAAATTATCTGTATCAGTCAGTGGATGCCCACAGCAGGCGCATGCGTCCGATTTGTAGATGGGTTTCTGTTTTTTCAAATGTTGTGTTTTAAGCCAAAATCAAATATAGAAAATAACCCCAAAAAAGTACACACACTTGTCAATTTTGAGCCTAGCAAATTTCGATTTATTTAACACATAAATACGTATCTTTGCCAGAAAATTGCTTAACAAGGGTGCGTATTCCCCAAAGGCTATGCACCAATAGAAACAAAATGTATGAAAATTGAATCCTTAGATGAAATCGGCGAAAATCACATCGCCACTTCTGCTGAGACGCCGTTAAGAAAAGATGCTTTCGAACTTTCAGACAAAGAAAAAATCGAATTAATAAAAGAAGATGTTACCAGAATCCTCACCACTTTGGGTATGGATCTGAATGATGACAGCCTTCGCGGCACACCCAACCGTGTCGCCAAAATGTTTGTAAATGAAATCTTTTCGGGTCTTAACCCCGATAAAAAGCCAAGTACTTCAACCTTTGAAAACAGCTACAAATACGGCGAAATGTTGGTGGAAAAAAACATTACAGTCTATTCTACTTGCGAACACCATTTGTTGCCCATAGTTGGCAAAGCACATGTGGCTTACATTTCTTCCGGACGCGTGGTGGGCTTGTCTAAAATGAATCGCATCGTCGATTATTTCGCCAAACGCCCTCAAGTGCAAGAGCGCCTGACTATGCAAATTGTCCAGGAATTGCAAAAAGCATTAGGCACAAAAGATGTAGCATGTGTCATTGACGCCAAACATCTTTGTGTGAACTCCCGAGGTATCCGCGATATTGAAAGCAGCACAGTAACGGCAGAATACGGTGGCAAGTTCAAAGAAGAACAAACCCGCAAAGAGTTTTTGAATTATATATCGCTCGAATCAAAAATATAATTTTTCAAATACCACTCACGTTTTTTAAACAATGACGCAAACCCCATCCCAATCTCTTTACATCTACAATTCGCTTAGCGGCGAAAAGGAATTGTTCAAGCCGATCCATCCGGACCGAGTAGGTATGTATGTTTGCGGTCCAACGGTGTACAGCAATGTGCATTTGGGAAACTGTCGCACCTTTGTGTCATTCGATTTGGTTTTCAGGTATTTTAAGCACTTAGGTTACAAGGTTCGCTATGTGCGTAACATCACCGACGCCGGACATCTTGAAAACGATGCCGACGAAGGCGAAGACCGCATTGCCAAAAAAGCGCGACTCGAATCGCTCGAACCCATGGAAATTGTGCAGCGCTATACCGTAGATTTTCACGAAACCTTGGCCAAGTTCAACAACCTGCCACCCAGCATTGAGCCTACGGCCACCGGGCATATTATTGAGCAGATAGAAATTATCAAAAAAATTATAGATGCAGGTTTTGCTTACGAAGTAAACGGCTCTGTTTATTTTGATGTGTTAAGGTTTAACCAGTCGCATGATTACGGCAAACTCAGCGGACGACAATTGGAAGACATGATTGCGAACTCACGTGAACTAACCGGGCAGTCCGAAAAGAAAAATCCACAAGACTTTGCCCTGTGGAAAAAAGCAGAACCCAAACACATTATGCGATGGCCATCGCCTTGGAGCCTGGGCTTTCCGGGTTGGCATTTAGAATGTACGGCTATGAGTACCAAATATTTGGGGCAGCAATTCGACATACACGGTGGCGGGATGGACTTGAAATTTCCACATCACGAATGTGAAATTGCCCAATCGGAAGCCAGTACCGGACAAAATCCCGTCAACTATTGGATGCACGCCAATATGCTGACCCTGAATGGAAAAAAAATGGCAAAATCCACAGGAAATAATATTTTGCCAAACGAAATATTTAGTGGCAACAATGCCATCCTCAGCAAAAGCTTTCACCCAACTGTGGTGCGTTTCTTTATGCTGATGGCTCACTATCGTAGCGTACTCGATTTTTCAAACGATGCGTTGGTAGCCGCCGAAAAAGGCTTTATGCGCTTGATGGCTGCCTGCCAAATGCTATCAAAAATTGATTCTAAAGAAACCTCGTCTTGGGATGTTGCAGCTTGGCGACAAGCATCCTACGACGCCATGAACGACGATTTCAACAGCCCCATTCTGATTGCGCAGTTGTTTGAAGCCGTCAAGTACATCCACCGTTTGGCTGATGGCACCGAAAGCCTGAATGCCGACGATTTACAGCTTCTCAAAGAAAGCCTTCACGCATTTTTGTTCGATGTGCTAGGCCTGGAAAACGTGGTGCAAACAGATTCCGGAAACAAACTGGCCAAAACCGTAGAATTGTTGATTGCTATTCGAAACGAAGCGCGCACCAATCGCGATTTTACTACCTCAGACAGAATAAGAGATGCTCTGAAAGACAACGGCATTATCCTGAAAGACGGCAAAGAAGGTACCGAATATGTTTTGGAATAATTTCGGTGATGACACTCCTCAAAAAAATCTTAATCGCCCCTTTTATTTTCTTGATAAGAATTTATCAAGTGATGATTTCTCCCTACACACCATCTGCCTGCCGCTTTCAACCCACTTGCTCGCATTACACCGTTGAAGCCTTGAAGAAACACGGTTTGTGGCATGGAACTATCTTAGCTGTCAAGCGCATCAGCAGTTGTCACCCTTGGGGAAAATCCGGATATGATCCTGTGCCCGAGAAAAAATCCGGAAATTGAAAGGTGATTCCACTCAGGGTGATTATCTTTGACCTTTAACCCAATCTACCTATGCATTTTCAAAGTATTTATTGGAGCCCGGGCGACGGATTTGAAATTGGTTCTTTTACACTGCGTTTCTATAGCTTAATGTTTGTCGTCGCTTTTACGCTTGGCTGGTTTTTGATGAAAAAAATCTATGAGCGCGAAGGCCTCAGCCTTGAAAAACTCGACAAAATATTTATCTACACCGTTATTGCGACCCTAATAGGCGCGCGTTTGGGACATTTTTTGTTCTACGAACCCGAAGAGTTTATCCGCAATCCGCTGGGGATTATTCTACCGATCGAATTTAACCCCTTCCGCATAGTTGGTTTTCGGGGTTTGGCAAGCCACGGCGCAGCAATCGGTATTTTTGTTGCCATGTATTTATACAGCAAAAAAGTTATTCAAAAACCCATTTTTTGGATTCTGGACAGGGTGGTGATTCCCATTTCCAGTGGTGCTATTTTTGTGCGACTCGGTAATTTTTTCAATTCTGAAATCATAGGAAAACCGGTTGATGAAGCCTATCCGCTTGGGGTTGTTTTTAAAAATTTGGGTGAGAATTTTCCGCGACATCCCGCCCAACTTTATGAAGCTTTTGGTTATATTTTCGTCTTTGCCATTTTATATTACCTCTATTGGAAAACAGACGCGCGCAACAAACCCGGCATGTTGTTTGGTGCCTTTTTAATCTTACTTTGGTCTGTGCGGTTTGTAGTGGAATTTGTCAAAGAAAGTCAAGGAGGATTTGAATCTGTACTCGGTGTATTTTCAACCGGCCAATGGTTGAGTATTCCATTTGTAATCATCGGTATATTTTTGATTTTTAGAACACGCAAATCTGTTTAGAAATACAATGAAAAAGGCTTTTTTATATTTGAGTCTATCGATGATTACACTCATTAGTTGTAATGAAAAATCGACAGAAAAGACCATCACGGTCACACCCCAATTCAGACAAGACGGTGTGTTGTGGTTGTTGGATGCAGAAACGTCAGATACCTTGCAAACCTTGCGAATCGAGATTGCCGATGACGACTTTGAAGTGCAGACCGGTCTGATGTACAGACCTTCGATGGCACAGGATCAAGGCATGCTTTTTATCTTTCAAAACGAAGATTTTCATTCTTTTTATATGAAGAATACCCTGATTCCGTTGGATATTATTTTTGTTGATGCACAGTATCAAATCGTCAACATTCACAAAAATGCTCAACCCATGAATGAAGCGAGTTTGCCCTCAGAAAAACCAGTTCAATATGTGTTGGAAGTCAATGGCGGCATGAGCGATGCTTGGGGTTTACAGCCCGGCGATATACTCAGTTGGCAACCGCAATGATCTTTATTGTTTTTTGAGAAGATTTTCCAAAGCTTCGTCCAGATGATTAAACTTAAAACGATAACCTGTACGCATAATTTTTTTGGCATCGGCGCGAACACTAGAAAGTACCAAACTTGCCATTTCACCTAAAATCAATTTGAGCACAAACCCGGGCACAGGCGGCAAGAAAATTTTTCTACCCAAATATTTGGCTATGGTATAGGTCATTTGTTTCTGGGTGACCGGATTTGGTGCCACACCGTTATAAACACCTTCCTTACGGTCCTCGGTCAATTTGATAAAAATACCCGCCAAATCTTCAATATGAATCCACGACATCCACTGGTTACCATTGCCTAGTACCGCACCCAATCCTATAGAAATAGGTTTGACCATTTGTGCCAAAGCACCACCGTTTTCAGACAATACAATGCCGATTCTAATCTTGGAAACCAACAAACCCAGTTGATTGAATCGATCTACTTCCGATTCCCATCGTTCTACAACTGAGGCTAAAAAACCGGATTCATTCAGATGGTTATCATTTTCTTGATATGTTTTAAACGCATCATCCGGATATAACCCAATAGCAGAAGCAGAAATGATGTGTTTGATTTGGTGCTGCGGATGGTTTTTTAGTAAGTGTATCAACATTTGAGTGGTGATAATCCTACTTTGAAGAATTTCTTCTTTGTAGCTGTCCGACCATCTTTTAGAGACAGATGCGCCAGCCAAATGAATGATCGCAGAGACGCCTTTAATGCAATCTGCATCGATAAATCCGCTGTTGGGATCCCAAAAAAAACCTTTGTAGTTGTCAGTGGTAACGAGTTTGTCTTGGGCAGTACTCAGATAATGGACCTCCCAATTTTTCTCCCAACATTTTTCTACAATTTCTCTTCCTACCAGACCAGTGGCTCCGGTGATTAAAACGCGCATATCGTCTGAGTGTTAAGGCGCAAATTTACCGCTAATGCATTGATTTTTCACGGGTTTTGTAAAGGTTTTAACAGTTTTAAGGTTGGGTTTTAGTTGCGCGCAGCATTTCTCGCTTTCCGGGCGGTCCGGGGAGTTTTTCTGTTTGAAAACCAACTTTTTGCATGGCTCTTCGAACATCGCCTTTTGCAGCGTAGGTGACCAAAACACCGCCGGGCTTGAGTGTCTTATACATTTTTTCAAAAATGACTTCCGTCCAAAGTTCGGGTTGTACGCGGGCGGCAAATGCATCAAAGTAAATTAGGTGAAAATGGGCTTCAAAATCAACATCCTCAAAATACATTTGAAGTTTTTGTAAAGAAAATGTCGGATTTAATGGGTGCTTTTCATTCCAACTGCTGTCATGAATTTTTTGAAATGATAAAGCCGCTAAGGGTTGAGCGAGTTGTTGTCCATAATTCAATTGGTTTGCAATTGCAGCCGATACAGGAAAAGCCTCCACGGCAACATATGACAGCCTTTGAGCATGCTTTTCCGATTCAAGCATTGTAACCAGCGCGTTGAGCCCGGTGCCAAATCCCATTTCTAAAATATGAAGGGTTTTGGCCTTGGGATGATTTTTACATACGTTATCCAAGCCGTTTTTAATGAAGACGTGATAGGCTTCTTGTATGGCACCATGGCGAGAATGGTACGTTTCATCCCATTGGGGCAAGTACAAACTCGATGAGCCGTCTGCAGTGGTGATGATTTCTGTTTTGGGCGTTTCGGTCAATTTCTTTCTTTTTTTCTGTATGTCCATGGCGCTATAGGGTTGGGCATGCTCCAAAGCCCTATTTTTGCTATGCGGGCTTGGTTTTCCAATTCTTGTAAGACCGCCGAATTTGAATATTGGGTGTAGTGCCAAGCAAAACCGTTTTTCAGCAGTTCTTCGTTCAGGATTTTATCGCCATAATAGACAATGCCGACCTTTCTTCCGTAGCGGTCGGTGTCTGTAACTTTTATTAGTACCGATTTTTTAAAAATTTGTCCGCTCGAAAAATGCTTTGCTTTTTGATAAAAATCCTGCCCGCGCTCCGGACAGTCCAAATAAGCCAACCGCACGCGGATAATTTCATTGTTTTCCAATTTGAGCCTAAAAGAATCGCCATCCGAAATGCCGACCACCAACCCGCTGATTGTGTTTTCACTTGTGGTAGTGTGTAAAGGTGTTTGGTTTTCACCTATTTCTTTACAGGACAGGAAAGCATTGGAGACCAGAAATAGAGTCCAAAAATACTTTTTAAATGCCATGTTGCTTTTCTAAAAACCCGGCTGTTTGATTGTAAAATTCTCTTTTTGTTTTGCCGTGTCCACCATGTCTTTGACTTCCTTGAGCAAACGTTTGGCATCGTAAATAATGCCGTCTTTGATGGTGTATTTCACACCACCTGTGCGAATCACTTCATTGTTTTCGGTCAGGCGGATGGCACCTGTGCCGTACAAAACTTTAAAATTGGCTAAGGGATTTTCTTCTACGATCACAAAATCGGCCAATTTCCCGACTTCTACACTGCCTATTTTATCTGCCACGCCCAAGGCCTCCGCACCGTTGAGGGTTGCCGACCGGATCACTTCCAACGGATGGAACCCGGCTTCGCGCAAGAGTTCAAGTTCACGGATGTAGGCAAAACCGTAGAGTTGGAAGATAAACCCGGAGTCGGAACCTGCGGTCACCCTGCCGCCACGGTTTTTATATTCATTCACAAAAGTCATCCAAAGTTTGTAGTTTTCTTTCCAGGAAACCTCTTGTTCCGTTCCCCAATCGTGCCAGTAAGAGCCGTGCGAAATCTTGCTGGGCTGGTAAAACCGCCACAGCGAAGGCAGGGTGTAGTCTTCGTGCCACTCGGCGCGGCGCGCCCGTTGAAAATCGCGGTTGGCTTCATAGATATTAAAAGTCGGGTCGATGGTGAAGTCTAAGGAAATCAATTCGTTCATCACTGCGTTCCATTTTTCGGAATAGGGTTTGGCGGCTTGTTTCCAGAGTTTCCCGGCTTCTTCGAAGCGGTTTTGTTCGTTTTGATAGTTGTAGTCCGGCGGATAATTTTGAACCGTCCGGTCTTCAAAAAGTGCTTCCGGCAAGCCGTACCAATGTTCCATAGAGGTGAGTCCCGCACGGGCAGAATGTAGCACGTTCCAACCGGCTACGTCCATCTGTGCGTGGTGCATGGCCGAGCGTTTGCCGAGTTTTTTGTTTTCTTCAAGCGAGGCTTGCATAATGTCGGGAGCAGCACCAAAAAACTTGATGCCGTCTGCGCCTTTGGCAGCGTTTTGACGCACCCACTCGAGGGCCTGGGTCACGGAGTTGACACCATCTTTGCTTCCTTGCCCAAAACTGGTATAGGCAAAAATGCGCGGCGACACAATTTCGTTTTTCTCGCTTTGCTTTTTGAGTTTCAGGGCAAAATCCAAACCGCGCCCACTGGGTTCGCGCACGGTGGTTACGCCATGTGCCATCCAGAGGCGGAAGACATAGTCTGGTTCGGCACCTTGCGACACGCCGCCGATGTGGCCGTGCATATCGACAAAGCCCGGCAAAAGATACATGCCTTCGGCATTGAGTTCACGTCCGCCGGGTTTGAGTTTGGGCCGGCGTTCCGGGTTGATGGGAACGCCCGGATAACCCACCGTTTGCACGGCGGTAATGCGGTTGTTTTCTACTACTATGTCCACCGGCCCGATGGGTGGCGCGCCGTTTCCATTGATGAGCGTGACCCCTCGGATGATGAGTTGGTTGAACGGGCCTTCGCCTTTGTAGTCTGATGTTTGTGCGAAAACGAATGACAAATTGGCTAGGAAGATAATCAGGTTGACGAGAATACGGGATTTTGACATCATGGTTTTGAAGGTGATTTGAAGTTTGTTATTGCGAAAGGGATAGGAGCGGCAGCCTCCGTGTTCGCTTTTGGCGAACACGAGAGCTACAGCGGATAGCCCGACCCCCGCCAATGGCGGGGGGTTCGCCCAAAAAATATGGGTTATTTATCATCGGGTTTGCCGAGTGTGATTTCTTTTTCGATGTAGCCGCCGCGGGTCGATAGCACTTTGAGTTTGCCTTTGGCACCGCTGACGCCGTTGAGTTTGACCGTAAAGCTCGCGGTTTTTTGTTCACCGGGTTGGGTGTAGCCGAGATAAATGGTTTTGTCGAAAGTGGCAGGGTTGGCAATTTGCACTTTGGCGGTGTCGCCGCCCTTGGTGAGTTCTTTGTCAAAGCTGAGTTGTAGGCGGTCTTCCTGCACGATTTTGACCAGTTGTGCTTGCCTTAAAGCGACGGGTAAATTGCCTGTATTTGAGAAAGCTACGTTGATAGTATAGGTGTCGCCTTTTTGTTTGATATCGACTTTGCCGAGGGTAATTTGTGGCAGTTCGAAGGCCATGGCCAGGTTGAAGAGGGCTTGTTTTTTGGCCCAATTTTCGAGTTGCCAAGGCGGGCCGTTTTGTCCGAAAAATTTAGGGTGAAAACCGCCAATTTCTACTTCGCCGAGGGTGGGGTGTGTGAAGGGTTCCCATTCTCTGAAACCCTTGCCTTCGTTGGCTTCATCGTCCCAGCGAATGGCGTCGTAATCGTCGTATTCGCCGTTGTTGTCGTAGTCTTTCATGGCGCCGTTGTTCCACAGCTCGTCGCCATACCAAATGCTTCCGAAATAGAAATAACCAAAGTCGGGACCGTGGCCGAAAAGGGGAGAGGGCTTGGAGGGGTCGCCGGTAAAGCGGTTGGTTTTGTAGCGGGTCATATAGGTTTCATAGACATCGCCGGCCCAGGGATAGCCGGTGATGCTGAGGCCGAGTTCGTCATATTTTTTGTAGAAAGCCAAGTCTTCGGGGTACATGCGTTCTTCGCTTTTGGAGGTGGAAGGCGGGCGCAGGTGCATGGGCACGCGGGTGTCCATAGAATTGACCACGGAAATGTTGGGGTGCGACAAGACCCAAAGCACGGTGGCACGGGTTTCTGCTTCGCTGAGCGGGAATTCTCCGGCACCGTTTTGGGTATAGCCCCGATTGGTGAGGTCGCCACCGTTATCGGGTCGCCAGTTTTCGGGGTAATTGCGGTGGAGGTCGAGCCCACCAATGCCGTCTTCGTTGTATTTGCCGTCGCCGTCGTTGTCGATGCCTTCGGTTTGCACAATCCATTCGCCGCCTTGTTGTACACGTTCCATCAAACGTCCTTTAGGGTCGCGTGGGTCGATGCGGTGGGTGCCTTCTTCGCCCTCTTTGGCACGACGCCTGATTTGGTAAATGATGCCGTCGCCGTCGAGGTCTTCGGCTTCGTCTTCATCGAGCAGACCGTCGCCATCATTGTCTTTTGGGCGCACGGTGCTGCGGTTGGCTATGGCCGTATTGAGGTAGAGGTTAGAACCATCGGGGCTGTTTTGCGGCCGCAGGTAGATGGTTTTGGTGTCGATGAGTTGTGTGATTTTTGGATCTTTGCCGTAGTTTTCAATCAAGTGTTGGGTGAGCCAGAGGATGGATTCGCTGCTGGTAATTTCGCCGCTGTGCCGGCCACCTTCAAAATAGGCTGCGGGTTTGTCTGTGTCTTTGCCGGTTTTTTTGTTGGTGAGGGTCATTTGCAGGATGGGGCGGCCTTCAAAGCTTTGGCCGACTTCGTACAAATCGACAATATCCGGATAGGTTTCTGCCCAATGTTTGTACCAATGGTACATGACATCTACGGTGTGGTAGGTATCAAAAGTGAGTTTTTCCCCGGCTTCGTATTGCACTTCCGGGTGGCGGTGTTGTTTGAAAAAACTGATGCCGTGCCGTTCACCTTTGATGGTGTAGAAAGCGGTGTCTTTGTCAGACTCCGGCCATGTTTCTACATGCAGCGGACGATAGCCTTGCCCGAAAATTAGCAAGGTTGAAAAAAGGCTGAAACAAGAAAATAAGATTCGCATAAGATTATGATTTGGTTTGTGTGTTGGTTTTAAACATGTTTTCAAAAACCCAGGCGGGGCCAATCAGCAGGAATTGTATGTCTTTTAGGAAAGAAGGTTTTTTGCCTTCGAGTTTGTGGCCGTAGAATTGGCCTATCCAAGCGATGACGAAAACAATCAGTGAAAATAAGGGTAATGAAATATATTTTCCGATGAGGTGATTTGCCCATACACAAAGTGAGGCAAAAAGCAAGACTTTGATTGTGGTGATAACTGACAGGCGCAGGTAAAAAAGCAAGACAAAAATTAAGGTGACGGTTGCCCAATTTTCGATCAAGGGGTTGTCAAAAGGTAAAATGTTCTCGACAAATTGGGCCGGGATGCTCATCAGCAGACCGATAATGGAGAAAAAAATGGCCGGCACACAGAGGTAGTGTATTTTTTTGTTGGTTGGGTTTTGATGGCTGACGGCGTATTCATCAAACCATTGGTCGAGGGTTTTCATGGCGGTGCAGGTTTGTTTGGCTTAAAGATAGCAAAAAAGCCTTGAAAGGAACAAACTTACAATTGGTTACGATGTTAGGGTGGTTAATGGTTAATGAAAAGCTCGAAAATAACGGATAACGCTAATACCTAATAGCTATTGGCATTACTTTGATTGATGATTTTTGAAATTATTTGTGTTGTGCATTAAGACGTTTTAGGTTTTTCTGTGAAGGGTTGGAAGAAGGTAGGCTAATTACATTTATAAAAACGCACAGGAACATACTGAAACGTTATAAAAATATTTTATTCGGTGAAACCATGCGAAAAACACACAATAAGGTTTTACAAAAGATAAAATATGAGGAAAAAAGAAAATAAAAAAGGCAAGTAGCTACATCACACCGCTACGACCGCCTTACCTTTGCTGCGTTCCCGCCCTGGAGGAGTTCGGCAGGAGCTGGTTGTGTAGTACTTGCCGGTACAAATGTAAGGTATTTTTGGTTTTTTTCTCAAAAAAATCAAAAATAAGTGAAGTGAAGCATCTTATGTGTTTTTCGGGTCATTTACATACATTTGCAATGTAAAATTTTGTGTTTTGAAGACAATCACCTCAACTGAAAGCCTCCTGAAAATTATGTATAAGTTTTGCTGTGTCGGATTCATTTTTTTGCTGCCATTTAGCTGTAACAATGCTTCGTCAAGTGCGGATGATATAATAGTGAAAATTTCATCCAAACAGCAAAAACCCATCCAATTGGGCGATACACTCAGGCTCGAAATCATTGAAAAAAAACATGATGAAATGCAGCCTATTTCTTATAAAATTGGAGCCATATCACTACCGGTTTTGGACAAGGCTACAGTGATTTTAACCGATTGTATGCTTGGTAAACAAACGCTTGAAGCTACTTTTTCTGATGGAAAGCAAACAACAACTGCCTCAGTGGCGTTGGAAATTTTTTCGGATAGAACACCGTCTTTACTCAAGTATGAAGTTTTGCAAACCTATCCGCATGATATGAATGCCTACACCCAAGGCTTGGAGTTTTATAACGATACTTTGTATGAAAGTACGGGGCAATACGGAAATTCTTCTTTGCGAAGTGTGAATTTTGAAACCGGTGAAGTATTGAAGAAAACAGCACTCGACAAAAAATATTTTGGAGAAGGTATTACCATCCTCAATAATAAAATATACCAACTTACCTGGCAAGAAAACACCGGCTTTGTGTATGATGTAAATACCTTTTCGGAAATTCAAAGCTTTGATTACCATCAGTCTAAAGAGGGTTGGGGGCTTTGCAACGATGGAAAAAAACTCTACAAATCTGATGGTACAGAAAAGATTTGGATGTTAGATCCGGCTACTTTTCAAGAAAGCGGTTTTATACAAGTAAGCACAAACACCCGAATGATAGAAAGTGTGAATGAGTTGGAATGGGTGTCGGGTAAAATCTATGCGAATATTTATCAACGCAATGCCATAGCTGTTATCAATCCAAAGCATGGTGGGGTGGAGGCCGTGATCGATTTGAGTGCTTTAAAAGACAAAGTCACTCAACACGACAAATTAGATGTGCTCAATGGTATAGCTTATCATCCAACGAGAAAAACTATTTTTGTGACCGGAAAAAATTGGGATAAGCTGTTCGAAATTAAAATATTGGAAGAATAAGCAGATAATACACTTTAAAATGTTTAAAAAGACTGAGAAAATATTGGTGGTGTTTTTGTTAATATTGTTGGTTGTCAACCTTTTTCAAGGTGCGTTCACAAACCTTCTTTACGACGAAGCTTACTATTGGTATTTCTCACAAAAACTCAACTGGGGCTATTTTGACCATCCGCCTATGGTGGCCTTATGGATTTTTATGGGCAACTTGTTTTTTGAAGGATCATTGGGTATTCGGCTGATAAGTTCTCTGAGCTTTGTCGCCACTTTTTGGTTGATATGGAAAATGATAGACCATCCCGAAAAGAATCAATTTCAATGGCTTTTCATACTTATTGTCAGTGGGATGGCCCTGTTTAATACCTATGGTTTTTTTATGGTTCCCGATACGCCTTTGGTGTTCTTTGGTGCTTTGTTTTTGTATGCCTACAAACGCTTTTTAGAAGAGAATGCTTGGCGCTATGCATTGTTGTTGTCCGTTTCTATGGCCGGGTTAATGTACAGCAAATATCATGGCGTGCTCCTTATCTTTTTTGTGTTGCTTTCCCATTATAAAATTTTTCTCAACAAACGTTTTTTGATTGCTGCAACATTGGCACTTATTTTATATCTACCACATTTGTATTGGTTGTATGAAAATGATTTTGTGTCTGTTCAGTACCACCTGTTCGATAGAAACCGGCACGGATACAGATCAAAAAATCATTGGAATTATTTGATAGATCAAATCGCTATTGGCGGATTGCTTTCTCCTTTTGTGTATTGGGCCGTTGTGAAAATGAAAAGCAAAGACGTTTTTGAAAGAAGTTTGAAGTTTATCTTCTTCGGATTTTTCTTGTTTTTTCTTCTCTCAACTTTTCAAAAGAAATCTCAAGCGCAGTGGGTGATTATGAATGTTTTTCCACTTGTTATTTTCACCTTTTTGTATGCTTTGAAGAACAACACATTTAGGAAGTATTTGATGATTTTTGGAACACTCAGCTTGGTATTGATGACCTACATCAGGTTTGCCTTGGTATTTCCCAAAATTTCCCCAATTGACCACGAGGTACATTGGACCGCGTCTTGGCCAAAAGAGTTATACGAAAAATCTGGAGGAAAATCGGCCGTGTTCTACGATTCCTACAAAAACGCCGCACTCTATGCTTTCTATTCCGGATTGGATGCCTTTAGCCTAAATTCCTTGTATTCTCGAGAAAATCAATACAGTATAGATGATTCGGAAGAAAAAGTTCAGGGACAAGATGTGATGCTGGTTTATACTTTAGATTCATTACCCGCCGATTTCAGCTTGTTGGCAAGGCGAAAGAAAAATAAAGATAAATTGTTTTATGCCACTCACTTTGATGATTTCGAATCGTTTCGGAAAGCCCATATCACTTTACATCCGAATAGTATTGGCAAAAATAAAGATGATCTAACTTTTGAATTGGTCATTGGCAATCCCTACGATAGAGACATTCATATCCAACAGTCCGATTTCACGGGGGTATTCTTCAATGAACGAAAACGTGTTTTGGAGGAATCGGGTCTAAATTTTTCTACAGGTTTTCCACAAAAAATTCTTCTGAAACCCGGAGAAAAAAGGCGTATTGAAGGAACTGCCACTTTTCAAAAATCACCGCATCCCGAAGCCAAGTTTTTGACGATAACATTTGCAGAAAAAGGATTGTTACCGGGCTATCAAGGCGAACCTATACCTATAAATTAGTGGATATGGAACGCATTATTTTAAATACAGATTGGATTTTTTATGTGATGCTTTGCTGCTTGGCCTTGATTGCTTTCTCCAAATATTTTAACGAATCTAAGTTTTTTGACCTGCTCACAGTATTGTCTTCCAAAAAATTTTTTGTGACGGCCTACAGAGAAGATACCCTGATTCTCAATCGATTTAATGTGCTGTTACTCATAAACCAGCTATTGGTTTTTAGCCTTCTAGTTTACTTGTTGGGCTACACAGTTGTCAAAGCCCAAGCAGCTACAGACTTACTCTTATTTGCAAAAATTTTAGTGGTTTTTGGGCTTTTTATTTTTGTTAAATTCGGATTAGACACCTTTTTGGGATATATTTTCAAGATTTCCCAATTTGTTATAGAATTTAACCTTGTAAAATTAACCTATCGCAACTTTTTGGGTTTGTTGCTGATTCCTTTTGTGTTTTTTTTATATGTGAGCATGCCGCTTTCTTTGACAGATGCCATTATTATAGGCTCCATTATCATTACCATAAACGGATATGCTTTTATTCGTGCTTTTTTAAATTTTAGAAAATTCGTTCAGCCGCATCTGTTTTATTTTATTTTATATCTTTGCGCCTTGGAAATTGCACCATACGCAATTCTAATTAAGTGGTTTTTTTAATGAGCAAAACATCCAAAAACTTACGAACTTTATGAAAGTAAAAACCATTTTGGTTTCTCAACCGGACAACAAGAGCGAGAGTTTACCTTATCAGGAATTGCAGGAGAAACACAAATTGACCATTGATTTTCGCTCATTCATTCATGTAGAAGGGCTTAGCGCTAAAGATGTTCGCAACCAAAAAGTAGATTTAAATAAATACACGGCTATTATTTTAACCAGTCGGAACTCCGTAGATCATTTTTTTAGAGTGGCTGAGGAAATGCGTTTTAAAGCACCCGACACACTCAAATACTTCTGTCAGTCCGAGGCCGTTGCCTACTATCTTCAAAAATATGTAGTCTATCGAAAGCGAAAAATTTACATAGGCGAACGCTCGTTTAAAGATTTAATTCCACACTTTAAAAAATATAAAGAAGAAAAATTCCTACTGCCTTGTTCAGATTCTTTAAAGCCGGAAGTACCTGAAGTATTGGACGGATTGCAACTCAACTGGAAACAAGCGGTTTTTTATCAAACCAAAATGAGTGATCTTTCAGATTTGAGAGATGTGTACTATGACATGTTGGTTTTTTTCAGCCCAACAGGAATTCGTTCCCTCTACAAAAACTTTCCTGATTTCAAGCAAAACAACACCCGCATCGCCGTTTTTGGCAATTCTACACTGAAAGCTGCACAAGATGAAGGTTTAAGAGTTGATTTACAAGCACCCACACCCGAAACACCTTCTATGACGATGGCCTTGGATAAGTACATTACAGAAGTCAACAAAGGTAAATAACCTGAATCTGGCTATTGTGGCGTGATTACTTGCCCTTTTATTTTCAAAGCAACAATAGGCGTGTCGGCGTTGCTGCTCACCGTGATGGTTTTACGGATAGGTCCAACCCTTTGCGTATCGTATTTTACCTCAATGACCCCTGTTTTACCGGGCGCAATAGGCGCATCGGGCTTTTTGGGTACCGTGCAGCCACAACTGGAAAGTACCTCTGTAATAACCAAGGGTTGATTGCCGGTATTGGTAAACTCAAAAACGCGAACACCATCTGCACCTTTGGCAATATCACCATAGTCGATCGTTTCAGTTTTAAACTTAATTTTTGCCTGGGCATAAATTTCACCACTAAAACAGATAACGACCATTGCAAATATGTAGAGTACATTTTTCATAGTTTCACGATTTTAAACCCATAAGAACCATTCAAATCTACAAATTAATTTTAATATTGATTGGCTTATGAGTAATTTTGCTTTTTGCTACTCAAAAATTGAACCAATCTATGTCTGTTCCAAAAAAATATGCACCCCAAGCGGTTGAAAATAAATGGTATGAATACTGGATGTCCCATGGTTTTTTTCATTCAGAACCCGATTCAAGACCCGCTTATACTATAGTGATTCCACCACCCAACGTGACTGGAGTCTTGCATATGGGACATATGTTGAACAATACCATACAAGATGTGCTGATTCGGCGCGCCAGGCTAAAAGGTTTTAATGCCTGTTGGGTTCCCGGTACAGACCATGCTTCTATTGCTACCGAAGCCAAAGTAGTAGCCAAACTCAAAGCAGAAGGTATTTCCAAAAATGATTTATCTCGCGATGCTTTTTTAGAACACGCTTGGGAATGGACACACAAACACGGCGGTATTATATTGGAGCAACTCAAAAAACTCGGCGCATCATGCGATTGGGACAGGACCAAATTCACTATGGACCCCGACATGTCGGCTTCTGTGATTAAAGTCTTTGTTGATTTGTACCAAAAAGGACTTATTTACAGAGGTTTCCGAATGGTCAATTGGGATCCGGAAGCAAAAACCACCCTGTCTGACGAAGAGGTTATTTACGAAGAAAAAGACGCAACGCTCTACCATATTCAATATAAAATTGAAAATTCGGATGCGTATGTGACCATTGCCACAACGCGACCCGAAACGATTTTTGGTGACACCGCCATATGTATTCACCCCGAAGATGAGCGCTACACACATCTAAAAGGAAAAAAAGCCATCATTCCCATAGCCGGCAAAAAAATACCCATCATTGAAGATGACTATGTTGACCGCGAATTTGGAACGGGTTGTTTGAAAGTGACACCGGCCCACGATCCAAACGACAAGGAAATAGGCGATAGGCATCAGTTGGAGATCGTTGATATTTTTAATGACGATGCCACCTTAAATCAAAACGGGCTACATTATGAAGGGCTAGACAGGTTTGATGCCAGAAATAAAATTGTCAGAGAGTTGGATGATTTAGGCCACCTGATCAAGCAAGAAAATTTTAAAAACAAAGTAGGCACATCTGAACGTACAAAAGCAGTCATAGAACCCAAACTTTCGCACCAGTGGTTTTTAAAAATGGAACATTTGGTAACACCCGCTCTAAAAGCAGTCCTCGAAGACAAGAGCATTCGTTTGTTTCCTGATAAATTTGAAAATACCTATCGCCATTGGCTCGAAAACATTAGAGATTGGAATATTTCCCGACAACTTTGGTGGGGCCAACAGATTCCGGCTTTCTACTTCGGCCAAAATCCCGACGATTTTGTAGTAGCATCCAACAAAGATGAAGCCTTAAAACTGGCGCGTGAAAAATCGGGTAATGCAGCCTTGCAGGAAATAGATTTGACACAAGACGAAGACGTTTTGGATACTTGGTTTTCTTCATGGTTATGGCCCATGAGTGTTTTTAACGGCATTTTGGAGCCCGATAATAAAGCGTATCAATACTACTATCCAACCACCGATTTGGTTACCGGTCCGGATATTTTGTTTTTTTGGGTTGCCCGGATGATTTTTGCCGGATACGAATTTGCCCACGCAAAACCCTTCACCAACGTCTATCTCACCGGACTTGTGCGCGATAAGCAAAGAAGAAAAATGTCCAAATCTTTAGGGAATTCGCCTGAGCCGCTAGAACTCATTGAAAACTTTGGCGCAGACGGCGTTCGCGTAGGTTTGCTGCTGAGTGCGCCTGCCGGAAACGACCTGATGTTTGACGAAAATTTGTGCGAACAGGGCAGAAACTTCGCCAATAAAATTTGGAATGCCTTCCGGCTTATTCAAAGTTGGGAAACAGATGAAACGAAACCGGCTCCACAATACGCTCGTATGGCCCTTGAGGCCTATGGGGCTGTTTTTCAAAAAACGCTGCAAGAATTGGAAGATCAATTTTCTAAATACCGCATTTCAGATGCCCTCATGTCAACTTATAAATTGGTGTGGGATGAATTTTGTTCTTGGCTGCTCGAAATTGTGAAACCGCCTTATGGCGAAAAGATGGATGCCCACACCAAACAAGCTGTTTTGGAAGCTTTGGAGAATAATTTAAAACTGCTGCATCCCTTTATGCCATTTATCACAGAAGAGATTTGGCAATTTTTGGCAGAAAGAACCCCACAAGAAGCTTTAATCGTTTCTTCGTGGCCTGAACTAAAAGATTTTGACAACAATTTGATAGCAGGATATGAAAGAGCCAAAGACATTATTTCGGGTATTCGCACCATTCGCAAAGACAAAAACATACCCCATAAAGAATCTTTGGAATTATGTGTTTTGCAAAGCCATGAAACCGACAATGCTTTTTATCCCATTGTTCAAAAACTCGCCAATTTGGCAAGCATTACAGATAAGGATAGCCCGCCGGAAACTGCTATCTCTTTCAGAGTTGGTGCTACGGAGTTTTTTGTGCCGCTTAGCACGGCATTAAATGTAGAAGAAGAAGTTTCTAAACTCACTGCTGAAAAAGATTATTTAGAAGGATTTTTGAAATCTGTTCGCGCCAAATTGGCAAACGAAAGATTTGTAAACAATGCACCCGAGCAAGTTGTAGCGTTAGAAAAACAAAAGGAACAAGATGCTTTGGCTAAGCTGGAAACGGTTTTAAAGAGTTTAAAAAATCTTGACTAAGACTGTCGAAGAATCGCTTAGGCGTTAATCGGTAATGTATTTGTTAACCAACTCTATATATTTCAATTTGGCTTCTGTTTGGGTGAGGTTTTGTACCTGAAAAAGTGCATTTATCTTAAAGGCATTTCGCAATTCATTTTCACCCGAAGGGTTGTGATAGGGCCTTCCTAAAGTAGCGCGTTTGTAATAGGCATAAAAATGCAGCATCAAATCGGGGGGCAATTTGATTTTGGTTTTACTGGCCCTTTCAAAAGCCGCATCAAAAACTTTGTCTAATTCTTGTTCTGTCATTTTTCTGCCAATACGGAGATGCCTCCTTTTACTTTTTGGTTGAGTGTCACTTTTATTTTAGCATCTAAAGGTAAAAAAACATCTACTCTCGAACCAAATTTTATAAATCCAAAATCTGAAGCCTGTTTGGCCTCGGTATCAACCTTTGCGTAATTGACAATTCTTCTAGCCAATGCGCCTGCAATTTGCCGAAACAAAACTTTTCCCCAAAACGGATTGTCCACAACCACGGTCGTTCGTTCGTTTTCTTCACTGGATTTGGGATGCCAAGCAACTAAAAATTTACCCGGATGGTATTTGCTAAAAACAACCTTACCACCTACCGGATATCGTGTGGCGTGTACGTTGATAGGCGACATGAACACAGAAACTTGTATGCGTTTGTCTTTAAAAAATTCATTTTCAACTACTTCTTCGATGACCACAACTTTACCATCTACAGGTGAAAACACTTTTTGATCTGAAAGCTGAAAATCTCTTTTGGGGTTTCTAAAGAACTGTAAAACTGCAACCAAAATGAAAGTTGCAAGTGCGTAGATGAGGTATGACAACCAAGTCAATTCAATGAAACTCGAAGCAACCCACGCCAAAGCTGCAGCAATGATTAGGGTGATAAAAATGATGGTATAACCTTCTTTATGAAACATAATTCGAAATTAGTAAAAAGATAAGAATAAATGGCGAAACCAAGACAATACTATCCAAACGGTCGTAAATGCCGCCGTGCCCCGGCATGAGGTTTCCGCTGTCTTTAACGCCGGTTTGTCTTTTGTATTTAGATTGAATCAAATCGCCCAAAGTGCCGAGTGTGGCAACCATCAGGCTAATGACTATCCACTCGAAAAGGCTGAGGTCGTCGTTGTATAATCCCATGACAGTTCCGGTTAGTAAACAAAACAATGCACCACCGACTGTACCTTCTAAAGTCTTTTTTGGCGATACTTTTTCAAAAAGTTTTCGCTTGCCAAAATTGACTCCTACCAGATAGGCAAAAGAATCGTTTATCCAAACCAACAAAAAGATGTTGATGACAATCCAGGGTTTGTATGCATTGTGAATATTGGCAATAAAAAGCAGGTAAATTAAAGAAGTTGAGATGTAGAAAGTGCAATAGAGAAAATTTTGAATGCGTCCTTCCGGAATGTTTTTCTTGCCAAAGAGGTTGAAAAGCAGAAAGATGTCTATCAGTGCTGACAGCCCCAAAATTGGATAGAGAATCCAAACCGTGATGGCACCTTCTTTAAGTGCATAAAACAAAAGAAAAAGAATAATAAAAGGTGTGAAGTTTTTTCTTCGCAACAATCGGTTGTACTCTATGAGCAAAATAATGCTGAGACCAAAGAGCAACAGATAAAAAAAGTCTTCCGAATAATAAGCGGAAAGCACCAATATGGCACTGTACAAAAATCCGGAAACACTTCGCTTCAGTAAATCGTTCATTTTTTAGAGATCTTCAAGCAGCAGCAAATATAAGTTTTTTGTACTACTACCGTAAGAGAGAAAATCATCTTCCTGTTTCCGTTGGAAATGTTTAATGGTGTTGATGTTGGTGGGAATTTTCTTTCCGTAGTTGATTTTTATACCACGCAGGCTTTCGCCTATGTTATTAGTGATTTGACTCGTGGTGGCAAAAACTACAATGTTCTCCGAAAGTTCGTTAAGCTTCCTCTCATTGATCTGTCTGGAGCAAAACATGACAGAGCCATCATCAGCCACCAAATACTCGCAAGTCGTAAAGAAGAAATCTGCTTCGTGACTGTCTGTGGTTTCAAACTTAAAATTTTTGAATTTTTTTTGTAAGTCCGGATTGAAACATTGTATGTTGTCTTTCTTCCAAGCGTTCTCTTCCAATATATCAGATAAATTTCGAATCACTTCGTTTAAGTTTTCGCAATACAAAAACTTGCCGCCGTTGTCTTTGAATCGCGTCATAAAACGTTCATCAAGCGGGAGTTTTTGTTCCGGCATAAAAGGACTCAACTCTTTGTCTTTTTGATTTTTATCTTTCGATTTGTTCGATATACCAAAGAGCTTAGTTAGTATGTTCATGCACCTTTTGAGTTGAAAACATTTGGGTTTCATCAAAAGTATAAAAAACTTTGCCCAACGCAAAACCTTGGGCAAAGCTTTTTTTATGATATATTAAATAGAGACCTAGGCAGGGAGTTGTTTTTCTGCTACCTCTTTGTTGTTGAAAGGTCTTGGGCCAAATACTCTTTCCAAATCGTCTTTGAAAATGACTTCTTTTTCTATGAGGATATCTGCCAGCTGTATGAGTTGCTCCTTGTGTTTTTTCATAAGGGAAATCGCTCTCTGATATTGAGTTTCCACAAGTACAGAAATTTCTTTATCGATCATTTTGGCAGTTTCTTCGGAATATGGCTTGGTAAAACCATATTCGTTTTGTCCGCTTGAATCGTAGTAGGTGAGGTTGCCTATTTTTTCGTTGAGGCCATAAATGGTGATCATGGCACGGGCTTGTTTGGTGACTTTTTCCAAGTCGCTCAAGGCGCCGGTAGAGATTTCGTTAAAGATTACTTCTTCTGCAGCCCTTCCGCCCAAAGTAGCACACATTTCATCTAGCATCTGGCTGGTACGGACAATTAGACGCTCTTCGGGTAAGTACCATGCGGCACCCAACGATTGTCCCCTTGGCACAATAGTAACTTTGACCAAGGGCGCGGCGTGCTCGAGTACCCAACTGGCCGTGGCGTGCCCTGCTTCGTGTATGGCTATGGCGCGTTTTTCTTCTTTGGTTACAATCTTGTTTTTCTTTTCCAAACCACCAATGATTCGGTCTATAGCGTCTAAAAAGTCTTGTTTTTCTACGGTTTTTTTGTCTTTACGCGCTGCGATTAAAGCGGCTTCGTTACACACATTGGCAATATCTGCACCCGAAAATCCGGGTGTTTGTTTGGCCAAGAAATCCATGTCTATATCCGGACTTTTGGTGATGGGTTTTAGGTGTACTTCAAAAATTTCTCTTCGCTCGCGCAAATCCGGAAGATCTACGTATATCTGTCTGTCAAACCTACCGGCGCGCATCAGAGCCTTGTCTAATATATCGGCTCGGTTGGTAGCTGCAAGCACAATCACATTGGTATTTGTGCCAAAACCATCCATCTCGGTCAGGAGTTGGTTGAGGGTGTTTTCCCGTTCGTCATTAGATCCGGAAAAATTGTTTTTGCCGCGCGCGCGTCCAATAGCGTCAATTTCGTCAATAAAAATAATAGAAGGCGATTTGTCTTTGGCTTGTTTGAACAGGTCGCGAACCCGGGAAGCACCCACACCTACAAACATTTCCACAAAATCAGATCCTGAAAGTGAGAAAAAAGGTACCTTGGCTTCACCGGCTACGGCTTTAGCTAAAAGGGTTTTTCCCGTACCCGGAGGGCCTACCAGCAAGGCGCCTTTGGGTATTTTACCGCCAAGGGCTGTGTATTTGTCCGGTGTTTTTAAAAAATCAACAATTTCCTGTATCTCTTCCTTAGCGCCTTCTAATCCGGCCACGTCTTTGAAGGAGGTTTTTACATTGGTATTCTGATCAAAAAGGGTGGCTTTTGATTTGCCGATATTAAATATCTGACCACCGGGACCGCCCGCACCGCCACCGGCCATTCGACGCATGATGAGAATCCAGATGCCGATGAGCAGGACTAAAGGCAGAATCGAAATCAATAAATCGCCCCAAATGTTGTTTTCGGTCACAAAATTGTACGACTCAATTTTACCTTCGGCTTTGGCAACTTTAATCGTATCTTCAAAATTTTGTAAGTCACCAAATTCAAATTCATAATTAGGGTTAATGCCGCCATTGTCTAAAAAACCTTCACCAGCCGCTTTTTTGTGAATTTCTTTGGCCATCGCTTCCTGTGTCAAATAGACCCGAGCTTTGTTCTTATTTACAATCACCACGCGGGCCACATCCCCATTTTGAATAAAGGTTTGAAAATCTGACGGGGTTGTTTTTGCGACGCCTCCAAAACTACCACTGAAGATTTGCATGCCGATAAATATCATGATGGCAATGGCATATATCCAATAGGCACTGAACTTTGGTTTTTGCGGTGGCGTGTTTTTGTTATTTTGATTTTTTTCCTTTTTCATCCGAAATATTTGTTAGAAAGTATGACTTGTCTTTAAGTATATTGTGTTTTTCTTCGCGGGGCAAGGCACTTGTTTATTTAATAATTGGTTTCAACGCTTACGATTTTGGCATCACCCCAAAGGCTTTCCAAATCGTAGAATTCGCGAATGTGCTTTTGAAAAACGTGCACCACTACATCTACATAATCCATTAAAACCCACTCTGCGTTAGTTGTCCCTTCCACATGCCATGGTTTTTCGTGTATGGTTTTGCTGACATTTTTTTGGATGGAATTCACAATTGCGTTGACTTGCGTATTCGACGTACCATTGCAAATCACAAAATAATCGCAAACGGTATTTTCAATTTCTCTTAAGTCTAAAATATCTATATCTTTACCTTTGACTTCTTCAATTCCTTTGAGAATTTCAGCGATGAGATGATCAGTGGGTCTGGGTGTTTGAGTCATTAACAGTGTAGCGTTTGTTTGCAAATGTATTATATTTTAAGCATACCTTAAATTTGTTAACATAACATTTATAGACAATGCATTAACAATTTAATGGGCAATCTTATTTTTTATGTCTGAGATAATCAAACTTAGTGCCACTGCTTCCACCAACACCTATTTAAGGGAATTGGCCTCTAAAGAACCGCTCGAAAATTTTACGGTTGTCACAGCAGACAACCAAACCCAAGGTAGGGGACAACAAGGAAATGCATGGCAATCAGAACCTGGTAAAAACTTGACTATGAGTGTTTTGATGAAGGATATTCCGTTTCTCAAACTAGAACCTTCCTTGTTGAGTGTTGCCGTTTCTTTAGCAGTTTTTGACACCTTGTCGAGCTTTGTCATACCCGATTTAGCCATTAAATGGCCAAACGACATTTTGTCAGACCATAAAAAGATTTGTGGTATTCTGATAGAAAATATTTTTCCCAATAAATCCAGCATGAATGCAATTGTAGGCATCGGAATCAATGTGAATCAAACCGGTTTCGCTTCACTTCCGCAGGCTTCTTCATTATTAGCATTGACCGGTCAGGTTTTTAGTGTAGATGAAATTCTTCAGAAACTTGTCAAATCGTTAAGAGATTATCACAATTTGTTTCTCAACAACCAAAAACAAACCTTGATTTCTGCCTATGAAGCGAAACTTTTTCGAAGATTCAAACCCTCCACTTTCAAAGACAAAAACGGACTTTTGTTTGTGGGAATTATCCAAGGCATCACACCAGACGGGAAACTCAAGGTGATGACAGAAAACAAGTTTGAAAAATTATTTTATCATAAGGAAGTAACCTTACTCTACTGAAAACGCCGATTTTAACAATCTATAAATGAATTCATTCATATTTTTTTAGATAAAAACATTATTTTTGTCAAAATTAAAAACTACATGATTACAGAAGCCATCAACGAAAATTTAGAAAAAGCGGTCACGCTTCTACAAACATTAGACAAAAAAATTTACACAGATACTTCTACGCCACCCTATCATTCCAGTATTGGCGGACATGTCAGGCATTTACTCGACGTTTTTGATTGTGCCATTAAAGGATTGCCCCATAAAGAAATCAATTTGATTTGCAGAAACCGTGATATTCGTATCGAAACAGACAAGCAGTTTGCCATTGAAAACATTCAGCGCATTCAAGCTGAAATTGAAAACTTGAAAAATGCAGATTTGAATGTCATTTTGCCGGTTACAGACGATCACGGCAAAGGACAGCAAACTATAAATTACACCTTAGGGGCCATTTTGGGTCAAGCACAAAGTCATGCCATTCACCATTATGCGATTATAGGTTATATTTTAAATCATCTCAATGTAGAGGTGACAGACAAAACGTTTGGTTACAATCCCACCACACCACGCCAGGAAGCTCAGGCATCTTGATTTTTGTCAAACAACGCATCCAAAAGGGTTTTGAAACCCTTAAATCCCAAGTAAATCGTAAAAATACCCAAAGCTACGCCAGTTGCTGTCAGAATTTTGTTTTCTATTTTGAATCCCAAGGTGATGACAAAAGGGCTTAAAAACAATAACAATAGGGTAGCGCCCAATATTTTTAAACCTTTGTTGAGCAATTTTCTGTTGGTGCGATGTTGTGGCATAGCGTCAAAATAAAAAAACAGTCATCTCGATGAATTTTTTTCACCGAAATGACCATTTATGGATTCTATATTTTAAGATAATTTCTTATCCAAATTTTCCTTCAAAGCCTGAAGAAATTCTTGTGTATTCAAGTAATGCTCGGGTTTCAAGTCGCGTCCGTGAATCAATAAGGCCAAATCTTTGGTCATTTTTCCACTTTCTACGGTTTCTATACAAACCGCTTCTAAAGATTCCGAAAAATTGATAAGTGCTGTATTCTCGTCGAGTTTTCCTCGGTGTGCTAAGCCGCGGGTCCACGCAAAAATTGAGGCAATAGGGTTGGTGGAGGTTTCTTTGCCTTGTTGGTGTTGGCGGTAGTGTCTGGTAACCGTGCCATGTGCAGCCTCAGCTTCAACGGTTTTGCCGTCGGGTGTCACCAACACAGAAGTCATAAGACCCAAAGAGCCGAAACCTTGCGCAACTGTATCGGATTGGACATCACCGTCATAGTTTTTACAAGCCCAAACAAATCCGCCTTCCCACTTAAGAGCCGATGCAACCATGTCGTCTATCAACCTGTGTTCGTAAACAATGCCGGCTTCGTCAAACTTTTGTTTAAATTCTGCCTGATAGACTTCTTCAAAAATATCTTTAAACCGACCGTCGTAGGCTTTGAGAATGGTGTTTTTGGTTGACAAATACAAAGGCCATTTTTTGCTGTAGGCCATATTGAAGGAAGAGCGTGCAAATCCGTAAATAGACTCGTCAGTGTTGTACATACTCATGGCTACACCGTCTCCTTTAAAATCGAATACATTCCACACGATGGGCTCGCCACCATTTTCGGGTGTAAAGGTCATGGTGAGCGTTCCTTTTCCATTAATAGTGGTATCTGTTGCTTTGTATTGGTCGCCAAAGGCATGACGGCCAATGACGATAGGTTTCGTCCAGCCGGGTACAAGACGCGGTACGTTCTTCATGATGATAGGTTCTCTGAAAACAGTTCCGCCGATAATATTTCGGATGGTACCGTTTGGCGAACGCCACATTTTTTTGAGTTTGAATTCTTCTACGCGTCCTTCGTCCGGTGTGATAGTGGCGCACTTGATACCGACGTTGTACTTTTTGATGGCTTCGGCCGCGTCTATGGTCACTTGGTCATTGGTTTTGTCTCTGTATTCTATGCCAAGATCGTAGTATTTGATGTCTATATCGAGATAGGGAAGAATCAATTGTTCTTTGATGAATTTCCAAATGATTCGTGTCATTTCATCGCCATCCAGTTCTACAACAGGCTGGGCTACTTTAATTTTACTCATGTTTTTAAACGTTTGAAAGGTTTTATAAAAGCTTTAATTGCAATATCGCAAAGATAAGCATCTGCGGGGCTAATTTCAAAAATGCGATTGTTTTAGTTTTGTTAAACAAAAAAATAAAACAAAAACTTATCTTAGCAGGCACAAGATACAGCATGATAACAGCGCAAAATTTACAGAAAAACTACGGCCCTCTCCAAGTGCTGAAAGGTGTAGATATCCAGGTAGATAAAGGTGAAATTATATCGATAGTTGGCGCTTCAGGAGCAGGAAAAACAACGCTTTTGCAAATATTGGGCACCTTGGACACGGTGTCTAACCCCGATACGGCTCGTTTACAAATATGTGGTGTTGATGTTTTAAAGTTGAGGTCAAAAGAAATGGCTGCTTTCCGCAACAAGCACTTGGGTTTTATTTTTCAGTTTCACCAACTTTTGCCCGAATTTACGGCATTGGAAAATGTTTGTATTCCGGCATTTATTGCTCAAAAATCTAAGAAAGAAGCTTTCAAAGAAGCCGAAAAGTTGCTTGAGTTTTTAGGGCTGTCGGACAGAAAACTACACAAACCGGGCGAACTTTCCGGTGGCGAACAACAACGCGTGGCTGTCGCCCGAGCACTCATCAACAAACCCGATGTGGTTTTTGCTGACGAACCCAGCGGTAACCTCGATTCTGCTTCGGCCGAAAAGCTACACCAACTTTTTTTTCAACTCCAAAAAGAACTCGACCAGACATTTGTCATCGTCACACACAACGAAAAACTAGCCAATATGGCAGATAGAAAATTGACCATGAAAGACGGTAAAATGATATATTGATGGGCTTATATCTTCATTTTAGAAATCTCTATTTTAACAAGCGCTTCTACCTTTTGGGCTTGGGCGTAGCTTTGTTACTCTTTTTATCCTATTGGTTTGAAACGTTGTTCTTTATCGCTGCTTATGCGCTAGCAGTTTTAACATTGATACTGTTCTTTGACATGGTGTTTCTCTTTGCTGGGAAAAATCAGGTTTCAGCCAAAAGATTATTGCCCGAAAAATTGTCGAACGGGGACGAAAACAGCATACATGTTCGTGTAGAAAACAATTACCCGTTTAAAGTTGTGTTTGAAATCATCGATGAATTGCCGGTTCAATTTCAAAAAAGAGATTTTTTAAAACACATCACCTTGCCTTCAAAAACAGCAGATGCATTCACTTACAGCCTTAGACCTGTGGCGCGTGGTGCGTATCTTTTTGGCTCATTAAACATCTACGCCAATGGTTTTTTTCAATTGGCCAAGCGCCGATTTGTATTTGACCAGTCTCAAGAAGTGGCGTGCTATCCCTCTTTTATACAACTCAGAAAATACGAATGGATGGCCATGGTAAAACAGCCGCAATTTTTTGGTTTAAAAAAAATCAGACGTATCGGGCATACCATGGAATTTGAGCAAATCAAGGATTATGTGGTTGGCGACGATTTTAGAACAATCAATTGGAAAGCCACTGCCAAGGCTTCAAAATATATGGTCAACCAGTTTCAGGACGAGACCTCACAACCTGTGTATTCTATCTTGGATGTGGGCAGGGTGATGAAGATGCCTTTTGAAGGGCTCAAACTTCTCGACTATGCCATCAATGCAAGCTTGGCTTTTTCTAAAGTTACCCTTCAGAAAAAAGACAAATGCGGTTTAATGACTTTTTCGGATAAAGTGCACGACATTTTGCAAGCATCCGGACATTCCACACAAATGCAATCTGTGATGGAAAAACTCTATCGCATCGATACCAATTTTTCAGATTCCGACTTTTCTAACCTTCACAACCAACTCAAATACCGACTCAAACAGCGTAGTATGCTGATGCTCTACACCAATTTTGAACATATTTCTGCACTCGATAGACAACTCACTTTTTTAAAAGCAATTGCCAAGAAGCATTTGCTCATTGTCATTATTTTTGACAATACCGAAGTGTTAAAACTCATTGAAAAACCATCCGAACAGCTTTGGGATATTTATGAAAAAACAATCGCCGAAAAATTTGATTACGATAAAAAACGTATGGTTCTTTTGCTCCGAAAACACAACATTCAAACCCTTTTGACATCACCACAGGATTTGACCATTAACGCCATCAATAAATATTTGGAAATAAAAGCGAGGGGTTTATTTTGAAATTGGGTTTTGCTTCTGTGATTCCTGTCTTGTTAAGCTAGACAAATGGATATCTTAACAACTTCCTTTACCCTTTTGGCTTTTGATTCGCTTTTCTGCAAATTTTCCATTTCCATTTCTGATCTCAATCAAGTTGTTAAATTGACACTAAAGTAGATAACGAAAGGTATTTAACTGTTATTTTTGAATAAAAATTGCGCATGCTTCACTTACTACCCAGACCATTTTATTGTACATTTTGGATACTGATATGCTTTTGTTGTACAACAACGCTATGCCAAGCGCAAATATTCGGCAAAGTGACAGATAGCAAAGGACGCAGCCTTCCCACAGTGAATGTTTATATTCTCAACACATACGTGGGTACAACTTCCAATGATGAGGGTTTGTACGAATTGCAAATTTCCGAACCCGGAACTTACACGGTGGTTTTTCAGTATCTCGGATATGAAACCAAGAAAAATGAAATAAAAATAGCTACTTTTCCTTACGAGCTCAATATTGACTTGCAAGAGGAAACCATCGAACTCAGCGAAGTGGCAATAACGGCCGGCTTTAATCCGGCCAATGAAATGATTCGTAAAACTATTGAAAACCGAAAAAAAATTTTAGAAAAAACAAAAAACTACACAGCAGATTTCTATTCGCGCGGACTCATCAGAATCAAAGATGCACCCGAGAAAATTTTGGGCCAGGCGGTAGGCGATTTGGGCGGCGGACTCGATTCTACGCGTAGTGGCATCATTTACTTGTCTGAAACCATTTCTAAAATTTCACATTCAGAAAACAACGAAATGGTCGAAAAAATTGTGGCCTCCAAGGTAAGCGGCGATGACAACGGCTTCAGTTTTAACAACGCCTCCGATGTCAATTACAACTATTATCAGAACACAGTGGCTGTTGGTGATGTGCAAATTGTTTCCCCCATAGCCGATTATGCCTTTTCATACTACCGCTATCACTTTGAAGGGCGTTTCTACGACGAAGAGAACAACGCAATTCTCAAAATCAATTTTGAACCCAAAAACGCGACTGATCGGGTTTTTTCGGGTACCATTTATATAGTGGACGAAGTTTGGGAAATGTACGCCACCGAATTTACCATTACCGGAAAGCAAGCCCAACTGCCACCCGTGGAGCAATTGCTTATCAAACAAAGTTTTTACCATTCGCAAACAGATGATTTGTGGGTGCGGCGTTCGCAGAGCATAGATTTTGAATACCGCATTTTTGGCATCAAAGGCAACGGCAGGTTTACGGCGGTTTATAGCAATTTTAATTTTCAACCCAATTTTGAAACACGTCGGTTGACTAATGAAATCATCTCTTTTGAAAAAGAAGCCAACAAAAAAGACAGTCTTTTTTGGGCAAAAATAAGGCCTGTGCCACTCACGGTTGAAGAAAATGAAGATTACACTTTTAAAGACAGCATACAGGTCATCCGCAAGTCAAAACCCTATCAAGACTCCTTAGATGCTGTGAATAATCGATTTAAAATCAGTAATTTATTTTTTGGTTATACCTTCAACAATTCATTTGAAGAACGCAGCTTGAGTTTTTCCGCACCCGCTTTTGGTGTTCAATACAATACCGTACAAGGATGGCGTCCAAAAATGTCGGTCACCTACAGACAACAAAACGATTCGCTTGGCAAAAATTGGTCTGTGGGTTTGGAAACCGAATACGGCATAGCCGACCAACGGGTTCGTACGGTTGGTAATTTTACCTATTTATTCAACCGAATCAACCGTCCATTTTTGCGCTTGAGTGGCGGTACCGAAGCAGCCCAGTTTAACAGAAACAACCCCATTTCGCCATTCATCAACTCGGTGAGTACACTTTTTTTTGAAGATAATTTCATCAAACTCTATGACCGTACTTTTGGCGAAGTATATTTTACCAACGAAATCATGAATGGCCTCAGATTCTACGCCACTGTTGGTTATGAGCGAAGAAGACCGCTTTTTAACCAGGCCGATTTTGTCATTTTTGGAGATGATGACGACGCGTTTACCTCCAACAATCCCATTTTGCCAAACAATTTTGTCACACCTGCTTTTGAAGCCCACAACCTGATGAAAATTAACATAGCAGCAAGAATTTCTTTCGCGCAAAAATACATTTCATATCCGGATAGAAAATTCAACATGCCCAATGAAAAATATCCTGTGCTGTGGCTACAGTATTTTCAAGGATTGGCAGGAAGCGGAACGGATTACCACTACCAACGCGTGGAAGGACGTTTGCTTCAGGAACTCAAATTGGGCAACAAAGGTGTCTTTGCCTATCAATTGGTAGGTGGTCAATTCTTCAGCGCAGACCGTATCGGTTTTGCCGATTACAAACATTTTAACGGCAATCAAACCCACATTGGCACATCCGAAAACTACACAGATGTTTTCAATTTTCTACCCTACTACGAACTGAGTACCAATGCGGAATACGCATATTTACACCTCGAACACAATTTTAAAGGTTATTTGCTCAACAAAATACCGCTCCTTCAAAACCTTAATTACAACATTGTGGTGGGTGCACATGTATTGGCAACAGCCGCAAACAAACCCTACAGCGAATACACTATAGGTTTGGATAATTTAGGTTTTGGAAAGTTTCGCTTTTTGCGCATAGATTATATCCGCAATTATCAGAACGGTTTTTTGACCGACGGTTTCGTCTTCGGACTTAAGTTTCTGAACATTTTCCAATAAGAGTTTATAATTTCCGTATAAAATCGCCGTACACATCGCTAAAAGTATATCCTTTAATAAACCGATTCTTACTGAGCTTTTTGTGGGCGACCAAACCCCAGAGCACAAATTCTTTTAAGAAATTTTTATCCGTTTCGGGAAAGTCGGGTTGATACTGATTCACAAACGCTTCAAGCGGTTTGATCTCTTGTAATTTTTGTGCGTAGGTTTCGTTTGAAACTTCATCGGGCAACTCGAAATTGCCTTCTTCTAAAAACCAATCTACTATGGCCTGGTACGGATTTTGTCGATCCGGTTTTTCCAATTTTTCAATTTTCGGAAAATATTCTGCAAAGAGAGTTTGCACAGCCGCATCGATGAGTTCCAATGCTACCGCGGCTGCACCTTCTTGTTCGCCTTCGTACACCAATTCCACCTTACCGGTGATAGAAGGGATCAATCCCATGAAGTCGGATAGGCGAATGCTTGTCTTTGAATCGGAAGCTTTGAGCATACGTCTTTCCGCTGTGCTCAAAAGGTTTTCAAATGCCGTGATGCTCATACGGGCACTCACACCACTTTTGGCATCTACAAAATCGCTGTTTCGCGCTTCAAAAGAAATTTGTTCCAGCAAATCTTTGGCCAATTCGGGCACATGCAGGCTTTTTCTTTTTTCATTTTCTACTTGTGCTTCCTGGGCGGTTATGGTTTTGGCAACCTCTCTTTTCAAGGGATAATGCGTGAGGATTTGTGAACCGATTCTGTCTTTCAGCGGTGTGACAATACTGCCGCGATTGGTGTAGTCTTCCGGATTTGCCGTAAATACAAACTGAATATCGAGCGGAAGACGTACTTTAAATCCGCGAATTTGCACATCGCCTTCTTGAAGTATATTGAAGAGTGCCACTTGGATACGCGCTTGCAAATCGGGCAACTCGTTGATGACAAAAATGCAGCGGTTGGCTCGGGGAATCATCCCAAAATGGATGACGCGGTCATCGGCATAGGAAAGGCGCAGGTTGGCAGCTTTGATGGGATCTACATCGCCCACCAAATCGGCCACCGTCACATCCGGGGTGGCGAGTTTTTCATAAAACCGCTCACTTCTGTGTAGCCAGGCAATGGGGGTTTGGTCTCCTTTTTCTGTTATTAAATTTTTGGCGTAGCTGGAAATGGGTGCAAACGGATCGTCGTGAATCTCTGAGCCTTCAACGATAGGAATATACTCGTCCAGTAAGCCAACCATCAAACGGGCCAAACGCGTTTTGGCTTGACCCCGGAGTCCTAAAAGATTGATGTTGTGCTTTGACAATATGGCGCGTTCTAAATCGGGCACAACGGTGTCTTCAAAACCGTGTATGCCTTCGAAGGAGGGTTGACCGGTTTTTATTTTTTCTATTAGGTTGGCACGGAGTTCGTCTTTTATTTTTTTGGATTGATAGGCTTGTTTTTTGAGTTCGCCAAGCGATTTGATATGTGAAATGTTCATAGCTGTAGTAGATTAGTAAGTTTTATCGCAGTCTTTTTTTTCTGTTTATTTCGTAGTCTTCAAAAATCATTTCTCCCAAACCTTTGAGTCCGGTGTAAAATGCTTTTCCCTGGTTTTGACGCGTAAATTCGGATACAAATTGTTGAAGATACGGATCGCGTGCAATCATAAAAGTGGTGATGGGGATTCTGAGTTTTCGGGCTTGCTGTGCGGTGGTGTAGCATTGGTCCAAGATGTAAGGATCCAGTCCGTTGCTGTTCATATAATAAGAACCATCTCGCTCCCTTACACAACTGGGTTTGCCATCGGTAATCATAAAAATTTGTTTGTTGGTTGTGCGTTTTCTACGTAGTAAATCCATAGCGAGTTGCAGGCCGGCTACCGTGTTTGTATGATAAGGACCGACGTTTAAATAGGGCAAGTCTTTCACCTCAATAGGCCAGGCATCGTTGCCAAAAACCAAAATATCTAAGGTGTCTTTTGGATAGCGCGTCGCAATGAGTTCGGCCAAAGCCATAGCCACTTTCTTGGCCGGAGTGATGCGATCTTCACCATAGAGAATCATACTGTGACTGATGTCTATCATCAAAACGGTACTCATTTGTGCTTTGTGATGCGTTTCTTCGATCACCAAGTCTGTTTCGTCCATCCTAAAATCGTCTAAACCATGATGAATTTGTGCGTTTCGGAGACTGTCTGTCATTGAAATTTTATCGAGCCGATCGCCAAAGCGGTATTCTCTGAAATGGCCGGTGTGTTCATCTCCACCGCCGTGTTTGTCGGTTTTATGATTGCCTGAAGCCCCTTTTTTAAGGTTTCCAAAAATTTGGTCTAAAGCGTGTTGGCGTAAAATTCGTTCCGTTTTTTTGGTGATGGCCATGCCGCCGGTGCCATCGGGTTCAATTTGTTGACGGATGTATCCTTTTTTGATGAGGTCTTCAATAAAATTATCAACGGTATAATCCGGCGTGGTGAGTTTGTATTCTTTGTCTAGTTGGCGCAACCAATCAATAGCCTCATCAAAATCTCCGGAGGTGTGCGTGATGAGTTCCTTGAAAATTTCAAAGAGTTTTTCAAAAGGCGTTTGAAAGGGAGCCTCATACGATTTGAAAATAAAACCGTGCTGCTTCAATTTTTTTTGTTTAAAAATAGGAATTTTTTACGAGGGGAATTTCAAAAATTACGTTAAAGTCTGGAAAGTTTTTTTTGATCCAATTGTCTTGTTTGGAAATTTATGTGTGGCAAATTGATGTGTGATTTGTTAAAATTTTTACCTTTACTGTCAGTACAACCCAAATCAACCATGAAACAACGTTTGCTATCGGTAGATGTGCTACGCGGAATCACCATTGCCGGAATGATTTTGGTGAATACGCCAGGTACTTGGTCTGCCGTCTATCCGCCCTTATTGCACGCAGATTGGCACGGGCTCACCGCTACTGATTTGGTTTTTCCTTTTTTTCTCTTTATCGTTGGCGTATCCATTGCCATTGCTTACGAACGTAAAAAAGCAGATGCCAAAACGTTCAAAAAAATAGTAAGCAGGTCTGTAAAGCTCATTTTTCTCGGTTTTTTTTTAGCTGCTTTTTTGCCTTTCCCTCCATTTTTGAAAGATTTTGAAACGCTCAGGCTACCGGGTGTTTTACAGCGAATCGGGCTTGTGTTTTTTATATCTGCACTCGTCTATCTTTACACCAATACCCGAAAGCAAATTGTGATTTTAGGTGGTTTGATGGTGGGCTATTTTATCTGGATAAAATACATTCCATTACCCAACGGCCATTTGCCCGTGTTGGAGCGTTCTCTCGATAATTGGGCACAATATATCGACTTCCATTTATTTGGCAAACACATGTGGAAAACGGACTACGACCCCGAAGGATTGTTAAGTACTTTGGGTGCCGTGGCGAGTTGTATTTTTGGAATTTTGATGGGCAAATTGCTGTTGCAAAAACGCGTTCGAGATATGGTGGTTTTCGCTGTTATAGCACTGTTTTTTGGCTTCGTTTGGCATATGTCTTTTCCGATAAACAAGGCTTTGTGGAGCAGTAGTTTTGTGTTGGTTACAGGCGGATTAGCTACCTTGCTTCTGGCAGCGCTTTACTATTGGTTTGATGTACAACAACGTACTTTGGGCGCTTCGTTTCAATTTTTTGGTACCAATCCGATCGCACTTTTCTTTGCTTCGAGCTTTATGGCCAAGTGTTTTTACCTTATTACATTGCCAGTGGAAGGAAATCCTTCAATTCATCAATTTTTGTTTGAGACCCTATATGTGCAAGACTTTTTATCCCTAAAAACATCTTCTTTACTCTATGCGCTTTCGGTAGTGGCTTTTTATTATATCCTAGGATATATCCTTTACATCAAACGTATCTTTATCAAGGTTTGATTTTGGCTGTTTTTTTGAGTAGAAATGTGTACATCCACGTAAGTGTAAAAGTGGGTACAAAATCTGAAAAAGGAAGCAACTCCTCTATAATTGAAATAATTCCGGATACCTTACCTACCGTGCCGCCGTAGAGTTTGTAGAGCAAAATACCGGAAATCGGTGCCCAAATAACGTCAAAAGACTCCCCGATGATTGGCAAGGTAAAAGAGAGCATTCCTATGCCGTCAAAGATAAGACTCAGAAAAAGTAAAAGATATTTGTTCATTATTTTGGCTTTAATAAAGTCTGAAAATGATGGTTCAATGTTTTCACCTTCGGCACGATTACGTATTGACAATAAGGTTGTTGGATGTTTTGGTCAAAATAATCCCAATGTTCTGATTCTGCAGGATAGAAAACTTCAAAAGCAGTAATCTCGGTGACAATCGGATTTCGAAATACTTTCTCAGAAATGAGTTGATTTATATATGCTTTGGCTGTTTCCTGCTGTGTGGCATCGTGATAGAAAATCCCCGATCGGTATTGGGTGCCCGTGTCATTTCCTTGCCTGTTCAATGTTGTAGGGTCGTGGGTCGCAAAAAAGACTTCCAATATTTGTGCAAAAGTGACCAGATTGGGGTTGTACTGTATTTGAATGGCTTCCGCATGTCCGGTTCTTCCGGAACAAACTTCTCTGTAAGCCGGATTTTTGATGTTGCCACCGGTATAGCCGGGTATTACTTTTTCCACGCCTTCAATCCGTTTAAAAACCGCTTCCGTACACCAAAAACAGCCTCCGGCAAGTGTAGCAGTATGCATCTGCGCCTTATCTAAATTCATAGCTTTTTGTTTCAAAAATAAGGAAGTTCAAAGTTTCTATGCCTATCTTTGCAAAAATTTAAAAATAATACTTTTAACATATGCAAGCAGGACTTTACGCGAAATTTACAACCAGCAAAGGTGTCATTTTAGCGACGCTATCATTCGAAAAAACACCCGGAACGGTTGGCAATTTTGTAGCACTCGCAGAAGGCAAACAAAAAAACAACCACAGAAAAGACGGACAACCTTACTATGACGGTTTAAAGTTTCACAGGGTCATCAACGATTTTATGATTCAAGGTGGTTGTCCTTTGGGCAATGGAACAGGAAACCCCGGCTATAGTTTTGATGACGAATTTCATCCCGAATTGAGACACAGCGGTCCCGGCGTATTGTCTATGGCCAATTCCGGACCTGCCACCAACGGCAGTCAGTTTTTCATTACACATGTAAAAACCCCTTGGCTGGATGACAAACACACTGTTTTCGGACAGGTGGTTGAAGGACAAGAGGTGGTAGATAGCATTGCGCAAGGCGATGTTTTACAAAATTTGGAAATTGTTCGCGTTGGCGAAGACGCTCAAGCATTTGACGGATTAGCAGCCTTTACAAGTTTTGTGAATGACAAAAAAGCCAGAGAAGCTGCTGCTGAAGCAGAAGCTGCAAAAGCACTTCAACAATTGACAGCGGGTTTTGAGAAGACAGCATCCGGGCTTTTTTATAAAATTCAAAGCGAGGGAAAAGGAGCCAAAGCTGCAAAAGGAAAACAAGTTTCGGTGCATTACCGCGGCATGTTGGTAAACGGCCAAGTGTTTGATTCCTCTTTTGAAAGAAACCAGCCAATCTCTTTCAAGTTGGGAGTTGGTCAAGTAATTCCGGGTTGGGACGAAGGTATAGCGCTTTTGGCAGAAGGCGATGAAGCGCGTTTTGTGATTCCATCTGTTTTGGCTTATGGAAGCAGAGGAGCCGGTGGTGTGATTCCTCCCAACGCCACTTTGGTTTTTGACGTAAAATTGGTCAAGGTTTCATGATGCTGTTCATTTCATAGTTTTTTTGATGATAAATTAATTTGTAGCGGGCATGAGTTTTTTAAAGAAAATATTTTCGAGTGAAAAAAAGGAGTCCTTAGATAAAGGATTAGAAAAAACACGCACCGGATTTTTTTCTAAAATATCTAAAGCTGTTGCAGGAAAATCAAAAGTTGACGAAGATGTTTTAGACGAATTGGAAGAGGCCTTAGTCAGTGCAGACGTAGGTATTGCCACAACGGTTAAGATTATAGATCGCATTGAAGCCCGCGTGGCCAAAGATAAATATTTGGGTACAGACGAACTCAACCAAATCTTGAGAACCGAAATTGCCGGTTTGCTGTCGGAAGTTACAAATGAAGATGAAAACCGGATAACGGAGCCACAAAAACCATACGTCATTATGGTTGTAGGTGTCAACGGTGTTGGCAAAACCACTTCCATTGGCAAAATGGCTTATTTGTATAAATCGCAGGGAAAGAAAGTGTTGTTGGGTGCGGCTGATACTTTTAGGGCGGCGGCCATAGACCAATTGCAAATCTGGGCAGACCGGGTAGGCGTTCCTATTGTGAAGCAACAAATGGGTGCTGATCCGGCTTCGGTGGCTTTTGAAACCATGCAGGCTGCCGTAGCCCAACAGGCAGATGTAGTTTTGATAGATACGGCCGGTCGTTTGCACAATAAAATTAACCTGATGAACGAACTTTCAAAAGTGAAGCGGGTTATGGACAAAATTGTTCCGGGCGCACCACATGAAGTACTTTTGATATTGGATGGCTCTACCGGGCAAAATGCATTTGAACAGGCCAAGCAATTTACCAAAGCTACTGAAGTGACGGCTTTGGCTGTCACCAAGCTCGATGGTACCGCAAAGGGAGGTGTTGTGATTGGTATTTCCGATCAATTCCAAATACCTGTCCGTTTTATTGGTGTAGGTGAAGGTGTAGAAGATTTACAAATATTTGACAAAATGGAATTTGTTGATTCTTTCTTTAAGAAGTGAATTTTGGTACTACAACTTCCCCGACCTTACAGGTATAATGTTTTCGGTTTTAATACGAGGACCTTTGCCAAAATCCATCATCGCGTTAAAAAAAGTAACAGACTGATAGCGATTCAGATCTTTCAAATGAATTTCATCTTCTGTGATTCGTTTTTCCGCCAAAAGCCTTTGTCTGCAAGTTCCATTGAGTAAGAAGGTGTTGGGTGTGACCCATTTCTGTCCATCAAAAAGTGCGATATTGGCATAAGAACTGTCTGTCAAAAAACCATTTTTTACAATTAAAATGTCGTCGGCTTCGGGAAACTGCTGCTGCAATATTTGAAACGCTTCTCTTTTTGCATATTTAAATGGATAGTCAAGGATGTCAATCTCTACGGCCTGAATGCGCCTAATTTCACGAATCTGATAAGGAATAAATTCTATTTGATATGTTTGGTCGTTGTAAACCACACGGCATTTTACAATGCCCTGTTGGAATACATCGGGAACATGAATAATCTGACCTAGATTCCAGGCGCATTCCTCTTTATAGAAGTGAGCAAAGATTTCGTTCATTCGCCGCTGATGCCACCTGAGATGTGGCATTCTTCCTGCTTCAATTTTGATGGTTTCAAGAAATAGGCACATATATTTTTTGATTCATTTCTTCGTATTCGTTTCTAGCATCACTGAGGTGGGTGATGCCGCCGCCGCTTTTATAAAACAGGCCATTGTCTTTTTGATTAATAAATCGAATCATCACAGCGGAATCGAGCTTTTCTCCGTCAAAAATACCAAAAACACCCGTGTAAAAATTGCGTTGGTGGTTCTCTACCGATTTAATAATCTGCACGGTTTGTGGTTTGGGTGCGCCAGTCACCGAACCGGCGGGCAATAATTTCTTGAAAATATCACCAATATTCGGATGCCATTGGTCAGGTAAAATGCCGCGTATTTCAGAGCTTACTTGCAACAGTTCTTGGTTTTTGGCACTGATTTTTTCTACATATCTCAGCCGTGATACTTCTACATTTTTGGCGATTTTGCTGAGGTCGTTGCGCAACAAATCGACGATGGTGTAGTGTTCGGCTTTTTCTTTTTCGCTATTGCGTATCAAATTTTCGGCGTCGGGCAATCGGGCATCGATGGTGCCTTTCATCGGGTGGGTGGAAATTACATTTTTATCAATAGTCACAAAGGATTCAGGCGAAAAAATCACGAATTGGTCTTTCATCCAGAGTTTGTATTTGGCATGGCTGTGCAGAAAAATATCTCTTAAATCGGCATCGCATTTAAGCGGGGTCTCAAAAGTGAGATTTGTGAGAAATGAATTGCCTTTTTGCAGCTCGACCTGAACTTTATGAAAGGCTAGGAGGTAGGTGTCAAACCTTATGGGAGTTGGCTTTAGATTAAAAAACAAAGTTTTATCGGACTTTGGCGCATTGCTTGTGCCGGGTAAATGATAAAGACATTGGTTTTTGTCAATTTCGGCAAGCGGGATGACGTATCCGAAGGCAAACTCAAAATCCAATACAAACAAAAAGGGTATTCTTTTCTTGCCAAACAGATTCATTTGGGAGATGCAATCTTTTTGGTTTTGTATCATAAATAGATGTACCAAAATTAACGGTTAAAAATCTTCAGATAAGTGTAATTAAAGTAAAGTCTGACTATGTCAACAAATTGGAGAAAGAACTTTCGTAAACAGCTTCATATTTTTTGACAATTTCATGAATGTTGAATTTTGCAGCCACATTCTTGGCGTTTGCTTTAAAACTTTTGTGGATATGAGGGTCTGAAAGGATATAAATACCATTTTCAGCCATCTGTTGAATATTTGCAACATCGGACAAAAAACCGGAAACGCCATCTTGGTTTACCTCGGGCAAACCGCCCGTGTTGGTTGATATGATAGGAACACCAAACGCCATGGCTTCAAGTGCTGAAAGACCAAAGCTTTCTGTTTCGGATGGCAAGAGAAACAAATCTGAAAAACACAGGATTTTTTCTATTTCGTTGCTGTTGCCCAAGAACATGACCCTGTCTTCAATGCCAAGTCTTCTGGAAAGTTTTTCGGCAATTTCTCTTTCGGGGCCATCGCCTACCATCAACATACGGGCAGGTATTTTTTCTTGTATTTTATAAAATATTTTGATGACATCTCCTACGCGTTTTACCTTCCTGAAGTTGCTGATGTGGGTGATGATTTTTTCATGATCTTCTGCCATTTGACTTCGTTGACAGTCTGTAAACTCTGGATGTGCTTTTTGTAGGTCAATAAAATTGGGTATGACTTCTATCGTTTTTTTTACTTGAAATAATTCGAGTGTATGTTGCTTTAAATTTTCTGACACAGCCGTTACCACATCCGATTTATTGATGCTAAAAGTAACCGCAGGTTTGTAGAGCGGATGGCTGCCCACTAATGTGATATCGGTGCCGTGGAGTGTAGTTACCATGGGGATTTCGATACCTTCTTCTTTGAGCATTTTTTTGGCCATGTAGCCTGCATACGCATGTGGAATGGCATAATGTACGTGCAGTATATCAATTTTGTGTTGCTTGATTACGGTGAGCAATTTGCTCGAGAGTGCCAACTCATAGGGTTGGTATTGAAAAAGCGGATACTCAGGTACGTTAACTTCGTGAAAGTGCACATTTTTGGTGAGCAACGCCAAGCGTACAGGTTGCTTGTAGGTAATAAAATGAATTTCGTGTCCTTTTTTGGCTAATGCCAAACCGAGTTCGGTGGCAACTACACCACTTCCTCCAAAGGTAGGATAACAAACGATGGCTATTTTCATCTGTTTATATTATTTATTTTTATCGGTCAGATGGAACTCGCTAATAATCATTCTCTT
>JAHJTN010000045.1 GCA_018829465.1 Bacteroidota bacterium | reverse complement strand
CACCGGCTTAGCCTTCGCCTTTTTCTCCATGGGCTTAGCCTCAGCTTCCACCGGTTTACGGGGCTCCTCCTCTTCCACCTGAGCCTCCGGGTACTGGTCTATGTCCTGGGTGAACACGCCTGAGACCCCGGGCAGGCTCAGGGTGGCGTCCACCTCCGCCCGCTTGCTGGCCATCTTCAAGATGGTGTTGTCCAGGTCCAGTATGTCGGGGTTCCTGATGCGGTAGACGGTGAAGTGGCCGCCTCGGCGGGCGCTCATCTCACGCCTGGGGAGCTCGCCTATCTGGGCCTCGGTGTAGCCCAAGTCCCTGAGCTTGTCTGCTGTGAGCCACCGGTACTTATACTTGCTCTCATCCGTTGAGCATGAGCCCACGCCGCTGCCGATCCTGACGCCGGAGACGTGGGTGATATCGGCCCGAACCACGTACTTGACGCGCTCCTTTCCGGGGGTCAGATCCTCCACATGAGTTATGATGTGTATCTCGGGGTAAGCCTGGAAGAAGCTCCTGAGCTTCTGGGCACCCGGGTCCAAGAGGCTGGGCTTACCGCTTCTGCCGAACAGGGTTCGGGTGTAGTCCACGTCCTCCTTAAGCCACTCCTTAAAGCTCCGCGTCAGGGTGTCCACGTTATGCACCACAACCCGCATGTGAACCTCATCCAGCATGATGATGCTCTTAGCCTCAACAGGGATTATGTCTCGGGGTTCCTGGATCACGCCACCACCTCCACAGTCTTGGCTTTAACGGAGGATCCTGGGGCCTCCGGTTCCTCCATCTCGGGGACCATGACCGGGCACTCCTCGCAGAACCCCGGATCACCTACACAGCCTTCACCCGTGAGGTTGCAGAGCTCCTCCGGTTCCTCGTCTAGGATGGTGTCAGGCCGCCAGGGAAAGCCTTTGAGGCCACTCCAGTCATCCAGTTTCTGGTTGGTAGCCTCGATGCGTTTCAGCTTTTTCCAGCAGACGGGGCCAATACCGCGCTTCATGCTCACCTTCACCCTGAGGGAACGCCCGCAGATGCGGCACGTTGAACTCAACTCTTCTTTTTGTAACGCCATGAGTAAAAACACGCATAGAAAAATATATAAGCTTTGTTATACACGGTATGCTTATGGTTAGTGAAACTGTGTTGATCGCCATCCGCTTTCAGGAAGAGGACCGCGATCTACTGAAAGAAGTCTGCGAGAAGCGCGGCGAAGACATGAGCAGCTTCATCCGCCGAGCGGTAAAGCGAGAGCTTGCTAATCTTAACTACTACCCAGACGCAACGAAAAAGGCTTTAGGAGTAAAAAAGGAGGTTTGAAGACATGAGTGTTAATCGTAAGGAAGTTATCATGGTTGACGTCGACCTGATAGCCCCGGACCCCGAACAGCCCCGCAAGGAGTTCAGCGACGAGGAGATCGCGGCCACCGCGTTCACCATCGAGTCTCAGGGCATCATAAACCCCATTGAGATAGACGAGAAATATATGATCGTCACCGGCGAGATCCGTTGGCGGGCCGCCATTAAAGCAGGCCTAAAAACGATACCGTGCGTCATATGGAAGGACGGAACCCATAAAAGGTTTGAACGCCAAGTTGTAGAGAACTTGCACCACCACCAACTCAGCGACAGAGACCGCGAAGCCGCCATAGTCAAACTATGGCGAACGGGACAATACCCCACACGGCAGCAACTAGCCAAAGCTGTAGGCCTAAGCCAGGACCGCGTCGGGGACATTATAGAGGCAGCGGAGTTCAGGAAAGCCGAACCAAAAATCGCCCAGGTCGAAAGTATATCAACACGAGACATAGTGACCACAAGAAGCCTAAAGGAACCTGAACAGAGAAAAAGGATACTGCAAGGTATCTCAAGTGGAAACATAAAATCCAGTGAAGTTGAAGCCATCGTTAAACTAGCTAAAACCAGTGATGCCCTCCTGGATAAAGTTCTGGAGAAAAAGATACCGCTACAGAGAGCCACCGAAGCCGCCGAGACCATGCAGAAAATCGCAGACCAGGGCGTAGCCCTCACCAAGGACCAGATGCAGAACCTCGCCGACAAAGTAGCCGAAGACGAAACCCTCCTCGACAAATACAAGTCAGCCGTCCTCGAAAAAGTCCGACAAGTCGCCACCGCACCCAAACCAGGACCCAGAATCACCGAACCCATAGGCCGCACAAGCCCCGTACAAAACATCATCAAAGTCAAAGACGAAGTAATGGACAACTTCAAAATCTACCTCGGAAACTGCGACCACAACGAACGCCGCTGGGCCAAACGCCTCATGACCGAGATCAGGGACGAACTTAGCTTACTCATAGAGATGATTAAGGAGGAATAGCCTCCTGTCCACAATAGACGATGCCTTCAAAGAGACACGAATCGAACACGGCCTCCGACAGAAACCTAACTGGAGCGGCACCGTCTACGGCATGTGCATGTTCCCCGGCTGCGGTAACTACCACAAAGCCGGATACTACGAAGGCGGATTCTGCAAACAATGCAGCGTCCGACACCGTGACGATACTAAACTACCCGTGCTTAGCGGCATCACCATACGTGGATTCGTAGTGAGTTTACCAAACCCCCGCATACGGTGGAACATAAAGCGGTGGGTACGAGACATGAGCGACAAACTCAGCGCAGCGGAACGCCGCATATTCTACATGACCCCCGAGCAACGCGCCAAAATGATGGACCGCGTAGACTACAGCGAACCCGAAGAGATAGACAAAGACCT
>JAHJTN010000044.1 GCA_018829465.1 Bacteroidota bacterium | reverse complement strand
CCCCGTAGCAAGCTACGGGGCTTGTCCCTGCCCAACCCCCCTGGGGCGGGCGAGACGTACGGCACGTTGACAAGTGCCCTGCCGGCAGGTGCCAGCAGCGAAGTTTACAGGAGGTGTCCTGACGTTGAACATTTTACACAGACAACGGTTCCTGTCTGTAACCCCATACATTCAGTTGTTAAGGTGCCTAGCCGGAGCTCCACTGCGGAGTGCCTTCACATACATTATACCACAAAAGAAAGGGGGACGCCCTGAAGGGCGTGCGACTTTCCTCTGTCGCCTAAAGGCGGCAGTCTCCAGTCGCTGATTCAGATGAAAGGGGAAAGGGACATGGCATTTCACTTTAAGGACAGGTGGTTTTTCGAGAGGCTAGACACTGAGGGCACTGTAAGGATCTACCATGAAACAGGAGGCTTGCAAAGAGATGATCCTATAGGCCGTGATGTTCAATTTGATATTGACCCTGCATCGTGGGCAAGCATCGTGGCCTCCGTAAGTCTTAGTGGAGACAATGCTGTAACTTTCCCCTTAGCGGAAAAGTTACATCAAACCTGAGGTGAAAGGGGCCCGTTAATCCTATGCCCTTCAAAGATAGATCCCTTGAGGAGTTATTGGGGACAATTGGAAGGGCTGTTTCAGATATTACTAGTCGAACCAGAGACTGACTAATTTATTCAGGTAGAGATGGGTTATACTCGGAGTCCTTTGCGTTACCCAGGTGGTAAATCTAGCTTTTCTAGGTTACTCGCTAGATTTATCGAATTAAATAGTCTGTGCGATGGAGTCTATGCCGAGCCATACGTTGGAGGTGCAGGAGCAGGTTTGTATTTACTATTCTCAGAGTATGTGGATAGTATTATTCTCAATGATGCAGATACAACAATTTACTTGTTTTGGAAATCAATGCTTGATGATACTGAAAAGTTTATCAAGTTGATAAATGACACGCCGGTCACCATTGAGCAATGGCGAAGACAAAAACAAATATTAAACAGCACTCAGTCTCACTCCGAACTTGAAGTAGCTTTCGCTACATTTTATTTAAACAGGTGCAATAGATCGGGGATTCTAAATGCCGGTCCTATCGGCGGCCAATCCCAGAATGGCAAATGGCGTATTGATGCTCGCTTTAATAAAAAGGAACTCATTAGGAGGATTGAGAAAGTAGCTCTCTTTAATTCTCGTATAACTGTCTATAATCTCGATGCTATTGACTTCATTGAGCGGTATATTCATCCCTTGGTAGCGCAGGGCAATCGATTATTAGCGTATCTTGACCCGCCATATTATTCGAAAGGTGATCAACTATATCTGAATTACTATACACCTGCAGACCATGTAAAACTTTCTGAGTTTATGAATAGGCAGAGTGGATTTAAATGGATAGTCTCGTATGATAACGTACCGCAGATCAGGCAGCTCTATAGTGGTAATGTAATAAATGGGATATCTCTATATTACTCAGCGCATAAAGTGAAAGTAGGTAGCGAATTAATTATTTTCTCACCAAATAGCGTAGTTCCAGACATCGGTACTATTCCTTTAGCCAGGGCATAAGCTGCATTCGTAAGCGAGCGGAGATCAGCAACCGGCGGCGACATACCGTACCCGAATTCCCCCTTGAGAAATTCTGCCTATGCTTCTACTATTGTCGTGGTGAAAAATCATCCTGCCGTCACAAAAAGCGAGATAGCTGAAAAACTGAAAGAGCGTCTACAGGTGTGCTGCTCCAGGATTGAAATAGCCGGCTCCATCCGGCGGCGCAAACCGGAGGTCGGCGACATCGAGCTGCTCTGCGTCCCGAGGTTCGCGGACGGCGTTGACCAGCTGGACAGGGAGCTGGGCGCCCTCTTCATCCAGGGAGTGCTGACCTATCGCCGCAACAAGCGGGGCAGCGCCGTCTACGGGCCGAAGAACAAGCTGCTATTGCACCGGGAGAGCGGTATCGGTGTCGACGTCTTCAGTACCACTGAGGAATGCTGGCCCGTGGCTCTGGTGGTGAGGACCGGCGGCCAGGAAACCAACAAGAGGATTGCCTGGGCAGCGCTCTGCAAGGGCTGGCGTTTCCATGCCTACGGCTCTGGCTTCAGCACGCCTGACGGCGAGGTTGTGTGCCGCTCGGAGAGGGATGTTTTCGAGGCGGTCGGGCTTCTTTACTTCCCCCCGGAAGAAAGAGAGTAAAGATAGTTGCGTCTCAGCCAACAAATTTGCTTTTTCACGGCTCTTGTGTTATTATGAGGCTATGGGGAAATTTACTCTCAGTTGTGAGGACCTTTTTAGGCTTTATTGGGAAGAGAAACTAACCTCTTATGAAATAGCGGAAAGGATAGATGTTACTCCTACACAAGTACGCTATTGGTTGAGAAAATACGGTATAAAAATTCGTGGAACTTCAGAGGCGAATAGACTAGCCTTTTCTAAAGGGAGGAGACCTGACTCTAACCTTAAAGGGAAGGAAAGCCCGAATTGGAAGGGGGGGCGAGTAAAGAACAATTGCGGCTATATTCTTGCCTATGCCCCCAATCATCCCCGAGCTACCCACAGATATGTTCCTGAACATATCTTAGTTTGGGAGAGAGTTAATAAAAGGCCATTGCCGGAAGGCTACATTGTTCATCATTTGAATGGACTAAGAGACGATAATCGCCCCGAAAACTTGGTCGCTTTATCTAAGAAAGACCACAACAAAGTAGATAGACTCAAGTTAGCTGAGGCACGAATTAGGCAATTGGAGCAAGAATCAGTTGCTCGACCCGAGCCTTGGGAGCGAGACTGACAGCGATTATTAGAGTCTAATAAAATTCAAACTTGACAAACAGCTCTCCCAAGCCTACCCTGTGCTGTGGAGGGCATCGTGGGCGATAACAGGTTCCCCCTTCCCGCCATAGATCCCCTGGGCCTGTTAGAGCGGGCCTGGGATCGGTTTTTCCCCGACGCCCCGGTGAGGCCCCGGGATCCTCTGCGGGAGATACTGTCCGCACGGAGTAGGCCCCAGCAGCAAGCAGAGCCCCCTCTTGCCCTTACCCAGAATCCCTGCCAGTACGGGATGGAGTGCATCCGGGACCACCTCTTGCGCGCCCACCTCTACATGACCGAGGCTCTGCGCTTCTCCTCTGAAGGCACCATCACGGAGGCTGCCCAGGAGAAGGTGAGGCTGGCCCGCTCTCAGCTTCTGTGCGAGGATGATTTTGCACGGGCCCTGGAATCGGCACCTGCCCGGACCCGGGCCGAGGTGCTGAGGCTCCTGGCCAGTGCTCGCTCTACCTGGAAGGCCATTGAGCGGTCTGGGGTGGATGAGGGCTTCGGAAGCGTAGATGATCTCCAGGAGCTGGCGGAGTCCATCCAGGCTCTGTACCGTAGGGCTTATGAGATTGACAGGGAATACCGGCTGGCAGTAGTTGACGCCGCACAAACCTAGCCCCTGGGGGAAGGTGCTTTGCTCTCGCACTTTATTTGTTGTCAAAAAGCGCTTGCCTTTACTATAAGGCTTTAGCTTTGACCAGGGGGCTTGACAAACCCCCACATGCCCTGTTAGTATCAAGATAAAGCTGAAGAAAGGAGGTGAACAGTCGTGGCTGGTGTATATGCTAATCTGGCAGCCATCATGGCGTCGCGGGACATGAGCCTTTCCAGGACTCCCTTCAACCCGGACATCGTGGTCATCAAGCGGGCCAGTTTCCCCAAGGGTGAAGTGCCCGCGCACCTGCGGTCCTACCTGATCCCGAGCGGGACGGGGCGGGGCCTGACGGGCACCGGGATCT
>JAHJTN010000024.1 GCA_018829465.1 Bacteroidota bacterium | reverse complement strand
TATCTAATAATTTTGAAAATCCTTCGATGGTAGCAGGAATGAATTTAACCTTCTTGCCATCTTTAGTAATAGCTAAGTCCTTTTTTGTTGCCCAGTCTATTGCGTAAGTTAACATTTTAAAATCCTCCTATATTTTTGGCTTTATGGATAGAAAAGCATACTAAAAATAGCAAATTATTGATTGCAAGCCCAATCTAGCATTTTCTATCTACAAGCATTTTAATAAAAAGCACGATTACAATAGCAAACCCTTTCGGATTGCACTGATCCTATAGCATTTTTATTCCCTTAAAATCTAATTATTACAATTATCAAAAAATTTTTTATAGGTTTCCTCATCGTCAATCTTACATAATAGAATAACACTCTCTTTTAATTTTTTGTTTATTTTATTCTGATTTTCAATAAATGTATTTATAGATTCATTAATTATTAAAACCGTATCTAATAAATCTTTCCTTGTGCAAAAATCTTCTAATGTTCTCATTTTAACTCTCCTTAAATTTAATAAAAAGCAAGACGTTTCTAACAAACCTTTTCAGGTTGCAAAATAAGGCTAACATTTTTATATCATAAGCAAACTCCTTTTAAAATAGAAAGCAATTATGCTATAGCAAATTAAATTGCATATATTGGGTAGCATTTCTATTTTTTTTCATTTACAAAAAATTCTTCTCTTTTGCCAAAATAACCACATCTCCTACAAAACATATCTTCCGTTTTTATCCTTGCCCTTGTGTCTTTGTTTCCACATCTCGGGCAAACTGGAATTATCTTTTTCTTTGCTTTCATTTTGTTTTATCCCCCTTTCCCCCCAATAATATCATAAAAAAAATAGCTTGTCAAATATATTATTCTGGCACATAAAAATATGGGTCACCAACCTCGTCTAACATCAATTCAGTTACACCCCAAACCAAAGCATCGAGCCTGTCAGGTGATTTATCTCCTGGCACCCATTCGCATAATTGATCTTCTAACTCCGGGAAGTTCCCGATATGATGGATTTTCCCCTGTTCATATAAAGCGGCTACCGGTTCAGCTCTTATATATTTACCCCTACTTGCTCTCACACTTTTATAAGATACTCTCGGGTCAACGGTCTTGATAACATACTCTATCATATCACCGCCATTATTTACCTCGCCTATTATCCTATCAGCATTATATTTATTATATGCGGCTACAACTGCATTCCCCCATTTATCAGGAGTCCCCCTTAAACTCTCATCTCCTAATAGCCAGCCATGCCCATCTGTGCATACACCAATGGCTATTATCCCCGTTTCGGATGATTTTTCATTTGCAGTAGCTTCAGGATCAACCGCTATTACTACTCTGACTAATTCCGGGAATTTATTCTTTCGGTTATCATCAATTATTTTTCGTGTCCATAAGGCATCAGGATTATCGTCTAATATATGCCCTTCAATCTCCTGCTTACCTAATCGAGTGCCTACATAAGGTGCAATAACATAATCAAAATATTTCTTTGGCAGGTTATCTTTATTTTCATAAGTGCTACCTCTAACTGAAATAGTGTTCGGGTCTTCAATTAATCTTTTAATTATTGGAATTGGCCGGGGAGTAGTAGTTATTAATACCCGCATATCTTCACCTTCCCGGAGGCCAAACATTAGATTATCCCATATATCTTGCGGATATTTGAATTTAGCCAGTTCATCTATCCAGGCTCTATCGTGGGAAGGTCCTCTTACCTGGTCAGGCTCATCACCGCTATATATCGTTCCAACACATCCATTAGGCCAGACTATTCTTCTTTTGGATGATTCATATTTAGGATAGAATTTAGGATTGGATATTTTGAGGATTGAAGCAGGCCCAAGCTCTATCATTGTATCTCTTACATCAGCTTTAGTCTGGCCAATAAGTGCAATATGAGTAGCCCCTTTTTTAGCACAATCAATAACCCATTCTGCGCCACATCTCGTCTTACCCCAACCCCGGCCAGTTAGAATCATCCAAGTTAGCCACTCACCAGGTGGTGGTAATTGATGAGGCCTTGCCCAAACTGTCCAGTCATAAAGTAAATCTTCTGCTTCTTTTTCAGAAAGACTATTCAGGAATTTCGTCCTCTCCTGTTCGCTTAACAATACCAGCGATTTTATTAACGAGTTTTCGTTTTGCATCGGTGATTATTAATTCCCCTTCAACTTTTACATCATGTTTTTCGGATGGATAAATCCCTGCCAATTTAGCTTCATCTCTAATAATCTCCAAACAAATATTCCATTGTTTTTTACTATATGCTTGCTTATATAAATCTGCTCGTTTAGCTAAATGATAGTCTAAATTTCTTTTTCTTTTCATTACAAAAATTTTATGCCATAAATCATAGCAACGCCTTATATATCTTGTTACTTGCCTACTTGATATACCCCAATTTTCAGACGCCTGTAGACATATCTCTTGATAAGTCAATTCACTAAGAAGTTGCTTAGAAATAATTGCAACCCTATTCTCCATTTCTATTTTATTTAACATTAATTTATCCCTCGATTTTACTTATTGTTATATTCACTAATTCATCAGGTCGATGTAATCTATTTATCTTATTTATCACATCATCATCAGCTTGAAATTGTAAAGTTAATCTACATTCCTTATCAAGTGAAACTAAAGATTTCTGTTCCATTT
>JAHJTN010000027.1 GCA_018829465.1 Bacteroidota bacterium | reverse complement strand
TAGTTTAGGAACAGGAACGCCAGGCAATTTAGGAACACCGCAAATTGATGATGTATTTATCAAAGGCAGACTTGAAGTTGACGGCAATCTTTATGCAGATGGAAAGATTTATGCTTCTGCGATAGAACGAGTGACAGGGGGTGCATTAAACATAACTTTAGGTTCTGCGGTAGGTGATGACTTTATCATAGACACCACGGGGTTTGTGTATAAGGGGAATACTGATAGGGTTGGGATTGGGACGGCGACGCCGGGGGTATTGTTAGATTTAAATGATACCACTGCCGCCTCAGTTAATGGACAAGATGTTTTAAGGTTAAGAGGAATTATAAGTTCAGTGACCGTTGGAAGTGGCGCTGTAATTTCATTTACAAATCCTTTAGGGGTAGAACTCGGAAACATTAGAAGTTATTTAGAAGATGGATCAAGTGCTGGTCTTCATTTTGGAACATTTGATAATTCCACACAACAAGAAAGTCGAATGGTAATCACAAGCACCGGCAACGTCGGCATCGGGACGACGAGTCCAACTTCACTTCTCACTGTTGCAGGATCAATATCAACTCAAGCACCAGCAACTAAAACGGCTGCATATTCAATGATAGCAACTGACTCGTCCTTAATTTTCAACGGCGTTGCAAGTATCATTTTAACCTTGCAAGCCGCTTCAAGTTATACGGGTCGTATTTTATATGTTAAAACGATTGCTGCATTTACAGTTGATAGCGCATCTGCAAATGTAGCGCCGCTCGGGTCGGCAACAGCTGGAACTGCTATTCTTGCTGCTACAGCTGGGAAATGGGCAATGCTACAATCTGATGGAACTAACTGGGTTATAATGGCTGGAAATTAAAGTAGTGTTACGGCAGGACAAACAAGATTTCTGATTAAATATGAAAATACAAGGACCAATTAAATTTGAAAAAGGGAAAGGTATTCCACAAAAAGTTTTAGAGGGTTTGACTTCTATCAATACTCCTTTTGGGAAGTATTTTCCTGAAACTAAAACTTTTAAGAATAAAAAGGTTATTACTTCAAGAAAACCTGGTTTTATATCAAAAAAACCTAGTTTTGTAAAAGAAATTATTAGTGTTAGAAGGGTTAGATAATTATTATTATGGATATTAAAGAACGCAAAGATAAAATACAAAAAGAGTTTGAAGAGAAAGCAACACAATTAAAACAAGCACAACAAGTTGTTGAACAGTTACAGCAAGCATTATTAGTTTTACAAGGTAAGTTTCAAATGTTAGAAGAGTTAGACAAAGACAAAGAGAAAAAGAAGTAAGGTAAACAAGTTTTTTATGCTTCAAAAGAAAGGGAACAATCAGAGGCATAGCAAAAAAGGTCGTAAATAACAGTGTTAATGTTTAAGTTTATTAAATAATAGACCATAAAAAAAATATCATGAGTTCACCAACACCAGACGCATTACGAAATCAATTAGAGGGATTGCAACTAGGAATTGTAGTTGACGCTGCTGCTACAATAACATCATCAGACGCACCTGCAGGAGGCATTGGTGCAGTAGCAGGAGCATACGACACGGCTGTTCACCGAGACGAAGCTATTGCAGCAATTAACGCCATAAGAGTAGATGTTGCTGAAGTTCGCACTACATTAAATGATTTATTAACAGGGCTTAAAGAGCATAATTTAATACCAAAGTAAGGTCATTGGGGGTTGCGCATCCAACAACGCATATATTATTAGTGTTTAATCATCACATAAAATGAATAAAGAAAAAGAGGTTCAGGATCCTCAAAACACTCCTGAGGAAGAAGCATCACAAGCTATGGAAGAACCAGAAGAAATAGAGGAACTTCCAAAAGAGGACATCGTTTCTAGAGAGGAATTTGATGAACTCAAACACAAAGCTGAAGTAAGTTCTCAAAATTATGAGAGAGCAAAAAAAGCTGAAGCTCGTGTTAAAGAACTAGAAGTTTTACAAGAAAACAAAATTTCTTTTGATGAGGAGGACGAGGGTGAGGATGTAAGCGCATTGAAAAGCGAAATTTCTGAAATCAGAAATAAGCTGGATAAGAGTGAGGTTTTAGAAGAGTACCCACAATTAAAGGCGATTTGGAATGACTTTGAAGTTTACCAAACCGATAACAAGGGTATGAAACTACAAACCGCCGCTAAAGCATTTCTCGCCGAACAGGGTTTATTAGGTGTTAAAAGAAAAGGACTTGAAAAAGTCGTTGGAGGCACCAAAAAACCTATCTCCTTTGGGATGAACACTGAAGATATTACCAAACTTCGCCAGACGAACTATAAAAAGTATCGTGAGATGGTGAAAAAAGGTCAAATTAAGTTCTCCTAGGTCGCAAAAGAAGTTCAAACACTAAAACTAAAACACTAAAATGTCTACATTAACAAATTTTGGTGAACAATTCGCAAGCAAAGTCCTTGAAAAGACTTATCAACACGCAGTTGTTGACGCAATTGCAAATAGAGATTACGAAGGGGAAATCAAGAAACCAGGCGATAGAGTTAATATCCTTTCTTTTTTAAATTCAATTTTACTTTCTGACTATGCCGTTGGTTCTGATATGGTTTCAGAAACAATTGTTGACGCAGAAGACCAGTTGATCGTTGAAAAGAGAAAGTATTACAACTTCTCGCTTGATAGATTGGAAGACCTATTCACTTACGGAGGCGACATTCCTGAAAATCTCTTGAATGATGCTTCTAAAGTATTAGAGAAATCTATTGACACCTATGTACTAGATAAGTTTGGTTCAGAAGTAAAAGCTGGAAACTGGATTGGTATTGACTTAGTCGTTGCAGGTTCAGGTCAAACTATGGCTTCAATCGCCACAAGCGCGACAGGTGGAACAGTTACTCTTTCAACTAACGTTGTAAGCGGGGGTGACGGTAACACAGGTCCTGCTACAGTAGAAAACCCACGCGACGGAGTTACCTATTCAACAGCATTGGAAAATTCAATGCTTTATAAAGGTTTCCGTCTACGCTCAACTGCTTCTTTTGTCTCTCCTTGGTATCGTATATCTGGTATTACAAATACTATGGTTGCGACACTTACGGAATGGGATGAAGCAATATCTGGTTCAGACTTTGCAGAAGGAGATACATTGCGCGGACTATTCGGAGGTGATGGCAATGACTTCCCTAAATATGGGGACGGAAATGCTAAATTGACAACAATGGCAAGTCTTGGTTGGGAAATTCAAGCAGCTGCGGCAACCGCCGTAACAGCCGCTACAATCTATGATCAAGCTACATTATTGGCAGAAGCACTTGACGAAAATGAAGTTAGCGCAGAGGAACGAAAAATTACTGTTCCTCCTTCAGGTATTACAATGTTGCGTCAAGCAGCAGAACTACAACCTACAGGAATCGCTGAAATCTACTCAGGTACCGTTCTTAATGGTCGCGTGATGAGATTTGGAGGTTTTGATGTCCACAATGCTGCTGGTACTCGCGTATCAACAAGAGCAGGACTATCAACAGCTGCAGGTTTGGGTTCAGACAACGCTTTGACAGCAGGAACAGTTGGATACCAAATTCCAGCTAACAACATCGGATTTATTACATACGCTGATAAATGGAGTGAATCTCGTGTTGTAGATGCTGAAAATCAGTTTGCGAAAAAATATCAAGGACTTTTTCTTTACGGATGTAAAGTTCCTAGATACCGTAGAAAATATGGAGCAATTCTTTTTGGGTCATTCTGAAAATAACTGCTTGCATTCTTTGTAGCACAGTGCTATAATTAATATACATTAATTATCCACTAATTTACTGGCTTGGAAAAAGATATTTATTTTATTTCCAAGCCAGTACCTACAAAGTTATGGCTTACAAAAACATACAAGACAAAAGAATATATAATAGAAACTGGTTTAGAAATAATCCTGAAAAGAGGAGAGCGTATGAGAAGAAATGGAGAGAAGAAAATGTTGATAAGGTTAAAGCACAAAAAGATAGGTATTCTGAAAAACACAGAGAAGAAATAAGACAAAAATCAAAAAAGTATTATTACGAAGTGAGGAAACAATATCTTGAAGAAAATAAAGAAACAGAAAGAATTAAAAACCGAGAAAGAAGTCAGATAAAATTACAGAAGAGAAGAGAAGAGAATTGTTTACAAAGATTAAACAAGAAAAAGGAGGTATTTGTTCAAAGTGTGGCTATAGTAAAGAAATTAGAATTTTACAATTTCATCATCACAATAAAGATAAAACTGGTGATGTAGCCTCTATGCAAAGTCTAAAAAAAATACGCGAAAAAGCTATAAAATGTACTCTTCTTTGCCCAAATTGCCACGCATTAGTACATTTATCACAATGATTATTTATATAAAAAGATTGTTCTTTAAGTTATTAGGATATAATCCCGCAAAAATGGAGATGGTGCAGTACTGGAAGAAGAGCGGCGCCGTGCAAGCAAAAGTTACGGAAGAAAATGGTGTTACTGTAATGAAGATGGAAGGTGAGAAGTATACCTTTCCAGGCTTTCCACGGGGTTGGTTATTGTTTGGCAAGTTATCCAAGTTAAAGCACGAGATTAAAAATCAAATCTTTAATGACGCTTGGGCTAAACTTGAAGCGGGAGTACCAGAGGAGAAGATAGTTAGAGATATTAAACAAAATGTTTTACCAAATATCTATACACTATTTGATGAGTTAAAATATGATATTATTCCCTCTAAGAAGATGGTACCAGCCGTTAGAGATATACAGAGAGCGTGGAAGAAAGTAGCACCAAACTCAATTGTTTGCGACATTGTAGCAATGATACTGCAAGAAGACGATTCATACCGATTTCGCCTCCAATGGATGGTTGCATACTTTGGTGGGGGCAATCCCAGTAAAAAGTTTCAACGAGGATTAGAATGGTTGGAACAAGGCGAGATTATCGGGGATATGAAAGAGAGGGTAAGGTTAGTCAGAAGGATATTGTTGATGTTAATAAGAGATAAGGAGTATCAACAATTTTTTAATGCCTTTTTTAAAGAGGTAAATTGGCGGAAAGTTAAGATGAGTAAGGCAGATAAGTTTTTTTTTAGGGGTAAATACTTCAAGGTAGATTTGGACAAATTTGATTACTAATATGATACACACAATAGATTATAAAAATTTTATAGCAGGTGAAAATCCCGCAGACAATATCCCTAATAGGGGGTTTTCGCCTGATAGTTACGATATAAACTTATTAAAAAAACCAGGTGTTTTGTATTTTAATCCAGCAGTAACCAACAGGAGTGGAGCAACATTAACAGGAAGGTTGGTTGCAGTTTGTATAGATCCTCTTTCTACAGATCTTGCCTACTATGTAGATAACAACGGAGCTTTTTATTCATTAAATTATGATGCTTCTATTTTTACAAAAAAACAAACTTCAACTGGATATACTTATGCCTCCGCTTGGAGTGATATTTTAGGTTTTAAAACCGAAATCTTTGCTACCTCAACAGGGGCAGTTGCTAAACTAACAACTGGTATGGCTGCATTAGTAGAAGATTGGTGGTCTGGATTAAATAATAATTTTCGGCATCCATTAGAGCGAGTAGAAGATGAGTTGTTTATTGCCGACAATAATGTAATTTATTATTGGAATGGAACATCAAGTGGAACGGCATTTACCTTACCAACACAATTTCCTATTACTTCTTTACGAAGACATCCAAATGGACGAACATTAATAGCTTTTGCTGACGATGCTGGTAATAGTGCGCTAGGTTCAGGAAAGGGTAAGGTGTATTATTGTGATCCCGTGATACGAGATTGGACGCGTGAAGTTGTGATAGATTGCCCTGTTGAAGGTAGTCAGGTAATAGGTGGTGTTATTTATGTTTCATATAAAGAAAAGTTTGGGTTTTTTGATGGTAGCAGGTTGGTTTCGATAAAAACAAGAACTGATTTTGGTTTACATTCACATCAAATAACTAACCTACAAAACCACATATTGGTATGTGATTTTGATAAAGTGCGCGCTTATGGAGATTTAGGTAATGGGCAGGCTTGGTGGTCTTTGGCAAAAAACAGAGATAGTGCGTTGAGAATTGATACAATTATTTCTTATAAAAACAAGAAGTTGCTCTATTCCTATGCAGAGGGTGGATTTGCTGGGAAGTTAATGGAAATTGATTTTGATAGTACTGGGGTTAATGGAGTTTTTTATACAAATAGAATAAATTTTGATACAGAGGTACATATCAGCAAGATTGAGATTTTACACGATGTAAGCAATTCAGCAGGAAATACTATTTTTGATTTGTACTATAGAGATATTGACGACACAGAAACATTGATTGAAAATATCTCATATAGTTCGCAAGCAGTTAATAAAACAATTATTAACTGTGATATTAAAACAGATATTTTCCAATTAAAATTAGTACCGAATACTGATGATATAGGTTATAAGTTAATAAGAATACATTATGAACCAATTTAATACACAATTAAATACTATGGAGATACCTGACGAGAACCACATATTAAATATAGAGGGGTTTGTTCAGACGCTAACAGAAGAACCATCATATACACCAAGAAAATTATCAGATCAGGTCGTATTAGTAAGAACAGGGGGTAGTACAGCAGCTTACTTTTATGATACTAAAAATGCGACTTGGAAGAAAGTAGTATTAACTTAATATGTTATCAACACAAACAGACATAAAAAATGATGTAATAGTAAAACTAGGTATATCAACCACACTAGCTTATTATACCGATGATATTTTAAATGATTGGATATGCCAAGCTCATCGCTGGGCTACTGCATACAAGAAGTTTCCTTTTACAGAAGGACGAGTTTCCACAACCTATGTATCAGGAACAGAAGAATGGAACTTTGAAGGATACAAGTCTGATAGCTTTAGAATACTACAAGTAGGGGGTAAACGATTAGAGAAGATTGATTTTGAAAGCTATCAAATTTATAGAGAGGAAGAAACAGCTGGTACTGATAGAGTATTTACCGACCGCGTTAGAACAGTGTTTATTAACCCGAACATAGACTTAGCTGGAACATTAACCGCTTGGGGACAATACACACCAAACGATCCAGATATGACTGGAACTGCCGCTAACACCGTATTCTCTAATGGAGATGAGGAGGGTAATGAGGCTATTGTTGAGAAGGTATTAAGTTTTGCGAAAATTCGTGAACAAAAACTAGACGACGCAGAATACCACAATAAGCGAGCAAAAGATATTCTTGAAAATATGGAAGGAATTATTGACGATGAGCAATTTAACTATAAAACCAAAGATAGGGGGATGTGGAAACGCATAGATGTAATAGGTGGCGACTATTATAATGATTTAATAAAACGAGATCAATTTTAATATGGCATATAGCAAAGAATTACAAGAAAAAATAAAGCGGCAATTAGCAGAAAGTAAGGCAATGCTTGCTCAACACAAAGCGCAAGGAGCTGTGCCTTTTAAGGGTAGTAGTTATGATGTAAAAGCGCCAACTACTGCACCCGTAACACAAAAACAACCAGTACAGCCACCTACTCAAAAATTAGGTGTACCTTATGCACCCCAACCATACACTTCTTACTTTCAACAACTTGCCCAGAAATCCACCACACAAAAACAATACCCACCATTAAGTAGTTTTATTAAACCAACTCAACCAGTACCCTATACCACACCTACTACAACCCCACAAACAAAACCACAAACAAAACCAATTCAGCCAGCACCACAAGTCGCCTCTGCAACTCAACCAGCTACACAGCAACCAGCTCAACCACAGGCAGTTCAACAACCACAACAGCAAGCAATTCAACAACCACAACAGCAACCACAACAGCAACCAATAAAACCGCAAGTAGGTGTAGCAACACAGCATAAAGTTAGGACAGGAGAAACATTATCAAGTATTGCGCAGAGATATGGTGTTCCAGTTTCTGCAATTTCAGGATACAGATCCAATGACCCAAACCTAATTTACCCAGATGAAATGTTAGATATACAAGCGCCACAACAAGTACAAGCTCAAGCTCCAGTCACACCACCTATGGCACCACCAATGGTAGCACAACAAGGACCAATTACAGACCCAAGCGGAGCAACCGTAAGTCAAGAGGGGGCAATAATAGAAGCACCAGAAGCACCGCCAGAAGAGGTGGAACAATTTTCTAATCAATACGGTTTCTTGTCAAAACAACTGGCTCAAGGTTTTACACAAAATCCAACACAAATGCTCACAGCTCTAATTGATCAAGTGATGAGAATAACAGGATTGCCAGATGCGAGAGAAAATATAAACAATATATCAAAAGAAATTGAAGAAATAGAAAATGAACGAGATGATAAGATTGCTGAAATACAAGATAATCCGTGGGTATCAGCTGGTACAAAACAAGGAAGGACTGCAAAGATTAGAGATAAATATGAACAGCGATTAAGCAACCGCATAAACCGCTTAACTTTAATGCAAAATGCGTATCAGGATGCTAGAAATGAAGTGAGGTTTGCTGTAACAACAGGGATTACACTATTTAATCAAGAGAGGAACTTTCAAGCGGATCAGTTAGAAGCAGAACTAGAAAGAGAAGAGAAGCGATTGGAGGCGGAGAGGAAGATGGGTCCGCTTACCACCGAAACAATAGATGGCTTTACTGTATTAAGAGACGCGGAGGGTGATATTGTTTCAACGATGAAACCACAGGTGGGTAAAGCAACTCCTCCTGGTGTTACTCCTTCAAAAGAACCAAGTAATCCACTCAAACTAACAACCACACAACTAAACAAAGGTATAATTGCAGCCGGGGATACTACTCACGAGGACTTTCTTAACAGGTCCGTAGAAGAACAGCAAAGTTTTGTGTTTGGACAAAGAAAAACTCAGGTTGGTGGAAGGTTGGCATTTACTGATTTAACTAAGATGAAAATATCGTTGCGTAAATTAGTGACAGATGGTTTTTCCAAAAAAGAAATTTCAAGTATGCTAGAAGAAGGTAATTTGCCAGCGGCAGATAATTTAGAGCTTTGGTTATTACTGGATGAATTATTCCCTCCTGAAAAAAAGTGGTATTTATGGGACTAAAAGATATTTTTATATAATATGAAAAACCCCTTTATCCTTGAAGAAAAAGCAGAAGTAAAAATGGTACAACCCTCACCGATTGTTCCTTTTTCAGCCGAAGATTTTAGAACAAAGACAACAACGCCAATGACTGGTGAGATTAAAGGATATGCCAGACTACCTTTTGG
>JAHJTN010000033.1 GCA_018829465.1 Bacteroidota bacterium | reverse complement strand
ATTTCTTCTTTGCTGGTTTTGGTAGGGTCAAAAGAACATTCGCAAGTAGCTTTTGGATAGCTCACATTAGCTTCTTTTACACCTTCATTTTTGGAAAGTAATTTTTCAATGCCTGTTGCACAATGGTCGCAGGTCATTCCTGCAATTTCCAATTTTATTTTTTCTTCTTTCATCTTATTTTTTTAATTTATTTAGGACTATACTTAACAACATTTCATTCCTATGTTTTTAGGCTCAAAGAAATCCTCAAGCGTCAATATTTTTCCATCAGGATTATTTTTTAACCATTGTTTTGCTGTTCTTTCGCTTGCAAAAAATGAAACGTGATTACATAGCGACCCTTTAATATTGCAGGTGTCAACAGATTCTACCCAAGAAATAAATAAAGGATAAGGAGTTGTCCATAATAGCTGACCTCCGTTTATTTGTAATTCTATGAGAGAACTATCAATTGGGTCGGACGAATGAACATTGACTTCCACATCTAACCATTCAGCAAACAGAATGGCATCTACTACACACCATGTGTATAACATCTTACCATTTACAATAAAGCGATGTTTGGTAGGAACTGTAGATAGACCAGAAAATGCAATAATATTTCCTTGTACATCGGTTTCGCCCAGTTTATTCAAAATAGCGTCCGCTTTATCTTTGGACACTTTTATTAGTTTATAAAATCTGTTTTTAGATATAGAACTGCCTAGCATCAATTCTTGAAATATTCGTAAAATAAAATCGCTATTCTTTATCTTAAATTCAGAAAAAAGAATGTCGTTTAATTGACCGTCAATATATTTTCGTTGATTTTTCATAAGTTTTCTATTTGGGGTTTTACTGCAAACATGCTTTACTTCCTATAATATCGCCATCTGATGCACTCCAGATATAAGAAAGACCATCTCCTGTTGCTGTAGCTGTTACTTTTGTGGTTGCCCCAATTGCAATGGTGCTTTGTTCCGCACTCAAATCTGTGTAAGAAATGGTCGAAGTACCTGTTGGGGTGGAAGAATTAGTACCGGGAGTTGAAGAATTTGTTGGTTTTACTTCCGGTTCCTGTACTTCTTTATTACAACTAGCTACTATCATCCCGATAGTAACAATGCCTAAAATTAATTTTACAGTTTTCATATTATTTAGAATTTTCTTTAATGATTTCGGCTTTATAACCTGTTTTTTCAATTACTTTTATGATAGCTTCAGGATTTGTTTTGCTTGGGTCGTACTGGATAGTTGCCAAATCGCCTGGATATTCCACTTTGTGTTCAATAATGCCGTCCACTTCTTTGAGGGCATTTGAAATATGGTTGGAGCAACCTGCACAAGTCATTCCCGTTATTTTCAATTTCAGGGTTTTACCTTCTTGCTGGTTTGTATTTGCTGTTTGTGCTTTACTGTCATTCGGCTTGCAACATTGTGCATTGGCTTGGGTAATTCCAAGTGTGAGCATTGCGATGAATATTATCAAATGTTTTTTCATTTTGTTTTTATTTTTTGCCTAATATGAAAGGTAATAACCATTGCTTATCTTCTTCCTTAAGTAGAAACTGTGCAGTTAATCCACAGGCAATTCCGCTAAATATGTGGGCGGATAGTGTTAATAAAAAAAGTTGTGGCCAAGCCCAGTTCACGCCAAACGGGCCTACCATTTTTGCCATGGGTGGACCTGTCATCATACCGATTTCGATTGCAAACAAAAGCAACGCACCTGCAATAATTGCCATCTTGTAATTTTTCATTTTCCCAAACAGAAATGTGTATAAAATTCCAAAATTTATTCCATTTAAAAAGTGAACAAGCAATCCTACTAAGAAAATAGAAGTGAAATTCTGACTACCTGTTACCATTTTTCCAAACTGCATTGGAACATCTTGTGGCAACCATCCATTAATTACACCGTTTTGCCGAACTACATCCAGTGCAAGAGTCAGGATTATACCTGCAATAATTCCAGCTTTCATTCTTCTGAAAATATCAGGGTAATGTTTTTTGCTGTATATCATTATTCCTACCAAAGCAATAAGGGAAGGAATGAGAATGTATAGAAAATACGGAAGTGCAAATTCATGCGCTGTGATAACCATTTTTGGTCCAAGCGTTTCGCCTTTGTAGTATTGCGAGTACCAGAATGATAGCGTAACCAGTTGAATGGGTACAAACCCTCCTGTAAACAGAACAAGGAGTGTGAGTATATTTTTTTTGTTGAGCATAATTTTTAAATTTTAAATGAGTAATTAAAGCAGAGAGAAACTTATGGATGTTTCTCTCTGCTCTTAAAATACTACTACTTTGTAACCTCAGCAATTACCTTAGCTACTTTGCCGTCAAGTTCTTTTGCGATGGCTTCTGTGCCTTTATAAGGTTTTAATGTAGTTGATGGCAAAAAGTAACGAATCATTACTTTTCCGTCTTTTTCCATTACAATAATTTTAAGGGGAATAGCAATCCCCGCCATTTCGTTGGCTTCTAACACTTTTGCCATATAAGAAGGGTGGAAGTAAAATAACTGTTTCATTCCACCAACTTTTTTCCCTGCCATTTGAAGCATTTTTTGACCATCAACTTCATGTATTACCATTAAGTTTTGTTGTTCGATTGCTCCTTTCAGAAGCTCAACCGTTTCACCAAATGAATACTTTGACATAGCCATTTGTGAACCGTCCATAGGTTTCATTTGTGCAAAAGCACTTTGAGTGAATACTCCTGCTATTGCAATTAGAGCAACAGCAAACATTTTTTTGATTTGATTTTTCACTTTTTAAAATTTTAAATATGTGTTTTTAATGCTTTCAGCACGATGAAAGCTGTTATTTGTAAACAAGTCGTGCCTTGTTTTTTTAACATTCCTTACAGTCAGTTACTTTGTAATTTTCTGTTTGGTTTACACTTTTCATGATGGCTTCATTGGTAACTTGTGTCGGATTGAAACAGCAAACTGCCTTTCCGCTACTAAAATTTACCAATTCTACCATTGCACCTGTTTTACTTAGTGCCTCTTTTACTGCTCCTTCGCAGTGTTCGCAGGTCATACCTGCAATTGCTAATTCTACTTTTTTCATCATATAATTATTTAATTAAATACTTAAATACATGGGACAAAAAAAATGATGCTTAATGAATTACCAATGGTTTCGAAAGCATGCCTACGTAAGTGCCTATCAAGCCTAATTCTTCAATCATAATTTCCTTCTGTTTCCAATTTTCTCTCGCAAAATCAAAACGATTAGTAAATGCATCCGTCAATAGTATATATTCCTTAAATCTTAGATTATTTTTAAGTAGCCTGTGAGCTATTATCAAATCTTTACCGAATAATTTACAATAATCATTAACCATAATTGAACCCAGAGTACCATAATGCACTATAAATTTTAACGACATATCGTTTAATTTTTTGCAAGATTGACAAGGACAGTTTTTCCTCTTGAATTCATTGAGTATTTTATGGAAAGCCTGAAACATTTTATTGCATTGCTGGATTACTTCGTTAGCGGTAAATGGGGGTTTCAACTTGTAAAATAAAACAGCATCACCTTCAATCTCAGACAATTCAAAATCAAGCAAATTGTTATCCAAGACGGATTCCAGTAAAAGTGCTATAATTTCTTGGGCATGTTCTGTATCTGCAACAGAAACAAAGCCAGTGAATCCACTAATATCAGGGATTAGAATAACTGCCTCTTGATTTGAATAACAAACTTCCATTTTAGGTGATTCTTCTCTTTTTAATTTCGAATTGGAAATTCCTACTTCTGTCCAATTACTTTGTAACCTGTTCCGTTTATGACTTCTTCAATCTGAGCCAAACTAACTTTGGATTGGTCAAATTCAACTTTTGCGGTCGCTTCTTCATAAATAGCATCTACCGAAATTATACCGTCCAACTTGTTCACGTCATTTTCTACGTGCGAAGCACAGCCGTTACAAGTCATTCCTTTCACGTCAAAAGTTACGGTTTGAATGTCCGAAGCATTCACGATTACTACTTCCTTTTTGTCATTAGAAGGGTAAAAGATGTGTGCATAGTTTGGAAAAGTCAACATCAAAGCAGCAAAAACGGTTACAATTCCCAAAAATGTTTTTGTCTGCATAAATGGCTTTTTCTCGTCTTCTTCACAATCGCACTGGATTTCTTCGGCTGTTCGTGGTTTGATTTTTTGATACCAAGCAAAAGCCAATACCAAAACGGTGATACCAATTAGATAAGGTCTTGCTGGTTCCATCCACGAAAATGTAGATGCCACTCCCGATGCTCCTGAAATAAGTGCCAATACTGGTGTAATGCAGCAAAGTGATGCTGCTACTGCCGAAAGCACTCCCGCTCCGACAAGTCTGTTGTTTTTCTTGTTCATACTGTTTCCTTTTTTGAATTGTTTATGATGTGTTTAAAAAATGGACGAAGTAAAGTCAGTTGCTCTTGTTTCAAAGAGTAGAAAATGGTTTGTCCTTCACGTCTGCCTTCAATGACGTTTCCGTCTTTTAGTTTTCTGAGGTGTTGCGAAACGGCAGGGATGCTCATTCCGAGAATGTCTGAAAGGTCGCAAGGACAAAGTTCGTTTTCTTCTTCCAATAGGAACAGAATTTTTAATCTCACTTCATTTCCTGCAAGTGCTAATGAACTGCTCAATTCCTTAAAAGCGTTCTCGTTGGCTTGCAAGGTTTCTCTACAGTTGTCTATCTGAACCTTGTCGGCAAATAGTCTGATACACGATTGATTATTGTCCATTATTTTTCTGTTTTGAAGTTAACAACGGAACAAAGATACAAATAGTTTTCTTATTTAAGCAAATACTTAAATAAAGTTTTCAACAGGTTGTCGTTCTTGTCAGCGGGTAGGGAAATTTAGCTCTTTTGGTTTTTTTAGCGTTGGATTGAGTGTCGGCAAAAACCAGATGTGCTAAATGTGCGGTGGGTTTTTAGGGTGACGCACAACGGTCTTCGTGTATGGCTCGTTGCGGATAAAACAGCGAGTCCTTTCGAGCAAGTCGTAAAGTTAGCAAAAAATCGCAAACTTTCGAGCCGTTCACTTGCCCCGCAATGAGCTATACACGGTGTTGTGTGCCGTATTTTTCTTTCAGTTCAAGCTTTTTAATTCTCGACTGTATCGCACCATTATTCCTTCCGAATTCCTTACTTAAATCAGTTACGCTTTTTCCTTCGCAGTAGAGCAACTCAAGTCGGTTATCATCTTCGTCAGTCCACGGTTGGTAAGCATTACGATGTGTTTTTCTTTTATCTTCCAAAGAGTAGCTTTTTTCTTCTGCTCGTATTTTTTTCGCAACTTCTGTTATTTTTTCAGCGAGTTTGTCAATTCCTTCTTCAAAGACAATTATTTGATGTCTTTCAAATTCCGATTCTTCTATTCGTTTATTTTCAGAAATTTTTAAATATCGGTCACCATCTTTGGTCAATTTTACGTCCAAAAAATAAGTCCGATTTCCTGATTGAAATTTGGTAGAAAAAATGTTCTCGTTATTCATTTACAGTACGGTTTTATATGGCACACAACGGT
>JAHJTN010000034.1 GCA_018829465.1 Bacteroidota bacterium | reverse complement strand
TTTATTCTTGTCACGATAGATTATTATTTGACCCTTGTGTCCCCATAGCTTCGTGGGGTGGATATCCCATACCCTTGAATCATCAATCCTTCGGATAGCATCAAGGAACCCCTTCAGGTAATTGTCCAGGTCTGGTCGCTGTTGGTGCGGCTTGCCGTCGTGGCGCTCTTTCTTTTTTCCTGACCATGAGGCTGGCATGGGCACGATGAATATGATCCATGCCCCTCCATCCGGGATCTGAATCTTGAGGGCTTCTATGGTGTCACGGTAGGCGCGGTAGCGGAGGACGATGGGGCGCTTTGCCCATCTATCCCTTTGGGTCTGGCGGGGCTTGGGGACGGGGACGACCCGATAGACGGTCGCCCCCCGTTTATCTTCAGTCACAGAGCTCTTGCCTTGCTGCTCCGATGAGGGGCCAGTCGAGGATGATGGGATCGTTCCCTTCTCTCCAGAGTTTCCACTCCCATTCGGAAATATCCTTCGGGCGACGGAACACACAAATGTCGGCAAGGGAAATAACGAAATCTTTCCTGGCGAGCTTGGTGTGGTGTTTAAGGAACTTCAGGAATACCCGGTACTGTTCGGGCGTGGGCCAGTAGAACCCGCCCTGAACGTGGCTTTTCCCTGTCTTGGTGGCGCTCCCCCCATCAAGGCTGAAGCAGTAGCGGATGTTGCCGGAGATGAGAAACCGGAGCTTCTCTTTGTAGTCCGGGACGAATGTGGCCGGAGCCCCGATCTCCCTGCACAGCTTGTAGGCGTCCTGAAAAATGATAAGTGCCTCTCTTTCCGGGATGTCCCTGTCGAAGGCTTCTTTCCAGTAGGCGAGAACGTCTGCCGGGTCCATAACTTCGTGGCCGATATCCCAGATGGTTCCGTTGCCGTGGTTCTCCAGCAGGACAGAGCGACTGGCGTCCATCCTGTCGGGAGGCGGCTGAATGATCTCCTCTCCGGGCAGGGGATAAATCTTGTCGATCTTAGGGTGATAGCGCGACTCACCTACGCCCGTGGCAGTCCCCTCACTTTCAGCCACGTCCACGGTTGCGTTGCCCAGGGTTCCCCCGTAGCCCTCATTAACAAAGTCGTCGAGAACCTTCCGGTGGAAGATACCGTTGAACTCGAACTCATCTGGAGATGAGTGCATCCACTCATTCGCCACTTTGACGGTGGGCTTATACTTCGGCCCCCTGTTCTCTCTCTGGGTAGTGGCGAACTTCCACATGAGCGCGGACACGACATCCACCGCCTCCATGGACTTTAGCCGGGTGATCCCATTGACGTTCTCCTTGAACGGCGGCTCTGAATAATACTCTCTCATCACAAGGGTGGGCTGAAAGCCAAGGTCGCAGGACGCCAGAACCTTGTCGAACTTTTTGAACAGCTCCCAGTACCGGGGGTTATAATCAATAAAATTAACCTTGCCGTCAGTCGTAATGGCCCAGGGGATCTTCGCGTTAAGATGAGCATGTTCAGCTGCCATAGACCTTACCCATGTAAACCCCTCGACGAGCGATACCCCATTAAGGCGAAGGTTGTTTGCGATTGAGTAAAGATTCTCAAGGGCGGCCTCCTCGTCCTCCGGGTTCCATGACGCATCCAGGAACCCCAGGAGCATCCACAGCCCGTAGCGAAACCTCGGGCTCGCCGTCATGTACTTAACAATAGGGTGGTCAGGGCATAGGGCGGGTAAAGCCTCGCCCGTGACAAAGTGCGTGTTGGGGCATTTGAGGGTGGCAAGTTTTCCTGACTTCTTGCAGGCCAGGTACTTTACCTCTGGCGGTACCGGTTTTTTGTGAACAGCGCAAGAGGCGTGAGGAACGTCAGCTTGACACATATCCCTTGTCACAACTTCCACATAGTTGTGGCAGTACGGACTTACCAGTAGTCTGGATTCTGGGCAGATGACGGCGCTCACCATCCGGTGATAAAGGCACGGCATGGTAGGCTTTTTGTCCACCCTGAATTTCCTCCACGCCACGCTCCCTGCTTTCTTGCAGCAGTAGTTCGGGATCATGCCAGTCGTGGCGCAAATGCTAACGTGGGTGCGCCCGCACAGGTGAAGCACCCGGCACAGGAACGAAGTCCTTCCAATCAACCAATGTAAAAACTTGTTCATTGTTCCTCCTAATCGAAGTCCCCG
>JAHJTN010000046.1 GCA_018829465.1 Bacteroidota bacterium | reverse complement strand
TGGTAAATTCAGCTTTAACAAGTGATGGAGATCCCACCCAAGTTCATCCAGATAAACCAAATCTTCCTGCTTCATTTGTACCTAATAGAAATAGTATTTTTATAACTCTTGCTCATACTTATGCTCAAAAAATAGGAGCACATATTCTTATAGGAGGAATGTGTCAAACTGATTATAGTGGGTATCCTGATTGTAAAAGAGAGTATATTGATAAGATTATTTTTGCTTTGAATGTTGGTTCAAATTCTGATATTGTGATGTTTACCCCAATAATGTATATAAATAAGGCTGAAACTTTTGAGTTGGCGGAGATATCCGGGGTATTATCTATTGTGTTGAAATATTCAAGAACTTGTTATAACAATTCAGATATAATGAACGATTGGGGATATGGTTGTGGTGAATGCTTAGCATGTAAACTTCGTAAGAAAGGATGGGATGGGTATAATGCCAATAGCAGAAGGTAAACTTTTTAAGTGGGTTGATGAAACTCATATAAGAACAGAACTTCTTGAAACTTTTCCTTTTGAATGGGACACTCAGTTAATAGAGATAGTAACTCCTGAATTTTCTGCTGTATGTCCTTTTTCGGGGCTTCCTGATATTGGAACAGTTATTATAACATATAAACCAACAGGAAAATGTTGTATTGAGTTAAAGTCTCTTAAATATTATTTTATATCATTCAGGAATGTTGGAATCTATCAAGAAGCAGTTACTACAAGAATTTATTTAGACCTTGCTATTATTCTTAATACAATAGAGCTTAAAGTGGTTACTAAATATAATACTCGTGGGGGTATGGATGTTACTTGTTCTGAAGGTAGTATTACATGAAAATATTTTTTGCTGGTTCTTTAAGCCATATAGATAAGGTAAGGAGATTAGGAGTAAAGAATTTTTTATCCAGTTTTATTGAAGGGGACAGAATTTTTAAGTGTTTTAATTCTTCTGATAAGATAATCCTTGATTCTGGAGCATTTAGTGTATGGAATAAAGGAGTCAAAATAGATATAAATAAGTATAAAGAAAAAATAAAATTAGTTCCTAAAAACTGGATAAAAGTTTCTCTTGATGTTATTCCAAAAACAGGTTCTACAAGTAAGGAAATTGAAAAATGTTGTGATGAGAGTCTTGAGAATTTCTTGTTTTTATATAAAGCTGACAAGAATATACTTCCTGTATTTCATTATGGGGAGTCTTCTAAGTATCTTAAGAAGTATCTTGACAGATGTGGCTATATTGGTTTGAGTCCCGCGAATGATACAATGGAAGTTGTTAAAAGAAGGTTTTTATCTGAATGTTTTTCAATAGTTAAAGATTCTTGTAAAACTCATGGTTTTGGGTATTGTTCATCCAGGGGGTTAACAATATTTCCATTTTATTCTATAGATTCAACTACATGGTTAAATGGCGGAAAGTATGGGGAAATTCATAAGTTTAGAATGGGAAACATTTTTAGGAATAAAAGTTTAGATGTAAATAGTCTTTTAATTCCTTTAAATGAATGTAGTTTATTAGATAAGAATGATAGTAAAGGAACTATCCGTTCATATTATAATTTACTTGAATGGATAAAATTTGAGAAGTTTGTAACTGAATTATGGGAAAAGAGAGGGGTTGAATGGAATGATTAATTCTATACTTTCTATTGTTGAAAGAGAATCAATTATAATTCCTAATTGGTATATTATGACTGAATTAGAAACTATTTTAGAAATAAAACTTAGAACCTCCATAAGAAAGTTTGGTTATGGAACCTTAATTTTAAGGAATAATAATGAACTTATTGATGGAAGAAAGAGATTAAAAATACTTGAATTTTTAAATATTAATAGAGTTAAATGTATACTTTATCCTGAATTATCTGATTCAGATACATTAGTACTTCTTCGTAATTTACATTATGAATGGTCTCAAATTAATGTTTTGATATTTGCTGAACTTTTAAATTTACAGTTTTCTGAAAAGGATGTAGATGAGCTTGCAAATGTAATACCTGAAAATATAGAAGAAGTTGAAGGTATTTTTAGATTGCTTGATTTTGACTGGAATAAATTTAATAATAATGAGAAAGGATTTTTCTAATGGATATGTCTAAATTGAATAAGATAATATCAATGTATGATATTGAGAAGTCCGTTCGTGAGAAAGCATCTGAAATATGGGATATGTATTATCCTGATGAGTTGATACTTCTTTGCTGTTTAAAAGGGGCATTTCGAGTAACTGAATTGTTAGTTAAATATTTAAAAGATTACCCATCTCTTAATATTGAATTTGCAAAAATATCAAGTTATATAGGGAAAAGAAGGGGTGATTTTTATGTCGAATTATTTCCGCATAATTTAGGAGAGAAAAATGTTATTATTGTTGAAGATGTAATAGATTCTGGTGAAACAATAAAAGAAGTATACCAGTTAGTTTATAATCAAACTGAATCAATTAAAATATTTACTTTATTGCAAAAAGGTAAAAAAGAAGATATAACTATAGATTTTTCTTGTTTTGAAATACTAGATAATATTTTTGTAGTTGGTTTTGGTTTAGATTATAATGAAAATTTAAGAAATTTGAATGGAATTTATAATTTTTAATACGATTTTACTTGACATTTATTGTCAAATAATATATATTATTTGTATCAAATGTAGATGTAGAGAATCAAACTCGTTTGTTTAATGAAAGGAAAGAACGATGCGCTGGGTGATAGTAATTTTTTTGGGTGTCTGGGCGCTGTTTTGGAACATACTTTGGGAGTTGTGTGACTTGCCTAAAAGAAAGAAGCGTTAAGCGATGCCGATTTGGAAAGTACGCCTCACTATAATTGAGGATTATGCAGTAGATGCACCAAGCAGAAAAGAAGCTCTTATGAATACTGAAAATCCATACGATACTTTTGTAAGAAGTGCGACGTGTGTAAAAATGAAGAAGAAAGAGGTGAGCGATGGAAACTAACGAACGAGAATACCTTAGAGCTGAACTCACTAAGCTCGCGGACTACCTCGATGAGAAAACAGAGCCACCTCCACAACCCTTTAGGAGGG
>JAHJTN010000004.1 GCA_018829465.1 Bacteroidota bacterium | reverse complement strand
TTTCTAAACAAATATATTTTTGCCTTTTTTTGAAGTTTTTTTAATGTACTTAGAACCAAGCTTAAACCTACTCCTAATATCAAAAATTCTAATTTTTAAGGACGGCAAAGATATAACCTTACTCAATAATACGCAAGGGAAGTCTGTATTTTTAAGCTCCATAATCTCATTTTTCTTCAAGTCGTCACATAAAAAGCTATAAATCAACAAGCAAGTTATTCATCGGAAAAATGTATTTCCGTTCTCTATATGATATTTGTACACTTTGTGAATATTAAGTAAGGATAAACAGCGTCCACAAATACAATTTTGCCCTTCAAGTCAACATTATATATAAGGGTGATTGGCGCCTAGTTAAAAAGTTCTTTAAGAAATAAACAGCAGCTCAAATGTATGCCCAAGGCATCCGAATAACTACCAAACGGCGTTTTGGCTTTAAAACTTTGTTCTTCTTGCTTTATAAAATAAACGGAACAAGCCCAACACCTATTTTATGTAGAAATCATCCTAAAAAGATGAATTTTCGCTTAGAATGCAAATTTGAGCTGCACCAAAACAGGCTGTTGGTTTTCTGTATTGAGGTTATTCACAGAGACGCCCAACAGGCGAACAGATTCCTGTAATCTTTCTTGAAAGAGCAATTCCTTTGCTGTTTCCAACAAAAGACTTTGGTCATTGACAAAATATACCAAGGTTTTGCTCCGTGTATGAACGGTAAAATCGCTGTATTTGATTTTTAAGGTAATTGTTTTCCCGGCTACATTTTGTTTCTTCAATCTAAAGTGTAACTGCCTACAAATCTTCTCTAACTGTTCCAACATAAACACCTCCGAAGTCAAATTTTCTGAAAAAGTTCTCTCTGCCCCCACAGATTTCCGAATCCTATCGGGTTTTACCGAGCTGTGGTGTATCCCGCGCACTACATCAAAGTACACCGCTCCGCTTTTACCGAAATGCGAGGTCAAAAAATCGCGTGTTTGCCGTTTTAAATCGCGTCCGTCAAAAATTCCCAACTTAAACATTTTCTCTGCGGTCACTTTACCTATACCAAAAAACTTCTGAATGGGCAATTGTTCCAAAAAAGAGGAAACTTCACCCGGATCAATGGTTTTCTGCCCGTTGGGCTTGTTGATGTCGCTGGCTATTTTTGCCACAAACTTGTTGATAGAAATTCCCGCAGATGCTGTGAGTCCGGTTTTTTCAAATATTTTTTGACGGATTTCCGTTGCCAACAAGGTAGCACTGGGATGTCCTTTTTTGTTCTGTGTTACATCCAAATAGGCTTCATCTAATGACAAAGGCTCAACCAGGTCTGTGTACTCATAAAAAATATTCCGTATATGCCCCGAAATTTCTTTGTATCGATCGAAACGAGGCGACACAAAAATCAAATCAGGACATTTTTGTTTGGCCAATCTGGATGACATCGCACTGCGAACACCAAACTTTCTGGCTTCATAGCTCGCTGCTGCAACCACACCCCTGTCGCTGCCTCCGCCAACCGCAATAGGTTTACCGCGCAGTTCCTCATGGTCGCGCTGCTCAACGGATGCAAAAAAAGCATCCATATCTATATGTATAATCTTGCGCAATGGAATATCCAACGTATCTAAATTCTATCCGCAAGTTCAGAAAAAATGAGCTGTAATAAAAGTCTAACCTATAGATTTGACCACTTCTTTTTTGGCCTCCTTGCGGCTGCCGTCAAATCCATCCACACCGCTTACTGTGGTGTATTTCATGACATACCGCTTACCCGGATGTATGCGCTGGTAAGCGCTTTGACACATCAAGGTAGCCTCGTGAAATCCGCAAAGTATCAGTTTGAGTTTGCCCGGATAGGTATTCACATCGCCAATGGCATAAATGCCCGGAATGTTGGTTTGGTAATCGAGACTGTTGTTGACTTTGATGGCATTTTTTTCTATTTCCAATCCCCACTCAGCGATAGGCCCAAGCTTAGGCATCAAACCAAACAAAGGAATAAAGGCGTCTGTTTCTACCTTCAAGTTTCCTTGTTCTTGTTGATGTATGGTCACCGACTGTAATTTTTCTTTGCCTTCCAATCCTTGTACTTCTGCATCCGTGATCAATCTCAACTTTCCAAGTTTGGCCAGTTCTTCCACTTTTTCCACAGAATCCAAAGCGCCTCTAAACTCCTTTCGGCGATGCACTAAGGTTACCTCCGCAGCCACATCGGTCAGAAAGATTGCCCAATCCAAAGCCGAATCACCGCCACCGGCCAAAACTACCCGCTTGCCGCTGTAGGCTTCCGGTTCCGGAATGGTATAGGCAACTCCCTTGTCTTCGTAATATTGTAGGTTGTCTATCGGAGGTTTACGAGGTTCAAATGAACCCAAACCTCCTGCAATAGCCACCACAGGGGCGTGGTGCTTTACGCCTTTGTTTGTCGTCACTACAAAACTGCCATCTTGCAGTTTTTCAATCGTTTCTGCGCGCTGATTCAAACTAAAAGTAGGCTGAAAAGGTTTGATTTGTTCCATTAAATTTTTCACCAAATCTCCGGCCAAGACTTCCGGAAAACCCGGTATGTCATAAATGGGTTTTTTGGGATAAATCTCCGAACACTGACCTCCCGGTTGTGGCAAAGCATCAATAATATGACATTTTAGCTTCAACAGTCCGGCTTCAAAAACGGCAAAAAGTCCGGTAGGTCCGGCACCTATAATCAATATATCTGTCTTAATCATAACTTTTTTTGGTTAGTAATACTTCTGTGTGTTTATGCAATATTTTTATTTTCTCTTCAAAATCGCCTTCTATGGTTTTCCTAAACAGATGTAGGCTTTCCAACAATTCGTCAACTTCCTCAGGCAACGCCTCTTCCATGAGTTCCCGAAATCTTTTTGCAAAGGTAGGTGATTTGCCATTAGTCGAAATACCCAACTTCAAATTGCCTTTGGTCACGATGCCGCCCAAATAAAAATCGCACAAATCGGGGGTGTCGGCTACATTCACCAAAATGCCTGCTGCTTTGGCATCTTTGTAGATTTGCGCGTTGACGTCTCGGTCATTCGTAGCCGCTATTACAATACTTTTTTGCAGCAAATCCGCAGCATCATAGCGCTTTTCAACCATACTTATCCGATATCTATCTGCCAAAGTACGCACTGCATCGCTAAATTTTTCAGACACCATAGTCACGCGCGCATCCGGACTCGATTTCAACATAAACGACAATTTTTCATAACCCACAAATCCACCACCCACAATCAGCACTTCCAACTGCGAAAGCTTTAAAAAAACCGGATACAATGTATTCTTATTCATATTTTTTTCTTTTGGGCGTGCCCCTTTTGGCAGCTTGCTCGGCAAACGGCCAAAAGGGTCGGGCTTTCGGGCGTCGCTTTTTGTCTCGCCACACGGGCGAGGCAAAAGAGCTTCGCAAGCCCTCAATCCCTCACGCAGATTTCAACGCACATCCTACATGTATTCCTGAACATAGATCTTATTTAAAAACCTCAAACACAAGTCGCCAACATTTGCCTTAGCGCAGTAGCTTTGTACAACCGCACCACTTCACCCACTACAATCACCGCGGGCGAACCCATAGAAGCGGCTTTCGCCTTTGTAACAATGTCTCGAATACTGCCCACCACAGATCGCTGTACTTTGGTGGTTCCGTTCTGAATCATCGCCACCGGCGTATCTGATTTGCCAAGTCGTATAAAAAGTGAAGCAATTTCAGTAAGTTTTGAAGCACCCATCAAAATCACCACAGTAGCCGAAGATTGGGCTGCTAACCGCAAATCATCGGTCAGTTCTCCATGCAAATCAGTAGCCGTTACCACCCAAAAACTACTGGAAAGCGTTCGATGCGTCAACGGAATACCTACACCCTGCGGAACCGCCACCGCCGAAGAAATCCCCGGAATTACCGAAGTTTCTATACCGTGCTTTTCTGCAAAAAGCAACTCTTCGCTACCGCGTCCAAACACAAACGGATCACCGCCTTTTAGACGCACCACATGGCCGAAATTTTGCGCACAATCTACGAGTAACTGATTGATTTCGTCTTGGGTAAAAGTCTTGAAATGCTTCCTTTTGCCCACAAAAATTTTCTGACAATCGGCGGTTGTATGTTCCAACAGCGATTTTTCTATGAGCGCGTCATACAACACCACTTGTGCCGATTGCAAGGCTCGAACCCCTTTGAGTGTAATCAATTCCGGATCGCCCGGACCGGCACCCACAAGGGTAATTTTAGGTTGTGGCTTCATAGGCTTGGTTTTGTCTGAAGTTTTCCGCAGATTTTAAAAATGCAGTAGATTGTTGCAAATATTTTTTGGCAAATGCGCTGTCGGGTGTGTTTTCTTTTATTTGATATACCAAATTTTCAAAGCGGGTTTGAAGCGGTAGCTTTTTAGTTTCCACAAAATGTGTGTCAAACAAGCTGATCACAGAGGCCTGGGAATTGGTCTCAACACCCTCGGCTAACAACAAGGCCTTGGCGGCGTTCAAGAAAGTTGCATAACTAAAATAAATACTGTCTGCAAACTTACCCTTTTCAAAACAGGCTGTAGCAGCCTCAGCTTTTTCTTGACTTTCCAGCAATAGAGTCGCAATCAAATCGATGACCACTCCTGCACATTCGCCTACGCCTATAGCTTGCACATAAGCTTGGTCATGACCCCAATCTACAAAATCTTTTGCTTGTAGGTTGTCTGTTTCTGACAGGGGTTTGAGCAATTCGTAAAAATAATTTTTGCCCTGTCTGTCGTAATAAGAGATAAAATCCTCATTTTCTATTTGTTTGGCTTCGTAGTCGTCGAGCAACAACCGCAGTGCTTGCGGTCCTCTTTTGCTGGGAATTTTGATAACTTTATCCGAGAAACGACCTTCGCCATTTCCTAGTGTGCCACCTCCCAACAGCACTTGCAATGCCGGTGCTACATTTTTTCCTTGGCGAATAGACATGCCTTGAAAACCAATCTGCGCCATATTGTGCTGCCCACAGGCGTTCATACAACCGCTTATTTTAATCAACAAATCCTTATGATTCAGATATTGCGGATATTCTTTTGTTATCACTTGCTCAAGCACTTCGGCAATTCCGGTGCTGCTGGCTATACCTAAGTTACAGGTGTCCGTTCCCGGGCAAGCGGTAATATCTGCCGTGGACTCATAGCCGGAGGTTGCCAATCCAATTTTTTTAAGCGTTTGATAAAAGAAAGGCAGAGCGGTCTCATCTATATGTCTGATCAATAAGTTTTGTCGAAGCGTAAATCGCAATTCATCGGCAGCGTAGTTGTGTATCAAGTCTGCCAAGGCGCGCGCCTGACTTGTACTAAAATTCCCCAACAAAACCCTGACGCCTACCGCCACCTTACCTTTTTGTTTTTGGGGCAAGACATTGGTTTTTTTCCAATCATCAAAGGCTATGTCACCCGATACATCTATTTGCGGTGCAGTCTTCAAAGCTTTTTTAACAAAGTTTTCGTCAACATCTATAGCAATCGGGTGTGACGTATTGGGCAAGGCTTTCTTTTCTGCTTCAACCCATTGCAGAAATGTTTGCAGACCTGCCTCTTTCACCAAAAATTTCATACGGGCTTTCATGCGTTTGTTCCGCTCTCCATATCTGTCAAAAATTCGAATAACTGCTTCTGTAAATGGAATGATTTGGTCAGCGTGTAAAAAGTCGTAAATCAAATCGGCATGTTTGGGTTGGGATCCCAATCCGCCGCCGAGTAAAACCTTGAAACCCCTTTTCTCCAGGCTGTTTTCGGTTTTTAATTGTGGAATAAACCCGAGGTCGTGCAGATAGGTCAGTGCGCTGTCTTTGTCTGATGACGAGAAAGCTATTTTAAACTTTCTGCCCATTTCCTGGCAAATCGGATTGCGAAGCAAATATCTAAACATGGCATCTGCATAGGGCGTGACATCAAAGGGCTCATCCGGGTCTATTCCCGCCATATCTGAGGCAGTGATGTTTCGCACCGTATTGCCACAGGCCTCGCGAATCGTTACATCGTCCTTGTCTAAATCTGCCCACAACTGTGGTGTGCGATCTATGCTGACGTAGTGAATTTGTATATCCTGCCGCGTGGTGATGTGCAGTTTGCCCGTAGAATATTCATCGGACACATCGGCAATTCGTTTAAGTTGGTTTGAGGTAACCCGCCCAAAAGGCAATTTGATGCGAATCATTTGCACGCCTTCTTGTCGTTGCCCATAAATGCCGCGGGCCAATCGAAGGCTGCGAAATTTTTCTTCAACTATTTTTCCTTCTTTGAAAAGCCTGATTTTTCTTTCCAGATCTATGATGTCTTGTTCGACTACGTTATTTTCGATTTCGGTTCTAAAACTCTGCATGCTATTTTATTAAGTAATTAATCTAAAAGCCCAACACCCGAGGTGAAATGCGATTGGTTGTCGATGAGTATAAAAGCGCCGTTAAATTTATTTTCGGCATAGGCATCGTAAAAAATGGGTTTGCTCAACTTCAAACGAACTTGGCCAATTTCATTCAAATTTAAATGTGTTTGACTTGTATCGGCTGCTGAAAAATCTGTTTTATATACCGATTCCAAAGCATCTACTTTGGCCATCACACGGTTGACGCCGTGCTGCAAGGAGAAGGTTTTTCCGACCAGTAACGGTTGTGTATCCATCCAACAAACTTTTGCAGAAATTTGTTTTCCTTGTATAGGCAATTCGGATGACTTTACCATCATATCGCCTCGGCTGATATTGATTTCATCTTCTATGGAGAGCACAAAAGAACTGCCCGGGTTGGCTGTTTCGAATGTATCTTTATAAAAACGAATTTCTTTGATGCGAGACCGGTTGAGCGAAGGCAAGACCGTAATTTCGTCTCCCACACTAAGTGGCGCACCGGTAAGTTTACCTGCAAAGCCTCTGAAATCGTGAAACTCATTAGTTTTGGGACGTATGACATGTTGCACTGCAAAACGTGCCTGTCTGTTGATGTCTGTCAAATCTACTTGTATGCTTTCGAGCAAATCAAGCACGGTATCACCTGTGTACCAAGGCATTTTATCGGATAGTGTAGCTACGTTATCGCCGTGCAACGCACTAATGGGCACGTAGGATATTTGCTGTTGATAACCTGCCTTCTCTGCCAGGGTTTCAAACGCTTTTTTGATGTCCAGAAATCGCTGCTTGTCAAAACCTACCAAATCCATTTTGTTGACCACAACCATTAGGTTTTTGATACGAAGGAGGCTATTGATATAGAAATGTCTAAAGGTCTGTTCAACCACGCCTTTACGGGCATCGATGAGAATGATTGAAACTTGTGCGTTGGAAGCGCCCGTCACCATATTGCGTGTAAACTCAACATGGCCGGGGGCATCGGCAATAATGAAGCGCCTTTTGGGTGTGGAAAAATAAATATGTGCCACATCTATGGTGATGCCTTGTTCGCGTTCGGCTACCAATCCGTCTGTAGCCAGGGAAAAATCGAGGTAGTCAAAACCTTTGCGCAGACTGCTTTCGCGTATAGCGTCTAGCTTGTCTGAGGGCAAAGAATTTGTGTCGTATAACAGCCTGCCGATGAGGGTGCTTTTTCCATCATCTACACTGCCTGCTGTTGCTATTTTGAGTACTTGCATGGGTGTGTTTCTATACGTTATTTGTTTGAAGACAATAGCCAATAGCCATTATGCATTAGGCATTAGGCATTAGGCATTAGGCATTAGACATTAGGCATTAGGCATTAGGCATTAGGCATTAGGCATTAGGGTCATTTGTTATGTATTAATAATTCGTAATTCATATATTCAACATTTTAAATTTAGAATTCAAATTTTCTAACATCTAGAGGCTTATTCCTCAAAAATATCCTTCTTTTTTTCTCTTTTCCATGGCCGCTTCAGATCGTTTGTCGTCGATTCTGGCACCGCGTTCAGAAATATTGGACAATTCGATTTCCCCGATGACTTCGTCTATGGTTTGGGCATCAGACAAAACTGCCGCAGTGCAACTCATATCGCCTACAGTGCGGAAGCGAACCACCCTGTGGGTCACCTGCTCCTCATCGTCTTTGTAAACAAACGGGGAAGCAGACCAAATGAGGCCGTCTCTTTCAAAAACAGCGCGCTTGTGTGCAAAATAAATAGATGGTATTTCCAACTTTTCCAATTTGATATAATGCCACACATCCAACTCTGTCCAGTTGGAAATCGGAAAAACACGAACATTTTGTCCGTGGTCTATCATGCCGTTGAGCATGTCGAAGAGTTCGGGTCTTTGGTTTTTTTCGTCCCATTGTCCAAAATCGTTTCGCACAGAAAAAATACGCTCTTTGGCACGGGCTTTTTCTTCATCTCTGCGTGCACCACCTATACAGGCATCAAACTTAAACTCATCAATAGCATCGAGCAGGGTTTGGGTCTGTAGTCTGTTGCGGCTGGCATATCGTCCTTTTTCCTCGCTCACTTTTCCTTGTTTTATGGTATTTTCTACATACCGCACAATCAGTTGCGCACCTGTTTCGGCTACCAGCTTATCTCGAAAAGCAATGGTTTCGGGAAAATTATGGCCGGTATCTATGTGTAACAAGGGAAAAGGGATTTTTTCCGGATAAAATGCCTTTTGCGCCAGCCGAACCAAGGTAATAGAATCTTTCCCGCCTGAAAAAAGCAGGACAGGTTTGTCAAACTGGGCATACACTTCGCGAATGATGTAAATGGCCTCGCTTTCGAGGAGGTTTTCTTTCAAAACTCGATGCGAAATCGTATCTAAAGTGGGCTGTGTATTGGCTGTAAATTCTTGCATGTTAGTAGAAATTAAAATACTGAAGTGTCTTTATTTATTACTTTTGCGTGAGGTGTATGCCGCATTCTTTATGGCTTTGTTCCCACCACCACCTACCCGACCGCGGGTGCTCGCCGGGCTCAACGGCCCTGGTACAAGGTTCACAACCTATACTCGGATAGCCTTGTTTGTGGAGCACGTTGGTAGGGACGTTGTGTTGCGCAATGTAGTTTTCTAAATCGGCGCGTGACCACTGTGTGAGTGGGTTGTACTTGATGACGTCAAAAAAAGCATCGTATGCAAACAAGGCGGTTTCTTTTCGAACATCAGACTGGTCGGCCATAAGACCGGTCACCCAAATATCAGCATCTTGCAAAGCCAACTGCAATGGTGCTACTTTACGGATGTGACAACATTCTTTTCGGTTTGCTACACTTTGGTAGAAACTGTTTGGCCCTTTTTCATCTATTAGCTTTTCCACATCTTCATAATTTGGAAAAAAGCATTTGATTTCAGCTTGATACTTGTTTCGGGTTTTGTCAAAGAGCGCATAGGTCTGCTCAAAAAGCCTGCCCGTATCTAAGGTAAAAATTTTTACAGCTAAGTGGTTTCTGCATATAATGTCTGTCAACACTTGGTCTTCCTCACCAAAAGAGGTTGAAAATTTCACCCGATTGGGAAATTGTTGCGTCAAAAACTGTAAGGTCATTTCAACAGAATAACCTTGTGTTTTTAAAGTTATATCTTCTATGGAATTTGTAGAGTTCAAAATATTTTAAATTAACAAGGCTTCTTTTTACAGAAGCCTTTGGTTTAGTTTATGATTAATGGGGTGTATTTAACAGCAACAACGAAGCACTTCGAATATATGCTGCGGCAACATCATAAAAATCGGGCTGTGTATATTGCTTTTCATTTTGTATTTCAATTACACGGCAAAACTATAAAAACATTTTAGAGTGGGCACGTACACATCAAAAATTTCACAAAATTTTGAGTAAAAATTAGATTATCTATTATTCAAAATGAAAACCGCTCATAATCATTTAGTTAAAAAATTGCATAAGCAAACCTTAACCCATACAAACAGGCATCAATCTCTTGGCATTTCGTTTGTAGCATTGTTAAAACTATACTTAGTTGATAGAGTTAGCCTATATTTGTCGTGCAAACGTAAAACCCTTTGGTGAAACCTGCCGGGAGTGATTTGAATTAGAACCGAAAAGCAATTAAACCGTTATGGATAGGATAAAAGTAAAACATATTTCTTTGGTTATTATCTCCTTAAAAGCTTTGTTGATTTGCTTGGCGCTGTGGTGGTATTTCCCCAATCTTGAGCATTTTGAATTTTCACTCGACGCCACTTTCTTCTGGTTTGTTTTGGCCGGTTTTCTGGCGCAACTTATTGATGGTGCCTTGGGTATGGCCTATGGTGTTACTTCCAATTCTATCTTGTTGGGTTTTGGTCTTTCACCAAAATTGGCTTCGGCAGCAGTACACACAGCCGAAATTTTCACTACAGGCGTTTCCGGATTGTCTCACATGCGCATCGGAAATTTTGACAAGTATTTGTTTATAAAACTTTTGATTCCCGGTGTGGTGGGTGCTGTAACGGGTGCGTTTCTGTTAGGTTCTATTGTAGATGGTCGTCTTTTAAAACCTTATATCAGTTTGTATCTTATGATATTGGGTCTGATTATTTTAGTTAAATCTTTCAAGAAAAAAAACGACGCCAAACCCAGCCTCAAAAATGCTTCTTGGTTTGCCCTTTTTGGCGGATTTTTAGATGCCATTGGCGGTGGCGGGTGGGGACCCATAGTGAGTTCGAATCTGATTAGAAAAGGAAACACCCCCAATATCATCATAGGAACGGTGAATACCGTCGAATTTTTTGTTACTTTTTTCAGTGCCGGGGTTTTGATTTATTTCACAGGTATTCAGAGTTGGCAAATCATCCTGGGGCTTGTTGTAGGGGGCACTTTGGCAGCTCCTTTGGGTGCTAGAATTACCAAAATGATAAAACCTAAATCGCTGATGAAGGTAGTGGGAGTTTTAATTGTGCTTATCTCCTTGTACAATCTCAGCAGAAACTGGTATTAAAGCTTTAAAAGGTTTCTTCAAAAATATTATCTTCTAAAGCATTGTTTTTGAGAAGCAGCCAATGGTTTTTGAGGGCATGCTGCATACTGAGTTGCTTGTAAGGCAAACTCGATTCGCGTGCAAAAGCTTCAATAACGCGGGTAGCTTGTGGCATATACACATAGCTTAGGTTGGGAAAAAGATGGTGGGCGACATGATAATTAAAATGCCCCATAAAAAAACCTGTAAACCAATTGCTTAAAGAAATATCGCTGGTGGTTTTGAGTTGATGCGAAAGCCAAGTTTCATTTACCATGGCGTTTTCGTCAGTTTCGGGGAATTCATTCTGTACGGCTGCATGAGGTGGTAACAAGACGCCCAAGGCAAAAACGGAAGCGGTAAAATTTAAGAGCAAAAAACCAATAATCACACCCACAACCGGTACATGGAACCACAAAACAGGCACAAAAAACATATAGAAAAAATAAAACAACTTAAAGACAAATAGTTTAACATATTCTACAACAGGAATCTGCACAGCTTTCTTAATGATGCGGTTCTTAGAAAAAAAGTCTCTAAAATCTCTTACCAAAAGCCAATTGAGCAAATAAAAAGGATAGAACAGAAACACCAGCCTGTGTTGCCTTTTGTGAAACCAAGTAGCAGGTTCGTCGGGAAAAATTTTAAACATATTGCTCTGCTCGATATCCGAATCCCATCCTTTTAAATTTGGATAGTTGTGGTGCATCAGTTGGTGGCGTTTTTTCCAAATGTAGCTGTTGGCGCCCATAAAATCAAAAAAATACATGAGCGTGCGATTCAGTCTTTTTGACTTAAACACATTGTCGTGGCTGAGTTCGTGGATAACCGAAAGAAAAATGATTACCATGAAAAGACCAAGTAAAAAGTATCCGGCGTAAAAGATACCCGGACTTTGGTGTTGTTGCCAGGTGGTAAACACAAAAAAAATGTATAAAAGAGGAAAAACAACCGCTTTTACTTTTACCCAAAACATACCTGAAACAGAATCGATAGATGCGTTTACTTTTTTCTGGAGTTTTCTAAATTGTTGGTAATCTTCCCTTAAAAAACGGGGAAATAATATGTCAGCTTCTTTCATAAGTTAGATTTTCTAATGTCTAAAACCTGAATAAACAACCCGTTTTTTGTCGATATAGCATTATGAAAATTTCAAAAATCTAACAGTACTCGGCAAAAAAAATAAAAAACAATCACAAAACCTTAACTTTGTCCTTCTAAATGCAAGCCTTTTGTCTAAGCCCTCAGCCCTTAGTTTTTTAGATGTTACTGCAGCCACTTTCGAAGCAGCCGCCCTCGAGCTTTTTGCAGTGCAATACAAAGAAGTGGACGTGTATAAAAAATTCTGCAATGCCTTAAACAGAACTCCCGATCAAGTAAAAAAATGGACTGATATTCCCTTTTTGCCTATCGATTTTTTTAAATCGCATCGTATTATAAGAGGTCTGCAAAAACCTGCATGTGTTTTTGAAAGCAGTGGCACCACAGGTCAAGAGCCCTCGCGGCATTGGGTTATCGACCCTGAAATTTATAGGGCTTCTTTCCGCAAAACTTTCGAAATCTTTTACGGCAACATGGCCGATTATGCCGTGGTAGCTTTGTTGCCATCCTATTTGGAGCGAAAAAATGCATCCTTGGTTTTTATGGTTGAAGATTGGATAAAAAATTCCCGACACCCCAAAAGTGGCTTTTATCTCTACAACCACCAAGACTTGTACAAAATCCTGCTCAATCTGATTGATTCAAAACAAAAAACCTTGTTTATCGGCGTAACTTTTGCACTTTTAGATTTTGCCGACCAATATACCTTACCCAAAAATGAAATCGTCCTTATGGAAACCGGCGGCATGAAAGGAAGGGGTAAAGAGCCCGTAAGAAGCGAAGTGCACCAACGCTTACAAAACCGTTTGGGCGTAAAAGCTGTTCATTCCGAATACGGCATGACGGAATTGTTCTCTCAAGCATATTCTAAAGATAACGGTATTTTTACTTGTCCGCCGTGGATGAAAATTCTTATCCGAGAACCCGAAGACCCTCTTTCTTATTTGACAGACAACAAAATAGGCGGCATCAACCTCATCGATTTGGCCAATGTAAATTCTTGTGCATTTATAGCTACCCAAGATTTGGGTTTAAAACACGCAGACGGAAGCTTTGAAGTATTGGGCCGATTTGACCATTCCGATGTGCGCGGTTGCAGTTTAATGGTTAATTAAATTGCGTCAATGGTATTTTTACTTTATTTTCGTATCCAAAGCTTATCATTTAAATAAAATTATATGTCCTTGGATAAAATTCTCATTGCCAAACTATCCGAATTAGCCACCAAAAAACCAACATACGCACTCGTTTCCAACACCGACTTGGTTATCATCAAACACGAAAAAGGGATTTCGGTTTTGTATGGCAGATGCCACCACCGCGGGGCACTGCTGTCAGATGGTTATGTTGAAGGCAGCAACCTCTATTGCGGTGTGCACAATTGGGATTATCGATACGATACCGGTGTCAGCGAATACAACAATGATGAAAAACTTCACAAATTCACAGAAATCATCGAAGGAGACGATGTTTTTGTAGATTTAAACGAAATCAAAGACTTTGAACAAAAAAATCCAAAACCTTTTCAGCGCGATGAATATCTCGGCACTTATGCAGACACGCATCCTGAGGAGACCGAACCCTACACCAAATATATTCAAGAACTCGCCAAAAACGGTTTGAAAAACATTGGGCATCACGGATTTTCGGCATCTATGGGTGTGGACAGAAATACACTGCCCAAATGGAACGACCTGCAATTTTTGCCCGCGCAACTCGCTTCCCGCCCGCTGCTTGACGAGGAGAAAGTAGAAACCACCGTGGTCATCGGTAAAAAGGCTAAAAAACCACTCGTGCTTTCCATGCCACTTTTTGTGTCAGATATGAGTTTTGGCGCACTTTCCCGTGAAGCTAAAATTGCTTTATCTAAAGGCGCAGAGCTTGCCGGCACAGGTATTTGCTCGGGCGAAGGCGGTATGCTTCCGGACGAGCAAGCCAACAATTCAAAATATTTCTACGAGTTGGCTTCGGCTAAATTCGGTTTTTCGTGGGAAAAGGTAGAGAAATGTCAGGCTTTTCACTTTAAAGGCGGGCAAGGTGCCAAAACCGGCACAGGCGGCCACTTACCCGGCAACAAAGTGAGTGCGGAAATTGCGGCTGTTCGTGGTCTGAAAGAAGGGCAAACTGCCATTTCGCCTGCTACATTTCCGGATTTCCACGGCGTGGCCGATTTTAAAAAATTTGCCGAGGAGGTCAGAGAACGCACAGGCGGCATTCCTATCGGATTTAAGATTGCGGCCAGTCATCTTGAACAAGATTTAGATTTCGCACTTCGTGTTGGTGTCGATTATATCATACTCGACGGACGCGGTGGCGGTACAGGCTCTGCGCCAACCATACTCAGAGATCACATCAATGTACCCACCATTCCGGCACTTGCACGGGCCAGAAAGTTTTTAGACGATAGAAATGCCCAAAACGTCAGCCTGATTATCACCGGTGGATTGCGTGTGGCGGAAGATTTTGCCAAAGCTATGATGTTGGGTGCAGACGCCGTTGCGGTTTCCAATGCAGCCCTACAAGCCATTGGTTGTTTGGGTATGCGTGCCTGTGGCAGCAACAACTGTCCGGTAGGCATTGCCACGCAAAAAGAAAATCTTCGAAGTCGGTTGCTCATCGACCAATCTGCCAAACAATTGCAAAATTATTTTGAAGCCTCTAACGATTTGATTCGCGTAGTAGCCAGGGCTTGCGGATACGACTATATCAACAAATTCAACAAAGGTGATTTATCAACCTTCAACTATGACATGCACCGGCTCACAGGTGTCGCATATGCAGGGATGATAGACCGATAAATCGAGCGTATGGAAAACTGGTATATTCCTATCACGATACTTCCCGGCATAGCCTTGCTCGTCTTGTCCACATCCAGTTTGATGATAGCACTCAGTGGAGAAATCAGGCAAAGAATTTCTGAAAACCTCGACCATAAAACCACTTCTAAGAAGTTAAAGCAACTCAAGTTGCTGAGTCGTGCTTTGGTTTGCTTGTATGTAGGCGCAGCTGCTATGGTGGGTGCCGGCATTCAAAATTTGTTTTCCTTCAGTATTAGAATCTCTGAGTTTTTGATGGTTGTAGGCACGCTCGGAATTTTTGTGGCGTCGAGCTTTTTGATTTTGTTTTCCGTAAGAGCCGTCCGAATTAGGCAAGATGAGTTTAATGAGAGTTTGTAAGTCCATTTGGTTTAAAAACAGTTCTATTCTGTTAATTTTATATTGACGGGTATTTAAAAAAACAGCAAAAGCTGAAATTGACACAAATATTGAATTGAATCCGACAATAAAAAATACTGAATTTAAAATATATCCGTAAAATATATGCTCACCGACATTAATCCCAAACTACCCATGCGTGACAAAGGTGTTACGCGGGAGTTTTACGCAAACAGATTAGGATTTACAGAATATGGAAGTACTGATTTTGACGGCTACTTGATGATGCAGAAAGACCAAATTCAAATTCATTTTTTTGAATTTAAAGAACTTGAACCCAAAGAAAATTACGGACAAGTTTATATTAGAACAAACCACATTGATGCGTTTTATAAATCACTACTAGAAAAAATGGTTGAAATTCATCCGAATGGAAAATTGGAAACCAAGCCTTGGGGACAAAAAGAATTTTCAATTCTTGACCCTGACAACAACTTATTGACTTTTGGTCAAACCATTTAGCGTAATATGAACCGCCTACACCTTGGTTTACACAAAAAGTAAGTCTCTTCACAAGCGCAGTCGAGAAGTTTTGAGGTTTTTAACTAAGCCTCAGCTGCGCTTGACCCGACCATCTTGAATGAATGAACTTTTGATGTATTCCAGATCAATCGAATTCAGACTTAACGCGAGTTTGGGCGCACCAAAAATAGCTTAGATTAGCACACAAGCATTTTCAATCCTTAATCAAGGCTTTCTCTCCTACCCTTTTTCCCTTAACCTATTATAGATTTAATTTCTTTAAGTTCGGCCTCAGAAAAATTGATATTTTCTAGGGTTTTGATATTGTCCTTGAGTTGTGCTGCACGGCTGACACCTACTAAAACCGTAGTGATACGAGCATCCTTGAGCAACCAAGCAATGGCCATTTGCGCCATACTTTGGCCACGGCTTTGGGCAATTGCATTCAATTTCCTGACCTTGTCAATTTTCTCTTCCGTGATTTGGTTTGCTGTCAAATACCTGCCGTCTTTGGCTACGCGAGAATCGGCAGGAATCCCTTTGAGGTATTTGTCTGTAAGCAAGCCTTGTTCTAAAGGTGAAAAAGCAATACTGCCCACACCTTCTTGTCCCAATACATCCATAAGTCCGTTTTCTACCCAGCGATCAAACATGCTGTATCGGGGTTGGTGAATGAGCAAAGGCGTACCCAAACGTTTCAGTATGGCCACCGCTTTTTTGGTGTCTTCGGCACTGTATTGAGATATGCCCACATACAAGGCTTTTCCTTGCCTGACGATGTGATCCAACGCACCCATTGTTTCCTCCAATGGCGTTTCCGGATCGGGTCGATGGTGGTAAAAAATATCTACATAATCGAGCCCCATGCGTTTCAGGCTTTGGTCGAGGCTTGAAATTAAGTATTTTCTTGAACCCCAATTTCCATAAGGCCCCGGCCACATATCCCATCCTGCCTTGGTTGAGATAATGAGCTCATCTCGAAAAGGTTTAAAATCTTTTTCAAAAATGCGACCAAACGATTCTTCCGCAGATCCGTAGGGCGGTCCGTAATTGTTGGCCAAATCAAAATGTGTAATGCCAGAATCGAATGCTGTTCTACATATATTTCTGGCATTTTTAAAATCGTTCTCGTGGCCAAAATTGTGCCACAAGCCCAGAGAAAGCATTGGCAAAAGTAAGCCGCTGTTACCGCAACGCCTGTATTGCATTTGGTCGTATCTGTCCGGGTTTGGGTGATAAAATGGGAGGGGATTGTGGTCGTTGATATGCATAATCAAAAAATATAAATGTTTATGAAGAAATAAAATTTCAGTAAAATTAATCAAAATTAAAATGAAACACCCATGTAAAAATTTTGCACACAGAGACATGATTAATTAGGGTGTTCCATCTGACCTTTGAAAAACAATAATTATAAACAGGTGAAATGAATTGTTGATAAGTGTTTTATGTTTTTTTAAAAATATCATTTTACGCGTTTCATTTAAAAGTAACGAAATCGTAAATTGCACCGAGAAACAGACAAGCATGCAGCAATATCACGACCTCGTTCGACATGTTTTTGAAAACGGTTTTAAAAAATCGGATCGCACCGGCACCGGTACATACAGTGTTTTCGGCTATCAGATGCGTTTTGACCTAAGCGAAGGATTTCCGCTGGTTACCACCAAAAAAGTACATCTCAAATCCATCATCCACGAGCTTTTGTGGTTTTTAAAAGGTGAAACCAATATCGAATACCTCAAGGAAAACGGTGTATCTATCTGGGATGAATGGGCCGATGAACAAGGTAATTTGGGGCCGGTATATGGCCACCAATGGCGCAATTGGAATAGCGAAGGCATCGATCAAATCAAAGAAGTCATTCATACGATAAAGACACAACCGGACAGCCGGAGAATGTTGGTATCGGCTTGGAATCCGTCTGTGTTGCCGGACACTGCCCTGTCTTTCTCAGAAAATGTAGCTAAGGGTAAAGCTGCCTTGCCGCCGTGCCATGCTTTTTTCCAGTTTTACGTTGCTGATGGCAAATTGTCGTGTCAATTGTATCAACGCAGCGCCGATATTTTTTTGGGTGTTCCGTTTAACATCGCCTCTTACGCCCTGCTCACCATGATGATTGCCCAAGTTTGCGACTTACAAGCCGGCGATTTTGTCCATACGTTTGGCGATGCACACATCTACAGCAACCATGTAGCCCAACTCCAAACGCAGCTCTCACGCGCATGCAAACCCTTGCCCAAAATGATTTTAAACCCGGCAATCAGCAATATTTTTGATTTTACCTACGAGGATTTCACGCTTACAGACTACGATCCGCATCCACCTTTGCGGGGCAAAGTTGCTGTGTGAACACGTTTTTGAAATGGTGCCAAACCGCAGATCAATAATTTTTTCCCAAGACATTGGGCTGAGACATAAAAACTTAAAAATAGACACATGAAAACACCTTTTTTTGACAATGATTTCTACGTATTGGGTGTTTTGATGTTTTGTTTGGGGTTTGTATTTTACACCTCTCAACTATCCGGCTTTTGGCAAAAGTTTTACAAAATAGTTCCGGCGCTTTTGTTGTGCTATTTGCTACCCGCCATTTTCACTTCATTGGGTCTGATAGACGAATCTAAAAGCCAACTCTATTTTATAGCTAGCAGGTATTTGTTGCCTGCCTCACTTGTTTTACTCACATTGAGTATTGACCTAAAAGCCATCGCGCGACTTGGATCAAAAGCGCTGGTTGTATTTTTTGCCGGTACCTTTGGCATTATCATTGGCGGGCCTTTGGCGATTTTGATTACGGCTGCCATCATGCCCGAAGCTGTGGGTGGTGCCGGACCTGATGCTGTGTGGCGCGGTTTGGCCACCTTGGCCGGAAGTTGGATTGGCGGGGGAGCCAATCAAGCTGCCATGTTAGAGATTTTTAAATACAATCCTGACAAATATGGCGGTATGGTACTCGTAGATATTTTGGTGGCAAATTTTTGGATGGCCATCATCTTACTGGGCATTGGTAAAGACAATTTTCTCAATCGGTTTTTTAAGGCAGATACGAGTGCCATTGAAGCATTGAAGGTTCGCACAGCAAAGTTTGAACAACAAGTTGCACGCATTCCAAACCTTACAGATTGGATGTTGATGCTCACTTTGGCTTTTCTGGTGGTTGCGCTCTCACATGGTGGTGCCAATTGGATATCATCATTTTTAGAAAACAACTTTGAAGTCATCCGAAATAAACAAAGTGCACTTTCTTCTTTTGGCTCACAATTTTTCTGGTTGGTTTCATTGGCAACCCTTATTGGCATAGGCTTGTCTTTTACCAAGTTTAGAAATTTGGAAGGTGCCGGCGCCGGAAAGATGGGCAGTGTTTTTATCTATTTTCTTGTCGCTACGATCGGTATGAAAATGGATCTTCGCATGGTGTTTGACAATCCGGGCTTGTTGCTCATTGGCTTCATTTGGATTTTTATACATGCCGTAGTGTTGTTGGTAACAGCCAAACTCATCAAAGCACCCTATTTTTTTGTGGCTGTCGGCAGCATGGCAAACGTAGGCGGTGTGGCTTCTGCGCCTATAGTCGGTGCCGCTTTCCATCCTTCGCTCACAAGTGTTGGCGTGTTGTTGGCCGTTTTGGGCTATGCCGTAGGTACGTATGGTGCCATGTTTTGCGCATATCTTATGGAAGTGGCATCCGGTATAGCCGGTGTTTGAATGCTCTAGGGTGATTTTATTTGCACCGATTTTAGTGTTATTTGTTATACGTTATTTGTGCCCCATAAAAAATCCGAGTGAAAACCACTATCAGCTGAACATTTACTTTTAAGAATTGATAAAAGTATCCTTATGATGATTTTAATGGCAGAACAATGGCAGAACCATCAAAATTATTCAACATTCAAAATGCATCGAATCTTCACTTAACAGTAAGGATGCATACCTAAAAACGTTTCATCTCCCTAAAGGTTCTCATTTCAGCTGTTTACTCAGCGAGTTGTGCATTGAAAATTTCGTCAGATTTCTTAACTTGCACCTCAAACAAAACCAAAGCAAAACTTGGTTTTTAGGATGATTTCTCTCCTGTCTCTGTGGCAGACAAAGAAGGAATGGTAGCTTATAAACCGTTCTAATTTCTTTTTTATGCAAACTCAAGTTTCAAAATCTGACGCTTTTATCGAATTGGAAGCGAAATACGGCGCACACAACTATCACCCGCTTCCCGTAGTGCTCAAACGTGGCGAGGGTGTTTATGTATGGGATGTGGAAGGCAAAAAATACTTCGATTTTCTATCTGCTTATTCGGCTGTCAATCAGGGTCACTGCCATCCAAAAATCATCAAAGCACTCACCGACCAGGCGCAACAACTGACGCTTACTTCACGAGCGTTCTACAACGACAAGCTGGGGCTTTTTGAAAAATATGTGACCGCATACTTCGGGTTTGACAAAGTTTTACCGATGAACACGGGTGCAGAAGCCGTTGAAACTGCCATCAAAATTTGCCGAAAATGGGCTTATGAAAAAAAAGGTATCGCCGAAAATAACGCGCAAATTATCGTTTGTGAAAACAATTTTCACGGCCGTACCACCACCGTAATTTCCTTTTCCAATGACGAAGACGCTCGAAAAAATTTCGGACCCTACACACCCGGCTTTATCAAAATTCCTTATGATAATTTGGATGCGCTCGAAAAAGTCTTAAAAGACACACCCAATGTAGCCGGTTTTTTAGTGGAACCCATACAGGGTGAAGCCGGCGTATTTACACCAAGTGTAGATTTTATTCGAAAAGCACAAGCACTTTGTCAGAAATACGGCGTGTTGTTTATCGCAGACGAAATCCAAACCGGTATTGCCCGAACAGGCTCTTTGCTAGCCGTATGTGGCCATTGTTCTTGTACCGGACATTGCGAAAAACAAGAAACTTACGCCCAACCGGATATATTGATTTTGGGAAAAGCCCTTTCGGGTGGCGTGTATCCCGTTTCTGCAGTTTTGGCCAACAACGACATCATGGAGGTCATCAAACCGGGGCAACACGGTTCTACTTTTGGCGGCAATCCACTTGCAGCAGCTGTTGCCATAGCCGCTTTAGATGTGGTTCGGGACGAGAAATTAGCACAACGCGCGCGACAACAAGGCGAAAAGTTTCGCAAAAAAATCAATGATTACATCAAGCAAAGTCAAGTTGTAAAATTGGTCAGAGGCAAAGGATTGCTCAACGCAATTGTCATAAACGATGCTCCCGATGGCAATACGGCCTGGAATATTTGTGTCGCCTTGAAAGAAAACGGCCTGTTGGCAAAACCTACGCACGGCAATATCATCCGCTTTGCTCCGCCACTGGTGATGAATGACGCACAACTCGACGAATGTATTGAGATTATCTGCAAGACCTTATCTCAGTTTGAAACAAACCACAAGCAATGAAAAATCAATCCAATATTGGCCTAGATCTTTTTTTGATTGCCTGTGGTGCCATAGGCCTATTTTATTTTGAAGACAAAAGCATCTGGGCAACCATAGGATCGTTGGCTGTACTGATGTACGGCCTGTACAGAACCAGCAAACTGGTGGGAAGCAAGCCCAACGAGGATGAAAACGTTGAAGAATGAGCACGCCGTTTGTCATAGGAACGCCGGTGGAAGCAATCGACCAAGATGTGGAAGGAAAAGTGGTGGAAGTCCGCAGGGATGGTTCTGTAGTAGTTGAAACCCCAGAAGGGTTTGAAATTAATTTTCTGCCCAACGAGTTAATCCCTCTGATGGACCGAGCGTCTTATCAGCAAAAAATTGTGCAAAAAGGCATCCAAATAAAACCGGAGACCACTAAAAATTCCTTGAAACGAGCAGTGCGTAAAAAAGGCAAAATACCGCCTATGGAAGTGGATTTGCACATAGAAAAATTGGTCAAATCCTATAAAGGAATGTCCAATTACGACATGCTGACGTTACAAGTAGAAACCGCCAAACGCCAATTGGAATTTGCCATGCAAAAAAGAATTCCGGAAGTCGTTTTTATACACGGACTTGGGCAAGGTATTTTGCGTTCAGAACTCGAATTTTTGTTTGGAAGATACGAAAACATTTCATTTTCAGACGCCGATTATACCAAATATGGCTTGGGTGCCATGGCTGTCTATATCGGACAAAAAGCCTTTACTGCTTAGGGATTGTTATAAAGCCGTAGAAAAGTTCCTCGCGTCTGATTTGCCTGTCGCCTTGTTCCAAGCTCAGATTCAACAACACCACATCGTGGGTAAAAGAAATGGTGTCACCGAGTTCGTTGGTATTGAGCCTAGTAGAAATTTCAGCAATGCCACCCGTAGATAGAAATTCCTCTACCGGTTTTGGATCGAGAGGCGGAATCACACTACAGAAAAAACCCTGGTTTACATTGTCTGTAAAAAACCTGTAAATCACCTGACCACTGTTTAGGCTAGCTGTACGCGGTGCATCGCCAGTAACTTGGGGTGCAAACAAGCTGTTGTTCAAATTGAGAATCAACACTTCGTTTTGGTCAATATTGTAGAGTGGAAAAGGGTTTTGCACATCACAGGTAAAAGCTGTTGACGGATCTATGTTTAACGAAGAAACAGACACATCGCCATCATCACAAGCGACAAAAAGACACACTATCGATATAATATAAACAGACTTTTTCAACATGATTTTCAAATATTTCAGTAGCGCAAAAGTAAGATAAAAACCAAAAAGGAGGTGATTATTAACACAAATACAGATTTTATATCTTACACTACTTTAATTTTATCATTTTTAAAAGGCCCATCATGGTCAGAATTCAGCACAAGTATTGTCAAAAATCAGTATGGAACACATTGACCAACACATCTATGGAGATAAGATTTTTAGATTCGAAAACCCTGCTTCAGAACACATTTCAACCCACATAAGCCCATTAGACTACATCCCTTCAACCCTATTTCATCAAAAAAAATATGTTTCCCAGCCCAGAAAAGTTGTTCACACTCGCCAAAAACAAACGAAAAGAAACGCAAAAGTTTTTGAAGCAACTTCGCAAAAAACCACCCAAGCAGCTCGACAACATCATGATGGATTTGCACCGCGAAGCTTTCGCTTCTTTTGATTGTCTGACTTGTGCCAATTGCTGCAAAACCACAGGGCCGTTGTTTACGGACCAGGACATCAATCGAATTTCGAAACACCTGAAAATGTCTGCCCGGGATTTTGAAGACACCTATTTAAAGGTTGACGAAGACGGTGACAAAGTGTTGCAACAAGTTCCTTGCACGTTTTTGGGTGCCGACAACTATTGCAGTATTTACGACGTGCGCCCCAAGGCATGTCGAGAATATCCGCATACAGACAGAAAAAAATTCTATCAAATCAACAGCCTTACCTTGCAAAACGTAGAAATTTGTCCGGCTGGGTATGTAATTGTAGAACGCCTAAAGGAAAAATTGCTTCAGTTGTAAATCAAATAAGGCGCGCGCAAGGATTTAAAAGCTTCGATGCCTTCTTGCCAACTTTGATAGATTTGCTCGGCAGGAACGCCCGCTTCTATCTGTTGCTGAAGATTAGCTGTTCCGGCGAGTTTTACAAAATATTTATTGAAAAAACTCGATTTGTCTGCAGTCGTCTGATAGGCATTAATCAACCATTTGAGTTCTATGCTTTTTAAGGGAGCGTTCTCACTTAAGTCTTCCCCGTAGCACAACACATCCATGTGTAGCGGATTTTTCGCGCCTTCGTTGGGTTGCGGCGTAAAACTAAATGTAAAGGTATCGCTTGGCAAATCCGGAGAACCGTAGAGCTGAAACTGTTTGTTTGTCCCTCGCCCGACGCTGACGTTTGTGCCCTCAAAAAAGCACAAACTCGCATAGAGATTAACAGCTTTGTCATTGGGCAAGTTGGGTGATGGTTTAATGGGAAGTTTGTAGGAAGTAGTTCGGGTATATTTTTCCATAGGAATCACTGTGAGTTGGGCTTGAACCTCATTCATCAACCACTTTTCTGCATTGACCATTTTTGCATATTCGCCCAAGGTCATGCCGTGTAAAACAGGTACGGGATGCATCCCTACAAAACTGCGGTTTTCCATATCCAAAACAGGGCCGTCTATAATGGAAATATTGGGATTTGGACGGTCCAAAACCACCAACGGTAGCTTGTTTTCGGCACAAGATTCCATCACGTATGTAAGGGTAGAAATATACGTATAGAAACGAACGCCCACATCTTGCAAGTCAAACAAAACCAACTCCACGTTTTGCAGTTGTTTGGGAGAAGGTTTTCTGTTGAGTCCGTAAAGCGATACAATTTCAATACCGGTTTTGGCATCTACATCATCTGCAACTTTCTCACCGGCATCTGCCTCGCCTCGAAAACCGTGTTCGGGAGCAAAAACTTTGGTGATTTGAACATCCCGCGTCAGCAAAGTATCTACCAAATGTACATAGCTGCCGTCTGCTCTTTTTACCAAGCTGGTCTGGTTGGCTACAATACCGACTTTCTTGCCTTTGAGCAAATTTAAATAGGCATCAAAACGGTTGGCTGCTAAAACAACCTCCGTGCTTTTTGTTGCATCGAATGACACAACCGCTTCAGGGGAAACTATTTGTCCGGTATCTGATTTTTGTTTACAAGCACTTAAAAAAATAAGTAGAAATAAAAGCGTATTTTTGAATAGAAAATTAAAGCGCATACAAGTTGAATTTTGAGTGGTTTGTAGTCAAAAGATTGTTGTCTAAAAGAGACTATAAAGATAGTATATCGGCACCAATAATAAAAATTGCGATAGCCGCTGTAGCTATTGGTATGGTCGTGATGCTTGTGGCTGTAGCCACCGGCATAGGCTTGCAAAAAAAGATACGCGAAAAGGTGGTGGCTTTCCATGGGCACATTCAAATTTCGAACTACGACAACAACCAATCCAAAATATCGCTGTTTCCCATAAGCAAACAGCAACCCTTCTACCCCGATTTTAAAACAGTTCAAAGTGTGCGTCACATACAGGCTGTGGCTAACAAGGCCGGCATCATTCGTATGGAAGATGCTTTTGAGGGTGTGGTCGTCAAAGGAATTGGAAGCGATTTTGATTGGTCTCAAATTTCCGAGTACCTCATCGCGGGCGAGTTGCCCGATTTTTCCGGTGCGTTAAACGAAAAAATTCTTATCTCAAAATACTTGGCAGATCGTCTCCGATTGGAAGTGGGCAGCCGAATCAGCACCTATTTTCTCAAAGACGAAACAGACCAAACACCCAACTTGCGCGTGTTTGAAGTTGCGGGAATATTTGATTCGGGCTTTAGAGAATTTGACGAGTCGTATCTCTTTGCAGATATCCGCCACATCCAACGCATCAACAAATGGAATGCAGATCAAATTGGTCATTTTGAAGTTTTTATAGACGATTTTGACCAATTGGCGGCTATTGGAAATCAAGTTTACCAAAATACGCCTTCCACTTTAGACACCCAAACTGTTGCAGAAGCGTATTACGCTATTTTTGAATGGCTATCCCTTTTTGATTTCAATATTTTTTTGGTTCTCGGCATCATGATTTTGGTGGCCGGCATTAACATGATTACGGCTTTGCTGGTTTTGATTTTAGAACGCACGCCTATGATTGGCTTGTTTAAGTCGTTGGGAAGCACCAACCAAAGCATCCGACGTATTTTTTTGATGAATGCTACTTACCTAATCGGTATTGGCTTGCTTATTGGAAATCTTATCGGTTTGTTGCTGATTGGCCTTCAGGCAAAATGGGGTTTGATAAAACTGGATCCGACAAATTATTACGTTGACCAAGCACCAGTTTATTTGAGTCTTACGCATTGGTTGATGCTCAATTTGGGGACTCTCATTTTATGTTTCTTGATGATGGTGGTGCCTTCTTTTATCGTGGCGCGCATCCTACCTGCACAATCCATTCGTTTTCAGTAATTTATTATGAAACACCCATGTAAAATTTTGCATACAGGCGGATGATTAATTAGGGTGTTCCATTCCTGTGCTGAGCGCAGTCGAAGCATGACCGATAAAAACACTTGTATTGAGCGAAGTCGAAATAAATAACATAAACAGATGAAAATAACCAAGCCCACGCTACTTTTAGACGCCGAAAAATGTAAAACCAACATACAACAGATGGCGGCCAAAGCCCGCAAACACAACTTGGTTTTCAGACCTCACTTTAAAACACACCAATCGCTGGAAATTGGTCGATGGTTTCGGGAAGCAGGCGTTCAAAAAATTACGGTTTCTTCCGTTTCCATGGCCGACTATTTTTCTCAGGAATGGGAAGACATCACCATCGCTTTTCCGGTGAATGTTTTGGAAATTGACACCATCAACCGTCTGGCATCAAAAATCCGCTTAAACCTACTGGTCGAATCTTTAGAAAGCCTGGCTTTTTTAGCAGAAAAACTCACGCATCATGTGGGTTTTTTTATCAAGATAGACACAGGCGCACACCGAACAGGCATACAGCCTAACAATATCAAACTATTGGAAAAGTTGGCATCGTTTGCAGACACTTTGCCAAACCTTGAGTGGTGCGGATTTTTGGCACATTCGGGCCATACTTACTCGTGCAGAGACCGTGCATGTGTCGATAAGATTCACCGAGAAAGTTTGCAACTTTTGTCCGGTTTAAAAAACCATTTTAAAGACAGGTATCCGCATATTGTCAATTCATTGGGCGACACACCCGCTTGTAGCTTGTGCGACAAATTTGTCGGTGTTGATGAAATACGTCCCGGAAATTTTGTGTTTTACGACCTTACACAAGCCGCCATAGGCGCATGTGAAACGCCTCAAATTGCCTTAGCCATGGCGTGCCCTGTGGTGGCCTTGCATCCGGAAAGGGAAGAAGTCATCGTGTATGGCGGTGGCGTCCATTTTTCTAAAGACAGGCTGCAAACACAACACCATGGAGTAATCTACGGACGTGTGGTCGAAAAAACAGCAAATGGTTGGGGAGCAGTTTTGCCGGATGTGTATGTTAAAAACCTATCTCAGGAGCACGGTGTCGTGCATATGTCCAAGAAATATATCGACCAAATCAACATTGGTGATTTGCTCTATGTGCTACCCGTTCACGCCTGCATGACTGCCGATGTGATGAAAACGTATCGCACCATCGGTGAAACCGACATAAAAATGATGCGATAAGCCGTATGAATCAATTTTTTAATTCTTTCAAATTTGTTACATTTGGAAGAAACAAAAAACCTTCACCATGAACAAACAAACCATACTTACACTCGGCGCACTCTTCACCTTTATCATCGGTGCGATTATGATTTATCTCGGCGCGCTCAAAGGCGACAAAATCATACTCCCACCTTTGCTCAGCGGTATTGCATTTTGGGTTATTGCTTGGGTATTTAACGGGATACGGAAATAGAGGCTTTAGAATTTTGTCTTGATTTTTTTAAATAATTTCACTTATGAAAAAATTTATACTAATCGTTCTGTGCACTGTGTTTTATGCACCATCAAGCGCACAGTTTAGGGATTTGCGCGACCTCAAAAAAGACACAGTAACCATCCTCACCCGAAAAGGCGAACGCTATTTTGGTAAAGCTCGTGTCAAAAAATCTAATGAGCACATCGATTTCCATCCCGAAGACGGCAGTGAAAATATAATATTTGATTACACCACCCTCGACACCTTGTACTTGCATTCAGAAGGCACCATGTTACCACACGTATATAAAATTATTGAAGAAAATGATAACCGTACCAAGATTATGCTTTTAGAAATTGAGCGAAACGGAAACTTGAAACTCTTTTCTTTTGTTAGAGTTGGTGGTGGTGGCGGGTTTGGAGGTGGGTTTGGAGGCATGCCTGCTAGTTTTTATGGAGGATCAATGGGCGAATATGCCCTGTTTTATTTAGCTAAAGGCGATGACATGTTTGTACATAAAATTATTAACCCTTCCATAAGGTCAAAAAACTTCATCAATTTTATTGAGGAATACATTCATGATTGCCCTTCTTTACTAAAAAAGATAAAGCAAAAAGCATTTAATGACGATGAAGGCCTTCAGGCTGTAATTGACTACTACAATAACCAATGCCCAAAAGCACCTTAATTATCATCACAAAGGTTGAATACCGAACGAACAGACCATTCCGTCTTGAATCATTTTAATACATTTGTTCTTTAATTAACGTAGCTCGGCTATCACCAAGCCCTTATCTTTGACCTAAAAATCCAGTACTATGTCTGACGACAAAAAAGTAATTTTTTCCATGTCGGGGGTTTCAAAAACCTACACCGGCGCCAACAAGCCCGTTCTGAACAACATCTACCTCAGTTTCTTCTACGGTGCCAAAATCGGCATTCTCGGACTCAACGGATCGGGTAAATCCACCCTGCTCAAAATCATAGCCGGCGAGGAGAAAAATTTCCGGGGCGATGTGGTCTTTTCACCCGGTTATACTGTGGGCTATCTGCCCCAAGAGCCGCAACTAGACCCGGACAAAACCGTGCTGGACATCGTGAAAGAAGGTGTGGCCGAAACGGTTGCCATACTTGACGAATACAACGCCATCAATGACCAATTTGGACTGGAAGAAGTCTATTCCGACCCAGACAAAATGGACAAACTGATGGCCAGACAGGCAGTCTTGCAAGATAAAATTGATGCAGCCAACGCATGGGAACTCGACAATAAACTTGAAGTTGCCATGGACGCCCTGCGCACACCCGATGCCGATATGAAAATTGGGATACTCTCGGGTGGCGAAAAAAGACGTGTGGCGCTTTGCCGTTTACTATTGCAAGAACCCGATGTTTTGTTGCTTGACGAACCCACCAACCACCTCGATGCCGAATCTGTGCATTGGCTGGAACACCATTTGTCACAATATAAAGGCACTGTGATTGCTGTCACCCACGACCGTTATTTTCTGGACAACGTGGCCGGATGGATTTTAGAGCTCGATCGCGGTGAAGGCATCCCCTGGAAAGGAAACTACTCTTCCTGGCTCGATCAAAAATCTAAACGCTTGGCGCAGGAAGAAAAAACCGCTTCAAAACGCCAAAAAACTTTAGAAAGAGAATTGGAATGGGTTCGCATGGCACCCAAAGGCCGTCAAGCAAAGCAAAAAGCGCGTTTGAGCAACTACGACAAACTGCTCAACCAAGACCAAAAACAAACTGAGGAAAAACTGGAAATTTATATTCCAAATGGACCAAGGTTGGGCACCAATGTTATTGAGGCAAAAGGTGTGTCCAAGGGATATGCCGATAAATTGTTGTATGAAAACTTAAATTTTTCGCTTCCACAAGCGGGCATCGTAGGAATAATAGGCCCTAACGGCGCTGGGAAAACCACCATCTTTCGCATGATTATGCATGAAGAAAAACCCGACAAAGGTGAATTTATAGTAGGCGAAACAGTGAAGTTGGCTTATGTAGATCAAAACCATTCGAATATCAATCCGGAAAAAAGTATTTGGGAAAATTTCTCAGAGGGTCAGGAATTGGTGATGATGGGTGGCAAGATGGTCAATTCGCGTGCCTATCTGAGTCGGTTCAATTTTTCAGGGAGCGATCAAAACAAAAAAGTCAGTACGCTTTCGGGAGGTGAGCGCAACCGCTTGCACCTCGCCATGACACTCAAGGAAGAAGGCAACGTGTTGCTGCTCGACGAGCCAACCAACGACCTCGACATCAACACGCTGCGGGCGTTGGAGGAAGGTTTGGAAAACTTTGCTGGTTGTGCCGTTGTCATCTCTCACGACCGCTGGTTTCTAGACAGGATTTGTACACATATTCTCGCTTTTGAAGGCAATTCTGAAGTGTATTTCTTTGAAGGTTCGTTTTCCGATTATGAAGAAAACAAGAAGAAACGATTGGGTGGCGATTTGATTCCAAAACGCATCAAATACAAAAAATTGGTGCGGTAGCACATCATCAGAACTCGCTTTGTAAACTGCGGAATTAAGGAAACAGACGTATCTAAAATCCTTTTCAGAAAAAAGGCTCTAAAATTCGACGTCCAATAATTTTCCTGACAATTGCAAGAGATTGATTTCCGCCAATTTGGCGTCAAATTTTGCCGTATCCCTATTCACCCGCGCATTGATAAGATTGATTTGCGCGGTACGAAAATCGATGGAAGTGATTTGACCCAACTTAAATTGCTCTTCGGTTCGTTCAAAGTTGCGTTTGTTTGTCAACAGGTTTTGCTCTTGCGTTTGCAACACATACAATTGGTTTTGATAAATTTCAAAAGCGTTGGTTACATCTCTGATAATCTGTTGTTCAGCCTGTTTCTTGAGAATGGCTTCGCTTTCTATCGCAATTTTAGCCGTTTTGACTCTGTTGATGGACGGGCCGTCAAACAAACTCCAACGGAGTGTGGCTGTCCCGTTAAATCCGTAGGTCTCCTGCGACGACAAGAAAGCAGAAGCATTGTTCTGAAATTCACCCCAATCGTAAGTACCCGAAAGGTCGAGCGTGGGCAGAAAAGTCGCCCTATTTACTTTTAAGTCGTATTCCCTGATTTTGATGTTGCTCTCAGCTTGTTTTATGGTGACGTTATTTTTCTTGGCTTCTTCTATGAGCAATTCGAGGTTGAGCGGCGGTAAAAAAGTGACCGTAGTATCCACGTCAAAATCTACGCGAACCTCGCGCCCCATAACAAAATTCAAATCGCGTTTGGCGTTGAGATATTGTTGCTGTGTATTCAAATACGCGATGCTGTCATTGTTGACATCAACTTGGGCATTAAGGATGTCCAATTGGGTATTTTGACCAAATTCGTACAAATATCGAGCCCTCACCAACCTGTTTTTCGAAATTTGAACAGATTGCAAAGCCGTCATAGCGGTTTGTTTGAGCCTTGCCACATCAAAATATCCGGTCATCAATTGAAAAATGGTTTGCTCTATGGTTTGCCTTGCTTGCAATTCGGACAGGCTGTAAGTTTCTTTTAAGCGGCGGTAGTTGTACATCCGACCGAAGCCATCAAAAAGTGTAAAATTGATGGTTCCGTTGGCGTTGTATCTTCTCGATTCGGCATTAATCAAAACGGTATTAGTCCCATTACTGAAAGTTGCCACGTTTTTGTTGTCACGGTCGTAGGTAGTAGAAGTAGTAGCTACAACTGTTGGCAAATAGCCTGAGTTGAGCAAACTCGCATTTTGATCAGCTATTTCCACATTGTTTCTGGCTACTTGTACGCCATAATTATTTTCCAAAGTTATGTCGATGGCTTCTTCTTTAGAAAGAATGGCTTGTGCAAACAAACTGACGTTTGACAGTAACAAAACTATGATGCTTATTTTTTTAATGAATTTCATCTGCTTCTTGTTCAGCTTTAAGTTCAATAATTGCATTTTCCAATGCTTCGGGTGCTATTTTTTCGCCGGTGACCAACCAGTGAATAAATCTTTTCAAATTGTTGTTGGCTGCTAAAAACACAGGCAGTAAGAAAAGGGTCAGGAACGTAGCCAATCCAATACCATAGGAAATGGAAATGGCCATGGGTTTTAGAAATTGCGCTTGGCGGCTTTCCTCCAACAGTAGGGGCGCCATTCCGGCTATGGTAGTAACCGATGTTAGGAATATGGCTCTAAAACGGCTCTTGCCTGCTTCTATAACAGCTTGTTCGAAAGGCATGCCGTCGCGCAGCATGGAGTTAAACTTGTCTATCAATACCAATCCGTCATTGACCATGATACCTACTAGTGCGATGATGCCAAGCCATGAAATCATATTGACCGGAAAACCGCTGAAATAATGACCCCATGCCACTGCAATGACGCTAAAAGGCACGAGCATAAACAGTATAATGGGTTGACTCAAAGATCGGAAGGTGAAAGCAATCACCACAAAAATCAAGAAAAAAACAATTGGGGCAATTTGTTTTGCCGAATTCTGAATCTTATTGGCTTCTCTATTTTGACCTTCAAAAGAGGCCGTTACCGAAGGATGCCTTTGCAAAATTGCCGGTACTATATTGTCTCTGATGTCATTCATAATATCGGAGGAACTCGAATTCGGGTTTTCCAGGTCTGCATTCAATTGTATTTCCCTTCTGTTGTCTAAGTGGTTAATGGCGACCTCACCTCTCACAATTTCGTATTCTCCAATTTCTTTGAAAGGCACTCTGTCGCCCGTAGGTGTGACGATGCGCATTTCATCGAGGTCGTTGATGGTAGATCTATTTTCTCTGTCATACCGCACCCAAACGCGAATTTCATCTTGGCCGCGTTGGAGGCGTTGCGCTTGAAAACCGAAAAATCCGTTACGTACCTGTGCCATCACAGATTGGTAATTGAGCCCTAGCAAATAGGCACTTTCATTGAGTTTGATCCTAATTTCTTTGATACCGGACGGGTCGTTGTCCACCACGTCTTTGAGTTTGGGGTTTTCTTTCATGGCTGCCTTGAGTTCTACTTTGGCAGCCTTGAGTTGCTCTATGTCACTTCCCAATAAGGAAATAGAAATAGGGCTTCCACCAAAGTTACCGCCAAAGCCAAAAGTGAGGTTTTCTACACCGTAAACAGGGCCTACGGCATCGCGTACGGCGTTGGTTATCACGAAAGATTCCAAATCGCGTTCTTCTCCGGGCAACAGGTTGATGGTGAGGCTGGCATTGGCCGACCCCGGTCCCACACGTTTGATGATGTTTTCGATGACCGGTTTGTTTCCTGTTTGCTTTTCTGTCAACCCTTGGTTCACAGACCAAGCTTTTTCTTCGATCATGCTGATGATTGAGTCGGTTGTTCTGGCTGAGGTACCCTCGGGCATGGCAAGTGTGACACTGATTCTGTCGCTGGCAATGCGCGGAAAGAGCGACTGACCAATAATACCACCTTGCATGGAAGCAATAGTGAGTATGAGCATTGCGGCAAAAGAAGCAAAAAATATAAACTTGTGGTTCATTACCCAAGTAATAGACGGGGTATAAAACTTGTCGCGCATTTTGTTCATCAACCAATCGCCACCTTTATTGATGAATTTTATTTTTTCAAAAAACAATGCCATCCCTTTTTTGGGTTTGCCATCGTCTTTTAGCATGGCTTTGGAATGTGCCATGTGTGCCGGTAAAATCAATAAAGCCTCAATGAGTGAAATGAGCAAGGTGATGATGACTACTTTTGAAACTTCCCCAAAAAAATCACCGATACGGCCATCAATAAATATAAAGATACTAAAGGCCAATACGGTTGTGAGAATAGCCGAAACGATAGGCGGAATTACCTCAAGTGTACCGTCTATAGCAGCTCGTACGCGTGATTTACCGCGTTCGTAGTGCTGATAGATATTTTCGGCAACCACGATGCCGTCATCCACCAAAATACCGATGACGACTATCATTCCGAAAAGAGACAATAAATTGATGGTAATATCTAATTGATTGGCAAAAATAAACATACCGAAAAAGGAAAGCGGAATACCTACTGCAACCCAAAAAGCCAAACGAATGTTGAGAAATACTGCGAGAAACAAAAGCACTAAGGCGATGCCCATAGCAGCATTTTCTAGGAGCAGTTGCGTTCTTTGATTCAGCGTAATAGACGAATCGTTCACGATATCGACGCGAACATTGTTGTATTTCTGGTTGAATTCTGACACGTAATTTCTGACGATTTCTGCCGTTGAAATGAGGTCTTCTTCATTGGTGTTGCTAATGCTTACGTTGACGGAAATGTTACCGTTAAAATAACTGGCATTGGGTGTTTCTGCAAAGCGATTTCTGACTACCGCAACATCCTCAAGGGTAACAGTTCGTCCCGATGCGTCGGCACGCACAACCGTGTTGAGTATTTCATCAGCATAATAGGCCCTGTTGTTGGCCCGGATCAAATATTCTTCGGCAGAGGTTTTGATATTTCCACCGGTAATGAGAATATTGTTCTGTGAAACTGCCTGAGCTACTTCCTGAAAGGTGAGGTTGTAAGCCAGCAAATCTGATTCGCGAACGGCTACTTCAATTTCCTCATCCGGATAGCCTGTAATTTCGACTTGAGAAATGCCCTCCATGGCACGCATGTCGTTTTCAATCTGTCGGGTGATTTGTTTGAGTACGGCCAAATCTACCCCTTCGCCGCTTACGGCAAAACTAATGGTCTGCCTGACGGTTTCTTGCTTGGCCACCACTAGAGGCTCCATACCAACCGGATACGATGGCACCCTGTCAACTGCGTTTTTTACTTCCTGCAAAATCACATCTACATTTTCACCTTTGAAGATTTCGATGGTGATGGTACCCGAGTTTTCTCTGGACACGGAAGTGACTCTTTCCAAACCCACCAAACCTTTGAGGTTGTCTTCAATTTTGAGAATGACACCCTCTTCTACTTCTTGGGGCGACGCACCCGGAAATGCCACATTGATGGTAATGATGCGGGAGTCTATCAACGGGAAAAAGGACGACCGCATAGACATGAAACCGAGCGTTCCGAAAATCAGGAAAAAGAGAATAAAGACATTTACCGCAACGGGATACTTTATAAAATATGAAATGAGTTTTTCCATGAATTTGGGTTGTTTTTAATTTTCAGCTATTACTTCTACAAGCATGCCTTTATAAGCTCCGGGGATGTTACGGGTTACCAGATGTGTGCCGTTAGGAATGCCCTGAATGATTACCTCTTTGTCTCCAAAAAAACTGGGGGTGACTTCTATGAGGTCTAAGATGGAGTCTCTTACCACGTATAATTGGCGGTCATCTAAGAGCAAAGTTCGGGGTACTTGAATGGCGTTTTCAATATTTTGGGCTGCAATGTTTGCTTCCATATACATGCCTTCTTTGAGTTCAGGACTTTTCACTTGTATAAAGGCACTCACGGTTTGCGTGGCCTGATCTACACGGCCGTTTATGCGAACCACTTCTCCTTCTACTACTAGGGTTTTGTTGATGTTGTTGAGCTGCACTTTTTTCCCGATTCGCAGCAAATCACTAAAAGTTTTACTCACAGAAACTTGCAATTCATAAACGTTGGGATCTATAAATTCTCCCAGCTTTTGCCCGTTTCTCACCAAAGTACCTTCCGTAACCAAAGCTTCAGTAAGTATCCCGGAAAAAGGTGCGCGGATGCTAAACTTAGAAAGTCTTTCTTCTAAATTTTTGACATTGTAAAAAGTGGTAATGATGTTGCGTCCGGAAAGAAAAAACCGCTCTTTGTCCGATTCAATTTGCGGAAGTGCCGGCGTGGTTTTGGTGATGTCAAAATTGTTGAGGTATTGCTGCCACTTGTCTGAAATCTCAGGAAAATCTAATTTGAGATCCGGCATTATAGAGGCAATCAAATTGAACAAATTGCTTTTTTGGGCCTGAACAGACGCGTAAAACTCACTTGCATCTAAAGAAAGTAACACTTCTCCTGCATTGTATTTTTGTCCTTCTCTAAACATCTTGCCTCTAGACTGTAGAATACCTTGTACCTCTGCAAAAAGTTCTACTTTTCTAAGCGCAGTGAGGTTTCCATTGGCAGAAATCACTACCGGCACTACCGTGTTCTGCACGGTATCTATATAGGCTCTCTGTACAATCTTCGGAACTTCCTTTACGGGCTCGTTTTGGCTGTCTATAATGTATTTGCCAAGGAAAACAGCTCCTACAAGGATGATAACGCCAATTGAAATGTTAATGATTTTACGCATATTTTGAGATTAATTTAGTCGGTGTATTTTAATAAATTCGTTTCTAGTTTTTTGAGTGTTTCTATGGTTTGTTCCAATGTATTTCTTGGGATTCCTTTTTGAAGAAGGTCGATTAAATTTTGCATGATAGGCAATGTTTTTTCAAACAACTGCCTTCCTTTGTCTTCTATAAAAATCAAATTGATCCTTTTGTCGTATTCACAATTTTCGCGACGTATCAGTGCATTTTTTTCCATATTGTTAATCAACCGCGTCATCGATGTTTTGTCGCGACTTGTGATAAACGCCAAATCGTTTTGTATGAGCCCGTCTTTTTGATACAGATATTTTAAAACAACCCACTGCTCCTTTGACAGGTTGATATTTTGCTCCCGAAACTTCTTATTAGACAAATAAGTGAACTCAAGGTTTAACCGACCTACCCAAGGAAGTATCGTATCGTTAAAATCAATTAAAATCAATTAAAATCAAAGTAGATACAATTAAGTTTAATTTTTGTCAAAAATAATTAAACACCGAATAGTTGTATCTACAACCATAGTTAAATTAATGCTAAATGTTTTTGAGACATCTTGACTGCTTCAACGGGTATTTCCTTACCTTTGCGTCATGCAAAAAAACATGCTTTCTGCAGTAGAAAAAGGCCTGATGCTTCCTTTGATGGAGGCTTTTTACACCGTACAAGGAGAAGGATTCCACACGGGTACGCCTTCTTATTTTATCCGCATTGGCGGATGCGACGTGGGCTGTCATTGGTGTGATGTGAAGGAAAGTTGGAATCCAAAGATTCATCCGGCTACCGATACATACGAAATTGTAAACGAGGCCCTCAAGTATTCGAAAACCATTGTAGTTACCGGCGGTGAACCCCTAACTTGGGATATGACGGTTTTGACGCATGCCCTTAAAGAAAAAGATGCCAGAATCCATATTGAAACCTCAGGTGCTTATCCGCTGACGGGTGTTTGGGATTGGATATGCTTATCTCCTAAAAAAAACAAATTGCCCGTACCGGAAATTTATCCCAAGGCAGACGAACTCAAGGTAATTGTTTTCAACCAACACGATTTTGTATTTGCAGAGGAACAGGCTCGGCACGTCAGGCCCGGTTGTCAATTGTTCCTACAACCCGAATGGAGCCGACGCGAAAAAATGATGCCTGCAATTGTCGATTATGTAATGAAAAATCCGAAATGGCGCATTTCATTGCAGACCCATAAATATTTGAATATTCCTTAGGCTCTGGGAATATTTACAAAATGTACCATCAAAAAAAAACTGTGGTTTTTGTCAAAGATTGTAAATTATAAAAGGCAACTAAATTATTTAATCCTGCTTAAGTTTTTTCTATTCAAATGAATGTAAGCCAGATAGATTACTCCATCGGCCACCTGATAGAATATTGTAGTCTGTTTACTCAAAACGGCTTTTCTCAAACCGGGCTTAAAAGTTGAAACCGGGAACATAAAAAGATTTTGGGATATCAAATAAATCTGATGACTCAATTTACTTTTGAAATTGTTGACCTCTCTGTCATTCCATTTAGTTTTTATGCTGTCTAAAATATCTTCAAGGTTCCTTATTGATTCCTGAGACCAACGCAATTTATAATCCATACCTTCTCTTAACATCATCGTGAGAAACGGTTCGGCCGCTACAGATATCTTCGAAGCCTCTTTCAATTCCGGTCTTTTGAGCAGTTGTCAAATCATCCCACCAATCGTTTTCGATTGTCATTGAGTCCTTCACTATTTTTAGGTATTCAATCTTCTCAATATCATCAAGTTTTGCAAGCCATTCGATAATCTCTAATTTTATTGCCTCGTGTCCCATGATGTTTTTTATCAAAATTACAAAATTTACATAACCTATTAACCTTTTTCAGAAACATTTAGCACCTATAAAAGCTCAACTTAGGACTCGTCCCTTAGTCTTTTATCACTGTCAACCGCGCCAGATAATCAAAATGAGCGCCTTCCAGCACGAGTTCGCAGTCGAGCCCGTTGGCGTGCGCGGCGTTTTGCAAAGTGTTGTAGTCGATGTACAGCCAGTCAAAGGGTTTTTCGGTTTCGCCTTTGTAAGAAACCGAGTATTTTACTTCCCCGTAATATTCGGTGTCGCCAGGTATCCATTTGCCGCCGTCTTCATCTTCATCAAACATGTAAATAATATCTGATGAATCTACCAGAATCTGACCATTTTCATTCAACAAAGATTTTAAATGTGTCAGAAATTTGGAAATATGTTTCAATTTTCCACACATGCCCGCACCGTTCATTAACAACAAAATGGTGTCGTATTTTTCACCCGAAAGTTTCATCACATCCTGCACCTTGGCATCATTCACCCCTCTGAGTTTGCAGACTTTCACTGCATTTTCAGACAAGTCGATTGCTGTGACTTCCAAATTTTTCACATCTTTCAAATAGAGACTGTGGCTACCCGCACCGCAACCCACATCCAACACTTTTCCGAATGCCAATTGTAAGGCTTTTTGCTCCAAAACCGGCATTTCTTCAAAAGACCTGAACAAATAGCTGACTTCCAAAACGTCTTCTTCGGAAATGGATGTTTCCGTAACGAGGTTTTCTGGCTTGTTGCCCGTTTGATAATCCCACATGGCTTTTCCGAATAGGTCTTTCATAGTTGACATTTAGGTGGCAAAGGTAAAACAGTTGACAACATTTTCAGCCTCGTGAAGTTCTACCTGAAAATGTTTTTACAATTCCGTACTTTCGTGGCTTACTTATATGTCGATTTTATATGAAAACACTCTTCAGAAATATCATTTTAGCCATTTGCTTGTTTATTTTCTCCCTATCGATGACCGCACAAGCGCAAAGCAACCAAGACACACTCAGAGCTCGTGTTTTAAGAACACTCTATGATTTGCGCGAATTTATTGCCATACCAAACGATGCTACCAAGCCCGACGACATTCAGGCAAACTTGCGTTGGCTCACCGGTAAATTTTCGGCTTTGGGTTTTAATACCACCGTTTTGCAAACCGAAACGGTGCCTTCCTTTTTTGCTACCACACCCCAAAAGCCTGATTTGCCGACCGTTCTTTTTTATATGCATTTAGACGGGCAAGCTGTGGATCCGAGCAAGTGGCAACAGGAAAATCCGTATAAAGTAGTTCTGAAAAAACCGACGGAAAACGGATTTGAAGAAATGCCTTTTGAGCGTCTCAACAGTGAAATAAACAAAGAATGGCGGGTTTTTGGCCGATCCGTTTCTGACGACAAAGGCCCTATCGTTATGTTTATCAACGCTTTGGAATGGATTCGACAATCCAACATAAGTATTCCGTACAATATCAAAGTCATCCTCGACGGCGAAGAAGAGCAAAGCAGTCCGAGTTTGGCAAATCTTGTAAAAACCTATAAGGATTTGCTAGAAGCCGATGTACTCATTATCAACGACGGCCCCATGCACGAATCGCAACAACCCACTTTGGTTTTTGGCGCGCGTGGCATCACTACACTTACAATGACGGCTTATGGCCCCTACAAGCCCTTGCACAGCGGCCATTACGGCAACTACATTCCCAATCCTAATTTTATCATGGCACGTGCTTTGGCTTCGCTCAAAGACAAAAACGGCAAAGTGCTTATTCCTGGTTTTTATGACGGCATCACCCTCGACGACCAAACCAAGACACTTCTTCAAGAATTCCCAGTAAACCCGGCAAAAATGTTGGCCGATTTGGGCGTAGCCAAACCCGAAACCGTGGGCGACACCTATCAGGAATCTTTACAATTCCCATCGCTCAATGTACGCGGCATGCAGTCGGCTTGGGTAGGAAATGATGCCCGAACGGTAGTACCCGATAAAACCATTGCGGAAATTGACATCCGTTTGGTGCCCGAATCTGACGGACAAAGGCTGTTAGACCTTTTCAAAAAACACTTGCAAGACCAAGGTTTTTACCTCACCCCAAACGAACCCAACGCCGAAGAAAGACAAAAATATTCGGACATCATCCGCTTCGAAACGGGCGGCATCATGAAGGCGTTTCGCACGCCCATCGACAATCCCTACACCGCATGGTTGACCCGGGTATTGAAATCGCATTCCGAGGAGAAAGTCATCAAAATACGTATTTCGGGTGGCACCGTGCCCATTGCACCTTTTGTAAACGAGTTGAAAATCCCTGCCATCACCCTACCGATGGTGAATCCGGACAACAACCAACACAGCCCGAACGAAAATCTTAAGTTGGAAAATGTGTATTTTGGCGTTCAAACTTTTTACCAATTGCTTCAGACAAAAATTTAATAGTTCGACAAAAGCTTAATGTATTCCCCCACGATCCCCCATTGAGGACGTTATTACAACCAAAGTAATCGCCTCAACAGAAGTAGATAAATAAATCAAAGGCTTTTTTAGGCGACATCAATTTTTTACTTAACTACACAAAGTGCTTAAAATAAAATGTTTAATTTAAATTTATTCGCGTGAGATATTATTCATTGATATTGTTATTGATTGGTATTTCTACCGGCGCACAAGAGCGTTACCGGGACGATTTATTCACTTCAACCCCCGCATTGACGCTTGAATATGCCGTGAAGGACAAACAGTCTTTAAAACTAGACTTGTACCAACCCAAAGAAGATACGCTGAGAAAGAGACCATTAATTGTGTACATGCATGGCGGTGGCTTTTCGGGTGGCAAGCGCGACGACAAAGCCGAGGTGAATTTTGCGCGCATTTCTGCTCGAAAAGGCTATGTTTTTGCCTCTATTTCGTATCGGCTCACCCGAAAAGGAAAAAGTTTTAACTGTACCACGCCGTTGGCAGAAAAAATGGAAACTTTCCGGTTGGCTGCCGAAGATGTCTTGGATGCCGTCAAATTTTTACTGAGAAATGATTCTTTGTACGGGATAGACAATACAAGGGTGATTTTGGGCGGTAGCAGTGCCGGCGCAGAAGGCGTTTTGTCGGCCGTTTACAACGACGATTTTTTATTTAACAACCGTTTTGCTTACAAAAACTTTGAACCGGCAGCCGTGATTTCCTTTGGAGGCGCCATACCGGACGAGCGATATTTGGTGGCAAGCAATGCCGTGCCCGGCGTTTTTTTTCACGGCATGCAAGATGATTTGGTGCCTTATAAAGCCGCTTCACATCACTATTGCGGCGAAGACGAGCCCGGCTATTTCATGTTAAACGGCTCGCGAACGCTTGCCGACAAACTCAAAACTTTAGACAAAAGCTATATGATTTGTTCTTTTAAAAATTTGGGACACGAAGCGGCCAACATTCCTTTTGAATTTTTGGATGATGTTTATCATTTTTTAAAAACCGTTGTAGTAGATCATGAATTTTTTCAGGCAGAGTTTGTTCAGAATTATAAAGGGAAGCCTTAATACCTCTTTAAATTTGTATAACCTTGCCAATTAAATTGCCAGTAAAAATTGAAAAATAATAAAATTAAAGGCAGGAAAACTAGGATAATTGATAGCGTATGCATCTTGAAAATATTTTTTAACATTTTTTTGTTCTTTAAAAGATTAGCAAAGTCGGGCATAAAACATAATTTAACAAATTTTTAACTCAATATATTTGGATAATTAATTAGGGGGGGGGTATTTTTGAGTATTATTAACCTTAAATTTTTACACCATGAAAAGATTTTTTAAAACAGTAGGCTTGGCCATGTTGTTGGCTTTGTTTACCTTAGTGGCTTTCAGTTTCAACAATAAACCAAATGAGGCCAAAGCAATCAAAACCAGCTCGGAAACTAACGTATTGGAAGATGAATTTTTCGCCAAATGCTTTAAATGTAAAACCTGTATTACCTTACCTGATGGTAGCCAAGATTGCTCGGGTTGTGTGGAGATTCAATGCCCACAACAGTAAGAATAATTCAGTAAATTAAATAATTTATTAGAAGTAAGGGTATTTTCAACTCTTACTTCTTTTGATTTTATGTGGAATTTTAACCTACAATTATAAAGATGTCGACAACAAGCAAAATACACCTCAAAACATTCTTTTTGTTGTTCTGTTTGGGGTTTGTAATAACCGTTTACAGCCAAGGAAGTACTATTGGTCGTGTAACTTATAAAGAAACTATAGCAAAATCGGGGCAAGAGAGTATAGTCTATTATTATGATCTGTTCTTCAACAATTCTGTTTCAGTTTATGAAGAAGATTTATCAAAAACACATTTTGGGCAGGTTATATCTCCTAATTCAGATGGGACTTTCAATGTTTTAACCGTACCCTTTAGAAATGAACCACTGTTTGTTTACACTTCATTGAAAGAGAGAAAACGAATTTTTCAAATTTTTCTGCTAAATGAAAAAAGAACTATTGAGGACAAGTTTGAAAAAATTAGTTGGGAATTAAAAGCCGAAGTAAAAGAAATTGGATCTTTTCAATGTCAGAAAGCGACAGGCAACTTCAGAGGAAGAAATTACACAGTATGGTTTACAACCAAAATACCCGTTAATTTTGGTCCGTGGAAATTTGAAGGACTTAATGGCCTAATCCTGGAAGTTGAAGAAGAGTATGGTTTATACCATGTAATAGCAACAGATATTGACCTTTATACAAGTGAACCTGATGAAGTCAAACAAAAAATTTCTGACTACACTAAGATAAGTCCCGGCTTAACTTTTAAATCATTTTTGGATTTACTTTCAATCCATAATGAAAAATCCGAAAAAATTGCCCGGTCCAAATTATCCAAAGGGCAAACGCCTATGGCTGAAAATCATAGTCTGTGGATGTTGGAGAAGTTTGAGCCGAACTTGGCTGGTAATAAAAACTAAATAAATTTCAGCAACTTTGTCCCATAAAGTTTTGATCATTGGCCAAATCTTTACATATCTTTTTTGCTTTACTTACTTGTGTGGGCACAGTTTGTGCCCAAACCGTTTTTAGAGGGACGGTAACAGACAGCCTTCATCAGCCCGTGTCTCTGGCCAACGTATACTTGCAACCCGAAGGAAAAACATTGGTCGTGGCCTATGCCATTACAGACAATGATGGTTTTTACCAATTTTCATACGGAAAACCCGGCACCTATACACTCAACATTACCGGGCTGGGATACAAACCCGCTGTCATACCGGTGGCCATAGATAGCCTTAGCAATATTGTGGAAAACAACTTACGGTTATTCTCCCAAAAAATGGAGCTCAACGAGGTTATTGTCAGCGCAAACCTGCCCGTGGTAGTCAAAAGAGACACCATTTCTTTTAAAGCAGATGCCTACGCCGATGGCACGGAAACCGTGGTGGAAGACCTGCTCAAAAAAATACCCGGCCTGGAAGTGGACAGCCAGGGAAACATCAAAGTAAACGGAAAAACCATCGAAAAAGTGATGGTTGACGGGGACGACCTTTTTGAAAAAGGTTATCAATTGCTTACCAAAAATCTCAACGCAGGGGTGATCGACCGAATCGAAGTTTATGACCACTATTCGGATAACCCGCTTCTGAAAGATGTGGAAGATTCGGAGAAAGTTGCATTAAACCTAACACTCAAAGAAGATAAGAAGCAACGGCTTTTTGGCAATGCAACTTTAGGCGGAGGCACAGATGATTTTTATGAAAACCGTTTAAATCTTATCTCTTTTCAAAAAAATTCTAAACACTTTTTTTTCGGAAATCTCAACAACACTGGTTTAGACCCTACCGGGGACATCAGCCAAATGTCGAGCAATTCCTTTGCTTCGGGCAACCGCCCCGCAGACACCAACAAAGCTCCCGAAGTGATGAGCCTTATGGCAGCACGCCCAAGCCTGAAAGATGCTTATATCAACTTCAACAATGCCGAAATGGCATCGCTTAGCAGCATCACATCGCTTTCCGAGAAAACCAAACTCAAAACCCTTGGGTTTTTTACTTCCGATGAAAACGATTTTTTTAGGGACCAAACCCTCGAATTTTTTGGCCCGGGCGAGGCATTTACCAATACGGAAGATTATCGACTGCGTAAAAAAACAAAATTAGGGTTTATCAAAACCGACCTGACTTCCAATCTTAGCAAGACCAAACTTTTGGAATATTCAGGCAACATCAGCGTTGGAAATCAGGAAACCAATACCCAACTACTTTTCAACGGGAGTCCGACCGAAGAAAATTTAGACCACGACCCTTTATCAATAGACCAATATGTAAGTTATACCAACAAGCTTCGCAAAAATAGGGCTTTGATTCTTTCGGCACAATATGTCCATGACGAAAAGCCACAAAGCTATGTTGCCGATACGTTCTTATTGGGCAAGTTATTCCCTAATAACACTACTGCAACGCGTACGGCGCAGCACGCCGCTACCACTAGCAATGCCTTTGCTACGGAAGCACGTTGGATTACCAACAATGAAAAATCAAATTGGGAGTTAATCGCTGGTTATCATTACGCATCCGACCGACTGAACAACACCTTGCTGCTCGGCGATGAAAACGCATTGCAACCCGTAGATTCACTCTATCGAAACCGACTCAATCTCAATCAGAATGATTTTTACACTTCAGCCCGTTACAGAAGAAATATAGGTAGATTGAAAATTTTTGCCAAAGCCGAAATCCATCAATTGTTTACACAAGTGGAAAATAATATCACTTCCAAACAAACCAATCCGTTGTATTGGAACGGTCAGATTAGCGGCGAATATAAATTTTCAAATATCAGTTCACTGACTGCTTCATACAACTTTAACACAAACAAATCCAGTCTCTTAAATGTATCCGATGGTTTTGTCCTGAATGATTATAGGAACCTCTCAAGCGGGTTCGGAAAATTTGAGCAGCTTCAAAATCAATTTTTGTTTGTGAATTATACCTACGGTGGTTTTCTAAGTGGTTTCACGCTCAATAGTGCTTTTGTTTACAACCGGGAATCGGACTACTTTGGCAACATCTCTCGTATCGAACCTGAGTTTTCTACTTCCGAATTGGCATTGCTTCGCAACCGTGAAAGCTATTCTTTTAATCTGCAATCAGACTATTATATCAAAGCCCTTTCGTCAAATCTGAAGGGGAAATTCAATTACACCAACACGCATTTTCAAAACTTTGTCAACCAGTCCGGTAAACGGAGTATTGAATCACAAAACATCAACTTTGGAGGGGAATTGCGTTCGGCCTTTCTTGGTTTTTTCAATTATCACATCGGTTCGGAATGGCAGTATAGCGAAGTAAAATTTGGCGGCAAAAGCACACGAACAGACAATCTTACCTTTTTGGATTTGTATTTTAATATCCGTAAAAACACCATCATCAAACTACAAAATGATCGCTATTTTTTTGGAAATTTGGATGGGGACAGCAGTTTCTACTTCACAGAACTCTCTGTTCAATACAAACCAAAAGAAAGCGGGATGAACTTCGAATTGGTCGGGCATAACTTATTCAACACCAACAATCTTCGCAATAGCAACATCGGCGACACCTCAACGTCCCTGACAGATTTCAGGTTGCTCCCGCGCTATGTCATGCTCAAATTAGGTTTCCGGTTTTGAACAAAAAAAGCAAACCAAAACCTTAACCTTTTTCTTACCTTAAATTGATTTTCGTTTGGGGGCAATGGTTTTTATTTGTAGAAACGTTTTTGCTTGAAAAAGAGAAAAGTAGAATTGGTCATTCTTTCCGACATCCACCTCGGCACTTATGGCTGCCATGCCAGGGAGTTGTTGCATTACCTAAAATCGATCAAACCCGAATTGCTCATCCTCAACGGCGACATCATCGACATTTGGCAATTCCGCAAAAAATACTTTCCTGCCCATCACCTGAAAGTGCTGAAAAAATTCATCAACCTCGCTTCCAAAGGCACCAAAGTCTATTACATCACCGGCAACCACGACGAGATGCTGCGCAAATTTGCCGATTTTAAAATGGGAAATTTTGTGTTGACTAACAAGCTGATGCTCAACCTGAACGGGCATAAAACCTGGATTTTTCACGGTGATGTTTTTGACGCTTCCATCCAACACAGCAAGTGGATCGCCAAACTCGGCGGTTGGGGCTACGACTTTTTGATCGTCTTCAACCGGTATATGAATTCGGTCTTGGAAATGTTCGGGCGTGAAAAATATTCGCTCTCCAAAAAAATCAAGAACAGCGTCAAAAAAGCGGTGCAATACATTAGTGATTTTGAACAGACTGCCGCCGAGCTCGCCATCCAAAAAGGTTGCCATTTTGTGGCTTGCGGGCACATCCACCAACCTCAAATACGCGAAGTGGTTACCGACAAAGGCAAAACGACCTATCTCAACTCCGGCGACTGGATTGAAAACCTGAGCGCGCTCGAATACCACGAAGGCAAGTGGTCTGTTTTTCATCAACCCATCCTCAAAAAAGATGAACCCGTCGAAGAGGAGGATGAAAACATGCAGGTTGAAATCGACATGAAGTCCATCATCCATTCGATGATACACGAGTCGTAAAATGTAATTCGCACATTCCTCAGTTTTTGTATTTTAGCCTTTCAAAAGGATTCAAGTGGAAGCTTATTTTGAACGGTTGCGTTCTGTTTATCCGCTCAGTGCGGAAGGTTTGGATTTGCTAAAATCTTACATGGCTAAAAAACATCTTTCAAAAGGTGATTTTATCTTGCGGAAAGACGAAACCTGTCGGCACATTTATTTTGTCAACAAGGGTTTTGCCAGGATTTTTTATTTTAAAAACGGCAAGGAAATCACCGAATGGTTTACGCCGGAGAAAAACTTTTGCTTCTCCATCACCAGTTATTTTGAAGAAAAACCCAGCCACCTGATTATCGAATGTTTGGAAGACTCGGAAGTCATTTACCTCTCCAAAGAAGGCTTGGACACACTGTGCAAGACGCATATCGAAATCAGCAATTTTTTCAGCAAACTGATTTCGGGCGCACTGATTTTGTCGCAAAAGCGCATGGATTCCATCCAATTTGAAACTGCCCGCCAACGCTATGAAAAACTCCTCAAAACCCAACCGTATATCCTACAAAAAGCACCCATGCAGTACCTAGCTTCCTTTTTGGGCATCACGCCCGAAACGCTGAGCCGGATCCGGACGCAAATTTGAGGTGCATTTTTTGACAATTGTCAATTGTAAAACTACAACGTTTGCGCAACTTTGTAGAAACACCTAATTTCGATTAATTTTCACATTCCATCCCCCATGAAAAAAAACATCCTTTTGGCATCGCTCACTTTCATTTTGGTAAGCCAGGCTTATGCGCAGACCGCTAATCATCATCCTATGACAAAAATCAAAACTGCTAATGGCATAATCGAAGGCATTTACGACTCGGGCATCAACACCTTTAAAGGAATACCCTTTGCCGCGCAGCCCATTGGCGAATTCCGTTGGCGTGAGCCGCAACCGGTAAAAAATTGGGACGGTATTTTGAACACAACCGCATTCGGCCCGCGCGCCATGCAATTGCCCATTTTCGGGGATATGAATTTCAGGTCCAACGGTGTGAGCGAAGATTGCCTGTACCTGAATGTTTGGTCACCTGCCCAATCTCCAGATGAAAAACTCCCGGTCTTGGTCTATTTTTACGGTGGCGGACTCGTGGCCGGTGATGGTTCCGAACCGAGATACGACGGCGAAAGTATGGCACGGAACGGCATCGTGGCTGTGACCATAAACTACCGGCTTGGTATATTCGGATTTTACACCCATCCCGAACTGACAAAAGAATCGCCCAACCGGGCTTCCGGAAATTACGGGCTGCTCGATCAGCAAGCGGCTTTGCTTTGGGTACAAAAAAATATTGCCGCTTTTGGGGGCGATCCTAAAAAAGTTACCATTGCCGGTGAATCCGCAGGTTCTTTCTCCGTGAGTGCGCAAATGGCTTCGCCTGTTTCGAAAAATTTATTTGCCGGGGCCATAGGCGAAAGCGGTTCGCTTTTAGGCAATTTTGAACCCAAACCCCTTCATGAAGCAGAACAACAAGGTGTTCAATTTGCAAAAGAATTGGGTTTCAATTCTCTAAAAGAGATGCGCGCCATGCCGGCAGACAAACTCCTGCAAGCGACTGCCAACCAGCAAATCCTATCTTTCTCACCTGTGATAGACGGCTATTTCCTGCCCAAATCGCCAAGTGAAATTTTTTCTCAAGGTGAACAAGCCATAGTCCCTATAAGGGGCAAAACGAAATATATACTATAAATAAAGAGGTTACAACCAAAAAAGGTTTAAATTGGTTTAATTTTGGTTTAAATTTCAGCTATAAAATTAAACGGAAACCATAAAAAGGTTTAATTTTCACCTCTATTCGAGGCGTATGACCCCTAAAACGATGGCTATTGCATTGACTTTTGAAAGGTGCAACTCAAACGGTTCGTAGCTTTCGTTGTCGCTTACTATGAGGATGGTATCTACCTCCTTAGTTTTCTTGATTCTTTTAATGAGTGCGCCCTGCTCTGTGTCTAAAACATAGACTTTATTCCATTGAAAGAAAGCATCTTGCAGCGTTAATTTTTTACAAGCTACCAGATCACCGCTGTTATACTTAGGGTACATGCTACTGCCCTTTACCCGTATCATAAAATCTACATTAAGCTCCGTAAACTCCGGCACTATATAGCGTTGGGTGTCATACTCCATAACCTGTTGGGCGCCGGCACCAAAGCCCGCCATGGCCTCTATAGGTATTAGCGGGATGCCTGAACCACTATCTTCTAAAAAGGTAATGTTTTTTGCACTTTTCGTTTCGTCTGAAAACCTTACCGTTTTTCTTACCGTTTCTTTAGGTAAGGTTTCTTGCACATTTGGTTTTACCATTTCACCATTACCGGTAAGCAGCCACTCCACATCAACATCCTTCGCGTAAGCGATAAATTTCGCAATGTTATCTTCACTTATACCCGTCTCCTTTTCTAAAACTCCACGGGTTATTCCAGTTTCTTGATAAAATTTATATCTACTAATTCCTTTTAAATCAATGAATTGTAAAATTCTATCTTTAATAGGCGAAATTTGTTGCATAATAATTTTTTTAAGCGAAATATATCGTATATATTTGTTTCCTAATTAAAAACAAATGTATGAAAAATAACACCACAGCCAAATTAGAATTGCCCAAAGGCGCACGCATCTATGCCGTAGTGGCTCGCCGACACGGGGTGACCAAGGTATATGCCCGCCAAATTGCGCTGGGCCTACGGGAGACAAATACTGAAAAAGCCAAGGCAATAGCTAAAGATTTGGAAGAGACCGCCCGTTTTATTGCCCGGCCTGTAGTGCCTGCACCGACGGGTTTAGAAGAGTAATCCTTAATACATAGATATGAACACTAATATCGCCGCAAACGCAGCAAAGCAAGCATCAAACAAGCGTAACCGCCTGTTTCGCAAATGCCGAATATGCTTCTTGCGCGCACGCTCACGTAGGCGGTGGCGCGGTCTTCACGAAGTGCAGCTGCAGCTTCTTCAGCATACGCCTTGCGAATGCGTTTCAAGCTATCTACATGAGCATATAGTGCTATGGCTATCTGTAGGATTCCGAGTGCGAGTAGAACAACTCCCGTGGAAAAGCAAAGACGGCTGTATAGGCCACCTGAAGTACCGCTACGAAGGGAAACGAGTATCCCGAGCAGTGTTGATGCTGAAAAAAGAACTTGTTGAAGCCAAGAGCGTTGAACTCGTACATGCTTCTGCATAAGCTCTTTCAAAATTTTGGATGCACCCATATCGCTACTATTTTAAGATTAGGCACCTCAAAAGTAGTGAAAATCCCGCCACGGCGGTCCCTGAGTTTAGTAGAAGGGCAGCGTGGTTTCGACACCACGGCGGGAACAACAGTGAGCCTACAGGCTATAAGTTGGACAACCAATGTCCTAAACAAAAAATCGGGACAGTCTGGAAAGACAGACATTTTTTAAAAGTCATTCAAATGGATTATAAAAACCCTCAAATGGAAACTCAAAAAAAGAAAAACAGAGTAGCTCGGGACCAAGTGCATCCGCAAAAGCAGCGTGAAACGCCCGGTACGAACCCTTGTCCACAAGGTGTGCAATCGGCCATAGATCGTTCAGCACTCCTACAACTGACTCGCTTAACTGCAATGCTGCCAAACGAATCAGCAAGCTATCCGGATGATTTACCCACTTCTTTTGCTTGCGCTGAGAAGGCGTTAGCCGAATGTATTTCAAAATGTCTGGCAGATGTGCCTTTACAAAAGCGTAGTACTGCTTACGTCCAGTCTCTTTTACGCGACTATAGAGTAATTGTACCTGTTCGTGGTCAAAACCCGAGCGTATCTCTACAGCGGGTCCATTTGATTTTACAAGATAATTATCAAGGCTCATCGCTGTGCTTGTTGTTTAATATCCTGCTGGCAGGATGGTTAGGTTTAACCGCAAAAGTAATCACAATAGACTAATGCACCTACTCCCTACCGACATCATCATACGCAACTACAAAGACGGGCAGACCCTATGGGTAAGCCAACGCCTGGTAGTGCAGCTGTGTGGCGTGTCGGAGGAATATATTTGGAAGGTTAGATCCGTTTTCAAATCCTCCATCAAAAAAGGGTATAAATATGCCGAATTTTTACCGCACACAGGCACGGCATGGCGATGGGGGAAGGCGAACAACACATTTTACTACGACTTTGATTGCATCCCGGACCGGCTGCCCACCCAATACCGGTCAAAATTAGGCACAAAACAACAGCTCATATCGGCATACGAAAGCCTAAAAGCATCTGAAAAGCGCAATTTTAGGGAGCAAATCAAAACCAAAATACAGCAAAGCGCGTCCCAACTCATAGACAACACCGATGTTTTGTACTATATGTACCACTCGACTGTTGGCTTCACGCAGGCGCAGGCGCAAGAGATGGCCACAGCACGGGCATATTGCCGCTATATACTGCAACAACTAAGAGGCGATGCCTTCAAAAAGTTGGGCATCAACAAAAAACAAGACTTTTATCAGATGTGCACAGAGATACTGTCGCCGCTCGGGCTGGAAGGCTTCAAAATATCATCGGCCGCATACCTACGGAACAAGCTCGATGGTTTCCCTGCCTTTGGCGATGTGATGGACCAACTGAACTATTTTGTGTCCGGGAGGTATGGCAACGACAATGCCCAAGTGGTCGGACGCTACCCGCTGGTTGATGAGACCACGGGCCAGGTGTATGATTTTGACATCCATAAGGCCATTATGTTTCAACTATACATGAACCCGGGCGGATCTACCAAAGAATATATCCGTACGCTATGGGAACGCTACTATTGCGAGGACGTGCAAGCATTTGACTTGCAACCCATCGCTTACAGGACATTTTGCCACCACCTCACGCGCTTCAACAGGCTTATACAGACAGCCCGGGCCCGGCACGGGGAAGATTACTACAAAAAGCACGTACAAACGTATGTGACAGCCGAAAAATTACAATACGCGCACTCGCTGTTTTGCGGTGATGGATCTGGAACTATTCAATACAAATACAAAAAACCGAACGGCAAGTGGGACACCATGAAGTTATTCGTCATCTTAATTACAGATGTGGCCAGCCGGAACATTGTCGGATGGTCTGCCGCCCCGGCAGGGTCGCACAAAGAGTCGGGCGAAATGGTTGAAGATGCCGTGAAAATGGCCATTGAAACATCGGGGAGGCAAACGATGTTTGAATTTATAAGCGACAACCATTCTGCTTTTACCAGCGCCGAGAGCAAAGCTTTTTTAAACCTCGTTTTTAAAAAGGTGAGGAACATAGAAGTAGGCAACTCGCAGGCCAACCCGGCAGAAACGCAGTTCAGATTGTTTAAACGCAGTTTGAAAGATATAACCAACTTCCTTTCTACCAGTTGGGAAGCAGGTATAGAAGGTCAGGCAAACGCGGACCATGTGGACATTGAAGACCTTCCCACTTATGAGGATGCCTGCATACAGATGCACGAGCTCATCAAGCGATGGAACCACACCAAGCTTCGCGATGGTGTAACGCCGGCTGAGCGGTTCCAGATTAAACACCCGGACTGCAAGCCAATGGAAGTTTTGGCACTCAGGTATCTGTTTGGCAAACACACAGAAGTTGACCTGAGCTACATGCGCGGTTATGTGAACGTGTACCGATCTAATGGGTACAACGACAGCAAGTTATTTCAATTTGAAATACCGGACTATGGTGGTGCAGGCACCGAGATGATAGCCAGAGCCATTGGTTACACCACCGGCGCCCGCCTGAAGGTGGTTTGGGACGAGGAGATGGCAGATTTGTACACCTTGGAAGGCAAGTTCATCATGAGCTGCCCACGGGCCTTGAAGGCATCACAGTCACGTGCAGAGACTACGGACGGAACGATGGATGCGCTTGGGCATCACTTATCTCGAAAAACAAAACAATCGGCGTTTATAGATGAATTTGAGGCCAACCTAACGGATGTGGTAAACGGATTAGGTTATACGCACGCGATGGCGATGGGTGGCACTAAAGAATCATGGAACCAATCAAATGGAGATCACGAAAACTCAAAAATAAAAGAGTCTGCCAAACGGCGCGTAAACCGTGATTTCAACGACGCCGATTGGACAGACCCGGAACAATAAATAAATAAATAGGATGACAAAGTTAACACAAATTCAGAAAACCCAACTCATACCGCAAGCAATTGAGCGGTATTTAACGGACAACAACGTAACGCAGGTGGCTCTGGCCACTTTAGCCAACGTTGACAAGGCCTACGTGAACCACATTGCTAAAGGCAACATGCACATCGGCAAGACACAGATAGCCGATAAGTACTACGAAGCCATCGCCACGGCCATTGGCATCAGACTGGAGCGCACTTTTTGGCAGCACTTCAACACATTCAACTTTAAGCAGCAGATACTTACGTTCGAGCAAGCGCGTGCTTACAAAAGCCGGTTGGGCATAGATGGTGACACTGGACTAGGCAAAACCTATGCCGCTACAGTGTATAAGCGTCGATTTCCCAACCGCGTTTTCTTAGTGAAGTGTTCCGGCATCGAAAACAGTAAAGAATTTGCGGTTAACATTGCCATAGAAGTCGGCATCAAGCCCGTAGGCACAAAAGGCAGAATAATCAAAGAAGTCTGCAAGAAAATCAAAAGTCTCGGCGGTTCTCCTATGCTCATCATCGATGAGTTTGAAAACAGCAAAGCAGGCAACATCCCCACCATCAAAGCCATTGCTGATGAGTTGGAAGGGCATGCAGCAATAGTAGTGATCGGTATAGACGTTCAAAAGATGCTGCAAACCGGCGCAGACCGGAGAAAAAACGGCTTTATACAAACCAACCGCCGTTGGTCGTTTGGTTGGACGTTCCTTGATCCCTCTATCTGTGAGGACGTCCGGAACATTTGCATTGAACTCGGCATTATGAACAAAGCTGCACAAAACTGGCTTGCCAATCGCGTGAAGGATTTTGACAGCCTGAAAAACATCTGCGTTTCGGCGTTGGAAGAGGCCGATAAAACAGACCAGGAAGTGAGCGTGGCTTTGCTCAATGAACTTTATCCCCTTTAGACATGGAATACTATACCATAAGTGGAAAAAAGCTACTGATCGTGCGCGGGAGCGGTGGAAAGATAGTGAAAGCATACAGCGGGCCTATTGCAAAGGCCAAGTGGAACGACATGTTTAACCAACTAAACCTCAATTGACATGAAAGTTACTGCAGAATGGCTCGAAACCGAGATCAAAAAACAAAACGACTGGCTGCAAACGAACAGTCCTTCGCATTATGACTACAAAAGGCGTGAGCACAAGCGCAACTACTATGTGAACAAGCTCATCGAAAAAGAAGAGAACGGATTATTAACAATAAATATTTAAATTATGGAAACACAAACAGTTACCAAGCCCGTAGGCGAGATGTCTGTCGACGAACTCAGGGCTTATTTGAAAGAAAAGGAAGCCGACGAAAAGCGCATTGAGGCGCAACGAAAAGAAGCTTATCATAAAGATAAGGAGAAATTTTTAGAAAACACCATTTCTATCTACAAAGAGTACCAAAAACACCTAATTGAGCTGAAGCAGGACGTAATTACCCACGCCGAGAATTTTAACAGGTTAAAATACGAACTGGAAGGCAAAGAGGTAAAAGACGCGAAGTCTTTCGAGCTGAAAAATGAAAGGGTGAAGATCATTGTAGAATCGCAGGAGCGGTTCGATTTCACAGATGAGGCCATCGTGCACATCAACGCCGTCAAAGAGATTTTTAAAGACAAATTTGAAGCCAGGAACAAAGGCTTTTACAGCCTGTTGGACTCGATCTTAATGAAGAATACGCGTGGGGAATATGATGCCAAGCTACTCACAAAAGCAAGGCGCAAAGCTCGGGAAATAGGCGACGAGGAGTTGATAGAGCGGTTAGACAAGCTGAACGACTGTTTGGTTGTGACCGGGTCGGTGAAGTATGTGCGGGTTTACCGAAAGGACGAACGCAACCAATGGAAAGATGTAACACTTAATTTCTCATCGCTATGAATTTACAAGTCATCGTAAATAAAAAAATGCGGGTACATGAGGCTCGTTTAAGCGTTAGCAAATCAGGCGCAGCACACCTAAATAAAAGAGCACTAGAGCTTATTGATATGGCAACTGTTGGTAGCGTGAACGTTATTCAAGACCAGGATGACGACAAAAATTTTTTTGTAAAGTTCTTCTCTGATGATTCTGGCCAAACACCCGTACACGCGTACAAAGACAAGGTTGAGTTTTTTAACTCACAGTTTTACATTAAAGCAAAAGAGTCTTTCAGCTTGCGCGAAAACAAGACTTTGAAATTCAAGCTCGGCAACTTAGTTGAAATTGCACCGGGTTTGAAGGCCTATCCATTGTTAATTAACACATCGGAACTGCTATGAGCGTACAAATTGACAAAAAAGACGACCGCACGTACTATGTAAACGACAAGTTGGTGCGCAAAGACACAAACGGCAATTGGTTATCTCCATACTCCGAACTTACACCAAATGAAATATCAGTATTTCGTGAACATCTAAAAAACACAGGCCATGAAGAATAGAATTTTTAATTGGTTTGCGCTCATAACTATATTTAGCTGGGGTGCTTCTATAGGCATTGCCAGTTCTATTTGGGTGCTAGGTGTAAGCACGCCTGCTTTATTAACAGCTCTTGTAGGCACGGCGGTATTTCCCGCAATCTTGTTTGTGGTGTTCATATTTATAGTATTTGAAAAATAAAAAACTTTCCGGACTGGCAGACATCAGGGTTCGAGTCCCTGTCCGGAACAAAATAAATAGATAGTTATGAAAGCAATTGGCATCAACGATTTTTTAAACAAGAAGTTCGACACCTACCCATTCAAGGGTAAGTGGCTGGACACCTTTGGCGAACCGGAGAAGAACTTTGTGATGCACATTACCGGCGAAAGTGGCAACGGCAAAACGGAACTCGCAACACAGTTGGCCAAGCTTATGGCAGGCTTCACAAAGGTCTTGTTTTGCTCGTATGAGCAGGGCATCTCTAAATCGCTTCAGGACGCGCTGAACAGAAACAACATGCACGAGGTGTCGGGGGGTGTGCTTTTTTTAGGTAACGAGCCTTTTGTTGAGCTTGTTTTGAGGCTTAAAAAAAGAGCGTCGCCGACCTGCGTGGTGATCGACAGCCTTGACTATATGAAGTTGACTACAGATCAATACAAATTTTTAAAAAAAACATTCCCCCGAAAGTCTTTCATCATTATCAGTTGGTCAGCTAATGGAAAACCAAAAAGTCAATATGCTAAAGACATCGAGTATATGTCGGACATAAAAGGGTATGTCAAAAACTTCAAGCTTTATGTCCAAAGCCGCTTTGGTGGCAACGTGCCTTTCGTTATTTGGGACCGTAAACCAAAACAAGGAGAACAACTAAGACTGATAGATGGCAACAATTAAACAATTGATGACGCTGCTCGGTAGGGCAGGCATCAGAGAGGAAGCACGCCGGGAAATGATCTATAACTTCACCAACGGACGGACAGATTCGGCCAAAAATTTAAGCACTAAAGAACTGCAATCGCTCTGTGGCGAGCTTCAAAACCGGCAACAACAGGGGGAATTGGAGATGATCATGCGACGAAAGCGCAGCGTTGTGCTGACGATAGCTACCCGGACGGGCATCAAAGAACCGAACGGGTGGAGCAAGTTCAATCTGTGGATGAAGAGCAAATCAATCTTCAAAAAGGAGCTCCATAAATACGATTATGACGAATTAGACCAATTGGTACGGCAGTTTAGGGGCTTGGAGGCAAACTTCAAGAAGAGCGCGGAGAAGCCCGGCACGAAAGCATGGCATCAATCCACCGGCATACCTGATTTTAACCCTAACTAAAAAAAAGAGCCAGGAGCATTGCTACTCAAGGCCCGGTGACACGGCAAATATAGCAATCAAATGGCATATAACAGTGTAAATTTTTATAAAAGGGTATTGGAGATACAGCAGATAGCTTGGTATCACCGCCAGCGCGGCCTCTTTTACAAGGAAATTTACTACCGGTACATAGATGTACAGTTCAAAATTAGTAAACGGACGTTTGACCGATACCTCGGAATAAACGCAAAAAGAGAATTAAAAAAACTAAATCAAAAAATATGATACGTAAATTTTTAAAAATCTCGGCCATAACTTTGGTAATCTTATTGATTGCCTTATTTATTATTGGATTTACTAAAATTGTCTGTGAGTTGATTACTAACCCAAGTCAATTTTAATGAATATCACAAGAAAGACAGGTAAAACCCCCGAAAATTGTGCGCACGACCTAGCCACTATAAAAACGGTGTACACCTGTGTAACCTGCGAGGCTACTGAAACCGTGTGCACCCTGTGCCAAAAAATATTAGAACGCAACGAAGATTACTGATGAACCAACTTAAAATAGAATTAAAACTCACAGCAGATGCTATATGCGTGATTAGGCAGCTTTTAGACAGCTGTCTAATAACTAGCGAAAAGGGTAATACTGAATTCTTATTTAGTGCATCGATAGCGACTGACGTGCGGGAAAAATTCGACAAAAAAGAACGGTCGCTTCCACCGGCAACCACGACCCGTAAAAAGAGGCTAAAAATGACCCTCAAGTATCATGAAGCTTATGCATTGGAATACATATTGAGGATTTCCCGGGAGCGAATTGATAATAATTATAGCCGAATGTTGATTACAGATGTAGCCGCACAGCTACACCAAATACTAATCTAATGGAACAGCTCACAACTTACCGTGCCAAAGGGAAAGAAATTGGCGTAGTACTATTGTTTAAATACGATTTAAACGGGCACTTAAAAGCCTTTGAGGTTTCGGAGGGGCAGTTAAACAGCGTACAAATGAGATGGCTTTTTGCGGGGGCCAACTTCCCGGCGCAGGAGAGCCTGATGACATCGCTTTGGATGAAAGACCCGCGCTATCTAAAGATATTTGAGATAGATCGCTCTGCCGCTGACTTATCGTTTGAAGCCCTTTGGAATTTGTATGGGCATAAGATAAAACGGTACGAAAGTGAACTGAAATTTAAGAAGCTCAAGGAGGCAGACGTGATCAGATGCTTCAAATCCGTGCCGGACTACAAAAAGTACCTCGCCCGCCGCGGCGTGGCACAAACGAATTTGGCGACTTTTATCCATCAGAGGTACTTTGATGATGATTGGGCAAAAGCTTGAGTGCTAACGTTTACGGCTATGTTTAGTTGCTGAAATTGAAATACTAAACTATCAAATTACAACAAAAATATGAACAAAGAACAAAACTCCTATACACCACTAAACCAGCAATTAAATATAGCTGGTGTTAGCAACCGTTATATTTGCGGTGTTGACTATGGAGACGGAAAATCACAAGGAGCTTTTACTGTATTTAAAGACGGAAAACTTAAATGGCACACTCAAAAGCTATGGAAAGCAAAACTATATCTATGGTGGATGAAAGTAAAATGTGCAACTATTATTCGGGAGACTGCATAATGGTTGCTAACG
>JAHJTN010000026.1 GCA_018829465.1 Bacteroidota bacterium | reverse complement strand
GATTTTGAACTATAGAGTTAATAATATACTCACTCAGAAAGAAGTTCGAGGGATTTCTAATCCAGAACATAACAGATGTTATTTAGTGATGGATGATTCTGCTGTTGCTGGTAATCATCACTTCCCTTGTATTATTTATATGAGAGAAGGAGGAAGACCAATTGGTGAAGTCGGACCTAATATGCGTCAGGAAAGAATCAATTGGAGCGAATCTCATAACGTATATCAAGATCCTATCTGCCGTGCTAATTGTTTAGACGTGTGCTATTTTTTTAATAAAAAGGCCGGACAACATTTATCCTTTTAAAATTAGATATTTCTGATATTTCCGACTAAGAAACAAAAAAGCATCTTGATAAAGCCAATTACAAAATCTAACGACCTGCTTTCTTCCAGAAATAGTTAATTGATAAGTCTTCGAACCTGGCTTAGCTTTACAAATCCCACTATGAGTAAATGAAAGATGTAAAAAACTATGCGAATTTTAGATGTATCAAATTCTTCAGAGAGACCTCGACATAGAGGACACGGAGGACTCTTAGAGAATAGTGTTGTTACTATGCTAAAGAAGCATGCGAAAGAATATGAAGCTGAGTTCGTTTCTTCCCCAGAACAAGCTGATATCATTTTTACAAATGATGTTTATCCAGCATGGGTAGATAATTTTAATCTTCCGCGAGTCAAAAGAATGGATGGAGTCTTTTGGCAGAAAAAAAATATTGAAAGAAATATTTCTTTAAACGCGGCGGCAGAAAAAAGTGATTATGTAATCTTCATTTCTGAATTTTCTAAGAATCAATATGAAGAATTATATAATCCTCTAAATGTACCGAATAAAGTAATTCTTAATTGGGTAGATACAAACTATTTCTATCCAAGTGAAGAACCTATTCAAGAGAATATAGTTATCACCACTGCTTCCTCCTGGAAAAGGGAAGAAAAAAGATTTAGTTCAATTCTTTATCTGGCTCATCACTTTAAAGATCTCCAGTTTATTTTTATAGGAAAGCCTGAAACTAAATATGTTTTAGAAAGAAATTTAGTTTTTACCGGCGAAATAAAAGAACCGCAGGAATTAGCTTCTATTCTACGTAGAGGAAAAGGATTCATTAATCTCTCATATAGAGATGCCGCTCCGAAAGTTATTCCAGAAGCAATGTGTTGCGGACTTTCAGTGTTTTTTTCTTTCAGCGGCGGAACAAAAGAATTCTATCCTGCTGGACAAACAATTCAAGATCCTATTAAAGAGAAGTTCGAAGAAAAAACTCCAGAGCTTTCACTTACTAATCTAGAAAATACCTTCTGTAAATTTCTATTTCAATTAGATAAAAACTACCAGTATACTAGAAAGAACTTCAAAGTATATCAAAGAAGAAAAGAAACTCTCCTAAAAAATTATTTTGATGTTTTTTCGAATTTAAAGGAATCAAGATAACAAAGAAATACAGAAGCTAAAAGGAGAACATTAATGAAGAAAATAAAAGTCAAAAATTCATTTAAAATTAAAACCGTAAAAATTGAATGTTGTAATAATTGTATATTCAATTACTTTGACTATCGTTATGGATATGATTTTCGGGACTATAACTGTACCCATCCAGATGGACCAAACTTTAGTGATGAATGGACAGATTAAAAATATTATGGGTGGTACGCAATTAAAAGAGAACATCCTGTCCATCTCGATTGTCCTCTAATTAAAAAACAAATGAGAATATATATAACAAAATAACAAAGGAATGAATTATGGGAGATAATCCAATTTGGTGGATCATCGGAATCGCAATCTTTGTCATAGCATTGGTATGGAGCATTATTAGGGCCGAAGAACAATACGATCAATGTATTGCCGAAGGTTACGGACCATTTATGTGCAGACAAATGGTGTATGACGACTAATGGAAAATGAAGTTTTCGAGATTACATTTAGAGACGCTATATATAAAGGAACAGGAAAACGAACAACTGTGATCGGAGCAAAAGTAGACTACGACTTAATTAATTATACGCTTAGAGATTTTGACGGATCAGTTATTTGCATTATCCCAGTCGATCGAATAAGTCATCTTCGTTGGAAAGAAATTGGGGAAGATTAAAAGATAATTATGAAAGAGAAAACTTATGGAATAATGGATTTTTTAGCTCAAGCGTTTGGAGTGACCCTTCCGGTTGAAATCGGGACTACCTTTCCAATTAAAAAGGAAGAAAAAGGATTAAAAATGGAAAAGTTTAGTAGTAAGAAAGAATACGTTACTGAATCTATGAAACAGCTGAGAGAACAAGGTTGGCGGCTTAGATTTAATATCGACGACTCTCAAATCTTTTCAATCATGTATCACAAGACACCAAACACGAGCGGAGAATGTAAAGTTTACTTCTCTGTCAGATCTTGGAAGGATGAGTTCTCGCGGCCAAAAGCAAGAGAAGCTTTACTAACTCATTGGAAGAATGATACACACTATCTCTTGATCGCGGAAGACGATCTCTTTGACAACGAAGTGATTTTTGATACTATTCTAGATCAAAGAGATCGTTTCCCTTATGAGTTTGCAAATAATTTCAGCCTTCTAGACTATTAATTCCAGCGCCGGGAATAGATCAATTGGCTAGATCGACTGACTGTGGATCAGTAAATTAAGGTTCAAACCCTTATTCCCGGAATAAATAAAAGAAAGAAAGATCATGAAGAAAAACTTATCAATTTTAAAGATTTTGGATATGCAAGATACTCTTGCTTCAACTTGGGGGATAGCTGATCGTTGTTCCGAAATATGGAAAGCTAAAGGATTAGCGAAACTAATTTATGTTCCATCTCTTATATCGGAAATATTAGAATTTCTTTTTAAATTAGATGATGGAGTTTCCGGACTTTTAAAGACACTTGGATATGAAATCGTTCCTGGAGATCAAGATAATATTCTATCTTTATTAATTCAATTAGATCCAAAACGAAAAATCATTAAAAATAGCAAGAGCTTTTATTCCTCAATTTTCGAAATAAGTTCAACACCCCATGGAGATCTGATTGGAATTATGGCATCCGAAGAAAAAGGTTTTACTGATTTTTATTTCTCCGGAAATTTAGAGAAAATTAAAGAATATCTGGGTCAAACTTTCTTCTGGAAAGAATATAAAAGTATTTGCGTAAGCAAATCCAGTAACGGATTTTCTATTACTCCTTTGGTCTCCCCTCTATATATTGGAACAATCGGGGTTTCAAACTATGTTACTCGATATCAAAAAAGATTAAATAGTTCATTTACTCTTATGATTGAAGGGCCTTCTGGTTCAGGAAAAACAATTTTATCTCATTCAATTGGAGTTTCGATTATTCCAAATGGAAGAGTACTTGATGTAACAAGCATAGCAAAATGGTCTGGTCTTAATTCTCATGAAATATTAGAACTAATTAAATTATGTAAACCGACTGTAGCAATAGTTAATGATATTGATTGGAGTAAAGAACGTCTTCCAGAAAATATACTTGATTTTTTGGAAAAGGTTAGAGCCGCAGGAACGATTCTAATCTTAACTTATATGACAGATACAATTCCTTCTCTTGAAAGAGGATCTCTTTATGTAGAAGGTGGTCGACCAGGAAGAATTGATGAGATTATTCAACTTGGTTATCCCGATAAAAATGAAAGAGAGTTACTTCTGAATTCGTTTTGTACAAAACATCATCATAAAATCGATGAAGATTTAATCCGAGAATTAGTTTTATTAACAGAAAGAACTACAGGAGCTTTCTTAGAAGAAATTATTATAAGAGCAAAAGCTTTCGGAAATAATAATATCATCGAAGAAACGAATAATCTCTTACTCTTTGCTCCACCTTTAAATTAAAATTATTTATATTTATTTTGTTTTAGACTAAACTATAAATGAGGTTTAAAACAAATGAGATCATCTTACTTTCTATATAACCAATGGCCTAATATTCATAATTATTATGTTGATGAAATTAATGGATCGGATCAAAATTTTGGTAAATCAGCTTCTAAAGCTTTCAAAACATTACAAGGTTGTTTTGATTTTATAAGTACTTTAACTGGATTAGGAACAAATGCAGTTACGGTTAATATAATTGGTAATACCAATTTATCATCTCCAGCAAAGTATACTGGATCATCTGGTATCTTTTTAAGAGGATTTGACGGGAACGCTCAGATTAACTCAGCGACTACTGGATGTATTGTTTGTTCAAATGCAACTCCTGCAAGTTTAACTACATATTTATCCTCCGGTATTTATTCTAATTTAGTTAATAACGGGGAAGGAATGCATTACTTTGGAGTTGATGGGAATATTATAATCTCATCTCCATCAGGTACAGATACAATAAGCCTTCTAGGCGTCAAAGGAGATCAAGGAGCAAACGCAACTGCTTTTTGTGGGTATGTGGAATTTAAACCTGGACATTATATTAATAATGCTTCTGGAGCTGGTTCTGCAATTAGATTACGAAATTGTGGGGCTTGTGCAATTGGAACGTCCTGTTCTCCTAAAGTAGATTGCGATGGATGTGCCTCAATTGAAGTTATAGGAAGTTCTATTGGAGATTTAAATTTTGATTATTCTAGTACAGATCCTGATGGATATCATTACTATACGTTCTATTCTTTTGTAATTTCAAATAGTCGCGTTTGGAATGATTTAGAAGTAAACGTTACAGCAGGTTACGGTGATATCGCTATTTCTAAGAGTTATATTCCAGATGGAATTGTTATCAATTCTAATAGAAATTTAATCTTTAGAGATCTGTCTAATGGAGATCAAGGTTCTTCAGAATTAACAATATCTGGAACATCTGTTCTTGATTGGTCGGAAGTTAAAGGCCGAGCCGCAGTTACATTAGGAAGTGGAATTACCGGCATAATAAGAAACTCTTATATAGATGACAATTTAATTGCTTCTGCCGGATCAGGAGCGATCACAATCTTAGATTCAATCGTTACCGGCACAATTACTGACTCAAGCAGCCGATTAACCTTTAATAAAGGAAAAACGGTTACATCTTCAGCAGGAGCAATTGCAGTCGATTGTTCATTAGGAACGGGAATATTTCATACTTTAACTGAAAGCACAACAGTTTCAGCTCCAACAAAAATGATTCCAGGAACAGAACTAAAATTCGTTTTCTATCAATCTACTGGGAATTCTTATACAATCGCATGGAATGCCATCTTTAAGTTAAATGAAGTGATTTCTGCAACAAGTGAAAAATATTCAACTGTTTCCTTTATATATAATGGAACTAATTGGGTCGAATATAGTTCTAAACTAAACTGCTAAGTTTAAAACTTATTTATTATCTCGCAGTAAAAAAAAGTATTTATCGTCAAATCTATTAATATAAGAGAAAAAAAATGAATAGTAATGAAGAGTTGACACTTTTGGCCGAGCAATATGGAAGAATTCAGGAAGAACTAAAAAAGAAACAAAAAGAATATCGAAAACTTGCTGAGGAAACTGATAGTTTAAGAAGGCAGAATCGACTCCCATCGATCTTATCAATTCTTATTTTTATTATTTTTAGCATATCTATAATCTTTACAGTTTATAACTGTAATACGAATACAGAGCCTAGTACGTTCTGTTATATAAATTTGTTTAATCCACAGGATCGTCCTGATCAATACATTCTATATCAAAATGTTGAATGGGATATGGATAGAGATATTGGAACATTCGATTCTTT
>JAHJTN010000028.1 GCA_018829465.1 Bacteroidota bacterium | reverse complement strand
CAACGGCAATACTACCGTAGGGGATGCCTCGGGGGATGCTTTGACGTTCCATCCAGCGGCCTGGACGCTGAGTAATGGCGTAACTGTCACTGGCACATGGACAAATATTGGAACGGTCACTACTGCCGATATTAATGGGGGTACGGTGGACGCCACTACCCTGGGTACGTCTACGCCTTCAACGGCAGCGGTGACCACGCTCAACGTCTCTGGCGCGGCAGTGATTGGCGACGGCGCGGACGCGGTGACGGTCAACGCCAGTAAGACGACGGTGAAAGGTCCGTTTGTGATTGGCCGCACCGACACCACCGTCGCTCTGTCCGTCAAGCGCTTCGAGCCGTTCGACCTGCACGACAAGAATCAACTGGGGAAGTTCGTCGTCGGCGGCGATGGGAAGATGAAGCTCGTCAGCATGTATGACGAGTATCGCCAGATCGAGGGGAGCACGAGCATTGTGAGGCGGCATCCTGACTATGGCGTCGGCCTGATTACGAACGCGGGCGATAGCTTGGTGATCGTCGATGGAGCGAATCAGAGCAAGGCGTATGTGTTTGAGAGCGATGCCAATAACTGGTTACGTGCCGCTCCTTCTACGGGATTAGTAATAAAGGACGGTAAATACTTTATAAGCGGCACTGGGGGGGCGGCACTAACTATAATCGACTTTTTAGGCGACCGTGCTGACCTAATAAATAGTACAAGTAGATATGTATTTAAGGGAAACCTGAGCAATAGGAACTCAGTATTAGGTGTATGGAACACAGGTAACAGTAATGGGATCGTCAACGATGCCGTCAACTCCGTCGCGGCGATCCGTTCGCCCTGGCCGTTCCACCGGGACGCCTTCGGGAGACAGTTGAGCCTGGCCAGTGCAGGCACGGCAGGCGGCTTGTCCCGCTTTTCCTACAATGCCGCAAAGACTCTCTCCATCTACGACAGTGGCATCACCGGCTCTATTCTGGCACAGCGCGATCTTGCAGGCGGCGGTCTGGTCTACGCCGTTTCCGGTGCGGCCCGCGATTCGCTGGTCTGGATCATGTCGCCCTCGCGGATTACCGGCGATGCCTTTGCGAAGGACTGGTCCTGGAGCAATCAGGGGGTAGGCAGTCAGAAGTGGAAGTACGGCGATGCCTTGATCTTGTCGGATGTGGAAGAGCTTCCAGGGGCCAGTGGAGCCGGGAATAACTCGCCTCTTTTTATTGCTGGAAATGATTCTGGTCTGGTGTTCCTGCATAGCAAGGCGGGCGACAACACCAACGGCGCAAAGCAGTACAAAACCGATGCATTTGTCAGCCCGATACTGGTTGGGGACGTTGCTATAGGTTTCTCCCCTGCATCTACTGCTCAAGTTGTAGGCACGTTTTCTACAGGTGGAACTGTTTGCACCTTCGTTGAGACTGTAAATGGACCATTAAGTCATGCATGGCGCTTCGATGGAACAAGTCAAGCTGTAAATATTGATAATTTGATTCCTGCTATTACCTCTGACACATATGGATCGATTGATCTATGGATTAAGCCGGACGATGGACAACCTTCCGCATTGCAGATTTTTTGTAGCCTTGGGGACACAGATGCTCTTATAAATTTAAATTTACAGATAAGCGCGCCAGGCCAAATAGGCGCTTCTGCTCGTAACGCCGCAGCGGTGCAATGGTCATTTCTAACTTCCTCAGCCATATTCCCAAACGGAGCTACACAGTGGACTCATGTAGCATTGGTCCATGATGGAGTTAGCCCTGCATTATACGTAAATGGAGTGCCGATTGTAATCACGTTTAGTGTCTCTGTCAATAAAACCTTTTGGTATTCTTCTTTGCCTACCTTAGACAATGTTCGTGTCGGATGTTTGAATCAAAATTCTGGAGGTAATAGCAATTATTATGATGGTGATATTACTCCTCCTGTATTTACTAAAAATATCCTGGTCGCTTCCATAGTTAGTGAAATCCACAAGAATGGCCAGGAAGCCATCCAGTCCCCGACTTCCGACCTCTTGCCGACGCTGGCCGTCAAGGCCATCGAGGCCGATCCGAGCGGCCAGCACGTCCTCGTGACGAGCGCCAACGAAGTGACGCTGATGAGCCAGACCGGGGCTGTACAGGATACGTTCAAGTGCACGGGCTGCGGCACACTCAACCACGCCGTCTTCGGTCCCAAGTCGGTAGGCGACTCGCTCGAAATCTACATCGGCGGATCGCTCAAGTATCGGCGGATCGGCAACGAGGTATCCGTCGAGGCGCTGGCGGCGCGGGAGTATCAGGATCGAAGCGTGATGTTCGGGTCGACGCTGGAGGCGGACAGTGCAGGCTATGGAAATTTTTGGAAAATTCAGGATATGCTCAACGCAGCCAGTGTCGTCAACACGAAGGCCGGGCACGTCAAGGCGGGGACTTACAATGATCCGATCACTTCGATCCCGGTCAAGTTTCAGCTTTGGGGCGATGGCCCGGCTACGTTAGTAACAAATGCCAGCCTGCTCACCGCACCAGCCCTTGCTTTTATTGCTGATTCTGTAACCGTGAGCGATATGGATTTCTCCACGGCTATAGCAGGTGCAGGTGGGGGACAGAATGCTATTACATTTAGTGGCGATCATGCCATCATGCAAAACATAAATGTCCGGGGAGCTGATAACAATGGAATACAATTAACAGATGCGGCTAATGCGCTTTTGGAAAACACGACCGTTGCCTGGGCTGATAACGTTGCTATCAGTATAACCGGCGAGGTGTCAGGGAAAGGGGCACATGTACGAGGAGGCTCCTTTTTAGCAGGCGGGCACGCCATAGACAACTATACCCCTAATGTATCCCTTCTTGACGCATCTTTCTCTGGTGGCACTTCGGCGGCTGTGTTTTTGGGCACGGCAGATAGTTGCCGCGTACAAGGGAACGAGTTTAAGGGGCAATTTAGTATTCGCTCCGGGGCGGTGAAGAATATCTTGACGGGGAATACGTTCATCTGGGGATACATCATTGACAATGGAACAGGAACCGTCAACGCCAATAATGTTCAGCCTTAAGGAGGCAACCATGAAAGAATCAACGAAACTGAACATTGCAGCTTTCGTCGCTGGCGTGTTGCTGGCACTACTCTTCGTCCTTCCCGCCGATGCGGTGACGCCTGAGCAGATCGCCGTGGTAGGCATGGACTTTGGTACGTTGGAAGATGTCGGCTCGGGCGTAACCAGTGCCGGGAATCCTTAGTATCTCAGATATGCGTCCACATTCTGTTCATATGTTAGCTAAAGGGGCAACTCGATCAGTCTTCAGAGTAGGACGATGGGTGATAAAAATACCAAGAATATATTCTTGGGGTCATTTTCTTCTAGGACTGCTTGCTAATTTACAAGAACGAAAGTTTTCTCGTGCCGAGTGGTCAGAACTTTGTCCCGTAGTAGCATCCATACCAGGAGGATGGTTAGTTGTAATGAAGTATGCTAGACCACTTACCGAGAAAGAATGGAAAGGCATGAACGTGGATCAGTGGATGCACAGGGAAGACTATTCCATTCCAGTTGAGCCTAAAATAAATTCATTCGGAGTGCTCAATGGCAACATAGTTGCTATTGATTATGGATCATAGGAAAATTTCACTCATAGAAGGATATGGAGAAATGAAATCTCTTATGCAAATATTGGAGGCGCTGGCAGTGCTATCGTTGATCTGGCTGGTAGCAGGATTTGCTACATGGGCCTTTGCCGTGACGCCTGAACAGATCGCCGCGCAGCAGGCCACGGTGGCGGTGGAACAGAGTAAGCTCGACAGCCTGTTATCGCTGGCGTTGGCGAACCAGTTACAGGCGTCCCTCATTGGCGTGGTTGGCGTGGATTCGCTCGTCGTAGATTCGACGCTGGCAGCCAACAACATCCTGATCATAGTAGATGCTAAACCGTTCGATGCGATGTATGTCTGCATCGATGTGCCCTTTAGCTCCTGGCCGGTGCAGGTGCAACGGTTCTGGACACTGGGCTTGACACTGGCTCCCCAGCACTTCCCAGTCAGCACGGGACGTTACGAGGTGCATCGTAACAACGTGGCCGGCTTCCTGGCAGCGACGAAATCATTCTTGATGAGCTTGTGATATGGCCTGGTTTTATTTTTCCTTCGGCTTTATTCTGGGATTTGTTATAGCCATAGCTATACTATTCCTCATGTCCTTACTGAAGAGTGCGGATCTAGGGGATGAACAGATTCGGTGTGCAGAGGAGACCTATTAAATGCAAGAAGCCGGCATTGAGTTGCAATTACTGGAGGTGAGAAAGCGAATGGCCACCTATGAAAAAACCATCTCAGCGATTGAGAAAGTGCAGGAGAATCATACTACGCGATTGACCATTTTCGGGAGTATTGCCATTGTAATAATCACGCTGGCCAGCGGCGTGATTGGCTGGCATATCAACGAGCCGTATCATCGCGGCATGGTGCCGTTTGTGCAAGTAGTAGAAAAAGAATTACAAATGGAAATGCGGATAGTGGCGAGCACAGCGGCCACTAATAGTGCGACCAATCAAGTGATCCTGGTACGCCTGGATGGATTGGCCACGCAGTTGGAGAAGATTGATAAAAAGCTGGACAAACGATAAGGAGATGATGATGAAAATTTCGCAGATATTCGAGGATGCCGACGGCAAGGCCAGCAACATACGCGTCATGAGCTTTCTGTCGCTGATCTATCTGTTTTTCTTCACCACCTATATCACCGCCAAGGAAAAGGCGTTGGACTTTGAGGTGCTGGTACTGT
>JAHJTN010000029.1 GCA_018829465.1 Bacteroidota bacterium | reverse complement strand
TGGCCTCATGGCCAACCAGGAGATCATGGAAGAACTGAACTGGAGCGTGGCCGTAGCGTCGTACGCTCGACCTCTGAGGCCCACGCTGCAGCTCCGGCTGCAAGCATCAACGAGGGGGATGTAATGAAGAAATACTACATAATACTCGAGCTGGGCTCGACCCAGTTTGACACCACCAAGCCCACTGATGTAGGGGTCGAGCATGACTCCTACACCTACTACAAAGAGGATTTCGGAGCGGGTCAGTGGTTCGGGGGAGCCGGCTACTTGGCGGACCCGCCTGCTTACGAAGCGGAGATGGCTCCATTCGAGGTATCGAAGGAGGCATTCGACCAGATCTTGGAGGAAGCATCGGAGGCCACCAATGACCCGACTTGACCCAGTCGTGGAGACGTCAGCCCTGGAGGCGGTCGGGAACGCGGTCCTCCCGGATCTGATGGGCAGGGCATTGCGCTTGCGCGAGCAGGCTGAAGCCGCAGTCCCAGAGGAGCGGAGCCTGTGGCTCCGACGAGCCACGCTGGCACGTCTGGAATTGGAAATCTACGAGGAGGCTCTCTGGGGCTTCCTCGAAGCCACCTGGTAGCCCTGCGGGCTACAGCCCTGAAAGGTCTTGACAGAAATCCTGCCCTCCTGTAACCTGTAAGGCTGGGCAGGGGTGGAAAGAGAGAGGATAGAGATACCCCCCCTCACCCGGCTTAGCCGGAACGACGGGTGGGGCCAATTACGAGGAGAGACGAAATGGAAGACCAAAAATGGGAAGCATGGGGGAAAACGTGGGAGTTCAGCAAAAACCAGTTGCCAGAATACCGGCTCTCAGGGACTTGCAAGGGATGCGGGTGCGTGACGTATCCGCACTTGATTTGCAAACCAGAAGACAGAGACCGCGAGTGTAAGTGCGCGGTATATTTTTATGGGGAGTTGACAGGGCGGATCTGCGGTTTCACGGAGAGTGAGCTGGAAGATCTGAAAGATAACGAAGAGCCAATTGGCACCTATCTCGGAAAGAGGGACGCCGCGGGCATCCTGAGCGGCGGCCTGACGGAGGAAGACCTCCCGTTATCGTACCGCTCCCAAGACTAGCAGCCCCTCGCCCGCCCGGTCCAGCCGGCGGAGGTTCACGACCTACGGGCGAGGCCAACAACAGCCGGGTGACCGGCGCAAGGAGATAAGATGATGGACCGGAACACCACCCCCAACTGGATGATCGCGAATTACTATGAAAACGAGCTTGTTGAAGCAGGGAGGGCAGCAGAGGGGACAGCTGCATTGGCGGAAACCGCCAAAATGGCGGTCAGGAGAGCCATCGAAAGATACAGCCTCACCTGCCCCGACAGGGAGCATCGAGCGGCAGCCGCGGCGTATCTCGCCGCCTCGTCATATGAGAATGCACGAGAGCTTTACGAAACGTACCCCCCGATGAGGGGGACGACCGAAATGACGAGCAAAGCGGTAATGGCCCTCGAGGGAGGTAGGCCCCTCGACGCGTTGATCTGTTGCGCTAGCGCAACGGCCAACGAGGGGCCTGTCGTGTCAGAACAGGACATGGTTGATGCTGAGCACAAGCGAAACCTCCGAGTCCTGACGTTTCTCTCTACAGGAAATCCTGTCTAGCAGCACCCTCGCCCGCCCAGATCGCCGGCGCGGATCATGCCCGACGGGCGAGGCCAACAGGAGGAGAAAAAGAAAATGGGAGATCCGATAATCAGAGAGATGTGTAAAACATCTCTGCGAATTAAGAAAGAGCTGGATCGGGCCGAGATCCAGCTGAGAGAGGCGAATCTGGACTTGTCGTACGTTCATGCCGAGGCGCGGTTTGCCTCGGATATCGAGGAGGCTCGGCGGTGGGCCGAGGAGTGCTACCACAAAACAAAAGACCTCGAAAGAGCGTGCCTGGAGGTCAATAAGAGGATCCGGCAGGCGAGGGGAGAACAATGATGAAAAAATACACCTGGACAATCGAAAAAATCCTAGAAACTCAAACTGTGGGGCTAGATCGGGCGCAGGCGGCGAGGGTCCTCGCCGGGGAAACGGTGCACCTCAGCAGGGGGCGCCAGGTATGGCTCGACACCTCGCTATGCGAGATCGATCCTGGTGCGTTGCCAGGACTTGAACTTCGTGTAGTGAGCTTGGACGGGAGAGCCGATCACCCCCGGCAGATCTGCCGGATGGAGGACCGGGACTAGCAGCCCCTCGCCCGCCCGGTCCAGCCGGCGGAGGTTCGTGACCTACGGGCGAGGCCAACAACAGCCGAGGTGCATCCGGCACAAGGAGATGAGATGAGTTATAGAAGCGAATGTCAATTCTGTAGTGGCCTGCCGGATCTTCCGGTGGGCTCGGAGGGCAGCAGCATGAAGCCGATTAAAAAGTACATCACGCAGAACGGCCGCCGCCACGCGGTGTGGCTCGACATGGATGAGGGGACCGTGGAACTGGCCGACATGGGGGCGCAGTCAGTTCCGGCGGACCGCGACGACTACCGCTACAGCCGAGGGGGCGGGCTGTACCAGCTCGCCTGCGAGCTGTACTGGAAGGAGCTGAGATGATCAACTGGACATACTACTTCGGGTCCCGCTCCCACGGTGACCCTCACGGCGATAAGGTGACCTGTCTTGGGTCATCTTATGGGTTAACCGATCTGTTTCTGTCCGCAGGAGGATGGAAAAAAAGAGATGTCTTCGACGACGGATACGGGTTCACGGGTCTCCACCCGCACGCGAGGTGGAAGATCTCCGAGTGGCGGAAGGAGGGAAAAAGCGGAACAGTGTGGAAGGAGTTGGACCACACCCCCACTGCGGAGGAATGCGCCTTCTTTCGAAAAAACTGCGCATTCCTCCGCGCTGAGGCCTCTCTCCAAGAGGCACGAGCATCAGCCAAGATCGTGTGGTGCGGATGCGACCCGCACGACGGCAACAGCCGGGAGACCGGCAGAAGGAGATGAGATGAACAAGATCACAGGGAAAACAACGTGGCCCCGCCTATGCGAACTGTCGATCCGGATGACGAACAGCATCCCGCGCACCGAGGCCAGGCTGGGACTGGTCTACATGTCCGATTGTTCATTTGGGGGAAGGGAGGTGTCGCCAAGGGCAGACTATTGGAGACCCCCTCTAAAGCCCCGGCATGTGGTGGAGGATGGGGATTTCGGGGGGTGGATGGGCTACGGAGAGCCGGATGTCCACCGCCTCAAGTGGACGTCTGGAAGCAGCGGCGCGTCCATCGAGGCGCTGCTCGTGGAGGGGGAATGGGAGATCCATTTTGTTGGGCGTGAGGAGGGGGATCACGAGTCACAGTACATCGTGGACTTTTTGTCCACCGCGACGGGTCTCACGGAGGTCCACTTGGATAACCCGGAGAGAATACTCTCCTACCTCTGCCAGGACTAAAAAACCACCACCCCGGCCCCGTAGCGAAAGCACGGGGCTTAGGGACGTAGGGGGCCGCGACAAGGAGAAGAGAACGATGGACAAGATTTTTGGACGCATCAACAAAGACGGGAACGTAGACGTGCTGTGGGCGGATGAGGGAGAGCCGGTCACCCGGCTTGACGAGCACTGCGGGGGCGTCACACTGGCCCGCGTGTGGCCGGTCAACTCCACAGTCAGCGCCTACTACGAGCACCCCAAGGGGCTCGTGCTCACGATGGAGGACGCCCGGAAGATCGGGCTGGAGATCGAGGACTAAGATGATTTACATCGACGAGTACAACAGCGAGCTGCGCGACGGCGAGGTGGGATTCCTGGTGTCCCGCCTGAACACCAGCCGCGGCAGCAGGAGCGAGTACTACAGCCTCCAGAGGAACCCTGCCCACACCAACCAGAGCCACGAGCCCCGCCTGCGGGGCTGGTGCGGCGAGACCAACAACGTGTCCGTTACGGCGGAGGGCCTAGCCCAAGTCGCCAAGACCTTCAAAAACGGACGCGCGAGACTCCGGGTCATCCGCACCGGGAGCAGCTTGGAGAGGATTATACTTGAGCAGCTCGGATACCCGGACCTCAAGTAGCATAGAAGGAGCAGGGACACCCAATACCCGGGAGGGGGACAGGCGGGCAGAACCAAACACCTTG